>CAWATJ010000006.1:0-243482 GCA_963784965.1 uncultured Thermoleophilia bacterium
GTGGGTCGCCCCCGGTGTCGCCGCCTTGCCCTCGGTCCCGACACCCTCGGCAGGGTCGCTCCCGGACATGCGAAGCCGCGCCCGGCCGCTCGGGACGGCAGCACTCGTCGCCGACGTGGTCGACCACAGCGGCCTGAAGCGCGTGCTCGACCGGGGCGGGTACGTCTCGGGGAACGAGCGCGAGTTCTTCGGACGCACCGCTCTGTTCGACCACGTCACCGAACGGGTGCTCATGTTCAAGGGCGGCACCGGGGCATCGAGCTACCTCCGCTGGCTTCGTGCGCACGCGGCGGAAACGCTCGGCGAGCCGCGATCCGTCGCCGTGCTCGACATCGGCGCGGAGGGCTTCCGCTTCCGACCACGCGGATGCGGTTGTCACTCCGAGACGCCGACCTACCTCCTGGCCTGGCGCCATGGGCCTGTTGCCTTGACCGTCCTCGCGAGCGGCGGCGGAGCAAACCCGAAGACCGTGGGCGCCCTCGCGCGCACACTCGACGCCTCCTGAGCCGGGGCAACACGTTTCCACCGGGGTACGGATTCCCGCGAGGCTTGACTCGACCGGAGGCGAGGAGTCTAATCGCAGCACCTCTCACCCAGGCCTAGGAGGAACGGATGACGCAAGCGGACGGTACGGATCGACGACTATCACGGGAGGAGTTCCTCCGGCGCGCTGCGCTGGTGGGCGGGGTGGGCGTTCTCGCCGGCCTCGGGGCTGGTCGCGCGAGCGCCGCGGGCCTGGCGCGCCTCGGCGGCACAGCCGAGTCGGGGAACCTCCAGGTGCTCGACTGGTCGGGGTACGAGGTCAAGGACCTGTGGAAGCAATACGCCGCCACGCACCCCGACATGAAGCCGAAGTTCACGTTCATGACCAACGAGGCGAACGCCCTCGGGAAGATGCGCGCCGGCTTCAAGCCCGACGTCGTGCATCCATGTGTCGGCTATGTGAAGGACTTCGCCGACAGCGGCTTTGTCCAGCCGTTCAACCCGGCACTCCTGAAGAACCTCAAGAGCCTCAACCCCGCAATGGTCAAGGCCGGCCAGATCGGCGGCAAGCAGTGGTGGATCCCGGCCGACTGGGGCTTCGACAAGATCCTCTACCGCACGGACAAGGTGAAGCCCAAGGAACGGTCCTGGAGCCTCATGTTCGACGACCGCTACAAGGGCAAGATCGCCTGGTTCGACGACCTCAACCAGCTCGTCCTCGCCGGCTACTACCTCGGCGCGAAGAAGCCATACGACCAGACGGACGCCGAGCTGAAGAAGTCCCAGGACTTCCTCAAGTCGAAGAAGAGCCTCGTCCGCATGTTCTGGTCCTCGGAGACCGACCTGCAGAACTCCTTCGCCTCGGGCGACATCTGGATCGCGTACGCCTGGCCCGCGGACTACGTGGCGATGAAGGCAAAAAAGCTGCCGGTCGCGTACATGCGACCCAAGGAGCTGCCGCTCTCGTGGGTCTGCGGCTTCATGCTGGGGAAGAGCTCGTCCCGCGTCCTTGCGGCCCACGCCTACGTGGACGCATGGAGCTCGAAACAGGCCGGGTCGTGGCTCGAGACCAACTACGCGTACGGGGCGGCGAATACGACGTCGCGCCCGTCCGACGCCGCACTGGGGAAAGCGCTGCAGCTCGACAACCCGAAGTCGGTGAGCGAGCCGTTCGCCCACATCGACCGCTACATCCCGCGCCGGGCGCTCTACTCCAAGCTATGGGACGAAGTCAAGGCGTCCTGAGCCGAGACAGCGGCCGGAGGAGATGACGAACGGCACGGACGAGGCTCGGCCGGCGGCGCCCGCGCGCCGCCGGCAACGTCCCGATCTTACGACTCCGGGGCTCCTCGGCCTGCCTCTCGCCTGGCTGCTCGTCTTCTTCGTCGTCCCGATTTGCTTCGTCGGCGCGTACAGCGTCGGCGTCCTCTCCCTCTTTCCCGGCACGCACGCCGTGACGCTGTCGGCCTGGCACAACTTCGTGCACGGCTCGGTCTACCTGACCCTCTTCTGGAGGTCGGTGCGGATGTCGGTCACGGTATCGGTCGTGGTCGTGCTGTTCGCTTACCCGCTCGCGTACTTCCTCGCGCTCAGCGGCACGAAGCGGAAGTACGTCCTGCTCCTCGTCCTCATCGCCCCGTTCCTGACGAGCTACCTCCTGCGCGTGCTCGCGTGGAAGGTGATCCTAGGCTCGAACGGGGTGCTCAACAGCCTGCTCTTCTGGACGGGCCTGCGCTCGCCCGACCACCCGATCTCCCAGCTGCTCTACAGCAAATTTGCGGTCATGCTGGTGCTCGGCTACGTCTGGCTTCCGTTCGTGGCGCTGCCGATCTTCGTCTCGCTCGAGAGCCTCGATCGGCGTCTGCTCGAGGCGGCGAGTGATCTCGGCGCGAGCCGCTGGCAGGCGTTCCGGAAGATCACGCTGCCCCTCTCGTTGCCCGGGGTGGCCGCCGCGTTCATGTTCGTGTTCATCCCGACGGTCGGAGAGTTCGTCACGCCCTCGCTCGTCGGAGGCGTGACGGGGTACATGTACGGGAACCAGATCGTCGATCTCTTCGGCAGCGGGCTCGACTGGCAGACCGGGTCAGTGCTCTCGCTCTTCCTGCTCTTCGTGGTGGCAGCGTTGACACTCGTCTTCTCACGCTTCCTGCAGATCGGAAGGGTCACGACAGGCTGATGGACGTCGCCGTCTCCAAGAACGGAGCCCGGATCCTACGGGTCTTCTTCTTCCTCGTCGTCGTGTTCCTCTACGCGCCGATCCTGATCCTGCTCATCTTCTCGTTCAACGACTCCGACCTGCCGACCTTCCCGCTCAGCGGCTTCACCCTGGACTGGTACCGCCAGTTCCTGAACGACGCCGATCTCCATACCGCGCTCCGAACGAGCGCGATCGTCGCCGTCCTCTCGAGCATCGGCGCCGTCGCGCTCGGCATTCTCGCGTCGCTCGCGTTGACGCGTCGGAGATTCCGCGGGATGGCGGCGGTCACGGCGCTGCTCCTGAGCCCGCTCGTGATCCCGTACATCGTGTTCGGGATCTCTCTGCTCCTGTTCTTCCACGCGCTCGGCCTCGGCCTTTCGTTTGCGACACTGACGATCGCGCACATCGTCCTCAGTGTCCCGTACACGATCCTCGTGCTCGTGCCGCGCCTCGAGCAGATCGACAGCAGCCTCGAGGAGGCGGCGCGCGATCTCGGGGCGACCCGTCTGCGCACGTTCCGCAGCATCATCCTGCCGCTGATCTTCCCGGCTGTCGTGTCGGCATTCCTGATCGCGCTGGTCGTCTCGTTCGACGAGTACGCCGTGGCCTCGTTCGTGGCGGGCTCGCAGACGACCTTCCCCATCTACCTCTACGGCGCCCTGCGCTTTCCGAGCCGGCTCCCGGAGGTGATCGCAGTGGCGGTCGTCGTGATGACCGTGTCGCTCGTCGTGGTGGTCGGCGCCGAGATCGGACGCAGGGTCGCCGAAGGGCGGCTCGGCGACCTCGAGCAGCCCTAGAGCTCGCCGCCTGCCGGCCGCCCGGCGAGCACCGCCGTCTGGTCGACCGGCCAGGTGAGCACGACAGGGCTGCCGACCGTGTATGCCGAGAGGCTCTCGTCGGCGAGGCGGTGACACAGGATCTTGCCGGCGGCCGTCTCGACGTGGAACTGGGTGAACATGCCGAGGTAGACGACCTCGGCGATCCGGCCGCCGAGGCGCGATCCGTCCTCGGGGGTCGAGGCTGCCGGGGAGTCGATCCGAACGCGCTCGGGACGGACGCCTACGCGTACCGACTCCCCGGCGCGGATGTCCGCGCCCGCCGCGACGACGATGCGCTCGTCCTTGCCGTAGCGGCCGACGGCAAGGTTCCCGACGAGCTCGGCCACGAGCAGATCGAGGGCGTTCAGCGACCCGATGAAGTCGGCCACGAACGGCGTTCTGGGCTGATCGTAGATCTCCCGCGGACTGCCGGTCTGCTCCACGCGACCGGCGTTCATGACGGCGATCCGGTCGGACATCGCGAGCGCCTCTTCCTGGTCGTGCGTCACGTAGACGAACGTCGTCCCGAGCTCGCGCTGGATGCGCTTCAACTCCGACTGCATCTGTCGGCGCAGCTTCACGTCGAGAGCGCCGAGAGGCTCGTCGAGGAGGAGGGCTGCCGGGTTGTTCACGAGAGCACGCGCCAGCGCCACCCGCTGTTGCTGGCCGCCCGAGAGCTGCCGCGGACGACGACGCTCGAGCCCTTCGAGCTCGACGATCCGGAGCATCGAACCGATCCGCTTCCGGTGCTCGTTTCGCGGGACGTCCTTCATCTTCAGCCCGAACGCCACGTTGTCGTAGATCGACATGTGCGGGAACAGGGCGTACTGCTGAAACACCATGTTGACGCGGCGCTTGTTCGGGGGGGTATCGGTGACGTCCTCGCCGTGTAGCAAGACGCGGCCGGTGTCGGCAGTCTCGAACCCGGCGATCATCCGCAACGTCGTGGTCTTCCCGCACCCCGACGGACCGAGCAGCGAGAAGAACTCGCCATCCCTGATGCCGAGGTCGAGCTCATGGACGGCCGTGTGGCTCCCGAAGCTCTTGCTGACGCCCTCGAGCGTGATCGCGTGATCGCGCGTCGTCTCGGACATGAGCGCAAGAGTGTATTCACTTCCGCCCCGTGAACCCGTGCCTCACCCGGAGGCACCGTAGAGTGCCTCCGTGAACAACGTCCCCGATCCCCAAGGTCGGGCCGCGAAGGAGCCTCTGCCGTTCGGGACCTCGGAGATTCTCGCGGCCGTCGGAGATGCGCGGCGCGTGCTCGACGCAGGCTGCGGCGGCGGGAGGCTGACGATCGCTCTCGCTCAGGGCGGGGCGGAGGTAACGGGCATCGACACGAGTCGCGAGCGACTGGAGCAGGCCCGTCGCCGCTCGGAGGCGGCAGGCACCCGGCTCCGACTTCTCGAGGCCGATTTCAACGGGCCGTTGGTGTTCACCGACTCGTCCTTCGACGTAGTAACGAGTCGGCTTGCGCTCATGGCCGCCGAGGACCCGGTCACCACGTTGCGCGAGCTGCGGCGTGTGCTCGAGCCCGGCGGTCGGCTCGTGACCGTGCTCTGGGCATCGCCCGCGGAGAACCCCTGGTTCGGGGTGCCGCGGGAGGCGATCGGCGCGACGCTCGGTGCCGATCGCGCCACCTTCGCCCGGGCGTTCGGTCGGCTCGGCGATCCCGAGGAGGCGGCCGACGTCCATCGCGCCGCCGGGTTGCGAGACGTTGGGGCGGTTCGTCTCCACGAGCTCGCGATCGTGGCGGATGGAGCCGAGCACTGGGCCCGCCTGGCCCGCGAGAACGGCCACTTCCGTCGCATCGCGGCCACTCTGAGCGCCACCGAGGCTACGGCACTCGCGGCCGAGCTCGAGACACGGCTCGCCCCGTACCGGGAGGGGAATCACCTCTCGCTGCCACGCACGCTCGTGCTCGTCACGGCGCTGCGCTAGCGTTACGTCAGCCGCCCACCGTGTGTGTGTGGCTTGGCGGCCGCGCCTTCAGGCTCTCCCTCAGCTCTGCGAGGAGGACTCGCGCGTCGGTCGCGTCCTTCTCCATCCGCTCGACTTGGTCCTGAACACGCTGAGCGAGCATCTCGAGCCGGCCGAACACGCTCTCGAGCGAACCGGCGCTGGAATCCGCCGGAGTCGCAGCCGCGTCGATCAATTCGAGCAGCTCACGCATCTCCTCGAGCGTCAAGCCAAGGGGTTTCATCGCCTTGACCACGAGCAACCGATGCAGGTCGGCGTCCGAGTAGAGGCGGAAGCCGCCACTCGAACGAGTCGACGGCGTGACGAGGCCGATCTCCTCCCAGTAGCGAACGGTACGCAGGCTCAACCCGACGCTTTCGGCGGCCTCGCCGATCTGAAGCAGCTCGTGACTCGTCGTCATCCGAGCAGCGTAGACCGAAACGTCGCCCGGCGTCGAATCCTCGCGGCATAGCGCACTCATGCTCCGAGGCTCGAGGCCACTCCCGGAGGACGAGCGAAGCCAATCACTCACGTAAGCGTATCTACCAACACTCACGTAAGTGTATAATTGTGGGACGGCTCGGATAGTGAGCACTGGATCGGGGGGAGCATCGGATGATCATTCTCGGGGTCACGAGTCCGTACGGGTACGACAACGCAGCCGCCATCCTCGTGGACGGAAGACTCGTCGGAATGGTCGAGGAAGAGCGCCTCAACCGTATCAAGCACGCCGCCTACATGCCCCCCGCGAAGGCGATCGCGTGGTGTCTCGAACAGGCCGACTGCACGCTCGACGACGTCGACGTGATCGCGATCGGCTTCAGCGATCCGAAGACCCTGTTCACGTCGGCGGCGGCGAGAATCGCGGCTCTCCGGCTGAGGCGAAGGCCGGCCTACAACGGCCTGCGCGGGGAATACCGAGACCTCCGCATGAACAAGTATTACGCCGCCGAGCTCTACAAGTCCCTCGGCACCAATCCGGGCAGCGACAAGCTGATGTGGGTGCGCCACCATCTCGCCCACGCCGCCTCGGCCTTCTTCCTGTCGCCGTTCGACCGAGCCAACATCATCTCCCTCGACGGTAACGGCGGCCAGGAATCCGGGCTCTACGGGATAGGCATCGGTGCGGAGATCGAAGTGCTCGATTACGTCCGCCCCGAGGAGAGCTGGGGTCTCTTCTACGAAGGTTTCACCCGCGGGCTCGGCTTCCGTCCCCACAACGACGAGGGAAAGGTGATGGGCCTTGCCGCTTACGGAGACCCGCAGGAAGGGATCTTCCCGTTCGTCGAGCTCTCGGGCGACGGCGGCTGGCCTTCCTACGACCGTGCACTGCTCGGTAAGGAGGTTGCCGCGATTCGGCCGCGCGGCACAGATGACTATCCGATCAACGGCTACCACGAGCAGATCGCAGCACGAGCCCAGCTCACGTTCGAAGCGGCAGTGGCCAGCGCGGCAGAGGAGCTCCACCGGCGCACCGGCGTGACCGACCTCTGCCTCGCCGGCGGCACCGCGCTCAACTGCTCCTGCAACGGCAAGCTCCTTGACCTACCCTTCGTCGAGCGCCTGTTCGTCCAGCCGGCCGCATCGGACTCCGGGACCGCGCTCGGCGCCGCCGTTCACGCGCACGTGACGCTGACCGGCCAGCGTCCGACGACCGTGTTCGATCACGCCTCCTGGGGCCCGGAATACTCGAACGACGAGATCGAGGCGACGTTGAAACAGGCCAAGACGAGCTACCGCAAGGTAGAAGATGTTTCCAAAGAGGCCGCGATGATGATCGCCGCCGACAAGATCGTCGGCTGGTTCCAGGGACGAATGGAAGTCGGCCCCCGCGCGCTCGGAAACCGAAGCATCCTCGCAAACCCCGGCGACCCCGCGATGCAAGACGCCGTCAACAACAACGTCAAGTTTCGCGAGCCCTGGCGTCCGTTCGCACCATCGATCCTCGCCGAGCACATGGAGGAGTACTTCGGCACCAATCATCCCTCACCGTTCATGATCCTCGCCTTCCACGCACGCGCAGAGATCGCCGACAGAATCCCAGCGGCCTTACACGTCGACGGAACCGGCCGGCCGCAGTCGGTAGACAAGTCCACGAACCCGCGCTACTGGCACCTGATCGACAACCTCCGCCAACTGACCGGCACACCGGTCGTGCTCAACACGAGCTTCAACGTCGACAGCGAGCCAATCGTCTGCACGCCCAAGAACGCCCTCGCGACGTTCTCCATGAGCGGCATGGACGCACTCGCGATCGGAGACTTCATCGTCGAAAAGACGCGGGCAGCTCAGCCTGCGGGCACTATAACGTCGGTACCGTGACTATCTCCTCGAAGACCTTGAAGCGTTCCGTCGTCGCCGTCGCGATCATCGCCGTCGTCTCGATGTCGGTTCTGGCAACATCGGGGTCGGGCGGCGTGATCTGGCGGGGCGACTACGAAACGGGCAACTTCGACCAGTGGCAATGCGGAGTGCAGGAAACGGCCGACGGGAGGGCGACGATCGTGACGAGCCCGGTGCGGCAGGGCAAGTACGCGGCCCGCTACGAGGTGCAGCCCGGCGACCACAACGTTGGCACGGGGAGCGGCGAGCGGACCGAGGTCAAGAGCTGTCGTCACGCCGTCGAGGGCGAGGAGCAGTGGTGGGCCTGGTCGACGATGTTCGCACCGGGCTTTTCGGCCAGCAACTCCGACTGGAACATCTTCACCCAGTTCCACAACTCGGGCACGACCGGCGGCAGGGTCGAGTTCTTCGTGAACGGCAACAATATGCAGTTCGTGACCCACGGCGGAGACCTGTCCAACCCAACGGAACGCTCCTGCAAGATCGCGGACAAGGCGAACGGGAAGTGGTACGACTTCGTCTTCCACGTCAAGTGGTCGTCCTCGAACAGCGGCTTCGCCGAGGTCTGGCTCGGCGGCAAGAAGGTCGTGCAGTTGACGAACGTCCCGACCCTCTACGTGGGCCAGGACGTCTACCTGAAGCAGGGCTACTACCGTTCGCCGCAAAGCAACGTCGCCGTCATCTACCACGACGGGATGCGGCAGGGCACGAGCTACGCCGACGTCGCAGCCGAATTCCCCGGCCACACGACCGACCAGGCCCCGAAGGCGACCTGGGGCGCCGGGCCGTGCCTCCCCACGGCGCCGAAGAACACCCAGGCTCCGCTGATCGTCGGGGTCGTCAAGCCCGGACGGGTGTTGAAGACGTCGCAGGGCAGCTGGTCGGCGACCCCGACCCGGTTCCGCTACCAGTGGCAGGCGAGCCGTGACGGCTCGGCCTGGCGCAACCTCCGCGGCGCGACCCGGCAATCGCTCGTTCTGCCGGCGACGTTCGCCGCCGCCCAGGTGCGGGTCCGAATCACGGCCCTGAACGCAGCCGGGTCGGGCACGATCGTCAGCGCCCCCGTCGCCAAGGGCCGAGTCGGCAAGAGCCCGGCCCCGCGACCGGCCGGGTCCGCCTCGATCGCGCAGAGCATCCGTGCCGGACAGACGCTGAGCGGAACCGTCGTCTGGAAGGCAACCCCCGCCTCACCCGTGAAACAGATCGTGTTCGCGATGGACGGCAACAAGGTGAACCACATCGACACCACGGCTCCCTACGAGTACACCCTCGACACGACCAAGCTCGCCAACGGCCAGCACACCCTCGGTCTCACCGTCACCCGCCCGGACGGAACGATCGTCTGGAGGCCGTACCAAATCGGCACCGTCACGATCGACAACCGCAAGACCTGAGACCATAACCAGGGTTCAAGGCTCTCGCGCACAAGGCGCTAGAAGGCCTCGTGGGGAAGCTCGGGCGCCGCCGATAGGGTCACGGATCGGGCAACTGGATCAGTTCGGAGAGCACCAGCCGCCTCCCTGGCGCGACGTTGTGGGTGTTCGGCCCGGCGGAACTGGACGCCAGGGAGTTGAGGTCGGGCCACGTGCGGCGGTAAAGAGGCGCTTGCTCGGCGGAGTGGCGCCAGCCGTCCGACGGCGACCATACCCTGAACGTCGGCAGTGTCACTGGACAATGACGCGTTTTGATTGGAGGCGCCATGAAGATGGCCCTGACTACGACGTTCGTGAGCTTGGTAGCCGTCGCCGGGATTGCCTATGCGTCGCAGCGTCGATCCGCACGGCGCCAGCGTTTCGCGTTCCTGCGCAAGCACTTGCTCTGAGACGGCCCCGTTCCAGCTGGTCCGGCGGGCCAGCTGGAACGGCCCACTGCCGGAATACCTGGTGCCCTAACGAGCAGACTCGGATCAACCGTTCGCACGAAGCAAGCCATTCACTGGTACTCGGAGCCGATCGCAGGCCCGGGGGAATGACACCGGGGCCTTTGTAACACATCGGGTGGCCGCTGTCCTGTTCCTCGAGTTCGAGATCGAAAGTGGTCTTTGGGTTTTGCATCGTGGCGATAATCCCGGATGCTTCAACCCGGAGCACCTGTTCTCCGGTACACCGTTGGACAACTCGCGTGATGCTGTGGCCAAGGGACGGATGCGAGGCAAGAAGCTGACAGAAGAACGAGGCGCTGAAATCAAACGACTGCTCAACCCGCCGGGCCATGAGAAGTTGCTTCGGGGCGTCGCAGCGATCAACCGCAGAGCAGTGTGCGCGTGATCACCACCAATCGAACGACGCATCGGCGACTGATGCTGTTCTCAGGTCGTTCCTCACCCGGTCTCGCGGCGCGGATTGCGGCGAGCCTCGAGGTCGAACTCGGCGGCGTCGACATGGAACTGTTCGAGAACGGGGCGAGAGCGTGCCGCTACGAGGAATCGGTGCGGGGCGCCGACGTCTTCATCGTGCAGACCGCGACCCCACCGCTCGACGAGCACCTGATCGAGCTGCTCGTGATGATCAACGCCGCTAAGCTCGCCTCGGCGAAGAGGATCATCGCCGTGATACCCCGGTTCTTCTACGCCGGCCACGACCGCAAGTCACGCCCACGCGAGCCGGTCACGGCCCGTCTCGTCGCCGAGATGATCGAGTGTGCCGGCGCCACCAGGGTGCTGACGATGGACCTGCACGCCGGCCAGGTTCAGGGCTTCTTCACGATCCCGGTCGACCATATGACAGCACTGCCGCTTCTTGCCGACCACTTCCAGGCACGCTGCGCGGACGAGGAAGTGGTCGTGGTGTCGCCCGATACCGGCCGAACGAAGCTTGCGGGCCGCTTCGCTGCGATGCTCGACGTTCCCCTCGTGGTGCTCAACCGCGACAGCAACTCGGCCCGTGCCGCCGGCAGGCCGACCGTCATCGGCGCCGTGCAAGACAAGGCTGCCATCCTCCTCGACGACATCATCGACAGCGGCGAGACCCTGATCTCAGGCGCCGCGGCTCTGCGGGACGCCGGCTCCTCCCGTGTATTCGCCGGCGCCACCCACGGCGTCTTCAGCGGCGACGCCGCAGCACGCCTCGCGGCGAGCGCGATCGAAACGATCGTGATCACCGACACGGTCCCGCTCTTGGTCGGCACATCGGGTATCGAGGTGGTGACCGCATCCAGCATCCTCGCGCACAGCATCAAGAACGTCTTCACCGACACCTCCGTCTCCGCGATCTTCGAAGGGGCCAACGAACTCTTCTAACGGGCGTTATCCTCCCGACGACCCAGCCGTCGATCGCGTTCACGACAGCTTGCTTGCCTTTCGGGGGCCATTTCACCTCGCTGGCTGCTTCATCGTCAAGCGCGCGTTGCAGGGGCCCCTCGGCCTCGGAGCGACCCTCCCCACCGGGATCCACAAGAGAGTTCACGCCCACGGCCTGCGTCACGCCTTCGCCGTCGATCTAGAGCGTGAGGGAGCAACGCTGAGGACGATTCGTGATCTCCTCGGCCACAGTTCAACTGCGGTGACGGATCGCCACCTCCGCCGGCACGGTGCCTCAGATGCCATTGCCTTCAGCGAGGCCGGCAGTGTAATCCAGTTGAACGATGACCCCCTAGGGGCAACGACCACGCGGGGTCCCCAAACCGATCAACCACAACCCCTCTGAAGACTTCAGGCGAGGGGATGCTCGTGCAGGCCATGCTTTCTGTCTCTGAGGCTTGCGGTTGGAGCGATGGAATGCTGTGGATACTCGTAGTCCAGCGGACTACTGGCCTGCGGCCCGGATGTCGCCCCCCGGGATCACGACGATCCTGACGATTCTTTCGTCATCGAGCGTCAGGCGCACCGCAAAGTCACGCTCATACGCCACTTCGCCAGTTTCCCGCCAGCGAGCTGTCTCGTGCGTCCGGGCGATGATGTCGCCCTCAGCATCCTCGAACTCAGGCTCCGCCTGTTCCAGGGCGAATTGCTCGTCTCCGCCGGCCTTCTGAAGCACCTGCCGGCATGCAGGGATGCCACGAAGGGTACCGCGCGGCGTCACGGTTTCCACCTCGGGATCGAGTAACTCTTGCGCTGCCGCGAAATCATGCGCCGCGATGGCTTCGATGAACTGACGTGCGAGAGCCAACTTCACCGACGCAACCCAACCCCGTGAACGATCATCGACAGCCACCTCTCCTCGGGGGTCAGGGAGGATACATCATCCCGGAGACGTCCCAAGTAGCCTCGCCGCGCCCGATGCTGTCGGGCGACATCCCCGAACTGGCGCAGGCGTCAGTCTCGTCGCCCGCGAACGGAGAACGCTTGAGAGAGCGCGGATATCGCGACGGCGAAGGGCACAGCAATCCAGATCTGTCGTACTCCTGCACGACGTAGTTCGTGTCGGAGATCGAGACCGTGAAGCTCCGCCTCCAGCGCCCCGGGTCGTGACAGTGATTGGGCCTCGAGCGCCAGCGGTATGTAGTTGATCCCCGCACCAAGAAGCCACACACCGAGGACGTCTACCCAGCCGCTTCCGGACACGAGGGAAAGCACGCCGAGGGCGGTACAACCCACTGCGCCGACGATGAGCTCGGCACGTATGAGCCGTCGCCTCAGTGGGGTTCCCGCCGTACCCCACATATCAGCGGCTGCCAAGCGCCTGACGTTGAGGAACACCATCTGATGAGCAGGCTAGCCGCCCTATTCCGGCTCTTCGTCATACGATCGGGCGACGGCGCTCGGGTGACATTGCCGAACTCTGGCGCAGGCGACGCACGACTCTCAGTCGTCGGACGGGAGGCGGCGAACCTCTTGGCAGTAGCGACTGACCCGAAGAGCGACTGATGGCCCGGGCCGCATGTTCGCCTGCCTAGGATCGCCGAGATGACCGAGCGTGAGGCGGACGATCAGATGCGTGCGCATTTCGACCAGCGTGCGGCCGAGTACGACGACTGGTGGCTCGGCACGGGATCGTTCGCGGAACGCGAGCGACCCGGTTGGTCTGCGGAGGTCGAGCAGCTCATCGGCGTCGTGCGGGCCCTGCCCCCGGCACGGGTGCTCGATGTCGCCTGCGGCACGGGCTTCCTCACCCAGCATCTGCGCGGCGAGCTGACGGCGCTTGACCAGAGCGCTCGGATGGTCGAGATTGCTGCGGCCCGTATGCCGCACGCGCGTGTGCTCCAGGGAGACGTCGCACCGCTGCCGTTCGACGACGGCGAGTTCGACCGGGTCTTCACCAGCCATTTCCTCCACCACCTGTCGCCTGACCGACGCACCTCGTTCATCGCCGAGGCCCGTCGCGTCGGACGCGAGCTCGTTGTCGTCGAGGATCTGCGTCGCGCGGACGCTCCCGCGGAGGAGTGGCATGAGCGAGTCCCGAGCGATGGTTCACGCCATCGCATGCACAGGCATTCCTGCACAGCTGCCGAACTCATCACCGAGCTCGGCGCTGGACAGGTGCTCCACGAGGGGCGCTGGTTCGTGGTCGTCGCCGCGAACTGACGGCTCGGTGAGCAGCAAGGCGCGGCACCTCGCTCGGGTGACTCCCGAACGCTCCCGACAGGCATCCTCTCGAAAGAGCGCCCTTCTTGACCAGGGCCCGAAAGTCGCCCAAGATGGTACGCCCCGGGTAGGCCTCGAGACGTTTGTCGCGAGGCTGTTGGCATTCGACAGGGAACATGGAAGGAGATGGTTCACGGTGACGGCACGAACGCGACTCGCTCGCTGGGCCGGTCTGGGAGGAATCGTCTACGTCGTGGCGGTGATCATCGGCGTCCTGCTCATCAAGGGCTCGCCGAACAGTGATGCGGACCCGGCGAAGGTCATCGCCTATTGGTCCGACAGCGGCCACCGTAACCGTTTGTTCATTGCCTGGATCGTGTTCATTCTCGGTCTCTTCGCGCTGTTGTGGTTCATCGCCAGCCTGCGCGCCGCAGTCGCGTCTTTCGACGACACTGGCATGCTTGCCCAGCTCGCGCTCATGGGCGGCGCGATCTACGTTGCGCTCGCCGGCGCCGCGATCTCGCTGAACGCTGCCGTCACCACGATGAGCGACGACACCTACAAGCACACCGTGTATCCCGAGTTGATCCACGCCGCCGGCGACGCGTTCTGGGTGATTCACGCTGCAGGCTTCGTCGGAATGTCGGCGATGATGATCGCGGCCGCGGTTGCGGCGCTGCGCGCCAAGGTGGTTCGCCCGTGGCTTGGGTGGCTTGGCGTCGCAGTCGGCGTCGTCGCGATCGCCGGAATCGTCGGCATCCCTCAGCTCCTCGTCGGCGTATGGCTGATCGTTGTCTCGATAGCCCTCTTCCGCGCGGCTGGAAACGGACAGACACCGGAGGGGGCACCCCCCGGACAGGCCTGAGATTGAGCCTTCCCTCAGGGTGACGACTGAACACTGGCGCACACGAGTAAGTCGCCGCCCGGCGCGCTCTTGACCCGAACCTCGGAAGTACGGGACACTCTCGCGAGTTCTGTAGGCGAATCTGAAGGGAGCCCTGTGATGTGGGCACGCGTGGCGAAGTTTGAAGGTGATCCGGCGAGCATCGATGCGAGGATCGAGCGGCTTCGCGTGGCGGTGGAGTCTGGCGATCTGCCGGTCGGACTGGCGGAGGCGAAGCTACTGATGCTGGTCAACCGCGAGTCTGGGGACATGCTCGGAGTGACGCTGTTCGACAGCGAGGAGGCGCTGCGCCAGGGTGACGAGGCGATGAACGCAGGCCCCGGCAACGCCGGCAGCCGCGCGTCGGTCGACTTCTACGAGGTGCCCCTCCACACCCTCTAGGGACATTCCCGGAACTGGCCCAGTCGAGCGTGGCGTTCGGCGGTTAGCCGGCGGCGATGCTCGGCGTGTCCGCGGGTCGGGCTTGTGAATGGTCTCTGCTGCGTTTCCAGATGAGGATGCTGACGATCGCGGTCCAGAAAATGAACCCGACGAGTCCGATGAGCCCGGCGGGGGTCGCCGTGACGATTCCGATGATGATCGCCGCCCAGCCGAGCCACTTGGGCAACTGCGCGCCGCGCAGGATCGCGAGGCCGCTCGCGACACCGAACACCAGGCCGCCGGCTGAGACCGGCAAGAAGAGCTTGAGGGCGAGCACGTTCAGCGCCTGCGCCGCTGCCGGCGCCAGATGACTAGGAACGGTCGCGAGCGCGAAGTCGAAGCCGAAGTACACACAGCCGCCGGCCGTCAGCACGGCCGCGCCGGCCAGGACCACGGAACTGAGCGCCGCCGCCGCAGGCGCGCGATGCAGATAACCGCGCAGCGACCCGGCAAAGAGCAAGAAGAACGCCAACGCGATCATCCACAAGTAGTCGGACGTCTTCGCGCTCGAGCTATGAGCCTCGTAAAACGAAATCACGCGGGCACCGCTGGCGGTTGCGCTCGGCGCTCCCGACGCCGTCCCGAAAGCAGCCAGAGCCAGGACTGCGAACACCACGCCCGTCAACGGTGCTAGACGATCCAAACGATCAGGCACGGTATCCATCCTCTCGCTCACCTACGGGTACCCGGTGCGTCACGCAACATCAGGCAGGGGAGGCGAGGTTACGACACCCTCGTCGGGGTCGCAAGCCTCCCGACCTCGGAGGCCCCGCCAGCCACGACCTCCGGGGCCACCCGCTAGGGTGACGTTCCCGAACTGCGCAGGCAAGTGAGGTCGATCTAGCGGTGCTTCGGACTCCGGCGGCCGCTCACATCACGCTGGTGGAAGAAGACGGGGCACGTTTGAACCGCGACCGCCTCGCCAACGCCTATCTGTTGGGCGGCTCGTTTGCGGTGAGACCAGAGCCGCGATCCCAGTCGCCGAGCCAGATGCCGCCACGGGCCGGGGCTGTGCAGGAGGCGGTCATCCAGGTGCTCGCCATCGCCGAGCGGCCGCTGCAAGCCCGCGACTGTGGCCGTGCAGCCGTCGGGGACGGTGACGTTGGTGTTCACCGACATCGAGGGGTCGACGCGGCTGCTCTCCGGAACAAAGACGTGGAAGCGGTTCCCGAATTAATGGTCACGGTTCTCGTACTTAGCGTGACTGCATTGCTCGGTCGGAAACGGCATTGATGACTGCCTTAACCTCGCTCTCCTTGAAACACACGTGGTGGCTCCACGTCCCGAGCTCGACTTCGTCATCAACTTCGGGCTGCCTAGAAGTCGCCAATCGCCGCTCGAGGTGGTTGTGCTCCCACGAGGAGGCCGTCTCGGGCTGTGTGGAAAGCTCGGCTCTGCGACGAGGGCTAGTTTCTAGCCTTCCGACCGCGCGCTCAGCGTACGCGCACCCGAGCCTTCTTGCAGGGTTTTCGCTCACGCTGTGGATTGATAGTCCGCTGGCGAAGCCACAGATGAGCACACCGGAGCGAGCGTGGTTTCTAGCGCCTCGGATCTCGCGGCGTGTGAGCGTGGCGCTCGGGTCGGGGGGCGGCATCTGTCCCCCGACCCGTGAGAGTGCTGCGAGCTACGTCTGACTCTGCTCGACCTCGATGACGCTATGCGCCGACCGCGACCGGGATTGTGGCGGTGACCGCCGTCCGGGAGTGGTCACGCTCATGGTCATCAGGTGGTGGGAGGAGGATTAGCGGGCCCGGACACCGAACGTCCCCCTGCCGCTCCACCAAATGCCGGGATTCCCACTTCCATCGCACCCAGCCTTCCTGCCAAGGCGTCAGCCGATCCCAGTACGCCTTCGGAGCCCTCTCTCCCTCCGACCTCGGAAGCCCGCTCAGCCTCTGACAGGGAGAGTACGAGGTACGAATCGCTCCGTTCAAGCATCACACTCACCTGTTCAGACAGAACCACCCGATACAGTGGATAGAGCAGCAAGGCCGGAACAGTGAATAGAGCAACAAAGGCGCGAATTCAGAAGAAATACCTGCAAATTATACGTTTTCGCCCCCGTAGCTCAGTGGATAGAGCAGTGGTTTCCTAAACCGCGTGCGCAAGTTCGATTCTTGCCGGGGGCACTAACCGCGACCGCTCTTGAAAGCCGGTCGCGGAAGCCCGGGAGGCGGGGCTCGTCTACCAGCCGTCTGCCGAGATCAAGGAACCAAAGAACGGTGCCGCCGGCCGCGTTTTCAGGAGTTGCAAGAATTGGCTCCACAGACATCGCACCCGAGGTTCAGGAGGAGAGATGGCAGGGAAGGCCGACTTCACCGACGAAGAGTGGGACGCCCTCCAGAAGGGCGTGACGGGCTCCGGCATGCTCGTCTCGGTGGCCCACCGTGACTTCACCGACAGCTTCGGCGAGGCCAAGGCGATCGCGGAGCATCTCGCAGCACACCGCGACAGCGAGAGTCAGCTCGTCCGCGAGCTCTCCGGCACCCACGGCACCGGCTTCGGCTTCGTCGCCTCGCCGCAGGAGGTCACCGAGGGGACGATGGCGGCCCTGGGCACCGCGGTGACGCTCCTAGGCGAGAAGGCACCGGACGAGCTCGACCCCTATCGGGCGCTCGTGCTCGACGTCGCGAACGCTGTCGCCGAAGCCAAGGGAGGAGTCACCGAGGAGGAGACAGCCGCGATCGAGCAGATCGCAACGGCGCTTGGCCCCGCCTGAAGCTCTCGCCCCGCAAGCCACTACTCTGACGCCGCTAGACCGAAGGTGACCTCGCCCGAAGCGCATCGCCATGCTCACTGGCGCGTCCGGGTACTTCGTCTTCTCATGGTGGCGACGCACTCTCGGCCTGCCTCTGAACGTCGCGCAGTTCCTCGAGTCGACGGAAGACGATCTCGTCGGCTGCAATCCGCGTAGGAGAATGGCCTGTCAGGGCAACGAGGAACGCCTCTCGCTCGAGGACGAAGAGGCTTGCGTCGCTTCGGGTCATGACGGTTGCGGTACGAGGGACGCCATGCAGGAGGGCAATCTCGCCGAAGCCCTCTCCTCGGCCGAGAGTCGCGACGAGATGTCCGCCCTTGACGACATCGACCTCGCCGTCGGCGATCACATAGAAGCAATCTCCCTCCTCGCCTTCGACGATCACGTCGACGCCCGCAGCGACGGCCAGCGGCTCGAGCGATCTCGCGAGCGATTCCACGGTCGGAGCCGGAAGCGCAGCAAAGAGCGACATCGATCGCAACAGTCCTATCTCGACCACAGGGACGGTCGCGTGCCGGTCGATATCGAGCATCCGCCGGCCCTCCACGACCGCGATCAGCGGGAGGATCGCACCGACCCCGATCAGCGCCGCGCGCGCGCCGCCGAGGGCAACGAGTGCCGGGGCGAGCACGGAGCCGATGGCGAGCCCTGCCATCTCGAGCCCTTCCAGGAGTCCGAACACGCGCGCGAGGAGGTCAGGGCGCGCGACTCGTTGCAGCAACGTGCGACCGGTGACGTCGAAGGTGGCTCTCGCGCCCCCCGCCACGCCAATCAGGGCGAGCGAAGCAATCGCACCCGGTAGCGCTGCGAGCCCAAAGAAGACGACCGACCAGACGGCAAGAGAAAGAACGAGTGGGCGAGCTAGACGCGGGCGGCCGACGAGCGACGCGGTGACGGCGACTGCGAGCACGCCGCCGGCCCCGAAAGCGCCGCTCAGATACCCGGCCCACGAGCCGCCGCGATGGAGCACCCCCTCGGCGAGCACGACGTAGAGAACGTCGAGAGCGCCAAGGGCGATGAACTGCGCTGCAAGCAGCAAGACGAGCATCCGGGCGTGCGGGTCGCGCCGGCACAGCGAGACGGCGCCCAGAACCGCGCGCGTCTCTGTTGGACCGTCGCCGGTGTCTCCCTGTGGGGCGGGCACCGCATTCCTGAGTGGGGCAACCAGAAGACCGCCCAACGCGCAGCCGATTCCCGACACCAGGAAGACGGCGCCGGGAGAACTCACAGCGAGGAGTACACCGGCTGCAGTCGGCGCCACGAGCATCGAGAGGCTCTCGATCCAGCCCGACGCGACGTTCGTCGCAGTCAACTGTTCCGGCGTGCGGGCGAGCGACGGCGCGAAGGCCGCCTGCGCGGGACGGGTCATCGTGAACGCAACCGAGGGCCCCACCATCAACGCGTACGCGAACAGAGTGGGCGCATGTGCGAGAAGGGCCACAGCAACGGCACCGCAGGTCGTTGCCTGTGCCGCATATCCGGCGAGGAGCGCCTGGCCCGGCGGACGACGCTCGCCGATCGCCGCCAGCACCGGTGCGAGCAACGCGGCCGGGACGAGGACGACCGCGGCCACCACCCCGCTCTCGGTCGCTCCGCCGTGTGCGTACGCGTACACGAGCATGGCGATCCACGTCGCCCACTCGCCGCTGTTGAACGCCGCAAACGCGGCCTGGACGCGCCGGAGCTGGCCGTTCTGCGCCACGACCCCGAGCACGTGAGAGACCGAAGACGCCGGGCGTCGTCCCTTGCCGGAAGCGGTCACGAGGCCCGGTTTGTGACGAACGTGCCAGCCATCGCGCGATCATCTCAGGAATGACCGGCAGGCCAGCCTGTTGGCGAGAGAGCCGATCGTCAGAGCCCGAGATGGGTTGGCGGAGCTGTTATCACCGCATCGACGAGCTCCTCGATTCGAATCGGCTTGGCGATGTAGCTCTTCATTCCGGCCTCGAGGCATCGTTCGCGATCTCCGTCCATCGCGTTCGCGGTCATCGCGACGATCCAGGGCTGCGACTCGACTGGGACCTCAGCCACAATCCGGCGGGTGGCCTCGAGCCCGTCCAGCTCGGGCATCTGGACGTCCATCAGGACGAGGTCGTACCGCTGGCGCTCGATTGCCTCGATCGCCTCGATCCCGTTGCCCGCAACATCGGCCTGGTATCCCATCTGCGCCAGTAGACGCAGCGCGAGCTTCTGGTTCACGGCGTTGTCCTCGACGAGCAGGATGCGCAGCGGATGACGGGCAGCCAGGCCCGGATCGAGGTCACGCGAGCCCGGGCGAAGCCGGGCTCCAGGAACGACAGAGTCCGCAGCAGCTTCGCGAGTCGCGATTCTCACGTGGAACGTGCTCCCCTTCCCGGGAACGCCCTCGCTCTCGGCCCACATCGTCCCCCCCATTGCCTCGGCGAGTCGCTTGGAGATGGCGAGGCCGAGGCCGGTGCCGCCGTAGCGACGGCTGATCGAAGCGTCGGCCTGGCTGAACGACTGGAAGAGCCGGTCGAGACGATCCGGCGCAATCCCAATTCCCGAGTCGTGAACCGCTACGTCCAGGAAGAGCTTTCCATCTCCCCCATCGGCCGAGGTCGCGACCGAAAGGGAAACCTCACCCTGCTCCGTGAACTTGACCGCGTTGTTGAGGACATTGAGCAGGATCTGACGGATCCGACTGACGTCTCCAACGAGCACGTCGGGAGTACCTGTCTGGATCTGCGACGTCAACACAAGATCTTTGTCCGACGCCAACGTCCGGATCAGGGCAACGGCCCCGCCGACGCACTCGCGGAGGTCGAACGGTGCCTCCTCGAGTTCCATCCGGCCCGCTTCGATCTTCGAGAAGTCGAGGATGTCGTTGATGATCGTCAACAGCGCCTCGCTGCTCGTGCGGATGATCGACGCGAACTCGCGCTGCTCCCCGTCGAGATCGCTCCGCAGTAGCAGCCCGCTCATCCCGATCACGGCGTTCATCGGCGTCCTAATCTCGTGACTCATCGCGGCGAGGAACGTGCTTTTCGCTGCGTTTGCCGAGTCGGCCGCCTCGCGCGCCTCTTGCACGCTTGCATAGAGGCGTGCGTTATCGAGGGCGATTGACGCCAGCTGCGCGAAGCGCTGCAGACGCTCGACCTCGTCTGGCTGGTAGGAGCGTCCGTCGGTGCCGTCCCGTGCGAGGCCGAGGGCACCTATCACCTCCTCAGCCGAGATTAGAGGCACAGCGACGAGTGCTCCGATCCGACCGCGAGGCAACGACTCCGCGCGTCCTTCCCACTCGTCGTAGTCGTCGATCACCAGCGCCTCGCCGGTTGCCCACACCCGTCCGGCGAGGCCCTCTCCGGAGGCCATCCTGCGGCCCACGTCCTGTTTGAAGAGACCTATCGCGACGCGCCTTTCGATCTCGTCTCCGTCCGGGTTGCTCACGTACATGTACCCGTGGGCCGAGTCGAGAAGCTCTCCTGCGCGCTCGAGCAGCTCCTGGAGGAGGTCGTCGATTTCAAGCCGGTGCATCACGCCCAGAGTCGTCTCGTGCAGCGCGCCGAGCTCGGCGTTCTGGAGGCGGAGTTCCTCCGTGCGTTCCGCGACGCGCTCCTCGAGCCCCGCCAGCGTTTCGCGGAGCTCGGCGGTCATCGTGTTGAAGGCGCCCGCGAGAACGCCGACCTCGTCGTTCGTGGTCACCGGCGCCTCCCGCGTGAGGTCTCCTGCGGTGACAGCGACGGCGGTATCGGTAATCGCGAGGATCGGTCGGGCGATTCGGCGCGCGAGGAGATACGTCCCGGCGCCGAGGAGTCCGACGACCAGCAGGCCGAAGCCGCCGATCGTGAAGGCGAGGGTGCGCGCGGGCGCGAATGCGGTCGACTGGTCGATCTCCGCGACGAGCCCTGCGCCGGGCCCGTCGAGCCAATGAAATGACCCGATCACCGACGTCCTTCGATAGTCGTTGTACAACGCGTGACCGGCCTGGCCCGCGAGCGACTGGTCGATCGCTGCCGAGTGGACCGACCTGGCGTACGGTCCAGTCCGCAGCCTCTGACCGACGAAGCGATGGTCAGGGCCGACAAGGTACATCTGTCCCGACGAGCCGAGCCCCGTTGCCTCGGTGACAATGCCGTCGAGCCGTTCCAGGTTGAGGAGCGCCGCGAGCTCTCCGATCTCCTGCCCGTCCTGGCTGAAGAGAGGGGTGCTGATCGTGATCGTCGGCTTCCCCGTGAGCGTCGATCGCCTGACGGGCTCGACGACGGTGATCCCGGAGCCCGCCTGGACGAAGTACGGCTCCCGAGCCTGGGAGCGTCCTTCGTGTGCCGCGACGGTCGACAGACGGACCCTGCCGCGCTGGTCGAGGATCAGGTACTCCTCGGCGTCCGCGGTCTGGCTCACAACACCGTTCAAGGTGGCGAGGATGGCGTCATGCGCCTTGGTGCGGGCCGAAGGTCGGGTGGCGGGCGAGAGGAGATCCAGCGACAGCTTCTTTAGCTCCGGGTCGCCGCTCGATTGCGTGCTACCGAAGAGCTGTCCGACGAATACGACGTTGCGGCGTTGATCGTCGATCCAGCTATTGACGACACCTGCCTTCTGCTCGACGGCTGCATCGAGCCGGTTGTAGATCGACGTCTGCAGCGTGCTCCGGGCCCGGAGGTAAGCGAGCACGCCGACGGCGGACACCATCAAGACGGATAGCACCAGGAACGAGCCGACGAGCCTGACCATGAGGCTTCGACGCGGACGTTTCAGACCGACCACGAGGCCTCCGGCGTGCGGGTCACTTGACCTGTTGTCGGAGCTTGGCGATGTCGAAGTGCCTCGCCGGGGTGGCGAAGTCGTAGTTGAAGTAGCGAAGGGAGAGACGGCGAAGGGTGCGGCTCTGGTGTAACCCGCGGACGATCGTGTTGACTCGTGCGACGAACGCTGCCGAGCTCAGGCCCGAGAACTGGTCCACGGCGCCGGAGAGGACTCCGAAGTATTGGTCTCCACCGATCGGTCTGAGAGGAACCCCGCGGTGGATCGCCTTCGCACCGACCGCGACCGAGCAGAGGAATGCGTCGATCTTGCCCCGGCCGACATCCGCGAGCCCGTTGGCTTCGACGTCGTAACCGACGAAGGTCGCATGATCGACGTGGAAGGTGATCTGCTGGCCCGGCATCTTGAGCGTGCGTTGGATGTATTCCTGGGCTGCGCAGCCGCCACACCCGCCGAGCCGCTTACCCGAGAGCTGCCGAACGCTCGTGTACGGAGATCCCTTGCGAACGAAGAAGCGCTCCGCGATAGCGGAATACGGCTGCGTGTAGTAGAGCCGGGGCATCCGATCCTCCAGGATCCCGACTGACGCGAATTCGACGTCCCAGCGGTTGCCCCAGTGCCCGCTGATCATCTCGCTCCACGTGGGTGTGACGAAGCAAGGCTCGACTCCGAGGCGTCGCGCGACGAGCTTGCTCGTGTCTGCTTCGAACCCAGCCATCTGGTTGCCGGTGAGTTGGTTGGCAGCGCATTTCGTCTGTGCGAGTCGCTTGGCGCTCTTCACGAGATAGGACTGCGGAGGGTATGCGGGGTCGGTGGCAAGGATGAGGGTTCCACGCGCGAGAACCCGCGCAAGCTCGTCCGTGGACGGGTCGGTCGCCGCCTCAGCGGACGAAGCCGGCCTCCCCGAGGCCACGGGAACTGCAAGCAGCACGGTGGCCACAACAAGACCGGCTGCTCCGATCGAGATCGCTCTCAACATGCTCATGCCGAGCGGCATGTCACTTGACCTGCTGGCCAATTGTGTCGAGGCTGAAAGCCCCGGCCTTCGTCGCGTAGTCGACACCGAAGAAGTCCTTGAGCGAGAGCCGCTTCAAGGTTCCGTCGGCCTCCAGCCCCTTTACGACCGAATTCACCTTGGCCACGAACGCCTTGACGTCGAAGGCGGAGTACTTGTCGACGAATCCCGTCGGGTACATGAAGAAGCCGGGCTCCTTGATGGCGCGGAGCCGGGCTCCGTGATGGATGACGCCGAAGCCCTCGGGCGCGGCACACAGAAAGGCGTCGATCTTGCCGGCGGCAACGGCCTTGAGGCCTGGTTCCTCGGTCTCCCAGAGGGCCATCTTCGTGTTCTTGACCTTGAACGTGACCTTGACCCCCGGGATCTTGAGCGTGTGTGCGAGGTACAGCTCGTGCGTGCAGCCCGAGCACACACCGATCGTCTTGCCGTCGAGGTCGCCTGGTTTGGTGTAGGACGACTTCTCGGCGACGAAGAACAACTGCGGCGCTGCGTAGTAGGGCTGGGTCATGTACAGCCTGGCCATGCGGTCGGTGTTGATCGCGCCGGATCCGTACGAGATGTCCCAGCGGTCGTTCCAGTGGCCGCTGACGATCTCGCTCCAGGTCGGCGCCACGAAGCACGGCTCGACGCCGAGCCGCTGGGCGACCAGTTTTCCCGTGTCGGCGTCGTACCCGGCGATCTGGTTCGCGGTCATCTCGTTGGCAGCGCATTTCGTGTGCGCGAGCCTCTTGGCGCCCTTGACGGAGTACGACTGCGGGTAGTAGGCAGGGTCAGTGGACAGGTTCAGCGTCCCGCGGGCCAGAACCTGAGCGAGCTTGTCCGTCGACGGGCCGCCCGCAGATGCGGCTAGACCTGACGGCCGACCGGACCCGGACGAGGCCAGGGCGGCGGCGACAACCACCGCCACCGTCGCAGCGACGATCAACCTGGGACTACTGCGCAAGTGCTTCACGCGATTTGCCTCCTAGCTGTAGTTGATGTCACGCCGGGGTCAGTCCCCAAAGTCGCGTAGCCGCCGTCTTTCCCCGCAGCATGATCTCGTCCACGAACACGAGCCCATCGTCGTCGGCGAGCAGGCTGCGCGTCTCCTCCGACAGAAGCACGGAGTGGGGCACGTCCTTCGTGTGCGCCTCGATCCGAGCGGCAGTGTTGATCGTGTCGCCGATCGCCGTGTACTCGAGCCTGCGCTCGGAACCGACGTTGCCCGACATGAACGGGCCGCTACTGACGCCGATTCCCACTCGAAACTCGCCCTCGTCAAGGCGCCGGAGCCATTCGTTGAACCTTGGCAGCCGCGTGTGGAGCATCTCGCGAGCCGTGGCGAGCGCACGGTCAGCGTGGTCTCCGCACTCGACCGGCGCGCCGAAGACCGCAAGCAGACCGTCACCGAGGTAGGTCACCAGCGTCCCGCCGTTGTCGAGCACGGCGTCGCCCATCTCGCCGAAGAACCGGTTGAGAACGTCAATCACTCGGCCGGGAGGCGTCGATTCCGCGAACGACGTGAAGTTCCTGATATCGGCGAAGAGGGCGGTGCCGACCAGACGGACGCCTCCCAACCGAACCTCGCCGCCAGTACGCGCCATCACCTCGTCGACTATCGATTCAGGCAGGAAGCGAGCGAAGACGTCGCGGACGCGCGCGCGCTCGAGGTCGTGCAATCGGCGCTTGTTCAGCCCCGCGTTGATGCGCGCTTCCAGCAGAACGGGATCGAACGGCTTCGGCAGATAGTCGTCGGCGCCGAGCTCGATGCAGCGAACGACGCTCTCGAAATCGTCGAGCGCGGAGATCATGATCACGGGTATCTCGCGGAGGTCGGCATCGCCTTTAATCTGGTCGAGCACGGCGACACCGTCGAGCTCGGGCATGACGATGTCAAGCAGGACGACGTCGGCCGGCTCTGCACGGAGCAGCTCGAGCCCCTCGCGCCCGTTTTCGGCCGTTCGGACAGCGTGTCCCGAACGTGTCAAGGTTCGCTCGAGGAGCATGCGGTTCACCCGATCGTCGTCGACGACCAGGATCGAGCCGCTCGGCGACGCGTCTGTCACGCGCACGTCGTGCGCAGATCGACTAACCCTGCTTGCACGCGGAGCCATTCTGCGTCGACAAGATCGACGAGGCTGGCGACGTCGGCGAGTTCGCCGGCTCGGGCAGCAGCCTCGAGCTGTCGACAGAGTGCTTCGAGTGTGTGCGCACCGAACACCTGGCCGTTCGCTTTCAGCGTGTGAGCGGCTCGGCCAGCTACCACCGCGTCGTCTGCTGCGACCCCCCGTCGCAGTTCGGCGAGGCGCTCCGGCGCCTCCTCGAGGAACGCGTCAACGATCTCGACAAGGGCTCCCTGGTCGTCCCCGACCATGCCGGTGAGTGAGCGTATCGCGTCGGGGTCGAGCACAGGGCCTCCGGGAGCGCCCTCTCGATGCAGCTCCCTGGTGCCGTCGGCGCTCATGCTGGGTGAGCCTACTTCGGCCGCGGGGCAGCAGCAACCGCCGCGTCGACACGGCTTCGGAGTTCTCGGTGACGCTCGACGGTCCGGCCGTCCGCTCAGTCTCCGACTGCGGCGAAGAGCCGCCACGCATCTGGCACACCTTTGCGCGAGTGCTCGCCGCGGTCCTAGAACGCGAGACCCGACCCGACGACGAGGTCCTTCACCGTTGAGGAAACGAGCACTTCGCCTGTGCGGGCCATCGCACCTATCCGCGCCCCGATCGCGACTGCGACCCCTGTGATGTCGTCGCCGTCGAGTTCGACCGGAGAGCCCAACCTTGACCCGTCACAGTCAATCTAGCGTTTGTTTGCCTTTAGACATAAGCAGCGTACTGCCGAACGTACCGTTTTCGTACGCTGCTTCTACGCTGCCCACGGCGTTTCCTAAACCGCGTGCGCAAGTTCGATTCTTGCCGGGGGCATTGGGGCGGGAAACCGGGAATCCCGTTCGCCGGCTCCCTGACGCCTGACGCGCGCAGCGAATCAAGGACTCCGCACGTGAATTCGCACGCAACGCGGAGCGCACGAACGGCAAAGGAGCATCGGGCCCACGAAGACCCGTCACGACGGGTTGCCGGCACTCCGAGTCTCGGCAGCCCGTATTGCTGGATCCGAAAGCACTCCCCGAGTACGCTCGGGTGATGACATCCGACAGGGCGGCCACGATCTCTTCCGCCGGCGGCCGACTCTTCGCGACACAGCCCGCAGCCGTCGTCGTGGCGATCGTCAGCGCCCGCGAGGAGTTGCTGCTGCTCGAGAGCCCGAGCCGCCCCGGCTGGTGGGAGCCGGTCAACGGCGCAGTTGAGGCCGGCGAGACCCTGCTCGCGGCTGCTCTGCGCGAGGTCTCGGAGGAAGTTGGCCCCGACCTGCGGGTGCGTCCGCTCGGTGTCGTCCACGCCTCCACGTTCGCCTACGACGCCCTCGTCACGCATATGGTCAGCGTCACCTTCCTGATGGCGCACGAGGCCGGCGAGGTCGTGCCGGGGGACGACATGGACGGCAGCCGTGTCCGCTGGGCGACCATCGACGAGATCGAGTCGGAACGGCTCCGGCTGGTGCCGCCGCTCGACCAGTCGTGGCTCCGGCAGCGGACGATCGACCTCTACCGGCTCTGGCAGCCGGCGCCCGGCGTCGCGCTCCAGGAGCCCCTGTCGGGCACCGGCTGGAACAAGCACGACGCGTAAGCTGAAGTTCGCTCCGCGTGGCTCAACCCATTCCGAGCGAGAGGATGCCCCGGTCGATCAGTCCCATCGTGTACGCGGCTGCCGGCAGCAGCTTGACGCCGTACGCACCCCTCAGGAACCACTCGAAGTAGACGAACGCGCTGGAACGGACGCTGCCGATGCGCTCGAGACGACCGAGGTCACACACGGCCACCGATGCGCGCAGGACAGGGTTGGTCAGGTACGCATGGATCACGCCGTCGGCGGCGGCCCCGAGCTCGGCGATCACCATCAGTGGCGGCCCTCCTGCGTGACGCTCGACCGCGACCACCCCGTTGCGCAACACGAACCTGTGTCGTGTCGCGGACCTGACGAGTCGGACGGCCGGTCACGCGAGCACGATCGCGACCAGTCTCGTCGAGCGGGGCGACCTCGTCGACGGGATCTCGACCGGCTGTGGCTCGCGGAAGCGGCACGGGGTGGAGACGCCGCCGGGCGGTATCTCCCCCGGGGACGGCGGCAGGCCTAGGATCGAGTCGAGCCACTCCCGGCTGCCCGAACAGTTCGGGGTGGGCAGTGTGGATCGGGACAATCCGTTCGGTTTTTGTTGCCGTGATCAGCCGTTGCAGGTCGTTGACGGTGGCATGTCCGGAGGCGTGCGCGATCGTCAGCGGCGGGGCCTGTCTGTCGAGCCACTGGCGGAGCTTGAGGCCGGAGGGTTGGTCGAGGTAGCCGGGCCACAGCGACCAGAGCGGATCGGCGCGATCCGGTCGAACGCAGCCTCCCGCTTGACCCTGATCCGTTGCTGCAAGGTCACGTAGACGCCGACTCCGGGCCACGATGCTTGCGGGATAGTGGTCGGGCGTCCGGTCGCGGCGGCGATGGTGCGCAAGTTCGATTCTTGCCGGGGCATTATTGCCTGCAAATAGGATTGTGGTTGATGCCCCGGGTGGCTCAGAAGAGGGTCTTGTTCCGAAGAGAGCACGCTGGGAGACACTCTCGTGACCGCCGAAGTCGCGCGCGCGACTCCAGGCTTGGGCCGACTCCTACAAGGCCTCCTGAACTGACTCGGCACACGAGGCGGCCGAGAGAGCACCAACCGCTGCTGAACCGCCCCGCGTGTCGCGCGATGACCGACCGGCCTACCCCGTGGCTGCGCTCGCCGGCGCGGCAATGCCCGCCATGACCGGCCATGCCGTTGGTTTCGTGGCGAACCAGTCGAACAGGCTCCAGCCTTCGAGGTGTCCGTCGTCGCGCGCGACCTGCGCGAAGGCTCGAACCTCGCCGAGCTTCGCGCGATCCGTCGTGCCCCCGACGAGGTGGATCGGAAGGCCCGGGTCACCGATCGCGGCGCGCAGGATCGCGAGGGACCAGGCGAGGTAGCCGTAGGTGCCGTCCGGCCCCCTCACGCTGAACGTCCAGTAGACCATCGGGAGGAACACGTTGTAGATGCCGGCGAGCGGCGCGTAGGGGAAGTCGGGCCAGTAGGACGGCACCAGCTCCATCCCTCGCGGCGCCGGGATGATCGCCCCGAGCGTATAGCCGGGGCCGACCGCGGCACGCAGCTGCCGCGAAAGCACGATGACCCGCCTGGTGCGCAGGGCCGGCCGCCGGACCGCGGCCGACTCGATGTCGAGCGCGAATCCGTCGAAGTGGCCGCCTGCCGGAGTGCGGAAGCGGATCGCGGCGAGTGAGCGGCGCAGGTCCCGGGTCGGTCTCACGAAGCCGGGCAAGTACCAGGCAACGGCGCGGAGTCCCTCGGAGTGAAGAGCGTCGACGAAAACGCCCAGCTGGTCGGCGCGAACGATGTCGTCCTTCTGCGAGTAGTTCCCGGTCTGCACGTAGACGGTCTTCACGCCGCGGGAGGCAATCGCCGCAGCGACCGTGGTCGGACTCGAGTACGCCTCGGCCCCGTAGATCGAGGTCCACGTTCCCAGCCCACCGTATGCCGAGAGAGACGGCGCGGAGTGAGCACAGCCGGGAGCCGCCACCAGCAGGACGAGCGCCGCCGCGGACGCGGAGAGAAGCGCGCGCAAGGCTCCGACGCTAGCAGGCCGGCACCCGGCCCGGCCCGAAGGGCCGGGCAGCCAAATCCCGTCGACCGGGCTCTGCAGTCGAGGTCTAGCGGAAGGGGACGGAAGCTCCACCGCCTGCCCGGGTGTAGACAGTGAAGAAGTCGCGGCTGTCCGGAGAGAGCCAGCGAGCGGCGCTCTCCTGCGGGTTTGGCACGAGCTTGACCGGGTCCCGGCCGCCGCGCTTGGCGTAGGAGTTGAAGGACGCCCACTCGGGGTTGATGTCGAGTTCGATCGCGCGCACGGACCCTATGTGGATCATCAGCGCGGCGAGAGAGGACGGCGTCTGGTAGTCGGCGGCAGCGTACAACAGGTTGCCGTGCCGGTCGATGCCGATCGAGGTGCGCCATACAGCAGTTCCTCCGCCGAGCGTCGTCCCCCACATCCAGGTGTTCCCGACGTTCGGGTTAGGTCGTCCGTTGTCGACGATCAGCGGTAGATTCTGGCGAGCGAGCGTCAGGGTGCGCAGGGTCGAGGGCCCGTGCCAGCTGACGATGTCGACACGACCGTCGGGGTGGGCGACGACCGTTCCGAGCCCGTGCACGAGCGGCTCGTCCGCGCGGCCGTTGACGAGGAAACCGGCCGGCCCCGCCCTCCACTTGAACCCACCGTTGAACGTCGCGAGCAGGCGCCAGCGCTGGCCGTAGGGCACCTCGCCGGGTCCGCGTGGCGATGCGCTCGGGGGATTCGCGTAGCCGGGATAGAGCGCAAGCCGGGTGCGTGTATGGTCGATCCAGGCGACATAGGCGAGCACGCCCGGGCTCGCCGGGTCGGGCCGAAAAGTCGTCACCCGGACCGGCGCCGACCCGCCGACGTCGAAGCTGCCGGAGTGCCAGACCCCCTCGCCCCGAAACGACGGGCGCACGACCGGGACGACCTGCCGCGGGGCGACCGGGGCAGGCTGCCGGGCGACCACCGGGCGGCGTACGGCTGCAGTTCGCGCCGAAGCCTCGCGGAGCGCAACTCCTCCGGCCGTGACGCCCATGCCCAGCAAGCCCGCCGCCACGGAGGCGACGATCCACCAGGCCACACTCCACGCCAGGCGCCCCGACCGAGCGCTTCGAGACTGCGCCTGCTTCCGAGAGCCATCGTCCATCCATGCGCATTGGACACGACGAACGTGAACGGATCATGAGAGCCTGTGACCACTACTCGTTGTAGTTCCCAGAGTGGGTCGAACGAGACGTAGGCCGAAGCCGCGCACTGACCGCTCGTACCAGTGTTCTCGCGGGGCCCGAGCCATTGATCAACCTGGGAGGGATCGTGCACACCGGCACCCTCACGCAAGACCACGTGGACTAATGACTTTAGACAATTGAGGCGTACTCCCGAACGTACCGTTTTCGTACGCTGCCCCGAAACGTCCGGTATCAAGCGACGATAACGCCCGGGGGGCGCGGGTGCCATTTGGGGGTGCCCCCAACGGCCGCGACTGGCTAGACGCAACGCATCGCATCCAACGGAGAGATGCGGCGCGGTGGGGGCGTGCCATCGTCGCGCACGGTTGGAGCCCAGACCTTCGCAAGCATAAGAGTTGCTCCGGGTGGAGCAGGTGGGCTGACGCCGCAATCCCTGGGTGCACTCAGGCGGCGGTCCGTTGCGAGCGCACCCGTTGCCGGAGGAGGCGGGCGAGGTAGGCGACGATGATGATGTTGACTGCGATGCCGCCTGCTTTCCAGATGGTGGGGTGGTGCGCGAGTTCGTAGAGCTCGAAGGGGATCAGGAGCGTCGTGACGGTGACGGTGAGGTATTCGGCCCAGAGTTGGTCGAGCCAGAGGCCGACGCCCTCGACGAGCTCGATGCCTCCGTAGGAGAGGGCGAGGGCGCCGGCGATCCGGAGTTGGTGGGCGCGGAGCGCGCGGAGGCGGGTGACGATGTTGTGGAGGAAGTGTTTGTGGGGGTCGAGTTCGACGGCCCGCATGGCTCGTTCGGCGAGGCGGCCGTAGTCGGCGCCGAGGTGGGCGAGCAGGTAGATGCCGCCGGCTGCGAGAAGGAGTCCGCGGATTGCGCGCTCGATCGCGATCAGCCGGATGATCCAGCGGCTTCGCGGCTTGTCGTGCGCGTCGGTCATCAGCCGCAGTCTGGCGGTTTGCTCGGCCTGACGGTGCGCCGTCGACGTGTGTCTAGTGGCCGGTGGCGGAGAAGTGCATGTAGTCCTTGGTGGTTCCGGTCCAGCTGCCGCCCCAGCCCCAGCCGATCGACTGGAAGGCCTGGATGACGGCTGGGGTGACCATGCCGGGACGTATGCGGGTGCGGTTGAGGTAGGAGAGGGCGGTGTGGTCGCGCGTGCGACCGCAGCCGACGTAGGGGTTCTCGACGGGGTTGAGGTCAACGGCTTCGCCGTAGGCGTGTTCGGACCAGCTGCCGGTGCCGCTTCCGCCGGTGCAGGGAGAGGGGACGGCCTGCCGGCACTCGAACGAGCCGCTGATGTCGTTGTCGGCCGGTTGGGAGCCGCTTGGCCCGTAAGCGTCTGCGAGGCGCAGGTGGCGGATCGGGAAGCGCAGCCGGTTGAGTTGCCTGAACACGCGGGCGAGGGGGGCGGCCGCGTCTTGGTTAACGACGAGCTGTCCGGTGTGTTCGCGTCCGTCGAAGCCCCAGTGGGTGACTGTCAGGACACGCAGACCCGTCAGCGGGACGGGGCAGCCGGTGTGCCAGAAGCGGCCGGTCAGTTCCGCTCGCACCGGTGCGGGCAGCGGCTGGATTGAGGCGCCGACCGAAAGCACGACGAGCGGCATCGCGAGCAAACGCATCATTGGCTGGCGGCTCCTTCCTGGCTTCTCCGGCAGCCTATCTCGTTCCGAATTCGCTACGTGGACAGACGCCGATGCACCGATAGGCGAAGGCACCGCGCCCGAGGGTGTACGCGGGGCTCATCGACCCGAAGGGATGATGCAGGGAGGCTGCCGTCGCTTGCGGCGCCAGCTGCAGCCGTGTTGTTCGGACGTCTGCCTGACCAGTTCATCCCGACAACGACCGGGCGTGTGACGGAGGAGGCTGGCCGCTAGCGGCGCGCAGTTTGGGTGGTACGTGGTAAAGGCGGTAACGGGTGTCTGCGTACGCTCGAGGGAACTCATGTACGAACGAGGTTGAGCGTTGTTGGCGGTCGACGACGATCCAGTCGACACCGTAGTGCCGGAGGATCGCCCATCGTTGCGCGTCTGTGACGCCGGTGCGGTGGAAGAAGCGGACGGTGTCCCATTGGCGTTCGTACGGTCGATTTGCTGTTGTGCGGGCCACGTGGCCGGGAAGGGAAGCTGCGACGTAGACGGCCGCGTCGGCGGAGATCCGGTATGACGTCTCGACGTTCGAGAGCACGACCTCGTTTCGCCCTACGTCCTGGTTGAGGGCGCGGACGAGTCCGGCTGTGAGCGCGAAGGGGTCGGGCGTTTTCGCGCGACGCACGTTCGTGGAGGCTGCCGCTGCGAGTGGAATGAGAAACGCGATTGCTGCGAGGGCGGTCAGTTGCGTGCGCGCAGGAGGCGGGAGGCGCCGCAGCGCGCCGAGGGCACCCGCCAGGAGGGCGACAGATGCGCCGCAGACGGCGAGCCAGACGGCCCAGCCGGCGCCGGTTGCCGCGTGTGGATACGCGAGGACGGCGGCGGAGCCCAAGCCGAGAGCGAGGAAGGGTCCGCCGGTACCCACTCCTGCGGCGAGTTCGGCGGCGCCGGCGAGGGCGAACACAAGGGGGAGGAATCCGCCGATTCGAAGTGCCTGAGACAACGAGAGTGTGTCGGCGAAGCGCGTGAAGAGGATGGGCACGAGGGCGATTACGCCGAGCACGGCGGTGCCGCCGAGCACGTATGCGGCCCAGGCGCGGCGTGGGGCGAGCGCGGCGAGCGGCACTGCGGCGAGAGCTGCCACCGTGGCTGCGCCGCCCCATGCCAGGAACTGGGGCGAGAGGTTGTATCGAGAGCCGGAGACGACGACGTCGCCGGCGTAGCGCCCGAGAGCCCGACGTGTCTCCGCGTGGGAGGGTGAGAACGCCGCCGCCTGGCGGATCAGCGGCGCCAACCACGCAAGTGCCAGTCCGGCCGGTACGAGGACGGCAGCGAGTGCCGTACCAACACGGGTGACGGAACGTCGGTTGTCGCGGTCGAGCAGCGACCGCGCGACCGCGAAGCTGCCGAGGAGGAGGACGACGTAGACGAGGTAGCTCGGATGGACGAGCGTCAGGACGAGCGAGCCGACGGCGGCCGACACGAGCAGCGTTCGAGCCCCGGTGGTCGCGAACGCGAAGACGAGCCCGAGCAGCGCCGGCACAAGGAGCAGGCGTGCCGCGGCGCCCGGCTGGGCGAGGAACTGCAGCGCCCCAACACCGTCGCGGGAGAACGCGACGATCGCCGTCTGAGCCGCGGCCGTCGCTACTCCTCCCGCCCACGTGCCGAAAAGGGCCTGTCCGGCACCGTAGGCGACGATCAGCGCCAGAGGTGCCAGGATCGAGGGCAGGAAGAGGAACGCCGGTCCAGCGTCGACTCCCGCGAGCCAAGCGATCAGCGCGACGGTGCCGTGCCAGAGAGGGAATGCGTACCCAGGGTGGAGACCGCCGTCGCGAAACTCGTCGACCGCATTCAGTGTCAGCGACGGCAACTCCGCGAGTTTCCGGACGCGCGCCAGGTGAAACAGAGCGTCTCCCGCGGTCGGGCCGACACTGCCCCCGACCGTCCCCGTCGACCACCAGACCACTCCCGCGAGCAGTATCCCGCCGGTCGCAACACCAAGGAGCGCAACCGTGTCGCTGCGCTCGACCACGGGCGCGGGCCGCCGGGGCAGCGCGAGTACGAGCAACGCCACCACCCCCAGCACGAGAAGCGCCACGGCGATCGAGGCGCCCAGCGCGAACACGATCGCGAGGCCCACTCCGACAATAGCGAGGCTCCACAGAAGCGAAGCGGACACGGCAACCCCGATCTGGGCAGGTCGACCCAACACACGGACGACGAGCGCGCCCGGCACGATCAGGACAAGTGCGCTCGCAACAGCGAGACGAAGAGCGAGCCCGGCCCCGTCCTCGGGCATCAGTCGCGCCAGGCCAAGAAGGAGCACGGCGGCAACAACGGCCGCCGCGGCCCAGCCCTGGAGCCGCCACCGACAAGTCATACGTCATAGCCGTCCGCCAACCCGGCAGCCGCCCCGGCGGTCATTGGGAGAGGGCGGCGAAGGAGAAGACTGACAGACGGCGGCGCGCGGGTGTTTGCCGCCGCCGCGTGTGCCTGAGCCGTTTGCGTTGCCTCTACCGTGCCTCGCCCGGCCTCCGGGTTCAGGTTCGGAACGACCCGGAGGTCTAGCCCTCCACCCGGAGCGCGGCGCTCGAGCTCGCGTACGACGGCTGGGCCAGCGCACTCATACCCGTGGATGCAGCCCACCACGAGAACCTAGCGCGAAGCAGTGGGCTCGCCGAGTTCGATCGCAGCTATCGGCCGCCCCTCGACTCAACGGCCCCGCACGATCTGAAGGGCCGCACCGGGCGAGCCGATCGAGGGAGCAAGGACGAGCGTGAAGCAGCACCCAACTGAAACGAGGAAGAGGGCGCAGTCCGCTCCGGAGAGGCGGATCGGCATCACGGACAGACGCCTGAATGCAACCTGAGAATCTCGTCAAGGCGCCCGCTTCGACCCCGGCGTGCTCCCTGCCCTGCGATCACGGTCGCGTGGCGTCAGCCGTTCTCGGTCGCGCGCATACTCGCACAGGCGAGTGTGCGGAAATGTTCCCGCGTACATCGGAGCTGGAGCGACTAGCATCGGCGTCCTGATGGCCGAAACCTCTCCGCGGGCCAAACGGCACAGCGACTACGTCCAGATCGTCCCGCTCAGGACACCAAGCCCCGACCACGGCGTTCCGAGCCTGCAGACCTTCGCGGCAGAGGAGCTTCAAGCCAACCTCTCCGAGCCGGAGCCGGACGGTTACATCCGAATCTCGAAAGCACAGGCTGAGGAACTCCTCCCGGTGATCGACGACTACGTCGCGAGGTTCGGGCCGTTGCACGAGCTCGACAAGACGCTCGCCAGAGAGCTGCGCGACCTGCTTTCCAACTGGGACGCCTGATCCGCCCAAACTCCGCGAGCGCCCGCACAACGGAGGACGACGTCGCGGCTCTCGTGACCGCGATCCGCCGCGCAGCTCGGGCAATCGGACGCTGACTCGGCAGCGGTCTAGCGGCTTCGCTAGCTCCCTGACCAGGTCGGCGGGCGCTTCTCCAGGAAGGCGCCCATCCCCTCCTGTGCGTCGCCGGCCTGCGCGTTCGCGGCCATCACGCGTCGCGTCAGCTCGTAGGCCCCGTGCTCGTCGAGCTCGACCTGCTCGTAGAACGCCTCCTTGCCGATCCGCACCGTGAGCGGGCTCGACGCCGCGATCCTCCCTACGAGCCCGGACACGGCGTCCTCCAGCTGGTCGGCCGGGACGACCCGGTTGACGAGCCCCCAGTCGCGCGCTGTCGCCGCGTCGATCGGTTCGCCCGTGAGCAGCAGTTCGAGCGCGCGCTTGCGACCCACCGCCCGTGAGAGCGGCACCATCGGCGTCGAGCAGAAAAGGCCGATGTTCACCCCGGGCGTGGCGAAGCGCGTCCCCTCCGCGGCCACGGCGAGGTCGCAGGAGGCGACGAGCTGGCAGCCGGCCGCGGTGGCGATCCCATGCACCTTCGCGATCACGGGTTGCGGAACGCGGTGGATCGTGCCCATCAGCACCGTGCAGACCTCGAACAGCCGGTCGTAGAACTCGGCGTCGCGACCGACCATCTCCCCCAGATCGTGCCCGGCGGAGAACGCCGGGCCGGCGCCTTCGATCACGATCACCCGCACCTCCGGGGCCGCGCCCACCTCCTCGAGGGCCGAGATCAGCTCCTCCATCAACGCCAGCGAGAGCGCGTTCCGCCTCTCCGGCCGGTTGAGCGTGATGCGGGCAGCCGGAGGCTGGATGCGGACGCACAGGTGATCGCGGGTCGCGGTGGCCATCTCGAGGGACGGTAGCGCCGATCCGGGTCTCGCGCCCGACCCAAGTGCGGGTGCGGGATCGCGACGACGGCGTACTCGAGCACCGAGGGATGGGCGAACGATGGTCTGCTCGACCTCTATCGAGGAGATACTCTCGCCCCCAGAGATGCTGATGTCCTTGCCGCGGTCGCGGAGCTCGACGTTCCCGTCCGGATGCCACGCCGCGAGGTCGCCGGAGTGGAACCAGCCACCGCTCCGCGTCGAGCAACAGCGTTCCGGCGCCCTAGCCGGCGCTCGAGAGCGGCGTGTTCACGGTGACGAGGAGTCCGCCTGCAGCCGGAAGCAACCCGACGTCGCTGGCGTCTCGAACGGCAGCAGTGCGGTGCTCGCGGCAACGCTCGAGCACCGCACGCCGCCAGGAGGCGTCTATCAGGCGGTGGCGCCGACAGACGTGCTGACACCGAGTGAGGTGCTGAACATCACTTCGGCGTAGCGGATGCTGATCAGGTCGAGCTCGCCGGCCATGTTCTCGGCGACCCAGGCGGCTACGACCGCGCTGCCGGCCTCGGCGTCGGCACGCGTGTCCCAGACACTGAGTGAGAGGACCTCACCGTCTCCGATCGCAACCGAGTAGGCCTTGAAGCCGGGTTGGGACTGGAGCACCGGCAGAATGCCTTCCTCTGCCCGTCGGGCGAGGTCATGGGCGTCCCCGCTGAAACTGTAGGTGGCCATCCGTGCCTGCATACCGCTCCCTTCGTCGGCCGGCCGTGTGAAGCGCAGCAGCGCACTTCGACTCGGTCGGCGGCTTGACTGCAGCGTGACAGATCGAGAACGCCGACGCTACGCCGCCATGTCGAAGACTGGTGACCGATCGAAGTCGATCCAGACCGTTCTCAAATGGCTCTACTCGGTTGCCGGATAGCGTCGAGGTGCTCGCCACCCACGCCTGGATCCACGCCAAACTCGCCTGTTTCTGCCCGTCAGGTCAATTCAGAGAAACCTGTAGCTTCTGCTCCGCAGGCAGGCTCGAGCCTTCCGGCCGACGCTCGAGGTCGCGCATGCCGGGGAGAAACAGCGCTGCCAGCGTGATCGCGCCGCCGAGCAGGGCGGCCACGACAAGTGTGGTTTGCGCGCCAAATGCACTCGCCGCCGGCGCCGTCAGCGCGAACGAGAGCGGGAGCAGCCCGATCGAGATCAACCAGTCGAGGCTGGAGACCCGTCCGAGCATCGAGGCGGGGACATGCCTCTGTTTCATGGTCGCCCACACGATGGTGCCCGCCGTCTCGAACGCGTTGAAGGCAAGGCAGGCGATCATCAGCTGCCAGGCGGCCGTGGCGATCCCGTAGCCGGCGACGGCGAGCGTGGCGAGGGTCCAGGTGATGTACATGAAGGTGACGTTCCGGCGTGGCTCCCTGCCCTGGCCCATCCCTATCGCGGCGCCGACGGCTCCCAGCCCCCCCGCGGCGAAGACAAGGCCCAGGGCGCCAGGCGATGCATGCAGGTCATTCTTGACGACGTAGGGCAGGAGCACCTCGGCCGGGCCGAGGAAGACCAGATACGCCAATGCGGCAGAGAGCAGCGTGCCCCACAGCCAGACGCGCTGCCGCACGAAGCGAAGTCCCGACGTCACAGCCCTGAACGCGGGCTCCGGCGTCTCGCGCCACGGACTCGCCGGCGGGCGCATCAGCACAACGGCGACGGCCGACGCTGCGAACGAGGCGGCGTCGACGGTGAAAGCGACACCCGCTCCGAGTGCGACGAGCAAGCCCCCGAGAGCCGGGCCTGCGAGTCGAAGTGCGATCGGCCGCACGAACTGGTCGAGCGAGTTCGCGGCGGCCAACTCGCCCGCGGGAAGCAGGTCGGGCACGATGGCGTCGAACGCCGGAATGAAGAAAGCGCTCGCTGCGCCGTACACGGCGACGAGTGCCACGAGTTCCCAGAACCGGAGCGAGGCGGCGAGCGTGAGGGCGGCGATGACGCCAACCGCGACGGCGCGCACGAGGTCCGCGGAGAGCATCACGACACGACGGTCGAAACGGTCGGTGACAACGCCCCCGGGCACGAGGAACACGATTGTCGGGACGGTCATCCCGATCCCGACGAGCGCGAGCGCCGTCGGCGCGTTCCACAGCGAGTACGCCTCCCAGGCGACAGCGATCAGGAAGATCCCGTCGCCGAGCAACGACACTGCCATGCCCGTCCACAGCACCCGGAAGTCCCGGTGTCGCAACGGGGAGAACAGACGTGCTCCGGTAAGGCCTCCCGGACGGTCCAGCGCCTCGTAACTATGCTGCATTGGTTTGCGGCTGCACTACGAGCGGCGGCGACCCTGCGGCGTTCCTCTCTGTCAGGTACTCGAACAGCGCAAGGTCGCCCATCGGCCGGGCAAAGTGGAAGCCCTGGCCGAGTTCACATCCTTGACCGGTCAGCCACGAAGCCTGATCTGAATGCTCGATTCCCTCGGCGACGACGTCGAGCGCCAGGTTCTCTCCGAGCGCGATGATCGCTGCCGCGAGAGCGTCGTTCTCGCGGGACGCAAGGAAGGACCGATCCATCTTGAGAATCTCGACCGGAAACTTGCCGAGGTAGCTCAGCGACGAGTACCCCGTCCCGAAGTCGTCCATCGCAAGACGGACACCGAGCTCTTTCAGATCCTGCAGGCGCCGCACGGCGAGCTCTGTATCGGCGAGCATGACCGACTCGGTAATCTCGAGAATGAGCGCCGACGGAGGGAGTCCACTCGTCGCGAGTGCCTCGCGCACGTCGGCCACAATCGTCTCGGACTGGAGCTGCCTGACCGAGAGGTTGACGCTGATCGTCAACGGGCTCGAGCGAGGGAACTTTGCGTGCATGACAGCAGCGTCATTGCACGCCACTTGCAGCACCCAGCGGCCGATCGGGATGATCAGGCCGCTTTCCTCGGCGAGTGGGATGAACTGGTCGGGCGTGATGTTGCCGCGCTTCGGATGCGACCAGCGGAGCAGCGCTTCGACGCCGTAGATCTCGTCCTGCTGCAAACGGACGATCGGCTGGTAGTGAACCGCGAGCTGGTTCAGCGCTATCGCCTGCTGCAGATCCGACCGCAGTTCGAGTCGCTCGAGAACGCGCTCGTGCATCGCCGGCTCGAAGACGCGGTAGCTCCCCTTGCAGTCGCGCTTCGCCATGTACATGGCGACGTCCGCATTGCGGAGCAGATCCTCGGCGTTCGTCGCAGGCCCGCCCGGCTCGACGAGGCAAATACCGATGCTCGCTCGAGGGAACACCTGCTTGCCGTCGATCTCGAACTCTGCCTCGACGGCGCGCAGCAACCGGGCCGCCGCGTCGGCGGCGTCCGGAAGATCCGTGACGCCGTCGAGTAAGACGGCGAACTCGTCGCCGCCGAAGCGGGCGACTGTATCCGTCGGTCGGACGGTGGCACTCAGGCGGGCCGCGACCTCTCGCAGGACTCGGTCACCCGCAGGGTGGCCGAGGCTGTCGTTTACCGTCTTGAACTCGTCGAGATCGATGAACATGACGGCTACCGTGGCTCCGTAGCGCTGAGCGCGGGCAAGCGCGTGCTGAACCCGATCGGAGAAGAGCGGCCTGTTGGCAAGCTTCGTAACCGGGTCGTGGAAGGCCTGATGGGCAAGCTGCTCTTCGAAGGCCTTCCGTTCGCTGACGTCCCGACTGTTGAGAACGATTCCCCGCACGTGCTCGTCGGCGAGCAGATCGGCGTGCTGGACCTCGAACTGCAGCCAGTTACCGTCCCGATGCCGCAGCGAGCACTCGATCACGTGGGCTTCCATGCCGTCGCGGCCGGCTCCGGTGATCACCTGGGAGAGACCAGGCCGGTCGGCCTCGTGCAGCAGCAGATCGAAGTGCGTCCCTTCGATCTCCTCGGCCTGATACCCGAGCACGCGCGCGATCGAGGGGCTCTGATACGTCACGATCCCATCGCTGTCGAGAACAGTGATCAGGTCGCTCGAATGCGCCACCAGCGACCGGAAGCGCGCCTCGCTCTGGCGGCGATGGAGATCCTCCGTCAGCGAGGCAGCCTCGAGGGCGAGCGAGGTCTGCGCCGCAAGGCTCTCCAGTGAGTCGAGCAGCTCGGGTGGGGCACTGCTGGGCGAGCAGATCACGAGATGGCCGCGAACTCCCGTCTCGCGTCGAGAGCGGGAGCACGACCAACGTGTTGCCGTCGGGAATACGGAGTTCGCTTCGCACCCACGCTGGAATGTCCCCGAACGGGATCTCTAGTCTGGCCGTGGTCGCCTCGAGCCAGGCCCATGTTTCGTCCGGCAGCGGATGGGCTTCGCCGCCGTCGTTGGCCGCGACCATTGCCTGCCCTCTCGAACTACGCAAGCGCAAGGCGGACACCCGCCTCGATGCCGAGCAGCCGCTGAACCGCCGAGATCGCGGCCTCGTAGATCTGCTCGTGACCAGCGGCCGCAACGAGCTGGCCACCCGCATTTCTCAGCGCAAGCTCTCGTGACGCCGCGTGCTCTTCCTGACGCACGAGGCCGGCCATGCGGGCAACCACGAGCAGGAACAACGCCGCCAGATGCGACCATCAGCACGACCACATCCGGGTTCCCGAAGTCCTGCACGAAGCGAATCCCCGGCGCGATCAGACACGCCCCTGTGAGGAGCGCGAGTCGGGACGGTGTCAGCCGCGCACGTGCCTCGGTAGACGGTTGCTCGAGAGTGCGCATCGACGGGTGCAGCGCGGCGGCGCCCCAGAGCACGTAGTACGCGATCCAGCCTGCGTCGAAACTCAGCTGGTGGTCGAACGTGCCCTTCAACAACGCGTACCCGTACAGCGAGTCGGTCACGAAGAGGCACACGATGCTGGCGATCAACAGGTAGAAGGCGGGCGCGCGCTTGCCGGTGTCGACGGCGAGGCGAATCGCAGCTGCCAGCAGCAGAATGTCGCCGAGGGGGTACGCGATCGAGACTCCCGTCGCGAGTACCGTCAGCCCCGAGAGATGCAGGTTGGGCGCGATCAGAAACACCCACGAGAACAGGGCCACGCCGATCGTGAGGATGAGCGAATCGATCAAGCCGGCCCGGTCGCGTCGCGGGTTCCTACGCTTCACGAGCATGAAGAGCCCGGCCATCAAGGCTGGGTAGACCATGAGGTAGATGGCGTCGCCCGGGGAGGGGAACGGGACATCCGCGCCGAGCAACTTCGGGTAGCTGTACGTATAGAGGTCGCCGGCGAAGAACAGGAACTGGCCGAATGCGAAGAGCCACCACGCCGCCACCGCCTTCGGCCGATGAAGGCGGATCCCGATCACGATCGCGATCGGCGAGGAGAGACCGAGGACGTTGATCAACGGGCCGTTGCCGGCGAGTGGTGACGAGAAGAGGTAGAGAAACGCCAGGATTCCCGACACGACCAGGTACCCCACCCAGGAATAGGCCTGCATCCTCGTGCGCGTGACGGGAACGCTGTTCCCCGCGGCGACGGCGGCACGGTCGAATCCTGCGCGGACGGCGGGGCTGCTCACGCTGCGCGCTCCTCGCGACGTGCCGGCTGCAGGTCGAATCGATCGGCTAGCTTTCCGAGCACGTCCACCAACTGCTCGATCTCGGCGTCCGAGTTCGCCGCCGTGGTCTGGATGCGAAAGCCGACTTCGCTCTTGGGCACGAGCGGATACGCGGCAAGCGTGACATAGATGCCATGGGCGAAGAGGAAGCGGCCGACGTCGGCGATCTCCTCGTGTCGTGCGAGTGGCACCTCGATCACCGGAAGCCCGGAGCGGTTCGGCGTGTGTGCGCCGAGACGCTCGAGACAGTCGAGCACTTTCGCCGTCTTTCGCCAGAGATCGGTCCGAATGGAATCTCCACGTCTCTCGTTCACGTCGAAGCCGGCCAGCACCGTTGCCAGCGACGCCACCGGAGACGGCCCCGAGTACAGGTACGGCGAGGCGGCGGTCTTGAGAAGCCTCTTCAACTCGGTCGGGCAGGCGATGAAGGCCGCCAGAGACGAGTACGACTTCGAGAATCCCGACACGAGCACGACGTGGTCGTAGCTCTCACCGAAGTGGCGCACGATGCTATTCCCGCGCCTGCCGTAGGCAGTCGGTTCGTCCGCGGCATGCTCGCCGATGACGCCGAACCCATGGGCATCGTCGACGTACAGGATGGCGTCGTACAATCGCGCCAGATGGGCCAGGGCATTCAGGTCGGGCATATTTCCGGTCATGCTGTTGACGCCGTCGATGCAGATGAGTCGAGTGCCCGAGCGGTTCGAGCGGAGGAGCTGCTCGAGCCCGTCGAGATCGTCGGCGCAGAACCTCTCGATCGAGGCACCGCGGGCCGCAGCGAACTGGCAGCCCTCGTAGATCGTCTTGTGGGCGCGGCGATCCATGAAGATCGTGCCACCCGCCGCCAGCACCGGGATCACGGACATGTGGATCAGCGTGATCGTCGGTAAGACGAGGGTGTCCTCACAACCGAGAAGCTCAGTCAGTCGCTCCTCGATCTGCTCGTACAGCACCGGGCTGCCAAGCAGGCGCGACCAACTCGGATGCGTGCCCCACTTCCGCAGGAACTCAGGCACGACGCCGATGATCTCCGGATCCAGATCGAACCCGAGGTAGTTACACGAGGCAAAATCGGCAAGCCACTGGTCTCCTACCCGGATCATGCGACCGTCGATCTCGTCGATGACGGCATCGGTCATGGGGTGGGTCCGCTCGAGCTCCGCGAGATCGCCACAGGCAGCGAGCCAGCGGTCGACCCAGGAAGATTCTGGCTCGGGAGCCGACAGTGGGACGAACGTGCGCGCGCTCATGCGGGAACGGATCGACCGGTTGAGGGCAGAGCTTTAGCGAAACGGGCAACGACTTCTCCGCCGGCCACGTCATGGAGAAGCGAATGAGACGCCTGGACGCGGCCGCGCCGAGCGCGTCTCGCAGTCTCCTTGCGAAGCTTTCCGCCACAATCGATCGATTGCCTGCGTGGCCCGCCAAAAGTCGCCATGGGATGTCCTCTGCCGCAGTGCGAGGTCGCCGAAGTTCCAGGCATATCGAACTCACGGCGGACGTTCTCGCATGCCTCGAAAGGGGCACTCGAATGATGCGTCCAAAGACGCGTCGTCTATCCGACCAGGGGCAGATTTAGCGCTTGGCTTCCACCGATCCCGTTCGTCGAGCCCGCGTTCTTCGACTTCGTCAGAGGCGAACACGGCCGGGCACAGCGTAAGGAGTTGGGTGAGGTTCGCAGCCGTTCAGGGAGAACGAGCGAGCCGCTACGACGGCGACCCGGCGAGACGAGCCGTGAGCCTGCGGATCAGGTGCTGGGTCGGGCGCGTCCGTCGTCCGTCCAGGGCCGCGGCAGTTGCCGTCTCGCGAGCCCTTCGCTCGGCGCCTGCGCGGGTCGCGGCGAACATGACCTGCGGGGCGTAGCCGTACCGCGGTGTGGCCGTGTGGCTGATGGTTGCTGCGTGCATGGTTGCCTCCGTCTGGTTGTCGATCTCCATGGCCCGAACGGTAGGGCGACGGCACGCGCGTCACATCGGCAGGACTGCCTAACCGTCTTGCCTAACTTCGCGGGCGGGCGGCCCACGTGTGAGTCCTAGGCAGCGAGGCCGTGCTCGAGCGCGTAACGCGTTGCGGCGCTTCGGGTGTGCACGTCGAGCTTGCGGTAGATCGATCGGAGGTGCGCGTGAACGGTGCGGAGGCTCACGACGAGCTGCTCCGCTACCTCTGCATCGGTGAGGCCCTTGGCGACCATCGACAGCACCTCGAGCTCCCGCGGAGTCAGGCCGTCCGACGCATCGACGCCCGTGCGTGCGCCCACTGCCGTCACGAGCTCGACCGTTGCGACGACCGGGAGCCGCCGGCCTTCTTCCCAGGCCGCCGCGAAGCGACCTTCGCCCAGCAAGCTGCGCGAGTCGGCGAGCGCCTGGTCATGGCGGTCGCGGAGCCTGGCCATCAGCGGGACATCGAGCGCTGCCCAGATCGTGTCGGCCGCACCGAGGAGACTCACGGCTCGCTCCGCATCGCCGACCCCTGCGGCAAGGAAGGCCGCCGACTCGATCACGAGTCCGCAGAACCAGCGGTCGCCGAACTCGATGAAGAGCGTCAACGACTCCGCGAACTGCGCCGCGGCCGTCTCGGCGCTGCCGAGGTCGGCGTCGATGTCCGCCGCGTTCCAGAGCACTTTGCCGAAGGTGCGGCGGTCGCCGACTCCGCGCAGGATGTCGAGGCTCTCGGCAGCCTGCGCCTGTGCTGCGACCTGAGAGCCGGCGGGACGAGTGACGGCGAGGCCGTAGAGCCCGAGCGCGATGCCGTGCAAGTCGCCGAGCCGCCGGAACAGCGCGAGGCTCCGCTCGAAGAGCGGCCGGGCACGCTCGTCGTCTCCCGCCACGACGAGGTTCATCGCGAGCCGGTCGAGCGTCCGCGCGATTCCCTCCTCGTCGCCGAGGCCTTCGTAGATGACGAGAGCCTCTCGAAAGAGCGCCTCTGCCTCCGGGTAGTCCCCGCGCGTCCGCCGTACCAGCGCCAGTCCCGTGTAAGCCTCCGCGAGACCGCCGGGGTGCTCGAGCGAACGAGAGAGATCGAGTGCTTCCCGGCAGAGGTTCTCGGCCCGGTCGTAGTCACCCTGGTAGTGCGCGAGGACGCCGTTTCCACTCAGGGCACGAGCTCGTGTCGGCGACGCCTCGGCTGACGCGGCGAGCGACTCGTCGAGCCAGAGTCGACCCTCGCTCAGATAGCCGCGCTCGAACCAGAAGCGCCTGAGAAAGGCACAGAGCTGCAGCGCCGTCGCCGTGTCTCCAGCGTCGAGCGAGAAGCGCAGCGCTGCGCGGAGGTTGTCGTGATCGGTCTCGAGCGTCCCCCGCCAGATTGCCTGGTCGGAGGCGGCCGGGCCAGGTGCGACCGCTCGGGCGAGGCGAAGATAATAGCCGGCGTGGGCGCGCCGGATCTCCTGCACCTCGGCGCTTGCCTCGAGCAGCTCGCCAGCGTACTCGCGGATCGTCTCGAGCATGCCGAACCTCTCACCGTCGGCGCGCACGAGGCTCTTGTCGACGAGCGAGCCGAGGGCTTCGAGACCTCCGCCGCACACCTCGTCCACCGCCTCGAGCGTGCAGCCACCGACGAAGACAGAGATGCGGCGGAAGAGCGACTTCTCGTCGTCGTCGAGGAGGTCGACGCTCCAGCCGATCGTGTCACGGAGCGCTCGATGCCGAGAGGGGGCATCCCGCGCCCCCGAGGTGAGGAGTTCGAGGCGACGCTCCATGCGAGCGAGCATCGTCGTCGGCGACAGCACCTTGACCCGCGTCGCGGCCAACTCGATCGCGAGCGGCAGGCAGTCGAGCCGGTCGCAGATCTGCGCGATCGCATCCAGGTCGGGCCCGCCCGGCTGGAACTCCGGGCGCACGGCGCGTGCCCGCTCGAGGAACAGGCGCACGGCTGCATCGCGCGCGAGCGGCTCCAGGGCCAGCTCCTGCTCACCACTCACCCGCAACCGTGTGCGGCTCGTCACGGTGACCGTCAGGCTGGGACTCGCAGCGACGATCGCCGCGACCGAAGGGGCGGCTTCGACGACCTGCTCGAAGTTGTCGACGACGAGCAGCAGGCGGCGACCCTCGATGTGAGCGACGAGGCGTTGCTCGAGGTCGCCCTCGCCGTCGAACAGCCCGAGCGACCGCGCGATAGTGCCAACCACGTGATCCGGATCCCTGACCGACTGGAGCGACACGACGACGACCCCGTCCGCGAAGTAGTCTGCCGACGCGGCGGCGACCGCCTGGGCGAGCCGGGTCTTGCCGACCCCGCCGGGGCCGGTGATCGTGAGCAGGCGGACGTCGTCCCGGCAAAGGAGTGCAGCCGCCTCGGCGACGCTGTCGTCCCGCCCGATCAACGTCGTCATCGGCGGGCTCATCGGATCACCCGGCGATCAGCTCGTGCAGGCGCTCCGCCATCGCGTGGGCAAGTGCCGGGTCGTTGATGTCGCACTCGACCTCGTGCACCTCGACGCGCGAAGGGTCGATCAGCTCGCGGAGCCCCTCCACGAGCGCGAGGTCCGCCGCGGCGTCGCAGAACTCGGCCCCCGGAACCGATAACGGAGAGAAGCCGCGCAGTGGTACGAACAGCGCCACGGGACCGGTGGCGGCGTTGAGCTTCCGCGCAATGACTTTCGCGAGCAAGGCGCTTTCGTCCGACGTCGTCCGCGCTGCTGCAATGTGCTCGTCGTGCCGGTAGATCCAGCGGGAGCGGAAGCGCTCCGGAAGCGGATCCGGAGGCCCGATGTGGATAAGGTCGAGCCCGCCGAGCGAGACGACCTGGGGAATTCCCAGCCGCCCCGCAACTTCGAGCCGCTCGGGGCCCGCAGGCCACACGCCGCCTGCGAGCTCGCCGACGAGCTCCGTCGGTGTCACGTCCAGCACGCCCTCGACGAGGCCTGACTTCATCAGTTCCTCCATCGAGCCACCGCCCGTTCCGGTCTGATGGAAGACGAGCACGTCGTAACCGTGCTCTTCGAGGCGTTCCCGCGCCGCGGTCACACACGGCGTCGTGACGCCCCACATGGAGGCCACGATGAGCGGGCGAACGTGGTCGAGCACGGGCATCGGCTCGGTTGCCATGCCGACCAGCGCGCCGGCGGCGTTGGCCAGGATCCGCACCGAGATTCTGTTCAGCCCGGCAATGTCGGCGACGGAGTACATCATCGTCACGTCCACCGAACCGACATACGGGCTCGTGTCGCCGGACGCCACGGTGGAGACCATCAGCTTCGGCACGCCGACCGGCAGCCGCCGCATCGCATGTGTGGCAAGTGCCGTGCCCCCCGTGCCACCGAGCGCTCCGATCGCATCGAACCGGCCCTCGAGATGCAACCGCGAAACGATCTCTCCCGCCCCGCGCCCCATCGCTGCGATGGCCGCGCCACGATCGCCCGCGTCGGCAAGATCCTGCACGTCGGCACCCGCCGCCGTAGCGACCTCCTGGCGGGTGACGTCGGGCTCGGTGAGTGGCCCGCCCAGGATCCCCGCGTCGATGAGCAACACGTCCACGCCGCGCGCCCTGATCCGGTCGCGCAGGAGCGCGTACTCGCGACCCTTCGTATCGAGCGTTCCGACCAGGACGATGGTCGGACGCCCTTCGCGTGCCTCGCTCATCGTCGCTCCTCTCGGAATACCCTGGGACAGCCAGGCCGAAGTCGCAAGCATGACAGGGACACGGCGCTCGGTCGAGATCGGATCGCGCAACCAGCGATCTACTGCGGCCGACCCGAATACCGCACCCGCTCGTGGCCGGCCAGGGCGATTCCGAGAAGCCGCACACTGTCCGAGAAAGTGGTGTCACGACCAGCATGAGCTCGACGGCCTACGCAGCCGGCCGCCTCTCGAAGGCATCGGCAACCGTACCTCGCGGAGCGGCGGCTAGGATCCGTCCGGTGGTCCCCCGCGACGTTCGGTTGGCTTTCGCTCAGGCGGCGGCCGCAGACGGACTCGTGCTCGGAAGCCGGTCGTTCGACTGGCTGTGCGAGCAGGGTCACATCGGGCTCGAGCGCGTCGCGAAGAAACGGCGCGATCCGGCGCTGATCGGGCCGGTGACGACAGCGGTCGACCGACTCGGCGCGATCTACGCTCGCCTCAAGGGCGACATTTCGGTCCTCTACGCGTCGCGCGAGAACCTGCTGCTTCCTGTGGATCTCGTGCACGAGGCGACCGGAACCGTGCTCGAGATCGACGACTCGCCTCACTTCACATCGTTCCGACTGATCTCCCTCGAGCTCTATCCCGCCGATGTGGCGGTGGGCTTCGACCTCGAGGAGCAGAAAGAGCTTTGCCGTGTCTGGTGCTCGAGGACAGACGGCCTCGAGCGTGGCCTGGCCGCGAAGGGCTTCGGATTCGGCGGCAGACAGCGGGAACGGGCCTACCACGACGCGTTGCGTGACCTTGCGACTCCGGCCATGGGCCACCCGCCGGTCGTTCGCATCGCCGCCGTGGACGGTGATGGAACGGCGGCCTACCTCCGCCACAAGGCGGCGCTCCTGAGGCTGCTCGGCTCCTGACTCAGCGCTGACTCAGCGCGCAGGCGCCTTGTACCCGTCGATCACCGAGACGTTGACCTTCGAGCAGCGTCCGCAGCGGATACGGACCTTTCGCGTCATCTGCTCCGGATGCATCGCCACGGCAAGGACATTGCCACACTCGACGCAGACGTAGTCGTCCGGGCCGTTGCCGTGGAACACCGGCCTGTCCGCGTCCTCCTGGATCGCTGTCCCGCCGTCGAACGGCACCTCGCCTTCGCGAATCTGGCGCATCGTGATGGTAGCCATCGCCCTAGTTTTCGACCTGATCGATTACGTCAAGCATGCCTCTGCACCTTCCGCAATCGGAGGTGATTCGCAAGCATCCACTGCGAGGAGACGGACTTGCCAGCGCGGCGAATCAGACCTCACCCAGCTTTCCGGCGAAGTCCGCGATCAGCGCGTCCAACACGCCGACGAGGACACCCTCGCCCATCGACGCGGCCTTGCCGGTGATCTGCGCGCTGGTGTGGATCGTCCCGCCGCCGTCCTCGAGGGCGAACACCACGGTGGCGTTCGCGTATCCCTGGCCGCCGGCCTCCCTCGACTTGACGGCCATGACGACGCGGTGGGCTGAGGCGTCCTGCTCGACGATCTCCACGGTGCCGGTGAACGTCATCGACATCGCTCCCATCTTGACTTTGATCTCGGCCCTGACGGAGCTCGACCCCAACGTCTCGAGCACGCTCCCCCCTTCGACGCACGGGACGACCCGCTCGAGATCGACGATCGCCGCGAAGCTCTCGTCTATCGACTTGACGGTCGAGAAGGGATGATCCAGCTCTACGGCCATGTTCGGAATTCTCCTGGTCGGGTGAGCGGACGATGGGATCTCGCCACTCGTTCACGGACGCGACATGCCGACGCATCTTAGAGCGCCGGCCGGGTTCGATAAACGGGAAATCGTCTACGCTCCACGGATGCCGATCCCGCCGGGCACGCACAGGTTCGGGCCCGGCAACGGCACCCTTTCGGTGAAGACCGGGCGCACCGGGGCCGCGGCCAAGGCCGGGCACAATCTCCTGATCCACGTCACCGCCTGGCAGGCGACGCTCGAGGTCGGCGACGACCCCGCGCAGACCAGTATGGTGCTCGACGCCGACGCCACCTCCCTCCGTGTGCGTGACGGCGCCGGCGGGATGCAGGCGCTCGGCGAGGACGACAAGGCGAGCATTCAGCAGACGATCGACGACGAGGTCCTGAAGCGGAAGGGAATCGAGTTCCGCTCGACTTCCGTGCAGGCCTCCGCCGACGGTACCCGGCTCAGCGTGCAGGGTGAGCTGACGCTGGTCGGCACGACCTGTCCGATCGGGTTGGACCTCGTCGTGAGCGATGACGGCAGGGTCAACGGCAGCGCAGTCGTCAAGCAGACCCTCTGGGGAATCACCCCGTACTCGACGCTGTTCGGAACCTTGAGGGTCGTCGACGAGGTCGAGGTGATGATCGACGCAGTTAGCGGTCGAGCCGACGAAGGTCCCGTGGCCGAGGGGCCAGAATGGTCTCTCCCGAGCGAAGTCGAGCCGCGACCGTTGCACCTCCGCGCACCGAGCATCGACCCCGGCGTCTCGAGCTTCCTGTGGGCGCTGACCTTCTTCCTCGTCCTCTGGCTCGGCATGCTCGCCGTCGGTGTGTCCCACGGTACGGCGTTGCTGTTCGCCCTCGTAACGTCGTTCTTCATCTTCGTGTTCGTTCGCACCCAGGGTGTCGGCCGCGAGCGGTAGCGGGTTCGCGTGTCGGCCGCTGCAGCGATCCTGATTTCAGTTTCTGTAGACAGTCTGCGCGTCGAGTCCTCCCTCGACTCCGGGTGGCAGGGCACCGCTCGAGTGCGCGTAGAGGGCGATCTCCTCGACCGTCTTGACCTGCGTGGGATCGCTCGAGTCCGCGCCGACCCACGCCCCTTTTTCCCACACGAGAGTCTCCGGTGGGGTGTCCAGCGCCGCGCCCGCGAGTAACTGCGCCTTGGCGCGAATCTTGCCGGTGACGCTGACGATCGCAGCCGAGGTGCCTTCTGACGGGCTGGTGTTGAAGCCGTGGCCGATGCCAAACCGGTCGGTGTCCGCCGGGACGACCTTGACGTCGAGCGCAGGAATGCCCAGCTCGTCCGCGGTGAGCTGAGCGTACTCGGCCTCCTTTCCGTCGGACTCCGTGGTAAGGCTGAGCACCATCTTGCCGGTCGGGTGTACGCGCAGAAAGACAGCCCGGTAGGCCTCGTTAGCCATCGTCGTATTTCCTCCTCGTCGGTGAGTCGCTGATCATTTCTCGTCCACGGGCGCGTCGGGCGAGCCCTCGTTCGCGAGACGTTGACGCTCCTGGTGGGCTGTCAGCGCATTGTGCTCTTCCAGGTCGCAGAACGAGGGCTGTGGCCCGCCCATCGGGTGCGGAGGCATGGCGGGCCGCTCACATCCCGGGTAGATGCACGTCTTGGTCGAAATCCCGGTCATCGTTCACCAGCTCCTTTCCGCCGCGGCCCGTGAATCATCCGTCGGTCTCATCGACCACCCACCCCGGGGTGATGTTGCCCCTGCTCGGGCCGTGCCCGCTGGGCATCCCGACCGAGCTGCCCGGCACAGGGGTGGCGCTGGCCCACGGCTCGTCCTCCCCGCCCTCGACAGCATGCGTCGGCTTCCAGTGCGCCGCCGGCGAGCTCCGGCCGCCCCGCGAGTCCTCCGCGATCGCCTCGACGACCTCACCGAGGGCCTGGAAGTTGTGGCCGCTCACGAGAGCGTCGCAGTGCGGCAAAGCGGCAACCATGCCGCCCGACTGCACGGAGAAGGCGCCGGCGCCGACCCGTGGATTGACCCATACGATCCGATGCGCCAGACGCGCCAGACGCTCCATTTCGCGCCCCACGAGCTTCGGGTCGCCCCGCTCCCAGCCGTCGGAAAGAATCACGATCACGGCTCCGCGGGCCATGCCGCGACGACCGTGCCGATCGTTGAACTCTCTCAGCGCGTCGCCGATCCGGGTTCCGCTCGACCAATCGGGCGCGGCGGCGGCGGCGCGCTGGATCGCGCGCTCCGGGTTGCGAGACGCTAGCGCGCGGGTCAGGCGGGTCAGTCGCGTCGCGAACACGAACGCCTCCGCGTTTCTGCTACTGCCGGCGGCACAGGTCAGGAACTGCAGGTAGGCGCGCGCGTAAGGCTCCATCGAGCCGGAGATGTCGCAGAGCATCACGAGGCGCCGAGGGACGACGCGCCGGTGCCGACGCGCGAGCCGAATCGGATCGCCACCCGTGCGCAGGCTGGCGCGCAGCGTTCGCCGCATGTCGACGTTCTCTCCGTGACGCCCTTTCTCGTAGCGGCGGGTGCGGCGCAGCGGAGTTGCGAGCTCCAGACGCGACATCAGCCGGTAGAGCTGCGCGAGTTCGTGCGGCTCGAGCGCATCGAAGCTCTTGCTTCCCAGCAGCTCCTCGTCGCTCGCCATCGGGAGCGGCACGTCGACCTCGGCGGCATCCTCGTCTCCGTCGCCGGGAGGTGACGATGACACGATCGAAGGCGGATCCTGCCCATCCGGGTCCGAGGTCGAGGCCTCGTGATCGGGTTTTGGGCGGTCGTCCGGCGAGGGAGCGACGGTCCGCGCGTCTTCCGGATCGAAGGCATCGCCATCCTCTCGGCTGCCGAAGACCGAGAAGAACACGGCGTCGAAGGCGCTGACCTGCGCCGGATCGGACACGAACACGCTGCGGGCGGTCCAGTACAGCCGCCGGCGCGTGATCGGCCGGACGAGCGTGAGGGCCCGCGCGAAGTCGGCCGCACGGCCGGGAGCGATCGGCATGCCGCCGTGGTGCAAGCGCCGGCTGAATGCCCCAACGAGAGACGGGAGGTCGAGGTGGACCGTCTCGACCCCGAAAACACCGTTGCTCTCATCCACCTCAGTCACCGCCGCGCACGAGCTGTTCGAGGCCGGCCGCGCGGATCACCTCCTGATCCTCGCTGTACTTCAACACCGAGCCGAGGGTGCGGTCGACGGCCGCGGCGTCCAGGCGCTCGACGCCGAGCAGGCTCAGAGCCGCCAGCCAGTCGATCGCCTCGGCAATGCCCGGCGGTTTCTGCACATCGCTGTCGCGCATGCGCGATACGGCGTTCGCGACCTGTACCGCAAGCGTCTCCGACGAGCCCTTGACGCGGCGGCGAATGATTTCCACTTCGCGCTGCGCGGTCGGGTAGGCGATCCGGTGGTAGAGGCAGCGGCGCTTGACTGCGTCGTGCAGGTCGCGCGTCCGGTTGGAGGTCAGCACGATGATCGGCGGATGCGTGGCCTGGATCGTCCCGATCTCGGGGATCGTCACGCTGGCCTCCGCGAGCAGTTCGAGTAGGAACGCCTCGAAGTCGTCGTCGGCGCGGTCGATCTCGTCGATGAGCAACACCGCGGGCCGCGGGCCGGGATGCTGGAGGGCGCGTAGGAGCGGGCGGCGAATGAGATAGTCCGGGCCGAACAACTCCTCCTCGCCGAGTGTCGCGCCGCTCGATTCGGCGAGGCGAATGCTCAGCAGCTGGCGCGGGTAGTTCCACTCGTAGAGCGCCTCGGCCGCATCGATCCCTTCGTAGCACTGCAGGCGGATGAGCGGGGTGTCCAGCACGACCGCCAGAGACTTGGCGGCCTCGGTCTTGCCGACGCCCGCCTCGCCCTCGAGCAGCAGGGGCTGCGGGAGGCGCAGGCTCAGGAAGATCGACGTCGCAAGGCCCTCGTCGACGAGGTAGTCGACGTCGGCAAGGCGCCGGGCCAGCGTCTCGATATCGGGTACGAGCTGACGAATCTCGCCGGCCGCCCCGCCTGTGGCCTCCTGCGGGCTCATGCGAGGGTCCGCGCCCAGGCGCCCACGCCGGCGGGGACCTCGGGAGCCACCTGCCTTGGCCCGGTCACAAAGGGATCACTCTGCCGCGAGTGCATGCTCATGTTGCGACCGGAACTTGTTTGCGCAGCCATCGCAGCAGAAGTAGACCGTCTCACCGTCGAACTGCACCGAAGGGGTTCCCGCAACGACGGCGACCGTCATCCCACAGATCGGGTCGATAGCGATCGTCGGCGGGATGGAGTCGGGGACGCCGGCGGTAGCAGGGAGGCGTGCGCGATCGGCCACAGCGGGGCGTTCCCCGCGGCGGACGGCGACGATACTTGCAAGGATCGACAGAGCGACCTCGGCGGGGGTGCGGGCGCCGATGTCGAACCCGGCAGGCACGTCGATCAGCGCGAGGTGCTCTTCGGACACGCCATCGGCCCGTAGCTCGGCGATCACGCCGGCACCGCGCTTGGGGCTTGCGACGAGGCCGATGTACGGCACCCCCTCCTCGAGCGCGCGTCGCAGCGTGTGCAGCTCGTCGCGCCCGTGCGCGGCGACGACGAGCGCGAGATCGCCGGGCGACGGATCGCCGGCGTCTTCGTCCAGGGGGACGAGGTCGAGCCCGAGCTCCGCACCGAGCGACAGGACTGCGGCCGCAATCGGCGTGTCTCCCACGACAAGGACACGAGGGGTCGGGAGCACCGGCTCGAGGAAGATCTCGATCGCACCGCCGGACAGGCACGGATTCTGGGCCGTCACGGATCCCTCCTCGATCGGGATCTCTCGACCGGTTTCCGGGTCTTCGCCAACAGGTCCGTCGGGAACGATTCGCAACAATAGCGCCTCTTCGGCCTCTATCGCCTTCAGCGCATACACACGAACGCTCTGCTGCGCACACACGCCGCCTACGAATCCCTCGATCGTTCCGTCGCCGAGCACGAGCGCGACATCGCCCGCCTTGACACTCGTCGGGCGCTGCGCTCGCACGACCGTAGCGGTCACGAACGCCGTCCCCTCTGCCGCCAGCTCCCGGGCTCGCAGCAAGACGGCGTCGGTCATCATTGGGGCGGCTCGGGACGCCCCTGCATCGCTGCCCAGACGCGGGCTGGGGTGCAGGGCATATCGATGTGGTCGACGCCGTGTGTGTCGTGCAGCGCGTCGATGATCGCGTTCACGATCGCCGGCGGCGAGCCGACGTTCGGCGACTCGCCGACGCCCTTGGCTCCGAGCGGGTGGTGCGGGCACGGCGTGACCGTCTCACCGAGCTCGAATTCGGGGCACTCGAGCGCCGTCGGGATCAGATAGTCCATGAACGACGAGTTGAGGCAGTTGCCCTCATCGTCGAACGTGATCACCTCCATCAGCGCGATGCCGATGCCCTCGGCCAGGCCGCCGTGGATCTGGCCGTCGACGATCATCGGATTGATGCGTACGCCGCAGTCGTCGACCGCGATGAAGCGCCTGACGGTGACGTGGGCGGTGTCCGGGTCGATATCGACGACGGCGATGTACGCGCCATAGGGGTACGTGAGGTTGGGCGGGTCGTAGATCACCTGGGCGTCGAGGCCGCCCTCCAGCTCGGCCGGCATCGGCTCGCCGCTGTAGGCCCGCGAGGCAATCTCCTCTATCATCGCCCCCTTCTCGGGGTCTCCCTTGACGAACCAGCGGCCCTTCTCCCACGCGAGATCCTCCGGCCTGGTCTCGAGCATCGTGGCCGCGATCAGACGCGCCTTGTCGCGCACCTTGCGCGAGACGACCGCGACCGCGGCACCGGACACGGGCGTCGAGCGGCTGCCGTAGGTTCCGAGCCCGTAGGGCGACCTGTCGGTGTCGCCGTGGCGGACCTCGACGTCCTCGGGCGGGATGCCGAGCTCCTCGGCGACGATCTGCGCGAAGGTCGTCTCGTGGCCCTGCCCCTGTGTCTGGGCGCTGATGCTGACGACCGCCTTGCCGGACGGGTGCACACGCAGGTCGGCGCCGTCGTTCATGGCCAGTCCGAGGATGTCCATGTGCTTACGGGGCCCCGCGCCGACGCCTTCGGTGAAGAAGGACACTCCGATGCCCATCAGCTCGCCGCGGGCGCGCTTCTCGGCCTGCTCGCGGCGCAGACCGTCGTAGCCGGCGATGTCCATCGCCACGCGCATCGTCTCGGCGTAGTTGCCGGAGTCATACGTCCAGCCGGTGGTCGTCTCGTACGGGAACTGCTCGGGAGCGATGAAGCTGCGCATGCGCAGCTCGATCGGATCGACCTTCATCTCGAGAGCGAGCGCGTCGACCATCCGCTCCACGAGGTAGACGGCCTCGGTGATGCGGAACGAGCACCTGTACGCCACACCGCCCGGCGCCTTGTTCGTGTAGACCGCCTTGACCTTGACGTGCGCCGCCTCGAGGTCGTACGACCCGCAGACGATGTGGAAGAACCCGGCCGGGAACTTCGTCGGTTGAGCGGTGCTGTCGAAGGCGCCGTGGTCGGCGACGACGTCGACCCGCAGGCCGGTGATCTTGCCGTTCTTGGCGCAGATCTCGCTGCGCATGATGTAGTCGCGGGCGAACCCGGTGGATGTCAGGTTCTCGGATCGGTTTTCGACCCACTTGACCGGCACGCCGGCCACGATCGAACCGGCGATCGCGCACACGTATCCCGGATACACCGGAACCTTGTTGCCGAAGCCGCCGCCGATGTCCTGGCACATGATCCGGATCATGTGCTCCGGGAGACCCGCGACGTGCGCGTAGACGGTGCGGTGGGCGTGCGGCGCCTGGTTGCCGTTGTAGATGTCGAGCTGGCCGGTCTTCGGATTGAAGTCGGCGATCATGCCGCACGTCTCGAGCGGCGCGGGATGGCAACGGGGGTAGATGATGTCGCGCACCACGACGGTATCCGCCTGGGCGAACACGCTGTCCGTCGCCGACTGATCCCCTGCCTCCCAGGTCGGGCTCGCAAGGTTGTCGCGCTGCCCGACCTTGTCGTCGCGGATCAGCGGTGCGTCGGGGTCCAGCGCCTTGCGGGCGTTGACGACCGCCGGCAACGGATCGTACTCGACCTCGATCAGCTGGAGCGCGTCGTTCGCCGAGTATTCGTCGGTCGCGATCACGAACGCGACCTCCTGGCCCTGGAAGCGAACCTTGTCGCCGGCGAGCACGGCCTGCGTGTCGTACGAGATCGTCGGCATCCACGCCAGCCCGAGCATCTCGAGATCCTTGGCGGTGACGACCGCAGCGACGTTGGGGGCCGCCAGAGCCTTCGAGGTGTCGATCGAGAGGATGCGCGCGTGCGCAAACGGGCTACGCAGCATGGCGCCGTACAGCATCCCCGGCAGCCGGACGTCATCGAGGTAGGTGCCCTGGCCGCGGATGAAGCGTGCGTCTTCCTTTCGCTTCAGACGGCCGAAGCCGATCGGGCGCTCGGTCTGCGCACTGGGAAGGTTCTCGACCACTGCCATGCTCATACCTCCTGTCTTGCGGCCGCTTCGTACTCAGCTGCCCAGCGCACGGCGCTGACGATGTTCATGTAGCCGGTACAACGGCAGATGGCACCGGAGATCGCTGTGCGGATCTCCCGGTCGGTCGGATCCGGGTTCTCGTCCAGCAGCGCCCGAGCCGTCATCAGCATTCCCGGTGTGCAGAATCCGCACTGGAGGGCATGCCGCTCGTGGAAACCCATCTGGACCGGGTCCAGACGGCCGTCGACCTCGAGCGACTCGACGGTGCGGATCTCATGACCCTCGGACATCGCCGCCAGGATCGTGCACGACTTGACCGGCTCGCCGTCCATCTGCACCACACACGCACCGCAGTTGGAGGTGTCGCAGCCCCAGTGCGTGCCGGTCAGGCCGGGTGTCTCTCGAATGAAGTGAACGAGCAGCTGACGCGGCTCGATTTCTCGGGAGACCGTCGAGCCGTTTATCGATATCGAGACGTTCATGATCGGTCCTCCCGGGACAGGGCACGTGCCGCCGCGCGCCGCAGGGCACGTGCCGTGAGGACGCCGGCGAGATGGCGCTTGTAGTCGATCGGCCCGCGACCGTCTGCGCTCGGAGAGCAGTCCGCCGAAGCTATCTCGCCCGCCTGCTCGAACAGCTCCTCCGAGGGAGCCTTGCTTCGCAGCAGCTCCTCGGCCCGCGAGAGATGGATCGTCGTGGGACCCACCGCGCTGAGCGCGACGCCCACGTCTGTAATCCTGCCGTCCTCGATCCAAACGGCCGCCGACGCGGCCGCGATTGCCCAGTCGCCTGCGCGGCGCTCGACCTTCTCGTGTGCGCTGCCGCCGCCCGGGCGCAGCGGCAGCCTGACCTCGGTGAGCATCTCGCCTTCGCCCACCGCAGTCGTGTACGGCCCGATGTGGAAGTCATCCATTCCGACCACCCGTTCCCCTCCTACCCCGCGGATCACGACTGTGGCCTTGACCGCCGAACAGACGGCCGAGAGATCCTCGGCTGCGTCCGCCTGACACAGGGAGCCGCCGATCGTGCCGCGGTTTCGCACGACGGGGTCGGCGATCACGTTTTCGGCGTCGCGAAACAGCGGGAAATGCTCGGCCAACAGGTCGGACTTCAACAGATCCACGTGGCGGGTCAGCGCCCCGATCGCGACCTCACCGCCTCCGTCGCGAATGTAGGAGAGCTCCGTCAGATCGTTGATGTCGATCAGGTGCTCCGGGTTCGCAAGCCGGAGCTTCATCATCGGAAGCAGGCTGTGCCCGCCCGCGATGATTCGCGCCTCGGAGCCGAGCCTCTGGAGGGATGCGATCGCGCCCTCGACACTGGTCGCGCGCTCGTACTCGAATGACGCAGGGGTCTGCACAGGGCTCCTTCCTCTCAGGGACCGGCGGTCAGTTTCGATCAGTCGTCGTAGGGCCGTTGGCCGCCGTCGCTCCCGGCCCAGCCGCCGTCGCGCGGTCGGGGAGCCGCTTGCGCGGTGCCCCGATGTCTTCCCGCTGCTCGTACTGCACAGGCGCGTCGGTGCCGATGACCGGAGACCTGGGCAAAGACTTCGGCATCGTTTGACGGATCTCCGGGTACAGTTGCCGTGCCGCAAGGCTTCCCTGCTCGACGTACCGGAGCGCGGGGCCTGCCGGGTTCCCGGCGGCGATCGGCGCCTCGCGGCCGAGCCGTGCGAGCGTGAGCGCGCCCTGGGTGTACACCTCACCGATGCGCGGCGGAGTGATCGTGCGACTGTCCGGGTAGCTCCGGAATCCGGCGGCGGCGGCCCCGGCATACAGGCCGTCGACGAGGCCAAGCGCGTCTGCCAGTCCGGCCTTCTTCACGAGCAGACCCTCGAGAAGGTCGACGCCGGCGTCGAGTTGCCCGTTGATCGTCGTCACGACGTCGTTGACGGGCGCCGTCTTCTGCAGTATCTCGCCCACGCCGACGATGACCTCGTCCAGGCCCGCCGTGATCTTGCGAAGTGCCAGGATGACCGAGACGAGGTAGAAGACGAGGGCGCCGACGATCAACACGACGGCGAGGATCGTCACCGCGCCCGCTGCGGCGAATGCCAGCACCGGCGTCATCGTGCTTCCACGCGAGCGTCGTCGAGGATCACGTCGAGGGAGCCGCCGTAGTTCGCGACCCCGGCGACGGTTCTGGTGACCTGATCCTGCGTCGTCAGCAGCAGCGGTACGGCATCGAGGTCCTTCGAGCCTGCAGCCGCCGCCTTCGCGATCTCCTGCACGCTCGGGACGATTCCCGTGGCGGCAGCCAACACCCCGCGCAGGAGGATGACGACGACGGGCAGGACGACCACGAGCAGGATCAGGTCTCCGATCCACCACAGGGTCATCGGGGCCTCCTCTCGGCAACGGTCGCCGCTTTGCCGCCGATCCCCGGCAGCGCGCCGAGGATGATGTCGAACTGCTCGTTGATCGCGGTCACCGCGCCCTCGAGCGGGCGGAGGTGCTCCACCTCGACCCCCTGCAGCGCAGACGCCAGCGTGGCGAGTCCTTGCGAAGCCCTCGTCAGGCCCCTGCGCACCTCGATCAGCGCGACGGCCAGCACGAGCACGACGACGACGGCGAGCACCACACTGAGAAGGACGAGTGTGTGCGTCGTACTCACGTTCCACCGAACCCGTCGGTGAGCGCGTTCATGTAACCGTCCTGAACCACCGCTTCCTGCACGATCAGCGCCAAGACGGGCGCCGTCGCCTCGAGTTGCGGAATGTTCGCCGTGTTCGCAGCGACCTGGCCCGCGATCTCCAGCAGGCCGTCGACCGACGTCTCGATGCTCCGGACGGCCACCACGAGCAGCGTGAGCAAGATCGCGACGACGGCCGCGGCGGCAAGGCCGATGCCGAGCGCGATCCCCCAGTAGGTGTGTGCGGACAGTGAGGCGAGCGCGATGGTCATCTTCCGACCGCCACCTTCCGGAGGGATCGGGCGGCGTGCAGGATCCTGACCCCCGAGTCGTTGATCTGCGCAATGCCGCCGAGCCCGACCGTTTGCTCACGCAGCATGGCGACCGCCTGCTGGGCCGCCTTGGCCTGCCGGGCGATCCTGGTCGCCAGCACCACGATCACGATCACGATCACGGCGGCTACCGCGACCACCGCGATGCCCAGCACCAGCCCGATCTGCCATCCGGTTGAAGACGCGATCAGCATGAGCAAGCGACGCCGTGCCGTCGGAGAGCAGCGAAGGCCTCTGCCCGTCTAGTCATCTCGTGTTCCTTCCCGCCTGCGGTTTGAAACGCCGCTTGAACCGCCGGCCGCGTTGGGCGCGACCCACCATAGTCCCGTGTCGGAAGGCCGTCAACGCAGCACGCAATGTCGCCGGACTCGGTACGGGGCTCTCGTCCTTGGTCGCACCGGTTCCAGATGCCTGACCCGGAGCAGCACGAGCAGCCCATAGATCGTCGCGATGACGCCGACGGCCGGCACCTGAGGCCGATGAAATCGATGCTCGAGATCGAGACAAGGTTCTCGTTGTTGCCTTGCTCGTTCTCCAACACGGGGATCACGTCAGAACTGTCTGCCGACAGTGGTGACGGGCGTCGTCTGCGGGCATGGTGCGACGAGCCGCGCGCGCTTGCCTACCTCTTAGCCAAGGTAGTGGGCCCGCATCGTGATGTGGGAGATGTCGTAGGTGGTGTTTCCGTTGCCGGCGCAGACGAACTCGGCCGTCCCGGCGCTCTCGACGTTGAGGACACCGGCAGAAGTGGTAGTGGTGGAGTTGCCGGCGGTCGTATCGGCTCCCGCTGCGCCGTTGACGGTGCCTGCGAACCGATAGCCGCAGTTGAGATACTCGTTCTGGGTGCCGGTATTGCTTGCCGTGAAGGTCGTGAAGATCACGTAGTCGCCGGGTGTCGTGAGCGGCAGAGAGCCAAGCGGCGTGAGGTCTTGGTAGTTCGTGGCGTCGGTGCCTGTGGCGACCGCGGTTGTGATACCGACGCCCTGTGTGCCTGAAGGGCCCTGCAGACCGGGGGCCCCTTGCGCACCAACGAGTCCCTGAGCGCCGATGTCGCCCTTGGCTCCGGTTGCGCCGCGCGGCCCGACCTTGCCTTTCAAAGCACGCACCGCAGCAGAACTGAGGTTACGGACAGAGAGCGATCCGGACTTGATGTCGGCGCCCGTCAGGGAACCGTCCTTGACGTTTGCTCCCGTCAACAGCAGCTGGGACCCTGCCACAGCTGTGCCACCAAGAGCGACGAATAGCGCCACCGTCGCGATGACGTTCGCATAGCTGAGTCGATGAATCAAACGCAAGATCCCTCCCCGTCCCACATCGTGAATGGCCAGTACCTTGATCGAGGGATCGACATCTCGGATCGGCGCAGGAGGCCCCCGCATGGGGGATATCCGTCCGTAGCACCGGCAGACGACGACCGGGGGCTTGCGGCCTAACGTGCCTTGGCCACGGAGCCGATAGTGCCCAGGTGCGATCTGCGTCGTATTGGCTCGCGGCTTTCGTGATTCCGGCAGCAGCCCTCGCGGGCGCCCCGCAGGCTACGCACGCGACGGCAACGCCAACGCGTCTCAACGTCGTCCACGTGACGGAGCGCGACTTCAAGATCTCCGCGCCGAAGCACGTGCCGAACGGCGACCTCCTCCTGCGCGTCACCAACAAGGGGCCCGACAACCACGAGCTGATCATCGTCCGTACGCCGCGCGCTCGTTTGCAGCTGCGATCGGACGGGCTGACCGTCAACGAAGAGGCCCTGCGACGGGTGAAGCAGAGATCGCTCGAGCCGGGGGCACCCGACTCTGTGCGCGAACTCCGCCTGCATCTGCCTCCGGGCCGCTACGTGCTCCTGTGCAACATGTCAGGTCACTTCCTGGCCGGTATGCACGCCGAGCTGGTGGTCGGGTAGCGATGCGACTCGCGAAGCCGGTGGGGAAACCCGGCGTCCTCAAGCCGTTCGCAGCTCGCAGCCGGAGCCCGATCGCTGCGATCCTGCTCGTCTTCGCCCTCTTCTCCGCCGTAAGCGTGGGCCTGTCCATTCGCTCGACCACGGGCTCCCGACACCGGGCCGCAGTCATCGAGGTGGCGGCACGCCAACGGACGTTGGCCGAGCGCTATGTCAACGGAGTCCTGCTCTTACGTGCCGGCCGGCAGGCTGACCCGTACTACACGGCCGTGATCCTGTCACGCAGTGCGCAGGCACTGCTCAACGGCGGCACCGCCCCGGGGGTCAACGGCGACGACGACGAGACGACGCTCCCGGCAGCCCGAGGCCGGATCGTGCGCGCCCAACTCGCGCAGGAGGCGCGGCTCGTCCGCGACCTCACCGCGACCGGGAGCGCGATGCTCGCCCACCGCTCCGCCGCGGCGATCCCGCTGACCGCCCACGAACGGATCGCTACCCCGAGCCCGGTCGAGCGGCTGCGGGTTCTGGCCGCGCTGACCTCGAACGTGTCGCTCGACGCCGCCCGCACGATCGGGAGGAATGATGACCGCGACATAGGCAACCTGATCACCCTCCAGGTCCTGCTCGGGGTCGCGGGACTGCTCACGTCGCTGCTGCTTGGCTGGGCGCTGATGGCCGCGACTCGACGCCAGACGGCGCACTTTCGCAGCCTCGTTACGTCCTCGACGGACCTCGTCGCCGTCTTCGGGGCCGGCGGCTGCCGGTATGTCAGCCAGTCGGTCATGCACATGCTCGGGCGACACGAGCAGGATGTCCTCGGCGTCGGATTCCTGCGTTTCGTCCATTCCGACGACCGGGACCCGTTGCAGGGAGCGTGTGAGAACGCGCAGGTGCACGAGATCGTATTTCGGCTGCAGAACAACTTCGGCGAGTGGCGCCAGCTCGAAGCGCACGTCACCGATCTGCGCTGGGACCGACACATTCGCGGCGTCGTCCTGAACGCGCGCGACGTCACCGAGCGAGTCCGGCTCGAGGAGGAGCTCACGCATCAGGCCTTCCATGACGGTCTGACTGGGCTTGCCAACCGCGCCCTGTTCCGCGACCGGCTCGACCACTCGCTGTCCCGCTCCTCCCGCACGGGCGATCTCCTCGCCGTGCTGTTCGTCGACCTCGACGGGTTCAAACAGGTCAACGACACGCTCGGCCACGGCGCCGGCGACGAGTTGCTCCAGGAAGTCGCGAAGTGTTTCACCACCGCGATCAGGCCGAGCGACACGCTCGCGCGGCTTGGCGGCGATGAGTTCGCCCTCCTGCTGGAGGAGGCCGACGAGCAGTTGGCCGTCTCCGTCGCCGGGCGGCTGCTCGAGCGGCTGTCGAGGACAGTTCACATCGCTGGCCGTGAGATGTCACTCGGCGCGAGCGTCGGCGTCGTCGTCCACGGCGGGGGCCCCGGGGAGAGCGAAGAGCTCATGCGGCACGCCGACATGGCGATGTACGCGGCCAAGAGAAGCGGTCGGGGCCGTCACGCCGTGTTCCACCAGGAGATGGGCCTGGGCGGGGACGAGCTCCTGGGGCTCGAGCACGAGATCCGGCTCGGCCTGAAGCGGCAGGAGTTCAGCCTCCACTACCAGCCGCAGATCTCGCTCGGCAGCCGCGAGATCGTCGGCGTCGAGGCACTCCTCCGCTGGCAGTCGCCGAAGCGCGGGCCGGTCCCGCCGACGCAGTTCATCCCCGTCGCCGAGGCGACCGGGCTGGTCCAGCCGCTCGGCGAGTTCGCCCTCCGCGAGGCATGCATGCAGGTTGCCCGCTGGTCGCACGAGACACTGTTGCCCGAGGCGTTCGTCGTCTGGGTCAACGTGTCCTCCAAGCAGCTTGCGACGGGCGAGATCGCCAAACTCGTCCGGAGCGCGCTAACGGCCGCAGAGATCCCTGCGGACCGTCTGGGGCTCGAGATCACCGAGACTGCAATCGTCGCAGAAGGCGCAGCCGGCGACCGGGCCATGGCCGAGCTGCAAGAGCTCCACGAGCATGGCGTGCGCATCGCGATCGACGACTTCGGCACCGGGTTCTCGTCGCTGACACAACTGCGGCGCTTCCCGGTCGACGTGATCAAGGTCGACCGATCCTTCGTCCAGGGAATCGAGCACGACATGAGGGACGAAGCGATCACGACCCACACGATCAATCTCGCGCACGCAATCGGCGCGCTCGCAATCGCAGAAGGGGTGGAGTCCGACGGCCAGCTTGCCGCGATCGACGCGCTCGGCTGCGACCTCGCGCAGGGCTACCTGTTCGCATACCCGGCGCCTCCCGAACAGCTGACCCGGCGTCTCTTCGACGAACGCCAGGGATCGAAGACCCGAGCCGCGGCGTAAGAGCATCGGCGGCGCGCCGGGGCATCGGTCATCGATCCATCGCTGCTGCCCGCAGGCGTGCGAGGCGGCGCTAGCGCCGCTGGAATACCCGCCGTCGCGGTGGCCTCGACGATCAACGGCCGGCAGCGTGTGCAGGAGCCCGCACTTCGTGCGCGAACCCCGGTCGAGTGGACGGATCGAAGGAGCGCCCTGGGCGCCAAACGACGATGCGGCTTCCACGTCGCCGTGGCGTGGGAGCTTCACGCCTCGTCACGCGGCGTCCCGAGAGGCGTGGGCCGTGGCGGCGGCGGACGGCTCGGGTCGGACTGGTGCTCGGTTTCATCGTTCTCGTCTCGTCGGCCCCCGCCTCGGCTGCGCCGCGGATGCCGGTCGGATTCCACGACGACGCGACATTCCGCTGGAAAGCCGGAGCGGCAACTGCTCTCGACCGGGTCGAGGCCGCACACGCGTCGGTGATCCGCACGATCGCAGACTGGCGCACGATCGCCCCGCGCCGGCCCGAGAGGGCGTCGGACTCGTTCGACCCGGCCTACAGGTTCGGTGACCTCGACGATCTCGTGCGCGACGCTCAGAAACACGGTCTCCAGCTGATGATCACGATCTGGGCCACCCCTCAGTGGGCGAACGGCGGCAACGGCCCGAACGTGGCGCCGAGGCGCCCGGAAGACCTGACGGATTTCGGCCGAGCGATCGCCGACCGCTACTCGGGCCGCCATGCCGGCTACCCGTACGTCGGCCGCTACTCGATCTGGAACGAGCCGAACCTCGAAATCTTCCTCGCGCCGCAATTCGACCGGAAGGGGGCGATCGCCAGTCCGCATGCCTACGCCACGCTCTACCGGGCGGGCTACGCGGGTATCAAGTCAGGCAACGGGACTGCCCTGGTGGCGATCGGCGAGACATCGAACCAGGGACGTGATCATCCGACGAGGGGAGCCGCGGGTGACTCGGTGGCACCCGGCACCTTCGCCCGCCTCCTCGCGCGGGAACAGGGCCTGTCGTTCGACGCCTATGCGACGCACCCCTACCCGACGCGCCCGACCTCTCCGCCGACGGAGATGGTTCGCTGGCCGAACGTGACCCTGTCGCAGTTGCCGCGGTTCGAGGCCTCGCTCGACCGGTGGTTCGAGCGCAAGGACATCCCGGTCTGGGTCACGGAGTACGGCTACCAGACAAAGCCCGGCGACCCCTACGGAGTGACCGAAGCCCAGCAGGCCCGGTACCTCTCGCAGGCGATGGGCCAGCTCAAGGCCGACCCGCGCGTGCAGATGTTCATCTGGTTCATCTTCCGCGATTCCAACCGCGGCCTCTGGCAGAGCGGCCTCACGACCGTCTCGGGCCGCCCGAAGCCCTCTTTGACCGCCTTCACGTCGTTAGCACAGTCGATGGGCGGACAGACGCTGGAGATCAGACCCGGAGTCAAGCCCACGATCAAGCTGCCCGTGCCACGACTCGCGTTCGTGACGCCGGCCGGCTCGGCGATCGGCATCACCTACCGTGTCTACCACGGCACGACGATGGTCGCGGTCGGCCAACCCGCGCCCCGACTGCAGACCAACCAGTCCGTCAGCTTCGTCGCGAGCTTCACACCGGCTCCGAGCCAGAGGTACACGATAGAGATGGATGCCGGCGACCTCAGCGGCAACCACGTCGTCGTCACCTACAGCCTCCTCACGACCAACGGCTCGAGCATCACGGCACCGGCCTGACCTGACGCTCGCTTCCTGCGCCAACTCATCGAGACTGCATGCCGGATCGGGTTGCTCTTGGGCCGCACTCGTTGCCGCCATCAGCGGCAGGGGTGTCAGCCTGCCGTGCGCATCGCGATTGCCTGCCGGCGAGGTGACATGGTGCCGACGCTCGAGCGCCCTTGTCACGTCGCGACGACGTTCGCCCGTTTCACCGACGAACCAGCCGTGTGACTCTCGGCCGTTCGCGAGTGCCCGAAGCCCCGTCAAGCGCTGCTGACTCCCGTTTTGGCGGTACCGAGGCTAGTGGTGGTTGCCAGACTCGTCGCCTCGAGGCTCACGGGAACCCATGCCTTCCGCCATAGGGCGTACCCTGTTCGGGATATGATGACCCGCATCGACAGCGGCTCACGGGGAGCCCTCCTCGACGAAGACGACGACTGGTTCGCAACGCTTCAGCCGCAGCAGGCCGTGGAGGCCGACGACCTGTCGTGGGAGAACGAGCTCGAGTGGCAGCTCCGAGAGCCGGCACCACCCGACCTCGCACGGCGCCAGGGAGCCATCGTGGTCGCGGTCGTGGCTGCCGTCTTCCTCGTGTTTGCCGGCATCCTGATCGGCCGCGAGACGAAGGGCGCGAGCACGAAGGTCGTCACAGTGACCGCCTCGCAAGGGCAAGAAACGCCTAGCACGGCGAGCACCCAGAACGACTCCACCGCAACGACCACGGCGAGCACCACCGCCGGCACGCCGACCCCGAGCGCGACGACACCGAGCGCGACGACACCGAGCACCGGCACGAACAGCTCCACTCCGAGCGTCGGTACGAGCACCCCGGGCTCGAGCGCCGTGCCGACGGGTGCGACGCTGCGACCCGGCGACAAGGGCGCCTCCGTGATCGCGTTGCAGAGGGCTCTCACCACTATGGGTTATGCGCCTGGGACGGCAGACGGAACCTACGGCGCGACGACCGCACAGGCCGTGGCAGCCTTCCAGACGGCCAAGAGCCTCACCGCGGACGGCATTGCAGGCGCCAAGACGCTCGCGGCGATCAATGCGGTGCTGGCGAGCGGTTAGTCGCTCCGGGCAGGCATTCGAAGCGGTTCGCTCGTCCAACGCCCGTATCGGCGTGACTCTGCATCCTCGCCGGTGAACTCTACGTCGACGCAGGCGCGTGAAACGTCATGCGGTCGCTGATCCTCTACGATCGAGTCCCGACCAAAAGGAGCGAGCAATGGCCATCGCTTACGTTCAGGAGTTCGCGATCATCGCCGACGACACCAGCACGACGAACTACGACGCCGTCGTCGAAGCGCTCGACCTCGGCGCGCCGCCCGACGGCTTGATCGTCCATACCGCCGGCTTCGACCACGACAAGGGGGTGTTTCGGATCTTCGACGTGTGGGAGAGTCGCGAAGCCGGCCAGCGATTCGCCGACGAGCAGCTCACCCCGATCCTCGAGCGGTTCATGGCCGAAGCTGGCGAGGGCGAGTTCACGCCCCCCACGGCCGACTACTGGTACGAGCTCCACGACATGATGAGCTAGAGGCTTGCTGTGAAACGGGGGTGCGTGTCGGGGAGGGCATGCACCAAGCAGCGTGATCGGCTCGGTCGCCGGTTAGGCGGTTGCCTTGGGGGTGATCGAGACGGACGCGGTGCGCCGTGTGCACTGGACATTCAGGCGCGCCCAGCGTGAACGAGCGGACCCGTGAGGAGCGGCGCCTTGACCGGGGTCTCGGCGCCGCTCTACGATGGCTCGTTTCGTTCAGCAGATGAGGAGGAGGCCCGTTATGGCTGCAACCGAGATCGACGAGTCCAGACTCGAGGCGTTCATGGGCCAGGTGGTGGCCGACATGGGGGCGATCATCAGCGCCCCGCTGATGGCGCTCGGTGAGAGGCTGGGGCTCTACAAGGCGATGGCGCATGCCGGACCGCTGAGCTCGCAGGAGGTGGCGGACCGGGCCGGGGTGGCGGAGCGCCCACTGCGGGAGTGGCTGCGCAACCAGGCGGCCGGCGGCTACGTGAGCTACGACCCCGTGAGCGATCGGTACACGCTGCCGGACGAGCACGCGATGGCCCTCGCCGACGAGGAGAGCCCTGTCTACATCCTCGGCCTGTTCGACTCGATCGCGTCGTTGTATGCCAAGGAGGACGAGATCGAGGAAGCTTTCCGCACCGGCAGCGGGATGGGTTGGCACGAGCACGACCACCGCCTGTTCCGGGGCACCGAAAGATTCTTCCGGCCCGGCTACCGCGCCCACCTCGTTGCCGAGTGGATTCCAGCTCTCGAAGGCGTGCAGGAGAAGCTCGAGCGCGGCGCCAGGGTCGCGGACGTCGGCTGCGGGCACGGCGCCTCCACGATCATCATGGCCCAGGCGTTCCCGAATTCGGAGTTCTACGGGTTCGACTACCACGATTCCTCCATCGAACAGGCGCGCGAGCGAGCAGCGGCAGCCGGGATCGCGGATCGAATCACCTTCGAGGTCGCCTCCGCGAAAGACTTCCCCGGCAGCGACTACGACCTCGTCTGCGTCTTCGACTGCCTCCACGACATGGGCGACCCGGTCGGCGCCGCACGACACATCCACGAGACGATCGCCGACGACGGCACATGGATGGTCGTGGAGCCCTACGCCAAGGACAACGTCGAGGAGAACCTCAACCCGGTGGGCCGTGTCTTCTACGGCGCCTCGACAGTCATCTGCACGCCGGCGTCGCTCGCTCAGGAAGTCGGACTCGCTCTCGGCGCCCAGGCCGGCGAGGCCCAACTCGCGGCAGTCATCCGGGAAGGAGGCTTCACCCACGTCCGGCGGGCCACCGAAACCCCCTTCAACCTGATTCTGGAGGCGCGACCCTGACGTTCGGAGGACGCGTCCAGCTCATGGTCGGCTCTGGCGCTCGAAGCGCTCGGCGTGCGCGATCACGGCTGCCACGACCTCCTGGTCAGCACCGACGGCATGGTCGAGGGCGTCGAGGGCACGTCGAACGGCGTTGGCCAAGGGGCCGGCGGCGAGAGGGACGATCGCCACGGTGAGCTCGTCGACCACGGGTGAACCAAGGCCTCGTAGGTGGCATACCCAAGCGGCGAGCACGCGGGTCGCGCTCTGAGGCACGCGGCCGGCGGCTCGCTCGCGACGCAGGACGGGCAGGATGCGCACCGGCAGCTTCTGCACGCCGTCGGCGGCGATCTGGTCGAGGCGGTGGCGAATTCGCGGATTCGCGAAGCGACCGGCCAGCGCGGCACGGTAGGCCGCAATATCGGCGGTGCCGAACCGCAGATGCGGTGACGCCTCGTCCCACCATTGCTCGACCCAGTCCCTGCAACTGTCGTCGGCAAAGGCGTCGGCAACGGTGGGGTGCCCGCGCGCCGACCCGGCGTAGGCCAGCAGGGAGTGGGCGCCGTTGAGAAGCCAGAGCTTCCGCTGCTCGAAGGGGGTGACGTCGTCGGTGAAGATCGCGCCGGCGTCTTCCCAGCGCGGACGCCCGCCGGGGAAGCCGCCGCTCAACACCCACTCCGAGAACGGCTCGGTCACGACAGGAGCACGATCGCTCCTCCCCGTTGTCTCGCACACGGCGCGGAGGTCGTCCGGATGGGTTCGCGGGGTGATCCGGTCGACCATCGTGGTGACGGCCGAGACGGAATCGACGAGCCACGCGGCGAGATCCGGGTCGACCTGTTCGGCCAGGTCCCGCAGCACCCGAGCGGCGACCGCGCCGTTGTCCGGCAAGTTGTCACACGGCACGAGCGCAAGCGGCCCTGCGTCCGCACGCCTCCGGGCGGCGATCCCCGCGACCAGGCGCCCGGGGGCGCTGCGCACACGCGCGGTCGGATCTCGTCGCAGCGTCTCGATGTCGGTACGGATCTCCGGTCGGTCACGGTCGAGATCTCCGTCGGCGCCGCACAGATACCCGGCCTCGGTGATCGTCAGGGTGACCGCGTTGACCTGAGGGGAGCCGAGGTGGCGGAGCCAGGCGTCGTGATCATCCGCCCCATAGGCGTTCGAGAGGCTGCCGATGACGTCGAACCGGTCGGTTTCGGAGCCGCGCGTCACGAGCGTATAGAGGCCGTCCTGCGCGGTGAGCTCGTCCGTCAGCCCGCGACTCCGGCCGGTAAAGGCGGCAATTCCCCAGGCCTCGGCGTCCGACGCGCAGTCGGTGTACCAGGCCTGGTGGGCTCGGAAGAAGTTCCCGAGCCCGAGGTGCGCCAACCGAATGGGTGCCGCCGGCCGCCCAGCCCCGCCGCTGCGGGCTAGTCTGCGGGAGATCAAAGCCTGAACACGGTCGTCGGGCGTGCCGTCACCAGGTCGACCGTTGTCTCGACGGCCTCGTCTTCGGTGAGGCGGTGCCGGCCGCGAGCCCGGCCAACCTCGTCACGTGGTGGTCGGGCGTGATGAGCAGGCTCGTCCGGTCCGGGAACGGCGGTGAAACGGCGTCGGTGACAGTCACCGACGTATCATCGCCTTGTCCTCTGACGTCCAGCCCGAAGTGGTGGCCCCACGAGACCGCCGCAGGTCTAGCGGGTCTTCGCGAAGCGTTGCACGGCCCCGAGGAGCTCGGCGGTCTTCTCGGTTGTTTGCGCCGGGTCGCCGGACGCAAGTGCACCGGCGACGCAGTGCAGCACGTGCTCTTCGAGGACCTTGAGCGCCACGGCCTCGAGGGCTGTGTCGACGGCACCGAGCTGGGTGAGGATGTCGATGCAGTACCGATCGTCCTCGATCATCTTCGCGATGCCTCGTACCTGCCCTTCGATTCGGGCGAGTCGTTTGAGCAGCAGGTCCTTATGCGGCGTATACCCGTGCGTCTGGGTCGTGGTCGTCGATGTCATGATCAGGAACATAGCATACCCCCGTACAGTATTTGACATCGCGACCGAGTAGGTGTAGCCTGGCTCCATCAGATACCCCTAGGAGGTATACGGATGACCGCCGAGAGTCTCAGCTACAACGTTCCGGGCGTAACGTGTGAGCACTGCCGCACGGCGATCGGCGAGGAGGTCGGCATGGTGTCGGGTGTCGAGTCCGTGAAGGTCGATCTCGAGCTGAAGCTCGTGACCGTCAAGGGCCAGGGCGCTTCTGACTCCGCCGTCCGCACCGCGATCGGCGAGGCGGGCTACGAGGTCTTCGAGCCTCCCACGGTCACGGCGTGATGCGCGTACGTGCGGAACACCTGGGAGCACCCGCCCGATTGGCTGTGTTCACGGTCGCCCTCGCCCTCGTCGGAGCTCTCGCGGCGCTCGCGGGCGCCGCGACCGGTCACGGGCGGAACGCCGGCGCCGAAGATCGCGCTCCATTTCGCCGTCAGCCGCAACGGCCGGCCGGTGCAGGCTTTCGATTCGTATGTCGGGCATCGCGGGCATCTGGTCGCACTCCGTGACGGCGACCTCTCCTACTCGCACGTGCACCCCGAGCCGGAGGCCGGGGTCGGCGAGATCGTCTTCGACACAGAACTACCGTCTGCAGGCCGCTACCGCTTGTTCTTGCAGTTCAAGGTCGACGGAGCCGTCCATACGGCCCCGTTCACGGTGGACGTGATGCGATGAGCGTGCTCGTCACCGAACGTCTCGAGCTCCCGATCGAGGGGATGACCTGCGCCTCGTGCGCCGCCCGCATCGAGCGAAGGCTGAACAAGCTCGAGGGCGTGACCGCCTCGGTGAACTATGCGACCGAGAAGGCTGCGGTTGAATACGACCCGTCGGAGGTGACGCCGGACGCGCTCGTCGAGGCCGTCCAGCAGGTCGGCTACATCGCGCGTCTGCCGACGATCGAGACGGTGGAGCCGGTCGTCGACGATGACCCGACGGCGGCGTTACGCCAACGGTTGATCTTCGCCGCCGTCCTGTCGCTGCCGGTGCTGCTGATGGGCATGATCTCGGCGCTGCAGTTCACCAACTGGCAGTGGCTCGCGTTCGAGCTCGCGACACCGGTCGTTCTCTGGGCGGGCTGGCCGTTCCACGTCGCCGCGTGGAAGAACCTGCTGCACGCGGCCGCGACGATGGACACGCTGATCTCGCTGGGCACGCTCTCGGCATGGGGCTGGTCGGTAGTCGCGCTCTTCTTCCTCGATGCCGGGGTCACCGGGATGAAGATGCCGTTCGAGCTGATCCCTGCCCGCACCGCCGGAGGCGACCAGATCTACTTCGAGGTCGCAGCAGTGGTCGTCACGTTCTTGCTCGCGGGCCGCTACTTCGAGGCGCGGGCAAAGCGCACCGCCGGAGCGGCGCTGCGGGCCCTTGTAGAGCTCGGTGCCAAGGACGCGTCCATCCTGGAGCCGAACGGCGGCGAACGACGAATTCCGATCGACGAGCTCCAGGTCGGCGACCGCTTCGTCGTCCGGCCCGGCGAGAAGGTGGCGACCGACGGCGTGGTCGTCGAGGGCCGCTCGGCCGTCGACCAGTCGCTGCTGACCGGAGAAAGCATTCCCGTCGAGGTCGGCGTCGGTGACCCGGTCGCCGGAGCGACCGTCAACGTCGGCGGCCGGCTGGTCGTCGAGGCCGAACGCGTCGGCGCCGATACCGCGCTCGCTCAGATCGCGCGGCTCGTGTCCGAGGCACAGACGGGAAAGGCACCCGTGCAGCGGCTCGCCGATCGCGTCGCCGGCATCTTCGTCCCGGTCGTGATCGCGATCGCCGTGGCGACTTTCGGATACTGGTACGGCAGCGGCGCCGGGCTCACATTCGCCTTTTCGGCGACCGTTGCCGTCCTGATCGTCGCTTGCCCGTGCGCCCTCGGGCTCGCGACGCCGACCGCTCTACTCGTCGGCACCGGCCGCGGCGCGCAACTCGGGATCCTGATCAAGGGGCCCGAGATCCTCGAATCGACCCGCCGGGTCGACACCATCGTCCTCGACAAGACCGGCACGATCACCGAGGGCAAGATGGCGCTCGTCGACCTCGTCACCGCAAACGGCGTCGATCGTGACGAAGCACTACGCCTCGTCGGCGCCGTAGAGCACGCTTCGGAGCACCCGATCGCCCGTGCGATCGCCGACGCGGCACGCGACCAGGGCACGCTTCCGCCTGTCGACTCGTTCGGCAATCGAGAAGGTCTAGGCGTCGAAGGCGTCGTCGAGGGCCACGCGCTCGTGGTCGGACGGCCCTCGCTCCTCGCCGAATGGGGGCTCGCACTCGACCACGAGCTCGGCTCGGCCGTTGCCGCCGCGCGCGCCGGCGGCAAGACGGCGATTGCCGCAGCCTGGGACGGGCGGGCGCGCGCCGTCTTCGTCGTCGGCGACACCGTCAAATCTTCGAGCGCAGAGGCCGTCGCCGAGCTCAAACGGCTGGGCCTGCGCCCCGTGCTGCTCACCGGAGACAATCAGGAAACGGCCCGATCCGTCGCCGCCGACGTCGGCATCGACGAAGTCATCGCAGACGTTCTCCCGGCAGACAAGGCCGCGGTCATTGCCCGGCTGCAGGACGAAGGCGCCGTCGTGGCAATGGTCGGTGACGGAGTCAACGACGCCCCGGCACTCGCACGGGCCGACCTCGGCCTCGCGATCGGCACGGGCACCGACGTCGCGATCGAGGCCAGCGACCTCACTCTCGTCTCGGGCGACCTACGCTCCGCCGCCGACGCGATTCGCCTCTCACGCCGCACTCTGACGACTATCAAAGGGAATCTCTTCTGGGCCTTCGCCTACAACATCGCGGCCATTCCGCTCGCCGCCTCGGGGTATCTCAACCCGCTGATCGCCGGGGCCGCAATGGCCCTTTCCAGCGTATTCGTCGTCTCCAACTCGTTGCGCCTGCGGGGTTTCGAGCCACATCGCGAACGGCTCCAACCGATCACCGGTTAGGCGCACACCATCCGGTCGTCGATGCCGAAGGCTTCGGTCTTGTGCGGTGTAGCCGCGCAAACGGAGCGCGCGGCTGACCGTTCCCGCGCGCCCTAGGCGGACTCGAACAGCGCCTCCCAGCGCACGAGGAGCTCCTGGAGCTCGTCGCGGGCGGCTCGGTATTCGGTCAACGTGTCCATGTTCGTCCAGTCTTCGGCGAGCGTCAGCTCGAGTTGGCCCACCTGGTGCTCGAGCGTCGCGATCCGGCGCTCGACCCGCTCGAGTTCGGTCGGCCCTTTCCGTGCCGCGGGTTTCGAGACCGTCGGATCCTTCGCTTCTTTCGGCGGTCCTTCCACGACCTCCGGGCGAGCGACCGCCTCCTCCCGGGCCCGAACGAGGTCGGCCCAGCCGCCGTCGTACGACCGAAGCGTCCGCTTCTCGATCGCGACCGTGCGTTCGGCAACGGCATCGAGCAGGGCGCGGTCGTGGGAGACCAGCAGGATCGCCCCGGGAAACGCCTCGAGGGCGGCCTCGAGCGCCTCGCGGCTGTCGAGATCGAGGTGGTTCGTCGGCTCGTCCAACACGAGCAGGTTCGCTCCCGATGCGACGACCACGGCGAGAGAGAGCCGGCGGCGCTCGCCGCCTGACAGTACCGACACCTGCTTCTCGTGTTCGGCATACCCGGAGAAGAGGAAGCGCCCGAGCAGCTGCTGCGCCTGTGGCCGGGTCAGACCCGTCATTGCAACGGCACAGTCGAGCACGGTTCCCCGCTCATCGAGCTCCACGTCGTGCTGGGAGAAGTAGGCCGCCTCGACACCGTGACCGAACCGGATCATCCCCGCGTCAGGCGTACGGTTGCCGACGAGCGTCTCGAGCAAGGTCGTCTTGCCCGACCCGTTCGGGCCGACGAGAGCGATGTGCTCCCCGCGCTCGACCACGAGGGATCCACCCTCGATCAGCTGCTTGCCGCCCGCAGAAAGGCGGAGTCCTTCGATCTCCACAACGATCCGCCCGGTGCGGGCGGGCTTCAGAAACTCGAAGCCGAGCGTGCGCCGGCGCCGAGTGAGGTTCGCGAGCTCCCCCGCCGCCTTCCGTCGCTCCTGCTCGAGGCGCGCGATCTGCGTGATCTTCGCCTGGGCCTGCTTGGCCTTCGACTTCTTGTAACGGAACCGCTCGACGAATCGCTCCAATCGCTCGATGTCGCCGCCGACCCTCTGCACCGATTTGGCCGCAGCCTGCGCACGGGCCGCCCGCTCGAGGCGCCACCTGTGCCATGGCCCCGAGAAGAACAGGCCGCGCCCGCCTTCGAGCTCGAGCACCGCCGTCGTCACCGATTCGAGGAACCAGCGGTCGTGGGCGACGAGGACGACGGCGGCATCGATCGTCGTCAGCTCGCGCTCGAGCCACTCGAGGCTCTCGACATCGAGGTGGTTCGTCGGCTCGTCGAGCAACAGCAGGTCCGGGTCACCAGCGAGGGCGCGACCGAGCGAGGCCCGGGTCAACTCTCCGCCCGAGAAGGTCGCGAGCTGCCGGTCGAGGTCGTGATCACGGAAGCCGAGCCCCCGGAGCACGGACGCGGCGCGGTCGCGCCAGCCCCAACCTCCTGCATGCTCGAGCCTCGCCTGCGCCTCGCTGTAGCGGCGCATCGTCACATCGTCGTGCGTCCCGCGCGCCATCGCCTGCTCGAGGTCACGGAGCTCCTGCTCGATCCGGACGAGGTCGGCGGCACCCGAGAGGGAGTACTCGCGCAGGGTCAGCCCTCGGTCACGCGGCGCGCGCTGATCGTGCAACGCGAGGCGGGCACCTTTCTGCAGCGCCAACTCGCCGCCCTGAATCGTTGTCTCGCCCATGATCGCCCGGAGGAGCGTGGTCTTGCCGGCCCCATTCTGGCCGGCGAGGGCCAGCCGCTGCCCGCGGTCGACGGAGAAGGAGACCCCGTCGAAGAGAGGGTCTCCGGACAGCTCCTTCCGGAGGTTGGAGGCGATCAGGACGGACATGTGCGGGAGGAAGCCTAGGCGCGATCGCCGGTGCGACACCGTGTGTCCTCCCAGGAGGCAGGGGAGACACCCTCACCGTTATGCTCGACCGTAGTGCCCTCCGACCCTCGCACGCAGACGATCGACACGATTCGCGCGCTCGCGATGGACGCCGTGCAACAGGCGAGCGCGGGCCACCCCGGTACCGCGATGGCCCTCGCCCCGCTCGCGTATCTCCTCTACCGCGACGTGATGCGGCATAACCCGGCCGACCCGGGCTGGCCGGGCCGCGATCGCTTCGTCCTCTCGGCCGGGCACGCCTGCATGCTCCAGTACGCGGCGCTCCACCTGGCCGGCTATGACCTCAGTCTCGACGACCTGCGGCAGTTCCGGCAGTGGGGATCCCGGACGCCGGGCCACCCCGAGCGGGGGCATACGGCCGGGATCGAGACAACCACCGGGCCTCTCGGCCAGGGGTTTGCGAACGGTGTCGGCATGGCGATCGCACAGCGGTTCCTCGCCGATCGCTACAACCGGCCCCACCACGCGGTGGTCGACTCGTGGGTCTACGCGATCTGTTCGGACGGCGACATGATGGAGGGAGTCACGCAGGAAGCGGCCTCCATCGCCGGCCACCTCGGTCTCGGCAGGCTCGTCTACGTGTACGACGACAACCACATCACGATCGACGGCACGACATCGCTCTCGTTCACGACCGACGACAAGGCCAAGCGCTTCGAGGCGTACGGCTGGCACGTCCAGCACGTCGACGACGCCGAAGACCTGGACGCGCTCCTCGGCGCACTCGCAGCCGCGAAGGCCGAGGAGGATCGGCCGTCGCTCGTCGTCCTGCGGAGTCACATCGCGTATCCGGCGCCGAACGCGGTCGACACCGCGAAGGCGCACGGGGCCCCTCTCGGCATGGAGGAAATCCGCGCCACCAAAGAGGCGATGGGCTTCGATCCCGATGCCACATTCGCGGTCTCCGATGCCGTGCGCGAGCACATGGCCGTGGTTCGCGAACGTGGCGCCGAGCTCCAACGCGAATGGGACGGACGGGTTACCTCCTGGGCGGCCGCGTTTCCGGGCCTCGCCCGTGAACGCGAGCTCGACCTGCGCGGGGAGCCGCGCGACGGCTGGCGTGATGCGCTGCCGGTGTTTCCTGCGGGCGAGGACGTCGCTACCCGGGACGCCGGCCGACAGGTGATGCAGGCGTTGAAGTCTTTCACCCCGACCATGGTCGGCGGGGCTGCCGATCTCGTTGAGTCGACGAAGACGGAGTTCGAAGGGGCCGGCCTGTTTTCTGCCACCCACGCGGGCCGCAACATCGCGTTCGGGATCCGCGAGCACGCGATGGGCTCGATCGTCAACGGGATCGCGCTCGAACCGGCGATGCTTCGCCCCTACGGCTCGACATTCCTGATCTTCTCCGACTACATGCGCCCTGCTGTCCGGCTCTCGGCGTTGATGGGGCTTCGGACGGCGTGGGTGTGGACGCACGACTCGATTGCGGTCGGCGAAGACGGCCCGACGCACCAGCCGGTCGAGCATCACATGGCGCTGCGGGCCATCCCGAACCTCTGGTACGTCCGCCCCGCGGACGCGAACGAGACAGCGATGGCGTGGCAGATCGCGCTCGAACGGTCCGACGGCCCCGTCGCACTGGCGTTGACCAGGCAGAAGCTGCCGACCCTCGACCGAACGGAGGTCGCCGCTGCCGGCGGCGCCCTCCGCGGGGCCTACGTGCTCTGGCAACGTGCCGAAGGTGAACCCGACGCGATCGTGACAGCCACCGGCAGCGAGGTACATCTCGCCCTCGAGGCTGCACGTTCACTCGCAGCGAACGTGCGCGTGGTCTCCATGCCCTGCTGGGAGCTCTTCGAGGAGCAGGATGACGACTATCGGGATTCGGTGCTGCCGCCGTCCGTCGAGGTACGGCTTGCCGTCGAGGCCGGCGTCACGCTCGGCTGGGAGCGCTACGCGCGGACTATAATTGGCATAGACCATTTTGGGGCATCAGCTCCTTTCCAGAAGATCTTCGCCGAGTTCGGGATCACCGCCGGCGCGATCGCCGCAGCTGTCGAGACCGAGCTCGGATGAAGGTCGCGGCCTCATTCGACCATCGCGGTGTCAAGCTTCGCGACGCGGTGCTCGAGGCAATCGCCGCGCAAGGGCACGAGGCCGTCGACCTGGGCGTCGACACCGACGCCGTTCGCGTCGACTATCCCGACAAGGCACTCGAGCTCGGCATGGCGATCCGCCGTGGCGAGGCCGCCCGCGGCGTGCTCGTGTGCGGCTCCGGGGTCGGCGCCTCGATCGCGGCGTCGAAGATCCCCGGCATCCGCGCTGCGATCTGCCACGATTCGTACTCAGCACACCAGGGAGTCGAGCACGACGACATGAACGTCCTCTGCCTCGGCTCCGAGATCGTCGGCGGAGAGCTTGCTCGTGAGCTCGTCCGCACATTTCTCGGCGCCCGCTTCGTTGGCGGCGGCCGCTACTCCGACCGCCTCGCGAAGGTGGCCGCGCTCGAAAGGATGTCCGATGGCTGATGCAGCACGACCCTCCGGCCCGTCACGACTCTCCGAGCTGAGCGCTGCAGGCGTCAGCGTCTGGATCGACTCGCTCTCGCGAGAGATGCTTCATTCCGGGACACTCGCCGACCTCATGGCCGACGATGCGGTCGTCGGCGTGACGTCGAACCCGACAATCTTCCAGAAGGCGCTCGCGGACGGTGAGCTCTACGACGGGCAGCTGCGCGAAATCGCAGCAGCGACCGACGACGCGGTCGAGATCTTCTTCGCGCTCGCGATGGACGACATCCGCGGCGCCTGCGACCTGATGCGTCCCGTCTGGGAGCGCACAGGAGGGGTCGACGGCTGGGTGTCGCTCGAGGTCGACCCGACGCTCGCGTACGAACGCGAGCGCACGTTCGAGCAGGCGGTTCGCTTCAACCTCGAGGTCGGTCGGCCGAACCTCTACGTCAAGATCCCGGCCACCGAGCCCGGGCTCGGGGCGATCGAGGACTGCATCGCCAAAGGGGTCCCGATCAACGTGACCCTGATCTTCTCGCTGGCGCGCTATGCCGCGGTCGCCGAGGCCTACCTCCGCGGCCTCGAGCGGCTCGTCGCGGGCGGAGGTGACCCGCGCGAAGTGCTGTCGGTCGCAAGCTTCTTCGTTTCCCGCGTCGACACCGAGGCCGACAAACGCCTCGAGGCGGTCGGCCGCGAAGACCTGCAGGGGAAGCTCGCGGTTGCGAACGCGAAGCTCGCCTATAAGCACTACCTCGACGTCTTCGGCGACGAACGTTGGGCCTATCTCGCCGGAAAGGGCGCCCGGCCGCAGCGCTGTTTGTGGGCCTCGACCTCGGCCAAGAACCCTGCCTACCGCGACGTGATCTACGTCGAGGAGTTGATCGGGCCGGACACCGTCAACACCATGCCGCTCGAGACGGTGAACGCCTTCCAGGATCACGGAGAGGTGAAGGCGGGCAGCCTGCTGGAAGAGACCGACGAGGCCAACCGGCTCCTCGCAGACCTCGCGGCCGCCGGCGTCGACTACGACGACGTCGTCGCGACTCTAGAGGCCGAAGGCGTGCAGAAGTTCGCCGATTCCTTCGGTGAGTTGCTGGACGGCATTCGTGCCAAGGCAGGGTCTCTGGCGGCGGCGTGACCGAACGTTCGAACCCCCTGCTCGAGGGTCTTCAGCTGCGCCGGAGGCCGGAATCATGCGCGATCGTGATCTTCGGCGCTTCGGGCGACCTGACGAAGCGAAAGCTCATTCCCGCTCTGTACGCCCTTGCGTATCGCAAGCTCCTGCCGGAGCAGTTCGCGATCGTCGGAGTGGCACGGACTCCGCGGAGCTCAGCCCGGTTCGCAGCCGACATGAAGAAGGCGGTGAAGCAGTTCGCGCGCGACCCTTTTCGTCAAGACGTGTGGGACACGCTCGCTGCCGGAATGCGATATGTCGGCACCGAGTTCGCCGACGACCAGGGCGAAGACCGCGTCGGGCGGATGCTCGAGGAGCTCGACACCGAGCGAGGTACGGCCGGCAACCGGCTCTACTATCTCGCCGTCCCTCCACAGGCGTTCGCGGCGGCGGTCACGGAGATCGGCGAGCGGCGCGTCAAGGAGGGCTGGGTCCGGCTGATCGTGGAGAAGCCGTTCGGCCACGACCTCGCGTCCGCCCGTGAGCTGAACGAGCTCCTGCACCGCTGGTTCGGCGAGGACGAGATCTTTCGCATCGACCACTATCTCGGCAAGGAGACGGTACAGAACATGCTGGCGTTGCGGTTCGCCAACGGCATCTTCGAGCCGATCTGGAACCGGCAGTTCATCGACCACGTCCAGATCACGGTGGCCGAGTCGATGGGTATCGAGGGGCGCGCCGGCTTCTACGAGTCGGCCGGAGCCATCCGCGACATCTTCCAGAACCACCTCCTGCAACTGCTCGCCCTGACTGCGATGGAGCCGCCGATCGACTTCACCGCCGACTCCGTACGCAACGAGAAGGTGAAGGTGCTCAAGTCGATGCATACGCCGGGGCCGAAGTCGGTCGTCCGCGGCCAGTACGGAGCCGGCTTCGTCGAGGGCATCGAGGTACCCGCCTATCGCGAGGAAGACGGCGTCTCGCCCGGCTCGCTGACGGAGACCTATATCGCGGCGAAGCTCTACGTCGACAACTGGCGTTGGGCCGACACGCCGTTCTACGTTCGTGCGGGCAAGCGCCTGGCCCGCCGGGAGACGACGATCGCGATCCAGTTCCAGCGGGCGCCACACCCTCCATTCGAGGCGATCGCGGGAGACGGGTTGCGGCCGAACGTCCTGCTCATCCACGTGCAGCCCGATGAGGGCGTCTCGCTCGCGATCGGCGCCAAAGTGCCCGGCGCCGGGATGACGATCAGGACGGTGCATATGGACTTCCTCTACGGGGGCGCGTTCCGCACAGGATTGCCGGAGGCCTACGAGCGGCTGATCCTCGACGCCATGCTGGGCGATGCGACGCTGTTCACACGCGAGGACGAGGTCGAGGAGCAATGGAAGCTCGTCGACGCGATCCTCGGCGGCTGGCAGCGCGACAGGCCGAGCTTCCCGAACTACGCGGGCGGGACCTGGGGGCCGAAAGCGGCGGACGACTTGATTCACCGCGACGCGCGCTCCTGGCGTCGCCACTAGGGGTCGCCATGGGCGTCGTCTCCGACATCGAGCGTCAGCTGGGACGGCTGCGGGCACGAGAGGCAGCCGATGGGATGCCCGAGCTCCGTACGAGCACCATGACGCACATCGTCTGGTGCCCGCCGGAGTGGCGCTCGAAGGCCCGCGCGACACTTGCCGGCTTGCTCGAGCGCCATCCTGCGCGCACGATCTTCCTGATCCCTGAGCCCGGCGCCGGGGCGGAGATCAAAGCGCGGGCGGAGCTCAAGGACTTCCAGCTGCAGGGTATGTCGCGCGAGGTGCTGTCCGAGGTGATCGAGCTTCGACTTCGAGGCTCGGCAGCTCGTCATCCGGGCTCGATCGTCTTGCCCCTCCTCGTCTCCGACCTGCCCGTGTTCTGCCGCTGGCGCGGCGAGCCGGCGTGGGCGAGCGGCGAGCTCGGCGAGGTCGTCGGCGTCACCGACCGTCTCGTCGTCGACTCGTCGGAGTGGCGGGGTGCTCCCGCGGCGTATGAGCCGCTCGCGGCGCTGTTCGACCGGGTCGCCGTCTCGGATATCGCATTCTCGCGAACGCTCCCCTGGCGGCGGCGCCTCGCCGAGCTCTGGCCCGAGATCGGTGCCGTCGAGAAGCTGCGAGTGCAGGGACCGCGGGCAGACGCCGAGCTCATGGCCGGCTGGCTGAGAGCGCGGTTGCAGCGCGACGTATCCCTGACCCGGCGGGATGCCCCTGCGGTCAGCGCGATCTGGGTCGACGGCAAGCCGGTCGTCTCGCCTGGCGAGCCGTTGAGCCCGAGCGAGCTGCTGTCGGCAGAGCTCGACCAGTTCGGGCGCGATCGAGTGTACGAGGCCGCCGTGCGCGCCGTGGTCCCGCGTTCGGGATAGCGGTCAGGGCGCGCGGTCGGCAGGGTCGCGCCCCGATCGAAAGGGGCAAACGCGCTCTTCCACGTCATCTCGCTACGGCGACCCCGATTCTCTCGACCGAGGAGTCGCCGTGCAATTGCCGGCGAAGGTGGCGCCTTCCGGGCCTCGGTCTAGGTTCCTGTCGGGGCGAGGAGACGTTCGGCCGCGGCCGTGAGGCTGGCGCGGCCGGCACCAAACGTCGTCACGCGACCGGCACCGCGGGGGAGCGCATCCCGGGCAGGGTAGCCGACATCGACGACCACGGCTCGGGCGTCCGCGCCGACAATCGCCGCAACGGCCGACCGCTGCCACGGATGGCGGTCCACGTCACGGACGACGACGACCGGCCGGCGACCGCGATCCAAGGCAGCCACCGCGGCGGCGCCCGCTTCCCGGCCCTCCTCGACGTGGACGACGGCGACGTCGGCGCCGAGCTCCTCCATGATCGAGGTGAGATCATGCGAGAGCGGCCCGGCTGCAACGGACATCGTGCCACCGAGCTCGAACACGAGCGCGGCGCCTGTCGACCCGACGTCACCTTCGACGCGCAACGCCCGCCGTGCCGCCCGAAGACCGAGCGCGGCAAGCGATTGCCGGGCAACACCGGCGACGGGAGAGGGTGCGTGGGACGCGGCGACGCGACCGGCCGCGGCGACGAGCCTGTCCTCCCCGAGCCTTCCCTCTAGCACGGCCGACACGATCGCGGCGCGGACGCGCGCGACATGGCCGTCGTCGATGTCGTGGCCCAGACAGAGCGCGTCCGCACCCGCGAGCAACGCGAGAACCGCGCCTTCTGCCATTCCCACGGTGGCACTTACGGCCTTCATCTCGAGGGCATCCGTGACGACGAGGCCTGTGAATCCGAGCTCCTCGCGGAGCAGTACCGTGAGATGCGCACGGCTAAGGGTCGCCGGGGCGTCGCCGAGCCCGGGGACCACCAGGTGCGCCGTCATGAGGGCGCACGTACCGGCGGCGATGGCCGCCCGAAACGGCCCGAGCTCCACTTCCATCAGCTCGTCGCGCGTGGTATGGACGACCGGAAGCCCTCTGTGCGAGTCGACATCGGTTGCGCCGTGGCCGGGGAAGTGCTTCGCGCAGGCCGCAACTCCACCGGCCTGGAGCCCTGTGACGAAAGCCCGGACGTGACGCGACACGAGCTCCGGGCTCGAACCGAACGAGCGCACCCCGATGACGGGATTCAAGGGGTTGGTGTTGATGTCCGCAACGGGTGCGAGATCGTGGGTGATGCCGACGGCACGGAGCTCGTCGGCGAGCGCGTGCGCGATCGATTCCGTGAGCTCGACGTCATCGATCGCGCCGAGCGCGAGCTGGCCGGGAACGGAGCTTCCGCGGGTCGCCTCCAATCGGGTCACGTCACCGCCCTCCTCGTCGATCGCGACGACCGTCGCGGCCGACACCCGAACGGAGGTGGTCAACCGGTGGAGCTGGTCCGGGTCCTGCACGTTGCGAGCGAAGAGCACCACCCCCCCGAGACCTTCGTCGAGTTCGCGGAGAAGCCAGTCCGGCGCAGCGAGACCCGCGAACCCGGGCAGAATGCATGCATTCGCAAGCCGATCGATCGAGCCGGTCATCCCTTGACCGCACCGGCCGTGAGGCCGAACGCGATTTGCCGCTGCACGAGCAGGAAGAAGACCACGACCGGGATCGCTGTCAGCGTCGAGGCCGCCATGAGGCCGCCCCAGTCGGTGTTCCGGCTCGTCCCGTAGAAGTACGAGAGCCAGACGGTGACCGTCTGGTTGGACTGGTCGCTGAGGAGAACGCTCGCAAAGATGTACTCGTTCCACGTCGTCACGAACACGAACACCGAGGTGGCGACGAGGCCGGGAGCGACGAGCGGCAGCAGGATCCGCACAAACGCGCCGAGGCGGCTCGAGCCGTCGACCATCGCCGCTTCCTCGAGGTCGCGTGGGATCCCGATGATGAAGCCGCGCAGCGTCCACACAGCAAACGGCAGCACGAACGTCATGTAGGTGAGGATCACACCCGTGAGCGTGTTGGTCAGGTGGTAGCGGGCGAGGACGACGTAGAGAGGGATGATCAGGCCGGCCTGGGGGAGCATGAGGATCCCGATCATCAACACGATGAAGAGCTTCCGGCCGTTGAAGCGGTACTTGGCGAGTGCAACGGCGGCGAGGAACGCGAGCACGATCGAGGCCGTCACTGCGACGACGACGATGATCATGCTGTTCTTGACGTCGGCCCAGAAGTACGGCCTGCTCATCGCATTGCGGTAGTGCGACAGCGTCGGTTCGAACGAGAACCAGGTCGGAGTGAGGCTGTTGATCTCGCTCTCCGGCTTGAACGACGTCGAGATCATCCAGAACACGGGAAAGACGAGGATCACGAAGACGGCAACTCCGAGAGCGTTCCACCCCCACCTGCGAAGCCGGCGGCGGCGGGCGCGCCGGGCGCGCGCCGGGGTCCGGGGAGCCAGCGCGTCGGTACTCACTCCACGTCTCCCATTCTCACCATCCGGCGGACGTACGGGATGCTCATCGCCGCCACCATGACGAGCATCAACAGTGAGATGGCGGCGCCCCGTCCGAAGTTCGAGTGGGCGTATCCCTCGATATAGACGTAGACGCCCATCAGGTAGTTCGACGCGTCGACGTGCGAGGCTCCGATCAGCAGGTACGGCTGCGTGAACACACCGAAGTCCCAGATGATCGACAGGCTTGCCAGGATCAGGAAGATCGGCTTGAGGATCGGCACGGTCACGTCGCGGAAGACGCGGAACGGGCTTGCTCCGTCGATCTCGGCCGCGTCGATGAGCTCACGCGACACCTGGGACAGTCCTGCGTAGATCGTGATCGTGACGAACGGCAAAGCTCCCCAGACGATCAGCAGCGTGACCATGGCGAGCTTCGAGAACGTGGTCGCGTACCAGTCGTGCTGAAAGTAGTCCCCAACATGGAGTCTCGTGAGGGTGTAGTTGAGGATCCCGTTCTGGAAGTTCGTCATCCAGTACCAGACCTGGACGGCGACGACGACCGGCATCGCCCAGACGAGCACCAGACCGGCAGTGAGCAACACCCGTACGAACGATCCGACCTGCAGGAGAAGCAGGGCAAGCAGGGTGCCGACTCCCATCGTCAGACCGACGTTCACAGCCGTGAAGACGATCGTGCGGAGCAGGGTGTGCCAGAACACCGGGTCGTGGAGGACGGAGCTGTAGTTCTCGAGGCCGACCCACTCGCCCTTGTGCTGGATCAGCTCGGCCAGTCCGTAGCGCTGGAAGGAGAGGACGACGAGGCGGTAGAGCGGGTAGCCCAGGATCGCTGCGATCGCGACCAGCACGGGCAGGATCAGCCAGTAGGGAACGGAGGCGCGAAGCCACCGCTCGCGGATCGACGGCAGACGCCGTCGAGGCCGATGGGTCTCGGCCTCGACGGCGTCTGCCGTAGGTTCGGGGACTCGGCTACTCGTCAAAGAGATCCGCGTCCCGGTTCAGCACGCGGCCTATCCGTTCAGGACCGACGTGATGTTGTCGCTCGCCGACTGGGCTGCTTGCGTGATGCTCAGCTTTCCGGTCAGGATCTGGGCCAGCATGTTCCGGAGAATATTGCCGTTCTCGACATTGACCCAGTTCTTCGCAGTCGGCACGAACCAGCTGCGGAGCGCAGCCTTCTCGTTGACGCTCGAGCCGAGCAGGCTCGTCGTGTTCGGAATGTTGCCGATGCCGCGCAATGCGGTCATCGACGAATTGCTCGTATAGTCCTTGATCCAATCGACGGCGAGCGCCTTGTTACCGCCGATCGGGACTGCGAGGTCGGAGCCCCCGAGAAAGCCCGGCATCGGCTTGCCCGCGGTATGACTCGGCATCACGAACTGGCTTGTGCGGCTCTTGTTGGCGTCGCCGACACAACAGCTGAACCAGCCGGGGCCGACCATCGAGCTCGCCTGCCCCTGGGCGTACACGGTGTACGGGTTCGGATGCGTCTCATCGGTCGTCTTGCTCGCCTTCGAAGCGGCGTTGAAGAACGCCTTGTACGCCGTCAGGCCGGCGATCGACCGCGGCGACGCGAGTGTTCCCTTCCATTTGCCGCTGACGTGGGTCGCGATCGAGCCGCCGAAGTCGTAGACGAAGCTCATCGCGAAGTACCAGTCGGTACCCGCGATGTACACGGGCGAGAAGCCCTTCGCGCCGTTGCTCGCCGCCAGCTTCTTCGACCCGACGGTGAACTGCGCGAGGCTGGTCGGGACGTTGACGCCGGCCTTCTTGAACAGGTCGGTGCGGTACGTCACGACCCGAGACCCGGCATAGTAGGGGACACCGTACAGCTTGCCGCCGTAGCGGCCGGAGGCGGCGAGGCCCTCGAGCCACGTGCTCGAGTTCGGAATCGACGCCTTGTCCGAGGACAGGTCCTGGAAGGCTCCCGCCGCCATGTACTTCGTCATCTCGGTATTCCCCATCTCGATCACGTCCGGGGCGTTACCGCCGGCGAGAGTTGCGTCGAACTTCTGCAGGTGGTTGCCCCAGGTCTGGTACTGCACATTGACCGCCACCCCGGGGTGATCCTTCTGGAACTGGGCATTGGCCGCCTTCACGATCGGCTCCCAGTTGGCAGCCTGTGCGTCTGTCTGCAGCCAGACTGTGATGCTGCTCGCGGACTGCGCCGACGTTGCACCCGACGCGGTTGACGCGATGACCGCGATGACCGCGCCGACAAGAACGACGGCGCTAATGGTGCGTGCTCTCATGGGCGATTCCCCCAAGCGCATCGAAGGACGGCTCCGGTCGCTCCGAATCCCGTGTGGCCGACCGGGACGGAGCAGCCTCGACCGCCTACTGGTTTATACCACTTGGCCACTGGGTCGGAACCTTTGCATACCGCCCCAGAGTTGTCAAGACCACTTTTGGGTCGGCCCGCCCGCCGATCCGCCCCCCGGCCGTCGCTGCCGGGAGAGGCGTACCAATAGCGTCCGCGAAGGACGCCGCCCGCGGGCGGCGGTGCGTCTACGAACGGGTCGCGCGCGGCGTCCGAGCCCTCGCGGCTCGCGGGCTTCGATTGAGCTCCGTGACGAGCTTGTAGCGGTCGCCGCGGTAGATCGAGCGCACGAACTCCACGATCTCGTCGCTCGCCGCCCGTGTCGTCCGCTCGAACAGGAACGCCGGCGAGTGCAGGGGTACGCCCAGCGCGTCGGACTCCTCCTCGTTCGTCACGGTCGGCTCGATCGTCTGGAGGCCGCCGACGATCTCTATCCCGAAGCGGAACTGCAGGATCTCGTAGAACGACTGGCGCTCGAGATCGGCGGCGGAGATCCCGGGCACAAGCGACTCGCGCACATGGAGAGTCTCGATTGCCATGGTCTCGTGGTCGGCGAGCCTCAGGCGGCTGATGATCACGACGGGCTCGGAGGGTGAGACGTGAAGAAGCCGCCCCAGGTGTGCCCCTGCGGGCGTGACACGGAGGTCGAGCGTCCTGCTCTCCGGCACCATGCCGCGGCGCTGCATGTCTTCGGTGAAGGAGGTCATGGTCAGTTCCTGTGCGATCTTCGGTTCGCTCACGAACGTCCCGCTGCCGTGCCGGCGCACGAGCATGCCGTCGCGGACGAGGTCGTCGAGCGCAGCTCTCACCGTCAGGCGGGAAACGCCGAGGTCGACGCACAACTGGCGCTCAGAAGGAATCGCGTCGCCGACTCCCAGCTGTTCGATCAAGTCGAGCACGCTGCTGCGCGTCTCGCTCTGCTTCGTGACGGTGCGGGAAGTCGAGGTCATCTCCGTGTGAAAGGGCATCCTACCTGGTTCCTCACTCTGGTCAAGACCAGTTTTGTCCCATCCCTGGACACTCGCCGAGAGAGTGCCTTTGGCCGTGCGCAAGGCAAGGGTAATCGGGGTCGAGACGTCGTAGCGCGTAGGATTGACGGTGAGCGCCGCACTCCGAGACATCTGCGGCGGGTCCGAGAATCGCCGCGAGCAGATGCTCGGCGGCGGCGGCGCGGCAGATCGTCATCGTCTGCCCCTTCGAGGCCACCGTGAACCACGAAGGAGAGCATTTCACGCCTAGTGGTCTTGACCACTCCGCTGTCACGTGCATAGACTGACGACCGTGACGAGCTCAAGACCAGCCGCACAGGACACGGCGAAGCTCGACGAGCTCGCCACCGAGGCATGGAATCCGGAGGCAGCCGACCTCGACCTGCGCTCGACTGCCGAGCTCGTGGAGCTCATGAACACCGAGGACGCCTCGGTGCCGGATGCGGTCTCGTCGGCGCGGGCGGCGATCGCCTCTGCGATCGACGCCATCGCCGATCGTCTCGAGGCAGGCGGGCGCCTCGTCTACGTCGGCGCGGGGACGTCGGGCCGACTCGCCCTCGTCGATGCTGCCGAGTGTGAGTCGACGTTCGCCGTGGCGCCCGGGCTCGTGGTCGCGCTGATCGCCGGCGGGCCGGCGAGCGCAGCCGTTGCCCAGGAGCATGCCGAGGACGACGAAGACGAAGGTGTACGGGAGCTCGCAGCGCTCGGGATAGGCCCACTTGACGCGGTTGTCGGGCTGAGCGCGAGCGGCAGGACGCCCTACGTCGTCGGAGCCCTCTCCGAGGCACGACGCGCCGGGGCGCTCACGGTCGCTGTGGTTTCGGTCGAGGAGTCCGAGCTTGGGGGCTTGGCCGATCACGAGATCGCGATCGTGGTCGGGCCGGAGGTCATCGCAGGCTCGACGCGTCTCAAGGCGGGCACTGCCCAGAAGCTCGTGCTCAACATGATCTCCTCGATCGTGATGGTGCGGCTGGGAAAGACTTACGGGAACCTCATGGTCGACGTCGTCGCCACGAACGCGAAGTTGCGTGCGCGCGTGCGACGTATCGTCGGGCTCGCAACGGGTGCCGCGCCCGACCAGGTCGATTCAGCGCTCGACGCTGCCGACGGGGACGCCAAGGTCGCGATCGTCTCGCTGCTCGCCGGTATCGGGGCCGGTGCGGCACGCGCACGCCTCGACGCTGCGAACGGAGTCGTCCGCAAGGCGCTACCGGGATGAGGCTCGGGGTCGAGGGGGCAATCGTCGACGGGCGGCTCGTTCCCGGCGACATCGCCCTCGACGGCGGTCTCGTGACCGAGGTTGGACTCGCTGCGGGGGGCCGCGGGATTGCAGCGCCCGGATTCGTCGATCTGCAGGTGAACGGGTTCGCCGGTATCGACTTCTTCGGCGCCGACGCCGCGGCCTACGCCGCGGCGGGCGAAGCGCTGCTCGAGACCGGCGTCACGGCCTACCTGCCGACATTCATCACCTCCGCGGAGGAAGACGTGATCGCCGCGCTCCGCGCCGTTCCGACCGGCGCTCGGGGGGCACGCATACTCGGAGCGCACCTCGAGGGCCCGTTCATCTCCGCTCTTCGACTCGGGACACACCCCGCGACGTATCGCCGCGACCCTGATACCGCTCTGCTCCCCCGTCTGCTCGGGGCAGGGCCCGTCCGGCTGGTGACGCTGGCGCCGGAGCTTCCGGGTGCACTTGATCTGATCGACGTACTGCACACGCGCGGGGTCGCGGTCTCGCTCGGGCACAGCGACGCCACCGCGGCCGAGGCGCATGCCGCCTTCGATCGCGGCGTTCGCGCGGTGACCCACGTGTTCAACGCGATGCGACCGCTGCGGCACCGCGACCCGGGCATCGTGGGTGCGGCGCTGGTACGTCCTGATGTCGTCCTCCAGGCAATTGTCGACGGCGTGCATCTCGACCAGGACATCGTGCGCCTGCTCTGGGGCGTCGCCTCCGGCCGTCTAGCTCTCGTCACGGACGCGGTCGCGGCGGCCGGCCTGGGCGACGGACGGTACAGCCTCGGCAGCGTCCAGGTCGACGTCCGCGGCGGCATCGTCCGTCGCGAGGACGGCGTGCTCGCCGGCAGCACTTTGACGATGATCGAAGCGGTCAGAAACCTCGTCGAGGTGGGCGTCCCGCTGGAGCGTGCGATCGACGCGGCCACAGCAGTCCCTGCGCGGGTGCTCGGTCTCCCGATCGGTCGCCTTTCGCCCGGCAGTCCCGCCGACATCGTCGTGCTCGATGACGCGCTCGCGATCGACCGGGTCGTCCTGGGAGGCGAGACGCGTGTCGCTGTCTGAGCCTGGTTCCCTCTTCCTCGCGGAGATCAGAGAGCAGCCCGCCGCTCTGGAACGGCTGCTCGAGCACGATGCCGAGATCGCACGCATCGCCGCTGCCGTCCGTGAACGCGGGTCACAACTCGTGCGCATGGTCGGTCACGGATCGTCCGACAACGCGGCCTCGTACGGGGTCTACGCGTTCGGCCTGATGCCGCGCTGGACGGCGATGCGGGACTCCATCACGCTCACCGTGCACTACGACACGCCGCTCGATCTGTCCGCTTCGACGGTGATCGGCCTCTCCCAATCGGGTCGCACGCCGGACGTCGTCGAATACGTGACCCGGGCGCGTAGGAGCGGCGCGTTCACGATCGCGATCACGAACGACCCCGGCTCGGATCTGGCGTCGGCCGCGGAGGCGACGATCCCGCTCGAGGCAGGACCGGAGCTCGCGGTGGCTGCGACGAAGACCTACGTCAATACGCTTGCCGCGCTGGCCCTGCTCGCCGGGCACCTTGCCGGAGAGGGGGCGACGGTTGCCAAAGGCGTCCGGTGCGCTGCCGCCTGCCTCTCCGAGTCGCTTCCCGGCTTCGAGCGCGCGGCAGCCACGTTGGCACTCCCGTTCTGCTACACGGGGCGCATGTTCGTGATCGGCCGTGGGGTCGAATTTGCAACGGCGCGCGAGATCGCGCTGAAGCTGATGGAGACCTGTCGCGTGGCGGCCGAGCCGCTGACGGCGACCGACCTCGCGCACGGGCCGGTGGCGGCGCTCGACCCGTTCTTCCCGGTGTGGGCGATCGCGTCGCCCGACGCGACGCTGCCGACCGTGCAGGAGGCGGCATTGCGCATCCACGAGATGGGGGCGACGATCGTGGCGAGCGGCACCGCGGCAGGCTCGATCGCGGACAGCCAGTACGTGCTGCCCGTTCCGGCCGTCGATCCGGCGTTGCTGTCGCCGCTTCTCTCAGTCGTCCCGGGCCAACTGTTCGCGGGCGCCCTCGCCAGTGCCCGTGGCCTCGACCCCGACGCACCCCACGGTCTGGCCAAGGTCACGCTCGCCCGCTGAAGAGCCGCCCGCTACCTCACGAGGGCACGAGACTGCCGAGCAGGAGCTCGTGGAGGAAGCCGTTCGACGAGATCGCCGTGCCACCGTCGGCTCTCGAGACACCGCCGCGATCGCTGAACCGGCCGCCGGCTTCCTCGACGATCGGCTGTACGGCGGCGAGGTCCCAGAGGGTGACCCCGACCACGTCGACGGCGCCGTCCACAGCTCCTTCGGCGACGAGCATGTGGGCCCAGAAGTCGCCGTAACCACGTGCGTGCCACGCAGACGCCGCGAGCGTCGGGATCGGCTGTTCGACCGCGAACGAGAGAACGGCGTCCTCGATGCGCCTCACCGCTGAAACGTGGATGCGATCGCCGTTCGCCCAGGCACCGCCGCCGCGCTCGGCATGCCAGCGACGGTGGAGTGCAGGAGCCGAGACGACACCGAGGCAGAGCTCCCCGTCTTCCTCGAGGGCGATCAACGTAGCCCAGACGGGGATGCCGCGCGAGTAGTTGCGGGTACCGTCGATCGGGTCGACGATCCAGCGGCGCCTGCTCCCGCCGGTGACCCCGAACTCCTCACCGAGCATGCCGTCGTCCGGGCGCTCGACCGTGAGTCGCTCGCGGATCGCCACCTCGACCGCCCTGTCGGCCTCCGTCACAGGGGTCAGGTCGGGCTTGGTCTCGACCTGCAGGTCGCTCGCGCGAAAGCGGCCGAGCGAGATGGCGTCGGCCGCATCGGCGAGCGAGAGAGCGAGAGCAAGGTCGGGGCTCATGAGAGCCCCGACCTTAGTCGACCGCTTACTTCGAGGAGGCGACGAGCCTGAACTTGGGGCTGGCGACCGTCAGGTGCAGCGGCTGTGACCAGCTCATGAACTGGTGACCTTGCGGCAGAGCGCTGTTGATGCCGCGGACCCGGTACCACCAGTTGCCGGGTTTGAGCGGCAGCGTGGTGGCGGTGCCTCCGTCGACCGAGACGCGCTTGACCGCACGCCACGGATAGCGAGAAGGCGACCACTCGACCTCGTACGTGTCTGCGCCGGGAGCAGGCAGCCACGCCACGAGCGGACGCCCGTAGAAGGGCCTGTTGCCCGTGGAGGCGATCAGACGCCCCGTCGGAGAGAGGCCCGACGCGTACGCCGTTCCCTGGCCGGCGACGACGGGGGACGATGCCTTGCCGAACGCGAGTACGCGTCCGCCGGCGCAGGCGTCCTGCGGTACCTCGGCGTCGAAGTACTCGTAGCTCGTGATCTTCCCGTCTGCGTCGATCTTGGGCACGAGCTTGACCGGGACGACCGTCCAGAAGAACCGCCCGTTCGGCCAGCCGCTCTCGAGCAGCTCGATCTGAGGCCAAGTGCTGTTCGAGGCCTGCTCGACCGGGGTTCCGGACGCGCCGGCGGCGGGAGTGGTCGTGGCGGCGGTACCACTGTCGGAAGCGGAACCCGCCTCGCTCGCCGGCTTCGCGACAATGCCCTCCGCCGTGTAGGTCTTGCCCTCGTCGCCGATTGCGAGGATCTGGTTCGCGGCGTTCGCGACGTCCTTCTCGTCGGTCGGGAGCTTGAGCGTGCCCTTGTTCCGTGCTGCGTACGCAGGCCCGCCGACGATCGCGCCGCGAAGGACCGTGTTGACGCACTGCCGGTCGCTGAAGACGTAGACCCGGTAGAAGCCGTACTTGTTCCCGGCGGCGTCACGTGAGCCGGCGAACACGAATGCCGGTGTCATCTCGTGAGCCTTCGCGCTCGTCGGTGTGCTCGTTGCCAACGCCGTCATCGCGGCGACCGGGTGGACGACGCCGTCGTCCATCGCGGGGTTCGTCGACGTGTACGTCTGGCTCCACGGCCCGTAATTGACCGGGGTGATGAACCCTTGCAGCTTGGCCACTCGACGGACTGCCCGAACACGCCAGTTGATACTGCCGGTGAAGTTCGCGCCCTGGTGGAATGCATAAAACTCGCGCTCGTCGACTGCATTGACACGGGTCTCGACGACGCGGTTGATGCCGGTGAACCACACCTGGTAGCTCGTAGCACCTTCGACCGGCGTCCAGCGCGCCAGGCCCGGATACGACGTCGCCTGCTTCGGCACGTCCTTCCAATGGATGTTGAACCCGTAGCCGCTGCTCCAGGCCGACGTGCCGTTCCGCGTCACCGCACGCACGCGCGCATAGGCGGCATATGGGGCGCCGGTCATCCAGGGCAGTGTCAGCGGGATGGCGACAGCGGGGCTCTTGAGCGACGAGCTGGCCCAGAAGATCGTGCCGTCCTGGAAGTTCGGCGTCTTCGCAAGCTGGAACTCGTAGCGGGAGGCGCCTCTGATCGGTGCCCACGAGAACGACGGTGTCCGGGGGAAGTCACGGACGGCAGGCTCGCTGGCACGGAGGAGAAACGGCTTCAGGCCCCGAGGGGCCGAGAGGGACTTTTCGCTCTGCGCGAGGGCGGAGCCGGAAAGCAGCGTGGCAGCGCACGCGGCGAGGAGGGCGAGGCGGGCGTATCGCATAGGCCGTATGTCGGCATCCGCGGCCGCTCGGCCCTCCCTCCAACGGGGGATACATCCGGCTGACCGCGGTCAGCCTGCGCTTGCGGCGGGCTCAGACGAGGAGCGGATCGACGGCCGCCGCCACGAACAGCAATGCCAGGTAGGCGAGGGAGTAGTGGAACAACACCACGGCACGGCGCCGGGAGGTGTCGCGGCGGAGCTGCCAGGCGAGTAGGAGGAAGTACGCGCCGAGAAGGGCGGCAGCGAACGTGTAGACGGGCCCGAGCCACCAACCGACTGCGATCGTGAACGCCACCAGGACGAGCGAGTACAGCAGGATCTGCCTGGTCGTCTCGCGAACGCCCCGCGTGCCCGGCAACATCGGCACGTTGGCCGCCGCGTAGTGCTCCTTGATCATCAGCGCGAGGGCCCAGAAATGCGGTGGCGTCCAGAGAAAGACGATCAGGAACAGCCAGAGCGCCGGGAGGGTGAGATTCCCTGTCGCCGCCGCGAAGCCGACAAGAGGTGGCACGGCACCGGCGGCGCCGCCGATGACGATGTTCTGGTCGGTCGAGCGCTTCAGGAAGCGGGTGTAGACGACGACGTAGAAGAGACCGCCGACGAGCGCCAGCATCGCGGTCAACACGTTCACGGTCGTGGCGAGCACTGCGAACGAGAGGGCCATGAGGACGACCCCGAACTCGAGCGCGCGCGGCGCCGTGACCCGACCCGCGGCGACGGGGCGGGCCGCGGTGCGCTCTCCCATCAGCTGGTCGATATCGGCATCCATCACGTGGTTGAGTGCGCTCGAGCCGCCGCAGGCGAGCGCGAGGCCGAGCATCATCGCCGCGAACTGCCAGCCGTTCGGCCAGCCCTCCGCTCCGACGAACATTCCGGCTGCACCGGTCAGCAGCAGGAGCGACATGATCCGTGGCTTGGTGAGGACGACGTAATCGCGCCAGGCGCCGAACGGGACGGGCTCGCCTCGGAAGGAGATCACGAGCGCCACGAGCGAGGCGGCGAGCGAGGTGCCGGCCGTGGCGACGTGGAGACCCACCGCCCAACGGGCGTCGTCGACGAGAGCGACGAGCCCACCCGTGGCGATCGCCAGGAGGAGCAGCCCGAGTGCGGCTCCCGTTGCGAGGAGCAGGCCGGGATAGGCGACCCGCGCGATCACGACGGCAGCGACGAGCAGCGGGAGTGCGACGAGCGCCGCACCCCAGTGCCCTCGGCCGAGGCCGACCGTTGCGATGATCACGATGACGAGGGTCGCGAGGGCGCCGCCCGCGATCGCGAGACGGAGGAGCGGCCCGGGTTCCGTCACCTCAGAGCGCATTCAGCTCCTTCAGCGTACGCCGCAGGTCGTCGAGGGGTCGGGTGCTCGTGACCGGCGGCAGGGAGTCGAAGTTGTGGGCAGGCGGCGGCGACGTCGTATACCACTCGAGCGTGTCGGCCTGCCAGGGGTCGTTGCCTGCGCGACGGCCGTTGTGCGCCTTGGCGACGGCGAAGAGATAGAGCAGCGCACCGAGCCCGCTCGCGAATGCCCCGATCGTCGAGATCATGTTGTAGGCGGCCGTGCTGCCGTGCTCGGAGAACGCCGGCGCTCCTGCGGCCTGGCCCTGGTCGCCGAGCAGGAACTGGACGAAGAAGGTGCAGTTGAAGCCGGCGAAGAGCAACACCGCCGCCCAGCGCGTCAGCCGGGTGCTGAGCAGCCGGCCGAACACCTTGGGCCACCAGTACGTGAGCCCACCGAGGAGCGCGAGCAGCGCAGTGCCCCAGAGCAGGTAGTGCGCGTGGGCGGCACCGAAAGCCGTACCGCGCCAGTCCCGGTTGTTTCCGAAGACAGCGAGGGCTGCCGCGGAGAGGAGGCCGATGACGAAGAGCACGATCGCCCCGGCGGCGAAGAGCAGCGGAGCCGTCCAGCGCAGGCTGGCGCGCGCGCGCAACAGGCTCGACGCGAGCAGCCAGAATGCGACGACGGAGGGGATCGTGGCGAGCACGGCGAGCAGGAGGAGAACGACGCTCGGCTTCTTGCCGATGCCGCCCGCGTAGGCGTGGTAGAGGACGAGCAGGATCGTGAGCCCTCCGATGCCGACGAGCGCCTGGCCCATCACCCGCGCGCTCGCGACCGCCCGGCCGGAGAAGACGGCGACGAGCTCGGCCACGACTCCCAGCACCGGGACGAGCGCGATGTACGCGAACGACTGCCCGAACAGCCAGATCAGCCACGGCTTCACCGTCTTGTCGCCGGTGAGGAAGAAGTCGAACGACCCGGGGTACCGGCGCTCGAGCAGGACCAGGACGAACCCGAGCACCGAGATCGGGACGAGGACCACGGTCAGCCACGACCAGATGTAGACCGCCCACGCGAACATCGGCAGGTTGGCCCAGGTCATCCCGTCGGCGCGCAGCGTGCGGATCGTGCGGATCAGGTTTGCGGCGGCCGCTATCGCCGAGACACCGAGCAGCACGAGACCGATCAGCCACAGCCGGGTGCCGTTGCCCTCCTGGGTGAGGGAGACCGGCGGGTAGCCGGTCCAGCCCGCCTTCGACGAGCCGCCATGCGCGAAGGCCGAGAGCACGATGGCCGCGCCTGCGAAGACGAACAGCCAGAGCCCGATTGCCGCGAGCCCCGGCATCGCGATCCGGGTCGCGCCGATCATCAACGGCACGATGTAGGTCGCGATTCCGGTCACCACGGGGACGAGCACGAAGAAGACGAGGAGCGTCCCGTGCATCGTCAGCATGCCCTGGTAGGTGCCGTTGCCGAGCACAGAGGCGTTCGGGCGCGTCATCTGCAACCGCATCAGCAGTGTCAGCACCCCCGCGATGACGAAGAACAGGCCTGCCCAGCCCAGGTACATGGCACCAATCCGCTTGTGGTCGACGGAGACGAGCCAGCCTGCGACGCGGCCGCGATGCCACGAGGGGACGGGCTGTGAGGTGGTGCTCATCGGTGGCCTCCGACGGAGCAGGCTCGCCTCGCGAGGCCGTTGCGGAGCAGGATGACGTGGTCGGCGGGCACGAGATGTCATTCTAGGGGGATGAGCGAGTCGATTCGACAGCGAACCCGCGTTCAACTTCCGTCCGATGTTTCCCGGCCGTTCGAGGTGTTCGTCAACGGCGTGCTCCAGCGCGAGGGTACGGACTACGTCGTCCGGGACGGAGCTCTCGTCTTCGAGCGGCCGATGAAGGAGGAGGGCAAGCTCGGGTTGATGCGCTGGGCCTCGATCGCGCTCGGCATCGCAGGCTCATACAGGCAAAACGACTCCGTGGACGTCGCCTACGAGCGCGGCGGCCGCAAGGTCGTGGCCGCGAAGCTTCCCGTCGAGCCGTTGGTCTGAAAGCGTCCGCTGCGCGCGCCACGCGCTAGGCGGGCGCCAAGATCAGCCATCCGAAGCCGATCGCATCTCGATAGCCGTCCTCGTACTCACGGCGTCGCTGCTCCGCGAAGGCGACGGCCCCCGGGAGCCGTGATCCCTCCAGGCCCGCCCGCCAGCTCGTCTCGAAGGCGTCCCATTCGGCCGAGGTCGACACCTCGTCGCGCTCGATCCGAAAGCCCGCCTCGTCCGCGGCCGCGTGAATGTCCCCGAGTCGCGGCAGCTCACCGACTGCCTCGAGCGCCGCCGCGGTCGGCGACCCCGCCCAGAATCCGTCGCCGAACAGCACGCGACCCCCGGGGGCTATGCACTCCCGTAGCCAACGGAGAGCGGCGCCGACCCCACCCCAGGAGTACGACGCTGCGACGCAGACGACGACGTCGGCGAGGTCGACGAACTTCGCTGGATCGGCCTCCACGAACTCGACCCGCCCGTACAGGCCGCGCTGCGCCGCGACGAGCACCCCTCGGTCGAGCGCCTCCTTTGACGTGTCGACCCCGGTGCCCGTCGTGGCAGGGTGCGCGGCGAGAATCCGTAGCAGCAGCTCGCCCACCCCACACCCGAGGTCGATCACGTGATGGCCGGGCGAGATCGGGAGCGCCGCGACGAGAGCGCCAGCGCGCTCCTCGGAGAGCGGAGCATTGAATTTCAGTCCGGCGCGGGCAAGCCTGCGGAAGTCGTCACGCACGTCCTGCTCCTTCGGCGGCGGCACGCAGTCGGGCCGCAGCATCGAGACCGAGCTGTCCTGGCTCGAGCTGCCAGGCCCAGTTGCCACCCACGACGCCCGGGCGGTTCATTCGCGCCTCCGACCCGAGCTCGAGCACGTCCTGGACCGGGATGATCGCGAGTGCCGCCCGAGAGGAGAGTGCCACCTCGAGGAGCGGCCACGCCGGCTTGCCGGGAAAGTGACCGGCGAGCGTATCGGTGTCGTGTGTCGAGGTGTAGACGACCTGATGAACGCGATGGTTCTGGAGCCGGTGCGGGTTGTCGGCGGGGCCGCCGAAGGCCCAGAGTAGGATCACCATTCCCGGGAAACCGAGCTCGTCGCGAAGCTCACGGACATCCGGCGTGATCACTCCCAGATCCTCGGCGATCACCGGCAGCTCGCCCAGCTCCCGCTCGGCGGCGCGGAAGACAGCGGCACCAGGGCCGCGCTCCCAGTGACCTTCGCGGGCCGTCGCCGCGGCCGCCGGAACCGTCCAGTAGCCGGCAAAGCCGCGGAAGTGATCGATCCGGAAGAGATCCGCGAGACCGAGCATCCGTCTCATGCGCTCGATCCACCACCGATAGCCGTTGCGCGACAACGCCGGCCAGTCGTAGAGCGGATTGCCCCACTTCTGGCCGCTGTCGTTGAGCGAGTCGGGCGGCGCGCCCGCGACGAAGTCGCCCGGAAGGAAGATCTCCGGCCGAGCCGCGTGATCGCAGCTGTCGGCGGCGACGTAGATCGGAACGTCCCCGACGATCCGCACGCCGCGTGCGGCGGCGTAGGCGCGAAGGGCCGACCATTCGCGCTGGAACCGCGCCTGCTCGGCCAGCGCGTCCCCCCCGGCGAAGCCGACCCAGTCGCCGATCCAGTAAGCATTCTCCGCCTCGAACCGGCGGAGCTCGGAGGGTGGCACGACAGCCTCCGGATCCGCGACGAGTCCGGCCCAGGCGGCAAAGGCCGACGCAGCTGCATAAGGAGAGCCGTACTCATCGGGTGGATTGAGCGGCAGGATCTGCCAGAAGCGCGCGCCGGCGGCGGCCAGCCAGTCGACGAACGCGTACGCCTCGGGGCCGAGCCGACCACCCGGCAGAGAGGTCGGATGGAGGTTGACGCCGATCGATCGGGTGAGCCGCATCGCCAGACTGTTTACCTTGTCGGTGATGGCGCCGCCACGCACCCAGGTCCAGGATGTCCAGCCGCAGATCGACTGCGGCCGGTTTCCGGTCAAGGCGTGCCTCGGGGACACGGTGCCGGTCTCGGCGACGATCTTCCGTGACGGCCACGACAGAATCTGTGGGACGGTGCGGTTCCGGCCGGCAGGAACACGGCGCTGGCGGGAGGCGGCGCTCGAGTCGAAGGGCAACGATCGCTTCGAGGGTGCCATCGTCCCCGACGGGCTCGGGCCCTGGGAGTTCCGCATCCAGGCCTGGGTCGACCCGTATGCGAGCTGGCTCGACGAGCACGATCGCAAGGTGGCGGCCGGTCAGCCCGATCTCGGTGGAGAGCTGGCGGAAGGGCAGGAGCTCTTCGGCGAAGGCACGGTCGATGACTGGCGTGCCGCTGCCGCCGGTTTGTCGGACCGCGACCGTCACGATGCGGTGAAGAGCCCCGTGCTGCGCCTCGATGTCGATCGCGAGCGGGCACGGTTCGGTGCCTGGTACGAGCTGTTTCCGCGGTCGTGGGGCGGATTCCAGGGTGTCGCGGCGGCGCTACCCGATCTCGCTGCGCTGGGCTTCGACATCGTCTACCTACCGCCCGTCCATCCGATCGGCGAGACCCACCGGAAGGGCCGCAACAACGCCGAGCGCGCCCGCAAGGGTGACTCCGGCAGCCCATGGGCGATCGGCGGGAAGCGCGGCGGCCATGACGCACTCCACCCCGATCTCGGGAGCGATGCCGACTTCGACGCGATGGTGGCGGCCGCCAAGGCCGCCGGGCTCGAGATCGCGCTCGACTTTGCAATCCAGTGCTCGCCCGACCACCCGTGGCTCACCGATCACCCGGAGTGGTTCCACCGCCGCCCCGACGGCACACTCAAGTTCGCCGAGAACCCGCCGAAGCGTTATCAGGACATCCACAACGTCGACTGGGACACGAACGACGGCGAAGCGCTCTGGGTCGCCCTACGCAACGTCGTGCTCGGCTGGTGCTCGCGGGGTGTCCTCGTGTTCAGGGTCGACAACCCCCACACGAAACCGATGCCGTTCTGGGAGTGGTTGATCGCGGATGTCCGCCGGGTGTATCCCGAGGCCGTCTTCCTGGCCGAGGCATTCACGCGGCCTGCGCCGATGACGACCCTCGCAAAGGCAGGCTTCGGTCAGTCCTACACCTACTTCACGTGGAAGAACACGAAGGCAGAGATCGTCGAGTTCGTCGAGCAAGCGCTGTCCTGGTCGGCGTTCTACCGGCCGAACATGTGGCCGAACACTCCGGACATCCTTCACGCCTTCCTCCAGGAAGGTGGACGCCCCGCCTTCGAGGCCAGGCTCGTCCTCGCAGCCACGTTGTCCCCGAGCTATGGCATCTACTCGGGGTACGAAGCCTGCGAGAACGTGCCGGCGCGGGTGGGGAGCGAGGAGTACCTGGACTCGGAGAAATACGAGGTGAAGAAGCGGACGCTCGACGGACCATTGCTGCCCCTGATCCGGCGCTTGAACGAGATCCGTCGAGCCCATCCGGCCTTGCAGCGTTTCGCAAATCTGGCCTGGCTCGAGACGCAGAACGACGCACTGATCGCGTATGCGAAGCGGGAGGGCGCAGACACCGTGATCACCGTCGTCAACCTGGATCCCGGCCGGCCCCGCGAAGGGCTGTGCATCGTGCCTTCCTGGCTCGCGCTGCCGGACACCTTCACGGCCGTCGACCTGCTCGTCGACCGTTCCCATCGATGGCGGACCGGGAGGAACTATGTCGGCCTCGCCCCCGGGGGCGCCCATGTGATCGTGGTCGGTAAGGTGCCGGAGGGCCGCTCGCATGGGTGAGCATCTGCCGCCGCTGGTTCGGGATTCGGGACGGGCGACCCGGCTCGAGGACATCGGTTCCGACGGGCTCCTCGCTCTCCTCCTCGGCCGGCGCTGGTTTGCAGCCGAGGGACGGGAGCCCGAGCGCGCACACCTCGAGAGGATCGTCCACACGGACGACGAGCTCGAGATCGCTCTCGTCGACGTACGGTTTGCCGACGGCACGCAGAGTACGTACGTCGTGGCCGTCGGCCCGCGAGGGGAGGACGCATTCGCGCACCCACCCGCTCTGGCGCGTCTCGTGTCTCTTGCGGGAGCCGACACACCCTGCGCGTCGGCCCGTGCTGTCGGCGTCGAGCAGTCTAACTCGTCGATCGTGCTCGACGAGAGCGTCGTGCTCAAGCTCTATCGCCGGCTCGAGGCGGGGCCGTCCCCCGAGGTCGAGCTGCTGCGCGCGCTCGAGGAGGCCGGGTTCGCCTCGGCACCTCGTCTGCGAGGCGTGATCGAAGATACGAGCGCGCACCTCGAAGCCACCGTCGCGATCGTGACGGAATACGTCCCCGCGGCCGGCGGAGGTTGGGAGTTGACGCTCGCGGCACTGGCCGGCGGCGACCCCGGCTGGCTGCCGGCGCGGGCTGCCAGGCTCGGCGAGGTGACGGGCTCGATGCACGCGTCACTTGCGACGGCGTCCGATCCGCAGATCGCCCCGGAGGAGGCCCGGCCGGACGCGATAGACGGCCTTGCGGCAAATGTCGACGATGAGATCGTCCGGCTCGCGAGTGACTTTGGGCCGCTCATCGACGGGCCGATCGGACGCCGGTTCGAGGACCTCCGCGATCTCGTCCGGGGTCTCGCGCACGTCGGCCCCCCGGGCATCGTGCTACGAGCCCACGGTGACTTCCACCTTGGTCAGGTCCTGTGGGCCGATTCCGATGACTGGGTGGTGATCGATTTCGAGGGAGAGCCCGGCCGCTCGCTCGCAGAGCGCCGGCGCCGGACGTTTGCGCTGCGGGACGTCGCCGGGATGCTCCGGTCCTTCGCGTACGCGGCGGACGCCTCGAGCCACCTCGGCGGCGTGACGGCACCCGATGGATGGGAGGCGGCGTGTCGCACGGCCTTTCTCGAGGGTTGGCGGGCAACCGTCGATCCCCGGCTTCTGCCGACGAGCGAGCTCGGCCTCGAGCGCCTGCTTGCGCTTCTCGAGCTGCAGAAGCTCGTCTACGAGCTTCGGTACGAGCTCGCCAACCGACCGGACTGGGTGCGAATCCCGATCGCGGGTCTCGAACGGCTGCTGGAGGCCTCATGACGGGACTGGGTGAGATCGATCTCCACCTGGCCGGCGAGGGTCGTCACGAACGGCTCTACGAACGGCTCGGCGGTCACTGCCTGGACGGAGGCGGGGTGCGGTTCGCGGTCTGGGCGCCGAACGCGCGGGCGGTGTCCGCCGTCGGCGACTGGAACTTCTGGAGCAAGGACGCCGATCCGCTGCGACCGCTCGGCTCCTCCGGGATCTGGGAGGGCGTTGCGGCGAATGCCGCCGAGGGACAGCGCTACAAGTTCGCCGTCGTCGGGACCGACGGGATCACACGTCTCAAGGCCGACCCCTATGCCCACTTCGCCGAGGTGCCGCCGGAGAACGCGTCGATCGTCTACCGCAGCAGGTTCTCGTGGTCCGACGCCGAGTGGCTGGCGCGCCGTCGCGCCGCCGACCCTCTCGCTCGGCCGTTTTCCGTCTACGAGGTGCACGCCGGCTCGTGGCGCCAGGGGCTCTCCTGGCGGGAGCTCGCAAACCAGCTCGTACCGTACGTCGCCGACCTCGGCTTCACCCACGTCGAGTTGATGCCCGTGATGCAGCATCCGTACGCGCCGTCGTGGGGATACCAGGTCAGTGGGTACTTCGCACCCCAATCGGCACTCGGCGCTCCGGACGACTTCAGGGCGCTCGTCGATGCGTTCCACGGGGCGGGCATCGGCGTGCTGCTCGACTGGGTGCCGGCGCACTTCCCACGCGACGACTGGGCGCTTGCCCGGTTCGACGGAACGGCACTGTACGAGCACGACGACCCGCGGCGGGGAGCGCATCCCGACTGGGGAACTTTGATCTTCAACCTCTCCCGTAACGAGGTGCGGAACTTCCTGCTCGCAAACGCCCTCTACTGGGTACGCGAGTTCCATGCCGACGGGCTGCGCGTCGACGCCGTCGCCTCGATGCTCTATCTCGACTATTCGCGCGAGCCGGGGGAATGGGTTCCGAACGAGCAAGGCGGCCGCGAGAACCTCGAGGCGGTGGCGTTCCTCCGCGAGTTGAACGAGGTGCTCCATGCGCGCGAGCCCGGTGTGGCGGTAATCGCAGAGGAGTCGACGGCGTGGCCCGGTGTCTCGCGCCCGACGTCGATGGGTGGACTCGGGTTCACGTTCAAGTGGAACATGGGCTGGATGAACGACACGCTGTCGTACGTCGAGCACGAGCCGGTGCACCGACGGTTTCATCACGACGAGCTGACGTTCTCACTCGTGTACGCCTGGGACGAGAACTTCGTCCTGCCGCTCTCGCACGACGAGGTCGTCCACGGCAAGCGGTCACTGCTCTCGAAGCTCCCGGGCGATCGCTGGCAGCAGCTCGCCACGCTCCGGGCGCTGTACGGGTTGATGTGGGCGCACCCCGGGAAGCAGCTGCTCTTCATGGGCGGCGAGCTCGCCGAGTGGGGCGAGTGGTCGGAAGGCCGTTCGCTCGACTGGCCGTTGCTCGACGATCCCGACCATGCGGGAGTGAGAGCCCTCGTGCGCGACCTGAACGCGGTCTACCGGTCACATCCGGCGCTCTGGGAGATCGACTTCCGGCCGGAAGGGTTTCACCTGGCTCGTCGGTGACGCGCGGGACGAGAACATGATCGCATTTGCGCGTTTCCCGGCCGAAGGCGACCCGCTCGTATGCGTCGTCAACTTCTCCCCCGTCGTTCGCGAGGGCTGGTGGCTGCCGCTGCCTGTCGGCGGCCGCTGGGTGGAGGCACTCAACACGGACTCCCGCTTCTATGCGGGGTCGGACGTCGGCAACGGCCTCGGGCTCGACGCGGAGGCCTCGCCGCTGCACGGCCAGCCGTTCTCGGCCCTCGTCACGCTGCCGCCGCTGGCTACGGTCTGGCTGGTTCCCGTGCCGCCCCCCGACGGCTCCGCCGGGGCGCATCCGTAGAACGCGCGCGATTCCCGGAGTTCCGGTGGCACGAGCTATCGGGGTTGCGGCAGCACGTTTCGCTCCAGGGTCGACAGACGACAGGCGGGCGAGATCCTGGCGGAGCGATTCGCGTGCGGCGAGATCGACGCGACGGAGTATCGCGCCGGGCTGGACGTCCTTCGACAGTAGGCTGGAAGGCGTGGCCCGCGACAACAGCATCGTCGTCGAGAAGCTCGTGCGCGAGTTCAAGAAAGGGCCGCGCGCGGTCGACGGAATCGATCTCTACGTCGCCCCCGGGGAGATCTACGGCTTCCTGGGGCCGAACGGCGCCGGCAAGTCGACGACCGTCCTCATGCTGACGACGTTGCTGCCGCCGACGGCCGGCTCCGCCCGGGTGGGTGGGTACGACGTTCGCACGGAGGGGCCAAAGGTGCGTTCGGTGATCGGCGCTGCTCTACAGGAGGCCGCTCTCGACCCGCTGCTGACGGGACGCGATCACCTCAAGTTGCAGACGATGCTGCAGGCGATCCCGAAAGCCGAGCGCAAGCCGCGGCAGAACGAGCTCCTCGACAGGGTCGGGCTCACCGATGCCGCCGACCGCAAGGTGGGCGGCTACTCGGGTGGTATGAAGCGTCGCCTCGATCTCGCTCTCGCCCTCGTCCACCGCCCGAGCATTCTCTTCCTCGACGAGCCGACGACGGGGCTCGACCCCCAGAGTCGCACCGCCCTCTGGGCAGAGGTGGCACGGCTCGCACGGGAAGAGAACGTGACGGTGTTCCTGACGACCCAGTACCTCGAGGAGGCCGACGTCCTCGCCGACAGGGTCGGAATCATCGACCACGGCAAGATCGTCGCCGAGGGCACCCCCACGGCGTTGAAGGCGGAGATCGGGCGCCCGAGCGTCCATGTGATCCCGTGCCGCGAGGACGACAGGCCGCGCATTGCGGCGCTGATGGCGAGCTTCGGCGAGCCGCTGGCAGACGACCCCCGTGACCTCGCCGTGCGTCTCCGCGACGGGCTCGGCCTCGCCGACGTGATCCGCGCCATGGACACGGACGGCATCGTCGTCGACGACGTCGAGTTGCGTGCTCCGACTCTCGACGATGTCTTCCTCGCCAAGACGGGGCGCACGCTCGAAGGCGCCGCGACCGGAGAGGGCACGCCGGCCGAACGATGAGAGCGCTTCCGACCCAGATCGGCGCTCTGGCGCAACGCTCCGTCATGCGCACGGCCCGCCAGCCCGCCAGCGCGATCCCGCCGCTCGTCTTTCCCGTTGCCCTCCTGCTCGTGAATTCGGGAGGGCTCAAGGCCTCGACGATGCTGCCGGGATTCCCGACGGACTCGTTCCTCGCCTTCGCGCTCGCCGTCCCGTTCATCCAGGGCGCCCTGTTCTCGACGATGAACGCCGGCACCGATCTCGCACGCGACATCCAGACCGGGTTCTTCTCGCGGCTCTCGCTGACCCCCGTACGGGGCACGGCCCTCCTCGCCGGGCAACTCACCGGCATCGTGGTGCTCGGCGTGCTCCAGGCAGCCTTCTACATCTCCGTCGGCCTGCTTCTCGGAGTGCGGTTCGCGGCGGGGCCGGCGGGGATCGCACTTCTCCTCGTGTACGCCGCGCTCGTGGCGGTCGGATTCGGCGCGCTGGGCTCCTTCCTGGCCCTGCGCACCGGCTCGGGCGAGTCGATCCAGGGGCTCTTCCCCGTGCTCTTCGTCTTCCTCTTCATCTCCTCGATGAACACGCCGCGCAACCTGATCGCCGTCGACTGGTTCCGCTTCCTCGCCTCGATCAACCCGGTCTCGTATCTGATCGAGTGCGTCCGTAGCCTCATCATCACGGGCTGGGACGCGGAGGCTCTCGCGCTCGGGTTCGGGATAGCCACGACGCTCGCAATCGTGTCGCTCATCGCCGCGACCTGGGCACTCGGGCGGAGGCTGGAGCGGACGTGAGAATCTGGCCTGTCGCCTCCGGTGTCGCCTGGAGGACGCTGAAGAACGTGATCACGACGCCGTCGCTGCTCCTACCGTCGCTGATGTTCCCGCTGTTCTTCTTCATCGCGTTCGCGGGTGGCCTGTCGCAGATCCAGAACGTGCCGGGCTTCGATTACCCGAACGGGTACACGGCGTTCCAGTTCGTGTTCGTCCTGCTCCAGTCGGCTGCGTTCGGGGGGGTCTTCACCGGCTTCGGAGTCGCTCGGGATTTCGAGGGTGGCTTCGCCCGCCGCCTGATGCTCGCCTCGCCGAACCGAACGGGCATCGTGATCGGGTACGCGCTGGCGGCAATGCTGAGGTGGACGATCACCGCGACACTTCTGACCACCATCGCCCTCCTTGCCGGAATGCAGGTCGGCGGAGGGCCGGTCGACGTGATCGGCCTCTACACCCTCGCCCTGATCATCAACTCCTGCGGTTTTCTCTGGTCGGCCGGGATCGCGATGCGATTGCGCACGATGCAGGCAGGGCCTCTGATGCAGATGCCGGTGTTCCTTCTCCTCTTCCTCGCTCCGGTCTACGTCCCGTTGTCTCTGCTCGGAAACACGATGCACGGGGTCGCGAAGTTCAACCCGATCACGTACGCGCTCGAAGCCGGCCGGGGGTTGCTGGCGGGCGACCCTACCCAGCTCGGACTCGGGTTCGGTCTCGCCCTCGCGCTCGCGCTCGTCTTCACGGTGTGGGCGTTGCGAGGGCTGCGCTCGGCGGAGGCCGCCGGGTAGGGTCAGGCGATGCGGCCCTGGCCCGGAGAGCCGTTTCCGCTCGGCGCCAGCTGGGACGGGAGCGGCACCAATTTCTCGCTGACCTCGGAGAACGCCGAGCGCGTGGAGCTGTGCCTTTTCGACCTGGAAGATCGCGAATCGCGGCACGAGCTCCTCCACCAGACAGCACACTGCTGGCACGGCTACCTGCCGGGTGTCGGGCCGGGCCAGCGCTACGGCTACCGAGTCCATGGGCCCTGGGCTCCCGAGCGCGGACACCGATTCAACCCGTACAAGCTGCTGATCGATCCGTACGCGAAGGCGATCGAGGGGCCGGTCGCATGGGATCGCGGCCGCACGCTCGCGTACGCAGACGGCGACGATCTCGTGATGGATGCGAGCGATGACGCCGCCGCGATTCCCAAGTCGGTCGTGATCGACGAGTCGTTCGAGTGGGAGGGAGATCGTATCCTTCGCCGCCCCTGGGACGAGACGGTGATCTACGAACTCCACGTGAAGGGCTTCACCCGCTTGCTGCCGGGCGTCCGAGAGGACCTTCGCGGCACCTACGCCGGGCTTGCATCCGAGGCCGCCGTCTCGCACCTCGTCGGTCTCGGGGTGACCGCGGTCGAATTGCTCCCCATCCACCACATTGCCGACGAGCACTTCCTCCAGGCACGAGGCCTGACGAACTACTGGGGCTACTCGACCATCGGGTTCCTCGCGCCCCATGCAGGGTACGCGGCGACGGGAACACATGGGCAGCAGGTACGCGAGTTCAAGGGGCTCGTCAAGGCAATGCATCGAGCCGGGATCGAGGTGATCCTGGACGTCGTCTACAACCACACGGCCGAGGGCAACCATCTCGGCCCTACCCTGTCGTTCAAGGGCGTCGACAACTACGCCTACTACCGCACGATGCCCGACGCGCCGCGCTACTACAAGGACTTCACCGGCACCGGAAACTCTCTCAATCCGGTGAATCCGTCCGTATTGCGCCTGATCATGGACTCGCTCCGGTACTTCGTGATCGAGTGTCACGTCGACGGTTTCCGGTTCGATCTCGCATCGGCGCTTGCCCGCGAGTTTCACGACGTCGATCGCCTTTCGGCCTTCTTCGACATCATCCACCAGGACCCGATCCTGTCTCAGGTGAAGCTTATCGCCGAGCCGTGGGACGTCGGTGAGGGCGGGTACCAGGTCGGCAATTTCCCCGTCCTCTGGACCGAATGGAACGGGATGTACCGAGACACGATCCGGGACTTCTGGCGCAGCCACAGCGCAGTGGCGGCTTTCGCGCAGCGGTTCACAGGGTCGAGCGACCTCTACCAGTCCGACGGAAGGCGTCCGTTCGCGTCGATCAACTACGTCACCTGTCACGACGGATTCACGTTGCGGGACCTCGTCACGTACAACGACCGGCACAACGAGGCGAATCTCGAAGGGAACGAGGACGGGACGACCGACAACCGGTCGTGGAACTGCGGGGTCGAAGGTGAGACGGACGACCCCGCCCTGAACGCGCTCCGCGACCGCCAGGTGCGCAACTTCCTCTCGACCCTGCTTCTTTCGCACGGCGTCCCGATGGTGCTCGCAGGCGACGAGTTGGCCCGCACCCAACGGGGAAACAACAACGCGTACTGTCAGGACAACGAGACGAGCTGGGTCGATTGGGAGCTCGACGAACGGGCGCAGGCGCTGTTCCGCTTCACGCAACGTCTGATCGCGCTCCGACACGCCCACCCGGTCTTCCGCCGGCCGACCTTCCTGACGGGGAAGGAGAACGAGGACTCTGGTGCCCCTGACGTCTGGTGGTTTCGTCCCGACGGACGCGCGATGACGCGGCGTGACTGGGAGCGCGGCGACGCCTCGGCTGTCGGCGCGTTCCTCAACGGCGCCGAGATCACGGCCGAGACCCGCGAGGGCGAGCCGATCATCGACGATTCGTTCCTCGTGCTCTTCAACGCGTGGCAGGACGCGCTGTCGTTCCGCCTGCCGCCGGCCCGCTTCGGCCGACGGTGGTCGCTCGAGCTCTCGACGGCGGATCCCGAGCTCGAGCCGGGTGCCTGGGAGGCGCCGGTTCGAGGCGAGGTCGAGGTCGAGGGACGGTCGCTGGTGCTCCTGCGCCGGGTCGGCTGAGGGAGTCGAACGACGCCGGCGGACGTTCGTCGCGCTTGCTCGACGCCAGGCTAGAGCCTCGCGTCGTCTCGCTCGGGCTCGCACGCCTCCGGTGCTTCGAGCACTCGGAGGCAGACGTCGACGATGGCAGGGTCGAACTGCGAGCCCGCAGCCTCGATCAGGCGCCGCCGCGCCTCCGCGACCGGCAGGGCTTCACGGTAGGGCCGGCTCGTCGTCATCGCGTGAAACGCGTCACAGACGAAGATGATCCTTGCCTCGAGCGGGATCTCGCTCCCTGTCAGACGGTCCGGGTACCCCTTGCCGTCGTAGCGTTCGTGGCACGCGCGGACGATCGGCCGAACGTGATCGAGCTGCTCGATCGGGGCCAGGATCCTCTCGCCGAGCTCGGGGTGGGTCTCGATCAGCTTCCGCTCCGTGTCGGTCAGCGGGCCGGGCTTGGTCAGGATCGAGGCCGGGATCCCGATCTTGCCGATGTCGTGGAACAGCGCCCCGAGCTCGACCCGCTTCAGTGCGACTTCCTCGAGACCGAGCTCCTCGCCGACTCTCACGGCCATGTCCCTGATCCAGCGCGCGTGCGACGAGGTGTACTCGTCCTTCGCCTCGAGCGCGTTCGCGAGCGCCTCGACGGTCGACAGGAAGGTTCGTTCGAGAGTCTCGAAGGAGAAGGCATTCGTGAGCGCCATCTTGGCCTGGCCGGCGATCCCGCCGAGCAGCTCGAGCTGGCGCTCGTCGAGGGTGTCCTCGCTTTCGAGCGCGAGGGCGAGGGCTGCACAACCGGAGTCGAGGCTGATCGGAGCGAGTGCGTACGCGTCCGCAAGCGTGCGCCCGAATTCGTCGCCGAGCAGGTGGGCGAAGTCGGGTCGCCGCAAGATGAAGGGCTCGGAGCTCCGCGAGCAGCGGCTCGGAGGCTGCCGCCGGGAGCCGGTCACCCGGCCGGACGACACCGGAGGCGTCATCGCGGGGCCAGACACTGCGACATTCGAGGCCGGCTCCGTCGCCGCCCCGGAAGCCAGACCGACGCCCGCGGAACCTCGAGGATCCGCGCCGCACCACGCGCTATGCCAGCAACGACGGTGTCGAGTTGCGTGCAGGCCGAGAGCTCGCGTGAGAGCTCGAGCAGCGCCTTCGCACCGTCCGCCTCCCGACGCTGCGCCTCGTAGAGGCCGCGCGTTGACGAGAGCGACCGATGCGTGGCCGGCGAGCACCTCGAGCAGGCGCAGGTCGTCTGCGTCGAACTGGTCGAGCCCGAGCTTCGAGAGGACGAGCACGCCGACGACATTCGCGCCGTAGCGGAGCGGCACAGCCAGCAGCGACTCCTCGATTCGAGCCGTTCCCTCGATGTGCTGGCCGATGCCGCAGTTGGCGGCGTCGCCTGTCAGGAACGGCTTCCCCGGTCGCCGCGACGTGGCCGGTGACGCCGACCCCGACCTTCGTCACGAGCACGTCGAGCGCCGACTCGGAGCCCTTCGTCAGGTCACCGCGAAATGCGACCGGCCGGAGGTCGTCGCCGTCACGGAGGAAGACTCGACAGTTGTGGTAGTCGATCAGCTGCCGGAGCTCGTCGGCGATCGTGGTGCCGATCTCGCTCGACCTCGAGCAGGCGACTGAGCCTGCTCGAGACACCGTGCAGCATCTTCAGGTGGGCGATCGACCGGATCTCGTCGCCTCTCGCGGTAGGCGAGATCGGGCCGCTCGCTCTCGTCCTCGTGAAAGACGACGATACGGCTCTTGCCGCGCGCCTTGGCCGTCATCATGGCGAGCTCGGCACAGGCGACGAGCTCGCGAGGGTTGGCGGCGTGCTCGGGGCCGAGCGCGATCCCGATCGAGAGCGTCATCGGCCCGGCAGGGTAGAACTCGGCGAGGGCGATCCGTTCCGCGACACGCTCGGCGAGCGCATGGGCGATCCTCGAGATCGCCCGACCGGGAGGATGATCGCAAACTCCTCGCCGCCGGTCCTGCAGACGTCGTCGCTCTCACGCACGACGGCGCGGAGCTGCGTCGGCGAGCTCGGCCAGCACCTGGTCCCCGACGGCGTGCCCGTAGATGTCGTTGACCCGCTTGAAGTCGTCGAGATCGAGCATCAGGAGCGCCACCGACCCACGCTCGGAGGAGCTGTGCGGACGACCTCGTTGCGGAGCCGCTCGTGAAAGGCACGGTGGTTCCAGAGGCCGGTGAGCGGATCGGTCTGCGCCTGGAGCTCGAGACTCGCCCGCACGTGAGCGTTGTCGAGCGCGAGCGCGGCTGCGTCGCCGAACCGGACAGCAAGCCTGAACTCCTCCTCGGTGAACTCCTTCAGCCCGACGCGGTAGATGTTGAGCGCCCCCTTGATGCAGCCGCGCGCGATGAGCGGCACGGCGATCAGCGACTCGGGGTCGGGCGGCGTCCCCTCGACGAATCGCACCCGAGGGTCGAGGTCGGCGCGGTTCGCGAGCACGGGCTTCGCGGTGCTCGACGGCCCAGCCGGTGATCCCCTGCCCGAAGGAGAACGGGCTCGTCGGCCAGCACCTCGTCTGCGTACTCGCCACGGGCGAGGACGCCGCGGAGCTCGCGGGTGGTCTCGTCGGCCTCGTAGAACGCGAGATCGTCGTGGGGGATCAGCTCGCCGACGGTGTCCGCGATGCGCTCGAGCAGCGCGTCGAGCGACTGCTCGGAGAGCACGTCGTGGAACACGTCGGCCAGCCGGCGGTACGACTCGACGAGGGCCAGGGATGCCCCGGCATCGTCGTCGTCGCCGCGGGCCGGAGACGTGGTGGCCGCAGAGTGTCGGTGGGAGGGTTCACGATCGCCTCCCGTCTTCATCGGCGCAACGGGTTGGCGGCTTGAGGTTCGCGCGGTCGTGCCGATCGGTAGGAGATGCGCACTCCGGCGGCGAACCTGATTGCCATGAAATGCAGCGCTTTCCTCGTTATCGCGGCGTCTGCGCTCGTGCTTCCCGGCACGGCGGGTGCCGGCGTGCGCGTCTGGTTCGTCGGGGACGGAAAGCCGGTCCCGGTCGTCGCGCAGCGGAACGACGATCGAGACGGCCGTGCACGCAGCTGCTCGCCGGGCCGACCGCCGGCCGAGCGCAGCCGCGGCCTCCACTCGGCGGTTCCGCGGGCGACGCCGCTGCTCTCGCTCACGGTGTCGCAGGCGGATCGTCACCGTCGATCTGGGCGCGCGGTTCGCGGCCGGCCGGGACGATCAGGTCGCTACAGGATCGGTCGGCCAGCTCGTCCGCACGTCCGGAGCATCCCGGGCGTCAGTCGCCGTGCGGGTGCTGATCGACGGCGGTGTCCCGGTCGGCCTCTTCCCGGGCTACGACCTCGGTCGGCCAGTCACGGCGGCCGTCGCGAGCCGACGACGGGCCGGCGACGACCGCGCGATCTCCAGCAGCGGCTCGTCGATCTCGGCTTCATGGCGCCGTCGGGGCTCACCGGGACGATCGACGCGCAGACGTCGACTGCGGTGCTCGGCTTTCAGAAGTGGGCGAACCTCGCGCGAGACGGCACGCTCGGGGCGGCAACGATCGCGGCGCTGCTGCGGGCGACCCGTCCCGAGCCGGCGCCTGCGCGCGCCCGGCCGACGGATCGAGGTTCAGCTGCGACGCCAGCTCGCGCTCCTGATCGAGGACAACCGCGTCGTCCGCGCGGTTCACATCTCGTCCGGCGCGGGCGGGAAGACGCCGACCGGGTCGTTCCGCGTCTACCGCAAGGAGCGCTACTCGTGGTCGGTGCCGTTCAAGGTCTGGCTTCCGTGGGCGAGCTACTTCACGGGCGGCGTCGCGTTCCACGAGTTCGGCTCGGTGCCGACCTACGCGGCCTCGCACGGCTGCGTCCGGGTGAATCACTACGACGCGGCGATGCTGTTCGGCTTCGCCGAGACGGGAACGCCCGTCGACGTCTTCGACGAGGCGACTTCGGCATGACCCGTCGTTCGGCGGTCCGGGCCTTCGGCGGGCGGCTTCGGGATCGTCGCAACCTCGTCGTCGGCGCCGTTACCGCCGCCGGCGCGCTGCTCGTCGCGCTCGGACTTCCGGCGGAGAGCCGCGCGGACGACCCGCCGCCAGACGCCCGTCGTCGCAGCCGCGCCCGACGGAGCTCGTCGTGGCGCTCGGCCTCGGCGACCCGGTGCTGCAGGCAGGCGTCGTGCGCGACGGACAGGTGATCCTCGCCCGCGGTCTCGAGGTCGACATCGCGCGCAGATCTCGCGCAGCGCCTCGGCATTCCACGCGTCCGGTTCGTCTACGTCCGGCCGGCATCGCGACTGCTCGCGGCCGGACGTGCGGCCGTGGCACATCGTCGATCGCGTCGATCCGGCCCGACGCAGGCGGCCTCGGCCGCCGCGGATCTCAGCGATCCGTACCTCGGCACCGACCAGGCGGTCGTGCTGCGTCGCGGTCTCCCGCGCCTCGAGATCGCTCGCGCGACCTCCGGCAGCAGGATCACGTGCGCGCGGCGCGGAAGCGACGGGGCCCGGGCGATCGCGACGACCGTGTTGCCCGTCGCTACGGCCGATCCTCTCGCCGCTCCGACGATCGACTGCTCGAGCTCGTGCAGACGGGGGTCTGCGACGCGGCCCTCGTCGACGCCGACGGCGTCGGCCGCTTCGTCGCCGGCCGGGGCAGCGTGCTCGGGCCCGGTCGACGGCGCGGATCGAGTTCGGCGACGGCTACGTCGTCGCGGTCACCCGCGGCGGCCCGATCGCCGTGGCGGAGGTCGGACCGTGCTCTCGCGCGGATGCGCGCCGACGGGACGATGCACCGGCTGGCTCGCGCCTGGCTCGGTATCGACCCCGCGCGGCTAACGTCTTCTTCGCTAGCGGGTTCTTGCCCGCAGCGACGACGAAGCTGCTCTTGCCGAGCAGGTCTCCGTACCGAACGTTCGCGCGAGGGCCGACGCCCGGCCACACGTACCAGGTATAGACGCCCGGCCTGAGCGTGTACTTGCGTTTCTCGTACGACCAGCGCGAGGTGAGCTGGAGGCGAACCACCTTGGGCCAGGCCGAGAGGATCTTGGTTCCCTTCCGGTACAGCTGGACGTTGTAGTAGGACGCAGTACCGACCGGGGCCCAGCGCAGGAGCGGGGGCTTCGCGACCTTGGCGCCGGGCTTCGGAGACGCGAGCAGCAGCGCCTTCGGGGTCGCCGACACGACGACCCCCTTGGAGCTGTTGTTGGCCTTGTCGAACGCGACGAGGATGAAGCGATAGGTGACGCCGTTCCGAAGCCCGGCGCTCGTGAAGCTCGTGCCGAGGCCGCGGTACAGGATCTTCGACGTGGAGCTGGGGCCGCCGACGATCGACCGCTCGATCCGCACGTACGCGACATCCGACGCGGCCGGCGCCGTCCACGTCAGGAGCACGACACCGTCGGCGGCCTTGGCGGAGAGGCCCCGCACCGGCCCCGGCGCGGTGAAGTCGGGTTTCGGTGCCTTCTTGCCCGGCTCGAGCACGGTGAGAGTCACCGTCTTCTGGGCCTGGTTGCCGGCGGCGTCGCGCGCTCTGACGACGATCTTGGTGGCCCCGATCGGCAGCTTGTCGGGGGTATTCGTCGTCAGCGTCACGCCCGAGACGAGGTCCGTTGCGCTGATCTTGGCCAGGTAGGCGACGACGTCCTTGTCGGAGCGTGCGACGCCGGAGGCGTCCGTCGCGGTGAACGAGGCGTCGGGCGCGTTGATCGCAGGCGGCGTCGTGTCGACGACCGTGATGTCGAAGGTCTTCGTCGTCTTGTTGCCGACCGCGTCGGTGGCGGTGCACGTGACCGTCGACTTCCCGAGCCCGAAGACCTCGGGCGATCCGGGGCTGCAGACGACGGCCCCGGGAAGCAGGGCCAGACCTCCGTCCGAGGCGGAGACCGAGAAGCGACACGTTGGTCCCGCCGGGCCCGTCGGCCTCGACGGTGCGGTCGCCGGGCACGGTCAGCACGGGCGGTGTCGTGTCGACGGTGAAGTTGGGGCCGTCGTCGGTGCCGCCGGGTCGGTGGTGACGCGACCGCGTCGGTGGTGGCGCCGGCGGGGACGCCGTGGCGATCTGGTCGCCGAGTTCGTGGGGAGTGCGGCGGCGGTGCCATTGAACGTCGACGCTGTAGGCGAAGCTCGCCGGAGGTCGGTGCCGTGAACGTGATCGAAGTGCCGATCGCCGCTGATTGCGGGACTGACGCCGCTCACGGTCGGCGTGGGATGACGGTGAAGCTGGGGCCGGCGTCGGTGCCGGCGACGGTGGTAACGCTGACGGCGCCGCTGCTGGCGCCGGCGGGAACGGTCGCTGTGATCTGGGTCGCCGAGTCGACCGTGAAGGTGGTGGCGTTGGTAGCGTTGAACTTCACGACCGTCGCGCCGGAGAGGTTGGTGCCGGTGATCGTGACCGACGTACCGACCGGACCACTCGCAGGGTTCACGTCGGTCACGTCGGCGGCTGAGATGACGGTGAAGCTGGGGCCGGCGTCGGTGCCGCCGGGGGTGGTGACGCTGACGGCGCCGGTGGTGGCGCCGGCGGGAACGGTCGCCGTGATCTGGGTCGCCGAGTCGACGCGTGAAGGTGGCGGCGCTGGTAGCGTTGAACTGTCACGCCGTGGCGCCGGTAAGGTTGGTGCCGGTGATCGTGACCGACGTGCGACCGTACCGGACTGCTCGGCAGGGTCACGCCGGTGAGGTTGGCGCCGGGATGACGGTGAAGCTCGTGAGCTCGCGTCGTTGCCGCCGGCGGTGGTGACGCTGATGGTGCCGGTGGTGGCGCCGGCGGGGACGGTCGCGGTGATCTGGGTCGCCGAGTTCGCGTTGATGGCGGCGGCGGTGCCGTTGAACGTGACGCTGGTGGCGCCGGTGAGGTCGGTGCCGGTGATCGTGACCGACGTGCCGACCGGGCCGCTCGCGGCGGTGAAGCTGGTCACGGTCGGCGCGAGGACGACGGTGAAGCTCGTGGAGCTGGCGTCGGTGCCGTCGGCGGTGGTGACGCTGACGGTGCCGCTGGTGGCGCCGGCGGGGACGGTGGCGGTGATCTGGGTCGCCGAGTTCGTGCCGATGGCGGCGTGGTGCCGTTGAACTTGACGGCGGTGGCGCCAGCGAGGTTGGTGCCGGTGATCGTGACCGACGTTCCGACCGTTCGCTTGTGGGGTTGACGCCGGTCACGCTCGGTGGGGTCGGGGGCGGCGTCGTCACGGTGAAGGTGGTGGAACTGGTGTCAGTGCCGTCGGCGGTGGTGACGGCGATGAGACCGCTGGTGGCGCCGGCGGGGACGGTCGATGTGAGCTGGGTCGCCGAGTTCGTGCGCGATGGCGGCGTGGTACCGTTGAACGTGACGGCGGTGGCGCCGCCGAGGTCGGTGCCGCTGATCGTGAGCCGACGTTCCGACCGTTCCGCTTGTGGGGTTGATAGCCGCTCGGACAATCGGCGGAACTGCACTCGCGAGCGGGACGATCACCAGCAGGGCAACTCCGGCCACGACCGCCGCTATGACTCGCCGCCTGGACACTAGATCCCTCCCAGGAAGAGCGCGACGACCATCCCGACGGCGAGAGCGGCCCCGATTCCGGCGAGCGTGAACCGCCCCTCGGCGAGCACGTGACCGACGCGCGGCCCGAACGTGTTGTAGGCGGCCGAGTCCGGGGCGAGCGCGAGCAGCAGGAGCGCCGCCGCGACGCCGAGGAGCACCTTGGCCAGGAGCTGGATCGTTGCATGGTGATCGCCGAGCGCACCGGCGCTTGCCGCCCCGCTCGCGCGCGCGGCGGCGAGAGCCTTCGCCCGTGCTGCGGCGCGAGCAGTCACCCGTGCCTTGGCCTCGGCCTTGGCCTTGGCCTGCTGTAGCTCGATCGCGTGTGCCCGGGCCACCTCTTTCGCCCGGGCGGCGCGTGCCTTTGCGATCGCCTTCTGGCGGGCGGCCTCGGCCGCCGCGGCCTGCGACGATTGACTGCTGCTCGGCGAGGACGACGTGGAGCCCGGCGAAGACGAGGAGGACGAAGACGGGGAGGGCGAAGAAGAGGACGAGGACGAGGACGAAGACGAGGACGAAGAGGAGGAGGGCGACGAATACGAAGGCGAAGACGAGGAGGACGAAGACGACGAGGGCGGCGTGGAGGGTGAAGACGAAGAGGACGAGGACGGGGGGGTAACAGGTTGCTTCGCTGGCGGCGTCGTGGTTGCGACAGGCGGCGCCACCGGAGCCGGGTCGGGCGCCGCCCCGCTGTCTGCGAGACACGCGGGAGCCAGGGCCAGTGCCCCGATCGTCACCGCGAACACCATTCGCGCTGTGCGCGAATTGTGACCTTCAGCCATCCCCCGAACCACTCGATCCCCTTCCGTCCCCGAGTCTTCATTCTAGCGCAGGAAGGCTCCGATCGATACGCGTCAGTCAGCGTCGCCGACCGGCGGCTCGGCACTCCACGGGAACGTAATCCAGCGGTCGGTCCGGCGCCACACGTAGTGACTCGCGACCGTCGACCGCGACTTCTCGTACAACACCGCGACCCGCGCCTCTGCCACCCGCCCGGCACAGAAGTCGCGGACGAGCTCGAGCGTCGCGCCGGTGTCCGCGACATCGTCTGCGATCAGGACGCGCGCAGTCGTGAGGTCGACGAGGTCGGGGACGGGAGGAAGCAGCATCGGCAGCTCGAGCCGTTCGTCGACGCCGGTGTAGAACTCGACGCTGATCGTCGCCGTGTTCTTGATACCGAGCGCGTACGCGAGGGCGCCGGCGACGAGCAGCCCCCCGCGAGAGATGCCGAGCACGAGGTCGGGGATCCAGTCGTCGGCATGAACGGCCTCGGCAAGGTTGCGGCAGCCGACGCCGAGGTCGTCCCAGCTCATCAGCTCGCGCGGGTCGGTCTGGACGCTCACTGCCACATCGTGTCAGAACTCCCGCCGGGGCCATCGTCCTCTCGGCGCCGAAACCAGCCGAGCCAGAGGATCACGCCGAGCACCGCAACCGGCAATACGACCGCCGCAACGATCCAGCCGATCGGCCCGGCAAGGCCGGCGAGCAGGATCAGCGCCGGCAGCCCGATGAAGAGACCGACGGCGACGGCGATTGCGCCGGTCAACGACATCTCACCCGGCTGCCGCCACGGTGATCTCGTTCACCGTAGCCGTGCCCGACTCCGGCATCGACATGATCCAGAGCATCAGATAGCGGCTGTCCCGAGGTCGAAGGAGGAAGGTCGTCCGGGGCGTGGTGACCTTCGTCGCCGAGACCGCGACGAACGGCCCCGTCGGCGACGCTCCGGCGCGAACCTGTGCCCTGTACCCGGGGCTGTCGGTTATCACGGTGAGGCGCTTCGCTCTGACGAACCGGCCGGCGTCGACGACGAGACCGACGCCGGACTTCGTAAAGGCGCGCCGGTAATGCTCGCTCTTCCAGGCGGTCGTGCGGTTTCCGTCGGTCGCGAGGCCGGCATCGCCGTCGTTCTCGGATTGGTCCCCCTCGGGGTCATACGCGGCGACACCGGTCACCGCGACCGCGACGGTGGCCGGCTGCTTCCGCGCGGGCTTCGGCGACGGGGTGGGCTGGGTAAGGGCCGTGGCTACCGCGGGCTCGCCCTTATCCGCCCCGTCGCTCGCGACCAGGATCACGCCAAGCCCGCCGAGGAGCGCGATCATTCCCGACGCGGCGACGAGGCGCGTCCATCCGCTCCGTACGCCTCGGGTGCTGGGTGAGGGCCTCGGGCGAGCCATGGCAAGTATCGTCGCAGCTTCGGTGCGAAGGACGTCAGAGCTCGGCGAAGCGACGGTGTGACGTCGCGCTCTCCGAGCCGCCGTCTGCTAACGATCCCGTTCGCGATCCGGATTCGCCGGCTCGCCAGGCTCCACGGGAGGTCACGCATGGTCGGCGCACTCGTCACGTTCCAATTCGACGCAGAGAGATTCGATCGGGCCCGGATCGAGCAGGTTGCCGAGGAGGCCCGGTCTCGATTCGTGGGGCTGCCCGGTCTGCGGCACAAGTTCTTCACGGTGGACGCCGAGCGCCTACGGGCGACGAACTTCTACGTCTGGGAGTCGGAGGAGGCGGCGCGCGGGTTCTTCACCGACGAGCTCGTGGAGCGTGTCACGGATCTGTACGGGGTTCGGCCCGAGGTGGAGCTCGTCGACATGGTGACCGTCGTCGACAACACGTGATCCCGAGCTGGATGCGCAGGACCGCGTCGCCTATGATCGCCAGATGGCGCCCCGGGTCATCGTTCTCGGAGCGGGTTTCGGCGGTCTCGAGCTCGCCACCACGTTGTCGGAGGCGCTCGGCAACGACGTGGACGTGACGCTGATCGACCAGAACGACGCGTTCGTCTTCGGCTACTCGAAACTCGACGTGATGTTCGGCCGGACGACATTCGAGGCGGTCCGTCTGCCTTACCGGGATATCGCCAAAGCCGGAGTGCGCTTCCTCCAGGAGACGATCACCGCGATCGACTGCGAGTCGCGTCACGTGACGACCGACGCCGGCCTCCACGAGGCCGACTTCCTGGTGGTGGCGCTCGGCGCCGACTACGACCTCGACGCCACCCCGGGGCTCGCCGAAGCGGGCAACGAGTTCTACTCCGTCCGAGGCGCCGGGCAGGTGGCCGAGTTGCTGCCCGCGTTTTCTCAGGGGCGGGCGATCGTGGGTGTCTGCGGGGCGCCGTTCAAATGCCCTCCGGCGCCGAGCGAGACCGCGCTACTCCTGCACGACTATCTCTCGACGAGGGGAGTCCGCAACGATTGTGAGATCTCCTTCGTCATCCCGTTCGGGAGCCCCGTTCCTCCGTCGCCCGAGACGTCCCGTGCGCTCGTCGCCGCCTTTGCCGAACGTGACATCGACTTCGTCCCCGACCGCCGCGTCGGCTCTCTCGACCCTCGTCGCCGTGTCGCCGTGCTCGACGACGGGAGCGAGATGCCCTACGACCTCTTCCTCGGCGTCCCCAAGCACTGCGCCCCCGCGGTGGTCGTGGCGAGCGGGATGACCGAAGACGGCTTCGTGCCAGTGAGCCCGACGACGCTCGAGACGCGGTTTCCGGGGGTGTACGCGATCGGGGACGTTGCGACGATCGGCGTTCCGAAGGCGGGCGTGTTCGCGGAAGGAGCGGCACGCACCGTTGCCGAATCGCTGATCGCAGCCTTGCGTGGCGGCAGGCAGCCGGAAGCCTACGACGGGCTCGGCTCGTGCTACATCGAGTTCGGCGGCGGGCGCGTCGGGCGCGTCGACGTGGACTTCCTCTCGGGGCCGAAACCGACCGGCAGGTTCCACGAGCCGTCAGGAGCCCTCGTCGCCGAGAAGCGCCACTTCGGCTCGAGCCGTCGGGCCCGCTGGTTCGGCTGACCCTGCCCCTGCGGCCTCCTGCAGCTTCGCGCTACGGCACGATGTTGTGGTTGAGGTGGAACACGTTGTCCGGGTCGTAGCGGCGTTTGACCTCGACGAGCCGATCGTAGTTCGGGCCGTAGGCTGCCCGGATGGCGTCGTCTGCCTGGTCGTCGCCGAGGTAGTTGAGCCAGCGGCCCTTGCCGAAATGAGGTTGCAGCGCCGCGAACGTGTCTCGCGTCCACGCGATGTTCACGGCCGTGTCGGCAGGGTCGGTCCAAACGGACGGGATCAGGAAGTTCCAGCCCTCGTCGCGGTGCGGCACCGCAGTCTCGGTCACGCCGACGCGGGTCACCGCACCGTGAAAATGCTCGAGCAGCATTGCGGTCATGGGCGAGGGGACGGTGGCGAAACGGTCGACGGCGATGTCGATCAGCTCGTCGGGAAGGCCGCGGGTGAAGCTCGAAAGCCAGTAGTTGAGCGATCCGGCCGGGTACGCGGCATCGAGGAGCGTGTTCATCACCGGGTACGGCATGGGCCCGACCTCGACCATCAACGGTGACCCCCAGGTCTTGAACGGCGCGAGCTCGCGCTCCGCCACGTCGACGTCGCCGGTGTGGAAGACGACCAGTGCGGAGAGCTTCGTACCCGAGCCGTCGGGCGCGTGCACCACCCCGGCGAACACGGTCAGGTCGTCGGAGCAGCCCGCCACCGCGTCGCGGTAGAAGCGCAACATGTCCGGTGCGGCCTCGATCGGATGCGCGATCAGACCACCGACGACCATCCGCAGCGGGAGCAGACGATATGTGAACGACGTCGCGACGCCGAAGTTCCCGCCGCCGCCGCGAAGCGCCCAGAAAAGATCGGGGTGCGAATCGGCGCCGACGTCGAGCACCTGTCCGTCTGCCGTGACGAGCTCGACTCCGAGCAGGTTGTCCGCTGCGAGACCGACCTTGGCCATCAGCCAGCCGAGCCCGCCTCCGAGCGTGTAGCCGCCGATGCCCGTCGTGGAGATCGCGCCTCCGGTCACGGCCAGCCCGTGCTCGGCGGCTGCATCGTTCAGTTCCGCCCAGATCACCCCTCCCTCCGCACGCGCGGTTCCTGCGTCTGGATCGACCTCGATCCGCTTCATCTCGGCAAGGTCGATCATCACCCCGCCGTCCGTCACGGCACGGCCGGCGACGTTGTGGCCACCGCCACGGACCGAGACTTCGAGCCCGCCCTTGCGAGCCGCGGCGAGCGCAGCGACGACATCGCTCGTCCGGCGGCAGCGAACGATCACAGCCGGCCTGCGGTCGACGAGGCCGTTGTGAACCGCGCGGGCCGCGTCGTAGCCTGCGTCTTCCGGGCCGAGAACAGGACCGGAGACCTGTGCGGCGAGGTCGGTGATGAGGGCGGGGTCCAGGGCGACGGTCATGCTCTACCTCCCGAATGATGGCTTCCGCGCCTAGTCTAGGACTATCGGGGCGAACCGCACAACACTCGGCCGCGGCGAGTTCGCAGGCGGCCGGGGTCGCCATGGAGCGAGCTATTTCGAAGTCGCCACGCCCGGTGCTGTCGCCTTGCGGGCCTGCGGGCGGGCCCGGGTGCGTGCCAGATCGTCGTGGTCGAGAAGATCGAACGCGTCGACGCACACGGGATCGAACTGGTGGCCCTCGAGACGATGGATCTCCTCCACGGCGTCCTCGACATGCCAGGCGGGCTTGTAGGGCCGCTCGTGGGTCAGCGCATCGAAGACGTCCGCGACCGCGACGATCCGGGCGGCCAGCGGAATCTCGTTCCCGGTCAAGCCGGCCGGGTAGCCACTGCCGTCCCACCACTCGTGGTGGCACGCGGCTATCTCCTCGGCTGTGCGGAGCACCTCCGAGGTGCTGCCCGAGAGGATGTCCGCCCCGACGCGCGTGTGCTCGCGCATCTGCTCCACTTCGACCGGATCGAGACTTCCCTCCTTGAGGAGGACCGAGTCCGCAACGCCGACCTTGCCGACGTCGTGGAGAAGCGCGGCCTCCCCGATCAACGCTGCGTCGTGTGGGCCGAGACCCAGCTCTGCGGCTATGAGCGCGGCGGTGCGGCCGACGCGATCCGTGTGGGCGCGGGTGTCGTCGTCACGGTGTTCCGCAGCGAGTGCGAGTCGACGTAGCGTTTCGTGCCATGCCTCTTCGAGATCCGAGGTGCGTTGCCGCAGGGCTTCGGTTCGCTCGCGCACAGCTCGCTCCAGAACGAGTTGATGATTGTGATCGCGCTCTTGGAGCTCATGACGCTCGGTCACGTCACGGGCGATCGCGATCAGGTGCTTGGCGCGCCTGTCGGGTCTGGATGTCCACTCGAGCCACCGGTAGCTACCGTCGCTTGCGCGGTAGCGGTTCTGGAAGTTCACGACCGGAAGCCCTGCTTCGGTCTGGTTGGCAGCGGCCTCGACGGTGGCGGCGCGGTCGTCGGGGTGGACGAAATCGAGAAACGGTCGGGAGACGAGCTCTGACGCCCGGTAGCCGAGGGTCCGCTCGAACGCCGGGTTCACACGGATGAAGTAGCCGTCGAAGCTGGCCGTCGCAATCAAGTCGAGCGAAAGCTCGGCGTGATGGGCCATCTCCCGCTCGAGTGCGTTCCGTTGGTCAACGAGCCAACCGAGCGCGACGCCGAGGACGATGTACGTCGTCAGGCGCGAGACGATCCAGGGAACGCCGTCGGGCTCGCCTTCTTGCACCCACCAGAGCGTGGCCAGGACGGAACCCAGCACGCCTGCGGTGATCCCTCCGCGCAACCCGAACGCGATCGATCCCACGGCCAGGGGCACCACCAACAGGAACAAGGGAGCATCGCCGAGGCGTGAGCTCGCCATGCTGAGGACGTAGATCGCAAGCCCGAGGCCCGCCCCCGCGGCAGCCAGACCGGCACGCCTCATCGGCGAAGCGGAGAACCAGGGCAGAAGCACCGAACGGGAGGCCCGTGCTCGCTTCATCTGCCTCGATATCGACAGTACCGCCGGTTTCCTGAATCCGGACGCACGGGCACCACGGGTCGCGTACCCGCCATCGTTCTCGGCGGGCACATTGCACAACGGCCGAGCACTCGCCTAGGATGAAGAGGCCGTCTGTCCCCTCCCCTGTGGAGGTTGTGGGGAGTCCGTGTTTCTCTATCGGATCGTCTATGTATCCGCCTCCGAGGCGCGTAGTGTCGTGCGACGGCTCGGCTCGCGGCCCGCGCCTGGAGATGAGATCCCTCTCGACCCGAGAACCGTTGTCACGGTCAAGAAGGTCATTCCCCGCGACGCCGGGGACACGATCGCCGCCGAAGTCATCGCGGAGGCGAGCGACGGCTTGGAGAAGGGCACCGTCCCGGCCGATCCGGAAACCAACGGAGACGCTCCCGCCGAGCCGGCTACCCGCCTCCCCGTGACCTGAGCGGCGCGATTCGTGGATTCATCCGCGTCGCTGTTACTGGATCTGCGTTTCGCAGTTTGCATTGAACGTATCCGTCCCGGGCCCGCCCACGGCGACATCGGTGCCGGCGCCGCAGTTGATCGAGTCGTTGCCGCCACCGCCGAGCACGCAGTCGTTGCCCCCAGCGGCGCTGATGGTGTCCGCCGCCGCCGTGCCCAGCAGCAGGTCGGCGCCGCTCGTGCCGGTGACGCTGACGACGGTCGGGCTGATCGCGGCGCACGCGGCGGGCTTGAGCGTGTTGGCGGTGATCGCCACCCGGTACTGGGTCATCGTCGAGCCGGAGATGATGTTGCCGGCGCCGACCGCCCTGCTCACCGGCAGCGCGCCCAGGGCGAGTATCGCAAGCATCACCACCGCCCCCCATCGCATGTCGATCACGGGAGAGGAGCCCCGCGGCGGTCGTCACGCGAGGGCTTGCCCGCCCCGTCGAGCCCGACTGCCAGCACCAGAAGAGCCGCGAGCGTGGCAAGCACCCACGGGACGTGCAGCACACCGATGGCGTGCCCGGCCGACGGGATTCGGAACCAGAGCTTGCCGACGATCTGGGAGCGTCCGGGCTGCTCCGGATCGATGAACGAGTTGTTGTCGCCCCTGAACACGTAGCGGTCGCCTCTGATCGCTGCGATCCGGTGAAGTACGACGCGGCGGAGCATCACGCTCCGGTAGCCGACCACGTCTCCGACTCGCAATCCCGTCGCTGGTCGTAGCGCGACGAGATCGGAGCCGTGAAGGCGGGGAAGCATGCTGGTGCCGTCGACGACGACGAACACTGTCGACCCGCCGAGCTGCGGCGGGGTGAGCAGCCACCAGGCCGCGCCGAGGACGGCGAGCGTGAGCACGACTCGCAACGCACGTCGGAGCCACTCCCGGGTGGAAAGCCGGGCAGGCCGGGGCAGCGCGGCTTCTGTGCCCGCCCCCCCGGCGCCCGCCAGAGTCGATTCGCTCACCGAGCCTATTGCGCCGCGACGACAGTGAGCTGCGTCGCAGAGGCAGCCGTCGCCTGCGGCGAGGTGGTATTGCAGGTGACGCTGCCGGTGGTGTTCGTGCACGTGTACCAGGCCCCGGCAGGGGCGAGTTGGGCCTTCAGCGTGCTCGTCGTCACCGGAGTGATCGAGAACGTAACCTGATCGAGGTTCGTCGGCGTCGTCGAGTTGAGGGTGTACGCGACGTTCGAGACGGTGTAGCCGGAGATCGTTCCGGAACCCGAGCCGGCCGACGAATTCGGAACGGTGTTCGTTGCGGCGTACGCGTAGACGCCGCCCGCGATGCCGAGTGCGAGAACCGCCACCACGATCAGGCGGCGACGGGGAAGACGAAAGGACATTGTGATCTCCTAGCTGAAGGATCTACCGGAATACCGGCACTTTCAGGACCGGCGTGTGGAAGGATCGACGGCTTTGCCGCGGCAGGCATGCCCCAATTGGGGGATCTCAAGTTAGGGATCGCGGGATGGATTCCTCCCCGTTATCGGGGATATCCGTCCGACCGTGGTCGCCGGCGATGATTCCAGGCAGAAGGGGGATTGCGCTCTCCCGCGAAACAGGGAATAGATGTCGGGGCAGCCGCGTCCGGCGCCGGGCATCGAGACCATGACTGCGCGACACGATGCACCTGATCCGGACGCTCGATCCACCGCCGAGGCCCATCGACTGCTCTTCGAGCACTCGGGCGAGATGGTGTGCATGCTCGACCTCGAGGGACGGTTCACGTCGGTCAACCCGGCCGGCGAGAGGCTGACCGGATACGCCACCGCCGATCTTGTCGGACGGCTCGCGATCGAGCTGATCTCGCCGGCGCTGCGCAGCGAGGCGACACGTCAGTTCCAGGATCGTCTACGGGGCGATACCGCCCCGAGCGAGACGGTGCTCGTCACACGCGAAGGACGCCACGTTCCCATCCAGGTGACGTCGACCCTGATCTCGCACGAGGGCCGGCCGACCGGCGTTCTGGGGCTGATCACCGACCTGACCGCGCGAAGAGGCGCAGAGGACGCACGCGACACGGCCGAGTTGCACCTGCGAGACGCGGAGACCCGCTTCCGCAGCTTCTTCGAGTCTGCCCCGATCGGCGAGGCGATCGTCTCACCCACCGGGAAGTTCCTGGACGTGAACAGGGCGCTGTGCGAGATCGTGGGTTACCCGGAAGCCGAGCTGCGCGCGCTCACGTTTCAGGAGATCACACACGCCGACGACCTCGAAGCCGACCTCGAGCTCGTCGGCCAGATGCTCAGAGGAGAGATTCGTACTTATCAGATGGAGAAGCGATACCTCCACAAGCTGGGAGACGTCGTCTGGATCCTGCTCAGCGTCTCGGTCGTGAGCTCGAGCGCGGGTGATCCACGCTACTTCATCAGCCAGATCCAGGACATCACCGAGCGAAAGGCGGTGGAGGAGCGGCTCCGGCTGGCCGAGCTTCGCTACCGCACGCTCGTCGAGCAGCTGCCTCTCGGCACGTACATCCGACCGATCGACATGGCCCTCCCCAACATCTACGCCAGCCCACAGCTCGAGCCCATGCTCGGGTACACACCGGAGGAATGGACGAGCAACCCGGATCTGCTCGCGAGCATCGTCCATCCGGATGATCGCGGGCGTGTGCTCGCAGCCGCAGCCGTCGTGCGCGACACAGGCAAGCCATCCCGTGACGAATACCGCTACATCGCACGCGACGGTCGCGTCGTCTGGGTCCAGGACGAGACCTTCCGCCTCGTCGGCGAGCAGGGCGAGCCGCGTGTGCAGGGCTTCCTGCTCGACATCACCGACCGCAAGCATGCCGAGGAGGAACGCGATCGACTTCGTGAGGAGTTGCACCACGCGCAGAAGCTCGAGGCAATCGGCAGGCTCGCCGGAGGGGTGGCCCACGACTTCAACAACATGCTCACGGCGATCAAGGGTTACAGCGAGCTGTTGCTCATCGGGCTCGAACCGGGCACTCGACAGCATCACGAAGCCGAGCAGATCCAGCGCGCCGCAGAGCAGGCTTCATCGTTGCCGGAACAGCTCCTCGCCTTTGCCCGCAAGCAAACACTCGAGGCGAAACTGGTTGACGTCAACGAGCTCGTCGCTTCGTCCACCGCCCTGCTCCGCCATCTGATCGGCGCGGCGAACGAGATCGTCACGATCCCGTCTCCAGAGCCGGCGTTTGCGTGGGTCGACCCCGATCGCATCGAGCAGATGCTGGTCAACCTCGCACTCAACGCCCGCGACGCGATGCCGACCGGCGGCACCCTGACGATCACGACCTCGACCACCGAGATCGACGAGGAGACCGCGACAAAGGGTGACGTCGCCGTGGGCTCGTATGTCGTCGTCTCGGTCGCAGACGACGGCCACGGGATGGAGGCCGAGACCCGGACGAAGGCCTTCGAGCCTTTCTTCACCACGAAGGCGCTCGGCGAGGGCTCAGGCCTCGGGCTGGCGAGCGTCTATGGCACAGTGAGTCAGAGTGGCGGCTTCGTGCTCATCGAGAGTGAGCCCGACCGAGGCACGACCGTCCATCTGTACTTCCCTGCCGTCAGCGCCGCGCCGGCGCCGAAGACGGAGCTGAACGGTGAGCGCATGCGGCAGGTGGCACCCGTCGTTCTCCTGGCAGAGGACGATGACCTCGTCCGCGACCTCGTCAGCAGCGTCCTCGAAGGGGCGGGATTCGAGGTCCACGCGACCCGGAACGGCATCGAGGCTCTCGAGGAGCTCGAACGCGTCGAACGGCCGATTGATCTGCTCGTCACCGACCTGGTGATGCCCAGGATGAGTGGCCGTGAGCTCGCCGAGCGCGTCGCCGCGAGCCAGCCACAGGCCCCGGTCGTGTTCATCTCCGGCTACTCGGAGGAGTCGCCGAGTCTGGAGGGCGGTGCGTTCGGCGTATCGACGCTCGTCCGCAAGCCTTTTTCTCCCGCTGCCCTGGTGCAGACGGTCAACAGCGTCGTCTTCCGTCCGCGGAGCTCGACCGAGCCGGCCGAGCCGGCCGTCGAGGGTGCCCCGGTGACATGCGTGATTGCCGACGACCACCCCGCCGTGCTCGACTCGGTCTCCCGCTACCTGGAGCTCTCCGGCATAGAGGTCGTCGCCCGTGTATCACGCGCCGACGACGCGCTTCGCGAGATCGAGGCAAGGAGCCCAATGGCCGCACTGGTGGACATCACAATGGAACCGTTCAACGGGATCGAGGTCGCACGTCGAGCCGCTGCCAGCTCGCCGCAGACCGGCACCGTCCTCTACACGGGGCACGACGACCATGCGCTTCTCCGCGAGGCGCTCGATGCGGGAGCGCGTGGCTTCGTCCTCAAGGAGTCGCCGCTCACGGAGCTGATCAGCGCTCTCACCACGGTGGCGGCGGGGGGCACGTACGTCGATGCCAAGCTGGCCGCCGCGCTCGCCAAGGCTGCGACGACCGCGCCGCTACCGGCACTGACGAAACGCGAACGGCAGATTCTCACCTTGCTCTCGGGAGGGATGACGAACGAGAAGGTCGCGAAGGAGCTCGGGATCTCCGCCGAGACCGTCCAGTCCCACGTCCGCAACGCGATGACCAAGCTCGACGCCGACACGCGGACGCAGGCTGTTGCGACGGCGATCCGGCAGGCGCTCATCCTCTAGAGCCGGCCACGGAGCGCCGGGCCGGTCGGGGCATGCGGACGATCGGCTTGATCGTGGTGCCGACCTCGCAGTCGTGGAAGGCCTCGTCGATCTGGTCGAGGTCGTAGAAGGTGACCGGCTTGTCGAACGAGAAATCTCCACCGCGATAGAGGTCGATCAGCTGCGGAATGAATGTGTCGGGCTGTGACTCACCCTCGACGATGCCCATAGCCGGCGTCCCCCGCTCATGAAATGCAACGGCGAACGAGGCGCCGGGACCGACGTCGAGCGCGGTGATCACGGGGCCGGCGCCGGTCTGGACACCGGAGGCGAGCGGGGAGCAGTCGCATGCCGTCACGGACGACGCGGCTGAACGGCGACGGTACACGCCCGTGGTTGTCGGGTGCTGCGGCCCCCTGAGTGAGGCCGATCCTCGATCCGCCGGGGCGGTGCCCCGAGCCGCATTCTGGACACTGGTGGGATGAGGGCGCGCGGGCGGGCGTACAATCGAATCCGTCTCAGCAGGTTGTCGCCAATGAGAGAGTTGACGGTTCAACGCCAGTGGGTGGTTGTGGTCGTCGTCGCGATCGCGGCCGCCGCGGGATCGAGCGCGGTGGCCTTCGGGGATCGGGTCGTGATCTCGAACCCTGCTCAGGCGAGGACTGCGCTGCCCGGCCTGCACGCGGGGTACGGTGCGCCTTCACCGGGGAGGGTGTTGCTGGGTGTCGTGGGTCCCGATCCTGCTGGGTTCGACCGCCTGACGGGCAAACACCACGCGCTTCACGTGATGTTCGGCACCTGGGGCGGGGACATCGCCGGGCTCGTCAGAAGCGAACACTTGGCGGGACGCCTGCCTGTCCTCTCCCTGCCGTCGGCGGTCGCGCCGGCCGACATCGCACGGGGCGCCGAGGACGGTCGCTACGTCACGTTGGCACGCGCCCTGAACGGAGCCGGGGAGGACGTCTGGGTGCGAGTCCTGCCCGAGATGAACGGTTACTGGAATCCCTGGTGTGCGTTTGACGAGTCCGGCAGCTCGCGGGGCGCGAGGTATGCGCCGGCGGCGTTGGTTCGGGCCTTCCGGCGGATCGCGCTGATCCTGCGTGGCGGCTCGGTCGGCGCGATCAACGAGGAGCTCCGGGCCGCGGGGCTCCCGCGTCTGCGAGCAGGCCAGGACATCGAGCGGTCGGGGCGGATCGGGATCGTCTGGAACCCCCAGGGCCACGGGACGCCGTATATCGAGGCGAACGGGCCGGCCGCCTACTGGCCGGGGCCGGGCTTCGTCGACATCGTCGCCGACGATCTCTACTCGGACGGCGCCGGGCCCTCGTGGGCGGGCATGGACACGCTCTATGCCTACCCGAAGCCGTTCCTGGTCGCCGAATGGGGGCTCAAGGGCGCGGATGACGCGGCATTCGCGAGCCGGGTATTCGAGTGGATCTCGAACCACCCGCGGACGATTGGACTCGTGTACTTCAACAAGGGTTGGAGCGGCGGCAGCGGCATCTTCGAGTTGCGGACGAAGCCTCGCTCGCTCGCCGTCTACCGACGTGCGATTCGAGGCTCCCGCTTCCTCTCCCGGTTGCCCTAGCCGCCGTTCGCGAGAGCTATGCGTGAGGCAATGCCGCCACGCCGAGGCATCGCACGCACCGGCGCTTGTGACACCTTTTCGAACTCCCCGGTCGTGGCGACACCGCCCGTTCGAACACCCGACTCTCGCCAATAGTCGAGCCCTCCAGGGCGGTCGATCTCCCTGCAATCCGACAGGCTGCGTCGTCGAGAACCGCTGCGCTCCCTACCCTCCGAGGCCCGTTGCCGGGGCCGGCGACGGCCCTCCGCCGGGCCGCGCCCTTGTGACAGGAGCGCCGACCGGCATCCCAGCGGCGCTCCCTCGGCGGCACTTGCAACTTCCGCGACGATGTGTCATCTTCCCGGCTTCTGCTACTTGGGGGAGCCCGTCAGGGTTCGGTAGTTGCAACACCCGGGCTCGGCCCGAAGGGGGAGTTGAAGGGAGCACATGCCAGCTCGGAGCTGGGATGTCTGGCCAGGAACGCAGGAGGCTGTGGGGCGGTCGGCCGCGGCCACGTTCGATCATGGCGGCGGCAGGAGCTCCGCGTCGGACTGGTCCCTGCAACGAGTCGGGCTCGCGACAGCTCTCGTGACACTTGCCCTCCTCGCCTGCGCCACGAGCGCGCGGGCGGAAGACGGGTTGGGCATTGCGGAGGTCGCCGCCGGGCAGCCCGACGTGACGGCCGTTTCCACCGCTCCGGCACAATCCGGGCCCAACGTTTCCCCGACCGACAACACGACCGTCCAGAACGCCGACGGCGGCGGCTCTGCCGAGGCGGCGATCGCCGCGGTGCCCGTTGCCGGCGACGACGGATCCGCCACGATCGCGCCAAGCGTGACGTCGACCGGCGAGCCGACCGCGCCCGCCTCAACGGGCACGGCCGACACAACGTTTGCAGAAATAGCAACGCAGACGAGCCAGGACGTCCGGGCCGGCGCCGCAGCCGGCGCCGCGTCCGAAAGCGCAGACGGTGCCACCGCGATGTCGGCCGAGCCAGGAGAGGAGATCGCCGCGGGCGCTCCGACCGGGCCGGTCGCGGCCGATGGGCTCGCTGCTCCGCCGACGAACGAGCTCGCGACGACGCCCGAGCCGACCTCGCCCGTGGCCGCTGCGGGTGCCTCCGGCGAGGCGCAGGATACGGCGCCGGATGCCGCCACGACGGGTGTTTCAGCCGCCGTCTCGGGCGCACCGATCGTCGCCGGGACGGTGACCGATCCGGTCACCGGGACATTGGACCAGACCGCCGTATCGTCGCCGCCGTCGTCAACCCCCTCGTCTGCGGCTTCCGCTCCGGTATCGGAGCCTGCTGCGCCGGCGGAGTCGCTCGTCGCCGCGACGCCGGCCGGAGAGGGCGCGAACTCGACGACGACTTCCGGTTCGGAGCCGGCCCCCGAGATCACCGTGACCGAGCCCGTCATGCCCACGCCGACCTCCGAGCCGACGCCGCCCACGGAGCCGGTCGTCGCCACCTCGGCAGGGCAGGAAGCGGCCTCGACGTCGACGTCTCAGGCATCCGCTCCCGTCGTCGCTCCGTCGGTCTCGGCCGTGACGGTGGAGAACTCGGCGCCGGCAACCGCCCCCGGCGCGATCGAGAAGATCGCACCTGCCGCGAAGACCGTGACCTCCGCGTCGGTCGGCACCCCGACGAGCCCGTCCTCGCAGGCGCCGATCGGGCCTGCCGCACCGGCCGACGCCGCAACGGTCGCCGTAGAGCCGGCGACCGCAGCCGGTACGACCATTGGAGAAGCCGGTACGAGCATCGGACCTGTCGACCCGCCGACCATTCGGCGCGCGCAAGCGCCGAGCGAGCTTGCGGCCAATGGTGCCGGAACTCCTGTCGCAGAGACCGAGAGCGGGGCGAGCCTCCCGGTACCTGCGGCTCCACGGACGGCCGTCGGCGCGCCGACGCCGATCTCGACCCCGCTGCGTGCGCCCGACCTCTCCGGCGGCGTGCAGGCGGGCAGGGACGCGAGGCCCACGGTCGTCGCGGCCGACAGCGTCGCGATCGGCCCGACCGCCCCCGTTGCGCTTCCGCCGCTGACACCTCCGGCGACGATCGAGATCGTGCTGGCGGACGGCTCGACCACCCGAAGGGTTCGACCAACCGTCATGCAGCTCCGGTCGATCAGCTTCGGTCTGGGGATCTCGGTCGAGCGCCTGAGCGGGCTCGACGGGGCGATCTCGATCAGGATCGACCACGCCGGCCACGTCACGGTCGAGAACGGGTCCGGCACACGGTTCACGCCCGCCGGCGCGGCCGCGACCTCGCTCATCACGGGAGTCGCCGCGGCCATCCGGTTCAACCGCGACGCTGCAGACGACAAGGTCGTGACCGTGAGCGATGTCGGTCTCCTGCCTCGGGTTCCCCTTCCGAACAATCTGCCCGCCCCCACCCCGGTCGCCTCCGGTGCGACGTGGGCACCGGCAGGAGGCCCCGGACAGGGCGGATTCGGACTCGGCAGCATCCTCGGCATCACCATGGCGGCGTTTGCGACGGGCGCCGTCACTTTCCGGCTCGGCCGCCGACTGCGCCTCACCGCCGAGCCCTGGCGTCCGGTCGCGTTCCACTCCCCTCTCGAACGACCCGCCTAGCTCACCTGCCCCAGAGCTAGACCCGTGGTCCAGCCGGCTCTGGTCCGGCATGAGCTTCGAGATGTGGGGGGAGGTGAAAACCATATTCAGGACGCAAGCCCAGCGGCGAGCGGTCGCCCTGGCGATCGTAACGCTGACGTTCGGTGTCGCGACCGCGGTCGCGCGCGCGGACGACGGGGCGACGCCCCCGGCCGTCACCGCACCTGAGGCAACCGTCGAATCGGCGGCGCCGAGCAACGCTCCGGCCGGTTCGGCCGGAGCCCAGGGGACACCCGGATCGGTCACGGTCACGTCTCTGCCGGAGACGCCGGCCGTGGACGCTCCCGGGCCAGCGGCGGTGGAGGAGCAGCAGCCCACCGTTGCCGACACCGTCCCCGGACCTCCGTCAGGCGCCTCGCAGGACGGCACCCCGACCCAGGACGGCGGGTCGGTCTCGGAGCAGTCGAACACGGCCGGTACCGCCCCGGAGCAGCAGGCGCCGGACCCGGCGAACGAGGAGCCGCTGGTGCCCCCGCAGCCCTCGCTCGAAGGCTCGCAGCAACAGGCCGCAGCGGCGTCATTGTCAGTGCAGACCGACCCGCTGAACGGGTCGGTGACAATCCTGATCGGCGTCGCGGGCAATACCGCCGGGACGACCCAGACCAACGTCGCCGACGCGACCGCCAACGCCGGCACGACCCTCGTCACCGAGCCCGCACCCGAGACGACGACGGCTGCGTTGCCCACGACGCCGGACGGTGGCAACGCGTCGACACAGAACGGCCAGTCTTCGCCGACGGCAGGGACGGGCGGCGTCGGTCAGGAAACGCCATCGACGTCCCCGCTCGCAACGCTGGAGACGCCCGGCCAGGGGTCGAGCGCAGGCAACAACAAGGGGCAGAAGGCCGACGCGACGGCATCCGCACACCAGAACGGCGCGAAGAACAAGAAGGTCGGAGTGCGTGTCGCGAGCCCGGGAGACGACGGCGCCGTAACGCAGACGAATTCCGCGAGCGCGAGCGCGACGAGCGTCGGCACGGATGACGGCTCGTTCGTCGCGACGTCGACGGCCGAGGCGACCCAGTTCGCGCCGAGCAACACGAACCTCGACCTTCGGGTCGCGAGCCCGGGAGACAACGGCGCCGTCACCCAGACGAACACGGCAATTGCGACGGCAACGACGTCCGGCACGACGGCAGCGGCCACAGACATCGCGTCGGCGACGCAGATCGCGCCCACGAACGTCAACGTCATCATCCGGATCTCGAGCCCCGGCTCGGATGGCACCGTCACCCAGGCCAATACCGCGACCCAGGCCGTCACGGCGGCAGGGCCGGTCTCGATCGGGGCGACGACCGGCGGCGGAAACACGAACATTGCGATCGCGCTCGGAGACGCCGGGCTCGTGCCCCCCGGAGCGTCGGCCAACTGGGACTGGAACTGGGCGTGGGACTCGAACGACGGGCAAAGCGGCCAGCCGACCCCCGAGGAGCTCGCAAGCCAGCTCGCGACCTGGCAGTGGTCGTGGGGGACGCCGACAGAGACCGGGCCGAGCAATGGCACCGCGACCTCCGACACGTCGCTGCAGGGCCTCGCAGGCGGTCCCGCCTCGCCGGGCACGGGAAGCGATTCCCAGCCGCTGGACGGCACTTGGACGTGGACGTGGACATGGACCTGGCAGCAGGACGATCAGACGAACTGGGTCTGGGAATGGGACTGGAGCCAGCCGTGCGCGTGCTCGTGGAACTGGAACTGGAACTGGGACTGGAGCACGCCGACGGGGGCAACGACCGACACGCTGCCCACGCTGACCGATCCAACGGTCGCCGTGCCGGCCGACTCGCCGGCCGCAGGGTCACCCCCGCCGGAGGCGCTGCTCGCCGCAAGCGCCCTCGCGACACTCCTCGGCCCCATGGTGCAGTCCAACACGTCGACCGCAACCGCCGACGCCGGCTCCGAGAGCCACGTGAGCCGCATCACCGTGGCTCTTCCGGACGCGCCCGTGACCCAGACCACGGCGGAGGATCAGGCCGCACAGGCAAGTGCGACCTCGACCCAGGACGCACCGGCGAACGTCGCCGTCGCCAGCGTCACCGGCCCGGGCGACCCGGGACCCATTGCCGTCGCCGAGGACACGGTGACCCAGGTGAACGACGTGACGGCAACCGCAGCAGCGGTGAACCTCAGTGACGTGACGCAGACGGCGCTGCAAGGACAGCTCACCGGCGAGCCCGTCGTCGTCCTGCCGACCGTCGCCCAGTTGGTCGAGACGCGCCAGGTCGCCGACGCCTCGAGCATCGCCGAGCAGAGCCAGGTCACCAACCGCGTCGTGATCGCCGGCGGGATCCCCGTCGGGCCCGGCGGGATCCCCGTCGGGCAAGGCGACGCCGGCACGATCGTCCAGCAGGCGAACACCGTCACGGCCGACGCCTCCGTCGCCAACGTCTCCACCGTCGTGCAGAGCATCGAGCAGGCCCAGGCGGCCGGGGGCGACGGCGTTCAGGCCTCCGCCGAGTTCGCGAGCGTCGCCCAGGCCGGGCTCGCGTCGATCGAGGCATCTCAACTCGGGAGCGTCAACGCGACACACTTCGGGCAGGCGGGGCTCCCTCTGACCGTGTCGACCCAGCCCGCCGCCCCGGTCGTGCCCTCCACGACCATCGTGACCCAGGTCAGCCAGGCCGCCGCCGACGCGAGCGCGGCCAACGAGAGCGAGATCGACCAGCTCTCGGCGCAGCTCCAGGTTGCGAGCCCGAGCAGCGAGGGCGCCACTTCGGCCGCGGCCGTCGAACAGGCAGCAACGGCGACCGCCGACGCGAAACAGGCCTCGACGTCCAATCTGGTCGTCCTCCCTACGCGACCCGCCCAGCAGACTACGTCGGCACCGACCGACTCACCTGCAGACCTCGTGGTCGTCCAGCAGAACCTCGCAAGCGCCGTCTCGGCTTCCGCGAACACGTCGTTCGTCTCCCAGGAGTCGGTTCAGTCCCAGAGCGGCGCCGAGGCCTCCACTGCCGACTCCGCCCAGGTCGCGATCGTGACGCAGCAGGCCGAGGCCCACGCCGAAGCCGCCCAGACCGCCGTCGGCAGCGTTGCGGACGACTCGACCCTTGAGCCGTTCGGCTTCTTCGGCCAGGGGAACGGCGCCTTCGCCGACGTCTCGGCCGGGAACGCCAGCGCCGTCGGTCAGAGCGTCGCGCAGGAGCAGATCGACACGACCGGCGCGACGACGGAAGCGCGTAACGAGACGAGCGTCGATCAGTCCAACTCGGCGCAGGCGAGCGCCTCGATGACGAGTGTCGTCAATACCGGTCTCTACGTCGACGGGCTCGCGATCATCGACGCGACGTCCGAGGCAACAGCCCTCGACATCTCGCTCGTCGTCCAGGAGATCGACCAGTCCCAGGAGATCATCCCACCGGAGCCTCCGAAGCCCGTTCCGCCGCCTGGGGGCGGTGGCAGTGGTGACGACGACAACGGCCACGGAACCGGCCAGGAGGGCGGCGGCGGAACCGGTCAGGTGGGAGGCGGCGACGGAGATCTCGGCTCGCAGGGGGCCGGGACGACGCGAGGCGGCAGGGAAACCGGCCGCGGATCCACGATGTCCGGCAGCGGTGGAGCGGCGCCAGGGAGCGACACCGGAGCTTTCTACGTCGTGAAGGAGTTCGTGAGGCAGAGCGCGGCGTCCGGCGGATCCGGCGGCGACGCGGCCGCCACGCGACCGGCAGGCTCGGGCGACGAATTCCCCGCGACCGGCGCGTTCGAGCCCGGGCCCGACTCGACCGAGATCTACCTCTCGACGAACGGCGCGACCGGAGGGCCGGATGCGAGCTCTAGCCTCCTGTTGCCCACGTCGATGACCTCGGTCATCGTCGTCGACGCCGACGGCGTGTGGATCAACGGGGTGCGCACCGCCCTGGGTGCTCAGACAGAGCCCGAGGGCGAAACGACCGTGGAGGCACGCGTCGAGCGCGGCCACGGCCCGGCGGCACCCGCCGACGACACGTCGCCGCGCGGTCCACCCGTGGTCACGGCGACGAGCGGCGCCGGGCCGGCACCCGGTTCGGCGGGCGGCGGCATCACCGCCGCGCTCGCGGCACGAGCTTCTCCGATTTCTCCCGACGGCGGCGAGATCCAGGATCCGCCAACTCTCCTGGAGCCTCCAGGAGCCGTCGTCACTCTGCTCGACACACCTGGGTAGCGCCCTCGAGCGCATCAACCCCGCCGGGTCTTGGGATCCCGGCGGCGGCGGGCAATCGCGCCCGCAGTCCAGGTACTTCGAGACAGAAGGAGTCTGTTTTGTTAGTCAAAGTCCGATTGCTGGGGGCAACCCTCGCAATGGCGGTCGCAGCGCTGGTGCTCACTTCGGGGGCCCTCGCGACGAATCCGCCTCCAAAGCCGGCAGCAGGGGGGAACTGCACCGGGAACCTCGCGTTCTCGGATCCCAACTGCCTGCTGAAGCAGAAGGCGAAGAACACCGCAACCGTGAGCCAGACGGGGACCGCCCAGAGCGGCGCCGCGTCGGTCACGGGCGGTAACGCAACCGGTGGCACAGCTACGTCGACTGGTGGCTCGGCCGACAGCGGCTACGCGCAAGCAGCGGCGCCGTGGTACGTCGGCACGAAGAGCACGGCCAACGGCGGGCTGGCGACGAACGTCGCCCCGATCACGGGCGGAAGCACGTCGAGCTCGTCCACCGGCGGTCAGCAGAACGCGAACGCCAACGGAACCGGCGGCACGAACAACGCCGGGAACGGTGGCACGTCGACGGCCGGCAGCGGAGCGACTGGAACCGGAAACGGTGGCAGCTCCACCGGTGGAACCGCCAATGGCGGGACCTCCAACGGTGGCTCCGCAACCGGTGGTAGTGGCTCCGCCAACGGCGGTACGGGTGGAGGCAATGTCGTTGCCACCCAGACGAACGGCCCGGTCCAGAGCGGCGCCGCGTCGAGCGGGAGCGGAGGCGCGGGCTCCAGCTCGAGTGGTAGCTCCTCCGGCAGCGGCGGAAGCGGCGGTAGCGCGGGGAGTGCCACGAACACCGGCACTGCCAGCCAGACCGCGAATGCGAACGGTGGCCCGGCCACCGGCACGAACACCAACGGGCTGGGTGGGAACGGTGGCGGCGCCGGCGGAGCCGGCGGCACCACGACCAACGGCGGCAACTCGGGTGGCAGCGCAAGCAGCGGCCCGGGGACCGGTGCGACCGGGACCGGCGGTGGCGGAACTGGTAGCGCGGACGGCGGTGGTTCCACGTCCAGCACCAGTGCAAACACTGGTGGTGCCGGCTCGGGCGGCGGCGGCGGTAGCGCCTCCGACTCGTCGGCTGGTTGCAACCTGAACAGCAGCGGCAACTCGGGCGCCACCACCCAGACCAACAGCTGCCCAGATGGCAGTGCCACTGGTGGGGCGGCTGCTTCGGGTACCGGCGGAGCATGTTGTGACGCGACGTCGACCGGCGGTGCCGGCGGACTCAACGCGTCCAACGGCGGAGCCGGTACTGGTGGCTCGGGCTCCAGCGGCGCTGCGGCCGGCGGTGCAGGCGGCGGCGGCAACAGCGGCAACACCACAGACGGTGGTGCAGGTGGTACGGGTGGAAACAACACCACCGGTAACCAGACTGCCAATCCGTCGAGTGACGGTGGCATCGCAGTCCCGGTGGCGGCGAACCTCCAGTCCGCAACCGTAGTCGGCGGAGCCGGCGGGGCCGGAACCGGCGGCGACACCGGTGGCAACCCCGCAACCGGTGGTGCCTCGGGCGCGGCGGGCTCGGGTGCAGCGACCGGTGCAGTGCAGACGACATCCGGTGGCGACGGCAACACCGCCAACGGTGGCTCGACCGGTGGTAACGGCGGCAACTCGGCCAACGGCGGCGGCGCCGCCGGTGGCACGGGCGGCGCGTCGACCGGCGGAGCCGGTACCGGCACTGGCGGAGCTGGCGGCTCCGGTGGGTCGGCAAACGGTTCCGGCTGGGCCGACGGCGGTAACGCCATCGGTGGCGTGATCGGCGACAGCGGCAATTCCATCTCCGGTAGCGGAGACGGCGGCGCTGCGACGGCCAATCCGTCGGCGAACGCTTCGAGCGGCAACGCCTCGTCCACCTACGCCGACAGCGGCAACGCTGTGTCGGCCGGTGGCACGGGTGGCAACTCGAGCGCCGACCACAGCGGTAACGCGAAGTCGATCACGTCCGGTAGCGCCACGAGCGGTGCCGCGACGCAGTCGAACGCGTCCGACTTGGCCCAGTCGATCTCGCAGAAGCAGCAGATCGGCAACAGCAAGTCGAAGACAAAGACGATCTTCCCGTTCTGGAACTAGGACGATCGTCGAGAGCAGAGGAGACGAGACGGACACCAACGCGACCATCGGACAGGACTCCCGCAAGGCCGGCGCCCAAGCGCCGGCCGGCGGGGGACACGTCGCGGTTGCGCCAGACCGAGAAGACGAGATGAGCACGTGGTCATACCTCCCGACACCGCACCCCGGCACCGTTCGGGACGCCGACGCGCCGACGTCCTGGAGCGGCACCGACGCGGACCGGACGGCCCGGGCACGGGGTTGGAGGCGATCACGGCTCATCTCACCGAGAGCGGCGACACAGCTGGTCGTCGCTCTCGGGGGCGGTCGCGGGCTCGCTCGACTCGCTGCCAGGCACCGCTCTCCGGCGCACGAGGCGCCGGAGAGGACGAAGGTGGAAAGCGATGCAGTGACACACCGTCGACAGCGCACCGGGAGCCGCCCCCACGGCCGCCTTCCGGTGCGCTGCGAAACGGGACACCGGACCCTCGACAACCAACCGCCGGGGCACGATGCTCCGGCAGAAATGGATATAGGCAACGATGAGATGACACACCGTCGACAGCGCACCGGGAGCCGCCCCCAGGGCGGCCTCCCGGTGCGCTGGGCAAGGACGGCAACATGGACACTCGTGCTCGGGGCGGCGCTGACGCTGTCAGCGCCGCCGCCGGCCGGGTGGGCAGCGGCGGGGGCGACCGCTGCGACACCGACGGTCGCCCCGGAACCGCCGCGGTACACGCTCGTCTCGCTCGGGACCCTCGGCGGCGCGACGAGCAAGGCTCTGGCGATCAACGAGCGTGGCGACATCGTCGGCGAGTCGAGCCGGGCTGACGGCTCGACGCACGGGTTCCTCTGGCGCAACGGCAAGATGGCCGATCTGGGTGTCCTCGCCGGCGGCGACTTCTCGTCGGCTCAGGGCATCAACGACCGCGGCGAGATCGTGGGCGTCTCGGGCATCGAAGGAGGTCCACGCTCCGCCGTCGTCTGGCGCAACGGTCTCGTTCGAGCACTCGGGACGATGCCTGGGGGACGGGTCAGCATCGGTCTCGCGATCAACGCCGGAGGGACGGTCGTCGGCGTCTCGCAGTCGCGCGAGGGCAACCGGGCGTTCGCGTGGCAGAACGGGACGATGCGCGACCTCGGGATCCTCCCCGGCGGCTCGTTCAGCCTCGCCCGGGGCATCAACGACCGCGGCGTGATCGTCGGCCAGGCGGACGCGGCAGACGGCACCGTCCACGCCACGCGATGGGTGAACGGACGCGTCGAGGATCTCGGGCAGATCACGACGGGCTCGGGAGCGCCGGCAGCGAGCATCGCGTACGCGGTGGCACCGGACGGGCTCGTCGTCGGCTACGGCACGACCGACAGCGGCGCGCTCGGCGCAGTCTGGACGGGAGTGAAGCCGCGCCCTGCGGCGGCGCTGTCGGGCTACGCGGTCGCACAGCTCCTGTCCGTCAACTCCTACCGGCAGGCCGTCGGCGATGCAACGGACTCGGCCGAGGACAGGCAGATCGCGGTCATCGTCGACCTCCGCCGGGTCCCGAAATCGATCCCGGCGCTCTTCGACCTCAACACGCTCGTGACGAACGGCGCCGGCTGGACGATCCGCTCCGGGGCCGACGTCAACGATTCGTGGGCGATCGTCGGCACCGGCCTCTACGACGGACCCGAGCGCGCGATCCTGCTCCGTCCCCGCCCGTTCGCAGTGACCGTCGAACGGACGGGCACCGGCGCCGGGTCGGTCGTCGGATCGTCGTCGATCGCCTGCGGCCGACGATGCATCGCGCGGCTCCAGCCCGGAGCGAGCGTGACGCTTCGCGCGCGTCCGGCGGAGGGCTCGCGGTTCGTCCGGTGGCAGGGGGCGTGTGCCGGCACGAAACCCGTGTGTTCCCGCGCCGTCGACGGCGCCCTCGCGGTGCGGGCGGTCTTCGCCCGGGTGCCGACGCCGTGTCACTGCGTGTCGATCTCGACCACTGCCTCGCTGCAGGGAACCTCGCGTACCCCCACCGGCACGGTACGAGTGCGGCTCGCGCTCGACTGGCGCATGCGCTGCGCCGCCGGAACCGATGCGCGCTGCGAGGGCCGGCTCCACCTCGTGGCAGCGCGCAGCGCGATCAGGCTCGTATCTCCCGCGGGGGGAAACATCGGCTGCGACGGCGCGTGCGCACCCTCCGGCGATCGTGTCGTCGTCGGCCGGACCGATGCCGTCGTCGAAGTGACGCCACCCCCGAACGGCCCGACCGTCGTGACGCTGCTGGTGCGGAAATCGTGCCGCCGCGGAGGCGAGCTGCACGAGGTCGGCGTCGACCGGGTGGAGCTCACGTTGACGTCCGCGGGCTAGACCGCCGAGAAGCTCGATCGGATCACCCTGAGGACGAGCCGATCCTGCCGAGCCACTCGTCGGTGCTCACCACGTCTGCGAAGAACTGACCCTGGGCGACGAGCGTTGCGCGATGCAACTCCTCTCCCGCTGCCGTGCCGCCGCTGTTCTCGAGCGGCAGTGTCCCCGTCGCGTCGCTGAGGATCTCGACGGAAAGCCCGAGATGCGCCGCCTGGCGCGAGGTCGTGTCGACACACATGTGTGTCATGTAGCCGGTGATCGAAACAGTGTCGATCCCGGCGGCGGCCAGGATGCTCTCGAGCGGCGTTCCGGTGAACGAACCGGGAAGCGTCTTGTCGATCAGGTAATCGCGGGCGCGCCGCTCGATCTCCGGGTGCAGCTCCCACGCGTGCGAGCCTTCACGGAAGATGGGCGACTCCGCGTCGGCGGCACCGTGACGCACCACGATCACGGGCATCTCGGCGTCGGTGGCGGCGTCCATCGCGCGTCCGATGTTGGCCAGGCTCAGCTCAGGGGAAGGATCGCTGATCGGCAAGGCGCCGTCGAAGTACTCGTTCTGAACGTCGATCACGATCAGCGCACGCTTCGGCATCCTTGTCGCCTCCTGTTGCAGTATTGGCGTGAGAGCTGCCCGACCAATCTACGACAAGCACTCGTGCTCCCGAAAGTACGATCAGCTGTACGGCAGCAGCTGCCGGTTTGAGGAGAGCTCGGGGAGAAGAGGCATGATCGCCGTCACGGGGGCAACAGGGCACGTCGGGACATTCGTCGCGGAAGAGTTGTCCCGCCGTGGCGTGCCGTTTCGGATGATCGTGCGTGCCGAGGCGCGGGCGCCGGAACTTCCCGGCAGCGACGTCGTCGTGGCCGATTTCGCCGATCGGGACGCGCTCGGGCGTGCCCTCGAGCCAGGCGACAGGGTGTTCATGGTGTCGGTGCACGAGGACTACGAGCGAAGGATCGCGCTTCATCGCTCGTTCGTCGAGGCAGCGGCAAGACGTCGGGTCGGACGTGTCGTCTATCTCTCGTTTGTCGCGGCCGGCCCCGACGCGTGGTTTCGTCATGCTCGTTCTCACGGTGCGACCGAGGCGATGCTGGCCGCATCGGGGCTACCGTTCACCGCAGTTCGCAACGCGATGTATGCGGACAACATCGTGGGCTGGTTCGACGAGCGAGGTCGGATCAGCGGTCCCGGTGGGGACGGTCGAGTGAGCTTGACCCTGCGATCGGAGCTGGGTGAGGCGATCGCGGTCGTCCTCGCCGATCGGGCTCACGACGGTCGGTCGCTCGTCACGATCACGGGCCCGGAAGCAGTGACGCTCGCCGAGCTGGCCGAGATCGCGTCCACCGTGACCGGCGATCGGTATCGCTACCAGCCGCTCGATCGAGCCGAGTGGGTCGAATCCAGGCGCAAGCTGGGGCGGCAGGAATGGGCGATCGACGCGGGCATCTCGTACTACGACGGCGTTGCCGCGGGTGAGGCCGACGTCGTCTCCGGAGACTACGCCGAGCTGACCGGGAGCAAGCCCCGAACGATCGAGCAGGTGATCGAGGACCACCGCGCCGAGATGCCCCTCCGCCGGTCTGACGGATGAAACGATCGGCGGTGGGAGGGACGCTCGTGCTCGGCGGTGGTTTTGCCGGGGCGTACGTCGCGCGACTGGTCGGAAAGCACCGGGCCACCATCGTGTCGCCTCAGAACTCGATGCTGTACACACCGCTCTTGCCGGAGGCGGCTTCCGGCATGATCGAGCCGCGACACGTCGTCGTGCCGCTGCGGCAGATGTGCCCGCATGCAGAGCTCGTGCTCGGTCGCGCGACATCGCTCGACACGGAGGCCCGCACGGTCTCGGCGGAGACCATCGCCGGGCCGGCCGTGATCTCCTACGAGCGGCTCGTGGTAGCGCTGGGCGCGGTCACGCGAGTGTTCCCGGTGCCGGGGCTCGCCGCGTACGGACGAGGCTTCAAGGATCTCGCCGACGCGATCGGGCTCCGCAACCAGGTGCTCGAGCGGCTCGATGCTGCCGCCGCCGGTGGACCGGCTTCCGAGCTCGGGTTCGTCTTCGTCGGAGCCGGCTACGCCGGGGTGGAAGCGATTGCCGAGCTGAACGACCTCGCCAAGGCGGCGCTCCGCTACTACCCCTCGCTGCGTGACGTTCCACAGCGCTGGGTGCTGGTCGACGCGGCTCCGAGCATCCTTGCGGACATTCCGCGCCGGCTCGGCAGCTATGCCGCGCGCCGGCTCGAGCGCCGCGGGGTCGAGATCCACGTCGGCGAAACGCTCGACTCGTACGATGGTGAGACGGCCCTTCTCTCCGGCGGCACGAGCGTGCCGGCGCGCACGCTCGTGTGGACGGCCGGGGTCAAGGCCTCCCCTCTCCTCGATGCCTTCGGCCTGCCCCTGGACGAGCGTGGTCGGGTGCGCGTCGACCCGATGCTGCGGGTCGAAGGTCTCGAGGACGTCTGGGCGCTCGGTGATTGCGCCGCCGTTCCGAACACTCGCACTCCGGGAGAGACGGACCCTCCGACCTGCCAGCACGCGCTCCGCCAGGCCCGCCGCCTGGCCAAGAACCTCCACGGCGAACCCCGACCCTACGGCTACCGGATGCTGGGGCAGGTGGCGACACTCGGCCGCTACAAGGGCATCGCCGACATACTCGGCATCCATCTCTCGGGCCTTCCCGGCTGGTTCGCCGCCCGTACCTATCACCTCTACGCCCTACCGCTCCTGAGTCGCAAGCTCCGCGTCGTAACCGACTGGACGACGTCGCTCCTCTTCCCGCGTGACATCGCAGAGCTCACGAGCCTCGGCCACCCGAGCGGTCTCGACGAATAATCCGTTGCCCGAGCTTCATCCGGCCGGTTGGGCGTAACGCAGCGACCCGGGCGTCGTGAGCGACTCCCCGGTCTCCAGCAGCGTCTTCAGGCCCGACAGGATCATCGGCCACCCGCCGTAGAGCTGATTGTTGGCGTTGTCGCGGAGCTGATCGTGGGTGACGACCAGCCGGCACGAATCCTCGACCGGCTCGATCTCCCACGTCACTCGAGATGTCCCCTCGCTCTCCACGTCCTCGCCCCAGAGCGCCCTGAAGCTCTGGACGAGCCGGCGCGGCGGGTCGACCTCGAGATTCTCTCCCTCGCAGAACACGCCCGGAGTCGATGCGTGAACAGCCTCGTACCGGGATCCCGGCGTCCAGTCCGAGACGATGCTCAGGCCGAACGAGTACGTCTGCCGCAGCTCCGGATCGGTGATCGCCTCCCAGAGACGCTCCGGGGTCGTCTTGATGTAGATCTCGAACACCTTCTCCATCAGATCCTCCTCGAGTTTCGTCTTGAGCCCGGCGAGCGCTGTGGCCCAGGGCTCGGCGTACTTGCTCACCCAGCGGTCGTGGACGAGCCGGATCGGGACGGGGTTCAGGAAGTGCAGCTTCTCGCGACCACGCCGCTTCGTCGTCACGAGACCTGCCTCCTCGAGAACGCGGAGATGCTTCATGACGCCGATGCGCGTCATCGGCAACCGCTGCTCGAGCGTGCTGAGCGTCTGCCCGTCCTGTGTGTACAACTCGTCGAGCAGGCTTCGACGCGTCGGGTCGGCGAGGGCCTTGAACACCTTGTCCACAAAAGCATGATAAGTAACCATATGGTTACCTGTCAACATTCTCCTTCGGGGCGAATCCGTGGCGGAGGCCACGGTTGCAGTGTTCCGGCGGCTCCGGTGACCTGAGGCTCTCGCTGCCCGGCCTCGCCGGCACGAAGATCCGGACGCGCACGACACACCTGACGCGCGCGCGGCTCCGAGCTGTCCGCGGGCAGGGGCACGCTCGTGCTCTGCGGCTGACAGCGCGTTCGTGTGACGCAACAGCCACCCGGCGGCGTAGAACGGACATGCACGCGATGACACTCACCCGCACGCTGACCCGTACCGATGCGCCGCCGACGTTCGCCGACGCGGCCGAGCGCCACCTCGACGACGTGTTTGGCTACCTGCTCTATCTGACACGCGATCGAACCCTCGCGGACGACCTCTCCGGCGCCACATTCGAGAAGGCGCTGCGCCAATGGCCGCGCTTCGACGCCCGCCGGGGCAGCGCCCGCACCTGGCTGCTCGGGATCGCCCGCACGACGGCCCTCGACTGGTTTCGCGCCGAGTCGCGGCGACGACGGCGCGAACAGGCTGCCGCCCAGCCGGATGCGCACGAGGCCGACTTCATCGAAGGACTCTCTCCGGGCCTCCAGACCGCGCTCGCGACCCTCAGCGTCGGCGAGCGCGAGGTCCTCGCCCTGCGGATCGTGGTCGAGCTCGACGGCCTGGAGACCGCCCGCGTGCTCGGTATCAGCCAGACGGCCGTGTCCACGCGCCTGAGCCGAGCGCTGACAAAACTCGAAGAGAAGGTGAGGAACGATGACCTCCGCTGAGCTGATCGCCGAGCTACAGGCCGCCAGACCCGCTGCCGACGGCACGCTGCGCGACCGTGTCCGGACGATCGCCGTCGCCGAGCCGGCGCGGCGGTTGTTTCGGTTTCCGCGATTCTCGCCGGGGCGCTTCGCGCTCGTCGTCGTTCCTGCGGCGGCCGTCGTGCTGCTCGGCCTGGCCGGAGTCGCAGGACTGCTCAACTCCGACTCACCGCAAACGATCGCGGCCGGGAGCCAGGCCGAGCGGCAGCTGAAGCAGGCCGCGGGCTCCGTCCCCTTGCCTGCGCCTCAACTCCAGGCCGGCGCGGCCGCCTCCGACGCCGCGACGCCGGCGCCCACGACGGGACGTGCACAACGCTATTCGGCCCAGCTGACGCTCTCGGTGAAAGACGTCGATGCGCTCTCCACCGCCACGCAGCAAGCACTGCGGATCACACGGGATCTCGGCGGCTTCCTCGTTACGGCGTCGTACGCGACCTCGGACACGGGGATCTCGACGCTCACGCTGAAGGTGCCGACCGCGAACGTCCAGGACGCCATCGTGCGGCTCTCGGGGCTCGGCAAGATCGTGTCACAGCAGGTGCAGATCGACGACCTCCAGGGGCAGATCGACGACCTCACGAAACGCGAGACGGCGCTCCGCGAGCGAATCGCCCGCCTCTCAGCCCGGCTCGCCGGTCCCGGCCTCGACGCCGAGACTCGGGCAACGCTCGAGGCCCGCAGGGACGCAGCCCGCAGCGAACTCGCCCAGGCACGGATTGTTCGGGCCCAGGTAAACGCGGAAGCACGCTACGCGACGGTCCAACTGAGCCTGCAGACTTCTCAGTCCTCCGCCGTGCCGGCCGTGGCGACGCGCTGGGAGCGCGGGCTCGACCGGGCCGGCGAGATCCTCCTGCTCGAAGCGATGATCGTGCTGTATACGCTCGTGGTCGTCGGTCCGCTCGCCCTACTCGCCGTTTTCGCGTGGTTCGGCAGGCGCGGACTGCGGCGGAGGCAGGACGAGCAGCTCCTATCGAGCCCCTAGCGAGGCGTCGAGGCGCCTTCCTGTGGTCGGCGCTGCGCGGCGCAGCTACGGCGCGCCCTCGGCGGCCGTAACCGGCACGTCGGTCGGCAACGGCTCGGGACGGCCGACCGTCGAGCCGACATCGACCGCAGACCCTTCCGCGGCCGAAGCGAGAATCGAGCGGGCCACGTCGACGACGTGATGCGCGAGCGCCCCGGACGCCCGCGGCCGGCGACCGGCTGCGATGGCCTCGGCGAGATCGTGGAGCCCGATGCCCCGCGCCTCGCGCGCGCCACCCGACCGATAGCAAACGTCGACCCAGTCGTCCCGCCCCTGGCGGATGCCCACCTTGCCTTCGAACATGTTCGGATCCGGAAGCGAAAGCGTCCCCTCGGAGCCGAGCACGAGAACCGTCGACGCGTAGTGACGGGGCGCTTCGAAGCTGGCGACGAGCGTCGCCAGGGCGCCGGATGCAAGTTGCATGACGGCCGCCGTATGGGTCGGGGTCTCTGCGCTGAAGGTCTCACCGGCACGCGACCCCAGCTCGATCGACCGTTCCTCGATGAGCGTGGTCGCAAGCCCCGCCACGCGGCAGATCGGCCCGAGCAGCGCAACGATCGCCGACAGGTAATACGGGCCCATGTCGAGGAGAGGGCCGGCTCCGTCCCGGAAGAAGATGTCCGGATCCGGGTGCCACGTCTCCTGACCGCCGGCGAGCATCGTCGCCGAAACCGCGAGGGGCGTTCCGATCGCGCCCCGATCGATGCAGCTTCGCGCCTCCTGGTACGCACCGCCGAGGAAGATGTCCGGTGCGCAGCCGATGTGGAGCCCTCGAGCGTCTGCCGCTGCGAGCAGCTCGGCGGCATCGGGTGCGACCATCGCCAGCGGCTTTTCGGAGTAGACGTGCTTGCCCTGCTCCAGCGCAAGACGGGTCACGTCGCGATGGGCCGCAGGCGGCGTGAGGTTCAGCACGATGTCGATCGAAGGGCTCGAGAGCAGCTCGTCCGGCTCCATCGCGACAAGCCGATACTCGTCGGCGAGCGAGATCCGTCGCGTTTCGTCGAGATCGGTGCAGGCCACGATCTCGAACGCTCCGAATGCTGCGGCGTTCGCCGCGTACTCCCGGCTGATGACGCCGCACCCGACCACCCCGACACGCGCCGGAACGTTCACGACGGCGCTCCCGCCAGCAGTCCGCGCAGTGCGACGACCGAGGTTCTGACGGCGTCGAACGGCGGCCCTTCGGTCTCATCCTGTTCGACGATCAGCCACTCCACGCCGGCGTGCTCTGCGGTCTCGCCGAGCCGCCGGTAGTCGACGTCGCCGGCGCCGAGAGGGACGTACACCGGCCCACCGTCGTTCCGCATGTCCTTGACGTGAACGAGCGGCGCGCGAAGGCCGACCCGTTCGAGGAGCGCCATCGGCTCGAAGCCGGCGTACCAGACCCAGCCCAGGTCGAGTTCGAGGAACAGCCGCGTGTCGGCATCGTCGACGAGACGATCGAGCAGCGAGCGGCCGTCGTCGAGCACGGCCAGCTCACCGGCGTGGTTGTGAAACCCGAGGCGCAACCCCAGGTCGGCGGCCCGCTCCGCCGCAGCCACGAGCCGGTCGCAGATGGCGGTCGCGTCCGCCGACGTCTTCGGCGGCTCGACCCAGCTCACGACCAGCCTGTCCGTCCCGAGCACGCGGAGCTCCGCCGCCAGGCTCTCGAGCTCGTTCTCCACCAGGGGAAGCCCGGCGTGGCGGCCGCAGGCCACGAGTCCGTTGTCGTCGAGCAGCGCCCGAACCGTCTCTGCCGAAAGTCCGCAGAGATCATAGAGCTCGACTCCCTCGAACCCGCATCCAGTGGTCGATGCGAGCGCACCCGCGAAGTCGTCTGCACACACGTCCCGAACGCTGTAGAGCTGGAGCGCGATCCGACTCACGGCGATTCTCCCCCTCCGTCGACGGCGACGAAATGACCCTCGTCGACCTCGACGAGACCGTCCTCACGGGTCGCACCGGCAGGGGCGGTCGTCACGGGCGACTCGGACGCCGCCGCGGTCGTCGTCCATTTCCGGTGCAGCTGCGGCACCGAGGCGAGGAGCGACTGCGTGTAGGGGTGGCTCGGGTTGCCGAACACCTTCGGCGTCGGCCCCCACTCGGCGATCCGGCCGTGGCGCATGATCAGGGTCTTGTCCGAGATGTAGTTGCCGAGCGAGAGATCGTGGGTGATGAAGAGGATCCCGACACCGCGCTCCTTCAGGTCGCCGAGCAGATTGAGCACGTCGATCCTGGTCGAAGCGTCGAGCATGCTGATGATCTCGTCGGCGACGAGGAACTGGATGTCGAGGACGAGGGCGCGCGCGATCATCAGACGCTGAAGCTGTCCGCCGCTCAGCTGGTGCGGATACTTGCCGAGGACGTCCGTCGGCTCGAGCGACACGGCTTCGAGCGACTTTCGCACCTGGGTCTTCCAGTCGCCCGCGCTGAGCCCGGGAAGGTAGCTCGACCGGATCATGCCGAGGACGCGGTCGACCTTGAAGACCGGGTTATACGAGCTGAACGGATCCTGGAAGACGCCTTGCACGTGCGAGTAGTAGCGACGGAGCTCGCCCCGGTCGAAGCCGGACACGTTACGGCCGTCGAACGTGATCGAGCCTGCGGTCGCTCCGGTCAGGCGCAGGATCATCCGGCCGACGGTCGTCTTGCCGCTGCCGCTCTCGCCGATCAGGGAGACGACCTCGCCGGGTTGCACGGCGAAGCTCACGTTGGAGACCGCCGTCAGCTCGGACTTTCCGAACATGCCCGTCTTGAAGACCTTCGTGACGCCGTCGAGCTGCAGCATCAGGCACTCACCTTCCAACAGGCCGCGAATCGGCCCGGCCCGGTTTGGACGAAGGGCGGCTCCTCCGCGCACTTCTCGAAAGCCAGCGGGCAGCGGGCCCGGAATCGGCATCCCGTCGGCGGGTTGAGGAGCGAAGGAGGCCGCCCGGGGATCCCGCTCAGCCGCCGCTCCTCGAAGCGCACCCCGACCTCGGGCAACGACCCAAGCAGCAGCTGCGTGTACGGATGCAGCGGACCCTCGGTGATCTCCGTCGCCGACCCCTTCTCGACGAGCTTGCCCGCGTACATGATCAGGATCGTGTCGGCGATCTGGTAGAGGATCGAGAGGTCGTGCGTGATCACGATCGTGCTCTTGACGAACTTCCGATCGCGGAACTCGACGAGCATCTCCGCGACCGCCTTCTGCGTCGACACGTCGAGGGCGGAGGTCAGCTCGTCGGCGATCAGGAGCGATGGGTTCAGGAGTGTCGAGAGCACCATCACGACGCGTTGCTTCATCCCACCGGACAACTCGATCGGATATTGGTCGAGAACGCCGTCGTCGAGGCCGACGAGGGACAGCCGGCGGCTCAACTCGGGCAGCGTCTCGTCGTACGAGACACCTCGCGAGTGAAGCAGCTCCGAGATCATCCGGCCGATCTTCCGGATCGGGTTGAGGGCGCTCATCGCGTACTGCGGGACGATCGACACCTCGCGGTAGCGGAAGGCGTTCATGGCGCGGTCGTCGGCGAGCGGCAGCTCGACCCCGTCGAGCTTCACGGTCCCCTCGACGACGCGCATTCGCCCGTCGAGGCGGATGAGGCTCTTGCCGAGCGTCGTCTTGCCGCAGCCCGACTCGCCGGCGAGACCCATGATCTCCCCATCGGCAACGCTGAAGCTGACGCCGTCGAGCGCACGAACGTCGCCCTTCAGGGTGCGGTAGTACACGCGAAGGTTGTCGACCGCGAGGCTCATGTGCGGCGCAGCCTCGGATTGAAGACCTCGTCGAGCCCGACGTTCATCACGTAGAGGCCGCCGACGATCGCGGTGATCGCGATTCCCGGCGGGATGAACCACCACCACATGCCGAGCTGGAGTGCCGCGTTCGAGACGGCGGTATTCATCATCAGACCGAGCGACATCACGCGTGAAGGCCCGAGCCCGAGGAAGTCGAGCGTCGCTGCAGTGAGAACCGAGCCGCCGAACAACAGGATGAACGTGAGAAAGAGGTACGAGCTCATGTTCGGCGCGATCTCGTTGACGATCACCCTGATCGTCCCGCGTCCGGAGAGACGGGCGAGGTTGACGAAGTCGCGGGCCGCGAGCGAGAACGTCTGGGCACGGATTGCCCGTGCCGCCCACGGCCAGGACGTGAGCCCGATCAGGATCGCCTCCGACGTCAGGCTGCCCACGCTCAAATAGGCGGCGACGATGATCAGGACGGCGAGCGTCGGGATCACCAGCACGACGTTCGTCAGCATGCTGAGGACGTCGTCGACCACACCACCGAGGTAGCCCCCGACGAACCCGATCGTCATCCCGAGCCCTCCGGCCACGCAAGCGGCGAGCGCCCCGACGATGAAGCTCGCGCGCAGCCCGTAGACGAATTGCGCAAACACGTCCTGTCCCGAGGAGGTCGTGCCGAGCCAGTACTCGGTCGAGGGTGGCTGACCGAGGGGGTAGCCGAACTCGAACGGGTCGGCGTCGGTGAGCCACGGACCGACGATCGCCAACACGAGAAAGCTCGTCACCACTACGAGACCGACGACGAGCTTACGGTTGCGGAACGCGAAGTACAGCGTCTCGAACCGCTTCGCACGGGTCCCCAGGTCGGGCTCCTCTGCGCCGGCGCCGGTCGCAGCGAGCTCCGGGGTGGAGACCAGGTCGGCCCGGGAGTCCGCAGTCTCCACTATGACCCCTGGATTCCGGCGCGCGTGCGCGGGTCGACGATCACGTAAGCGATGTCGACGATGAAGTTGGCGATCAGCACGCCGATGATGATCAACAGGAACAGGCCCTGGAGCAGGAAGTAGTCGCGGTTCTGGAGAGCGGTGATGATCAGCGTCCCGATGCCCGGGTAGCCGAAGACGATCTCCGTCACGAGCGCTCCGCCGACGACGGCGCCGAGGGCCAGCGCGAGACCCGACATCTGCGGCAACACCGCGTTGCCGTAGGCGTACTTGCGGACGAGCTTGTTCGGAGCGCCCAGGGCCTGGAGGTAGTTGGAGTACTCGGACTCGAGCTCGTAGATGATCAGGTTCCGCATCCCGATCGCCCAACCGCCGAACGAGACGAGGAAGAGGGTGAGGAACGGGAGGAACCAGTGACTGAGGAAACTCGTGGCGAATTCCCAGGTCCACGAAGGCTGCACCGAGAAGCCGTAGGCGCCGGAAACGGGGAAGAACCCCCACTGAAACGCCAGGAAGTACGCGAGCACGAGCGCGAGCCACATGTACGGCGTGGCCGTGAGCACGTAGGCCACGGGAAGCGCGGTGTTGTCGAGAACCTTCCGCCGGGCGGCCATCGCCCCGACGCGGTTCCCGGCGATGTAGCTGAGCAGGATCGCGGGGACGAGCAGAGCGAGCGTGTAGGGAAGGGCCGCCATGATGAGCTCGTGGACGGACGACCCGACGTAGGCGATGCTCGGCCCGAGGTCACCGTGCGCGAGGCCGCGCCAGAAGTTCAGGTACTGCTGCCAGAGGGGCTGGTCGAGACCGAACGACTTGGTGAAGTAGCCGTGCAGCTCCTGCGACGCGGTCGAGTCCGCCTGGATCCGGCTGATCAGGCCGTCGATCGGGTTGCCCGGCATCAGCCTCGGGATCGCCCAGTCGATCGTGACGGCGACGAAGAACGTGAGTAGGTAGAGGAGTGATTTACGGAGCAGGTAGCGGTTCACTTCGAGGCGTCCTTGGTTGTCACGTCCTCGCGGCGGAGGCCGACAGGCCTCCTATCGCGTGGGGGGACTCGCGGCACCGCCGCACCCCCGGGAAGGGGTGCGGCGGCACGCGGAGTCGGGTACGTAGCCTCCTACTTGCTGGGCTTGAGCTTGGCGAGCGCGTCGATGCCCGTCATGTTGAGGTACCCGTTCCACACTGTCGGGGTGTTCTGCAGCCCCGCGCCGGTGGACTTCGGGAAGTTCGTCCACACCGTGGTGTTGTACTGCGACCACATCCCGTTGTACCAGAGCGGGATCGCAGGCAGATCCTGAAGGATGAACTTCTGGATCTTCGAGTGGATCACCTTCGCCGCCGCCTCGTTCGCCGGGTTGACCTTGTTCAGCGCGAGCGTGAGCGCCCACGGCTTCGGTCCCGCCGACGTGAATCGCGAGTAGTTCGCGAACGTCTGGGTGTCGGCGACCGGGAGGTGGAAGAGGTAGTCGTAGTAGGGGTACGGAGACGAGCCGAGCTGCTTGTCGTTGTTGATCACGAGATCGAACTTGCCGGAGTTCCGCTCGTCGACGAGCCCGTTGTAGTCCGGGTATGCCGGCGTGATCTTGATGCCGGCGTCCTTGGCGCTGGCGGCGATGATCTGGATCGCGGTCATCCAGTCCGACCAGCCGTTCGGGACGATGAGCCTCAGGTTGATGGACTGTCCGGCCTTGTTCTCGACGTAGCCGTCACCGTTCGTGTCCTTGTAGCCGTTGGCGGCGAGCAACGACTTCGCCCCGGCGATGTTGTAGGTGAAGCCCAGCTTCTTCGCCTGGGCCTGATCGATCCACTTGTTCCAGGTCGGCAGCAACCCTGTCGGGTTGGCCTTGGCGACGATGTTGCCGTAGTCGGCCTTGACGATCTGGTCGACGTTGATCGACATCGCAAGCGCCCGCCGGAACGCCACGTCGTTCAACGGCGCGTGCGTGGTGTTCGGCACGAGCCACGCCGTGTTGGCCGAAAGCATGTACGGCGCCTTCGGGTAGTACGTCTGCACCTTGCCGCCGATCACCTTGTCGACGCCGGGGAAGAAGTTGTTGCTCAGGTCGATGTCGTCCTTGAGGAAGTTCTGCAACGACGCGGTGTTCTGGGTGTTGTGGATGTCGACGAGGTACTGCATCGGCATCTTCGTCCCGAGCGCCTTTGTCGCCCACCAGTTGCTCCGCCTGTTCCACTGCAGCGTGCCGGACGTGCCCTTGCCGGCGCCGTAGGTGAACGGGCCCGTCCCGACCATGTACTTGTCGGTGTTGCCGGTCGTGATCTCGGTCGCGCTGTAGTTCTTCCAGAGATGCTCGGGCACGATTCCGTACGAGTAGAGATTGTTGTTCCAGTCGAGGTAGTTCGGCTTGCCCGTGAAGACGAAGCTCACCGTGTTTCCCTTCACTACGATGTTCGAGAGACCGGTCTTCCACATCGTCGAGAGCTCCGAGCCCGCGAGCTTGCCGGTCTCGAACGTGAACTTCACGTCCGCACCGGTGAGCGGCTGACCGTCACTCCACTTGACGCCGGGTCGCAGATGCAGGACGTAGGTCCGGCCGACCCACTTGCCGTCGGTCGCGAGCCACGGGATGTACTTGTCCTGCAGCGGGTCGTACCGGAACAGCGTCTCGTAGAGAAGCCCGAGCGTGCCGGTCGCGTTGCCGCTGGTCCGCAGCGGGTTGAACTGCGCGAACGGCCCCCACGCGGTGCCCGACGTGTAGAGCGTCGCGTTGCGTGGGAGCGCCGACTTCTGTGCGTTCGCCGTGCCGGCGGCCAGGAATGCGCCGACGGCAATGACGACCGCGAGAACGCCTGCGGTCAATGCTGTCTTATGCCTTGAACGTGTCGTCATGACGTCTTCGTCCTCTCCTCTTACGTCGTTGCACTTGTCCAATTTCGCCGTTGCACTTGTCCAATTTTCCGGACTCCGAAGGTGTCCGAAAGTTGAGCTTTCACGATCTCGCCGCGTCGTCATCGGGCCCCGAACGCATCACTCCCTTCGGCAGTGGCGAGCGACACCTCGGCGTCGTCGACCTCCTCACTCGGCACCCGTCGCACGCTCTCGCGTGAAGCGATCGCGACACCGAACGCGGCGAGCGTGAACGGATCGGGGGAGTAGCTCTCTGAAGAATGGTTGTCCGTGATCGGCGTGACGGTGATGCCGGCGTCGGAGCAGTTGACGAAGACGGCGAGCTCCCCCTCCGACTGCCGAACGCGGCCGACGAGGATTCGCGGGTCGGCGACCCGGACGGGTCGCGAGACGCCGGCCGCGGCGGCGAGCGCCGAGTAGAGGCGCCAGGTTTCCTCCGGGTTCACTCGCGGTGTCCGGGCGGCCAGATGCTCGATGGGATAGGTGAGAGGACTGTTTGGCCACGACCGAGCGCATGCCGCAGCAGAGCCGGGCGGCCGTTTGCGTCGACGGCGACCACCTCCGCGCCTGCCGGCTCGACCGGCAGGAAGGCACGCGCGCTCGGCTCGCCGGCCACGCGGAACGTCAGCTTGGTGCCGGCGGCCAGCTCTCCCAGGTCGCGGACGAACTCGAAGACGACCGTGTCCCCGAGGATCGGGTCGACCAGCCCGTAGCGGAGGCCGTGCCTGACCCCGAAGACCTCCTCGAGCCAGGGAACCCACGGTCCTCGCTGGTTCGGGGTGCTGCCGGCGAAGTAGGAGAGGTAGACCGTCGCGCCCTCGCGCGCGAGCTCGCGGAGGCGGTCTACCCCGGGGGCGGAGAGCAGCTTCGCACAAGGAGCGAGGATCAAACGGGCGTCCGTGTCGATGCCGTCGTATTCACGCACGAGCTCGACCGGGATGTCCGCCTCGAGCGCCGCGATGTAGGACTGGAAGAGGTTGTCGCGGATGTCCTGCCTGTACGCGGGCGTCGTGAAGGGAAACACCCGCTCGAAGTGCTCGGGGACGACAATCGCGGCGCCGTTCGTGACAGGGGCCCAATCGTCGCCGAGCTCGCCGACGAACTTCGAGAACTCGGCGAGCGTCTGAAGCTGGGGCTTGGGTCGCCCCGTACGATCGGTCAAGCCGAAGTGCATCTCGAACCCGTGGTGGCGGTAGGGATCCTCGCCGCGTAGATCGTCGTAGTCGCAGTTGTTCCACGCGATCCAGCCTCGCGCGCCGGCCAGCAGGGTCGTGTGCAGCACCTGCCGGTAGTAGTCTGCGGCGTTGTCATCGGCCGCGAAGTCGGAGGAGACGCCGAACTCCTCGAGCACGACCGGCTTGCCGAAGCCGGCCGACAACCGGCAGACGAACGCGGCCGTGAGGGCCTGGCGGACCTCGTCGTCCTGCATCGGATACACGTGCGGGCCCACGAAATCGACCAGGGGGGCGAGCTCGCGCAGGGAGTAGCCGTTGTCGTGGCCGGTCACCTCGACACCCCAGGCGCCGTCCCCCAGCGAGATCGGCTGGGCGGCCCCGGCCGAGCGGACCGCCTGGACGACGATCCGCGCCCACGACGTGATCTCGTCGCTCGTCCCGACCCCGCCGTAGAGAGGCATCTCGTTCGACACGAGCCAGCCGACGATCGCGGGATGCCCGCCGAACCGGCCGGCGATCTCCGCCGCGAGCCAGGCCTGCTGGGACACGAGCCACACGTCGCGGTACAGGTCCCTCCCCTGTCGCCACGGCGGATCCCAGTTCTCGCCGGACATGTGCCCGACGACGAACGTCGGGATCGTCCCGAGCCCGAGCTCGGTATGTGCGTCGAGGAAGTCGCCGAAGTGGCCGGCGGCCTCGGGGTCGAGGCTTCCGGGGGCAGGAACGAAGTCGGGCCAGAAGCAGAACGAACGGGTGACATTGAGCCCGTGGTCGGCCAGGACGGCGAGCTCGTCACGCACGAGCCCGGCGTCGTAGCGCGACCACATGCGAGGGCCGCCGGATCGCGACCAGAAATTCGCGCCGATCCAGCAGGGGCCGCGGAGGGCGGTAGAGGGCACCGGCGTCACGCGACCAACCCTCTCGCTCGCCGAGCGACCAGGCGGCGGCAGACCGGGCGGTCGGGGAGCCTGCGTCGACTCTCATCCGTTCTCACCATGGTTCTGGCTCCTCGAACGACGTATTCCGGATCCATTACACCGCGTTACCGGAACTGTACCGGGAATCTTTAGCAGGTTGCAACCGGAAGGTCAACCTCCGGAAAACCCTTCTGCATCAGATGTTGCGGGAAACCTGGTAAGTTGACGCGACCGGTTGCAAAGGAGTACAGTGCACCTGTTACTGTAAACGGTTACAGGCATCGAGCAGCGAGACACGAGATGAGCGAATCCGTAGCCCGAACGACTTCCGCCGGCATCACCCCCGTCCGGGCGACCATCCGTGACGTCGCACGGCTCGCCGGTGTCTCCGTCGCAACGGTCTCCCGGGTCGTCAATGACAGGCCCGATGTCGCGCCGGAAACTCGCGAAGCCGTGATGAAGCACGTGCGCGCCCTGAGCTTCTCGACGAACCGTTCCGCGCGGGCGCTCTCTCGCGGGAGGACGGGGCTGATCGGGGTGACGATCCCGTTCGTCCTCGGCGACTACTACTCGTGGATCCTGTCAGGGGCGACCGAGGCCCTCCACGAACAGGAGATGCGGGCAGTCCTGTGCCCGACACGCCACGAGCACGATCGCGAAGCCGCCCTCGTCGAGCGGCTCCTACGCGGCACGACGGACGGCGCGATCCTCGTGCTGCCGTCCGAGTCGGCTGAAGAGCTCCGTGAGCTCGATACCCATGGGTTCCCATTCGTCGTCGTCGATCCGGCGATGCCTCTCGACCAGAGGATCCCGGTCGTGTCGGCAACCCATTGGGCAGGTGCGCGGGCAGCCACCGACCATCTCCTCGCCCTCGGACACCGCAGGATCGGGATGATCGCCGGGCGCCCGGGATGGGTCGCGACCGAGGAACGGGTGAACGGCTACCAGGCAGCGCTCGCAGGGGCCGGCGTGCTTCCTTCTCCCGAGCTCGTGATTGCCGGGAACTTCGAGATCGAGGGCGGGTATCGTGCGGCCCGCCGGCTGCTCGCGATCGCCGAGCCGCCGACCGCGATCTTCGCCTCGAACGACAACATGGCGATCGGCGCGCTGCGGGCGGCTGCCGACCTGAACATCGTCGTCCCGGATCAGCTCTCGATCGTCGGGTTCGACGACTCGGAGCTCTCGCGAGTCGTGACACCGGCGCTCACCACCGTGTGGCAACCGCTCGAGGAGATGGGCCGCATGGCGATCAGCCTGCTGACCCGGCTCATCGACGGACAGCGGGTCGAGACGCTCCGAATCGAGCTCGCGACGCGTCTCGTCCTGCGCGATTCGACGGCGCCGCCGTCCGCTCCGTCGTAGCGCGCCGACGAGTTCACGCGCTCGCAGCAGTCGCAGCTTCGCCGCGTTCGCCCCTACGTCGCCTTCACGTCCAGGGTCGCGATCAGGGCGTCGGCGACGACCTTGAGCGGTCGCCCGGAGATCTGGCTCGCCTTGCGAAGGCGTGCGAACGCTTGCTGCTCGGTCAGGCCCTCCCTCTCCATCAGGAGGCCCTTGGCGCGCTCGATCGCCTTGCGGGCGGCAAGCGCCTCGGCGAGCGAGTCCGCCTCCTCGCGAAGTGCGGCCAGCTCCTCGTGGCGGGCGCGGGCGGTGGCAATCGCAGGCAGCAGGTCCGTCTCCCGGAACGGCTTCACCAGGTAACCGAACACACCGGCCTCGACCGCGCGCGAGACGAGCTCCTCCTCCCCGTAGGCGGTCACCATCACGATCGGGATCGGGCGCTCCTCGAGAATACGTCTCGCCGCGTCGATCCCGTCGAGCTTGGGCATCTTCACGTCGAGCAGGGCGAGGTCGGGCTCGATCGTGCGGGCGAGCGTCACCGCCTCCTCCCCGTCCCTTGCCTCCGCGCACACCTCGAAGCCTGCCTTCTCGAGCATCTCCCGGAGATCGAGCCGGATGATCGTCTCGTCTTCAGCGATGAGGATTCGCATCGTCGTCCTTTCCTCCGTAGCGTGCCGGGAAACTGACCTCGGCGCGCAGACCAGGATCGTCGACGAGCGTCAGCTCGCCACCGAGCTCGTCGCGCACGAGCGCGCGAACGATCGAGAGGCCGGTGCTGTCGACCGCGGCCTGCATGCCGTCGCCGTCGTCGGCGATCGCAAGCACGACATCACCGTCGCGCCCCGTCAGCGTAATCGAGATCGTCCTCCCGCCGTGCTCGAGTGCGTTCCCGAACAGCTCGCTGAAGACGAGTGCGAGCGACGTCGCCCTCTGGCCGGCAAGCGACACGGGGTCGAGCTCGGCACTCACGCTCTTACCGACCACGAGGCCTTGGACGAGCATGGCGCGGAGCCTGTCGACCAGCTCGTCGAGCTGGACGTCGTCGTCGCGATGCTCCGTCAACACCTCGTGGACGGCGGCGATCGCGAGAATTCGATTGACCGAGTCGCCGAGCGCCTTCTGCGGGTCGACATTCGTGGCTCGCGCCTGCAGACGGAGCAGCGAGGCGACCGTCTGCAGATTGTTCTTGACCCGGTGGTGGATCTCCTGGGCGAGCACCCCGCGCAGGGCCATCCGGCCGTGCTCGAGCGCAACGGCGGCCTGGCTCGCGATCGCTTCGAGCAGCTGTCGGTCGTCGTCCGAGAACGGCGAGTCGCGGTCGACGACGAGCTCACCGATCGTCCGGCCGCGCCAGCGCAGCGGGAGCCGCACGGCATGCGCCCCGGCGCGTCCTTCCGGCCACGCGATCCGTCCATCCTCGAGCACGACCGCGGCCCCTGTCGCGTGCATCGACTCGACCGTCGTTTGCACGATGGCTTCGAGCGACTCCTCGAGGTACAGAGACTCCGACACGGCCTCCGAAATCCGGGCCAGAGCCTCGAGCTCGTGCACGCGGCGCTGCGCCTGCGCGTAGAGCTTGGCGTGCTCGATCGACTGCGCGACCTGGCCTGCGATCGTCATCAGCAGGTCGACTTCGGCCTGCGTGAACGCCCGTGGCTCGCGCGTACGGACGTTGAGAGCACCCTCCAGCTTCTCGCGGGCGAGGATCGGGACCGCGAGGATCGACGCGTAGTCGTCCTCCGGTAGATTCGGGAACGCCTTGAAGCGCGGGTCGAGATGGGCGTCGGCAGCGATCATCACGGGCGCGCGATCCGCCGCGGCGGCGCCCGTTATCCCTTCACCCCGTCGCATCCGCGGGATCTTCGTGGCGCGCTCGACGCTCGTGCCGTGCGTGGCCCGCAGCACGAGCTCGTCGGTTCGCTCGTCGTACAGATAGACGTAGGCCGAGTCCGTCTCTAGTGCTGCCGCCACCTCGTGTGCGATGGCCTCCAGCACCTCTTGCAGATCGAGTGACGAGTTGACGACCTCGGTCGTCCGGGTGAGGAGGGCGAGATGTCGAGCGTCGTCGTTCATCTCTAGTCCAGGTATGTGAGGACGACGGCACCGAGGATGGGCACGGCGATTGTCAGCATGAAGTTGAACCATCCGACCCAGACGAGCCGGCGGCGGGTTGCTGCAGCCTGCGGGCCGCCTGTGCGAAGCTCCCGTTGCAGCCGCGGGCCGAGCATATAGTCGTGGATCAGCGCACCGACGACCAGGAGCGCGACGAGGATGGACTTGAGCATCAGGGTGCGATCGAAGTCGGTCGAGCGCGCCGCCGGGTCGAAGCCTCCGTGCAGATCGGTGAGCCACAGCCCCGAGAGGATTGCGACCCCCATGGCGCTCCAGCCGAGCGGCCGCCAGCGCCGCCCGAGGGCTCGCATCGCAGTCGCCCGCGCCTCGCCCTCGAGCCGGCGGATCGCGGGCACGCCGACGAAGACGAGCGCGATGGTGCCACCGACCCAGATCGTCGCCGAGAGGAGATGAACGATGCGGAGAACGGTCAGCACGCAGCCAGGCTATCGTCGGTGTCGATGAGCGCGGACGGGAGTCGGTTCCTGCATCTCGCCGGCGTACTCCTGTTCGTCGGCGGGTCGATAGCCGCGGTCATTCGACGCTCGTAGCCGTCGTGGCGATCGTCGAACTCATGGTCTGGAAGCCGCTCCGGTGACGACAGTCGCCAGGCCGAAGCCCGGCATCGCGTCGGTCGACTCGGCTCCCGAACGACCACGGGCCCCACACCGGGGACCCGCGATCGGCCGTCAGACACAGGCGCGCCGCTCGCCTTGCGGCTCAGCCTGCACCGACGATAATGCGCCATTCCGCGGTCGATGTCCAGCCCTTTCCTCACGGCCACGAAGTCCTGTCCTCCCTCTCCTCGCGAGCACGAAGGAGGCAGCTTCGGGGATCCCGGCATCGTGGGCGGCATCCCGCACGCGCGGGATGCCGCCCAAGCGGAGAACTAGAGCGCCGCCAGGTAGCGGTCCAGCTCCCATTGCGATACCTGCGTCCGGTAGTCGTCCCACTCCGTCCGCTTGAGCTCGACGTAGCGAGGGAAGATGTGCTCCCCGAGCGCCTTCTGCAGAAGCTCGGACCCAGCGAAGGCAGTGATCGCCTCGCCGAGCGAGCCCGGCAGTGCCTCGACACCCTGTTCGAGCCGCTCTTCGTCGGAGAGCCGATAGAGGTTCGTGGTCATCTCCGCCGGTAGCTTGTAGCCCTTCTCGATGCCCTCGAGGCCGGCGTGCAACAAGGCTGCGAAGGCCAGGTACGGGTTGCAGGCAGGATCCGGACACCGAATCTCGGCCCTCGTCGCCTGCTCGGAACCGGGCTTGTACAACGGGATCCTGATCAGCGCGGAGCGATTGCGCTGCGACCACGCGACGTAGACCGGTGCCTCGTAGCCCGGTACGAGCCGCTTGTAGGAGTTCACCCACTGGGCCAGGACGGCCGACAACTCGCGGGCGTGGACCAGGAGCCCTGCGATGAACGACTTCGCCGTCTCGGACAGGTGGTTCGGGTCCTTGGCGTCGAAGAACTGGTTCCGGCCACCCTTGAACAGCGACATGTGGGTGTGCATCCCCGAGCCGTTCTCGCCGAACAGCGGTTTCGGCATGAACGTCGCGTAGTAGCCGTGCCAGGCTGCGACCTCCTTGACGACGATCCGATACGTCATCGTCTTGTCCGCCATCGCCAGGGCATCGTCGTAGCGCATGTCGATCTCGTGCTGCGAGGGAGCGACCTCGTGATGGTGGTATTCGATCTGGATCCCGACGGACTCGAGCGCAGCGATCGTGTCGTTGCGCACCTCGGTCGCCGCATCCTGGACGGTCATCGCGAAGTAGCCGCCCTCGTCGATCGTCTCCGTGCCCTTGTCGTCCTCGAAAAGGAAGTACTCGAGCTCGGGGCCGACGTTGAACGTGTCGAAGCCCAGCTTCTTCATCCGCTCGACGGCGAGCTTGAGGATGTAACGCGGGTCGCCCTCGTACGGCGTGCCGTCGGGCTTGACGACGTCGCAGATCATCCGGGCGACCTTCGAGCCAAGGGCATGCCCGTGGTCGTCGACGGGCCGCGGCATGATCTCAAAGGTCGCGGGATCCGGGATCGCGACCATGTCCGACTCCTCGATCCGGTTGAACCCGGTGATCGAAGAACCGTCGAAGCCCATCCCGTCGTCGAGCGCCCCCTCCATCTCGCCCGGCGTGATCGCGAACGACTTGAGGTGCCCCTCGAGATCGGTGAACCAGAAGAGGACGTGCTCGACGCCCTCATCCTTGATTCGCTTCAGCACTGCGCGACGGGCAGCAACGCTGGACGTTGCTCGATCCTTGCTCTGTACCTGCGCCGGTCGCCTCGTCGCGGCGGCGCTGCTCCTTGGTCTCGCCATCTGTGCTCCTCCCTGAAACGAAAAGAGCCCCAGGCGCAAGCAGCGCCTGAGGCCCCGTTGCCTCGAAAATCGACGTCTCCACCCTAGCAGGGCACCTCGCCGCATGCGCCGATGTCGACGCTCGACCGGTGGGCGCGTCTCGAGCTCTCGCCGTTCAAGCGGCCGGCGGAAAACGCCGATAGCGGAGCGAATATGGCACGACGGGCCTTCGGCGCGTACGCGCTGGTCGGTGCGCTGCTAGCGGCCGGCTATTTTGCCCTGCCCGAGAACGGAACGGCGCACGAGGTCTGGAGCCTGTGCGTCGGTCTCTCGTCGGTGCTCGCGATCCTCGTCGGGGTGCGACTCAACGATTCCCGTGCGCCCCGTGCGTGGTATCTCGTCGCGCTCGGTCAGCTGCTCTTCGTCGCCGGGGCTGCGGTCGCACTGGTCTACTCCTTCCTCGGCCGCGAGACGCCGTCTCTGTCGACCGGGGACGTCCTCCACGTTGCGGCATACCCGGCGATTGGGGCGGGCCTGCTCCTCATGCTCCGCGCGCGCTCACCGGGCCGGGACACGGCGAATCTGATCGACGCGGCGATCGCGACCACCGGCATCGCGCTGTTCTCGTGGATCTTCCTGATCGAGCCGAACGTGGGCGGCGACAGCCTCACGCGACACGGGAATCTGTTGGCAGCCCTGTACCCGCTGATGGATGTGGCGCTCGCGGCGGTTGCCGCTCGGGTCCTGATCGGAGCAGGGTTCCGCGTCGTGTCGTACTCCCTGCTCGGCTGTGCGCTCCTCCTCCAGCTCGCGGGAGACGGCATCCACCTGCTCGGCACGGTCCAGGGCTGGAGCGCGGGCGGCACCGGCGTCGACCTCGTGTGGCTCGCCGCGTACCTCGCCTGGGGGCTCGCCGCCCTCCATCCGTCGATGACGAAGATCACCGAGCGCGTCTTCAGCGAGGAGGGGGAGCTGACCAGGCAGCGGCTCGCCGCGCTCGCGCTCGTCACGTTGGCGATACCGCTGCTGATGCTCGAACAATCGATCAGAACGACCGACCTCAACATCTTCCTGATGGTCATGGCCTCGACCACCCTCTTCGGGCTGGTGATCGCACGGCTTGCCGGCGTCGTCACCCGCCACGACCGGGCGAAGCAGCGCGAGGCCTGCCTGCGGGAGGCGGCGGCCAGCCTCGTTGCCACCCGCAGTCGCGCCGGCATTTACCGGATCGCCGTCGACACCGCCCTCGCGCTGAGCGAAGCGGACGGGGCGACGGCAACCCGCACGACCTTGTCGCTCGGCGGTCCGACTGAAATGACTGTCGTCGAGGCATCCGGCACTCACACCGAGGGTCTCGTCGGACGCCATGTCGACGACGTCCCCGCACCGGTCCGCGAGGCGCTACTCGCGGGTCGCGTCGGTTCCTTCAGCGGACCGGCCGACATCGGGGCGGGCGGGCTCCTTGCCGGCGAGCGCCTCACCGTCTTCCCGCTGGTGATTCAGGGAGAATGCGGGGGAGGCCTGTGGGTACGCACGGACGGCCCGCCCGATTCGTCGCGACAACAGGCCTTGCAGACTCTCGCAGCCCAGGTCGCGCTCGCGCTCGAGAGCGTCGCGCTCACCGAGGACCTCCTCGAGCGTGAGAGTGAGAGACGGTTCCGCCGGCTCGTGCAGAACTCGACGGACGTGATCTTCGTCCTCGAGCCGAACCTGACGATCCGGTTTGCGACACCTTCTGCGAAAGTGATCCTCGGATACGAGTCGGACGCCCTCGTCGGGACAAATCTCGTCACACTCCTGCGGCCGGGCGTGACCGGCGACGTGGTCGACCTCGTCGCCGGGCTCGCCGGGCAGACCGTGGTGCACGATCTCGAGCTTGGGTGCGCCGACGGGGGTTGGTGCGCGGTCGAGAGCGTGTGGAACGACCTCAGCCACGATCCCGAGGTGAGTGGGATCGTCGTCACCGCCCACGACGTCACGGAGCGACGTCAGCTCGAGAGCCAACTGACCCATCAAGCGTTTCACGACCCGTTGACCGGCCTCGCGAACCGAGCGCTCTTCACCGACCGTGTCGCTCATGCTCTCGACCGCTGCCAGCGAAGCGGCGAGCAGCTCGCGGTGCTCTTCGTCGATCTCGACGACTTCAAGACGGTCAACGACAGCCTCGGCCACGCGGCGGGTGACGAGCTTCTCGTCGGCGTTGCAGGGCGGCTCGAGGCATGCTTACGGGGCGGCGACACCTGTGCCCGGCTCGGCGGCGACGAGTTCGGCGTGCTCCTCGAGGGAGTCCGTCCTCCAGAGGAGGCAGAGGAAATAGCGACTCGGATCGCGGAGGCACTCGAGACGCCGTTCGAAACGGCCGGCAACGAGGTATACGCGCGGGCGAGCATCGGTGTCGCACTCGGATCCACGGCTACGTGTGCGAGCGAGTTGCTCCGGCACGCCGACGTTGCCATGTATCGCGCCAAGGCAAACCACGGCCTCAGCGTCGAGGTCTTCGAGTCCGGAATGCAGGAGGCGGCACTCCAGCGGCTCGAGCTCCGGGCAGACCTCGAGCGCGCGGTCATCGACGCGGACTTCGTCGTCCACTACCAGCCGATAGTCGCGCTCGAAACCGGCCGGGTGGTCGGGCTCGAGGCTCTGGTGCGTTGGCAGCATCCGGTCCGCGGCCTGCTCGAGCCCGACACGTTCGTGCCTCTCGCCGAGGAGACGGGCCTGATCGGCCGAATCGGGGCGATCGTGCTGAACCGTGCTTGCCACGCGGTTGCAGCCTGGCAGGGCAACGTCCCGGGCGCCGAGCGACTCCGTCTCAGCGTCAACATCTCCGGGCATCAACTGGCCGATGGAGCCTTCCCGGCCGAGGTCCGCGAGATCCTCGACCGGTCCGGGCTCCAGCCTCGTCACCTCATGCTCGAGCTGACGGAGAGCGTCCTGATGGGTGACGGCGAGACTGCCGTACGTCGCCTCGAGCGCCTGAAGGAACTCGGCGTCAGCATCGCCATCGACGACTTCGGCACCGGCTTCTCGTCGCTCAGCTATCTCCACCGCTTCCCGGTCGACACGCTCAAGATCGCGAAGCCGTTCGTCGATCGCGTCGGTCGCGGCGAGATCGGGCGTCTCGCAGCTGCGATCGTGAGTCTCGGGGAGTCGCTGCGCCTCGAGACCGTGGCAGAGGGCATCGAGGAGGCCGAGCAACGCGATGGTCTACGTGCCCTCGGTTGCAGTCTGGGCCAGGGCTTCTATTTCGCCCGGCCTCTGTCCGAAACCGAAACGCACGCGTACCTCGAGCGCCGATTGCGAGCCGCCGCGTAGCCGCACTGACGGGTCCCGCTTGCGGGCCTCCGGCAGCATCTCTATAGTACGACGCCTGGCGGGGCCGACGAAGGCTCCTCCGCGTGGCAATGACGCCTCAGTGCTCCCTGCGAGCTCTGGGGCTTTTTGTTGGTCCAGTGAGGAGGACGGGCAGATGATGAAAGTTGAAGCGGTCGTCGTCCGAGACCGTGTCGAAACGGTGATGGAGGCCGTCGAGGCGGCGACCGGGCACGTCGGCGTGACCGTGGTCGAGGCCGTGGGCCACGGGCGCGAGAAGGGCATCACGCACGAGTACCGAGGCCGCGTCTTCGAGTCGCGTTTCCTGCCGAAGGCGCTGATGACCTTCGTCGTCTCCGACGACATCGCCGACGGCGTCATCGGCGCGATCGTCGACGCTGCCCGGACGGGCCACGAGAGCGGTGACGGCATCTGCTGGGCGTCCTCCATCGGCCAGGTCACCCACAACAGAACCGGAGCGAAGCTCGAGGAGGTGGAGACGGCATGAGCAACAAGGACCTACTATTTGCTACGAGCACGATCTGGGTCGTCGTGACGGCGGTGCTGGTGATCTTCATGCAAGCCGGCTTCGCTTTCCTGGAGGCCGGGCTGACGCGAATGAAGAACGTCGGCCACATTGCCGCGAAGAACGTTCTCGTCCTGGCGATCGCGTCGATCGTCTATTACCTCGTCGGCTTCGGCCTCGCGTTCGGCGACGGAGGCAACGGACTCGTCGGCGGCTCGGGCTTCGTACCGTCGGTGGACGAGTTGCTCGCCATCGGCAAGGCGCCCTTCTCGTGGTTCGGTGAGATTCCCGGCGCCGCCGGGTACCTGTTCGAGGTGGCGTTCGCTGCCGTGTCGCTCGCGATCGTGTGGGGGGCCATGGCCGAGCGGACGAAGCTATGGGTGTATTTCGCCTTCGGCGCCATCTTCACGCTGATCTACTCGGTCGTCTCGCACTGGATCTGGAGCCCCCAGGGGTGGCTCTTCCACAAAGGCATGCAGGACTTCGCCGGCTCGACGGTCGTCCACTACCAGGGAGCGCTGGCCGGCCTTGCCGGGGCACTCCTGCTCGGGCCCCGGATCGGGAAGTTCGGGCCCGGTAAGAAGGCAAACGCGATTCCAGGCCACAACATGGCGTACGTCACGCTCGGTGTGATCATCCTGTGGTTCGGCTGGTTCGGCTTCAACCCGGGATCTACCCTCAGCGTCAAGTTCGGCGGCGTCGGCTTCTTCGCCTACGTCGCGCTGAACACGAACCTCGCCGCGGCTGCCGGCGTGCTCGGCGCCGTCATCACGTCCTGGATCGTGGTGAAGAAGCCCGACCTGTCAATGATGTTGAACGGTGCAATCGCGGCTCTCGTCGCGATCACAGCGGCGTGCGCGTTCGTGGCACCCTGGGCTGCGATCCTGATCGGGTTCGTCTCCGGCGTGATCGTCGTCGTCGGTGCATTGTTCGTCGAGCGGATCGGTATCGACGATCCTGTCGGCGCGATCGCCGCCCACGGGATGTCCGGCATGTGGGGAACCCTCGCCCTCGGCTTTCTGACCGTGCCGAAGCTGGCCGAGAACGTCGCTACGGGAACGGGCGGCCTGTTCTACGGAGGCGGGTTCCACCAGCTCGGTGTCCAGGCGCTCGGCCTGGCGTCGGTCGGGGCATTCACGTTCACCGTGTCGTTCAGCGTGCTCTTCTTGATGAAGGTGACCGTCGGGATCCGCACCGAGCCAGAAGTCGAAGCGGCAGGACTCGACGTCTCCGAGCACGGCATGTGGGGATACCCCGAGTTCTACATCCCAGTGCCGGGCGGCTACGGCACCGAGCACGGTCACTTCGTGTCCCCGCCAACGACCGCGGTGGGTGCGGCTCCGGCTCCGGCGACCGGCTGATCGGGTAGCGAAGCGCCCCTGCGACTCGTCCGCGCGAGCCGCGGGGGCGTCGCGGCTACCCGAGCCCGAACGTCACGGTCACGCTCGCCGTCGTCTGCTGCGTTCCGGCCTCGATCGGCGTACTCGCATCGGAGACCGCCGCCTTCTCGAACATCGGGACGGGGGTGACCCCACCGCTTTCGACCACAGAGGTCACTTTGCCGAGGGAGCGTCCCGATGCGGCCGCCAGTGTCTCGGCGCTCAGCCGCGCATCGGCCACCGCGGCTTTCAATGCCTGCCGGTAGAGCTTGCCCACGTCGGCAACCGACATCGTCGGGCCGTTCACCTGGTTCGCGCCCGCGTCGACAGCGGCGTCGATCACACCGCCGGCGCGATCGACGTCGACCGTCACGGAAACAACGTTCGAGGCCGCAAACCCCGCCGGATTGCCGTTCTGACCGAGCACCTGAGACAGCGACACCGACTGCGTCCCCACGTCGCGACCACCGGCGGCCTTGACGGCGACGATCACCTGCTGCATCTCGCGTGCATTGGCAGCGAGTGCCGCCTTCGCTGTCGCAGCTCGGGCATCGACTCCGAGTGAGACCACTGCGGTCGTCGGGACGGCGGCCACCGAGCCGTTGCCGGTGACGGTGATCGAGTCTCCTGGTTGGGTCGTGCCGTCGACCGCGTGCGCGCCCTCGGGGCGAGCGACGCCGGCGAGCGCGACGGCAACGAGTAGCAGGGAAGCGGCGAGTGCAATACGTTTCATGGCATTCCTCCGGCGTCGAGTGGTCTCGATTGTTTCTACGCCGCCGAGCCGGGCTCACGTCACACGGGCTGAAGCGTCCCGCAGCGGTGCCTTCGCACCGGAACGGCCCTTCAGGATCAGGCGAGGCCTACAGCAGATCAGGTGAAGCCTGCAACAGGATGGGGCAGGGAATGACGCGGTACGTTTTCGCCACCGCGGCCCTCCCGCTAAGCGAACCGCGAGCGCGCCTCTATCAGCGCCTCGCGCACCCCGCCCGGGCCTGGAGCACCCCGGGCGGCAACGCTCTCCGACGCAGTGCCGGCCGGAGTGAACGACCCGTCCCGAACGCTCGCAGCCACCCGCTCGTGAGCGTCGCGAAAGGGAACTCCGTCCCGGACGAGCGCCTCGGCGGCGTCGGTCGCGAGCACGAGCGGGTCGGAGGCGGCAAGCGCCATCCGCTCACGGTCGACGTCGAGGCCGGCAACGAGGGCCGTCAAGGCCCGGAGCCCGAGACGAGTGTCGGCACGAGCCGCAAAGACTGGTGCCTTGTCCTCCTGAAGGTCGCGGTCGTATGCGAGCGGAAGGCCTTTCACCGTCGCGAGAAGGCCGGTAAGCCGACCTATCGCCGTCCCAGCCTTCCCGCGGGCGAGCTCGGCGACGTCGGGGTTGAGCTTCTGCGGCATCATCGAGGAGCCGGTGGCGGCGTTCTCGGGGAGTCTCACGAAGCCGAACTCGCCCGACGACCAGAGCACGATTTCCTCGCCGATCCGTGACAGGTGCGTATAGAGCACGGCAACCCCATAGAGATAGTCGAGTGCGAAGTCTCGGTCGGCCACGGCATCGATGGAGTTCCGCATCTGGCCCGGGGGCCCGGGCAGTCCGAGCGTCGAGCCGGCGAGCGCCCCGGCGCCGAGCGGGCTCTCGACCGCCGCCGCCGCGGCTGCCGCGAACCTCGAGCGGTCGCGGTCGAGCATCTCGACCCAGGCGAGCAGATGGTGGCCGAGCGTCACCGGCTGCCCTCGCTGCAGGTGGGTGTAGCCGGGAAGGAGCGTGTCGGCCTCGGCCTCGGCAAACGAGAGAACGACGAGGGCGAGCGCCTCGACCTCCTCGCGCGCCTCGGCACACGCGGCGAGCACGTAGAGCCGGAACGCCGCTGCGACCTGGTCGTTCCGCGAACGGCCGGCGTGGATCTTGCGGCCGAGATCGCCGAGCCGGCGTTCGATCGAACTGTGCACGTCCTCGTCCTCGGCGAGATACCCCTCCGGGTCCTGCGCAATTTCGGCCAACCGTGACTCCGTCTCGGCGAGCTCCACGTCCGACAGCAGGCCGGCCTCGTGCAGCCGCCGGGCGTGCTGGAGGCTCGCCTCACAGTCGTAGGGAAGGAGCTCCGCATCGTCGGCGTGAAGGAACGCCCACACCGAGGGATCGAGAGCTCCTCGCACCCTGCCCGACCACAGTGTCACCCGGTGACTCCGTCGGCGAGGTACGCCGTGAGCTCTGCCTCCAGTTCCCGGGCCGTCGTTCCGTCCTTCGCCGCGATGAAGATCGTGTTGTCCCCCGCGAGCGTCCCGGCGATGGACGGATGGCAGCCCTCGTCGATCGCCTGCGCAAGTGCGCTCGCGTAGCCGGAGGGCGTTGAGACGACGACGAGACCGCTGTTCGCCGCTTCGACGCCGGTGGCGTAGCGCCGCATTGCCGCACCGATCGCGCGCAGCCGATCCGCATCGCCGGTACCGGGCGCTGCGTAGATCAACCTGCCGCTGGGAGCACGCACCTTGACGAGCCCGAGTTCGGTCACGTCGCGGGAGACGGTCGTCTGCACGACGTCGTGCCCCTCGTCCCTGAGTGCCTGCACGAGCTCCGCCTGGGTGGACAGCGCCCTGTCCTGGACGAGCCGCAGAATTGCCGATTGTCGCTCGCGCCGGTTCACGATGCAAGCACCCCTTCGATGATCAGGAGCGCCCGCGCAACTTCGTCTGCGCTGACGACGAGCGGGGGCGTCAGTCGCAACACATCCGGCCCGGCCGAGAGGACGAGAAGCCCTTCTTGGCGACACGCATCGACGACCGCGCCGACGGGACGGTCGAGCTCGGCGCCGACGAGCAGGCCCCGTCCCCGGACGGAGCGAACTGCGGGAAGGGCCTCCAGGCCTGCCACGAGCTGGGCTCCGCGCTCGCGCACGTCCAGGAGCAGGTCGGCGTCGATCGCCTCGACGACGGCCACGGCTGCAGCTGCGACGACGGGGTTGCCGCCGAAGGTGGAGCCGTGATCTCCTGGCGCGAAGCCCGACGCCGCGCGCTCACCCGCGAGCAGCGCACCGATCGGCAGGCCGTTCGCGAGCCCCTTGGCGAGGGTGACGAGATCGGGGCGGATGCCGAGCTGCTCGAAGGCGAAGAATGTTCCCGTGCGGCCCATGCCCGCCTGCACCTCGTCCACGCAGAGAAGTGCACCGATCTCGAGGGCGAGCTCGGCTGCCGCCTGCGCGAACGCGGGTTCGAGCGGGATCACCCCTCCTTCGCCGAGAATGGGTTCGAGCAGCAGAAGTGCCGTATCGCCGGCGGGGGAGAGCGCCGCCTCGAGGGACTCGATGTCGTTCGGTCGGGCGAAAGAGACCCCGGGCACGAGCGGGCCGAACCCTTCCCATTTCGACGGCTGGCCCGTGGCCGCGAGCGCGCCGAAGGTCCTACCGTGGAAGCCACCCTCGAGCGCTACGATCCGCGTCCTGCCGGTCGCCTTGCGCGCGATCTTGAGCGCCGCCTCGTTCGCTTCGGCGCCGGAGTTGCAGAAGAACGCCCGGCCTCCTTCGAAGCGGTCCGCAAGCAGGGCCGCAAGCCGCAACATCGGCTCGGTCCAGTACAGGTTCGACGCATGCCAGAGACGGTCGAGCTGCTCCCTGGCGGCGGCGAGCGGTGCCTGCGCACAGTGACCGAGGCCGACGACGGCAATCCCGGCTACGAAGTCGAGGTACTCGCGGCCGTTGTCGTCCCACACCCGGCAGCCGTCGCCGCGAACGATCGTGAGATCGGCCCGAGAGTAGGTGGGGAGGACCGTTTCGCGCAAGGCGGTGGACGCCTGGTGCTCCGAGGCTGGAAGCGAGGTCACGCGACGACCTCGGTGGCGCCGATCGCTGCGCGGACGCCGCCGCGAACGGCCAGTACGGCGGCTTCGAGCTTCGGGACGATGCCACCCGCAAAGGTTCCGTCACCCATCATCCGGTCGGCGTCGTCCGCAGCGATGTGGTCCATCACGGCGCCGGCCATGAGCACGCCCGGGACATCGCTGACGAAGACGATTCGCTCGGCTCCGAGGCCGACGGCGAGAGCGGCAGCGGCCTCGTCGGCATTGACGTTGAGCAGCTCGCTGCTCGCCGAGCCAACGGCGAGCGGCGCGATCACCGGGATCCGCCCGGCGGCGAGTGCGTCCACGACGGCAGACGGCGCCGAGGGAGCCGGACGGCCGACGAGCCCGAGCGCCTCCACCTCCGCGGCGCGAAGCCCGATCGCATCCCCGAAGAGCGGCACCGCATCGGGACCGAGAGCGGCGCAGACGGCGCTGTTTACATCGGCGAGCGATTCGCGGACGACCTGCAGCACCTCGACCGTTGTCACCCGCCGCCCGTCGACGAACGCGGGAACGATCCCGCGTCGCTCCATCTCGGAAGTGATCTGCGGGCCTGCTCCGTGGACGACGACGACGTCGTGCCCCGCTGCGCGCAAGGCCAGCGCCTCGGCGGCGGCCGCGGCGGCGACCCGGCCCCCGAGCTTGAGGACGATCCTGCTCACGTCGTGTACTCCGCGTTGATGCGTACATAGTCGTACGTGAGATCGGATGCGAGATAGGCTGCGGCGCCGTCACCGAGCCCGAGCTGCAGATCGATCCGGCAGACCGCGCCCGAAAGCTCCGGTGAAGCACCGGTCGGCGATCCTTCGACGAATACGGCCACGCCGTCGAACGAGACCGTGAGCCGGTCCGTGTCGAGTCGGGCGAACCCGTCGCCGTACGGGGCGGATCCGGCTGCCATCAACACCCGGCCCCAGTTCGGGTCGTGGCCGAACGCCGCCGTCTTGACGAGAGGCGATGTCGCGATCCGACGCGCGATCGCCTCGGCCTCGTCCCGCGTAGCCGCTCCGGTGACCCCGATCTCGAGCACGACCGTCGCACCCTCGCCGTCGGCGACGACCTGGCGGGCGAGGTCCGCGCAGACCTCGTCGAGCGCTTCTGCGAACGCCTCGTCGTCGCGCGCAGCACCACTTGCACCGTTCGCGAGCAGGATCACCGCATCGTTCGTCGAGCAGTCACCGTCGACGGAGATCCGGTTGAAGCTCCTTTCGACGACCGGCCGCAGGAACGACTCAGCCTCGCCGACGTGGAGGGGGTAGTCGGTAGTGAGCACGACGAGCATGGTTGCAAGACGCGGATGGATCATTCCGGCTCCCTTTGCCATTCCACCGACCGTGAAGCCGCCCGCCCGCGCGAGCGAAAGCTTCGGGCCCGAGTCCGTCGTCAAGATCGCCGCCGCCGCCGCCGCCCCGCCCTCGGGGGAGAGCTCGATCACAGCGGCTCGGGCACCCGCGAGTACCTTGTCCAACGGCAGCGGCGCGCCGATCACGCCGGTGGAGAGCACGATGACCTCTTCGACCTCGAGCCCCAGCTGCCGGGCGAGCCCTCCGGCGGAGGTGGCCGCATCCGCCTCCCCCTGGGCCCCGGTCGCCGCATTCGCAACCCCGGCGTTGATCAGCACCGCCTGCGGCTGCGCGAGCTCGAGGTGACGCTTCGAGACCGTGACCGGTGCTGCTTGGACACGGTTCGTCGTCCACATGGCCGCACCGACGGAGCGCGGCACGGATCGCACGACGGCGACATCCGGCATGCCCGACGGTCGAATTCCGGCAGCGACGCCGCTTGCGACAAACCCCTCTGCAGCAGTGACCGACATGGCTAGACCGGTACACCGGTGAGGCGCAGGCCGGAAGTAGCCTCGAGTCCGAGAGCTCGGTTGACGTTCTGGATCGCCTGACCGGCAGCTCCCTTCCCGAGGTTGTCCTCGGCGCAGATCACCATCGTCCGGTCCGTGAACCGGTCGCTGACTACGCCGATCTCGGCCCGGTCCGTGTACCGGACACGGGCGAGCTCCGGCATCGTCCCCTCCGGCAGCACCGTGACCACCGCGCTGCCGGCGTACGCGGCCTCGAGCAGCGCCCGCAGATCCGGGCCCGTGGAACGGACATTGCAGGTTGCGATCAGGCCGCGACGGACGGGAAGAAGGTGCGGGGTGAACGAGACCGGAAACCCGAGCAGCTGAGCGATCTCCGGCACGTGTTGATGGGCCCCCACGCGGTAGGGCGAGACGTTCTCGAGCACCGAGCCGGCGTGCAACGACGCCCTCAGCGTCCGACCTGCTCCCGTCATCCCCGACATCCCGTCGACGACGACGGAGCCGGTCTCGATTGCGTCCTTCAGCGGTCCCAGAGCGAGGAGAGTCGCCGTCGCGTAGCAGCCGGGGTTGGCGATCAGCCGGCCCGCTTCCGCGACGAGCTCGGGTAGGCCGTACACCCAGTCGGCGAGGCTGTCGGGGCGGGGATGCGTGAACCCGTACCAGGCGTCGTAGCTCGAGGCATCACGCAGGCGGTGCGCACCCGAGAGATCGACGACGACGCCGTCGCGCGGGATCTCGACGGCGGCTGCCGTCTCATGCGAGAGACAGATGATGGTGACGTCGGCCTCGTGAGCGAGTGCGGCATCGTTGGTGATGAACGCTGGTACACCAGCATGGGCGAGGCGGGGATCGAGGGCGCCGCCGGGTTGTCCCACGAGCGAGTCCGACCCCATCGCGACGAGTTGGAGGTGCGGGTGTCCGAGCACGCGATCGAGCGTCTCCTGCCCTGTGTAGCCGGCCGCACCAACGATGCTGACATCCGCCATGAACCGCATAGTATGCATGTAGCTGGTCGTCTATGCAGATCTCAGGCTGAGCGGCGTACGGGACGGCGTGCTCCATCTGCCGCCACTTCCGGCTTGCGGCCCTTCCGGTGTTCAGGCATTCTTCGAAGTCGATGCTCTGCCTCGCCGTATCCGTGCTCGAAAGCGATCCGCGCCACGCGGCTTCGCGCGGCGTAGGCATCGAGCTCATTGACATCCTCCCCTGTTAGGGAGACGTCGATCGCGCACCGGCAGCAACCCCGTGCGGCCCGTCGACGGAGACAGCACCGATCGCGTCCCCCGCGACCGGAGAAGGGACGAAGTACCGTGAATCGCAAGGACGACAGCAGATGAGAATGACTGGAGCAGATGCCATCCTTCGCGCGCTCGAGGCCGAGGGCGTCGAGGTGATGTTCGGTATCCCGGGCGGGGCGATCATGCCCACCTACGACGCCATGGCCCGCGGCACGACCGTTCGACACGTACTCGCACGCCACGAGCAGGGCGCGGGCCATATGGCGCAGGGGTACGCGCGCGCCTCGGGTCGGGTCGGGGTGGCGATCGCAACATCCGGCCCCGGCGCCACCAATCTGGTCACGCCGATTGCAGACGCGTGGATGGACTCGACGCCGCTCGTCTGCATCACCGGCCAGGTGCGCTCGACCCTGATCGGAACGGACGCGTTCCAGGAATGCGACATCACCGGGATCACGATGCCGATCGTCAAGCACTCGTGGCTCATCCAGGATGCGCAGGAGATCCCGGCTGTGATGAAGGCGGCTTTCCATGTCGCCCGCACCGGCCGCTGCGGTCCCGTCCTCGTCGACGTGCCACGTGACATCCAGGAGGCCGAGCTCGACTTCAGCTACCCGGATACCGTCGATCTTCCAGGCTGGCGGCCGCCGCGCAAGGTCCACCCACTGCAGATTCGTGAGGCCGCGGAACGCATTGCGCGGGCCGAGAAGCCCGTGCTGTACGTCGGTGGCGGAGCCATCAACGGTGACGCCTGCGACGAGCTGCGCCAGTTGGCGGAGGCCGGCGACCTCCCGGTGATCACGACGCTGATGGGCAAGGGAGCGTTCCCCGAGACACACCCTCTGTTCTTCGGTTGGCCCGGCATGCACGGCACGAAGTGGTCGAACATCGCCATGAACACCTGCGACGTGCTCGTTGCGATCGGTGCACGCTTCGACGACCGCGTCACCGGCAAGCTCGCGGCGTTCGCCCCGGGTGCGACGGTCGTCCACCTCGACATCGATCCTGCCGAGATATCCAAGCTGCGCGATGCCGACATCCCCGTCGTCGGCCCGCTGAAGAAGGCTTTGGCCGAGTTGACCGTCGGGATCGTCAAGCATCGTGAGGCCGGCGTCCCCGCACCCGAGGCGTGGGTGCACAAGATCGAAGAGTGGCGGAACGAGTTTCCGCTCCGGTATGGCACGGGCGGCGACTGGCTCAAGCCGCAAAAGCTGATGGAGACACTGCAGGCACTCACCGCGGGGGAGGACGTCGTCTTCACGACAGGAGTCGGCCAGCACCAGATGTGGGCGATGCAGTATCTCCTCATCGAGCGACCGCGGAACTTCATCACCTCGGGTGGCCTGGGGACGATGGGCTATGGGATTCCGGCGGCTGTCGGGGCGAAGGCCGCGCGGCCGGAGGCGACGGTGGTGTGCGTCGACGGCGACGGCTGCTTCCAGATGACGGCCCAGGAGCTCACGACCGCGGTCATCGACGAGCTCCCGATCGTCGTCGTGCTCGTGAACAACGGCTACCTCGGCATGGTGACGCAGTGGCAAGACATGTTCTTCGACGGACGCCGCTCCCACGTCGGCCTGGGAGTGGAGGTACCGGACTACGTCAAGCTCGCCGAGGCCTATGGTGGGGTCGGCATGCTCGTCGAGACCGAGGCCGAGCTCGAGCCGACGCTCCGCGAGGCGTTGTCTCTCAACCGCACCGTTGTGATCGACTGCCGGGTCGATCCTACCGAGCAGTGCTTCCCGATGATCCCCGCCGGGGCCGCCGCGATCGACATGGTCGAGTACCAGGACCCGGTGGAGGCGACGCCGTGAAGCACACGATCTCAGTGCTCGTCGAGGACAAGCCCGGCGCGCTGGCGCGAATCGCGACGATGTTCGCGCGGCGCGGGTTCAACATCGACTCGCTGGCGGTCGGACCGACCGAACGAGTCGGCGTCTCGTGTATCACGCTGCGGGTCGACTGCGAGCACCACTCTCTGGAGCAGATCGAAAAGCAGATCCACAAGCTCGTCAACGTGCTCCGTGTCACCGAGCTTGCACCCGATGAGGCGGTCGAGCGCGAGCTGCTCTTGCTCAAGGTGAGCGCGAGCCCCGACCGGCGGGCGGAGCTGATCTCGACATCCGAGGCCTTCAAGGGCCGCGTCGTCGACCTCGGTGCCGACTCGGTGACGTTCGAACTAACCGGAACTCCGGAAGAGCTCGACGCCTTTCAGGAGCTCGCACGGCCGCACGGCATCCAGGAGCTCGTCCGCACCGGGCGGGTCGGTATGGCGCGGGCGTCCGCCAAGAAGGCCCGCCGGCTGTCGGCGATCAACTGACCACGACGAGATCAACGCACTTCAACGAAGGGACGAACAGGAATGGCGACGATTCTCCGCGACGGCAACCTCGACCTACTCGACGGCAAGGTTGCGATCATCGGCTACGGGAGCCAAGGGCACGCCCATGCTCTCAACCTTCGTGACTCGGGCATCCAGGTCGAGGTGGGCCTGCGAGAGGGCTCGCCCTCCTGGGGGGAAGCCGAGGCAACCGGCCTCGCCGTCCGTACGGTGGCCGACGCGGCCGCCGGTGCCCAGCTCGTCGCCATCCTGTTGCCGGACCAGGTGCAGCCGCAGGTGTTCACGGAGCACGTCGAGCCGAACCTCGCGCCAGGCGCTGCGGTGCTGTTCGCCCACGGCTTCAACATCCTCTACGAGCGGGTCGCTCCGGCGGACGACCATGACGTGATCATGGTCGCCCCCAAGGGGCCGGGTCATGTCGTACGCCGACTCTTCACCGAGGGGTACGGCACCCCCGCACTGATCGCCGTCGAGCAGGACGCATCGGGCAACGCCCGGGAGCTCGCCCTTGCCTACGCCGTCGGGATCGGCGCCGGCCGCGCGGGCATCCTCGAGACCACGTTCCGGGAGGAGACCGAGACCGATCTCTTCGGCGAACAGGCTGTCCTCTGCGGCGGCACCTCTGAGCTCGTCCGAGCCGGGTTCGAAACACTCGTCGAGGCCGGCTATGCACCCGAGATCGCCTACTACGAGTGCCTGCACGAGCTGAAGCTGATCGTCGACCTGATGTGGGAGAACGGTCTCGCAGGCATGCGCTACTCGATTTCCGACACGGCCGAGTTCGGGGACTACACGCGGGGTAAGCGCGTCATCGACGAGCACGTGCGCGAAGAGATGAAGGGGATCCTGGCCGACATCCAATCCGGCGCTTTTGCCCGTGAATGGGTGGCGGACATGGAGGACAACGAGTCCCGTCTGAAGGCGATGCGGGCGGAGGCGGCGCAGTCCCAGCTCGAGACCGTCGGCAAGGAGCTGCGGGGTCTCATGCACAGGGCCGGGGACCGGTAGCTGCGTGGCCTCGGTCGACGTTCCCGTAGCGCTCCTCGGGTACGGCACCGTCGGCGCCGCCGTCCACCGGCTGCTCGAGGAGTCGGCCGACGAGATCGAGCGCGCCACCGGCCACCGGTTGCGCGTCACGCACGCGCTCGTTCGCGACACGGGCAAAGCACGGTCGTTCTCGCCAGAGCCAGGCGTTCTCACCGACGACTTCGGCGCGATCCTCGACGACTCGGCGGTACACGTGGTCGCGGAGGTCATGGGAGGAGTCGACCCGGCCGGGGACTACGTGCTCGAGTTACTGCGCTCCGGCCGCCCCGTTGTAACCGCCAACAAGCAACTCGTCGCGCGTCGCGGCGCGGAGCTCTTCGAGGCAGCCGCGACGGGTGGAGTGCAACTTCGGTTCGAGGCCTCCGTGTGCGCGGCGATCCCGGTGATCAAGGTCTTGCGCGAATCGCTCATCGTGACGAACGTGCACCGCGTGCTCGGGATCGTCAACGGCACGACGAACTTCATCCTCTCCGCGATGGAGGAGGGGCGCTCGTACGGCGACGCTCTCGCCGAGGCGCAACGGCTCGGATTTGCGGAGTCCGATCCGACCGAGGACGTCGGAGGGCTCGACGCAGCGGCGAAGACCGCCATCCTGGCGACGGTCGCATTCGGCTCGCGCGTTCCGCTCGACTGGGTCGACGTCGAAGGGATCGAGGGGGTCACACTCGATCACGTCGCAGCGGCGCGCGCCCTGGACATGCACGTGAAGTTGATCGGCCGGGCGAGCCTCGTCGGCGACAAGGTCGACGTCCGCGTCGGTCCGGCGTTCGTCGACCGCCACCACCCGCTTGCGGCGGTCGAGGGCGCCTTCAACGCGGTGATGCTGCAGGGAGACGCAATTCGCGAAATCACGCTCGAAGGGCCGGGCGCAGGCGGGATCGAGACGGCGTCGGCCGTCGTCGCCGACATGGTCTCCGTCGTCGGCACGACGGGCACGGGATTCCTTCAGAACGACCCTGTCTGGCGGAACCTGGAGCGGCTGCCGCCGGGCGCGCTCACCTCACCTTTCTACCTGCGGCTCGAGGTGGAGGACCGCGCGGGAGTTCTCGCCCGTATCGCGCACGAGCTCGCCACCGAGGGTGTCTCCGTCGCCCAGCTCGTTCAGCAAGCGGGCGACGGCCATGCCGTTCTCCACGTCGTCACTCACGAGGCCGCCGCCGGTCATGTCGATACCGCGCTCGCCGCAATCCGCGGCCTCCCGGAGTCGCGCGGGGAAGCACGTTCAATGCCCGTCGTCTCCGGTCGCGGCGTCGGAGAGCTCGGCTGGGCATGACGATTGCCCTGATCGAGAGATTTCGCTCGAGCCTGCCCGTGAGCGAGCGAACGCCGGTGATCTCGCTCGGCGAGGGATCGACCCCGCTCCTTCCCGTCCCCCGCCTCTCCGAGCGCCTCGGCGTCGAGCTCTGGCTCAAGTGGGAGGCATCGAACCCCACGGGCTCCTACAAGGATCGCGGAATGACGGTCGCCGTCTCGAAGGCCGCAGAGGACGGTGCCGAGGCGGTGATCTGCGCCTCGACCGGGAACACGGCGGCGTCCGCGGCGGCGTACGCCGCCCGCGCCGGGATCCCCGCCGTCGTCTTGACCCCGCAGGGGGCAGTGGCGGGCCCAAAGGTCGCCCAGACGCGGATGCTCGGGGCCAGGGTGCTCGAGGTCCGTGGCGACTTCGACGAGGCGCTCGCGTCGGCGCAGGAACTCGCCCGACGCGGCACGCACGTGCTCGTCAACTCTGTCAACCCCTACCGCCGTGAAGGGCAGAAGACCGCGGTGTTCGAGATCGTAGAGGAGCTCGGTGCTGCACCAGATGCGTTCGTGATCCCGTACGGCGGCGGGGGCAACACGTCCGCCTACGCAGCCGGCGTCGGCGAACTGGGGCTGGCGACCCCGATCTTCTCCGTGGAGGCGGAGCACCGCCCGACGACGATGGCCTCGGCGATCCGGATCGGCGATCCCGTTCACGCCGAGAGCGTGCGCGCCTCGGGCGCGACGATCGTGACGGTGTCCGACGACGAGATCATCGCGGCGTGGCTCGAGCTGGCAGCGGTCGAAGGGCTGTTCTGCGAGCCGTCGTCGGCAGCCGGCCTCGCGGCGATCCGCCGCGGCGCCGTTCCAGGCGAGCGGCTGGCCGTGACGATAACCGGCCACGGGCTCAAGGACACCGACAATGCCGACCGTTACGCACCGATGCTCGTCCAGGTCGACGCCGACCCCGACGCAATCGCCGCCGTCGCACAGGGCGGCTAGATGCTCGTCCGCGCCCCAGCGACCTCGGCCAACATCGGGGCCGGCTTCGATACCGCCGCGGTGGCCTTCGACCTCTGGAACGAGCTCGAGGTGACGGCCGGCAACGGCGTGGTCGTCGAGGGCGAAGGAGCCTCCGAGCTCCCGGCGAACGGTGACAACCTCGCCGTCCGCGCGTACGGATTGCTCGCCGACCCGGCCGGCAAACGGTTCCGGTTCTTGAACAGGATCCCACTCGAGCGCGGGCTCGGCTCGTCCGCTGCTGCGATCGCGCTCGGCCTCGTCGCCGCCGCACCCGACGCGCCGGCGGAGGAATTGCTCGCCGCGGGACTCGCCCTCGAACCGCACGCCGACAACCTGGCGGCAGCGCTGCTCGGCGGCCTGACGCTTGCCTGGGACGGGAAGATCGCGCGAATCGCGGAGAGCCTCCCGCTCGAGCCGGTCGCCGTCATTCCCCGCGAGCGAACGTCGACCGAAACCTCGCGGAGAACGTTGCCGGCGACGGTGCCGCACGCAGAGGCGGCGGCGAGCGCGGGCCGTGCGGCTCTACTCGGGGCGGGTGCCGCGAGCGGCGACGCTGCGCTCTTTGCCGCCGCCCTCGGAGACTGGCTCCACGAGCCCTATCGTCGGTCCGAGGTGCTCGAGGCCATCCGGGCGAACCCGCCCGCCGGCTGCGCAGGTGCGACCTTGTCGGGGTCTGGTCCGACGGTGATCGCATGGGCCGAGGAGTCACGCGCCTGTGCGGCCGATCTCCAGGCGCGGTTCCCTGAACACACCGTTCTCGAGCTCGACGTCACACCACGCGGCGCCCTGTGAACGTCGTACTCGCCGACGTCCGGCCACGGGCTGCGTACGAGGCAGGACACATCCCCGGGGCCGTTCACCTCGACCCCGAGTCGGACCTCTCGGCGATCGGGACGGATCCTGCCGCTGGGGGACGCCACCCACTGCCCGGCGACGCCCAGCTCGAGGACGTGTTCTCGCGCGCCGGGGTCGGGGCCCATTCGTTCGTTCTCGCCCTCGACGACGGCACGGGCTGGGCCGCGCGGTGCTGGTGGCTTCTACGTCACCTCGGGCACGACGCCGCCGCGACGTTCGACCTCCGCGGCTATCTCGGCCCGCTCGTGACGGAGCCCGCTGCGCCCACGTGGGAAGACTTCAGGTCGCGCCCGCGCACCGACGACACGATCGCTGCCGAGGAGATCCTCGCCCGGCTCCACGACCGTGACCTCCAGCTGCTCGACGCTCGCAGCCATGCTCGCTGGCTCGGCGAGGAGGAGCCGCTCGACCCGGTCGCCGGGCGGATCCCCGGCGCGATCAACGCGGTCTTCACCGAGCCGCTGCCGGAAGGCGCGACGACAGCGTCCGAGGTCGTCGCCTACTGCGGTTCCGGTGTGACGGCCTGCGTGGTCGCGCAGAAGCTCGTTCTTGCGGGCCGCGAGGACGTTCGCCTCTATCCGGGCTCGTTCAGCGAGTGGTGCCGACGCAAGAGCTATCCCATCGAGAAAGGAACCCCGTGACCACGCCGTACGATCGTCCTTCCGATCCCGCCAAGCGCCAGAGTGCCGCTCTCACGGACGGTCCCGACCGCGCCGGTGCCCGCTCGATGCTGAAGGCCACCGGTTTCAGCGACGAGGATCTGGCCAAGCCGATCGTCGGGGTCGGCACCACCTGGATCGAGACGATGCCGTGCAACCTCAACCAGCGAGATCTTGCCGTGCACGTGAAGCGGGGCGTGCGGGACGCCGGAGGCACGCCGATGGAGTTCAACACGATTGCGGTGTCGGACGGTGTCTCGATGGGAACCTCCGGCATGCGCGCGTCCCTCGTCTCGCGAGAGGTGATCGCCGACTCGATCGAGCTCGTCGCACGCGGGCACCTGTTCGACGGGCTCGTCCAGCTCGTCGCCTGCGACAAGACGAACCCCGGAGCCGCGATGGCCGCCGGACGTCTCGACATCCCGTCCGTGCTCTACTACTCGGGCTCGATCGCCCCCGGCCTCTACCGCCAGCGCGAGGTATCGATCGCGGACGTGTACGAGGGAATCGGGTCGTACGCGGCAGGGAAGATCAGCGCCGAGGACCTGCACGAGCTCGAGTCGGCGGCCTGCCCCGGCGCCGGCGCATGTGGCGGCCAGTTCACGGCCAACACGATGTCCACGATCCTCGACTTCCTCGGACTGTCGCCGTTCGGAGTCAACGGGATCCCGGCCGTCCACCGGGACAAGGAACAGGCGGCATACGAGGCCGGGCGCCTCGCTGTGCAGCTCGTCCGGGACAACGTGACGCCACGCTCGATCGTGACCCGGGAGTCGTTCGAGAACGCGGTCGCCTCGGTCGCCGCAACGGGCGGATCGACGAACGGCGTGCTCCACCTCGTAGCGATCGCGCGCGACTTCGGAGTCGAGTTCACGATCGACGACTTCGAGCGGATCTCCGCCAAGACCCCGATCATCGCCGACATGAAGCCCTGGGGACGGTGGCATGCGAACGACATGTACCGCGCCGGCGGGGTCGCTCTCGTGGCACGCGAGCTGAAGAAGGCCGGGTTGCTACATGCGGCCGCGAGAACGATCGACGGACGAACGCTCGGCGAGATAGCCGACGCCGCCGTCGAGACCGAAGGGCAAACGGTGGTCGTCCCGATCGAGACACCGCTGAAGCCACGCGGCGGCGTGGCGATCCTCTACGGCAACCTCGCTCCGGACGGATGCGCGGTGAAGCTCGCAGGCCATGAGCGAACCCTCCACCGCGGCCCTGCGCGCGTGTTCGACTCGGAGGAAGAGACCTTCGCCGCCGTGAAGGCAGGCAAGGTGGTGGCCGGCGACGTCGTCGTGATCCGCTACGAGGGCCCGCACGGCGGCCCGGGCATGCGCGAGATGCTCCACGTCACCGCAGCGATCGTCGGTGAAGGGCTTTCGGAGTCCGTCGCGCTTGTCACCGACGGCCGCTTCTCCGGCGCGACGCACGGGTTCATGGTCGGCCACATCGCGCCCGAGGCGTCGAAGGGCGGTCCGCTCGCGGCGTTGCGGGAGGGCGACATCGTCGTCGTCGACGTCGAGCGCGGCGAGCTGAATGCCGAGCTCTCGGATGCCGAGATCGCCGAGCGTTTGCACGGGTGGGTCGAGCCCGCGCCCCGCTACCGCCGGGGCGTGCTGGCGAACTACGCGACGCTCGTCGCTTCGGCATCGGAGGGTGCCGTGACGTTGTCTGGGTACGAGACCGTCTAGGGTGGACCTAGTCACTTTACGAATTGAAGTAATGCGATATCCTCTACGAGGAAACAACTCCAAGGAGGCGATTACATGGCTTTGCACATAGGCGACACGGCACCGGACTTCGAGGCGGAGACCACAGAGGGGCCCATCACCTTCCATGACTGGATCGGCGATTCGTGGGCGGTGCTCTTCTCGCATCCGAAGGATTTCACGCCGGTCTGCACGACCGAGCTCGGCTACATGGCGAAGATCAAGCCCGATTTCGACCGGCGCAATGTGAAGATCATCGGTCTCTCCGTCGACCCCGTCGACAAGCACACGGAGTGGGCGGCCGATATCGCGGAGACGCAGGGCGCAGCGCCGAACTACCCGATGATCGGCGACGTCGACTTCAACGTCTCGAAGCTCTACGGCATGCTCGGTGCCGACGTCAGCGGAGACCCAGCCGACCGCACCGCGGTCGACAACCAAACGGTACGGAACGTGTTCGTGATCGGGCCCGACAAGAAGGTCAAGCTCATCCTCGTCTACCCGATGACGACCGGTCGGAACTTCGACGAGGTGCTGCGGGTGATCGACTCGCTCCAGCTCACGGCGAAGCATCGCGTCGCGACGCCGGTCAACTGGCGGGACGGAGAGAACGTGATCATCGCCGGCTCGGTCTCGAACGACGAAGCGAAGGACATCTACCCCGACGGCTGGGAATCGCCCAAGCCTTACATCCGGATCGTGCCGCAGCCGAGCTGATGTAGCGCCCGCCCGGGCGCCCTGGCTCTCCAGCAGGCTTGCGGGACTCCCGTGAGGGCCTCGCAAGCCTGCTTCGGGCGCCGCTAGGCGAGGTCGCGTCGGTCGAGCGCCGCGAGAGCGGTTGCGGACGCGAGGAGCGCGATCGCTGCGAGCACGGCGACGTGGCCGAGCTCGAGCCCGTGGCGAAGTGGGTCGCTCGCCGAGTAGTGATAGAACGGCGAGATCCTCCGCATCGGCTCGAGGGCGTCGAGCAGAGGCGCGAGCGAGCTGACCAGATAGGCCGCCACGGCGGCGGCGGCCGCTCCGCCGACGGCTACCGCGCGCCGGCCGAAGGCTGAACCGAAGAGGAGGGCGATGCAGCCGTAGTCGAGCGCCAGCAACCCGGCACTCAGCGTCGCCGCCGCGAGATGGGTTGCCGAAACGTCCATCGAAGCGAGGTGCCCGCCGACAACCAGTGCGATCCAGAGCACCACGAGAAGAACGAGGAGCTCCGCCGCGAGGGCGACGAGCTTCTCGATCACGAGACGCCGGCGCGACAGCGGGTTCGCAAGCAGCAGGTCGAGCGTGCCACCCTCCTCCTCCCCGGCGACGGCGCGCGCCCCCGCGCCTACCGCGGCGATGATGAGTAGCAGCGGGACCATCAAAGCGAACAGCTCGCTACCGAGAAAACCGGGGCCGGTCGAATAGTCGAGCTCGCCGCCGAAGGCAACGAAGCCCTTCAGCGCTTCAGGGTACTGCTCGATGAGGTCGCTGATGCCCTTGTTGCCGCGCACGGACGGGAACGCGGCACACATCACCGAGACCAGGAGGATGAGACCCGCGCTCCACCAGAGCATGGCTCGGTAGGCCTCGCGCACGGTCTTGGCAGCGACGCTACGAAGCATCGCTACCCCCTCTCTCCGTAGAGCGAGAGGAAGATGTCCTCGAGGTCGGCCTCGTGGACGTCGAGGGCCACCACCTCGTAACGGGCAAGTGATTTCACGAGAATGTCGGCCTCACCCTCGAGCGCGAGAAGGACCACGAGGCCGTTCCGGGCTATCTCGCGCACCCCGGCGAGGCCGGCGAACGCGTCCGCCGGAGGCGCCTTCCCGAACGTCACCTCGACCCGCGTGAAGGCGTGGCCGCGGAGCGCCTCGATCGTGTCCGTCAGGACGATCCGCCCCTCGCGGATCACTCCCACGCGATCGGCGATGTGCTGCACTTCCGGCAGCACGTGCGACGACAGAAAGACGGTCCTCCCGTCCGCCGTCACCTCGCGAACGATCTCGTAAAAGACCTGCTGAACGAGCGGGTCGAGGCCCGACGTGGGCTCGTCGAGAACGAGTAGCTCCGGACGGTGCATCATCGCCTGGACTAGACCCACTTTCTGCCGATTACCCTTCGAAAGGGTCCGAATCGGTCTGTCCAGCTCGAGCCCGAGCCGTTCTGCGAGGACGTCGGCGTCCCCCGTGCCCGGCTGCCGCCGCAGGTGGGCGAAGTACGTGCACAGCTCTCGGGGCGTCAGGCGTGGATAGAGCCGGAGCTCGCCCGGAAGATAGCCGATCCGTCCTCGCACCCCGGCGCCCGCCCGGCGCACGTCGAGCCCGAACACCGTCATCCGCCCGGACGTCGGTCGAATCAGGTCGAGGAGAAGCCGGATCGTGGTCGTCTTGCCCGCTCCGTTGGGACCGAGAAAGCCGAATACCTCGCCGGCCGAAACGGCGAGGTCGAGGTGCACGATTCCTCTGGATCGACCGTAGCTCTTGGTCAATGCTTCTGCGCGCAGCACGTCGGTCACCGTCTGAGCATCACACGCGGCTCGGATCGGATACCGACCGAGCGTCTTCCGCTTCGGTCCGGGCCCCGTTGCCGCGCCTGGATCTTTCGGCTCTCGTCCGCACGCCCTCGTCGACTTTTCGCTAGTCTTGCGAACGGCGCGGGACACGTCCCGCTCCGCATCGAGAGAGGCTGAGGGACCGGCCCTGTGACGCCTCGGCAACCTGCCCCACGCAACGGGTGACGGTGCCAATCCCGGACGGATGTCGAGCGACGACCAGGAGGTTTTGCCAATGCCCGCCGTTTCCCTTTGCTGCCGCGTCTGTGCGACCGAGCATCCACTCGAGGCCATCGGCACCTGCACACGCTGTTTCGGCCCTCTCGATCCGACGTACGACTGGGGCTCGCTGCGCGCCATCGTCAGCCGCGCCTCGATCGAGGCGGGCCCGGCCTCGATCTGGCGCTATGCGGATCTGCTCCCGGTGGCGGCACCGCCTGACGCACGCCTCGCGCCCGGGATGACACCCCTGGTTCCGGCACCGCGCCTTGCGAGACAGGTCGGTATCCGCGAGCTCTGGCTCAAGCTCGATACGGCGAATCCGACGCATTCGTTCAAGGACCGGGTGGTGGCCGTGGCGGCACGCAAGGCGCAAGAGCTCGGCTTCGACACGCTCTCGTGCTCCTCGACGGGGAACCTCGCCGGCGCGGTGGCGGCGCGCGCGGCCGCCGAAGGCCTCGAAGCGGCCGTCTTCGTCCCGAGCGATCTCGAACCCGAGAAGCTCGCTGCGGCGGCGGTCTACGGCCCTCGCATCTACGCCGTCAGCGGCACCTACGACCACTGCTCACGGCTTTCGGTCGAGTTGTCGTTCGAGCTGCCGTGGGGATTCGTCAACGTCAATCTGCGGTCGTATTACGCCGAAGGCTCGAAGACGCTGGCCTACGAGATCGCCGAGCAACTCGGCTGGGAGACCCCGGATGCGGTCGCGATCCCGATCGCGTCCGGGGCGCTCTTCCACAAGGTCGGGCAGGGATTTTCCGAGCTGGCGGCCCTCGGCATCGTCGACGGAGGCACGCCGGCGCTCATCGGCGGCCAGGCGGCCGGCTGCGAGCCCGTGTCCGCCGCGTTCCGTGAATCCCGACGCGTCGTGCCGGTGCGGCCCGACAGCGTTGCGCGCTCGCTCGCGATCGGCAACCCCGCCGACGGGGACTTTGCGGTCGCGACCGCACGCGCCACGGGTGGAGCAATCTACACGGTCGCCGAGGACGAGATCGGCACAAACATGGCCGAGCTGGCGGCCGCAACCGGCGTGTTCGGCGAGACGGCGACCGGAGTCGCGCTCGGCGCGCTGAAGGCCGCTGTCTCCGCGGGACGTGTCGGGAGCGAGGCACGCGTCGTGCTCCTCGTCACGGGCGACGGGTTGAAGACGCCCGGCCCGGTGTCGCACACCTACGATCCCATCATGATCGAGGCCGACGCCGACGCGTTCGTCGACAGGGTGCTGGTCGCCTAGTGGCGGGGAGAAGCCTGTTCGACAAGGTCTGGGACAGGCATGTCGTTCGTGCCGCACCAGGTGAGTCGACGCTGCTCTACATCGACCTGCATCTCGTGCACGAGGTCACTTCGCCGCAGGCGTTCGAGGGATTGCGTCTCGCCGCCCGGTCCGTACGCCGCCCCGAGCTGACCGTGGCGACGATGGACCACAACGTGCCGACTCTGCCGGGACCGGTGACCGACCCGATGGCGAAGGCGCAGCTCGACGCCCTGCGCGCGAACTGCGAGGAGTTCGGCATCGAGCTGTACGGCACCGGCTCGGGCCGCGAGGGCATCGTGCACGTGATCGGGCCCGAACTCGGGCTCACCCAGCCGGGGATGACGATCGTCTGCGGCGACAGTCATACGTCGACCCATGGTGCGTTCGGCGCGCTCGCCTTCGGTATCGGCACCTCCGAGGTCGAGCACGTGCTCGCGACGCAGACGCTGAACCAGAACCGTCCGAGGACGATGCTGCTCGAGTTCGTCGGCACCTCGCCGCCCGGCCTGACCGCAAAGGACATGATTCTCGGCGCGATCGGCCAGGTCGGCGTTGCGGGCGGAGTCGGCTACGTGGTCGAGTACACGGGCGATGCCATCCGTGCCCTGTCGATGGAGCAGCGGATGACGATCTGCAACATGACGATCGAGTGGGGCGCGCGGGCGGGCATGATCGCACCCGACGAAACCACGTTCGCGTATCTCGAGGGGCGCCCGTTCGCTCCGCAGGGAGAAGACTGGCAACGCGCGGTCGCCGACTGGCGTCCGCTCTGCTCCGATCGGGACGCAGTCTACGACGCGCATGTCGTCGTCGACGTTGCCGAGCTCGTGCCTCAGGTGACATGGGGCACGAACCCCGGCATGGTCGTTCCCGTCACCGGCACCGTCCCCGATCCCGCTTCGCTCTCCGACGCCGACGACCGGGTTGCGGCCGAGCGGGCGCTCGAGTACATGGGACTTCGGCCCGGTCAGGCCATCGAGGGGATTCGCGTCGACCGCGTCTTCATCGGCTCGTGCACGAACTCTCGGATCGAGGATCTCCGCGCCGCGGCGGCGATCGTCCGGGGGCGTACCGTCGCCCCGGGTGTGACCGCACTCGTCGTGCCCGGCTCCGCACCGATACGGCGGCAGGCGGAGGCTGAAGGCCTCGATCGCGTGTTCCTAGACGCCGGCTTCGAGTGGCGCCTTGCCGGGTGCTCGATGTGCCTCGGGATGAACCCGGACGTGCTGGCACCGGGCGAGCGCTGTGCCTCGACATCGAACCGAAACTTCGAGGGCCGCCAGGGGCGGGGCGGCCGAACGCATCTCGTCAGCCCGCAGATGGCCGCGGCGGCGGCTATCCACGGGCACTTCGTCGACGTGCGCAGGTTGGCCGGAGCGCCGGCATGAAGGCGATCTCCAAGGTCCAGGGCCGCGTCGCGGTGCTCGACCGCCCCGACGTCGACACGGACCAGATCGTCCCCAAGCAGTTCCTGAAACGGATCGAGCGGACGGGGTACGGGCAGTACGCGTTCTTCGACTGGCGCTTCGACGAAGACGGCAGCGAGCGGCCAGGCTTCGAGCTCAATCAGCCCCAGTTCGCCGGTGCCAAGGTCCTGCTCGCCGGCCGCAATTTCGGCTGTGGCTCGTCGCGTGAGCACGCTGCCTGGGCACTCCAGGACTACGGGTTCGATGTCGTCATCGCGTCATCGTTCGGGGACATCTTCCGGTCGAACGCAGCCAAGGTAGGCATGGTGATCGTCGAGTTGCCCGAGGAGCAGGTGAAGGATCTGATGGAGTCGGTCGACCTCGATCGGGGCTCGGAGCTCACGGTCGACCTCGAGGCGATGACCGTAACGACCCCCGCCGGCGAGGTGCTCCCTTTCTCATTCGACGAGCCGACTCGCTACCGGCTCCTCAACGGGTTCGACGACATCGACCTGACACTCGAGCACGAAGCCGCTATCAGCGCGTACGAAGCCGCCCGGACGGGTGAATGACGGCGCGCCTCCCCCTCCGCGAACAGCAGCCGAGACTCGCCTACCCTCGTGACAAAGTGTCACAAGGATCGAGGAGCCCTCGTAGGGTGCCGGCCTCCACGGGCGCCGGGCGCCGGCGAAGGGAACCCTTGTGACAAAGTGTGACAAGGAGCTCGCGGCATGACGCACGTCGCCGTTCTCCCAGGCGACGGGATCGGGCCGGAGGTGGCTGCCCAGGCGATACGCGTGCTCGACGCCCTCGGAATCGCCCATTCCGAGCACGCGTTCGGCGGCAACGCAATCGTCGACCAGGGGACACCCCTTCCCGAAGACACGCTCGCCGCCTGCCGTGCAGCGGACGCGGTTTTGCTCGCGGCTGTCGGGCTGCCCGAGCTCGAGGGGCAGCCGGTACGGCCCGAGCAGGGGCTCCTCGGGCTGCGCAAGGAGCTCGGGGTCTATGCGAACCTGCGGCCCGCGCGCGCTGACGGGATCGACATGATGATCGTGCGGGAGCTCGTCGGCGGCCTTTACTTTGGTGAGAAAGGGACCAGGGAGGACGGCACCTGGTACGACACATGTGAGTACTCCCGACCCGAAGTCGAGAGAATCGCGCGTCGCGGCTTCGAGATCGCCCGCGAGCGCGGCGGCCGGCTGACGTCCGTGGACAAGGTCAACGTGATGCACACCTCGAGGTTGTGGCGCGACGTCGTCACCGCCATGGGAGAGAGCCTGTTCCCGGAGATCGAGCTCGACCATGCGCTCGTCGACTCCTTCGCGATGAAGATCGTGCAGGCCCCCTCGACGATCGATACCGTCGTGACGGAGAACACGTTCGGCGACATCCTCTCCGACATCGCGGCCGCCGTCACGGGAGGTCTCGGGCTCGCCGCTTCGGCGTCCCTCGCAGACGACGGGCCTGGCATCTTCGAGCCGGTGCACGGTTCCGCGCCACAGATAGCAGGTCGCGGGATCGCCAACCCTGCGGCCATGCTCCGCTCGGTCGCTTTACTGCTCTCCCACGGGCTCGGACGTGCCGACGACGCCATCGCTCTCGAGCGGGCCGTCGACGCAGCACTCACCAGCGTTCGCACGCCCGACTTGGGAGGGACCAGCACGACGACCGACGTCGGGAACGCTGTGTTGCGCACCCTCGACGCTGCCCGTACCCTGTGAGGACGATGCGTCGCGCACCCTCCACCTGCTTTTCCCGCGCGCCGTTCGGCTTCGCCTTTACGGGCTAGCCGGCGCCTTCGACCCTGCCTCGCGCCGTCTAGCTGAGTCCCGGCGAACCGACCTCCATCGAAAGGCACGACCCAACCATGGCTTCCATCGAACTCACCGTCGCCTATCCCGGACGCGAAGGCGCCCATTCCGCCGCCGCCTGCGATCGTCTCTTCCCGGCGGCCCGTCTCATCCCGCTGCCGAATTTCTCCGATGTCGTCGAAGCTGTCTCCTCCGGACGCGTCCCGTACGGCGTCCTCCCGATCGAGAGCTCGCTCGTCGGGCCGGTCGCCGAGACGCACGACCTACTCTACGAATCATCCCTCTCGATCGTCGCCGAGGCGATCTTGCCCGTGAACCACTGCCTCGTCGGCCCCGCGGTCGTAGCGCTCTCGGACGTCCGTGAGATCCATTCTCATCCCGTAGCGCTCGACCAGTGCCGCAAGCTCGTCGCGTCGCTCCCCAACGCCATCGCGGTTGCCGCTGCGACCACTGGTGATGCCGCCTCGATCGTGGCGGAACTCGCCGATCCTGCCGTTGTCGCGATCGCGAGCGATCGGGCGGCCCGAATCAACGGGCTCACCGTCATCGACGGAAACGTCGGTGATCATCCGGAGGCGTACACACGGTTCGTCTCGGTCGCTCCGTACACGCGCCTCGACCGCCGCGACGGCCAATGGAGGACGGCGTTCTCGTTCACGACGGATCACCGTCCGGGAGCGCTCCATCACGCGCTCGAACCACTCGCCCGTCACCGGATCGATCTCAACCTGCTCGTATCGAGGCCGATTCCGTCCCGCCCCTTCAGCTACCGGTTCGACGCTGTTCTCAGCGGGCATCCTCTCGATCCCGAGATCGCCTCGACCCTCCGGGAGATGCGCGATCTGACGGCGCGGCTCCGGGTGTTCGGCTCGTACCGGGCCGACGCCGAAGGCAACATCGCCACGCGCAGCGTCTGAAAGGCGAACGGTGTCAGGCGGCCGCGTGCTCGAACTGATCGAGAGACGGCAGGTACTGGCGCCAGCTGTCGGGCACCCTCTGCGCTGCCAGACGGATGAAGAGCACAGGCGCCGGGGCCCGCGGTGGACGAGGGAGCGACATCGCCGCATCCTCGAGCAACCTGTCGCCCTTGCGAAGGTTGCAGGGCGCACACGCGGTGACGACGTTCTCCCAGACGGAGTCGCCGCCCTTGGACCGTGGAATCACGTGGTCGAGAGTCAGGCGGCCCCCTCCAGTGCCGCAATAGACGCATTTCCAGCCGTCGCGGGCGAAGAGGGCGCGACGGGAGATCCGCCGCTTCACCGCACGCGGGACACGGACGTACTGGAGAAGGCGGATCACATGAGGGCGCACGAACGAGGTCGCCGCCGACCGCAACGGCTCCGCATGATGCTCGACCACCTCGGCCTTGCCCTTCCACACGAGAACGTGCGCGCGCCGGTCAGAGCACACGTTGAGCGGTTCGTAGCTTGCGTTCAGGACGAGTACCTGATGCACGTGCCGCGAGCGTACCAGCGGCTGTAGGCCCGATGACCGCGTTCGCCCGAGTCCGTCACCCGGCGGTGCTCGGTCGGTATTGACGGCGCGAATCTCCTGCTCGTCGCGCTTGCCGATCAGGTTGTCAGCGCCCCATGGCCCGCTCGACGGCTGTCTGCTCCTCGGGGGAGAGCGCTACGGATGCCGTGCCCCGCTCGACGTCCTTGACGTAGATACGCGCGTAGTCCCGTCCCTGGATCGCCGTGACGACCGTGCCCGTGCGCGTCGCGTCGAGGAACGCAAAGGAGGCAGACTGCTTGCCTCCAGTGTCCTCGTAGGCGTCATACCGCACGACGGCGGTGTTGGTGATCGCGCCGTCGACGCGCCGGTCGACGCGGGACAACCCCGTGGCGACCTCGTCGACGGCTCGATGGAGATCGTCGATGCGGCCCTGGAGCGAGACCGCAAAGTCGACCATGTCGTGAGAGGCTCCGCCGAGTACTGCCTTCTGGGCGCTCTGGAGCCGGCGCAGCCGGCGCGCGAGCCAGAGGGAAAGGAGGAGCGCGACGACCGCTACCGCGCACGCCGCGCTCGCAACGGCAAGCGCTGCGTCCATTACTCGAGCGAGAAGATGACGGGGTACTCGGCGCTGTTGTTCGCCGTGTTCTGTTCGCCCTGCACCGGCTTCACGCTGACCTGCACAGAGGTCTTCTCACCGAACGGTGGGTCCGGAAAGTCCTTGAACGTGACGGTCTTGACCTCTCCGATGTCGAGCAGGTCGATCGTCTGCTTCTTCACGATCGGTGTCGCGCCCTTCGGGATCGTCAAGGTCACCTCGACGCCGACCTCTTGGTTCTCCCCGGTGTTCTTGACGGACACGTCGAATGCGAGATCCGTCGAGGCCTTGATCGTCGTCTCGGTGTCGGGCGCGAGTTGCGTACCGGCCGGTTGCACGACGACCTTCTCGAGGCCCGTGCCGTGGACCCCCGACGGACTGCCCCCGGTCGACGCTCCGTGCACGCGGAGCCAGATCGCCGTCATCGACTTGGCGGTGTACAGCTCGACGTTCTCCACAAATACGGACGCCGGGGCGGTGATATCGCCCAGGCCCTCGTCCTGGAGCGCCGCCTGGGCGGGTACCCGGAACAAGACCTGCCAGACGACGTCGCTCGCGTCGAGCCGCCTGGCCTGAGACGCGAGCTTCTCCCCAGCGGGAATCGCGTCCTTCGAGCTGTCGCCCTTCGTCGCCTTGAAGGTGTCGAGAAGCCCTTGCATTCCTCCGACGCGCAATTCGAGAGCCTCGACCGCATGGTCGGTACTCGGCCGCAGCGGCCCCGGTACGTCCAAGGCTTGCGCCTGCACGACGTCCTGCTGCTGCTGTTGGATCAGGCCTCCGAGCTGTGTCTCGAGGTCGCCCTGCTTGAGCCCCGGTGTCGTCAGAAGCTCCGCGAGATTGGAGCCGATCTTGGCCGAGTTGGCCCCGATCGCCCCGATGTCGGTCATCGCGCCCGAATAGTCGTTCCGCTTCTTGCTACTCGAGCAGCCCTGCCCCCATACGACGAGCAGCACGACGATGAGAATCGCGAAGGCGACGAGACCGATCAGGCGGAGAATCGGGGTGATCCCGTGGGGCGCGCGGAACTGTGGCCGACGAGGCCCACGGCCTCCACCTCTGGAGGGACGCGGGGCCGGATCTGCACCATCGCTGCCCTGCATCTCACGCGTTGCGTCGTCTTCGAAGAAATCGAAATCGAGAATGTCGTCGTCGTGTGAGCTCACAGATCCGTTTCGTCAGGGGACGGGCATGAGTCTACGCCATGCTCCGGCCCGGAAGGACGGTCCGCGGCCGCGGCGAAGAGGCCATGACCTTGTCGAGCACCGCGCACGCCTTTCCCGCTCCCGACCTCGTTCTCGACCGCTACCGGCCCCTGCGGCCTCTCGGTCGCGGTGGCTCCGGCTCCGTCTGGCTCGCCCGCGACGAGCGTACCGGTCTCGAAGTCGCCCTGAAGATCGTTCCCCGTGAGGGCAAGCGCGCTTCGCGGGCAGCCCGGGAAATGGAGGCCGCGTCACGGCTTCGCCACGAACGATGCGTCCGCGCATACGACTTCGGGGGTGACAGCGGCCACGTCTACATCGCCTACGAGTATGTCCAGGGTCGCACGTTGCGCGAGGCGTTGCGCGGTGGAAAGCTCGGTGACAGCGATGCCGTCGAGGCGGCCGCGCAGATCCTCGATGCGCTGGCACACGCCCACCGCATCGGGATCGTTCATCGTGATGTAAAGCCGTCCAATGTTCTCGTCGAGGAGTCCTCGATCATCTCCATCCGTCTCCTCGACTTCGGTCTCGCTCAATTCGACGAGGCCGACACGTTGACCGCGGTCGGCGACGTGCCCGGCACGCTCGCCTATATCGCGCCGGAGCGCCTTCGCGGCGGCGACGCCACCGCTGCAAGCGACGTCTGGGCGGTGGGGGTGCTGCTCTGGGAGTCGCTGGCCGGCGAGCATCCCTTCTGGGGTGTCCCATTGCCTCAGGTCGCCGCGGCAATCGAAGCAGGGGCGAAGCCGATCGGCACGACCCGCGCCGATCTTCCTCCGGCAATCGCCGACGCCGTCTCGTCTGCGCTCACGATCGATCCCTCGCGGCGGCCGTCGGCCGAGCGGCTCGCGGGTGAGCTGAGGGCGGCACTCACCTCGCCTCGCCGCGATCGGACGAAGCCGATGCGACCACGGCAGGCGACGACCGCAGCCAAGACCGCTTCCGAATCGCTTCCGCTCGAACGGCAGCTCGTCCCGGCCGCTCTCGCGGCCGTCACCGTCGTACTCGCGGCGTCGCTGCTGCCGTTCTGGACCCCCGGGCTCGTGTTGCTTCTCGCACTGGCGGCTGCGGGGGCGATGCTTCGCGCGCCGCGCCTCGGACTCGCGATCGCGCTGTTCGTGCCGGTGTTCCCTCTCGGAAACGTGGCGCAGGGGGCTGCGGTGACCTACGCCGCCGTCGCGGTCGCCTGGCTCGGGCTGTGCTGGCGCGACGCACGCGCCGGCCTGCTGTTCGTCGCCGGTCCGTTGCTCGCTTCCGTCGGCGCACTCGCCCTCCTCCCACTCGCTGTCCAGCCCGCACGCGGCCGAACGCGCCGTGCCCTGCAGGCGTTCACCGGTGTGCTCGCTGCTGTCGTCGTCGCCGGCCTGCGGAACCGGCCGCTACCCCTGACGGGGTCGACGGTGCCCAACCTGGGGATCGACGGCTCGACTCGCGTCACCGACGTCCTTCACGCGCTTGCGGGAGTGACTGGGGAAAACACCGGCATCGTCGTCGTTGCCCTGGTCCTCGGCCTTTCGGCGGCGCTCCTCGCGGACGCATTACGGCGAGGGCTGCAAGGCATCGCGGCGCTCGGTGCCTGCCAAGTAGGGCTTATCGTCGTCCTCACACCGGCACTTCCATCCCTCTCGATCGTGCTCGGAACGTGCGCGTTGTGCGCGGCGCTCGCAGCCCTCTCGCTGAAGAGCGGCCGCTACCCTTAGCCGGGAGGCGGCCACTCCCGCAATGAGCGTCCTGCGCACCATCGAGAGCAAGATCGAGGGCCTCTTCGAGGGCATCTTCGGCCGCGCCTTCAGAACGCATGTCCAGCCGGTCGAGCTCGCCCGTAAGCTCGCGAAGGAGATGGACGAGCATCGCTCCGTGTCCGTCTCTCGCGTCTATGTCCCCAACGAGTACACGGTCTACCTGTCGACGGCCGACCGACAGCAGTTCGCCTCCTACGAGGGCTCCCTCGTGGGAGAGCTCCAGGAGTACCTGACCGAGCACGCGCGGCGTGAGGCATATGCCCTCCTGACCCCTCCGCGCGTTCGGTTCGCGATCGACGACGACCTCGCTGTCGGTGAGTTCGGGATCGCGACACGGGTCGCCCAGCCCGAGGACGGGGTGCCCTCGCTACCGGCTCCGGCGGAGCCGACACCTGCGCGAAGCGTCTCGATCCCCGTCGCGCCGCAACCGGTGCCGGTGCCGGTACCCGACGCCCCACCGTCGGCGACGATGATCTATCGATCGCAGGAGCCGGCCGCTGATCCGCTCGAAACCTCTCCGTCACCGGAGCCCGAAGAAGAAAAGGTGACGCTGACCCTGGAGGGTCGCGCCCATCCGATCACGTCTCGCAGCGTCGTGATCGGCCGCTCCCGGGAGTGCGATCTCCGGGTTGCCGACGGCAACGCGTCACGGCGGCATGCCGAGGTCGTACAGGAGGGCGCGACCTACCTGGTCGTAGATCTTGGCTCGACGAACGGCACCGAGCTGAACGGGCGGCGCATCACACGGGAGGAGCTCACCGACGGCGACCGCATCACGATCGGCGCGACTGACCTCATCTTCGGCCGCTCGCTTCCCTGACGTGGTCGGATCTCTCGACACCGAGCAGACGCTGCTCGCGCTGAAGATCGGGTTTCTCGTGCTCCTCTACCTGTTCATCTGGGCCGTCGTGCGCTCGGTCACTCGCGATCTCCGCTCCGCCCCCCAGGAGTCGATCGTGTTGAGCGCCACGGAGGCGAACGAGCTCAGGGCGCGGTACGAGCCGGTCGTTTCAGCCCCGGTCGCGCGGATGCTCGTGCTCGAAAGCCCCGCTCTGCAACCCGGGACCACAGTCGAACTGAAGGTGCCGACCCGGCTCGGCCGTGGCGCTGAGAACGCCATTCGGCTCGACGGCGACGACTTCGCCTCGACGCGGCATGCCATGCTCGAGCCGCGCCCGGACGGCCTGTGGGTCGAGGACGTCGGCTCGACGAACGGGACGTTCGTCAACGGCGCGCGCGTCACGACAGCACGGCTGCTCGCGCCCGGAGACATCGTGCGGATCGGGCAAACCGACCTCAGGGTCGAGGCATGAGAACCGGCCGCGCGAGCGCGCTGACCGACACGGGGCGGCGGCGACCCCAAAACGAGGACACGTTCGTCTGCGATCCTCCGCTCTTCGCCGTCGCCGACGGTGTCGGGGGGGCGCAGGCCGGCGAGATCGCGTCCCGACTCGCCGCGGCCTCCCTCGAAGAGCGCCTTCCGGACGCACGTGGTGAAGCCACGCTCGTCGCGCTTCTCCGAGAGGCCAACGACCGCATCTACCGCTATTCACTGGACGACCCCGCGGCCGCGGGTATGGGCACCGTCGTCACCGCCCTCCTCGTCGACGAAGGCGCCGGGACCGTCGCGATCGGTCATGTCGGCGATTCACGCGCCTACCGAATGCGGGAGGGCGCGCTCGAGCAGCTGACCCCCGATCACTCGCTCGTGGGGGAACTCGTCCGGTCAGGCCGGCTCTCCACCGAGGAAGCCGAACAGCACCCGCACCGGTCGGTGATCACCCGCGCGGTCGGCACGGAGCCGAGCGTCGAGGTCGAGACGCTGACCGACGCGGCGCTCCCGGGTGACCTGTACCTGATCTGCTCCGACGGGCTCACCGACATCGTGCGCGACGAGCAGATTGCCGAGCTGATCGCCGGCGCAGACAACGACCCCGACGCGGCGGCCGAAGCACTCGTCGCCGCCGCCAACCATGCCGGCGGGATCGACAACATCACAGTCGTGCTCTTCGAGATCCTCGAGGGTGACCCCCCCTCGACGACGGAGCCCGCAACCGCCGGAGAGCCGGACGCCGACACGATGGAGCAGGCGGTGGAATCGCCCACGGCTGATCCCGTGCTGCCGGCGCGTCGCCACGGAGCTGGTTCCGGCGGGCGCTGGTTGGCCCTCGTCGCCATCGTGCTGACGATCGCGGTCGCAGCCCTCGTCGTGTGGTGGAGCCTCGGCCGGTGAGCGCCCGAAACAAGGAGCTCCTGAATCTCGGTTTCGCCGCGATCGTCGCCTCCGCAGCGTTCGCGAGCGTCTCGATCGTCGGCACCGGGATCGTCTCGACACGGTGGCTCGGGTATATCGGGGTCATCTTCGGGCTCTATCTCGTCGCGCACGTGGTCGCACGGTTCACGGTGCCGTACGCCGACCCGACTCTGCTGCCACTCGTGGGGCTCCTGACGGCGCTGGGACTGACGGTGATCTATCGGCTCGACCCGGCGGATGCTCGCCGGCAGGCGGTCTGGGTCGCGACCGGGATCGGTGTTCTGGCCGCGACTCTGATCTGGCTTCGCTTCGACTACCGCGTGCTCGAGCGCTACAAGTACCTCTTCGGGATCTCGGCAGTCGTGCTGCTACTCCTGCCGTCGGTGCCCGGCCTCGGCCATCGCGTCAACGGAGTCAAACTCTGGATCAAGGTCGGGCCGATGCAGGTTCAGCCCGGCGAACTCGCGAAGATCTTCCTCATCATCTTCCTCGCCGGCTACCTCCGCGATAAGCGCGAGGCCCTCGCCCAGGGCAGGCTGAAGGATCTCGGGCCACTCCTTGCGATCTGGGGAGCGGCAATGCTCGTGCTCGTGCAGACGAGCGACCTCGGGTCCGCACTGCTCAACTTCGGGATCTTCCTCGCCATGGTGTACGCCGCCACCGGGCGGGCGCTCTACGTCGGCGTCGGGATCACCCTCTTCGTGGCTGGCTCCGCCGCCCTCTACAACGCTCTCGGTCGGGTGCAGCAACGCGTGACCGTCTGGCTGCATCCGTGGACGGATGAGCGCGTGTATTGCTCGATCAACGGCAAGTTCGAGTACCGGCAGAACTGCGACTCGTATCAGCTCGTCAAGAGCCTGTATTCGATCGCAAACGGCGGCTACGGCGGCACCGGGCTCGGGAAGGGGACTTTCACGACGGTCGACGGGACACAGCTGATCCCGTACCTCAACACCGACTTCATCTACTCGGCGATCGCACAGGAGCTCGGACTGATCGGAGCGGCCGCCGTGCTGCTTCTCTTCATGGTGCTCGTGGCCCGCGGCATGCGAATCGCGCTGATCGCACAGGACGGCTTCTCGAAGCTCCTCGTGACCGGTCTCACGTTCGGGTTCGCACTGCAGACGTTCATCATCGTCGGCGGGGTGCTCCGCATCGTGCCGTTGACGGGAATCACGCTCCCGTTCATCTCCTACGGCGGCTCCTCGATCGTCTCGAATTTCGTCATGCTCGGACTGCTGCTCCTCGTCTCGAACCGCGCAACGGCAACGGCGGTGCCTCGGTGAACCGCCAGATCACCCGGGTCGCCGGCCTCGCGATGACACTCCTGATCGCGTTAATCGTCGCGACGACGTACTGGCAGACGTGGGCCCGACCGGCGCTTGCCGAACGTCAGGACAACGCGATCCAACGCGTCGCGCAGTTTCGGATCAAGCGTGGCTTGATCCTCTCTCCCGCGCGCGTCCTGGCCCGCAACAAGGAGCGGCGGGTCGAGGGCCGCACCTTCTACTTCCGCCGGTACCCGCAGGGACGGCTCACCGCGCACGTCGTCGGCTATTCAACCGCAGCCCGCTCCCGAACAGGGCTCGAACGTTCGCTGAACCCCGTCCTCACCGGCTCGGCTCGGAGCCTCTCGTCCCTCGTCGACCAGTCTCTCGACAAGCTGAACGGAAAGCCGATCGTTGGAGACACGGTGGTGACGACGCTCGACGTGAACGGCCAACGCGCAGCCCTCGACGCTCTCGGTACGAGCTGCGGTGCCGTCGTTGCCCTCGATCCACGAACGGGTCGCCTCCGGGTCATGGTGTCGTCCCCGAGCTACAACCCGAACGACGTGGAGACGAACTTCGGCCGGATCGAGAAGATCAAGGCCGACTGTACCCCGGCCTCGCCGCTGCTCAACCGAGCCAGCCAGGGTCTCTACCCGCCCGGTTCGACGTTCAAGGTCGTGACCGCTTCGGCCGCGCTCGACTCGGGCAAGTACACCGCCGCCTCCACGTTCGTCGATCCCGGCTACTGCACGGTGTACGGCAAGCGCGTGAACAACTTCGACACCGAGCGGCCGTTCGGCACCCTATCGCTCGCGACGGCACTGCAGTTCTCTGTCAACTCGGTGTTCTGCAACATCGGCCTCGCCCTCGGCGCCAAGCGCATCGTCAAGCAGGCGAAGGCCTTCGGATTCTACGAGCGGCCGCCCCTGGAGACCCCCGAGAGCGAGAGGCTGCCGAGCGGGCTCTACCGCAACGGCAAGCTCTACGACCCGAAGCGTGACCGTGATGTCGATGCCGGCCGAATGGCGTTCGGTCAGGAGCGGCTCCTCGTCACGCCCCTGCAGATGGCAATGGTGGCAGGCACGATCGGCAACGACGGCATCCTCATGCGTCCATTCGTAGTCGACAAGATCGTTACGCCGAACGGCAAGACGCGCGACCGCACCCGGCCGACGAAGATCCGCCGGGCGGTCTCGCCGGCGACTGCCCGAGACGTGGGCGAGATGATGGTGAGGGCGGTCGCGGCCGGCACCGGCACGGCCGCCCAGATTCCCGGGTTGAGAATCGGCGGCAAGACCGGAACGGCCGAGACGGGTGTCAACGGGAACAACACGACCTGGTTCATCGCGTTCGCGGGCGACGAAGGGCGGAAACCGAAACTCGCCATCGCGGTCGTCCTTCAGAACCAGTCGCTCACCGGGGGCGCCACGGCCGCTCCTATCGCACGCAGCGTGATGCAGGCACTCCTTACCCCGACGGCGAATCCCTAACGTACCGCATTCATGGCACGCAACGACCTCACAGGCTCCCTCTTCGCAGATCGGTACCGCCTCGAGCGCAAGCTTGGATCCGGCGGGATGGCCGACGTCTGGCTTGCCGAGGATCAAGAGCTCGGCCGACGGGTCGCGGTGAAGATCCTGCACGAGCGGTATGCGAACGACGAGCAGTTCGTCGAGCGCTTCCGTCGGGAGGCAACTCACGCCGCTGGCCTTTCGCACCCCAACATCGTCTCGATCTACGACCGTGGCGTAGCCGACGGTTCGTACTACATCGTGATGGAGTACATCGAGGGCCGGACGTTGAAGGAGCTGATCGTCACGCGCGGTCCCTGCCCCGTGCAGGTCGCGATCTCCTACACACGCCAGATCCTCGCCGCGCTTCGCTATGCGCACAAGAACGGGATCATCCACAGGGACATCAAGCCCCACAACGTGATCGTCGACCGCGAAGGTCGCGTCAAGGTTGCCGACTTCGGCATCGCTCGCGCCGGCGCGAGCGAGATGACCGAAGCCGGCTCGATCGTCGGCACGGCGCAGTACCTCTCTCCTGAGCAGGCCCGAGGAGCCCCGGTCGACGAGAGCTCCGACCTCTACTCGACGGGGATCGTTCTCTACGAATTGCTGACGGGCATGGTGCCGTTCACCGGCGAGACCCCGGTGGAGATCGCGATGAAGCACCTTTCGCAGACACCGGAGGCGCCATCGACACTCAGGGCGGAGATCCCCCACGACCTCGACCTCGTGGTGCTTCGCGCACTCGCGAAGGAGCCGGCCGACCGCTATCGGTCGGCCGGCGATCTCGATCGGGATCTCGAGCTCGTCGCGCGTGGCGATCCGGTCGGCACGGAGACCGAGACGGCCGCGACGATGGTACTGGCAGGCGCGGGCGCGATCGACGCGACCGCCGCGACACGTGTTACAGCCCCCCTCGCGCCTTCCGGAGGAGGGACGTACGGCGGCGAGGAGCGCTACCGGGCGTATGACGGACCTGTTCCGCGCCGACGAAGCCTCTGGCCGTGGTTGCTTGCCGCCGCCGCCCTGATCGCCGTCGCGGCGGGAGGGTGGCTGCTCTACGACAACGTGCAGAGGCAAATCGACAACAGCAAGCCGCTCGTGGTTCAGCAGTACACGGGCATCGTCGAGAGCCGGGCCGTCAGCCTGATCCTCGACGACGGGTTCGACCCGAAGGTCCGCAGGGTGCCAAACGGCGAGCAGCCTGCCGGGATCGTGTTCGAGCAGTCACCTGTGGAAGGAACGGGGCTTGCGCGCGGGGGCATCGTGACGATTCTCGTCTCGACGGGCAAGAAGAACGTCGACGTACCCGATGTCGTCGGTGAGCAGCTGACCGACGCCGTCGCCACGCTGACGAGGGCCGGGCTGACCGCGAAGAGCGTCGGCGTCCCGTCGGACAAGCCATCAGGCACCGTCACGGGCCAGGATCCTCGCTCCGGTACGTCTCTCGTCGAGGGGGCGACTGTGCGCATCAACTACTCCACCGGGCCCAAGCAGATCGCTGTGCCTCCCGTCGTCGGTCTCGACTACTCGACCGCACTCCAGCAACTCCAGGCGGCCGGTTTTGCGGTTCGGCGAACCGACGTCGAGAACAATCAGCCTGCCGGGATCGTGGTAAGCCAGGTGCCGACCGGCTCCTCGACTGCGACCAAGGGCTCGACCGTGACGCTCTCTGTCTCGAACGGGCCGCAGACAACGCCTCTGCCGGACGTTTCCGGTCAGACCGAGGCGGCCGCCAAGGCGACGCTGACGGCTGCGGGGTTCAAGGTGACCGTGACACCGCAGGACACCGACGTCGAGACGTTCGACGGCGTCGTGATCTCGCAGGATCCGCCCGGCAACACCCAGCAGGATCCGAAGACGATCGTGACGCTGTTCGTGGGCGTCTACGTGCCACCCGCCCTCACGACACCGACCGACACCACCACGACTCCCCCGTGAGCACACCGTTGCGCGTGGCGGTGCTCGCGGGTGGGCGCTCGAGCGAGCACGAGATCTCGCTCGCGTCGGCGCGCTCCGTCATCGAGGCACTCGACCCTGACCGGTACGAGACGCGGATGATCGAGATCGGGCGAGACGGTGCCTGGGCGCTGCCGCCCCCATCCGGGGCGCCCGCCCTCCCGAATGCAGATGGATCGCTGCCTCTGCCGACAGCAGCGGCGCCGGCCGCTTTCGGCGCAGTCGATGTCGTGTTCCCCATCCTGCACGGGCCGTTCGGGGAAGACGGCACGGTTCAGGGCCTCCTCGAGCTTGCCGGTATCCCATACGTCGGTTCCGGGGTGGCTGCGTCCGCACTCTGCATGGACAAGGATCTCTTCAAGGCCGTCCTCCGCGACCGCGGCATCCCGGTCGCACCGAACATCACGCTGCGGCCCGGAGACGCGGTGGAGAACCCCTTCGGGTACCCCGTATTCGTGAAGCCCGCTCGGCTCGGGTCGTCGGTCGGAATCTCGAAAGCGCGCAACGCGGCGGAACTCGAGGCGGCAGTCGTGTTGGCGCGTCGCCACGACGACAAGGTGCTCGTCGAGGAATTCCAGGCCGGAGTCGAGGTCGAGGTAGGGGTGTTGGGGAACCGCGACCCGGTCGCGTCGATGGTCGGTGAAATCGTCGCGAACGCGGACTGGTACGACTTCGAAGCGAAGTACGCCGACGGCGGCATGGAGCTGATCGTTCCGGCCCGACTTCCGGCCGAGACGACCGAGCGTATCCAGCAGCTCGCCGTCTCGTCGTTCATTGCGACCGATTGTGAGGGCATGGCCCGCGTCGACTTCTTCGTTCGCACCGACGGCGAGGTCGTCGTCAACGAGCTCAATACGATCCCCGGCTTCACAGCGACGAGCGTGTACGCGAAGCTGTTCGCCGAAAGCGGCATCCCGTACGCCGAGCTACTCGACCGCCTGGTGGAGCTGGCCATCCAGCGTCACGACCGCCGCAAGAGCCTGGAGTACTAGAGCTTGCGGGCGGTTGCCCGAGGTACCTCCAGGCAGCGCGTGCGTGCCGTCTCTACGGCGATAGCACGACGGCAAGCGCATCCTCCCAGGTGGAGAGGGCCTCCTCGAGAACCGCATCCTCGATCGTCAGCGGGCAGAGAACGCGAATGCAATTTCCAGAGAGCCCGGCCTTCAAGAGGATCAACCCGCGTTCGAGCGCCGCATCGATGACGGAGACGGCAAGGGTCGGAGCGGGGTCCTTGAGAGCGGGATCGTGGACGAGCTCGATCGCAAGCATGGCACCCAGCCCGCGGACGTCACCGATCTGCCGCCAGCGGGCCTGCCAGGCGAGCATTCGCTCACGTATCGTGTCGCCGATCGCGCTCGCCCGCGTCACGAGATCCTCGTCCGCGAAGACGTCGATGACGGCGAGCGCAGCAGCGAGTGCGACCGGGTTCCCGATGTAGGTGCCTCCAATCGCACCGGCGTGCGGTGCGTCCATGATCTCGGCCTTGCCGATCACGCCCGACAGCGGCAGCCCCGCCGCGATCGACTTTGCGACCGCGATCAGATCGCCTTCGACTGCGTAGTGCTCCATCGCGAACATGCGGCCCGTTCGACCGAAACCCGTCTGTACCTCGTCGGCGACCATGACGATCCCCTCGCGATCGCAGATCCTGCGGATCCCTTCGACGAACTCGGCCGGTGCAGGCACGAAGCCTCCCTCGCCGAGTTGCGGCTCGAACACGATCGCCGCGACCTGGGACGGCGCAACGTGTGACGAAAACATCCGCTCCAACTCGGTAAGGGCATCACCCGCCGAAAAGCCGCGATATTCGTTCGGAAACGGAGCCCGGTATACCTCCGCTGCGAACGGGCCCATCCCCGTCTTGTAGGGATGGACTTTGGACGTCATCGTCAGCGCGAGCATCGTCCGGCCGTGGAACCCTCCCTCGAAGGCGATCACGGCCGACCGGCCGGTGGCGAGCCGTGCGATCTTGACGGCGTTCTCGACGGCCTCGGACCCCGAGTTGAAGAACGCCGCTCGCGTCGGCCCCGAGAACGGGGCGATCGCGCCGAGTCGCTCGGCGAGCTCGACATACGCCTGATATGGCACGACCGTGAAGTCCGTATGGACGAACCTGGCCGCTTGTTCCTGGATCGCCTCGACGATGCGCGGGTGGCCATGCCCCACGTTGCAGACTCCGACACCGCCGGCAAAGTCGATGAAGGTGTTGCCGTCTACGTCCGTGATCGTCGCGTTCCGCGCCCCGGCGACGAACACGGGCAAATAGACCTGGAGGGGCTTCGCGACGGCACCCTCCGCGCGCGTGAGGAGCTCCCGCGAGCGGGGACCGGGGATCTCGGTCCGGATCTCGATCGACTTCGTCGTTGCCACGGTTGGAGCGTACCGAAGCGCCCCGTGGATACTCTCGAGCGGTGGACATCGAGGATCTCGACCCGGACCCGCACTCCCAGTTCGAGCGTTGGTTCGCCGAGGCGGCACACGCAGGCTCACGATTCCCCGAGCAGATGGCGCTCGCGACTGCCGGTGCCGACGGGATGCCTTCCGTCCGGATGGTGCTCCTCAAGGGCCACGATGAGCGCGGCTTCGTGTTCTACACGAACCGCTCCAGCCGCAAGGCCGCGGAACTCGAGGTCAATCCGCGGGCCGCAGCCGTGCTGTACTGGGAGCCGCACAACCGCCAGGTCCGCGTCGAGGGCACCGTCGAGCCGATCTCGGACGTGGAGTCGTTCGCGTACTTCCGTACTCGGCCCCGGAACAGCCGGATCGGCGCCTGGGCGTCGCCGCAGTCCCGGGCCGTCGCGAGCAGAGAAGAGCTCGAACGCCGAGTCGCCGAGATCGAACGACGCTTCGCTGACCGGGACGATATCCCGCTGCCACCGTTCTGGGGCGGCTACCGCATCGTCGCCACGGCGATCGAGTTCTGGCAGGGGCAGCCCGACAGGCTGCACGACCGCCTCCGTTACGAGCAGACCGACGGCGTGTGGGGCCGCGAAAGGCTCGGGCCGTAGTCGGCCGACTCTCTCGCCGGGCTACCCCTCGAGCTTGGCGCCGGCGGGCGCGAGCGCGACTTTCGTATAGATGCCGGACGCGTTCCAGAGCAGATAGCCCTTCGCACCCTGGAGCCGCGCTGCAGCTATCTGGGCGAGCACCTGCTCCGGTGTGTAGTTCCAGTCCTGCACCCACGGGACGAGCTGGGCACGGGAGCCTTTCAGCTGCCGGCGGAAGTCCGTGAGCGTCCGAAAGACCGTCTCGCCCGGCTGCGCGCCGGGGCTCACGAGTCCGAGCTCGCCGCCGCCGTAGAGAACGGGGTAGGACATCGGCGACAGGCTGTCGACGTTTTTCGAGATCCAGCGCGGCACCTGACCGATCCCGAGATCACGCGTGGCGGAGAGCCCGAAGAGAGCCGTCGAGACCCTGGTGCCGTGCGGCTCGAGGCGCCTCTTCGCGTATCCCACGAAGTCTGCGATCAGGCGACCGCGCGGGACGCTCGTCTTGCCCGGATAGACGGCGCTGGCAACGTCGCCATCGGAAGGAAAGCGGACGTAGTCGAACATGATCTGGTCGAAGCCGGCATTGGCGGCCGCTTCCGCCACCGACACGCAATAGTTCCAGACGCGACGGTCGTACGGGTTCACCCAGCCGATCCCCGCTGTCGTCGTCCAGACGCTGCCGTCCGGGCGTTGAATCGCGAGATCCGGTCGAAACTGAGCGAGCTTCGGATCCTGGAAGCACACGACGCGACCTATCATGTAGATGCCGTTCCTGTGTGCCAGGGCAACGAGCGCCTTGGGGTTGTAGAAGGGGCGCGTCGCACCAACTGTGTGGGCGAGCGGAACATCGGAGGGCGCGAATCCGATCTCGCCGCTTTCGTCCTTCACATCGAGCTCGATCGTGTTGAGGCCGTAGCGCTTGAGCCCCATGTACTCGCGGAACTTCCCGGGAAGGGAGGCAAGCGCGCCCGTCACGTGAACGCCGCGGATCTCCACGGGCAGTGGGCGAGGGCTGCCCGCGGCGGGGTAGATCGACGCAGCGTTCGGCGCCGGCCTCGTCGGTCGGGCCGACGCCTGTTGGTTGGCGCCCACGAATCGGGCACCCATGACAACCGCAATCACCGCCAGAAGCAGGAACGCCAGGACCGCGGCCCGGCGACGCCGTTTCGTCCGGCGCGTCTGGTCCCGCCGAGCGCGGAAACGCTCGTTCGGGTCCATAGGTCCGTAGAGCATGGACACCGGATCACCGAGCGTACCGCATTCGACGTGCTGTGAGAGCGGATTCGCCCACGCTAGGATCGCGGCATGGTTCTCTCGGACACAGCGATCAGGCGCCTGATCGAGGCGGGCAGGATCGTGATCGACCCGTACGACCCGTCCCTGATGCAACCGGCCAGCCTGGATGTGCGTGTCGACCGGCTGTTTCGGGTCTTCCGGAACTCGAGGTATCCGTACATCGATGTCAAGCGGGAGCAGGAAGGCCTGACCGAACTCGTCGAGATCGAGGGAAGCGAGCCCTTCATCCTGCACCCCGGAGAGTTCGTGCTCGGCTCGACGCTCGAGCGGGTCAAGCTCCCCGATGACCTCGTCGCGCGGCTCGAGGGCAAGAGTTCATTGGGGAGGCTCGGGCTGCTCATCCATTCGACCGCGGGCTTCATCGACCCGGGTTGGGACGGCCACGTCACGCTCGAACTGTCGAATGTCGCGAATCTGCCGATCACGATCTACGCGGAGATGAAGATCGGCCAGCTGTCGTTCGTGCAGATGGCCGAGCCAACGAAACAACCGTACGGATCGAGCGGGCTCGGGTCGAAATATCAGGGCCAGCGAGGGCCGACCCCGAGCAGGTACTGGCGGAACTTCGAGGAGACGCCGTGATTCTCGTCACGGGCGCCAGCGGCTTCGTCGGCCGCCACGTCGTACGCGCGCTGGCGGAGGCCGGCGAGCAAGTGCGCGCGCTCGTGCGGAATGCCAGTGGAGCGGCGACACTCGACGACGTCGAGTGTGAGATCGCCCGCGGCGACGTCACCGATGCCGCGAGCCTGCGTACCGCAGTCGAGGGATGCACCGGGGTTGTTCACCTCGTGGCCATCCTCGCGGGCAAGCCCGCCGACTTCGAGCGGGTGATGACGCAGGGAACGGCGCACCTGCTCGACGCCGCTCGCGACGCGGGGGTGAGGCGCTTCGTCCAGATGAGCGCACTCGGCACGAGCGAGCAGACGAAGGACACGGTGCCGTACTACCGGGCCAAATGGGCGATGGAGGAGGCCGTTCGCGCCTCGGATCTCAGCCACGCGATCATGAGGCCGAGCTTCGTCTTCGGAGGCGACGGCGGCGCACTGCCGGAATTCGCCCGCATCGCCAGGCTGGCACCGGTAACACCGGTGATCGGCAGCGGCACACAGCGGCTGCAGCCGATCTGGGTCGACGATCTGGCGCACGCCGTGACGCTGGCCGTGAAAAGCGGCGACACGCTGCTCGTGGAACTCGGCGGTCCTGACGTCGTCGACTGGAACGAGTTCTGGGCGCGTCTGAAGGCGACGCTCGGCACGCGTCGGCCGGCGTTGCACGTGCCGTTCTGGCTCATGCGCCCGCCGGCCCGCGTTCTCGAGCTACTTCCGAGACCTCCGGTCACGCGCGACCAGTTGCGCATGCTCCAACTCGGCGACAACGTCGTCGCGGACGCCGGTGCGAGCATGGAGGCACTCGGTCTTCGCGAACTGTTGCCGCTCGACGAACAGCTCGAGCGAGCAGTCACTCGATCGGGCTGACTCGGCTGGAGGCGAAGCACGTTGTCCCACCCCGAGCGCTGGACAGCGGCGCGGAGAGTCGAGAAATGCGGAGCGGCGAAAGCGCGGTACCCCGGCGCGCACCCAGCTTGTGCCAAAATGGCACAAGCTTTCGGTGACGCCTCGTTCCGACGGCCCCACTCTCGGACGAACGCCCCGAGCTCCGGAGAACGTCTCGGCCGAGGCCCGGCTAGCTAGTTACACATTGGCACGAGGGTCCCGGCCTGGCAGAGCGGCCACGGAAGCGTGGATGCTTCGGCGCTCCCCGAGCTTCGGTGCTTCCTGAGTGGGCACACAGATGACACGAACGGGTCTCTACTCGGGTGCGACAGTGAGGACGTGGACTTCTCTCCTGCAATCGATTCCCGTCTGGCCGCGAGTGTGGCGCTCACGACCGAGCTCGCCTCGTCCGCCGCGGTCTGGCGAGGACTGCGACGTCGAGCGCGACGTCTCCGTACGACGACACCCTGCTACGAGAGCGTCCGAAGACTCGTGGTTGCCGAACGAGAACGACGCGCTCGTCTCGTCGCCACGGTCGCGACCACACTCGAGATCGCGACCCGTCGCATCCCCGTTCTGCCGGAGGATGTCCCGAGAATCTACGCCCGGCAACTCGTGCACAGCCGCTCCCGGCTCCGGCTCGCGTCGCGCCAACCGCCGTGACCCCGGCCGCTCTGGCGAGTCGTGACGCCGTGGAGCCGTCGACGCTCCGACCGAAAAAGGGCGAGGGCCGCCTTGCGACGGCCCTCCTTCCCGGTAGCCAGCGTTGAATTGGCAGAGGCGCTTCCTGCCCGGCCGCTCGCCCGAGGGCGAGAAGACGACCGGCGGCGCGGAATGCGCGTCCCCTACGCTCGGCTATGGCGATTCCCCTGTGGGTCTCGGGAACACGCCTCTACCCGCTGGTACCTCCACTGCCGGTACTGCTGGAATCTGTCACGTCCGGACCACCTCCTTTCCGCGGTAGCTCAAATGTATACCGAGCAGAGTGGACGACGGCAAGCCCGAGGAGCATCGAACTTCGGAGCGCCGGCTCAGACCTCGACGACGACCATGCCGTCGGCGCGCACGTGAACCGGGAACGTCTCAACGGCGATGTACGCGGGGAGCGTCAGCGCCCGGCCGGTCTCGATGTCGAAGCGCGCACCGTGACGCGGGCAGATGACGACCCGCTCGGCACAGTCGAACTCCCCCTCGCACAGCGGACCGTCGTCGTGCGAGCACCTGTCTTCGATCGCGAACAGCCGGCCGGCGCAGTTGTAGACACCGATCGTCAGAAGACGATCCACCTCCACGATCCGGACGCTGCCCGGGAGCAACTCGTCGAGCGGACAGACATCGATTTCGCTCATGACTACCCGATGGAGATATCGCCGCTCGAGGTACCCCACTCCTCCGGAAGCGGAGTGCCCTTCGACTTGTGAAGAGCGACCTTGAGCACGCCGAGGCCGAGCAGCGCGCACTTGAGGCGCACCGGAGTCAGTGGAATACCGATCTCCTCGAGCAACTCGTCCTTCGGCATCAGTGCTACGTCCTGTGCCGTTCGACCCATCACGAGGTCCGTGAGCATCGACGTTGCTGCCTGGCTGATCGCGCAGCCACGCCCCTCGAATCCGACGCTCTCGATGACGTCGCCTTCGCCGAAGCGGACGGAGACAGTCACCTCGTCGCCGCAAAGAGGGTTCTGGCCCTCGGCAACGGCATCGCTCGGGTCGAGAAGACCGTGATTCCGCGGAGTCTTGTAGTGATCGAGGATGACCTCTCGATAGAGCTGCTCGAACTCGCTCATCCGAGACTCTTCTTCACCTTGTGGAGCCCGTCCACGAGGCGGTCGATCTCCTCGGCGATCGAGTAGAGGTAGAAGCTCGCTCGGGTTGTCGCCGCGACGCCCAACCTCGTCATCAACGGCTGCGTGCAATGGTGACCGGCACGCACCGCAACGCCGTCCCAGTCGAGGATCTGCGCCACATCGTGGGGGTGGACGCCCGCCACATCGAAAGAGACGATCCCTGCCCGCCGCTCGGCCGGCGGACCGAACATCCGCACCCACTCGAGCTCCCCGAGCCGGCCCATCGCGTACATGGTCAACTCGTGCTCGTGCTGCTCGATCGCAGGAAGTCCGATCTCGCCGATGTAGTCGATCGCCGCGCCGAACCCGACCGCCTCGGCGATCGCGGGAGTGCCCGCTTCGAACTTGTACGGAAGCTCGTTGAACGTGGTGCGATCGAGCCCAACCGACCGAATCATCTCGCCACCCAGGTTGAACGGCTCCATCGCCTCGAGCAGCTCGCGCCGGCCCCAAAGCGCACCGATCCCGCTCGGTCCGCACAGCTTGTGCGACGAAAGAGCGAGAAAGTCGCAGCCGAGCGCCTGGACGTCTATCGTCCGGTGCGGCGCGGCCTGGGCGGCGTCGACGACCATGATCGCACCTTGTCCGTGGGCCCAGGCAGCCAGCTTCTCGACGGGGTTGATCGTGCCGAGCGAGTTCGAGACGAGGCCGGTGGCGACCACCCTGATCGATCCCTCTCGCGCCAGGCCGTCGAGCGCATCGAGCCGGAGCTCGCCCGCGTCATCGATCGGAATGTGACGAAACTTCGCACCCGTCTTGCTCGCGATGAACTGCCACGGGACGAAGTTCGCATGGTGCTCGAGCTCGGTGATCACGACGGTGTCCTCCGGCCCGAGATTCTGGAGGCCCCACGCGTATGCCACGAGGTTGATCGACTCCGTCGCGCTGCGGGTGAAGATCACTTCACGTTCCGACGGCGCGTTGACGAAGGCCGCAACGGTGCGACGGGCGCCCTCGTATCCCTCCGTCGCCCGCTCGGCCAGGCGGTATACGCCTCGATGGACGTTCGCGTACTCGTGTTCGTAGAACGCACGCATCCGGTCGAGGACCTGCCGTGGCTTCTGCGTCGACGACGCGGAGTCCAGGTACGCGAGCGGCTTGCCGCCGACGAGCTCGTCGAGGAAGGGGAAGTCCGCGCGTAGCGCGGCGGTATCGAGCGAGCTAGCGGTGCCGACAGCCATCGTTCCATGGTAGCCGGGAGGGTCAGCCCACCCCTCCTCGCAGCGGGATGAAGCGGTCGTCGGTCAACCAGAGGAGACCGATCGCGATCGCGGCGCCGAGCACGATCAGGACGAGCGCAGCCGGATTCGGCATCGCGAGCTCGAAGAAGCGCCGCAGGCCGGGAACGACGAGAATGGCGACGTACGCCGCCAGGAGGCTCGCGCACAGGATGCCGACGAGCCGCGCCCGACGCCTGCTCGTCGCCTCGAGCGCGAGGACGAGGTAGAGGCCGATGACGACGAGCGTCGAGGTGGCGGCCGTCCGCGACTGCAGCAAACCGAGGTCGAAGACGTTGACCGCGATCAGGTAGGTCGTCGTCACCCCGAGCCCGGCAGCGACCCCGGCGGGCACCGCAAACCGACCGACGTCAAGAAGGAAGCCCTCGGTTCGCCACGGCCCCTCGCTCGGGGCAAGGGCCAGGAAGAACGCAGGTATGCCGACCGTCAGCGTTCCGACGATCGTGAGGTGGCGGGGGAGCAACGGGTAGTCGGTGGGTGTGATCCCGATCGCCACGATCAGAAACGCGGCGAAGACCGACTTCGTCACGAACAGCTTCGTCACACGCTGGATGTTTCGGAGGATCCGGCGGCCCTCGGCGATCATGGCCGGGATCGACGCGAAGTCGTCGTCGACGAGCACGACGTCTGCGACGGCCTTCGCCATCTGCGTCCCCGAGCCCTGCGCGATCGAGAGGTGCGACGTCTTCAGCGCCGGCACATCGTTGACACCGTCCCCCACCATCGCCACATAGCGCCCACCCCGACGAAGAGACTCGACGACACGGCGCTTGCCCTCCGGTGAGACCCGCCCGACGACGGACAGCGACGAGGAGACGTGGTCGAGCTCCGACGCACCCGTCGGCAAGTCTTCGCCGTCGCGCGGTGGCTCACGTGCCGGGATGCCTGCGTCGTTTGCGATGGAGCCGACGGTTCGTGCGGCATCGCCCGAGAGGACGACGATCTCGACTCCTTGTTCCACGAGGTAAGCCACGGTTTCTCTCGCACCCGCCTGTAGCTCTTCCGCCAGTACGGCAAGACCGAGGAGCCGAAGGGGTGGCGGTCCGTCGTCGGGGTCGTCCGGAAACGGCGTGCTCGTGACACCGAACCCGATGACCCGGCGCCCAGCCTCCTGATGCGCCGCCAACGGGCCGGCGAGATCGCCGAGCTGAAAGAGCTCCGGGGCGCCGAGGACATAGCGATCACTGCCGATCCTCGAGCCGCTCCAACGCCGGCGGGAAACAAACGGGATCAGCTCGTCGGCGGGCTCGGCCGTCGCCGGCAATGCGCGCACGAGGGCTGCAAGGGTCGCATTCTGCGCCTCGAACGAGGCCGCGAACCGACCGAGCGACTCACCGAGCTCCTGCTCGGCCGTGCCGGCAGCTGGAAGGAGCGCGACCACGCGCAGGCCTGACCTGGTCAGCGTCCCCGTCTTGTCGAGGCAGATGGTGTCGACGGACGCGAGCGACTCGATCGCGTTCAGTTGCTGGGACAATGCGCCGGCTCGTGCCATCCGCAGGGCGGCCGCGGCGTAGGTGACGGAGAGCAGCAACACGAGCCCCTCGGGAATGAGCGTCACCATCCCGGCAACTGCGGTGTCGACGGCGTGGCGGACCGCGACGTCCTGCTTCCAGAGTGCCACGGTCAGCATCGCTCCCAACGGCACCATCACGGCGAGGAGGGCGTAGAGAAGCCTGTCGATGGCGCGCTCGAGCGGCGAGCGCGGATGGCGGAATTCACGCGCCGTCCCGGTGATTCGCTCGGCATAGCTCTCCGCGCCGACGGCGTCGACCTCGAAGGAGCCGGTGCCTTCGACGACGAAGGAGCCCGACCGGACCTCGTCTCCTCGTGATCGGGTGACGGGCTGGGCCTCTCCCGTCAGGATCGACTCGTCCACGAAGAGGTCCGCGCTTGCAACCAAGGGGCCGTCGGCGACGACCTGGTCGCCGGGGCCGAGCCGGACGAGATCTCCCACCACGACCTCCGCGAGATGAACCGACCGTGGCTCTCCGTCCCTCACAACCGTGGCGCGCGGCGCCACGAGCGCTGCCAGCTCCTCGAGCTTCCGCTTGGCCCGGAGCTCCTGCCAGATCCCGATCCCCGTGTTCGTCAGGATGATCGCGAGAAAGAGGGCGTCACGCCAGTCGCCGAAGACCAGCGTGAGCAGACCGAGGGCAAGAAGAATCGCGTTGAACGGCGTCAGCGCGTTCGCCCGAACGATGGTCCCGGTCGACCGGCTGGCCGACGGCTCCCGCGGCGCTCCTCGCGCTACACGTCGCGTTGCCGCTTCCGTCTCGGACAGCCCCGGGCTCACTCGGACGAGGCTAACACCGCTCCTGCCTGCGCTTCGTCAATCCGGTGGGTGGACCTTGCCGTTCGATTGTGCACGTGCGGCGATCTCGGTTTGGCGCTCGACCGTCTCGGCCGCGAGCGTGAGGAGCTCGCAAAGTCTCACGAGCCGCACTCGCTCGGAGCTCTCATCGAGGAGCTCCTGTTTGATTTCGGGTGAGAAGTCGAATCGGCCGGCAATCGCGAACGAGAGCTCTCGTGTCTCGGCCGCCGGCGGCTCGACGTCGGACGAGGTCAGCTCGACGAGCCGGGAGAACAGGGTCAGTGCGCGCTCGATATCGGCCGGGTCGGCGGGATCGTGTTGGTCGTCGACGAGCTCGATGCGACCGGTCACGAACGCTCGTCCCGCCGTCAGCTCCAGCAACCGGAAACGGGCCCCTCCCTCGACGAGGATATTTAGCCGACCGTCTTCGAATCGCTCCACGACCTCGGTCACCGTCGCCAGCGTCCCGATCTGACGGAGGCCGGCCTCGTCGGCGTAGACGACGCCGAAAGGGAATTCGCGCTCGAGGCTTTCGCCGATCAGCTCGCGGTAGCGGGGCTCGAAGATATGCAGAGGCACCTGCTCCGTGGGCAGCAGGACGAGCCCGAGGGGGAAGAGCCCGATATCCGACATTCGCCGGAAGCCTACTCGCGAGCCTCGCGAATCACTCGCGCGAGTGAACTGCCGCAAGTTTTGTCGCCGATCCGACTCTTACCCGGTACACCGCTCAATTCTCACGAAAGGCTCGGCATGGCTCGGATCGCCCTCGCCGCCGTTGCGGTGATCCCACCCATCGGTCACACATTCGCCCAGGAGCCTCAAGGGTGATCTCCCGTGCGCACGGCCTCGTTCTCTCCCTCCTCCTCGGGACGGCCTCGGCAGCGGGCGCGTACGCCATCGTCGACACGGCCCATCTCGGCGATGCCGAGACCAAGCCCGAGCTGGTGTCGAGTCGTCGGATCGCAGCCCGGGAGAGCAAGCTCGACGCCTGGGCGGCGTCGTTGGAGAAAACGCTGAAGGCCAGACCTCCGGAGCTGCCGGCGCTCCTCCGCTATCCGCCCGTCGTATTCGTTTCGGGCCCGGGCGCCGCGTCGCTGCCGACCCCGATCTCTCCGACCCGGAAGACAGTTCAGCGAGCCGCGCCGGCCTCGACGCAGGTTCTCAGGAGGCAGCCGAAGCACGCCGTCGAGAAGGTGGCGCACCGTACCGAGACTCGGACGAGCTCCCCGCCCGTCACGGTGGGGAAGCCGGAAAACACGGTCCCCGCGTCCGTCACAGCGCCTGTCGCGCGCCTGTCGCGGTAGCGGCGGCACCCTCGACGGCTCCTCCGCAGGAGCACCACGAGCAGGAGAGCGCCACAGCGCCGACGACGCCTGCAACGACAACGACGGCGCCGGAGACGCTGTCGGTACAGCAGCAATGTCGTCTGCTCCTGCGAGCCGCGGAGGGAAAGAGCGAACAGGTCAAGCAGGATGCCGAGAAGCAGTGCGAAGCGCTGAAGCAGGCAGCGGAGAAGAAGGGATGACGAACCACGTCGTGCGTCTCTATACGGCTGCGGGCGCGATCGTCGTCTTCTTCCTCCTCTGGGCAACGATCGCAGCCCACCCGTGGGCGACGACCGAGCAGGTGACCCAGCAGGACCCACGGCTTGCGGCGCTGGCGCTGCGCGAAAAGCGGCTTCAGAAACGCGCCGCCGAGGTGAAGCGTGTCGTCGACCATCGCTGGGCCGTCTACGAGAAGAGGTCGGCACGTCGCCGGTGGCAGAACGCCGTCGCGCTGCAGCGGCACATGCAGCAACTCGAGGCCTCACAGGCAGCCGCGGTGCGCGCTGCGCAGGCCGCGGTCACTCAGACGGCACAGGCTCGCGCATATGCGGCAAGCGTCGTTTCCTGGGCCAACCAGCAGCTCCAGGCGCAAGGCGCGACGACCACCATGGCATCATCTTCCCGGGCGGGTGGCGCCGAGGCGCCCGCAACTTCGTCTCATGCGGTCGCCACGGCGGGTGGCAAGGCCGCGGGTGCACCGCCGGTGACCGTACCGGCCGCGGCCGCGACGCCGGCGAGATCAGGATCGGCCCCCACCTCCACCGCGGCTCCGGCTCCAACCCCGGCCGCTGCCGCACCCGCCACAGCCGCGGCCGTCGCTCCCTCCGCGCCCGTGGCCGCCCCCGCCCCCACCCCGGCTCCCGCGTCCGTTCAGGCCGCTGCGCCGCCTCCGGTGCAAGTCGTCACCTTGCCGCCCGTGACCACCACAAAGCCCTCGGCGAAGAAGTGATCGTCGTCGACGACGAACACGAGACGCGGCCGCGGACACGGCATACGTTCGTTGCCATGGGATCGACGGTCGAGCTGATCCTCGACGGCGGACCACCCGACGCCGAGGTGGCCTTCTCCGATGCCGAGCGGGAGATCCACCGGCTGGAGCAAATGCTGTCGCGCTTCCTCCCCACGTCCGAACTCTGCCGACTCAACGCCGCCGGCACGCTCGACGCGTCGCCGGAGTTCCTGGAGGTCACAAAGCTCGCATTGGAGGCACGCGAACGTACCGGCGGGCGCTTCGACCCGACGGTCCACGACGCGCTCGTGGCGGCCGGCTACGATCGCTCGTTCGACGACGTCGCCCCCGACGGGAACGCGATCTCGCCCGGGGCCGCCTGCGGCGGAGATGTCACCGTGAACGGCTCGACAATCGAGATCGAACCGGGGTACCGACTCGATTTCGGCGGGATCGCGAAAGGCTACGCCGCCGATCGGGCGTGTGCGTTGCTCGCTGAGGCCGGCCCGTGCATCGTCAACGCGGGTGGCGATCTCGCTATCCACGGCACACCGGAGGAGGGCGTCTGGCCCGTAGCCGTCGAGGTGCCGGGAGCGGCGCTGACCCTCGGGCTCGCGAGCGGCGCCCTTGCGACCTCGGGCAGAGATCACCGGCGCTGGCGCCGCGGGGGTGTCGAGCTCCACCATCTCGTCGACCCGGCGACAGGGATGCCGGCAGTGACGTCGTTGTTGCGCGTGACGGCGTTCGCCGACAGCGCGGCCCGGGCCGAGGTCGCCGCGAAGGTGCTGCTGCTCGTCGGCGCCGACGCGGCTCGCACCGAGGCCGAAGCACTCGGCATCCCTGCCGTCCTCATAACCGACGACGGGCACGTCGTGCTCGCGGGAGGCATTGCGTGAGCTCCGACCCGACGTTCTGGATCGAGGCACGCGCCTCCGGGTTGCTCGCTTTCTCCCTGCTCACGCTCTCCGTGATCGCCGGGCTCGTGCTCAAGTCGCGGCCGTTCGGTACGACCCTGAAACCCGCGACCGTTACCGATACGCACCGGTTCCTCGCTCTCTTGTGCCTCGGCGCCACCGGCATCCACGGTATCGCTCTCATACTCGACTCGACGGTCCACATCGGCATTGCCGGGCTGCTCATCCCCGGCCTGGTGCCGTACCGCCCACTCTGGGTCGGGATCGGGGTCGTCGCCGCGGAACTGATGGTGCTCGTATTCGCATCGTTCTCGCAACGCAAGCGCATCGGCACCAAGAACTGGCGGCGCCTCCACTGGGCAACGTACGGAATCTTCCTTGCAATGGTGGTGCACGGCGCCAAAGCCGGCACGGACACGACCCAGCCGTGGGCGCTCGCGATGTACCTCGGCGCAATCGGCGCCGTGGGAACGGCGACGGCCTGGCGGATGCTCGTGCCGCCGGCCAAACCGGAACGCCGGAAACGCCCGGCCGCGGCCGGGACCGCGTAGGTCGCCTCTAGGCCTCGGGGATGCGCGCTTCCAACGCCCGCCCGAGCGCCTCGCGCACCGGCTCGAGCTCGATGCGGTCGAGCACGTCCTGAAAGAAGCCACGCACGATCAGCCGCTCCGCCTCCTGGCGGGAGAGACCACGCGCCATCGCATAGAACAGTTGCTCCCGGTCGACCTGGCTCAGGGTCGCACCGTGGGTGCAGCGCACGTCGTTCGCGAGGATCTCGAGGCCGGGAATCGAGTCCGCATGAGCCGTCTTGGACAGCAACAGGTTGCGGTTCTCCTGATACGCGTTCGTCTTCTGCGCGCCCTCCTCGACCCGGATCATCCCTCGCCAGACTGCGCTCGCAGTGTCTCGGAGTACACCTTTGAACGCGAAATCGGACGTCGTGTTGGGAGCTATGTGCTCCTGAAACGTGTCGTAGTCGAGGCGCTGCTCGTGGTCGGCGAAGTACGCACCCGTCACTCTCGATGTGGCTCCCTGGCCGGCGAGGTCGTTCTGGATCCACACCTTGCCACCCCCGGAGCCGAAGCCGCCGGCGACCCAGTCGAGCTCGGCGTCCCGCCCGACGCGAGCGTGGTGGGATGCGAAATGCCAGGTGCTCTGCGAGAGGTTCTGGAGAGAGACGTACTCGACCTTGGCGCCCTCGTCCACCACGATCTCGACCGCGGCGTTCGAATAACCGGAGAGCTCCGGGTCGGAGGAGGCGTACTCCTCGATCACGGTGAAGCGGCTGCGTGCCTCGGCGACGATCAGCAACCGCCAGAACAACGAGCCGCCGTCGACAGCGTTCGCAATCCTGATGTAGATCGGCCGCTCGAGAACGACCCCCTTCGGCACGTGGACGAGCAGTCCGTGCTCCCACATCGCAGCATTGTGGGCGGCGAACTTCTCGCCGTGGGCGACGAGTGTGCCGAGCAGCGGATGGTCGTCCGTCAACAGCTCGAAGCGGATGCCCTCGGGCGCGTGCTCGATCGTGATGCCCGTCTCGGAGACGAATGCCGCGCCCGAGGCGTCGATCTCGAGCATGGCTTCGGGCGCCGCGACGACGGCGCTTCCCTCGGCGGCGTACCCGTCGGGATCGAAGCCCGCGAGATCGGTGAAGCGCCAGTGCTCGTCCGACTTCGTCGGCAGCGGGATCGCCTGGTAGTGCTCGAGGAGCTCAGCTCGCATGGGGGGCATAGCGGCGGTGCAGCATGAGAACGTTGCCGTCCGGGTCGGTGAAGTGCGCCATGTGGCAGACGCTCGTATCGAAAGTCTCCCCCGCGAAGACGACGCCTTTCTCCTCGAGCTCGCCGCGAGCCTCCTCGACATCGGCAACGCGCAGCGCTATCGACGCAGTATGCGGGCCTGTGAACTCTTGACCGATATTCGTCGGGTCGAGCAAGTAGAGGCTCACGTTCTCGCCTAGCTGGAACTCCGGCCAGGCCCCCTCACCGATCTGCTCCAACCCGAGCGTATCGCGGTAGAACCGGGTCGAACGCTCGACGTTCGTGACGGGCAGAGCGACGAAGTCCGTGCGCTCGACGATCAACCTACCGATCCCTCCATCTGAAGTTGGATCAGTCGGTTCATCTCGACGGCGTACTCGAGCGGCAGCTCCTTCGTGATCGGCTCGACGAACCCCGAGACGATCATCGCGCTCGCCTCGGACTCGGAGAGGCCTCGGCTCATGAGATAGAAGAGCTGCTCTTCGCCGATCTTCGAGACGGTCGCCTCATGGCCGAGATCGACGTCGTTCTCGTCCACCTTGATGTACGGGTACGTATCCGAACGTGACTCCTCGTCGAGGATCAGAGCGTCGCACACGACCTTCGACTTGGAACCCGTTGCACCCCTCGCCACTTCGAGAAGACCACGGTAACCGGCCCGGCCACCGTCCTTCGAGATCGACTTGGACGTGATCACGGAGGACGTGTTCCTGCCGATGTGGACGACCTTGCCGCCTGCATCCTGATGCTGGCCCTTACCGGCGAACGCAATCGACAACACCTCGCCGTGAGCCCTATCGCCCAGCAGCCAGATGGCGGGGTACTTCATCGTCAGCTTGGAGCCGAGGTTGCCGTCCACCCACTCCATCGTTGCGTCTTCGTGGGCTACGGCCCGCTTCGTGACGAGGTTGTAGACGTTGTTGGACCAGTTCTGAATCGTGGTGTAGCGGCAGCGGCCGCGCGGCTTCACGATGATCTCGACGACGGCCGAGTGAAGCGAGTCCGACGAGTAGATCGGTGCCGTGCAGCCTTCGACGTAGTGCACATAGGCGTCCTCGTCGACGATGATCAGCGTCCGCTCGAACTGGCCCATGTTCTCGGCATTGATCCGGAAATAGGCCTGCAGCGGCATCTCGATGCGGACGCCGGGAGGCACGTAGATGAACGAGCCGCCCGACCAGACGGCCGAGTTGAGCGCCGCAAACTTGTTGTCGTTCGCAGGGATGATCGTGCCCATGTGCTGCTTGACGATGTCCTCGTGCTCGCGGAGCGCGGAGTCCATGTCGAGGAAGATCACGCCTTTGCGCTCGAGGTCCTCCTGCAGCTTGTGGTAGACGACTTCGGACTCGTACTGGGCCCCGACGCCGGCCAGATACTTCTTCTCCGCCTCCGGGATGCCGAGCTTGTCCCAGGTGTCGAGGATCTCGGCAGGCAGGTCCTCCCACTTGTCGACCTGCTTCTCGGTCGGCTTGATGTAGTAGTAGATGTTCTCGAAGTCGATCTCGGCGACGTTGCCGCCCCAGGTCGGCAGCGGGCGCGCGTAGAAGTAGTCGAGCGCCTTGTGACGAAACGCGCGCATCCATTCCGGCTCGTTCTTGTGCTCGGCGATCGCCTCGACGACCTCGTGCGAGAGGCCGCGGCCGGACTTGAAGAAATAATCCTTTGCCTCGTCCGGGTTGGAGAAGCCGTACTGGTACTCGCTCCGGATTCCCTTGACGACGTCGTTCTCGGTGGTGCTCATGCGCCCTCGCCTCCTACTCCTGCAGGAATGAAGGCTTCGTAGCCTTCCGCCTCGAGCTTCTGCGCGAGCTCTGCGCCGCCAGAGGCCACGATCCGGCCGTCCACGAAGACGTGAACGTGATCCGGCGTGATGTAGTTGAGGATGCGCTGGTAGTGGGTGATCACGAGCGCGCCCATCTTGGGACCGACGAGCTCGTTGACGCCGTTGGCGACGACCCGCAACGCATCGATGTCGAGGCCGGAGTCGGTCTCGTCGAGGACGGCGATCCGCGGCTTCAGCATCGCCATCTGGAGAATCTCGACGCGCTTCTTCTCCCCGCCCGAGAAGCCGTCGTTCAGGTACCGCTGCGCGAGCTCGCGCGGCACCTTCAGGTGCTCCATCGCCGCAAGCATGTCGATGCGGAACTCCTTCACTGCGATCGGATCGTCCTCTCCGCCGTTCGCCGCCTTTCGCTTGGCGTTGATCGCGCTGCGGAGGAAGCTCGTCACGGTCACGCCCGGAATCGCGTGCGGGTACTGGAATGCCAGGAACAGACCCTTCTGTGCCCGTTCGTCGGCCCCGAGCTCCGCGACATCCTCGCCGTCGAGCAGGATCTCGCCCTCGGTGATTTCATAGGATGGATGCCCCATCAGCGCGTAAGCCAGCGTCGACTTCCCCGAGCCGTTCGGGCCCATGATCGCGTGCTTCTCGTTCGTGTCGACCTTCAGATCGACGCCTTTGACGATCTGCGTGCCGTCTTCGAGCGCAACGTGCAAGTTGTTGATCTCCAGCAATGCCACTGATCTCAATCCTCGCCTCGTGTGGGGAAGCCGCAACCAATTGCGGGAAAGCCGCAAGCCGTGCCTGCTGTATCGTAGCCGGACCCAGCTCGCGGCCGAAGGCGGGGCAACCGCTGCTATTGTCCCCTCATGCCTTTCGGAATCGGCATCTGGGAGCTCCTGATCCTCCTCCTCGTGCTGCTCCTCGTCTTCGGCCCCAAACGGTTGCCGGAGATGGGTCGCCAGCTCGGCAAGGGAATGCGCGAGTTCAAGGACTCGGTCACCGGCGACTCGAACGACGACGAGGCATCCGTTGCCTTGCCGCCGGCCGAGCCCGTCGTCCCAACTGCACCTGCCGCGCCTGAGTCGCGTGAGCGGGACACCATCTCCTAGCTCCCCACGAGGATGATCCGCAGGCTCGCCCCGCGCCGTCTCGGCACGGACGAAGAGGCGACCGTCGTCGAGCATCTGACCGAACTCCGCCACCGGCTGCTGATCGTCGTCGCAGCGATCATCCCGGCGTTTCTGCTCACCTTCGCCTTTCACGTGCAGCTGATCGAGTGGCTCAAGCGCCCACTCCCCGCCGACAAGACTCTCGTCACACTGGGCGTCGTCGAGCCTTTCACGACCGCGGTCAAGGTCAGCGGCCTCGCGGCGATCGCGATCGTGCTCCCCATTCTCGTCTGGCAGGTGTGGGGCTTCCTCGCACCTGCGGTCGATCAGGCGACCCAGCGTGTCCTCACCGTGTTCATCGTCATGGCGACCGCGCTGTTCGTGGCCGGCGTCGTGTTCGCGTACTTCATCGTCCTGCCCGCCGCGATCACGTTCCTGACCAACTTCGACGACACGGTCTACAACGTCCAGATCCGCGCGAGCTACTACCTGTCCTTCACGTCCCTCGTGCTCATCGCGTGCGGTCTCGCCTTCGAGATGCCGATCTTCATCCTCGCCCTCGTCCGCATCCGCGTTCTCAGCTACGACAAGCTCCGGCACAACCGGCGGACCGGGTACGTCCTGATGGTCGCGTTCGCGATTCTCCTCCCGACCGTCGACCCGGTCTCGCTCCTGTTCGAGACGATTCCGCTGCTCATCCTCTTCGAGGCGTCGATCTGGCTCTCACGCGTGATGGAGAAGCGCTGGAACCGCAACCTTCCCGCCTCCTTCGACGACGATGCGGCGGCAGATCCTGCGACCGGTGCGGACGCGGAAGACGGGGAGGACGCCACCCCGTGAGGACCGTCTCGGCGGAGTGGGTCGTTCCCGTCGAGGGACCGCCGATCGAGAAGGGGGCGGTCGCAATTGCGGATGACGGCACGATCGCTGCGGTCGGTGCCTCTGCCGATCTCGGGCACGGCGAGCGCTACGACGGGTGCGTCATCGTGCCCGGCTTCGTCAACGCCCATTCACACATCGAATACGCTATGTACGCGGGATTCGGCGACGGCCTGCCGTTCGTGCCCTGGATCGGCATGCACATGGAGCGCAAGCAGGCACTCGACCGCGACGACATGGTCGCGGTCGCGACAGTCGGGGCGTTCGAGTGCCTTCGTTCGGGTATCACGACGATCGGCGACTGCAGCTTCTCGGGGGCCGCGGCCACTGCCGCCGCCGCGACCGGACTTCGCGCGATCGTCTACCTCGAGGTCTTCGGTCGCGACGCGTCGGCGCTCGACCGGTTTCACGAGTTGCATGCAGCGATCGCCCCCCTGCTCTCCGACCGTATCGCGGTCGGCGTCTCGCCGCACGCACCGTACACCTGCACGGTCGAGGTCTACCGCGCGTGTGCGGCGCTCGGCCTCCCTCAGGCCACGCATTTCGCGGAGAGTGCCGCCGAAGGCGAGTGGCTGGTCGCCGGGGCAGGCGACTGGAGCCCACTGGCCGCGCTTCTCGTGCCGCCGCCGGGCGAGACCGGGATCCGACTGCTGGCCGCGGAGGGCCTGCTCGGCCCCGGCCTGACGGCCGCGCACTGCGTCCACGCCGACTCCGAGGAGATCGACCTTCTCGCCGCGCACGGTGTCGGTGTCGCCCACTGCCCTCGCTCGAACGGGTTCCTCGGTTGCGGTGTCGCTCCACTCGAGGAGTTCCGGGCCGCCGGAGTCCCGGTGTCGATAGCGACCGACAGCCCGGCGTCGACACCGTCGTTCGACCTCTTCGAGGAGCTCCGCTGCGCGATCGTCGGTGCCCGGTCCCGAGCGGAGCGGCCAGATGCCCTCACGGCGGCCGCCGCGCTCGAGCTCGCCACACTGGGTGGTGCACGCGTCCTCGGAATAGCCGACCGGGTCGGGTCGCTGGCGCCGGGGAAACAGGCCGATCTCGCCGTCATCTCGCTTGCAGACTCGCCGTTCGACCCCGTCGAAGACCCCGCCGCGGCGGCCGTGCTCGGCGGCTCGCCCGACCGCGTCGCAGCTACTCTGGTGGCCGGCGAGCAGCGCTATGTGAAAGGAACGTCCCGATGGCCCGATTCGACAAGAGCAGCACGAAGCGCCCGAAGCAAGATGCTGCCGTAGCGGCCGGTCGCGGCACCAAGCGCTCGACCGCACCGTCGATCGAGGACACGATGTTCTTTCCACGGCTGAGGCGTCACGCCAAGTGGATGTTCGTCTTTCTCGCGGTCGCTCTGGGCGGCGGCTTCGTCCTGTTCGGGGTCGGTGCGGGTGGCACGGGCGTCGGCGACCTCTTCCGGGGCAACGGGGGCGCGAGCGGGTCTCCCTCGATCTCGAGCGCCCAGAAAAAGACCGAGCAGAACCCGAAGGACGTTCAAGCGTGGCGGGACCTGTCCACGGCCCTCCAGACCGACGGGCAGACCAGCAAGGCGATCGACGCCCAATACCAGGTGGTGGTGCTGGCGCCGAAGGACACCGACGCTCTCCGGGAGCTGGCGGGCCTCTACCTGTCGCAGGCGACGGAGAAGCAGCGACAGGCGCAGATCCTCTATCAGCAGGCTCAATACTCGGGTGGCGGTGGCACCAACCCCGGTGCGTTGGTTTCGGGGACGGGCCAGCCGCTCGTCAACGACAAGATCGGCGCGCTCATCGCCGCACAAAGCGCATCGGCGATCCAGAACCTCGTTTCGGAGGCACAGAGCGCATCGAGACAGGCGGTCGCCGCATACCAGAGGATCGCCGCGTTGCAGCCGAGCGACCCGAACGTTCAGCTCGAGCTCGCCCAAGCCGCCGAGCAGGCAGGGGATACGACCACGGCCATCGCGGCCTACACGGCCTTCTTGAAGCTCGCGCCGGACGACCCGAGCGCGCCGATCGTGAAGAAGCAGTTGAAGCAGCTGAAACAGACCTCCGCATCGTCGGGATAGACTCGCGCATCATGGAGTCCGCCCCCACCCCAGCCGGGCCACGACGACCCGCCATCGCCCTGGTGGCCATCGTCGCGACGGCACTGTTCGCGGCCGGCTGCGGGTCCGTCGGCTACACGGAGGGAACCGGCGACCGGACCAAGGGGAAGGAGTTGTTCGTCCAGAAGTGCGGCAGCTGCCACACGCTCGCCGACGCAGGCACGAAGGGCCAGATCGGCCCCAATCTCGATTACGCCTTCCTCGAGTCGCGGCGGAACGGGCTCGGCGAGAGCACCATCGTCCAGGTCGTCCGGGGACAGATCGCCTACCCGATCACGAACACCTCGACCGGGGCACCCGGGATGCCGGCGAACCTCGTCGAAGGACAGGACGCCGACGATGTCGCGAGCTACGTTGCGAGTGTCGCCGGGGTCGGCAACCCGAACGCCGCAGCACCGCCGCCGCCGCCAACGACTACCGCTGCAAGCACGACTCCTGCACCTTCGCCGGGTGCCGCGGGCAACGCCGCCGCCGGCAAAGAGGTGTTCGCGACGGCCGGCTGCGCCAGTTGTCACACGCTCGCGGACGCCGGCGCGCACGGCACTGTCGGCCCGAATCTCGACAAGGCGAAACCGAACGCCGCCCGCGTGACGCAACGGGTGACGAACGGGAAGGGCGTGATGCCGCCGTTCAAGGGACAGCTCGACCAGACCCAGATCGCCGACGTCGCCGCCTACGTCTCGAGCGTGGCCGGCAAGTAGGCGCAGGGCTCCGGCGAATACTACGGCGCGCTGTCACCGACGACGTGGGTGACGGGGACGTCGAAGCGGGAACGGGCCGCGTCGACAACACCGTGCTCGAGCCAGTTGGAATGTCCCTCGGCATGAGTCGAGATCACGATGGCGTCCGCGGCAAAGCCTCTCAGCGCATCCTCGAGGGCCTGTAGTGGGTCGCCGTCACCGATCTCACCGCGGACGTTGACGCCGGCGGCCGTAAGCTCGTCGAGCGTCGCGCGGAGCCGTTCTCCGGCTGCTTCGCGAGCGCCGTCCTCGTCGGAGAACCAGGTTCGCAGGTGCGAGTTGAGTGCCGGACAGACGACGAGCACGTCCTCGGCCACAGCGTCCGCCATCCGAACGATCTCCTCGCGCAGGCGGGCTCCCTCCAGCGTCTCGTTCGCGACGACGAGGATTCTCCGGGTGTCCTCGACCGACGAGCGGTCGACGTGCTGGGTCTGGGAGGCGGGCTTCACACCTCCCCGCAGCAATCCGACGGCCGTAAGGCTCAGGACGATGAAGACGACGACCCCGAGCCAGGTCGCAAGCCAGGAGGCGAGCACGATCAGGGCGAGGTAGACGATCGTGCCGAGCACGAATCGGAACGCGGTCTCCTCGTCCTTCAACGGGTTGCGCATCGGCTCCCCCGGGTCTACGTCAGAGCATCATGCGCGGATTGCCACGTGCTTGGCAAGCGCGCGGCGAGGAGCTCAGAGCAGGTAGACGGTCGCGTAGACGACGATCCACATCACATCGACGAAGTGCCAGTAGATCCCGGGGAGCTCCACGCCGTGGTGATGCTCGGGGGAGTAGTGGCCCCGGAACGCCCGCACCGCCGCGATCGTGAGCAACGTCAAGCCGACGAAGACGTGGGCGCCGTGGAGACCCGTGAGGCCGAAGAAAACGGATGCGAAGGCCCCGTCGCTCGTATTGAAGCCGACGTGTGCGTACTCGATGAACTGGGTCAAGAGGAATGCCGAGCCCATCAGGATCGTGAGGACGAGCCCCGCCTGCAGCCCGCGACGGTTGTTGCGCTTGATCGATTGCAAGGCCCAGTGCATCGTGAAGCTCGACGTGACGAGAATCGCCGTGTTGACGCCGGCAACGAACTTCGGGAACTCGTACGGTGGTGGCGGCCAGATCGCCGACGCGTCGGGATTGACGACGCGGACGAAGAAGTAGGCGGCGAAGAACGAGCCGAACAGCATCGCCTCGGAGCCGATGAAGAGGAACATTCCGAGGATCATCGGCTCGATCCTCGAGCTTCGATTCGCGACCGGCGGCCCGTGGTGGTCGTGCCCGCGGGAAGCGGCTTCGGCGTGCGCGCTCACGCCGTCGCCCCGATCGGTCGAGCGCGGCAGTTCATACGTGAGCCTCCGACTGCACCGGGCTGCCGGCCAGGATCGCGTGCCGCGCACCGGGAACGCCGTACTCGTACGGGCCGCCGACGACCTGGGGGATCTCGTCGAAGTTGAAGATCGGTGGCGGAGACGACACCTGCCATTCGAGCGTCATCGCACGCCATGGGTTCGAAGGGGCGATCGGGCCGCGGGCCCAGCTGACGATTACGTTGTAGAAGAACACGATGACCGAGGCGCCGAGGGCAAATGACGAGATCGTGATGAACAGGTTCAGGTTTGCGAATCGGTCCGAGTAGTCGGCCACGCGACGCGGCATCCCGACGAGCCCGACCCAGTGCATCGGGAAGAAGGTCAGGTTGAAGCTGACGAACGTCAGCCAGAAATGGAGCTTTCCGAGCGTCTCGTTGTACATCCGCCCGGTCATCTTCGGGAACCAGTAATAGATTCCGGCGAAGATCGTCAGCACGGAGCCGCCGAAGAGGACGTAGTGGATGTGCGCGACGATGAAGTAGGTGTCGGACGCGTGAATCGTGATCGGCACGGACGCGAGGTAGATGCCCGACAGGCCTCCGATCACGAACATCGAGATGAACCCGAGCGCGAAGAGCATCGGCGTGTTGAGCTGAATCCGGCCCTCCCAGAGCGTCGCCAGCCAGCTGAACACCTTCACCCCGGTCGGAACCGCGATCAGCAACGTCGAGATCATCATCGGCACGCGTAGCCAGTCGGCCATCCCCGCAACGAACATGTGATGGGCCCAGACGGAGAACCCGAGCACGAGGATTCCGAGCAGGGAGATCGCCATCAGGCGATAGCCGAAGATCGGCTTGCGGCTCATCACGGAGATGATCTCGGAGATGATCCCGAATCCGGGCAGGATCATGATGTAGACGGCCGGATGGCTGTAGAACCAGAAGATGTGCTGGTAACCGAGGACGTACCCGCCTCCGTCGGGAATGAAGAAGCTCGTGTGCAAGACCCGGTCGAACATGACGAAGAACTGCGAGCCGGCGATGAACGGCGTCGCGATCACGACGAGCAGCGACGTCGTGAAGTTCGCCCAGACGAGCAGCGGCATCCGCCAGAACGTCATGCCCGGCGCACGCATCGTGATGATCGTGACGAGGAAGTTGAGCGCCGTCAGGATCGATGAGGCGCCGGCCCACTGGACCCCCATGTTGAAGAACACCTGGCCGATCGGCTGCTCGGAAGCGAGTGGTGCGTAGCTCGTCCAGCCGGTCGCAAACGCTCCCCCGGGGGCGAGGAAGCTGCACAGGAACATCGTCCCGGCGATGGGCAAGAACCAGAAGGAGAGCGCGTTCAGACGCGGGAACGCCATGTCCGGCGCGCCGAGCATCAACGGCACGGCGAAGTTGGCGAGGCCCGCGAACGCCGGGATGATGAACACGAAGATCATCAGCGCGGCGTGCACCGAAACGAGACCGTTGTAGGTCTGGGTGTCCATGAACTGCATTCCGGGTTGCGCGAGCTCGGCTCGGAAGAGCATCGCCATCAGGCCGCCGAGCACGAAGAAGACGAACGTTGTCGTGAGGTACTGGACGCCGATCACCTTGTGGTCGGTGTTGACCTTGAAATAGTCCTTCCAGGTGTGGGCGCCATGGTTCGCGTGATCGTCGGGCACCGTTGGGCGCCCCGAGACCCAGTACAGCCAGTAGTCGAAGGCCCCGATGCCGAGGAGGAAGCCGATCGGGCCCAGGGTCAGGCCGCCGACGAGCACGATGATGTTCCAGTCGTACACCGGATCCCATCCGGCAAGCCAGCGAATGCCCGCGACGAGATAGAGCCCGACGAGGAAGAACAGCGCGAAGCACCAGGCACCCCGGATGAAACCCGGCCTCATCAAGAGGCCGCGCGGACGCGGCGCGCCACCTCCGTGGCCGGTGGTGTGGGACGTGTGCTCGACGACGCTCACCCGATCAACTCCTTCGCTCTGCTCACTTCGCTCCTGTCAGATACGCGACGAGGGCGTCTATCTCCCCGGGGGAGAGCGAGTCGCCGAAGTTCCCAGGCATCACACCGGCCGCGTATCCGGGCACGATGAACTTGTTGGGGTCGACGATCGACTCCTTCACGTAGGCCGCGGTGTCCTCGCCGGCCTTCTTCGCGTCCGCGGCGACACGGTCGAGGTTCGGCCCGACGGCGCCGTCCGTCCCGGCGGCGGTGAAAGTGTGGCAGCCGCCGCAACCGGACGAGGCGAACACCGCCGCGGCCGACTTCGTCTTGCCTCCGCCGGCCTGCTGCTTCTCCACCCAGGCCGCGAAGTTCGCCTGCGAGAGGACGTGAACCGGTGCCCGCATCGTCGCGTGGCCGAGCCCGCAGAGCTCGGTGCAGATCAGCGTGAACGTGCCCGTCCGGGTAGGCGTGATCACGATGCTCGTGTTGATTCCCGGCACGAGGTCCTGCTTCTGACCCATGGCCGGGATCCAGAAGGAGTGGATCACGTCTGCCGACTGCATTTCGAACGTGATGTTGCGGTCGACCGGCATGACGAGCTCTTCGGACTTGACGCCTCCGTTGTCCGGGTACTGGAAGTGCCATTCGAATTGCTGCGCGAACACCTTGATCGTCAGAGGGTTGGTGCCCGCGCTGCCGTTCTGCGAGAGCACGACCGCGCTGATCACGCCGATCGCGATGACGAGTACCGCCGGGACGACGGTCCATACCACCTCGAGCCCGGTGTGCCCGTGGATCGAGGGGCCGTCCGACTCGTCCTCGGGCGGGGAGCGGAACGCCATCACCGAGTAGATGAGCACCGCCATGACGAGAGAGAAAATGGCGATGCAGATCACGGTCGCGAACCAGTAGACGAACTCGATCCGGTCCATCTGCTTCGAGGCCGATGTCGGCAGCCAGGGGATCAGGACCGCGACGAGCGTGACCAGGATCGCTACGACGATCCCGAGCCCTGCCATGCGAACGATTGCTCCCCGGCGCACGGGGCGAGGTTACATCACGCACCCGCGCGAAGGTGCGGCGTACCTGCTCGCGGCCATGCTCGATTACTGCTCGGATCGGAGATCTTGCGCCGAACAGCCTGGGCCGCCGAGGGGTCGAGGCTTCGAGCCCGGGATCGAGCCTCCACCCTCGTGAGTCGCCGTGCGCTGCAGCCGGCTGAATAGGCCCCCAGAGGCGCGGTCTTTTGCAACGCAGCAATCCGCGGATTCGGCACGATGGGGCCGTGCATCTCGATCTGGAGGACGCCGTTGTCGCGCTCGGACTGCTCGCGGCGGTGGCGGCGATGCTTGCACTTGCGCCCGCGTTGCGGATTCCGTATCCGATCCTGCTCGTGCTCGGCGGGTTGGCTATCGGCCTCATCCCCGGGATGCCGAACTTCGAGCTGCGGCCGGAGCTCATCTTCTTCGGTGTGCTGCCGCCTCTGCTCTACGTCGCCGCGTTCTTCACCTCGCTCCGCGATCTGAGAGCGAACGTGCGCCCTATCGGCCTGCTCGCGGTCGGCCTCGTGGTGATGACGACCGTCGGCGTCGCGGTCGTGGCGCACGCGGTCGTCGACGGGCTGACGTGGCCCAGCGCTTTCGTTCTCGGCGCGATCGTCTCCCCGACCGATCCCATCGCGGCCACGGCGATCGCCCGCCGGCTCGGCGTTCCACGAAAGCTCGTGACGATCGTCGAGGGAGAGAGTCTCGTCAATGACGGGACCGGTTTGGTCCTGTACCGCGTAGCTGTGGCCGCGGTCGTGACCGGATCGTTCTCGGCGTTCTACACCGGGGGGTTCTTCGTTGTCAGCGCCCTCGGTGGCATCGCGGTCGGACTCACGGTCGGGTGGATCGTGCGCCAGGTTCGTCGACGTCTCGACAACCCGCCGGCGGAGATCACGATCTCGCTCTTGACGGGCTACTTCGCGTTCATTCCAGCCGACCTGCTGGGGGTCTCCGCGGTCCTTGCGACCGTGACCGCGGGGATCTACCTCGGCTGGCACACGCCGGAGCTGACGACCCCGCAGGTACGTCTGCAGGGAGTCGCCGTCTGGGAGATCGTCCAGTATCTCCTGAACGCGCTCCTGTTCGTGCTGGTCGGGCTCCAGCTACCAGTCGTCATCGACGCGCTCGGCAACGTCCCGGCCGTGAGACTTCTGGGCTACGCGGCGATCGTCAGCCTTACGGTGATCATTCTCCGCTTCGCCTGGGTCTTCGCCGTCATCGATGCGCCCAAGCGCGTCGCGCGAAAGGTGTCGAGCTGGCAGGGTGCCGTATTTCTCTCCTGGGCCGGCATGCGCGGAGCACTATCGCTCGCGGCAGCGCTCGCCTTGCCGTTGGAGACCGACGCCGGCCGGCCGTTTCCAGGCCGCGACCTCATCCTCTTCCTCACCTTCTCGGTCATTCTGGCGACGCTCGTTGGACAAGGGCTGACCTTGCCGTTCGTGATCCGCGCACTCCGGCTCGAAGACGACGGCGCCGACACCCGCGAGGAGACCAAAGCCCGGATCCGCGCGGCCGAGGCGGCGATCGCAAGGCTGGAGGTTCTCGAAACCGAAGACTGGGTGCGCGAGGACACGGCAGGTCGCCTTCGAGGCCTGTACGGCTTTCGGACGGATCGGTTCCGGGCACGCTTCGAGGATGGTGACGACGGCGCCATCGAGTCGCGCTCACGGAACTACCAGCGCCTGCGTCGCGAACTGCTCGAGGCGGAGCGGGCAGCGATCCTCCACCTACGCCGCACCGGCGCGATCAGCAACGACGTCTGGCTCCGGGTTGCCCGCGACCTGGATCTCGAAGACCAGCGGCTCGACATCTGAGCCGTCCGAACCACCGATTAGGCGGTCTCGGGAGAGCCACCCAGGAGCCCAAAATCCATCTGGCCTCCAAACCCGTACTGACTGACGACCTCCGGTGTCCCGGTCGACGTTGGTTCGAGGTAGGAGGAGACGAAATGGAGAAGCGAATCCTGGCAGGCGTTCTGCTCGGGGCGACGGCTGTTCTCGTTGCCGCCGCCTCCTCCCCGGCGTCGTCGGGGGGCGTCAATCTGGGGGCGGCGAACTACCCGTCGCTCGGGAGCACGATCCTCGTCGACGGAAGCGGGCGGCCGCTCTACCACCTCGTCAGCGAGAAGGGCAAGGCGATTCGCTGCAGCGGGTCCTGCGCGAAGGCCTGGCCTCCCGTGATCGTCGCAAAGGGTACGACGGCCGCCGCCGGGCCCGGCCTCATCCGGGCCAAACTCGGCACGATCCGGCGCCCGGACGGACGCAGCCAAGCGACATACGGCGGACTCGCGCTCTATCGCTACGCCGCCGACAGGAAAGGCACCGCCGGAGGCCAGGGGTTCGGACAGGTCTGGTATCTGATCGGCGCCACCGGCCGGATCATCACCAAGAAGGCGGCCGCCCCGGGGGCTGACACCGGCACCGGTGGAGGGAGCACCGGGGGGGCCACGACGGGCGGTGGCGACACCGGCGGAAGCGATCCCGGAGGAGGCCCCGGCTACGGGTACTGAGATCCGTGGTCACGCCTGTCTGTGAGCAGTTCTGTCATCGTCGGTCTCGCGAAGCTCATGGGGCCGTGAATGATCGAGTCTCCCACCTCGAGGCAATAGTCGGCTCGGACTTGGGGTCTCGAGGTTCGCACCAGGTGCACGTGCTCGAGACCTGATTCCCCTCTTCGCGCACCGCGGCTCTTCGATCACGGAGGACACGCTGCTCCTCTACCGAAGGACATTCGTCCATGGGTTGGCGGCGCGACGAGGTGTGGTTCGACACGGACGTACTCTGGTTCCGCGAGCAGCCGCGGAAGCCCTTCGCGCCGCTCGCTCTGGCGGTGCCGGCGTTTCTCACCGGCGGACTCGGACAACCTCTCTCGATCCCCATCGCAACGGGGCTCGAGGCCTCGCGGCAACGGCGGCAGGCTGCGCAGGCGGCGCGGAGGCGGCGGCTCGCCACGCGGACGGTGCCCGCGGTAGCGCTCGTCCTCGGGTCGGCCACGATGCTGCCGATCGCCGCGATCCGCCACAACGGCGACGGGCAGGACGCCGGCCCGCTCCTGGAGGATCCCCCGAGCCTGACGTTTCGGCTCGACCTCGGTCGCCTCGGGATTCCCGAAGCGCCGTTCCTACGCAAGGACGCCTCCTCCCGGAAGCCCGTGGAACGCAGACTTGCTCGAGCGTCGGAGTTCGAGATGGTCGAGTGGCACCGCGCCACCTCGGTGGGGCTCCCGTACTCCGGCCGCCTGGTCGACGGCACCCAGCTTCCCGTCGAGGGGCCCGACTGGGTGACGTGGAACCCGGTCACTGACAGCGTTCCGAACCTGCCGCACCGGCTCTACGGCAACGAGCGCACGGTCCGGACGATCCTCTCCGTGATCAGCGCCTATCGCGCCGCGCATGCGGACGCGCCGCGCGTGGTCGTAGGCGACATCAGCTTCCGTGACGGCGGGAGGATGGACGAGCACGTCTCCCATCAGAACGGGCTCGACGTGGACGTGTACTACCCGCGGCTCGACCGGCACCTGAGCGCTCCCATCGCGACGAGCCAGATCGACCGCCACCTCGCCCAGGATCTCCTCGACCGTTTCGTCGCCGCGGGCGTGCAGATTGTCTTCGTCGGCTACTCGACAGAGCTCCGCGGGCCGAGCGGCGTCGTCGTCCCTTACCCGAACCACGAGAACCACATGCACCTCCGCTTCCCCCCGCCTGCCGGCTGACCGGGACACCGGCCGGATCGGGAAACGAGCGTGGGTCGTGTGCCGTGATGGAGCTGTGCGGCTCCAAATTGTGGCTGGAAAGTCGGGAGATGCCGTAGGCGAATGGAACTGGTACCTGCCGAAATGTCTCGAATGGCTCCCCACCCTCGTGCCAGAAAGAGAGCAGCCGCCGGCACCACCCCGACACGCGCTACCGACGGCCTGTCGCCTACGGGCGAAACGATCCCGGCCGGGCCTGGGGCGTGTGTGCTCGATGCTTTCTTCCCTGAGTACGCCTGACCCGAGACTCTCTTATCGGGTTGGTCCGCTCTCCGCGGCCGCGCCCGGCTCGTCCGCTGACGTGGTCTTACCATCGTGGCCACGTGTTCAGCTGCGGCGCTCAGCGCTCGGGCGTGCGGTTGAAGGTGCGTGCCGCTGCGATCCGTTCGGGGGGCGTGGGGTGGCTGAACAGCGCGAGGAACGCGAGCCGCGGTGGGTCGAGGTCGGCGAGGTTCGCACGCGCCAGCTTCCGCATCATCTGCTCGAACGCCTCGGGGTCGGCCGTCAGCTCGAGCGAGATCCTGTCCGCTTCGCGCTCCCAGCGGCGCGAGACAAACGCGACGAGCGGTGCGCCCGCCACTCGAAGGACCGTGCCGAGCAGCAGCACGAAGGGCACGATCCGGGGGTCGCCGGGTCCGTCCACACCGAGGGCGTCGAGCAGCTCGGGCCGCTGCAGGAACGCCCACAGGAGCAGCACGAACACGGCCGCGCCGGCAACCGCAAGGGCCGTTCCCTTGACGAGGTGCCCGGCCCGGCGGTGACCGAGCTCGTGCGCGAGCACGAGGCGCAGCTCCCCCGGGACGCCGTCCCTCAGGAGCGTGTCGTAGAGCACGAGCCGTCGTGTGCGGCCGAGGCCGGAGACGTAGGCGTTCTGCTTCGTCGTCCGGCGGCTCGCGTCGGCGACCAGCACGTGCTCGATCGGGACGCCGGCGTCCGTCGCGAGCCGACGGAGGGACTCGGAGAGCTCCTCGTCCTGCAACGGTGCGAACCGGTTGAAGATCGGCTCCAGAATCAGGGGCCCGACGAAGCTCAGGACGACGATCAGCGTCGCCGCGGCAGCGACAGCGGCGATTGGCCACCAGCGCGGCAGCCAGTGCGCGAGCGCCACCAGGCCGAGCAAAGCCGCGCTTCCGAGCACGAGCCCGAGGCACAGCCCCTTAGCCCAATCGGCGGCCCAGCCGCTGGCGGACTGCGTCGAGAATCCCCAGGTGCGTTCCCGCAGGAAGCCGGTCCAGAGGGAGAGCGGCAGGGTGGCGAGCGTCGTGATGCCGATCACGACCACCGAGAACGCAAGCGTCTGGGCCCACCACGGAAGCCCCGCGAGCGGATTGAAGAGCGCGTTGCCGAAGCGGGAGAAAGCGATCGCGGCCAGGATCCCGAGGTCGACCGCGAGCCCGGCCGGCCAGGCGAGGTAGAGCGGGCGGTGGTAGGCGCGCGCCCGCTCGATCTGCTGGGAGCTGAACAGCGAGCGCGCGTCTTCCACACGGCCAGCGTAGTCGCCTGCTTCGTGGCCGGAGTTCGGCGGGGTGCAGGTCTATTACTGATGGGTCGTGAAGGATCGGGAGTCCGGGGCCGGGACGGGGAAGGCCAGCCGGGGAGAGATCGCAGCACCCTCGGACGACTGGCTTGCCGATCCGCTCGGAGAGCCCCGCGACAGCCACCTGAGCGGCCTTCATTGCTGCGGGCACGTCGAAGTCGACGAGTTCGCCGTTGCGTTTGCGAACGACACCGTCGACCCGGACCGTGTCCACGTTCCGCGGCTGAGCGGCGAGCACGATCTGGCCGTCGGCGACGTTGGGCGGGCCGAGGTTGAGATCGTCGGCACGCAGCATGATCAGGTCGGCTTTCTTGCCCTCCGTCAGTGATCCGGTCACCTCGGCGAGTCCGAGTGCCCGGGCGCCGCCGAGCGTGGCCTGCCGGAGGACCGCGACACACCCGAGCCCGGACTGAGGATTGCGTTCGTCGCTGACCCCGACGGGAATCTCGTGGAGCTGCTTTCCAGCGATGAGGACGCTCCTCCCACCTAAGGAATCGAACTTGCGCACGCGGTTGAGGAAACCCATGATGTCCTGGAGCCGTGGACACCGCAGAGCTTGAATGGATCGCGTGGACTAACCCGATCACCACCGCGTTCGCCGCGGAGGTCGCGGCCTCGGACCTGTCGGGCCGCACCGTGGCGTGTCACCAGCACATCAAGCCCAACAACATCTGCATCGTCGGCCCGCTCCTCCAGGCGGGGGCCCGAGTCCGAATGGCGCCATGCAACGCGGACAGCACCGACGACCGCACCGCAACGCACCTCGCCTCGATGGGCGTCGAGATCCGCGGCCACGCCGGCATGTCTGCCGTCGAGCACGCTGACGCGCTGGCTTGGCTCGCGAACGAACCAGCCGACGCGCTGTGCGACATGGGCGGTGAGCTGATCGTGGCGACAGCAGCAGCGGGCCACCGGCCCGATGGTGCGCTCGAGGCCACCACGACCGGCTTGCACCGCCTGGCCGGCCTCGATATCCCATTCCCGGTCTTGGACTGGAACGGGATCGCGCTCAAGGATCTCATTCACAATCGGCATCATGTCGGCGCCGAGACCTGGCCGGCGTTCACGGCGATAACGGGCCTGTCGCTGTACGGCCGCGAGATCGTCGTGGTCGGGTTCGGCCCCGTTGGTCAGGGCGTTGCGCTGCGCGCCCGCGATCTGGGCGCCAACGTCACGGTGGTCGACCTCGACCCGGTTCGCTTGATCCAGGCGCAGCACCACGGCTGCCGCGTCGCCGACTTCGATGACGCCGTTCGTCGAGCCAGCGTGATTGTCACCGCGACCGGTTTCGATGGCGTCGTCGGAGCGGCACAGATCGAGCGCCTCCCCGACGGCGCAATCCTCATGAACGTCGGCCACAGCCACCGTGAGATCGACGTCGACTGGCTGAATCAGCACCCTCACACCGGGCTGCGTCGACATCTCGAACGATATGAAGTGAACGGCCGACGCGTGCATCTGCTCAACCGGGGCAGCCTCGTGAACTTGGCGGTCGGTCTGGGCACTGGAGCACCGCAACTGTTCGACCCCTTCGCGGCGATCATGCTGCTCGGTCTCGACGCGATCCTCAACGGGCGTCTCGCCTACCTACCCGCGGGTGTGCAGCGGTACCCCGCCCAGCTCGAAACCAGAGTCGCTCGAGCCCTGGTCGACAGCACCTGCGATTGAGGTGACACACCAGCCAGCCGGTCTGGGTAACGGCGCAGGTGGTCGCCGCGCTCGCCGGCAAGCCGTTTCCACTGCGCTGATCCGGCGGGGCGGCGGCGGCTCGCTGCTCCGTAGCGTATCGTCGAAGGTCGTCGATGAGCGAGCACCGCAGCGAGCGCGTGATAGAGGGAGAAGCGCGGCCTGCGTGGGGCCGACTCCCGGCAGCTGCAGTCGTGGTCGTAAGCTTGCTGCTCGCCGCGATCGTCGGGATGACGAGCGCCACCTCGCCGTGGTTGCCGGGCGACGGCAGTCAGTCGTCGCCACCGGCGATCGTCGGTCACGTGCTTGCCGTTGCTCTGGCCGCCGGTCTATGCATCCTGCTCGGCCTGATCTGGATCCACACGCCTCAACGCAGCAAGGCCAAGAAGAAGCCCAGAGGCCCCGCGATCGTCACCCACGAGCTCGGAGCGAGCCTGCGGGCAGGCTCGCTCGTCCTGATCGGTGGGATTCTCGTGGTCGTCGCGCTCGGGATCGCGTTCTGGTTCCTGCTCGAGCAGGCTGACCTGGCCCAGCCGCCGCCGCCGTCGGGTGCGACGACGATCGGAGACGCAGGTGTCCTGCCGCCGCCGGAGCCGCCTCCGTCTGCGCCACCCGCCTTCGACTGGTTCCTCTTCGGGTTGGTCGCCTCGATCGTGATCGTCCTGCCCGTCGCACTCCTCGCCCGTCGCAGGCTGAGGGTGACCGACCCGGAGCAGGAGGCGAGTGACGTGCCCGAATCGGTCGTTCGGGCCGTTGGAGACTCGATCGACCAGATCGAGCGCGACCCGGATGCTCGTCGCGCGATCATCCGTGCGTACGCGCAGATGGAGCACGCATTCGACGACGCGGGGATTCCCCGACGTCCCTACGAGGCCCCGTTCGAGTACCTCGGCCGCGCGCTCCGGAGTCTGCGGGTGAGCCCCCCGGCTGCCGGGCGCCTCGCGGCGCTGTTCGAGCGGGCGCGCTTCAGCAAGCACGTGGTCGGCGTCGAGACGAAGCACGAGGCGATCGGCGCGCTGCGCGAGATCGAACGGCAGATGCAGGCGCCGTCAGCGTGAGTCTCACAGCCGTGCATGCGACCTTGCTCGGCGCGCTCGCCGCGGCGGGACTTGGCGTGGCCGTGCTCGTCTCGCCCGGCGCGCCCGGGCTCACCGTCGAGATCTACCTGTTCGTGATCGCCTCCCTGGTGCTTGCCGCAATCGTGTTTCGCGTCGCAAACGCGCTCCCCCGAGGCGAGCCCGTGCCGCTCGAGCAGCCGCCGCGTTCGCAACGGGTCGGTCACTTCGAATCGGTGGCGCGCGCCCTGGATCTCGCCGAGGCGTCCTCGTTCGACCTCCACAACACCCTGCGCCCGATCGTTCGAGAGATCGCCGCGGCCCGACTCGCGCGCCACGGCGTCTCGCTCGAGCGGCAGCCCGAGCGCGCCCGCGCACTGCTCGGGCCGCAGACGTGGGAGCTCGTCCGCCCCGATCGTGAAGCGCCTGCCGGCCGCTCCGGTCGCGGCGGCTGCAGCAGGGACGAGCTGCGCCAGATCGTCGACTCGCTGGAGGCGATCTAGGTGGCGATCGCAGCTCGCGATGTCGAGGCCCGCGCGGCCGACATTCTCGACGAGGTCGAGCGCGCGGTGATCGGCAAGCGCCCCAAGATCGAGCTCGTCCTGATGGGACTGCTCGCCGACGGTCACGTTCTGATCGAGGACTTCCCGGGGCTCGCCAAGACGCTCATCGCGCGGTCGGTCGCGCGTGTCTGCTCGATGAGGTTCTCACGGATCCAGTTCACGCCCGACCTGATGCCCTCCGATGTCACGGGCTCGGCGATCTACGACCAGCGCGATGCCGTCTTCCGCTTCCAGCCGGGTCCCGTGTTCGCGAACCTACTCCTCGCCGACGAGATCAATCGCGCGCCGCCGAAGACGCAGGCAGCGCTCCTCGAGGCGATGCAGGAGCAGCAGGTGACGGCCGACGGGCACACGCATGCGCTGGAGCGGCCGTTCATCGTGCTCGCAACCCAGAACCCGATCGAGTACGAAGGCACGTATCCGTTGCCCGAGGCCCAGCTCGATCGATTCCTGATGCGTGTCTCGATTGGGTATCCGGCCAGGGACGACGAGCGTCGGCTTCTCCTCGAGCGCGCCGAGCGGCGGGCTGACGCGGTCGAGCTGCAGGTCGTCTGCGACCGGGAGACGCTGCTCGAGCTTCAGCAGGCGGTCGAGGAGGTGCACGTCTCCGAGCCGATCGCCTCGTACATGGTCGACATCGTGTCGGCCACGCGTGAGGCTCCGCAGATCCAGGTGGGCGCCTCGCCGCGCGGGTCGCTGGCGCTGCTCAAGCTCGCACGCTGCTCGGCTGCGCTCCAGGGCCGGGACTTCATCACCCCCGAAGACGTGAAGGCGATCGCCGTGCCGGCGCTCGCGCACAGGCTCACGCTGCAGCCCGAGCTCTGGGTGCAGCAGGTGAGCGCCGAGGATGTCGTGCGCGACCTGCTCGCCACGGTCCCGGTGCCGCCGACACAGGAGGGCTCGTCCTCCTGACGACGTCGGCGAGCCCGAGGCTGGCCGGGTATGCCGCGCTCGGCGCTCTCGGCATGCTGGCGGCGCTTGCGTTCGGTAGGCCCGCCTTCGCCGCGGTGTCGGTCCCGTTTGCCCTCGTGCTCGGGGTCGCCGTCGCCGCGTCCCCCCGTCCGGAGCTGCGGATCGGCTTCAGCCTCGACACGGCGCGCATGCTCGAGGGAGACACGATCAGCGCCCAGCTCGAGGTTCGGGCCGATGGCCCGGCGGAGTGGATCGAGCTCGAGCTCGTGCTCCCCGAGGGGGTCACCTCGGCCGGCGCCGTCGGCCGGACCGCATTTCGGCTCGCGGCAGGAGAGTGTCGGCGCTTCGACTACGAGCTCGCCTGCGAGCGCTGGGGCGCCTACCGGGTCGGGCTCGTCGACGTGCGAGTTCGGAGCGCATTCGGGCTGTTGTCCACGACCGGGCAGGTCGAAGCCGAGCTGCCGCTTCGTGCCTACCCCCGGCGGGAGCGTCTGCTCCGCGTCGTGCACGCCTACGACACGACGCCGTTTTCCGGCAGCCAGGTCTCCCGCGCCAAGGGGGAGGGAATCGAGTTCGCCGATATTCGCCCGTTCGCAGCCGGCGATCGCGTCCGCCGGGTCAACTGGCGGGCGAGCGCCCGCCGCGCGCGGATGTACGTCAACGAGAGCCACCCCGAGCGCGCGAGCGACGTGATCCTCTTCCTCGACAGCTTCGCCGAGGCGCGGGGGTCGGGCGAGGGGACCATCGACCATGCTGTCAGGGCGGTCTCGTCGCTTGCCGACGCGTACCTAGAGCGACGGAATCGCGTCGGACTCGTCAGTTTCGGCGGCATCCTCCGCTGGCTTCAGCCGGCGATGGGCATGCGCCAGCAGTACCGCATCGTCGATGCCCTGATCGAGACCGAGCTGGCGCGATCGTATTTCTCGACGACGGTCGAGGTGATTCCCAGGCGCGTCCTCCCGCCCCAGGCCCTCATCATCGCCTTGACCCCGTTGCTCGACCAGCGAACGATCAACGCCCTCCTCGACCTCCGGGCCCGCGGCTTCGACCTCGCCGTCGTCGACGTCTCGCCGATCCCCTACGTCGCCGACGATCACGGCACCGGCGACGACCTGTCCCGGCGGCTCTGGACGATGTGGCACAAGGCCTTGCATCACCGCTACGAGCGAGTCGGCGTGCCGGTGGTCGAGTGGTCGCCCGAACGATCGCTGCTCGGCGCCCTCGAGGAGGTGACGGCATTCAGACGTCGCATGCGCTTCGTCTCCGCCTCGCGCTGATCGCGATCTCGGTGGTTGCCGCTTGCGCCGTCGTGCTCGCGCCCCGCCTGGCGACGGGGTCGATGCGCGAGGACGAGCAGTCCATGGCCTTCGTGGCGCTGGCCGCGCTCGTGTTCCCGCTCCTCGGCGTGGCGTGGCTGCTCCCCTGGGCGATAGCCGCGCTCGCGGGATCCGTCCTCGTCGCGTCGGAGCATGGTGACATCGGGAGTGTCGGCATCGCTCTCTGTGCAGCGATGCTGCTACTCGTCGGCGAGTGTGCGTCCGCGGCGGGGAACCTCGCGCCGCTCACGAACATCGAGCGCCGGCTGGCCCGCACGCTCGTCGTCCGCATCGCGGCCGAGACCGCCGCAGCCGCCGCTCTTGCCGCGGCCGTCCTCGCCTCGGCGTCGCTCGGCATCCGTGCCGGCCTCGCCACGCTCGCGCTCGGGCTCCTGGCGACGGTGTCGCTGCTCGCGCTCGTCGCCGGACTCGTGGCGCGACGATGAACGCGCGGCACGATCACTTACCCATGGCGACATTCCCTTTCGGCGGCGTGAAGATTGGTACCCGTGCCGGGCGCGAAAGAGGGCGCGAGTGCCCGAGCCCTTGTTGCGCCTGAGCTACGACCGCGTCGAGGGCGGTCACAGATCATTCATTGCGCGTTGCGAACAATCGTTCCAGCGCGGTCGGGCTGCGCCGCTCCGTGGTAGGCAGCTGCCAGCATGTTAGATCTCCCAGTCCTCCATCTCGATCGCAACGCCGACCTCTTCCCCTTTGTGTTCGAAGAACTCTCGTCTTTGAGCGCTGACTGAACGGTGCCAGCTTGCAGGGTCTTCGTGAGGTGGGCCGTGAAGGATTCGAACCTTCGACCTTGGGATTAAGAGACCGGTCGATCCAGGCACGTCCGATGTTCCAAGCTGTTCTCAGGTGCTGTGAGGTTCTCTCAGTTCGCTCAGGTCACGGCAGTTCGGGACACGGTTGGGACACGTCGAACGTCGCGGTCGGTCAGGTGGCGTGCCGCGGGGTTCTGCTCGGGGTGCTGGCAGCGGGAGTTAGCGGTACGAACCGCCGGGCACAAAGCGAGAGCATGGGCCGGGCGAACGGATCGCTCGGGTTGGTGCGAGAGGTGTGGCCGGGGACGTCCATGCCAACACGCTCGTGCGGGATGCGGTTGACGCCGAGGCTGTCGCCGCGATCGGGCGTGTCGCCTTTCCGGCGTGGGCAAGAGCGGTGATCGATGCCGCGGTCGTCGACGCGATCGTCGAGTGCACTCACTACACGCTTCTGCCGTATCGACTTCGTGCGGGCTTACCGGAGCGAGAGCCGGATCCCCTCGTCCGGGGTCACTTCGTGCGAACCGCCCTGGTTTTTTTCGAGGCTCCCACTGACCCCTGGTTCAGTGGACTCGCGCACAACGGAAACGGGGCAACTCCAACTCCTACGCAACGTCGTTACATCAGACCTTGAGATCGCTCTCGCCGAGACCGACGCCCGCAGGAAACTGAGCGCCTAAACCGCGGCCCACCGTCGTCAACAAAGACGCCTCTTGCGTGCGCGGGTGTTCGCGGATGTCTCCGTCACGCAAGTTCTCAGCGACGGCGCCCCGATGGACTACGCGGAGGTAATCTCGCGTCGATGAAGCTCTTTCACTACACGACGGCCGGGGCCGCCGACGAGATCGAGAGGAACGGATTCCACGATGGGACGAGCGTGTCCTACAACAGAGACGGCGAACTGTGGCGCGGCGTCTGGTTCGCCGAACGCGACATGACCCACGATTTCTCGCTCGGCGGCGTTGTGTTCGCCATCGACATCCCCGACGATGTTGCAGACCAGTTCGAGTGGCCCGGCGAACCAGGGCAGCGAAGCAACTGGAGGGCGTTTCTGATCCCCGCGGGCATCGTCAACGAGTACGAACAGACACACACGGTGCTATCAGGCGAGTCCAATAACCCCTGATTTGCAGGGGTGTCCGAGTCCAGGCGGACCCACTGCGAGGACCCCAGCGGTTCTTTCTTGAGCTCCGAGCCGGGGGCCGCCGCAGGGGCGGTTCTAGGGCTCCGGGCGCCTCCGGGTCGCCCCACGACGGCCCGAGACCGGCTTCGACGAACGGGGCTGGCTCGAGCGGTGAGGCGTGCACGTCGTCCTCCACGCGAGCGGCCCGTGGCGCGTCGGCGGTTGGCGGGGCGGGATCGGAGGCGTCGGCGACCGGCTGCGCACGGGGATCGCGGACGCGCTCGCGCTCTGCACGTCGGCGAGCGCCGCTCGCTGGTGGTCGGCGTCGTGCTCGGAGCCGGCGAGGAATCGACCCAGAGCTCCGCGGTGCCTGCAAGGCGCCGGGGCTCTACCGCCTCCTTAGCGTGACTCAACAGAGCATAAAGCTCGGGCAGTCGCTCACCCCCCACACTTCCCGGCCCCGACCTCCCGCCGGGCGTGGGAGCGTTGCTTGTCTTGACTCGTTCAGCGCGGTGCCTGTCGGTCCCGCCAGCCATGATGTGGCGGTGCCAACCACGTTCCTGGTCGCGAGCGTCGTCGGCGTCGGGCTCACTGCCAACGCGCTCTGGCCCCGGCAGCGCTGCAGCCTGCTCGTGATACCGAGCTTCTTCGCGGCCTGGCTTGTGACTGAGCTGGCCGCGCAGACACTCGTCGTCGAGATCGTCGGCACCGTCGGATTCGCCTGGGCAGGCGCATTCGACGAGTGGCAAGGCTGGGCGGGCCTTGGCGTGGCACTCGCCTCCTGGGCCGGCCTCGTGGTGATCGCGTACCGCGCCCGTCACACGAATGACCTCGTCGAGCGCTCGCTGGTCGACGGCCTCGGCATCGACTTCCTCACCCGGCTCACACTCCCGAGCGGGCGCGCACGGAGCCGCGCGGCAATAACGGCGCAGTTGGTTCTCGCGATCCCGATCAGGGACCGCCGGATCAAGGTCGAGCGGGACATCACGTACGCCCCGGGCGCGGGGCGCCGACACCGGCTGGACGTGTACCGGCTCCGCAAGACGACGCACGGCGCTCCAGTGCTGCTGCAGATCCATGGCGGCGGGTGGATCGTCGGCAACAAGCGGCAGCAGGCGCTGCCCCTCATGCATCATCTCGCGGCGTGCGGCTGGGTGTGCGTGGCGTCCAACTACCGGCTCAGCCCGCGGGCAACGTTCCCCGACCACCTCGTCGACGTAAAGCTCGCGCTGCGCTGGGTCCGCGAGCACATCGCCGAGCACGGTGGCGACCCTGGGTTTATCGCGATCACGGGCGGATCGGCGGGCGGACACCTCGCTGCGCTCACCGCGCTCACCGCGAACGATCCCGAGTACCAGCCCGGGTTCGAAGACGTCGACACTTCGGTGGGCGCTTGCGTGCCCTTCTACGGCGTGTACGACCTCACGAACAGGTTCGGGGGACGCGGGGCCGACGGGATGGGCGGCCTCGCCGAGCGCGTGGTGCTCCGGAAGCGGATCGCCGACGAGCTCGAGGCGTTCGAGCGAGCATCGCCGATCAGCCGCGTGCACCCCGACGCCCCGCCGTTCATGATCGTCCACGGCACAGACGACTCGTTCGCGCCGGTAGCGGCCGCACGCGCATTCGCCGAGCTCGTGCGCTCCACCTCGCGGGGTCCGACCGTGTATCTCGAACTCCCGGGAGCCCAACACGCCTTCGAGCTGTTCTACACGGTCCGCAGCGACCGCGTCGTGCATGGCGTGCACCGGTTCCTCGAGTTCGTGCACCAGTCTCGCGCTGTGGCGGGGCCTGCCGACTCCGGTCCAGCGGTGCGTGCTGTGACACAATCGTGACTATGGAGCAGCTGAGCAGTATTGACGCAGCGCTTCTCGCTGTCGAGACCGCCACGTGTCCGATGCACTTGGGCCTCGTGGGGATCTTCGATCCCAGCACCGCGCCACCGGGCCAGCTTGAACGCCTGGTTGAGCTCCGCTTGGGGCTGCTCGGGCTGTTCCAGCGCCGGGTGGTGGAGGTACCGGGGCGCCTCGACCGGCCGGTGTGGGTCGACGCACCCTATGGCCAGATGGGCGATCACCTCGATCGCGCGTGTCTCGCGCCCCCGGGAGGCCCGCACGAGCTCGGCGATCTCGTCGGCGCGATGTTGTCGGAACTCCTCGACCGCTCCCACCCGCTCTGGCGGCTCCGGCACGTCGAGGGTCTCCGTGATGGGAAGGAGGCGCTGATCCTCAAGATCCACCACGCCGTGACCGACGGCGCCAACGGTACACGACTCCTTGACGTGGCCTTTGATCTGGAGGCCGGCGCGTCCCTCGATCGGTCCGACCTCGTGTCGCCCGCGCCACGACCGGAGCCGTCGTCGATCGACCTCCTCGGCCGGGCGGGCATCTCGTTGGCAACGAGCCCGGCCCGGTTGGCTCGCGCCCTTTCGGACGTCGCGCGCGCTGTCCCGGGGCTGGCGCGATTCGCGCTGTCGTCCGAGCGCACGGACGCCGCGTTCCCGTTCACGGCTCCGCGCGGACCGTTCAACGGGACGCTTACCTCCCGCCGCAAGTTCGCGTACTGCTCGATCCCGCTCGCGGATGCGCGCGAGGTGAAGCAGGCGTTCGGCGTGACCATGAACGACGTCGTCCTGGCGATATGCGCTGGCGCGCTGCGTCAATACCTGCGGGACCGCGACCAGCTCCCCAACCGCCCCCTGGTGGCACAGGTGCCGATCGCCGTCCGCCGTGGGGGTCAACGCGGCAAGCTGGACGCGATGCCGGGTAACTTCCTCTCCGGGATGGGCGCCGCGCTACCCGTCCACCTCGACGGTCCGGGCGATAGGTTGCGCGCAGTGCACGCCTCTACGCGGGCAGCAAAGCGCCTCCACACTGCGCTGGGCGAGAACCTACTCTCCGATCTCGTCGGCATTGCGCCCCCTTCGGTCATCTCCGCGCTCGTCGGCATGTACACGAAGCTCCACCTCGACAGGGTGCATCCGCCGATCTTCAGCGCCATCGTCTCGAGCGTAGCCGGTTCGCAGGTTCCGGTGTACTCATGCGGCACGCGCCTACTCGCGGCGTACCCGTTCGGCCCGCTCCTCGCCGGGAGCGGGCTCAACATCACGGTGATGAGCTACGCGGGCTCGCTCGACGTCGGGATATCCGTGTGCCCTGACATCGTTGACGACCCGTGGGCGATCGCCGAAGCGCTGCCCTCCGCGCTCGCCGAGCTCCTCGAAGCGTCCGAACGACCGGATCCTACCCGGGCGTCGGTGCGCCCTCGGCGGCTCGAGCCCGCCTAGTCTAGGTCCATCCCTGGGAGGATCCAGCAGAGCAGGGTCTTTTCGTCTTAAGAGCGTCGCTCGGACCGAAATGAAGCTGAATCGAGTCAGTACCCTGTCTTCCAGTGAGCCTATGCAGGAGGATGGTCAA
>CAWATJ010000007.1:0-203630 GCA_963784965.1 uncultured Thermoleophilia bacterium
AAGACCTCGTCGCCTACGTCGGCTTCGACGTACGCTGCGGCCTTGGCATCGGCGCTCGCCGACATCGCGTGCTCGTGATAGTCCCTGACCGAGATCGAGATTCCAAACGCCTTTCCGAACGCGTCGACGAGCGCTGCGAGCGGACCGCCCCCCTCACCTTCGATGACCTGCTCCTCCCCGTCGACCCGAACTCGCGCCGCAATCTGGTCCGAGTCTTCTTCGCTCGAGTGGGTGTATGCCACGAGTTCGTACGGTCGTACGTACTCGAGATAGTGCGCGCTGAACGCCGCCATCAGCTCACCCCCCGTCAGCTCGCCTCCACGCGCATCCGTGATCTGCTGCACCCGGCGCGCGAAGTCGACCTGCAAGCCCCTTGGCAGCTCCAGATGATGCTCGGTCGCCATCAGGTAGGCAACACCACCTTTGCCCGATTGCGAGTTGACTCGGATGATCGCCTCGTAGTTCCGTCCCACGTCCTTGGGATCGATCGACAGGTACGGCACGTCCCAGATCTCAGAGCCCGACCGCACCTGCGCGTCCATGCCCTTCTTGATCGCGTCCTGGTGCGAGCCGGAGAACGCCGTGTAGACGAGATCTCCGGCGTATGGATGCCGAGGATGAACGGGAAGCTCGTTGCACTCCTCCACGATCGCCCGCGTCTCGTCGATCCGTGACAGGTCGAGTGCTGGATCGACACCCTGCGTGAGCAAGTTCAGCGCGATCGTGACGATGTCGACGTTGCCCGTGCGCTCCCCGTTGCCGAACAGCGTCCCCTCGACACGCTCTGCTCCTGCCATCAGCCCGAGCTCGGCCGTCGCGACCGCCGTACCCCGATCGTTGTGCGGATGCACCGAGAGAATGGCCGCGTCCCGGAACGAGAAGTGGCGCGCGAACCACTCCATCCGGTCGGCATAGACGTTCGGTGGGAATTGCTCGACCGTGGTCGGCAGGTTCACGATCATCTTCGCCGCCGGTGTCGGCCCCCACTCCTCGGCCACGCGCTCGCAGATCTCGACGGCGTACTCGAGCTCCGTGTGATGGAAGCTCTCCGGCGAGTACTGGAACGCGATCGCCGTCGAGGTGTCTCCCGCGAGACGCTTGCAGAGTCTCGTCCCGCGCACGGCCAGGTCTGTGATCCCTTCGCGCTCCATCCGGAATACCACCCGTCGCTGCGTCACGGACGTCGAGTTGTAGAGATGCACGATGGCCCGCTTCGCACCGTCGATCGCCTCGTACGTGCGCTCGATCAACTCGGGCCGGGCCTGGGTCAGCACTGCGATCGTCACATCGTCGGGGATGAGCTTCTGCTCGACCAACGTCCGCACGAAGTCGAAGTCAGTCTTCGACGCCGCCGGGAAGCCGACCTCGATCTCCCTGATACCGATTGAGACGAGAAGGTCGAAGAACCGCCGTTTCCGGCCGGCATCCATCGGGTTGACGAGCGCCTGGTTACCGTCGCGGAGATCGGTGGAGCACCAGACCGGGGCGCGCTCGAGCACGACATCGGGCCAGGTGCGGTCGGGCAACGAGACCGTCTCGTACGGTCGGTATTTCTGGAACGGCATCGACACCGGGTTCGTTGACATTGAGTGCTGGCTCCTCTCGAGGACAGACTGCTCCCGCAAGGTGCGGGTGCACGGGTAGGGGTATGTCGTCGCTCGATCCCCTAACGGGGAAGGAGGAGGGCAAGCGCGAGCAGGTCGGTGCCGACCGGCCGATCGAGACGCGGCTTGCTGAACATCGGCTTCACGATACCGGACGCCGGCGATCGAGACAACGCACACTCGCGGCGAGGCGGATGCCTAGACTGAGCCATCGCCCGCGACCCCCGTCACGACATCCTCTTCGAGCCGGTTGCGATCGGCCCGAAGATCCTGCCGAACCGCTTTTACCAGGTGCCGCATTGCACGGGCTTCGGCACCGCCAAGCCCGGCTCCCAGGCATTGCACCGCGCAACGAAAGCGGAAGGGGGCTGGGGCGCCGTCTGCACCGAATACGCCCCCGTCTCGGCCGACTCCGACGAGTCGCCGTACATTTCGGCGCAACTGCTCGACGAAGCCGATCTCGCTGCGCTGGCGCTGATGGCCGATGCGGCGCACTCCCACGGAGCACTCGCCGGCATCGAGCTAACCCACACGGGCGCGCACGCAGAGCGGCGTGGCACGCGCTGGCCCGCGATCGCGCCGTCCCAGCTCGCGAGCGATTACCAGCCGTTCAACGTCCCCAAGGCGATGGAGCTGGACGACATCCGCCGGGTCCAGGCCGACTGGGTGCGGGCTGCCGAGCAGGCGTGCTCCGTCGGCTTCGACATCGTGTACGTCTACGGCGGGCACAGCTACCTCTTGACACAGTTTCTCTCGCCGTTCACGAACAAGCGCGCGGACGAGTTCGGCGGCTCGCTCGAGAACCGGTCACGCATGTGGATCGAAACGCTCGAGCTCGTCACGGAAGCAGTGGGTGACAGGGCCGCCGTTGCCGTCCGCATGGGCGTCGACGTCACGCCGGGCATCGACGTCGACGACGCCCTCTCGTTCATTCGGCTCGCCGATCCGCTCGTCGACCTGTGGGATGTCAACGTCGGCTCGATCGCTCTCTGGTCCCACGACTCGGGCCCCTCGCGGTTCTTTGCCGAGGGCTACCAGCTCGAGTGGACCGCCCGCGTGCGCGAGGCGACCTCGAAGCCGGTCGTCGGTGTCGGACGCTTCACGAGCCCCGACCGGATGGCGGAGGTCGTCAATAGTGGCGTAATGGATCTGATCGGGGCAGCGCGCCCCTCGATCGCCGACCCGTTCCTGCCGCGCAAGATCGAGGAGGGCCGCTACGACGACATCCGCGAGTGCATCGGCTGCAATGTGTGCATCTCGAAATCGGAGCCGGGCGGTCATCTCGGCTGCACCCAGAACGCGACGGCCGGGGAGGAGTACCGAAGGGGCTGGCACCCGGAGCGGTTCGCGCGAGCAACAAACGCGGATCGCGACGTCCTCGTCGTCGGAGCAGGCCCGGCCGGCATGGAGTGCGCGATCGTCCTCGGGAAGCGCGGGTTCGGGCGTGTCCACCTCGTGGACGCGGCGAACGATGTCGGCGGGATCATGCGCTGGGTACCGGAGCTGCCAGGGCTCGGAGAATGGGCCCGGGTCGTCAACTGGCGCCGCATCCAGCTCGAGAAGCTGAAGAACGTCGAGGTCATGACCGGCCTCGAGCTCGACGCAGACGGCGTGCTCACCTACGGTGCTGAACTCGTGGTCGTGGCTTCGGGAGCCCACTGGGCAGGGGATGGGCTCAATGCGGCCACGCACGAACCGATCCCTGGTGCCGACTCCACCCTGCCCTCGGTACTGACGCCCGAGCAGGTGATGACCGGAGGGAAACGGCCGCCGGGGAACCGCGTCGTCGTCTACGACGGCGAAGGCTACTTCGTCGCCGCCGGGGTCGCCGAGCGCCTCGCCGGCGAGGGGTATGCCGTTGAGCTCGTGACCCCGTTCGACGTGGTCGCGCCCGTGACGGACGAGACGCTCGAAGGCTCACTCCTCCGCACCCGACTCCACGACGCGAGGATCTCGATGCGACGCAACGTTTCGCTGACCGGGATCGGGGCGGGCATCGCCTCTTGCGAAAGCGAGTTCGGCGAATCCTTCGAGTTGGAGGCCGACGGTGTCGTGCTCGTGACACAAAGGCTCTCGAACGACGCGCTCTACCAGGCCCTCCGTGCGGAAACACGGCTCTCCGAGGAGGGCATCGAGGCGGTCTACCGGGTCGGGGATTGTGTGGCACCGAGGATGATCGCCGACTGCATCTTCGACGGACACCGCCTCGGCCGCGAGATCGATTCGGGGGACCCCTCGGTACCGCTCCCGCACAAGCGCGAGCGGATGCTCGTCAGCGGCCGCAAACTCCCCTGAAGTCGGCCACGACGACGGCGGAACGGTTCAGCCTGCTGCGTCCAATGCCTCGTTGACCAGCCTATCCGCGAGCTCGTTGTGCTCGCGGCGCACGGCCGTGTAACGCACATCACCGACGCTTCGAGCGAGGCGCGCGGCCTCGACGCTCAGCTCGCGCAGGGCCGCGTTCTTGATCTTGTACTCGCCCCGCATCTGCTTCACCATCAGCTCCGAGTCCGACACGACCTCGACCTCCGTGACGCCGAGCTCGACGGCGCGGCGCAAGCCGTTCAGGAGAGCTGTGTACTCGGCGACGTTGTTCGTCTGGACGCCGATCGCGTCGCCGCGGGCATCGAGCACCGTTCCGTCCTGCTGCTCGAGGACAAACGCGGCCGCGGCCGGGCCCGGGTTGCCACGCGCCCCGCCGTCGGTGAAGAGTCGCACACGCATCGTCCTAGCTTCGCAGACGTGAGGCGACAGCCGATCACGGAACGTCGAAGATGATGCCCTGGGCGAGTGGAAGCTCGCTCGAGAAGTTGACCGTGGCGGTCTGGCGCCGCATGTACGCCTTCCACGCGTCCGAGCCGGACTCCCGCCCGCCGCCGGTCTCCTTCTCGCCGCCGAAGGCGCCGCCGATCTCGGCCCCACTCGGGCCGATGTTGACGTTGGCGATGCCGCAATCGGATCCCGAGCTGGCGAGGAAGCGCTCGGCCTCCCGCAGGTCGGTCGTGAAGATCGACGAGGCGAGCCCCTGCGGAACCCCGTTCTGGAGGGCGATCGCCTCCTCCGGCTCGGAATACGTGAGCACGTAGAGGAGCGGGGCGAAGGTCTCCCGCTCCACTACGGCGGTCTGTGACGGCATCCTCACGAGGGTCGGGCTCGCATACCACGCATCGGGAAACTCCTCTCCCAGAGCCCGCTCGCCGCCTGCTACGACCTCGCCTCCATCCGCACGCGCTTCCTCGAGCGCTTCCCGCAGCCGCGCGAACGCTTCGCCGCTGACAAGCGGGCCGACCAACGTTGCCGCCTCTCGCGGATCGCCGATCGGCACGCCGCGGTAAGCCGCTGCGAGTCGACCCACGACCTCGTCGATGATCGATTCGTGCACGATCAGCCGGCGAAGGCTCGTGCAGCGCTGACCGGCCGTGCCGACGGCAGAGAAGAGAACGCCACGCACGACCAGATCGAGGTCGGCACTCGGCGCCACGATGGCGGCATTGTTTCCTCCGAGCTCGAGGAGCGACCGGCCGAGGCGTGCGGCCACGCGCGGGGCAAGCTCCTTCCCCATCCGGGTCGATCCCGTTGCGGAGACGAGCGGGATGCGTGGATCGTTCGCGACTTGCACGGCGCGGTCGGCACCACCGATCACGAGCTCCGCAAGGCCGTTCGGCACGCCCCCGTAGCGCTCGGCCGCCCGGGCGAGCAGCGACATGCACGCGAGGGCCGTCAGCGGTGTTCGCTCGGACGGCTTCCAGATCACAGGGTCGCCGCAGACGAGGGCGAGTGCTGCATTCCAGCTCCACACGGCGACCGGGAAGTTGAAAGCGGTAATAACGGCCACCGGGCCGAGGGGGTGCCAGGTCTCCGTGAGGCGATGGCCCGGCCGCTCCGAGGCGATCGAGCGGCCGTAGAGCTGACGAGAGAGGCCTACCGCGAAATCACAGATGTCGATCATCTCCTGGACCTCGCCGAGTCCCTCCTGTGCGATCTTCCCAACCTCGAGCGTGACGAGCGCGCCGAGAGCGTCCTTCTCGCGGCGCAGCTCGTCCCCGAGCAGCCTCACGAGCTCGCCTCGGTGCGGCCCCGGCAGGTCCCGCCAGATCGAGAAGGCGTCTACCGCACGGCCGATCGCGTCGTCGGTTGCGGCGGTGTCGGTTCTGGCGACGCGTGCCAGCACTTCACCCGTGATCGGCGTGCGAACGACGAGATCGCCGCCTTCGACCTTCGTCCGTTCGACACCGAGCCGATCGAGCAGCGCTGTTGCGCCGGCGGCGGTCACGGGCTCAGATGCGTTCGATGCTCGGAATCAGCCGGCCGTCTTCGGTCACCGTCGCATTCCAATGCTGGAAGCTCGAGTCGAGATCGGCGATGTCCTGCCCGCGCTCGGCTACACGCACCGGTTGGGACGACTCCGGCGAGACACGGTACTGGTACCACGAGATGTCCCAGGCGAACGTCAGCACCATCTCGGCGTTGACGCCAGAAAGCGGTGTGATCGAGGCCTGCGGCTCCCCGAGTGCCTTGCCGACGCCGGCGATCGTGCGGCGGAACTGCGTGGCGTTGAACAGCTCGGCGGCTTCCACGAGCGCGATCTCGTCCTCGCCGAGCCGGCGTAGGATCGGCTCACTGACAACAGGCTCGAGCTCCTCCTCGCGGGCACCGAGGAGCGACTGCCAGAGAGATCGCTGTCGGCGCTTCCGCATCGGCTGCTGGAGCATCGGCGAGATCGCGACGCCCTCCTTGACCCAGCCGTGTTCGATCGCTGCGTCGGAGCAGAGCGGGCACACGTCGACGTACGCGCTCCCGTCCGGCGAGAACCGAAGCGCGTGCTCGCCCTGCAACAGTGTGCGCTCGCAAACGACGCAGGTCCGCGTGGCCGTGGTCTTGATCACTCGCATGGGCCGATCACTATAGCCCCGACGCAGGGACTTTCCTACGAGAGACTCGAGATGAACTGCCCGTGCCGATCTGGACGGCAGGCACCGAACAACCGGTGGCTACCCGCCCGCGCGGGCACCCTGCGCGCATCGACATGCGCTAGCGACTACGCGTGGACGAGATCCCTCGCCTTCTGCGTCTCGTCGATCACCTTCTGGGCGACGTGCGCCGGGACCTCTTCGTAACGGAGGAAGTGCATCGAGTATTCGCCACGCCCTCCGGTCATCGACGTCAGCGACTGCGCGTAGGTGAGGAGCTCCGCCATCGGCACCTCGGCCTTGATCGTCGTCATCCCCGCCGACGGCTCCATGCCGTGCAGTCTGCCTCGCCTCGAGTTGAGATCACCGTTGATCGAGCCGACCGCCTCGTCCGGCACGGTCACCTCGAGCTCCATGATGGGCTCGAGGAGCGTCGGCGTAGCTCTGGCATATGCGTCTTTCCACGCCATCGAGCCCGCGACCTTGAAGGCCATCTCGGACGAGTCGACGTTGTGGTAGGAGCCGTCGACCAGTCGCACGCGGACTCCCTGCACCGGTGCGCCCGCGAGCTCGCCGTGCGCCATCGCCTCCTGAATCCCCTTGTCGACGGCAGGCCGGAAGCTCTGCGGAATAACACCGCCGACGATCTGGTCGACGAACTCGTAACCGACGCCGCCGTCGATGGGCTCGATCACGATGTGACAGTCGCCGAACTGGCCACGGCCGCCCGTCTGCTTCCGGTACCTCCCGTGCGCTCGCGCCTCGGAGCGGATCGTCTCGAGGTACGGCACCCGCGGCGGGTGCAGCTCGATGTCGACGCCAAAGCGCCGCTTTGCTCGCTCGAGCGCGACCTCGACGTGCATCTGGCTCATCCCGGAGAGGATCTCCTCTCCGGTCTGCTGATCGCGACGGAGCCGGAGGGTCGGGTCCTCCTCCGCGAGCCGACGGATGGCCGAGGCGACCTTCTCCTCGTCTCCTTTCGACTTCGGCGTGATCGCGAAGCTCATCACCGGCTCCGGGAAGGCGATCTCGGGCAGGTCGGCGCCGATCTCGCGATCGGTCAGCAGGTCGCCGGTACGCACATCCTTGAGCTTGGCCACCGCGCCGATGTCGCCTTCGCCGAACTCCCTCACGCCGGTGTGCTCCTTGCCCTGGAGCTGGAGCAGCGTCCCCATCCGCTCCTTGGCATGGCCCCGTGCGTCGACGAGAGTCGAATCGGCCGTGACCGCGCCACGGAGCACGCGGAAGAGGTTGATCCGTCCCGCGAAAGGATCGGCCAGTGTCTTGAAGACGAAAGCGGCCGTCTCCGCGCCCTCGATCTCGATCGGCGCGCCCTTCTTGGCGGGCGAGGGCACGCCTTCGACGATCAAATCGAGGAGCGCGTGAGTACCGAGGTTCTTGGTGGCGACGCCGCACGCGACCGGGAACACCTCGCCACGCGTGATCGCGAGCTTCAACGCAGAGGCAACTGCGTGTGGATCGAGTTCTTCGCCGCCGAGATATTGCTCCATCAACGCGTCGTCGGTCTGGACGACCTCGTCGAGCAGCTTCTCGCGGTACTCGTGAGCGAGCTCGAGCATCTCTGCTGGGATGGCGCTCGGCTCCGCCTCCTTGCCGCCGTTCGGGCTCGTGTACGCGCACATGTGGAGCACGTCGACGATCCCCTGCAGCTCCTGCTCGGCCCCGATCGGAAGGTGGACGGCTACGCACCGTGACGAGAACTGCTCCTGGATCTGGGCGAGCGTTCGGTAGAAGTCGGCGCGCTCGCGATCGAGCATGTTGACGAAGAGGACGCGTGCAAGCCCGAGATCGTCGGCGAGGTGCTTGACGCGAGCAGTGCCCACCTCGAGGCCCATGACGGCGTTGACGACAACGAGTGCTCCCTCGACTACGCGCAGCGCACACCGCGCTTCACCCTGGAAGCTCGGGTCGCCCGGAACATCGACGAGATTGATCTTTCGGTCCTGCCAGCTCGTATGCGCAAGCGTCAGCGAGATCGACATCTTTCGCCTCTGTTCGTCCTCGTCCCAGTCGCCGACGGTAGTGCCGGCGTCGATCGCGCCGAGCCGGTTGATCTCCTCGGTCTGGAAGAGCAGGGCCTCGACGAGGGACGTCTTACCGGTTCCGCGATGTCCGACGACGGCGACGTTGCGGATCTTTCCGGGCTCGATTGCGGCCATTGGCGTCCGTTTCCTCCTCGAGGTGTCTGGGTGGCTCGAGTCTAAAGGGATGCCGTCGGGCCGTGTAGAGCGAAGCGAGGGGAGGGCGAACAGAGTGGCCGGCCACGGTCTGCAGGTGTGCGCGGGTTACGTCTCGGCGGTCTCGCGCATGCCGCCGGAGAGGCGGGCCTTGAGACGCAACACCGCCTTCGTGTGCAACTGTGAAACCCGGGACTCGGTGACACCGAGCACCTCGCCGATCTCACGGAGCGTCAGCTCCTCGTAGTAGTACAGCGTCACGACGAGCTTCTCGCGCTCGGGCAGCCGCGCGATCGCCTCGCCGAGCGCTTCGCGCATCTCCGTCTGCTCCAGCGAGAACTCGGGATCCGGGGCGTCCTCATCCTCGATCGTGTCGATCAAGGCGATCTGATCGCCGCCGCCCGAGGGCGACCAGAGCTCGTCGAGCGCCGCCATAGACGAGCGCGAGATCTCCGAGAGGCTATTCTCGAGCTCGTCGGTCGTGATCCCGACTTTCGCAGCGATCTCCTCGTCCGTCGGTGCCCGGTGGAGGCGGCGTTCGAGCTCCGCGATCGCCCGCTCGATCTCCCGCGCCCGGGTGCGAACCGAGCGGGGCACCCAGTCGAGCGACCGGAGCTCGTCGATGATCGCGCCCTTGATCCGGCTGATCGCATAGGTCTCGAACTTGATCTCGCGGTCGGGGTCGAATCGCTCGATCGCGCCGATCAGTCCGAGCAGACCGTAAGAGACGAGATCCTGCTCGTCGACGTGCGCGGGCAGCGTCGCACCGAGACGACCGGCCACGAATTTGACGAGCGGGGCGTACGTCAGGATCAGCCGGTCACGCAACGCCTGGTCGCGGGTTCGCCGGTAGTCCTGCCATAGCGCCTGCGTCTCACTTCCAGGCTTTACGGACACGCGAACAGAATACGCCGTAGGCGCGGAAAACCTTCTTTGATCCGTTCGTTCACGGCCAGGCCTTGCGAGCGAGATCGCCCATCCACAAAGCGAGACCGGCGGCTGCCAGCCCGATCACGAGCGCTCGGCCGCCCGACAGCACCGCGTACACGGCGAGACCGCCGAGCGCGATCGCGATCGTCAGAAACAGGAGCGACAGCGCGCGACGTTGCACGACGCGAGGCTACACTCGTGCCTGCAGCCCAGGGGCGTAGCTCAATTGGTAGAGCACCGGTCTCCAAAACCGGGGGTTGCAGGTTCGAGTCCTGCCGCCCCTGCTGGCTAGAACAGGCGCAATCCGGCATGCCGAGCGGAGTTCGCGACACCTGAGCCCTGGCGTTCTGTTCTGCCGGGAGTGGTGGCAGCGGGAGTTCGGTAGTTCCGGGTAGGTAGGGGTCAGCCGCTGCGCTTCTCGACCGATGCCCACACCCGCCGCCCGACTGCAATCACGGCGCTCCAGGCCCAATGGAATAGTTGTCCCACCACCCGACGGTAGCTATCGGAGGTGCCGCCCCATGTTGTGCTGCCGTTTCCGCTGCGGGAGTTCCGTAGTTCCCGGGTGCCGAGCCTAAGAGGTGGTTTGCGCGACTCGATCGGTCTCACCGGTCCTGTGGACGCTGCGGCGCAGCAACTACCCCTGAGGCGTTCGTGTCCTTGCCCGGAGTACTGGCAGCGGGAGTTCGGGAAGTTAGCCGTGGCTTTCTTGCCCATCAAGACCCTTGCGCATTCCAGCCCACGTCCGCACGAACGCTTGAGGCGCGCCTCGCAGCGGCCGATAAGAGACCTATGTTCGAGTATGCCCTGAAGCTTTGGTATCCCAACGGGCGCAGCTTCGACCTCCTCCATGAGAGCGAACGTCCACTCAAGGTAGGAGAGGAGTTCGACGCGTTCGGACACACCTGGCGAATCGCGGGCAACGTTCCACGGTCGTCCCGTTTCGGGCCCGTCCTCGTGTCGGAGCCGGAGGCCTTCGCATGCCATCCCGTGAGCGAGTCGTGACCCCACGGCTCGCGTTGACGCCCGAGCAGGCACGCGACCGTCACCGGGGCACCGCGATAGCGGCCAGGTAACGCGCTGACTACGTCGAACTGCGCTGACCCAGGCGGGATGACTAACCCGGCAAGGCTCTCAACCGGGCCGACCGCCCCAGCTGAAGACGTGCTTCGAGACGGCTGATTTCGGGCCGATCTGGCAGCTTCCGGCGAGCAGCTTCCCGTTGGCATCCGGGTTCGCCGAACAGGTGTAGCCCCTCGGCCCGCCCGTGATCGGGTAGCTCTTACCGGGAACCTTCCCGGCGAGCTTCGTGCTCGACAGTGTGATCGCATACTGCTTCGCGACCGCGCAGCTGACCCCGACCGCGGTGACGCCGTACTTGTTCCCCGTGATCTTGCCTCCCGTGTTCGGGAAGACCCACTTGGCGCCGACGACGTTCCCGCAGATCGAGACCCCATCCGCCCGGTCGCCGGCGGCAAGCGCGGATGAAGCGACGGCGGCCGAAACCGTGATGAACAGAACAACGAGCAAAGCCCTCATGTCTGACCCTTCCAGTCGGGGAACTCTCGCGTCAGTAACTCGACTCGGACCTCGGAGCCGGCATCCACGAGGCTACACCCATCCGTGACCGCGCCTGGCAGTCATCCGGATTCGTCACCTGCCGTCATGTGCGGCTCAGTAGGTGATGGCTTCTGCTTCCTCAACGACTTTCGGGAGATCCTTGTCCGAGAAGCGATCGAGGACGCCGGAGGCGAGCAACCTCTCGCGTCCTGCCTGGGCGTCTTCGGCCGAGTGGAACTCGATCACGATGAACACCTCGTTGGAGTTCTCGACACTACGAAAGATCCGGTGTCCCTTCGCTGCGCTCCTGGCAGCGGGCTCGTCCTTGTCGAACATCGTCTTCCACATCTCGTAGCTGCCAACGTTGATGCGAGTCACGATGTACGCCATTCGGCTACCTCCTGTTGGTGCCGCGCGACGCGGCGTGCGACCCAGCCTACGTCTTCCTTGAGAAGCCGGAGGACGGGCCAGCTGCTCCTCTGACGTTCCCGAACGCTGACGCAGAGAAGCATGCTCCCGTCGAAGTGGCGCTCACGTGTGGGACAGCGCTCGGCCGCACGGTTCGAAGCGGTCGAACTGGTCGGCCTGCGTTACCGGGGAGACCGGAGACGAAGCCGCTCACCCGGGGATATCGCTCACTCAGGCCAGAGCAGACGGCTCAACCAGGCGATGCTACAACCGGGCTACAACTCCCGGAGGTGTTGCGGGCCTCTGTATTCATCTCGTCCGCAACTTCGTCGATCACGTGCCTGAAGAAGAGCCTCGTTGCGTCCGGGTGGTTTTGCAGTCGCCTGGCAGCGCGACGGCGAACCTCGTCCGTGTCGATTGCCTCTTCCCGTTCGATCGCCAGAAACCGTTCCTCGACGAGGAGTTTTGCGGCGAGCTGCTCGAACCCACTGGGTATCAAGCGCTTCCCTTCCTTCGAGTGCGCTACGTCCCGGCCCTAGCAATGCTGGCCCTGCAAGTCGAATCCTGTTCGCCTGGGCTCCTTCGTCTCGCGCACCGTAGGTTTGGCGCGTCGGGAGATTGCGGGCTTTCGGCCGGGGTTCTGGCCGCAGGGCCAGTCACCACAGACTAGCTCACCGCGAGTGCGAGCACGGTTAAGGCTTCCCCCAGCTACACGCGAACGCTGGTACACCTCAATCCCCGTCGCACTCCTCACCACGGCATGACCTCACAATGAGATGGCGGGTCTCGTCTTGGGTGGAGCCTTGCGCGGGCCGCAGCTCGTCCCGCGTCACGCTGCTGCCTGGAGCGCGGTCACGATGTCGGCGCCGGCGACGGTGGCCGCCCCGACACAGCGATCGGCCGCGCCGTAGGTGAGGTAGATCGTGCCGTCGGTTTGCGCGACCGCGCCCTGGACGAAGACGACGTTGTCGACGTCTCCGTTGCGCTCCCAGGGCAGCTCCGGACGCATGATCGGCTCGGGCAGCAGCGAGCGGACGAACCCGGTCTCGTGATCGAGCAGCGCAACCTTCGTCGTGTACTGACCGTCCCCCTCGCGCTCGTGGTAGAAGAGGAGGAGAGCATCGCCGGCGAGGACCGGCGGGGCCCCTGCGCCGACGCCGAGCGATCCGTCGGACGGCCTGATGATCGTGTGCTGGTCGAGGTCATGAAGGTGTTCGTCCCAGTAGCCCGCGGGCGGGTCCCAGAGGTCGTCGAGCGAATCGAACACGGCGAGCTGCATGTTCGGGTGGACGCGATGGATCATCGCGACCTTCCCGTCGCGGAGGTTGAAGAGGACGGCGTCCTTGTTCGGGATCCCGTCCGGGCCGACGACGCGACCCGAGGTGCGGTTCAGGACGAACCTGTCGCCTTCGAAAGCGAGCCGGTGGACGCCGATCCTCCAGGGCCTCCCCGATTCAGGCGACGGCAGGTTCGTGTAGGTCATCACGATCCGCTCTTCGCGGCCGCTTCGGACGAGCTGCACTCGGGGATCCTCGTAGCAGTGGACGTCGTCGGGCGAGCTCTCTGCGAGCACCTGCTGGAACTCGTACGTGCGGCCCTCGAGCGAGGTGAACACGAGCACGTCGGAAACATAGTCGAGGAACCGCGGGCTGAGCCCGTCATCGTTCCTGCGGTAGCCGTCCCGTACGCCTCGGGCGAAGAGGTGGAAGACCCCCTCGTGCCGGATCACCCCTGCATTGAAGACGGGGCCGTACCCCGGCACGGACCCGGCTGCCACGATCGGCGTCTCGGAGACGCGCACAGGCGCCACGGATGACATCAGGCGTCTGGGTTTGTCCGGCATGGGCATAAACCGCGTCACGGGCGGAGTGGGCTCGCGGCTTGCCGCCTGGGCCCGTCTCCCCCGAACTTCGCCATCGCCCCTCTTTCTGGGGTCTGCATTGAACCCGCTGTATCTCACTATGGGGCGAGATCGAGCGGTGTAAAGGCCTCGCTGCGTTGCCACCTGCTCGCGGGCCGAGCTCAGGCTGGCGTGGATGCAGACTAGCTGCGATCTCGCCGCCGATTCCGTAGTTTGTCGCACGATCCCGTCCGGCTCATCCCTGATGACCGTCATGGACTCCGCGGAAAGCCTAGACTGTGAAGCGACGGCGGGCCGACAGGGCTCGCGGCAACGAGGACGTGATGAAGACCATCGTTGTCGGATACGACGAGACCGAGATGGCGCAGTGCGCCCTTGCCCGCGCCGCGGATCTCGCAGCCGCCTTCGGCTCCAAGGTGATCGTTACGAACGTCGCCCCGGTGCTCGTCGACTCACACGAAATAGGCCCCATCGATGCGGCCGGCCCACCCGAACAGCACCGCGAGGATCTCGACCACGCAAAGACATTCCTCAGCAGGCGCGGCATCGAGGGTCAGTTCGAGCTGACCCTCGGCGACCCCGCGACGGCGATCGTAGAGCTCGCGGACAAGTACGAGGCGGACCTCATCATCGTCGGCACAGAACGGCCGAGCCTCGCCGAAGTCGTCGGTCGGATGTGGGCAGCAGAACACAAGACCCACTGCGACTTACTGACGGTCTAGGACCTATTCCGAAACTCGGCTCTTCGCCCGCGGCAATCGAACCTGAGCAGCATCGAACTGGGGCAGCACCGGCCCACCCTGGCCAGAGGGGCTGCAGGCGAGGTTGCGGAGCGGCGCGGATGATCTCGTCAGCCCTGCTACGAATCGCCGCTGACAGTCCCGCCCGGGGCGACCTCAATGGCCCGCCTGTGCCGAAGGTGCCCGCTCACGCCTTATTCACTCCGAAGCCGTCCCCCCGACGCTGCGGCGCGGCACCCGAACCCGCGCGGCGCTCGTGTTCTGCCCGGAATCCTGGCAGCGGGAGTTCGGGGCGAGTACGCGGTTCAGGCTGTGCGTCGTAGCGCGGGAGCTACGAGGGCATACCCTGCACCAAGGCCGAACAAGGCGAGCGCAAGTGCCAGCGGGCCTTGCCACCCGGCGGGCTGACGATACGTCGTGGCCAGAGCCGTGAACGATCCCTGCTGAGTAGCGGCGTGAGCGACCGTCTCGCTCTTCCAACCGTGTATCCACCCTGCCGCGCCGAGCGCGACCACGACGGTCACAAGTCCGAGGAAGATCCGCATCTAGTGAAGTCTAGAAGACCACACGATCTGTGCCGATCCGCCCACAACAGGCGGCGGTCTGCAGGAGCCCCGGAGCGGCGTGAGAAGCGGAGAGGGGAGCGCAAGTTTCCCCTCTCCTTGAGGAGGTGCTCGGCGGAGGTTGACGCCCGCCGTGACTATTCCGTCACGGTGAGCGTGCCTTTCATGCCCGCCGCCTCGTGCCCCGGCACCGTGCAGTAGAAGGTGTACTTGCCCGGCTTGAGGGAGACGACGACCTTCGAGGTACCGCCCTTGCCCACGGTCGCTCCCTTCTTGTTCACGCCGTTGCCCTTGATCGCGACGTCGTGCTTGAAGATCGCTGACGGGTTGGCCATCGAGATCGTGACCTTCCCCGCCCTCGCGTTCAGCTTCGTGACGTTGTACTTGAGCGCGGTCTTATCGGCCCTGATCTTCAGCGTGGAAGCGGCACCCGCGACCGAAACCGCCACCCCGGCAACCACAATCATCGCAAACGCCACGACAACCACTCGCTTCCCCATCATGGCTCCTCTCGATCCGCCTCGCCTTGCAGGACTGTCGCTCCTCACGATAGCCAAGCCGGTTTCGAGTCACCTTGGCACATCAATGCCGTGGCTGCGGCACGCCGTCCCCTGGACGCTTCGGCGCGGCACCTGACCCAAGGCGTTGTGTTCTGCCCGGAGTGCTGGCAGCGGGAGTTCAGTAGTTGCGGGTAGACAGGGTCAGCGTCGGCACCGATGCGCCCGGGGCGACCGCGCCGCAGCCTCGGCGGTATGAGAAAGGACGTGCGAGAATTCGTCCGGCGACTTGAAGCCGTCGGCCTCACTGTCGAATCGACACCTGGCCACTATCACGTTCTCCGCGACGGCAAGCCACTCCGAAAAGCCAACGGCCTGCCGTTCACTCTCCCCTTCTCCCCAGACACCACCCGCTGGCGCAAGACTGCGATCCTTGACCTGCGCAAGCTGGGCATCCATCTCTAGTCCAGCAGCCGAGCGGACTATGTGGGAGCGAAGGACCCGAATCGGAATCCAACGATTGCCGGAGCGCGGCGGGTGCCGGGGGGTCGGTGGCGGTACTTCATGCCACGTCGTGTCGCCAGCGACCGCGCCCTACGAGACGGCCTTGCCGATCTGCAGTGCTCGACGGACGCGGTCGGTGAGCGAGCCGAGGAGATCGCCGCTCAGATTGGGTGCGCCACGAACGGCAACCACTCCTTCGTCGACTCGGATCTCCTCCACTTCCTCGGATGAGATGAGGAGATGCTCGCGCCCGAATCGGCCGCCGCGCACCTCCAGCATGTCCGGTTGGTCGATCCGCGAGATGAACCGGACACCCTCGACGAATCCCACCGGGCCGGTCGGCGAATCGACCTGGAAACCCTCGCAGCGCCCGAGCAAGTAGCTTCGATCAGCGGGGGACGCTCGGGTGTAGGTCTCCCCGGAAGGCGGTCGCAAGCGAGGCAGGCTTCTCGATGCGAGCTGACCCGACTCATCGCGCTCGACCGAACTCGTCAGCTTCTTCAGCTGTCTCTCGAGACTCGCGACCAGAGCGGATTGCTCATCCAGCACCCTGTTCAAGCGCACGAGCCTGAGTCGCTCCTTGTCGAGTTCCTCCACGAGCGCGTTGAGTGCGCTCGCCTGCCCGCGGTCACGCGACGATCCGAACAACGCCTCCTCGTACGCCCACGGACGCGAGCGAGCAGGCTCTTGGGACTGAAGCCACTGGCCCTTTCCAACCGTCCCTTGCGGGGGTCTGCGCGTTCTCGGCGGCATGCGCGAACTCCGATGTATGTACTCGCTCCATCCTACAGCCGGGTGTAGCTCCAGGGCTATGCGGTCTCGGCCTCGATCAGCGCGGCGATCCGTGCCTCGATCCGCTGGCGCTCCCGCGTCGGTCAAGGTCACCTCCTCGGTGTCCTACGGATCGGTGAACTCCAGCCACGAGCCGAGCGGCAGCTTCCAGTTCGGAGCGAGGTGGTCGCGGTCGGCGTAGTAGAGGCGGCACAGCTTCAAGCCGCCCGCGCTCATCGTCGGTCTCCGCAAGAGCGGCCCGCCGCCCTGACCCTGAGCCACAACCCTTAACGTCCACCGTTCCCACACCTCGATCCCTGTTGCGCCCGGTCTTGGAAACCGGTGGCCCGAGAACCGAAAACCTTCACAGCCTATGGCCTGTTGACTCAAGACCAGAATCGGCGCAGACTCGTTCCTCCCCGAGACAAGGAGGTCGAGCGTGGCCGATCTTGAGCAGAAACGGTTCGAGAGCCCGGACGAGACGAGGACGTTCGCCGACGGGATGGGGCATGTCGACCTCGTCACCGTGGGTGGAACGAAGGTTGGGCGTGGCGTCTTCGAGCCTGGCTGGCGCTGGTCATCGCACGTGAAGCCGATCGCGGGCACCGACTCGTGCCAGGCGGCCCACACGGGCGTCGTTGTGGAAGGCCGCATGGCCGTGCGGATGGACGACGGTGCCGAGGTCGAGTACGGCCCCGGCGATGTCTTTTACATGCCCCCTGGACACGACGCCTGGATCGTCGGAAACGACGCCTGCATCATGTACGACGTCACCGGCATGGAGAAGTACGCACAACCCACCTAGGCTCCGACAGGCGCTCCGATCGCGACGGGAGGCCCGCCCTCGCCGGGCCTCCCTTCTTCCCTGTCCGCACCCCTGCCGGCACTGAGGCGTATCAGTACGTCGCCCGAGGTCTACGGCGGCGTTGAGTGCTACGGGCGAGCCGCGTCGCGTGGGCGTCCTTGCGTCGCCTGGTCATCGGGCGGATGATGCGACCCGTGCCGCGCGACCGGATGTCAAGACGGAGGCTTACAGGCGTTACTCGGTGGGTTGCGGTGGCGGGTGTTCTTGCGGCACTGACCAGCGTCGTCGTGGGCTCCGCCGCCGGTCACGTTGGAGCGAAGAGGCGGGCGGGAACGATCGCGTTCCTCCGTTACCCGCCGGGCGCGTGGGTGGCGGACGTCGGCGGGCCGAGCCTGTTCGTGATGAAGGCGGACGGGACGGGTCTTCGGCGTCTGACGTCGCCCGACTCGCGCGTCTCTTCCCACGCATGGTCGCCCGACGGGAGCCGCATCGCCTACACGGATCGAAGTTCGCTCTGGCTCGTCCGCCCCGACGGCACCCGGCGCGTGCGTCTCTTTTCGGGCTCGCGTCTGAAGAGCCTGCTGCCGACCTGGTCTCCGGACGGGAAGGCAATTGCCGTGCTCGCGGAGGACGCCGAGAGCGGGATCGCCGAGATCTACGTCGTCCCGACTGACGGAGGCACGCCACGGCGTCTCGGTGTTGGCGACGTCCGCGACCCGTCGTGGTCGCCCCGAGGCGACGAGATCGCCTATGCGTCACCGGACGGCAACATCTGGGCCGTCCGCAGCGATGGCAGCCACCAGCGGCTAGTCGCCGACCACCCCACCGTGAGCTACGGCGGCCCTCTATGGTCGGCAGGCGGAAAGCGACTCGCCTTCCGCGGGGGTGACGCGGGGGGGCGCTATGCCTCGATCTACGTCGCGAATGCAGACGGAAGCGGCCTCCGTCGGCTCACCAACCACGCCTACAACGAATACGGGTTCAGGTGGTCTCCCGACGGGCGGACGATCCTCTACGGCAGAGAGAACCGCAAAGGCATCTACGTGATCGGAGCCGACGGACGGAGCAACCGCAAAGTCACCACCGAATCGCCCGCCCAAGTCGGCTGGGGGGCGCTGACGTGGTCTCCCGACGGGGGCTCGATCGCCTACGCAACAGACCGAACCGGCAGCGGCGACATCTACGTGATCGACGCCGACGGACACAACAAGGCTCGGCTCACAAGGTCGCCCGAGATCGACATCGATCCGTCCTGGGCTTCCGGGTAAGACTTGTCGCCGGAAAGGGAGGCCGAGATCAGGACGACCCCGTGCCGGCGGCGGAGTTCGCTAGTTCTGGGTGGGCGGCGTGCCGGCGGGGCCGAGGTAGTGAGTCGGCCGCTGACCCTGCCGACACGTGGAGCGGGCGTCTGGTGGGAAGTGCGCGATAGCTGCGACGTTGGGGGAGGGACCCGACGGATCCCTCCCACTGCCGTTGCCACTCGACCGAGCGAGGCCGCGCGAGGCCTACGCTCTGAGGGCCGCAGAAGTCTCGGCACCGAGCGTATTGTGCACGGCGTACCGGGTGATTACCGGTGCCGCCGGGATCCCTGCCTGCTGGGTGTACGGGCCGATTTGCTCCTCGGCGAAGCGGTTGAACTGCTCGTCTGTCTCCCACACATCGACGACGACGATCCCTTCGTCGGTCTGCGCAACCCAGTGGAAGATCGCGCCGTCGGGCTTGGTGGTGCCGTCCGTCAGGCCCATCAGCTCCATCACCCGGTCGTACTGTTCGAGGGTTGCACCCTCGAAGCGCATCTCGAAAGCGACGGCCATCGAACGCCTCCTGTTCGGGTTCCCCGGCACGGGCGGCACACCGGAAGGACTGGACTCAGTGGACTTGGGAGGATACGCCGTTTCGATTCGGGAGGGAAGACCCGCGCCGCCCCCGCGCGAACTCCCGCTGCCGGCACTCCGGGCAGAAAACGGTCGCCCCGTAACCTGAAACGATCCTCCACCTGTACCGCTGCCCCATCACACTCGGCGACGCGCACCACCTTGTTGCCACCCTCATCGCGGACGGCACGCCCGACGCACTTCAGCAAGCGCGGCGAGGACACCAGGAAGAAGCGAGGGGCGCGGGCGGCACCAGAGGCGTTCGCCCGCGCCCAAGCCAGCTCGGGGCGATCTGTGGGGATGCGCGGATGCTGACCGAGCCAGAGCGTACGCCACCACCGAGCTCCGATAGAAGAGGCAGGCCGCGGAACTTCCCGCACGATGCGAGATTCGACACGACAGAGAGCACTCTCAGGTGATTTTCAGGACGACGCGATACCTTCGGTGGTGCGTGACGTCGACCCGGGTGGATTCATCTCAGCGGCGAGGGAGTTGCTCCCGTTACCCCTCGCCGCACCACCCGGTTTCGAAGCGGCCGTACCCCGCATGATGGGCCGCCGCTCGCGCGCTGTGTCGCCCACTCCAGACTCGCGTGTCTCGTGGTCAGCACCTCATTCGCGCCGAGGCTCAAAGACCGGAGGGTTGCCGGTTCGTGTCCTACCGCCCCTGATATGGATGGACCATCCTGGGATCGAAGGTGCGTTCGAGTCCGTGCGGGCTCAGGTGCCGCATCGCCGCGTCCGCCGGCGATCAGCGGAATCCTGACGGACGCACGGTGCGGAACCCTAGGTTGGAAGGGCCGACGGATGTAGCCTCATGCGATGACTTCCGGTAGCGGTGTCCGTCTCGGCCTGGTTGCCATCTTCCTCATGGCGCTGCCGGCGGGGGCGGCGTCATCGGCGGATGCCGGGCCGCCGCGGCCCCGGATCGTGTCAAAGCCGATCCCATTCACGGTCGCGCGGAAGCTCGAGATGCGAGCGTATGCGAAGCGCCACTACGCACTCGATACCTGGCGGCTCCGTCATCCGAAGGCGATCGTGGAGCATTTCACGGCGTCCGACTCGTTTGCGTCTGCGTTCTCGACTTTCAGCGCCGACGTGGCCGACCGAGAGCTGCACGAGCTCCCGGGTACCTGCGCCCATTTCGTGATCGACACGGACGGGACCATCTATCAGCTCGTGTCGCTGACGGTGATGTGCCGTCACACGGTGGGGTTGAATTGGACGGCGATCGGGATCGAGCACGTCGGAACCTCTGACGAGCAGATCCTCAGCAACCCTCGCCAGATGGCCTCATCGCTCGCTCTGACGGTCTGGCTGATGGGCCGCTATCACATCAACCTCGAGGACGTGATCGGCCACAACGAGAGCTTGACGAGCCGGCTCCATCACGAGCTCTATCCAGGCTGGCGCTGCCAGACGCACGGCGACTGGTCACAAGAGGACATGAATATCTACCGGACCAGTCTGAGGCAGTTGGCGAACAGGTACGGCGTCGCGGTTGGCGGCAAGGTTCGACATGTGACACCGAACTGCTAGGTGACGCTTCTCGCTACTGGACCTCGATGTTGCACGGCCGAGCAGTCGACGCTGCTCGGATTGCTCTCGAGCGGTTCTGGTGGCTCTCGCCTCCAGGCAGTAAGCCGGGTCGAGGGCTAGACGTCGTTGGCGATCGTGAAGGGGAGCCTCAGGCTGCCCTTGTTGCCGTGGAGGTCGGAGGCTTCGACCTCCAGGCGGTACGCCCCGTCCGGGAGGAGCGTCGTGCTCAAGGTGTGGGCGAGGTAGAAGCGGTACAGGCCGGGTTTCCCAGCGCGGTTCTGTCGGGTACCGGGCGCGTAGATCCGGTGGAAGTCCTCTTGCGGCAGCAGTCCCCCGCTGAAGTCGATCGGGGTGTGCCAGGGCCGCACAGTGAGGCCGCCGCGCCCCAGCCGCCAGCGTATACGTGCCGGTGTCACCGGCAGGCTTTGCCACGGGGCCGGCACTGCGAGCGGCGGCATCTGGTGTGCCTCCGCGATCACGTCCACCGCCCCCGAGATGGCCGCCGCATCGAGCGCCCTGCCGTTGCGCGAGATCACGATCTTCGTCACGTGCGGCCGAGTCGCGTCGCTCCACGGCGTCAGCGCCCCTGGTCGCAGCGGGTCGCGGTAGACACCGGAGCGATGCTCGGCAAAGTGAACATGAAGCCACGGCGCCTCGACGTGACCAACGACCTGCCGCGCCTGAATCCGCTGGCGGTGACTTACAGCAGGGACGACATGCCAGTAGCCGAAAGCGACGTCGCCGTCCACGACCGACAGCGACCGTGTGCCCTCGAGATGCACGACCCCACCCCGCACCGCGTGCACCGGTGTGCCGTTCGGCGCCGAGATGTCGATCCCGAAATGGAATGCCCTCGACGTACCCGAGATGCGCGGATCGTTGAAGTAGCCACGCACCGGATGCGCCCGGTCGAACGGTTCCAGCGGCCACGAGTACAGAACGCCAATACTAGTCGGCCACCATCGGCTCTTCCCACAGCGGCGGCGATGATTGGGGGTGTGGCCGTCGTCGTCCTCAGCGCCGGCGTCGTTCGTGTTTTCTGGGCCTCGGACGGGGAGCCGTCCAGTGGTTCGGAGGCGCTTGGCGTTTCACGAACGTAAGGAGGCGATCGCGATGAACGCCTGCCGGAATCCGGCCGAGACGTACAGTGATCGCATGAAACTGATCTCGACGGGACGGATCAACGATGCGGCGGCAAAGGTCGGCGAGCACGCGCCGATGGCCGCGACGTGCTGCAACGCCTGCCGTGCCTGTGTCCAGACGAACCTCATCGCGCTCGGCCTCGCCGGAGTCGTCGGCGTCGGTACGTGGGTCTCGCACCTCGTCAAGCGCGCTCGAAGCGCCTGAGAGGCTGTTGCCCTCTCGGGCCCGGAATGGTGTCGAGGCCGCCGCGCTGAGTGCCGCGCGACGGCCTCGCGCCAGAGGCTAGGCCCGGTCGATGGCCACCTGGCTCTCGTCCCAACGCGCCGTGAGCGCGTAGAGGACCACCACGTTGAGTGCCAACGCCGTCAATGCCCAGAGCGGGTACTGACTGTTGCCGAGGAAGCCGAGCTGGGCGAAGAAGTTCACTGCCACGACAACGATCGTGAACCAGCGCGCCCATCCCTGTCCGCCGAGCAGCCCGAGCCCCGCTAGCACGAGCACCACGCCCCAGATCAGCATGATCCACCCCCACGCCGTCAGATCGACGACGAGGAAACCGGAGGCCGTGACGACGAAGTAGTTGTCGTCGAAGAGGGCGATCAGTCCCTGGAAGAAGTCGATTCCGCCGATGATCAGCATCACGATGCCGGCGAAGCCGATCCAGCCTGCCATGCTTCTCGAGTTCACGCCTTACCTCCACATCAGGGATGCCGCTAGTCGCATCCGTTGCGAGGCGAGTTCGCTCGCCCGTCCCGGTTTCCTCCGCCATTTGCCCTGCCAACGATCTGCCGACAGAGCCATGCCTTCGATCAATGCGAGGCGCAGAATGATGTGTCGAGGGCTGCCGCAGCCGACGCACCCCACCACACGAGCATCGTGCGTCCGGCCGCCGCGGTCTTCATGACCTGCGTCGGCGTGGCGAACAGCTGCACCCACGCGTACTCTCGCGGTATCCGCTATGTCAGGAGTGCCGCGCATGCAGAAGCTCCCGCCCGCCGGGAACCACATCGCCTTCCCGGCCGCCGTGCTCGGCCCGGGTGGAAGGCGGGTTGACGCCGGATGACGGTACTGACGAGCAGGGTCGACCACTCGTCGGCGGCTTTCGGCGCTCGACGCGTACACATGGAGGGCCTCCTCGCCCAGCTTCGCGAACGAACGGCGCTCGTCGCCGGGGGCGGCGGCGAGAAGGCCACCGACCGCCATCGCTCACGCGGCAAGCTCACCGCCCGCGAGCGTATCGACCGGCTCCTCGACCCCGGCACCTCGTTCCTCGAGCTGAACGCCCTTGCTGCCTGGGACATCTACGAGGGTCAGGCGCCGTCGGCCGGGATCGTGACCGGCATCGGTGTGATCGAGGGGCGCTGCTGCATCGTCGTTGCCAACGACGCCACCGTGAAGGGCGGTTCGTACTTCCCGCTCACCGTCAAGAAGCACCTTCGCGCTCAGGAGGTCGCCGAGCAGAATCACCTCCCGTGCGTCTACCTCGTGGATTCCGGAGGAGCGTTTCTCCCACTCCAGGCCGACGTTTTCCCCGACCGCGACCATTTCGGGCGGATCTTCTTCAACCAGGCGCGCCTGTCTGCACGCAATGTTCCGCAGATCGCCGTCGTCATGGGCTCGTGCACCGCGGGCGGCGCCTACGTCCCCGCGATGAGCGACGAGACGGTCATCGTCGAAGGGACGGGCACGATCTTCATCGGTGGTCCACCACTCGTGAAAGCCGCCACCGGCGAGGACGTGACCGCCGAGGAACTCGGAGGCGCCACCCTTCACACGCGACGTTCGGGGGTCGCGGACCACTACGCCGTGTCGGACGAGCACGCGCTCGCTCTGGCCCGCCAGATCGTGCGCCACCTCGGAGACCCTCCGCCTCTATCGTGGCAGACCTCGACACCCGAACCCCCCGCGGTGGACCCAGGTGACCTCTACGGGATCGTGCCCGAGCACTATCGCCACGAGCTCGACCCGCTCGAGATCATCGCCCGCGTCGTCGACGGCAGCCGATTCCACGAGTTCAAGGCGCTCTACGGCGACACCCTCGTCTGCGGATTCGCCCGGATCGAGGGCCACCCGGTTGCGATTCTCGCAAACCGCGGCGTCCTCTTCGCCGAATCGGCTCAGAAGGGAGCGCACTTCGTCGAGCTCGCATGCAAGCGCCGCATCCCGCTCGTCTTCCTCCAGAACATCACCGGCTTCATGGTCGGCAAGGACGCGGAGGAAGGTGGTATCGCACGCGACGGCGCCAAGCTGGTCACCGCGGTCGCGTGCGCGGAGGTACCGAAGTTCACCGTCGTCACCGGTGGATCATTCGGCGCCGGCAACTACGCCATGTGCGGCCGGGCGTACGGCCCCCGGCAGCTGTGGATGTGGCCCAACGCGCGCATCTCGGTGATGGGTGGTGAGCAGGCAGCGACCGTGCTCACCATGGTCGGTGACGCCGACCCCGAGGAGATCCGGGCAGTCTACGAGCGCGAGGGGTCACCGTACTTCTCGACCGCCCGTCTCTGGGACGACGGCATCATCGACCCGCTCGACACGAGGCGCGTCCTCGCCCTCGGCCTCGCGGCCGCCGGATGCGCACCGGTGCCCGAGACGACATTCGGCGTCTTCCGGATGTAATGGGTGTCTCCCCTGCCTGTTGGGAGACATCCCTCCCTCTTGGGAGACACCCCCTACGTCTTGTAGGTTCTGCGCAGGGACAACGACACCGGGCAAGGAGGATTCATGTCCTACAAGGCGCTCGACGCCGACAAGGTCAAGCTCACCTGGGGCACGTTCCGCATGGTGCGACACGAGCTCGGCGGCACGGCATTCGGTCTCAACCAGATCGACTTCCCGCCCGGCAAGTCGGGACCGGAACATGACGAACTGCAGTCGGGGCAGGAGGAGGTCTACTACTGCATCTCCGGCTCCGGGACGCTCACGATCGACGGCGACCCCGTCGAGATGCGGCCGGGCCGCTACATCCTCGTGTCGGCAGACGCGAGACGGTCCCCCGAGGCCGGTTCCGACGGGATGTCCTTCATCTGTGTCGGAGGTGTCCCCGGCGGAGTGTACGAGCCGTGGGTTCCGCCTGAGGAATGATCCGGCAGCGACCGTCAGGCCGCGGCCGCACGAGCAGAAGCTTCGGTCACGAGTAGATCGATCACCGCACGCAACTGATCGAGGAGATCGTTGTCCGGTTCGGCCAGGCGCTCGGCGGCCTTGCCCAGCGACAACTCGGCGTCGACGACGCGAGCACCCATCAAGCCGAGAACCTTGCGCGTCTCGGCGTGCGCCCAGACGCCTCCGAACGAGCCAGGGCTCGCTCCGATCACCGCCACCGGCTTGCCGCGGAACGCGCTCGTCGCCTGCGGCCTCGAGCCCCAGTCGAGGGCGTTCTTGAGCGCTCCCGGAATCGAGCCGTTGTACTCGGGCGTCGTGATCAGCACCGCGTCGGCGGCCGCGACGGCGGAGCGGAAGCCCGCGACCACGAACGGCGGGGTGCCCTCCTCGTCCTGGTCGAACGCGGGCACGTCGCGGAGCCCCTCCCAGACGGCGAGCTCGACACCGTCCGGGAGGTTCTCGCCCGCAAGACGCAGGAGACGCCGATTGTACGAGCCCTCACGCAGGCTGCCGGCGATGCCCAGGATCTTCATCTACGCCTCCTCGACCAGCTCGAGCTCGGCATACAGCTTCACGTCGTTTCCGACTGCGAAGCCTCCCGTCGGGAGCGGCGCATTCCAGTTGAGACCGAATGCCGTCCGGTCGATGATCGTCTCGAGCTCGAGGCCAAGCCGCGAGCTACCGTCGAACGGATGGGTGACCGGCCCGCTCAGCACACCCGTGATCTTGACCGGATGAGTCACGCCCTTGAGCGTGAGCTCGCCGTCGATCTCGAGCTCATCCGCCGAAACGCCGATCGCCGTGGAGCGGAACGACAGCTGCGGGTTCCGCTCGGCGTCGAAGAAGTCCGGCGACAGCAGATGGCCGTTGAGGTTCGGCTCGGAGACGTTGATCGACGCGACGTCGACCGTCCCTCGGAGCCCGGCCTCGTCGAGCGTGACGTCGAAGGTGCCGAAGCCGCCCCGGAAGTTCGCGACTGCCATGTGCTTGACGGAGAACGATACGTTCGAATGAACGGGGTCGACCTGCCAGGTGCCGGTCGGAAGCGCTGTGCGGATGTCAGAAATAGTGCTCATGAGTCGTTCCTTTCTCGCTATTATTTGATGACTCAACTACCTTAGCGGAGAATTCCTTGTCTCGTCAAGTATTGACCCCACAAGTTTCAACACAGTCGGTATTCGTCAGGCTCCTGCACGCCCACGGTTCGCTGGTGCGGGAGATCGAGGCCCGGCTGCTCGCCGAGCACGGCCTCAGCGCAAACGACTTCGAGACGCTTCTGCATCTGTCGCACGCCGAGCATGGTGCGATGCGGCGAATCGATCTCGCCGAGCGCCTCCGCCTCACCCCGTCCGGTGTCACGCGCCTGCTGGACGGACTCGAGCACACCGGCCTGACGGATCGTGGCGGCTGCCCGACAGATGCCCGGGTCACCTACGCGGTGATTACAGACGACGGCCGCAAGGTGCTGCGGCAGGCCGCGTGCACACACGCCGCGGCATGTGATGAGCTGATCGGCTCCCATCTCACTCCCGGCGAACTCGACGACCTCGCCGGCCTGCTCGGGCGGCTACCAGGAGTCGACGCCGTCGACGCGCGCGCCTGCTCGGGCGGGTGACCGGCGAGGCCGTCGGCTACAACGAAGCGAGCCATCCAGCGAGCTCGTGCGACTCGTCAGCAGTGAGGTCACGGAGAGGCGCGCGCACGTCCGGTCGGATCGGGACTCCTCGCGCCGCGAGAATGCGCTTCATCGCCGCGTGACGCGGAAACCGCTCGACCGCTCCCCGGAGCACGGCGAGCGAGTCCGCACCCGACGCACTCGGTTCGCGAACGACGGCTGCCACCTCCTCGGGAAACGCGGAAGCAAGCGCAGACACGGCGCCGACGGCGCCCGCTTCGATACCCCGGTAAATGAGCGCCTCGGGCCCGACGAGAACGTCGAGGCCGAGGGAGAGATACGGCTCGAAGGCTTCCCAAGGCGTATCACTGACTTTCAGCCCAGCGAAGTTCGACGCCTCGTCACGAAGACGGCGGAGAACGTCGAGAGCAACGGCATAGCCGCTCGTGCGGGCAAACTCGTAGACGTAGAACGGCAGTGGCGCGCATGCGCCGGCCGCAGCCGAGAAGTGCGCCAACTGAGCGGCCTCGTCGAGCGGGAAATACGGCGGGCCGATGACGGCGACCGCCGCAGCGCCCGAAGCCGCGGCGTCTACTGCAAGAGCGACCGTATCCGCCGTCGTCTGCGCCCCACAGTGAGCTGCGACGTCGAGGCGCCCGGCCGCCGCCTCGACGAAGAGGTGGAGCCCCCGCTTACGTTCCTCGACCGAGAACAGCACCGCCTCGCCGTTCGTTCCGAACGCGAGAAGCCCATCGAGACCGGCGGCGGCGTACCGATCGACGAGCGGGCCGAACGCGTCCTCGTCGAGACGGCTCCCTCCGGAGACAAGCGGTGTCACCGACGCGGCGAGTGTCCCGTGCAGCGGGGTGTCGGGCGGCATGGGTCGACTCTAGACTGCGTCACATGGACGCGCTGCGCATCGAGCGAGACGACGACGTTCTCCGTGTAACCCTTGCCCGGCCTGCGTCGCGGAACGCGTTCGACGACGTGCTCGTCAGCGAGCTCGCCGAGGCGTTCGTCGACGTCGGAAAGGCACGCGCCGTCGTGCTCGCGGGTGCAGGCCCGAGTTTCTGCGCAGGCGCCGACGTCGAATGGATGCGAAGGTCGGCGACGCTCTCGAGCGACGAAAACATCGCCGACGCCAATGCCCTTCGGCGACTGTTCGACACGATCGACACCTGCCCTGCGCCGGTCATCGCCCTCGTCCACGGACATGCCCTCGGCGGTGGGGCGGGCCTCGTCGCCACCGCCGATGTCGCGCTCGCACACGACCGCACCGTCTTCGCGTTCTCCGAGGTGAAGCTCGGCCTCATCCCGGCGGTGATCTCCCCCTACGCGCTCCGGAAGATCGGCGAGAGCGCCGCCCGTCGGTACTTCGTCACGGGCGAGCGCTTCGACGCTGCGACCGCCTTGCGAATCGGCCTCGTCCACGAGCTCACGACCGATCTGGAGGGCGCGCTCACCGCCTTGCTCGGCGAACTCCGCAGCGCGGGCCCGCGCGCTGCGAGGCATGCCAAACGCCTCGTGCTCGACCGGCCGGATGGACCGGAAACTGCGCGCCGCATCGCCGAACGGAGGACGAGTGAGGAGGGACAGGCAGGCCTCCGCGCCTTTGTCGAACGAGTGCCGGCGCCGTGGGCGTCGCCGTTCGGGAACGCTCCCTGACCAGCGCTGCTTGCGCTCCGTGGCCGACGTCTCGTTCAGTTCCTCCGAGCAGCATGCCGATGCGGTCGTCGGGGATGCAAACGTGATCGCCCCCGCGCTCGCGAGCGGTCCGTGCAGCGAGGGCCGGTGGCGATCGCCTCGGTGGTCGCGTCCCTCTATCCCGTCACCACGGTCGTCCCCGCAGGCGTCGTCCTCCGCGAGCGGCTCTCGCGCCCTTAGTACGTCGGCGTCGCGTGTGCGCTCGTCTCCGTTGCGCTCGTCTCGTCGGGGTAGTGGGACCGGCCGCATAGAGTCTGTCCGTGACGATCCACAGGCTTCTCGTCGCCAACCGCGGAGAGATCGCGCTACGCGTCTTCCGCACCTGCGCACGGCTCGGCATCGAGACCATTGCGGTAGCCGCGCCCGACGATCGCGGCTCGTTGCATGCGCGAGCCGCCGACCCCGTGGTGGAGATCGCGTCGTACCTCGACGGTTCGGAGTATGTTCGCGCCGCCCTCGAGACGGGAGCCGATGCCATTCACCCCGGCTACGGCTTCCTCGCCGAGAGCGCCACCTTCGCCGGCGAGGTCGTCGCGGCAGGCATCACGTGGGTCGGCCCGCCGCCGGAGGCGCTTCGGCTCGGCGGTGACAAGCTCGCAGCCAAGCGGATAGCGCTGGAGGCCGGCGTACGGACGTTACCCCAGGGATCACCCACGGAGATCGGCTTTCCGCTCGTCGTCAAAGCCTCGGCCGGAGGCGGCGGGCGCGGGATGCGCGTCGTTCGCAGCGCCGCCGAGCTCGAGGAGGCCGTCGCCGCGGCCCGACGGGAAGCAGAGGGAGCGTTCGGCGACGACACGGTGTTCTGCGAGCGCTACCTCGAACGCCCACGCCATGTCGAAGCCCAGCTGCTGGGACACAACCGTGGCATCTCCCTCCTCGGCGAGCGCGACTGCTCGATCCAGCGCCGCCACCAGAAACTGATCGAGGAGTCCCCTCCCGCGGATCTCGATCCTCGCGCCTGGTTGGAGATCGCGGCCGGCGCAGTCGCTTTCGCGGAGGCGATCGGCTATCGGAACGCGGGCACGGCCGAGTTCCTCGTGGAAGGGCCCGACGTCTTCTTCCTCGAGCTCAACGGCCGGATCCAGGTCGAGCACCCGGTCACCGAGGAGCTGACCGGCCTCGACATCGTGGAGCTGCAACTCCGCGTGGCCGGCGGCGAAGATATCGACCTCGACATCGCGCCGCGCGGCCACTCTGTCGAGGCACGGCTCTACGCCGAGGATCCGCGGACATTCCTGCCGCAGGCCGGACGCATCGAGCGGCTCGATTTCCCGGCGGGCGTCCGCGTCGACGCGGCCGTCGAGGAAGGGGACGACATCGGGCTCGCGTACGACCCGCTGCTCGCAAAGTTGATTGCGACCGGCGCCGATCGGGAGGAGGCCCTCGACCGGCTCGGGAAAGCTCTCGATGCGACCACCGTCGAGGGCATCACCACGAATCTTCCGTTTCTCCGCTGGCTCGTGCGACACCCGGCGTTCCGGGGTGGCTCCGTGACCACGGCGTTCCTCGCCGAGCACGCGCCGCTTTCCGTGCCGCCACTCCGAACCACCCCACACGCGTTCGCACGGCCGTGGCGGCTGAACCTACCTGCCCCTCCCCCGGCCACGGCGCCGGACGTCGACACGGCCGTTCCCGCCGCCACCGCGCACGCCCACGGCACGATCACGGCGCCGATGCCGGGAACGGTCATCGGCGTGAGTGTCACGGAAGGCGACAGCGTCGCCGCGCACGAGCCGCTTGTCGTCCTCGAAGCGATGAAGATGGAAATGCCTGTCCTAGCGCCGTTCGCGGCCACCGTTGTCGCCGTACATGTCGCGACCGGCGACCGGGTCTCCGCAGGAGCATCGCTCGTCGAGCTCGGCTAACGGGTGTCGCCCTCGATCGCGCGGAGCAGACGCCCGATGGCGACGTTGACGAGCCACATCACTATCACGGCGCCGACATACGTCCAGAAGCCGTCGATGGAGAACTTTGGCACTACCCACTCGGTGAACGCAAGGATGGCGACGTTGACGAAGAAGTAGGCGATCCCGAACGTGAGGATGATCAACGGGATCGCGATGAACGTCAGGAGGGGCTTGAGAAAGACGTTCGCCAGGCCGAAAACCGCCCCAGCGAGCAGCAGCGAGCCCCACCGCTCGATCGTGAACCCCGAGAACACCCAGTCGGCCACGATCAGCGCGAGGACGTTTGCGCCCCACGCGACGAGCAGGCGGACGGTCAAGTACACGCGCGGCACTCTATTGCGTCCTGCTTTGCCCTAGAACAGCTTCTGGAGTTTCAGGGCGGCACCCATATCGCCCTTGATCTTCAGCTTGCCGGTCATGTACGCCGTCGTCGCATTCGCCTCACCCCTCGCGATTTTCATCAATGTCTCCTCGCTCGCAGAGAGGGTGCAGTCGGCGTCGTGCTCCCCCTCGGCCACCGCCACGACGCCGTCGGCGACGGTCACTGTCCAGGCCCCGACGCCGGCGATGTCAAAGACATAACTGTTGTTCATGCCTGCTGTCTTGGCGGGATCGACCTTGGAGGGGAGAGCGTCGAAGTACTCTTGCACGGTCACGGGGAGCTCCTTGTCATTTGAATGCCTACTCAGTCGATCAGAGAGTAGGCCGGGGACGGGCCTGTCGCAACGGGAGCCGGCACGTCCGGCGCGGGCAGGAAGAGACAGAGGACCACACCGAGGAGTGGCGCGAATGCGCTGCACACGAGGGCGGTCTCCAGGTCGATCGCGTCGGCGACCCCCCCGAGGGCGACGGCCGCGACCCCGCCGAGCCCCATCGCGAGCCCGATCGAGAGGCCGGACGCCATGCCGACGTGCTGTGGTAGGTACATCTGGCTCAGCACCATCGTGAGACCGAACGTGCCGACCACGCAGATCCCCACCACCATGAGCGCGGCGGCCCCGATGAGCCCTCCGACGAGCACGAACACGAGAATCATCGGCGTCAGGATCGCCTGGGCGACGAGAAGTGTCCGCCGGAGTCCGAATCGATCTGCGATGGGCCCGAGCAGTAGCGTTCCCATCGCCCCGGCGAGGAGCATCAAGGACAACAACCGGTTGCCGTCGGCCTCCGAGTTGCCGAGCGATACGACCCAGAGCGGCACGAACGTGAGAAGACCGAACCACGCAACGCTCCGAAGCCCGATCACGCCGCCGAGGAGGACCATCGCCCGCACGTCGTCCTGACCCGCCGTTATCCGACTTCCCGTCCCCCGTTCCGGGCGGAGGCGCGCGAGATAAGGGAGCGCTCCGAGCACGGCGAACGAGCAGAGGACGACAGGGATCGACGCCAACAACCCACCCGGCCCGAGTCCGAGCCAGAGAACGAGCGGGGTGACGACGATCGGGCCAAGCGCATAGCCCGTGTTGCCACCGATGTTGAACAGCGACATCCCGCTCGCACGTTTGCGGCCGCTCGCAAACACTGCGGACTTGGCCCCCTCGGGATGAAAAGCGGCGATGCCGATGCCCGCCAGGAACACCAGCCCGACGAGCAGGCCGTAGCTCGGGGCAACGGCGGAGAAGCCGATCCCTCCCCCGGCGAGCGCGATGCCGGCCGGTAGCAACCAGAGCGCTCCGCGCCGATCCGACCAGAGCCCGAAAAGGGGTTGCATGAGCGAGGAGGAGACGAGCACGGCCAGCATCAGTACGGCCGTCAGCGTGTAGGTGAGATCGAACTTCGCCGCGAAGAACGGCAGCAGCGCCGGAACGCTGCCGGAGGCAAAGTCGGTGGCAAGGTGACCGCCGGACAGCGCGGCCATGCCTTTCCGGTCGATCGTCTCCCGCATGACACCAGTCTAGGCGCCGGTAGGAAGCGCCCGACGCAGGGTGGACACCCCGTCACACCGGGTACGATCGCCTCGCGTGAACCTCGACCTCTCGCCGGAGCATGAGCTCTTCCGCGACACCGTGCGCGCGTTCGCCGTCGAACGCGTCGCACCCGTCGCCGAGGAACTCGACCGCGAAGCACGGTTTCCGTACGAGCTCGTTGCGGAGATGGCCGACCTCGGACTGATGGGCATCCCCTTTCCCGAGGAGCTCGGCGGCGCGGGCGGCGACACACTTGCCTACGCGCTTGCGGTCGAGGAGCTCGCGCGCATCGACTCGTCGGTCGCGATCACGCTTGCCGCACACGTCTCGCTGGGGACGATGCCGATCTTTCTGTTCGGCACCGACGAGCAGAAAGAGAAGTGGATCCCTCCGCTCGCCCGCGGCGAGCGTCTCGCCGCATTCGGCCTGACCGAGCCTGAGGCGGGCTCCGACGCCGGTGCCACGCGAACGACGGCCGACCTGCGGGACGACAGCTGGATCGTCAACGGCTCGAAAGCCTTCATCACGAACGCCGGCACCGAGATCACACAGTGCGTGACGATCACCGCTTTGACCGGCGACGGCGAGATCTCCAACCTCGTGATCGAGAACGGCACACCGGGATACGACATTTCCGAGCCGCTGCACAAGATGGGCTGGAAGGCATCGGACACCCGCGCGCTCTCGTTCTCCGAGTGTGCCGTGCCGGCCCGGAACCTGCTCGGACGCCGCGGCCAGGGGTTCCACCAGTTCCTCCAGGTTCTCGACGGCGGCCGTATCTCCGTCGCCGCGATGAGCGTCGGCCTCGCTCAGGGTGCCTACGACCTCGCCTTTGCGTACGCGCGCGAGCGACACCAGTTCGGGAGGCCGATCTCGTCGTTCCAGGCGATTCAGTTCGCGCTCGCGGACATGGCGACCGAGATCGCGGCGGCACGAGGGCTCGTGTGGAAGTCGGCCTGGCTCAAGGACCGCGGCCGCCCCTTCGCACCGGAGGCGGCGATGGCAAAGCTCTTCACCGGCGAGCTCTCGAACCGGGTCGTCAACGCGGCGCTACAGATCCACGGCGGCTACGGCTTCACGGACGAGTTCGCCATCTCCCGCCTCTATCGCGATCAGAAGATCCTCGAGATCGGCGAAGGCACGAACGAGGTCCAGCGCATGGTCATCGCTCGCCACCTCGGCTTGCCGTGAAGCGTGCGCTCGCCGTCATGGCGGTTGCCCTGGCCGTACCGACTGCGGCAGGCGCGCATGTCACCGTGTCGCCGCCGTTCGTCGAGGACGGTGTCGAGACAGACGTCGCGTTCGCAACGCCGAACGAGCGTCCTCCCCACGCCACCGTCGCCGTGCGGGTGACGGCACCTCCCGGTATCGCCGTCGTGTCCTCCACCGCACCCGCCGGCTGGCAGGCAAGAGTGACAGGGTCTACGGTGACGTGGTCCGGCGGACGCATCGAGGACCGGACGACGATCTCGTTCCCGGTGCGCATCGTGGCGCGTGTCCGCGCCGGAACCTATGCCTTCATTTCGGTGCAGAGGTACAACGACGGCGCCACTGTCAGCTGGAAAGCCAACCTCAGCGTGCTTCCCGCCACCGGTGCGGCGGCCCCGAGGCAACACCTCTGGAGCGCGGTCATTGCCGCATGTGCGGGAATCATCGTGATCGCCGGCAGCCTCGTCGGCGTGCGCTTACTGCGCCGAAGCTCACTTCAAGATCGATAGCCGGACCGGGTGAGGTCGGATCGTGTGCAACGCCGGGTTTCAAGGAGTTTCCGGGTGCGTTCCGGGGCGGTGTGTTCGTAGTGGGCAAGCACGGGCAGGTTTCCGTCTGGGTGAGGAGGTGCTCGAGGTGGCGATGACTCCGGAGTTGAGCAGGCGGGTGGCGAAGGCGCTGATCAACGGCGAACTCGCGCCGCGTGGAGAAACCCCGACGGTAGAGGAGCGCCGGGAGATCAGGGCGATGGAACCGCACATCCAGGTGTGGGAAGACCTGTCGCCCGAGTGGCAGGCGAAGATCGAGGCGTGGGAGGCGGCGGGGTGACCACGGTGTCGTCGCGCCGTGAACTGGAACGCGTTCAGTGAGGATCTTCCTCGGCTCGATCACCGTCGGCCTTGCCCTCGCGGGGCGCACGTTCCGGTCCCTAGCAACACCTGGTCGTCGTCATCCATACAGTTGCCGGGTTGGGGGCAAGCTTGGCGGTCGCGGTGCCGGGGTTCCGCCGTTCGCCCGGCTAGTCGCCCTCGACTGGGCCGCTATCGCGGTACACGACCCGCTGGCTGCTCTGCCCATTCGGATGCGTCATGTGTTCCGTGTACGACGCGTGGAACCGATGACCCGCGTGAACGAGGACGTGAGGGTGGCTGCCGTCTTCCTGGGGTTCGACCGTCCAGAATGCGGTGTCGACGTCGGGGTCGGCCGACGTGAGCCTGACCTGGATGGGTTCGCGATCGGACACTTCGCGCCGGAGCCTATCGCTGCCCCGGAGTCTCGGCCGCCAGGCGGTGCCCCTTGCCGGGGTAGGCTAGGGCTGATCAAGAGGTGAGGAGGCGGGGTCAGCGAGATCTCCGTCGCAGTTGCAAGAATTGGTCCCACAGACATCGCACCCGAGGTTCAGGAGGAGAGATGGCAGGGAAGGCCGACTTCACCGACGAAGAGTGGGACGCCCTCCAGAAGGGCGTGACGGGCTCCGGCATGCTCGTCTCGGTGGCCCACCGTGACTTCACCGACAGCTTCGGCGAGGCCAAGGCGATCGCGGAGCATCTCGCAGCACACCGCGACAGCGAGAGTCAGCTCGTCCGCGAGCTCTCCGGCACCCACGGCACCGGCTTCGGCTTCGTCGCCTCGCCGCAGGAGGTCACCGAGGGGACGATGGCGGCCCTGGGCACCGCGGTGACGCTCCTAGGCGAGAAGGCACCGGACGAGCTCGACCCCTATCGGGCGCTCGTGCTCGACGTCGCGAACGCTGTCGCCGAAGCCAAGGGAGGAGTCACCGAGGAGGAGACAGCCGCGATCGAGCAGATCGCAACAGCGCTTGGCCCCGCCTGAAGCTCTCGCCCCGAGCGCTCCGTCTCCGGGAGCAGTTCGTACTCAATTTGGCCGCCCTGGTTCACCGGTGCCGATGTCGTCTCGGCGCGTTGGCGACCGTGACCGTGCCGATCTGGTAGGGCTCCCAGACGACACGGTCGCCGTACAGGGTGGTGACCGTGAGGCCGAGCTTGTGGGTGCCGTTCGCGAGCGTGGTCGTGTCCAACACGTACTCGTAGGGGGCCGACGTGTCGGTAAAGGTGGTCGTGTTCCCGTCCAACGCGAACACGACCTGTGCCACCGGCCCGGACGGCGTCGCCGTCCAGGTCACGCTTCCCTTCAGCGTCTGACCGGCCGTGATGTTCTGCACGACCCGCGGCATGATCGGCTCCGTGTCGTTCGCGCGTGGGGGCGTGCCCGGGGCGTTAGCCTGCACGGTCCCGCCGGCACCGTCCGGGATCGACACCGGCACCATCACGAACAACGAGTACGACTTGAAATTGGAGGGGTCGTACATCCGGTCGGGGATCGTCAGGCTATCAGCGTCGGGAAGGGCGCCGGTACTGCAGTCGCCCGTTTGCCCCGTTAGGGGGTCTGGCGAGGCCCATTCGTAGCAGTACCACCACAAGTAGCCGTATGTGATCGGTTGCCCGACCGCTGCGCCGACGAGAACCCAGTCACCATGGTCGACGACGAGGGTGTTGCCGACGACCGGATCGCCGACAATCCGAGGCTCACGCACCATGAGCGGAGGCCGGTAGATCACCGTCCCGACCGGCGACGAGTCCTGAGTGCTGGTTCCGCTCGCGTCCGTCGCCGTCACCCGTACCCACACGGACGAGCCGACATCCGGGCCCGAAACCGTGTACGTCGAACCATCGCCGACCTTCGACCCCGGAGCGGAGTTGCCGCGGAACCACTCGTAGCTGTAGCCGATCGTTCCCGTTCCCGCCCACGTTCCATGAAGAGCGGTGAGGGTGCTTCCCTCCCAGACCTTGCCGACAACCGGCGACCACGTCGGCCAGTCCGGCGCCTGCACCTGGATCCCGATCCCCGACACGTAGACAGGGCCGATCCCCGCGCTTCCCGCCGCACCCGCCGATCCAGCAAAAACGGCCAGGGAGAGCGCGGCAACTGCCACAAACGCCCAGGCTCTCCAGCGTCGCACAGCAACGCCGCCTTCCGCAAGTACGCCCAACCTCACCGTGAGTCTCTGAAAGCCACCGGCCACCCGCAGACACATCTGCGATCACCTTCCTCCCGACCATGATCCCAACCCGCGGCACGCTCTACGTCAATCTCACCCCTGACCACACCTGCCCGTAACTACTGACGCCGTCCCCAAGGGCCCTGCCCTTCGCACCCACTTACGCTCCTCCGTTCGTCGACCGCTCAGCGAAGCGGGGATCGACGCATGAAGGCTAGCCTACGGATGCGGCAGGACGGTGCGGCATCTGACCCCCGAGGCGGTCGTGTTCTGCCCGGAGTGCTGGCAGCAGGAGTTCGGTAGCTCCGGGCGATAGATAGCAATAGGGCTGGCAGCGGAGTACGGTCGGGTGATCGACGAAGCCGAACCCGAACCCCTTGCGGCTGAGGGCGCGAATGAGATAGCGCAGATGAAGCGGTGCCCGGATTGCGCCGAGCTTCTGAAGCAGGAGGCGCGGATCTGCCGCTTCTGTCGTTTCGATCCGACCACGCCGGTTGACGAAATCGAGCAGTTGGATGCCCTTCGCGTCCGAGGAGTTCTAACCGACGACGAATACCGGACGGCTATGGATCGCTTGCTCGTCTCATCCGAGACCTAGTTTCGGGCAAGCCAGGGCGTCCGACAGAGTCTTGCGCTCGGGCGTCTCGTTCGTGCTGACTCGTTGTTTCAGGCGGGTTTGTCCGGTGCCGTCCCACCGCGTCCTAGGTTGGCTTACTTCAAGATCGATAGCGGGACCGGGTGCTACCGTCGGATCGTGATCTTCCACCAGTTCCTGAACGACGACCTTGGCTGTGCGTGTTATCTCGTGGGCGACGAAGAAGCCGGTATCGCCGTGGTCGTCGATCCGCCGTTCGCGATCGAGCCGATCCTGGAGGAGGCGGCGCGGCGCGGCGTGTGCATCGTCCGCACGATCGAGACGCACACACACGCCGACCACGTCTCCGGTCACGGCCGGCTGGCACTCGAGCACGGCGTCCCCGTCAGCGTGCACGCTGACGCGGGGGTCGACTATCCGAACGATCCGCTGCGCGACGGCGACGAGATCCGAATCGGTGCGGTCGGCCTGGGCGTCATCCACACCCCCGGCCACCGGCCCGAGCACTGCTGCCTCACCGTCGTCGACTACTCGCGCGGCCGCGAGCCCTGGCTCGTGCTCACCGGCGACTCCCTGTTCGTCGGCGACGCTGCCCGGCCCGACCTCGCGGTAGGGGCTCTCGAGGGGGCCGAAGGGCTCTTTCACTCGTTGCGCCGGCTACTCGAGCTCTCCGACGGCGTCGAAGTCTTTCCCGGCCACGTCGCCGGGTCGCTCTGCGGCAAGGCGATGAGCTCCAAGCCGTCGACGACGATCGGGTTCGAGCGGCTGTTCAACCCTACGCTCCAGCTGGCGGAGGTCGATGCGTTCGTCGCGGAGTCGGCGGCGATCAGCGCTCCAAAGCCGCCTAACCTCGCACGAATCGTGGAGACGAACCGGGGGCCGTTCACCCCCACACCGCCGCTCGCTCAGGAGCTGGCCGCACCGCCTGAGGACGCACAGCTCCTCGACGTCCGCGCCGTCAACGCGCACCTCGCCGGACATCGGCCCGGAGCCGTCAGCGTCCCCGTGTCCGGGACGAGCTTTGCGACGAAGGCCGGCTTCGTGCTCGACGCCGGCCGGCAGGTGTGTGTGCTCGCGGAGACCGCCGACGAGGCCCAGCGCGCGATTCAGGGGCTTCACTCGGTCGCCTTCTTCGACGTCGCAGGCTACGTGCTCGGCGGCGGGGACGAGCGCACCGACGCGGTCACGGTCGATGAGCTCGAGGCACTGATCACCACCGGCGTCGAAGTGATCGACGTGCGCGAGAAAGACGATCGCGACACGGGCTACATCCCCGGCAGCCGCAACATCCCGTATCGGCTACTGGCGACCTGCTGCCCCGACCTGCCCACCGACCGCCCGGTGGTGACGATTTGCGAGAGCGGCTCCCGTGCCGCGATCGCGGCCAGCATTCTGCGCACCCGAGGCTACGACGTCCACCCGATCGTCGACGGCGGCATGGTCGATTGGCGCGCCCACGGCCGAGATATCGTCGAGTTCAGGCGCTGCGGGTCCTCCTATCCGTCCCCACCTCGGGGTGATTCACCACAACCGAGTCGAGCCCAACCCGACGTCCCCTTGCAACGAGGCGATCCACGCAGTCAGGGAGGCGGCTCGTAGCTGGGATGCAGGTCGGTAGTGGCGGCATCGTCGACGGACACCCCCGTCGGTGGGGGACAAGGGTTGTTACTGGAGTCGGTGCACCGTGAAGCCGGCATCGATCAGCGCCTCCAGGAGCTTCAACGAATGCTCCTCGCCCCGCGTCTCGAGGGTCAGCTCCGCCTCGGTCTCGAGCACGCCGATGCTGCGACCCTCGCGGTAGTGCGTGACCGCGAGCACGTTGGCACGCTCGGCCGCAATCACGGCCACGATGTTCGCGAGCTGGCCCGGCCGGTCGGGGATGACGATCCGGACGACGAGATACCGGCCGGACGACGTCAAGCCGAACCGCGTCACCGACATCAGCGTCGTGGCGTCGATGTTCCCGCCCGCGAGCACGGCGCACACGAAACCGTCGCCCGGCACGAGCCCGCCGAGCACGGCTGCCACCGGCGCCGCTCCTGCACCCTCGACCACGAGCTTCGACCGCTCGAGCAGCAACACGATCGCCTGCGAGATGGACGCGTCCTCGACGACGACGACGTCGTCGAGGAGATCGCGAAGAATCGCCGATGTGAGCTCCGCCGGATACTTGACGGCGATGCCGTCCGCGATCGTGGGCCCGGTCGGCGTGCGCCCTGCAAACGGGGCACACGTTGCGGCCTGAACTCCGACGAGCGACAGCTCGGGCCTCAGGGCGCGCAACCCGATCGCGATCCCCGAGGCAAGGCCGCCGCCGCCGACCGGTATCACGACGGTGCCCGGGCCGGCCGGAAGCTGCTCGGCGAGCTCGAGCCCCATGGTCCCCTGGCCGGCGATCACGCGCGCGTCGTCGAAGGCGTGCACGAATGTCGCCCCGGTCGATTCGACATGTAACCGGGCGGCCGCCACTGCATCGTCGAAGCCCTCGCCTCCGAGCACGACGGTCGCGCCATATCCGCGGGCCGCCTCCACCTTGGCCATCGGGGCGTCGTCGGGAACGAAGATCGTCGCGGCGATACCGACCTGGCGCGCAGCCCATGCCACGGCCTGTCCGTGGTTGCCTGCACTCGCGGTGACGACTCCTGTTCGCCGCTCGGGAGTGGTCAGCTGGGCGATCGTGTTGTAGGCCCCACGGATCTTGAAAGAGCCGGTGAGCTGGAGATTCTCAGCTTTGAGAACCACGGTACGTGCGACCAGTCCCCCGATGGTCCCGGACGTGAGCACCGGCGTGACCCTGGCGACACCATCGAGTCGCTCGCGGGCCGTGACGAGGTCGGCGAGCGCCGGCCGACCGGTCACGCGGCACCCTCACGGAGCACGGCCGTGACGATGCGGTCGACTGCCGTCAGGGGATCGACCTCGCGCCGCTGCACGGCCGCGACGAGCTCCGCGAGTGCCGGATCACCCGCGATCGCCGCCTCGATCCCGGTGCGGACCCGGGCTGTGGCGGCCGACACCACCTCCCCGGCGAGATTCCGGCGGCGGCGCTCCTCGAGCTTGCCGGCGGCAGCGAGCCGATCGCGGCGCTCCACGATCCCGTTCCACAGTGCTTCGACGCCCTCCTCGCGAATCGCCTCGGTGAGAACGATCGCCGGACGGCGCTCCGCATCGGGATCGAGCGCGACGACGGTCCTGATGTCGCTCATCATCGCCCTCGCACCCGGCTGGTCCATCTTGTTGATCGCAATCACGTCGGGAATCTCCATGATCCCGGCCTTCAGCGCCTGCACGGAATCTCCGGAGCCGGGCATCAGGACGAGCACGACCTCGTCGGCGATACTCATCACCTCGACCTCGCTCTGGCCCGTTCCCACCGTTTCGAGAAAGACAACGTTGTGGCCGGCCGCATCGAGCAGCAGCAGGGACTGGAGCGTCGCCTCCGCCAGTCCGCCCAGATGCCCACGGGTTCCCATCGAGCGGATGAACACGCCGGGATCGAGGAAGTGGTCGACGAGGCGGATCCGGTCACCGAGCAGCGCCCCTTTGGTGAACGGGCTCGACGGGTCGACGGAGATGACGCCGACCGACAACTCGACGCTGCGGACGTGACGGACGAGCGCTCCGATCAATGAAGACTTCCCCACCCCCGGCGGTCCGGTGATGCCGACGGCGAACGCCGAGCCGGTTTCCGGATAGAGCTCGCGAACGACGGCGAGGGCGCCGGGGTCACGATTCTCGACGAGTGAGATCGAGCGCGCGAGCGCCTTGTGGTCGCCTGCTCGGACGCCCGCAACGAGCTGTTCATGTGTCCAGGAACGGCGCGCCATCGGCGCCACTCTACGGCACGAGCATGTCCGTTTCGGACAGCAGACTCCGTATGACCGAGGTTGTAGGCTCGTCCCGGATGCTGGGGCAGCTCACCGCGCAATTCGCGATTGTCCGGATGCCCGAGCACGGGGGGTATCGCAATCTCCTGCTGGCCCGACTGATCTCGGCACTCGGCACCTGGACGGCATTCTTCGCCGTCCGAATCGCGATCTACGACCAGACGAACTCCGTCCTGTGGGTGAGCATCCTCCTCTTCGCCGAGCTCGTCCCGAGCGTCATCCTCGGCATCGTCGTCGGGCCGCTGATCGATCGCTGGCCGCGCCAGCGGATGATGGTGCTGTCGGACATCGGCGGAGCGGCCACCTTCGGGCTGCTCCCGTTCGTGCATTCACCCGCCGGTATCTGTGCGCTCTCGGCGGTCGCGGGCTTCTCGGCCGCGTTCTTCCGACCGAGCTGCTATTCGGCGATACCCAACCTCGTGCGCGCGGACTCGCTTTTGGCGGCGAACGCACTCGTCCAGGCCGTCGAGAACCTCGCGACCCTGATGGGCCCGGTGCTCGCGGGCGTCGGCGTGGCATTGCTCGGATCGAGCACCGTGTATGCCCTCAACTCGGCCAGTTTCCTCCTCTCGGCGCTTCTCCTCGTCCGGATCGGCGGCCGCCTCCAGACGCACGTTCCCGCCCGGATCGGCAAGACACACTGGCGCGAGGTGCGTGCCGGGCTCTCGCTTGTGCGCCGCGATCTCCAGTTGTCGTCGATCGCTCTCATCTGGAGCTGGGCCACTCTCGCGTACGCCGGCATCAACGTCGCGGAGATCGTGCTCACGACCGAGGCGTACGGCGCAGGCAACCCCGGATTCGGCGTCTTCGTCGCGTTTTCGGCTGCGGGCATTCTCGTCGGCAACGTCCTCGCCGGCTGGTTCGTGGAGCGGCTGACGGTGTTCGGCGGCTACCGCGCCTCGTTTCTCGTGACCGCCGCGGGAGTCGTCATCTGCGCCGTCAGCCCGAATCTCGCGATCGGATGTTTCGGCGCGCTCATCTTCGGAGCAGGAAACGGGATCGGCCTCGTGTGCAACATGACGCTCATCCAGCAGGCCGTCTCCGCTGACCGCAGGGGACAGATCTTCGCGGTGCTCGGCAGCATGGTGCAGACGTTCACGCTCGTCGGGACGCTGGCCGCAGGGCCGATCACCGACGCGGTCGGCCCGCGTCTGATGTGGGGAATCAGCGCCGTCCTGCTCGTGGTCGGCTTCCTCAACACGATCATTTTGGCGGCCGTGCGGCGCTCGAGGTATCGGTACGAAGATCCACCTATCGTTCCCCTCGCATCCATCGAGGCCGGCGGCGACTCTCCCGGCAGCGCTTTCGAGCGCATCGCAACGTTGCTCGACGAGGTACAGCGAACGCGCCAGGCAGAGGAGCAGGCCGGAGTCGCCTTGCGCCGTCGCCGAGGTTCACGCGCGGCCAATTCTCCACCGTAGGAACGGTGAATTACCCGGCGGGACACGCAGTCCCGGAGCTGGTGCGGTCGATGCTGTCCGCATCGACCCGGACGCGAACCGGCTCAGCCCGTTGTACGCCCGGAGACGGTGAGCTGGTTCTCGGCGTGGCGAATACGCTGCTCGAGCTGCCAGCGGTCGCCGGTCCCGGCACCGGCGTCGAGCCTCTCGAGCTCGGCTTTCGCCGCCTCGAGCTGCGCCGTCGCGCGCGCATCGTCGATCTCGTTCACGTTGACCGCGTCGTCGACGAGTGCGAGCGCCGTGTCGGTCTCGACCTTGAAGAACCCCGGGCCGGTTGCGAACTCGAGCACCTCGTTGCCCCCTAGGTGAACGCGGGTCGAGCCGGCTTTCAACGTCGCAACCAGGGGTGCATGGCGGGCGAGGACTCCGATCTCGCCCGCCTGACCGGGCACGATGAGCATTACCGCCTCGCCTTCGTACACCGCGCCGTCGGGAGTCACGACCGAGACGTCGAACTTCGGATGCTCGTCAGCCATCAGCGGGGCCTTCTACGCCGCGACCTGCTCGAGCTGGCGCGCCTTCTCCACGGCCTCCTCGATTGGCCCGACCATGTAGAACGCAGCCTCCGGCAAGTCGTCGTGCATCCCGGCGATGATCTCCTTGAAGCCCTTGATCGTGTCATCCAGCTTCACGTACTTGCCGGGGGTACCCGTGAATTGCTCGGCCACGAAGTTCGGCTGGGAGAGGAACCGCTCGATCTTGCGGGCGCGCGAAACGACGAGCTTGTCCTCGTCGGTGAGCTCGTCCATACCGAGGATTGCGATGATGTCCTGCAGGTCTTTGTACCGCTGCAGAATCTGCTGCACCGCGGTGGCCGTCGCGTAGTGCTCGTCGGAGACAACGCCCGGCGACAGCGCGCGCGAGGTCGAGTCGAGGGGGTCGACGGCGGGATAGATCCCCTTTTCCACGATCGCACGCGACAGCACCGTCGTGGCGTCGAGGTGGGCAAAGGTGTTAGCGGGAGCCGGGTCGGTGAGGTCGTCGGCGGGCACGTAGATCGCCTGGACGGAGGTGACGGAGCCGGTGCGTGTCGAGGTGATGCGCTCCTGCAGCTGGCCCATCTCGGTCGCAAGGGTCGGCTGGTAGCCCACGGCGCTCGGCATCCGGCCGAGCAGCGCCGAAACCTCCGAGCCGGCCTGGACGAACCGGAAGATGTTGTCGATGAACAGGAGCACGTCCTGGCCCTGCTCACGGAAGTACTCGGCCATCGTCAGGCCCGACAGCGCGACCCGAAGGCGTGCTCCGGGAGGCTCGTTCATCTGGCCGTAGACAAGGGCGACCTTGTCCAGAACGCCCGACTCCTCCATCTCGAGGTAGAGATCGTTCCCCTCGCGAGTCCGCTCTCCGACGCCGGCAAAGACCGAAACGCCACTGTGGGCGTTGGCGACGTTGTGAATCAGCTCCATGATGGTGACGGTCTTGCCGACTCCGGCTCCACCGAAGAGGCCCACCTTGCCGCCTTTGATGTACGGCGCGATCAGGTCGATGACCTTGATTCCCGTCTCGAACACCTCGACCGACGGTTTCAGATCGCGGAAGGCGGGTGGCTCACGATGGATGGACCACCGCTCGACATCCGCTGACGCCGGCTTGTCGTCGACCGGCTGACCGATGACGTTCCAGATCCGACCGAGCGTCGTATCGCCGACGGGCACGGAGATCGGCGCGCCCGTGTCGACGACGTCCGTCCCGCGAGCGAGACCGTCGGTCGAGTCCATTGCGACGGCGCGCACCCGGTCGTCACCGAGGTGCTGCTGCACCTCTGCGACGAGCGTCGCAGTCGAACCGTCTGGGCGGTGGATCTCGATCTCGACGGCGTGAAGGATCTGGGGCAGGCGGTCGGGGAAGACCGCATCGATCACGACACCCTTGATCTCGATGATCTGACCCACGTTCTGCCTGTCTGGTTGTGACTGCTCCGTCATGGGGCTCCTGAGATGGCGGTTCGGACGACACGAGAAAACGGCGTGCAAGCGCCCGCCAGGAGGCGATTCTACCCGAGTCGCTATCCCGAAGCGCGCCCTTCGGGAGCATCGCCGGGTCTCGCGTGCCGGCGGCCACCCGGGCCGCGTGATCGAGGCTTCAGCAGTGCGAGGAAACGAGGGAGGGCAACATGCCGGGTAGCCTACCGCCTCACCCCGGGCTCACCTTTACGGGCACGGGAATCTCTAGAGCAGGAGCGAGCGGCTGCCACCCATGGGCACCCACGACCGATCGACTTGCGCAAGGAGACTGGCGCGCTTGGCGTGGCTTTCCTCGACGTTCTCGCTCGCGAGATGCGAGAGATTCGCCTGCGAGTGGGACACGGCATGATGCGAGATCACAGCATGACCGGAGTTCGAGGAGTTGACGACGCCGACGATCGACGCGGCTGCGACAGCGGCCGCAGCAGCAGCGCCGATGACGAGCCGAGCGGAATGGCGGCGCACCCGGCGAGGCATGACAAACGAGCCCCGAAACGGATCGAGCGGGGCGACGCGGATGGCTTCCGTGAACCCCTCGGCGCTGAGCTTGAATTCACGGCACGCCGAGCAGGCGGCGAGATGAGCGTCCAGCAATGCGCCCTCCAACTCGGAGAGTTCGTCGTCGAGCCACAACGACACCAGCGCGCGCGCGCCGGCGCAATCGAACTGACGGCTGCTTCTCGATCTTCTGGATTGGGATCGCATGGAGGGCATCTAACAAAATCCGACGAAGCTGCTTTCGGAAAGTTAGGCTCGCGGCCTATCCAGCCGATCACCCCGTCGCTCGCCGGGCCCGGCCATATCCGCGCCGACTCTCGATGGTTCGTCTCGTTAGACGAGACGATACCTGCTGTCCACCAGTACGCCGAGCACGATGAGAACGACGCCCAGAACGACGAAAATCGCCGAGTTGTTGATCGCCTCCTCGCGCTCCTCGTGGGTCGCGCTGCGAACGATTCTGGAGCCGAAGAACGAGGCGCCGGTGGAATCCTTGAGGCGGACCGGGCCGCGATTGCCGACGAAGAACCCGGCCACGAGCAGGAACGAGCCCGCAAGGTAGAGCCCCAGAGACACGGCACGATCGACCGGTGCTCCTGCAGCGGCTCCGACCGCGAGTGACACGCCGACGGTTACGACGGAGACGCCGGCCAACAGCAGGAAAAAGCGACGCGCCGCCGCCAGGAGCATGAGCTCAGCTCCGGACGGCCTCGGCCTGCGACCGCCCGATTTCATCGGGGCGCATCGGCCAGTGCTCGAGCGGATAGTGGCACGCGACCTCGTGACCATGGCCCATCGAGCGCAGGAGGGGCGTTTCGACGTCGCAAGAGCCCTCGTGGAACCGTGGGCATCGTGGATGGAACCAACACCCGGACGGTGGGTTGATGGCGTTCGGCACGTCTCCCTCGAGCACGATGCGCTTCCGGGCGCGACCTTGCCTTGGGTTCGGGATCGGCGCGGCCGACAGGAGCGCACCGGTGTACGGGTGCTTCGGGTCGCCGTAGAGCTGATGCTTGGTGGCAATCTCGACGGCGTGGCCGAGGTACATCACCATCACACGGTCCGAGATGTGTCGTACCACGTTCAAATCATGGGCAATGAAGATGTAGGTGAGGTCGAACTGGTCCTGCAGATCCTTGAGCAGATTGAGGATCTGCGCCTGCACCGAGACGTCGAGCGCCGAGACCGGCTCATCGCAGACGATCAGCTTCGGGCTGACGGCGAGCGCGCGGGCGACCCCGATTCGTTGCCGCTGGCCGCCTGAGAACTCATACGGGAACCGGTTGTAGTGCTCGGGGTTGAGCCCGACCACCTGCAGCAGTTCCTGAACGCGTCGCTTGATCTCGGCCGGGGTTCCGAGCTTGTGAACTTCGAGTGCCTCGGCGACGATGAAGCCGACCCGCTTCCGAGGGTTCAGCGACGCGTACGGGTCCTGAAAGATCATCATCATCTCGCGCCTGAAGGGTCGCATCTCGGAGCGTGAGAGTCCGGTGATGTCCTGTCCGTCGAAGGTGATCGTGCCGCTGGTTGGATCGAGTAGCCGCATGATGCATCGTGCCAGCGTCGACTTTCCGCACCCCGACTCGCCCACGACGCCGAGCGTTTCGCCGCGGCTCACGTTGAAACTCACGCCGTCGACCGCCTTAACGGCGGCGACTTCCTTCTGGAAGATGATCCCGCGCCTGATCGGAAAATGCTTCTTCAAGTTCTCGACCCTGAGGAGCTCCTCGACCATCTCTAGCCAGCCTCTGCGCCGATCGAGGCCAGCATCTTCTGCGCCTCACGCGCCTTTGTCTCGTCGTCGAGGAAGCACGCCTGGAGGTGAGCCGGGTCGCCGGTCGCCGGAGCCAACTCGGGTCGCTCACGGGTGCAACGGTCGAAGCTATACGCGCAACGTGGGTTGAAGCGACATCCTTCCGGCGGTGAGAGGAGCGACGGCGGCTGACCCGGGATCTGCACGAGTCGCTCGACGTCGGCTCCGAGCCGCGGCAGCGACCCGAGAAGACCCCAGGTGTACGGGTGCAGAGGACGGTCGAAGAGCTCGACCGCGGACGCCTGCTCGGCTATCTTCGCCGCGTACATGACGACGACCTCGTCCGCGATCTCCGCGACCACTCCGAGATCGTGGGTGATCATGATGATCGCCGTCCCATGATCCTCCTGCAGCTTGGCCATCAGGTCGAGGATCTGGGCCTGCGTCGTCACATCCAGCGCCGTCGTCGGCTCGTCTGCGATCAGGAGCTGGGGATCGTTCACCAGCGCCATCGCGATCATCACGCGCTGCCGCATCCCGCCGGAGAACTGGAACGGATAGTCGTCGATTCGCTGCTCGGCACGCGGAATACCGACCTCCTTGAGGCCCTCGAGCGCCCTCTGTCGTGCCTGTTTCTTCGAGACCTCCTTGTGCAGCAGAATCGCCTCGATGAGTTGGTCGCCGATCTTGTGCACCGGGTTGAGCGACGTCATCGGATCCTGGAAGATCATCGCGATCTCGTTGCCTCGGATCTCGCGCAGCCGGCGCGGGGACGCCTTGAGCAAGTCTTCGCCGCGGAACAGGGCCTCGCCCTCACTCACCGCCGTTCTCACGGGGTTCAGACCCATGATCGTCAGGCAGGTGACGCTCTTGCCGCAGCCGGACTCACCGACGATTCCGAGCGTCTTACCGCTATCGACCGCAAAGCTGACGCCGTCGACTGCTCCCACGATCCCGTCGCTGGTCGTGAAGCGTGTCCGGAGGTCCCTCGCCTCGAATAGTGCCATCAGGTGAGCGTTATCCTCGGGTCGATGAAGGCGTAGAGGATATCCACGAACAGGTTGAAGATGATGATCACCAGCGTGGCGAAGACCACGATTCCCATCAGCACAGGGAGGTCGAAGTTGTCGATGCTCTGGGCGGCGAACCTCCCCAGACCCGGTAGGCCGTAGATCGACTCGGTGAAGATCGCTCCGCCGAGCGCGAGCCCGATGTCCATGCCGAGCATCGTCACGATGGGGAGCATCGCGTTACGCAGGACGTGCGACCTGAGCACTTGGAACTCCGGCGCTCCCTTCGCCCGTGCCGTACGCACATAGTCCTCGTTGAGCGTCTCGAGCACATTTGCGCGGATCATGCGGACATAGAGAGCCGCGAAGAGGATCGCGAAGGTCGCCCAGGGAAGAATCATGTGGTAGGCCCATTGCGCGGGACCGCCACAATCGGTGGAAGGGTAGGCGAAGTCGCAGTACCCCGCGATCGGTGTCCACCCCAGCTTGTAGCCGAAGAGCCAGGAGAAGATCAGACCGATCCAGACCGGGTGGGCGGAGATCCCCACGAGCACCAGCACCATCGCCGACCTGTCGAGCGCCGAGCGCGGGTGAAGAGCGGACAGCACCCCGATCGGGATTGCGATCAACATCCAGAGGATTGCGCCGCCGAAAACGAGTGCCGCAGTCACTGGCGCCGCTTTCAACACGACCTCGGTCACGTCCTGCCGGTTCGTGAACGAGTGCCCGAGCGACCCGTGGCCGAGCCGCCAGATGAACATTCCGTACTGCACATATACCGGCCTGTCGAGACCGAGGAAGTGCTCGGCCCGCGCGATATCGGCCGGGCCCGCCCCTTTACCCGCAACGAGCCGGGCCGGATCGGCGGGCACGATGAAGAAGATGACGAACGTGATGATCGTGACGGAGAAGAACAGCACGAACGCCCAGAGGACGCGGCGAATGAGGTATCGGATCACGGCTCATCACCCGAATTCGTATGGAGTTCTCGCTTTCCAGGACGTTCTTGCCCTGAACGATGAGGCGCCGAGGCGCTGCCGGGAACCGGCAGCGCCTCGGCGCGATCAAGCTGCAGCGATGCTACTTGATGCACGCCGCGTTGAGCGAAGGCCGACCCAGAATGGTCTGGAAAACGTAGCACTTCGGGTCCATCCGGGCCGAGAAAAACGACGGAATCGTCGCGTGGTACAGGTTCGCGTACGGAGCGAACTTCTTCGTGATCTCGATGTCGAGATCGCCGTATGCCTTGTACCGCGGATCGCCGGTCAAGGAATTGGCCTGTTCCATCTTCTTGTCCATTGCGGGGTTGTTGAAGTAGGCATGGTTGTTGTTGTTCGTCTCGTGGATGTTCTTGCCCTTGAGCAGGATGTCGATGAAGTCGTCAGGGTCCGGATAGTCCCAGCCCCAGGCCGCGATGGCCATGTCGAACTTCTCCGACCTCGTTCCCACCTTGGCGTAGAACACGGCCGTCGCGAATTGCTGCAGGTTGACGTTGATCCCCATCTGCTTCAGGTTGTACTGGACGATCTGCCCTTGCACGAGTTGATAGGGCCGTCCTCTGACATACAGGCTTGCGTTTCCGCCCGACGGCCACAGCTTCTTGGCCGTGGCTGGAGCAGCGCCCTTGATGGGGTAGATGCTCACGTCGCGATAACCGGGGACGCCCGGCGCGAGCGTCTGATCGTCGCGCTTGCCACCGAGAAAGCCGAAGGCGCGGAGCAGTGCCGGCCGGTCGATGGCGTAGTTGACGGCCTTGCGGGCCGCGACGTTCTTGAACAGGGGGCTGTTGTTGTTCAGCGCGATATACGAGGTCGAGACGACGGCGTTGTTGAAGAACTGCTTGTTGAGTAGCGGTGCAAGCGACGCCTTCGCCTCGGGCGGCGGGCCGCCCGCGTCGTAATCGACCTGACCACTTTTGACCTGCAGCACGCTCTGCGCGGCATCGGTGTTCAGCGTGACGACGAAGCGATCGATGTTGTGCGGGCGGTTACCCTTGTAGTGCGGGTTCCGAACGAACTCCGCCTGGCGATTCTTGACCCAGCTCTTGACGTAGTACGGGCCGGCGCCCGCGGGCTCCTCGACGCCCTGAGGGTCGATGGGCATGTTCTTCGGAATCGCCGAGAAGAATTGCATCGCAACCCGTGCGACGAGGTCGGCAGCAGGACTTGTCAGCGTGATCGACAGCTTGTTGCCCGACACTTTGATGCCCGAGGCTTTCGCCGCCTTGCCCGCGAGTACATCCTCGGCACCGACGATGTCCTTCACGAACGGCGCTCCCGGAGACTGCATCGCCGGGTTGAGCACTCGGTTGATGGCGTCGGCGAAGCTCTGGGCCGTCACCTTCTCGCCCGTGTTGAAGCTGCTCACGTCCTTCCGGATCGTGAACGTATAGGTCTTGCCGCCGTTCGAAACGACGGGCGGACCCGCCGCCGCCTCGGGGACCGGGACCGCCCCGTCCGCGCCGGACTTGTCGGCGAACGTCATCAGCCGGTAGTTGCAGAGCGCGGTCATCATCCCGGTGGAATCGAGGAATTCAAGGGCGGGATCGAGGTAGTCGAAGTCGGTGTCGGACAGGTTCATCCTGAACGTTCCGCCCGACTTCGCACCCGTGCTCGCGGACTTCACGCTCCCGCCGCTCGCAGTACCGACCACGGCGGCCGCGGCGAGCAAGGTCACTCCGAGAGCCAGAGCGACGGTCGAGATCCAGGGCTTTCTCACGTTAACTCCTTCCATACGGCGTACGGGGTTGCGTGCTGGCGGAAACGGCATGAACCCCGCTTGACGCGCTCGCGGTTCAGGCGAATCTCAGCTGATATCGATCACTCGGGATGGTAAGACGCGCGGCGGCTGGCAAGGTTAGTCGCGCGGCACGCTAGCTGAACGTCTCGAGTGCCCCACCGGACTCGCGGGCACCTCGCCGACACCACGCCTCGCCGTCGGCTGTCGCCAGCTTCGCGCATCCTTGCGTCGCGAAGGCGCCGTTCGTTACGACTGTCAGCGTCTTGCCGAGCCACTCGTAACACCCCTGGCGAGCCGACGAGCCGAATTGGGCGCACCGCGCGACGAGCCTCACCTGGTCCTTCAGCCGCTTTTGCGCAAGACTCGGGACGACGACGCCGCGAACGCAGCTGACAGCCTCCTCGCCTCGAAGCTCGGAGCAGATCGTCAGCTGGCGGAACGGATCGCTCGAACTGATCACCGAGGCGCCGGTGATGCATGCCAACCGCTGCAACGACTGCAGTCCCCGGCAGAGGCCGACGACATCGCCTGATGTGCTCACCGGCCGTGTTGGCGAAAGCTCGAGGAAGACGCGGTACCAGCACGGACGCACGAACTCCGCCGGTTGTCGGCCACAGAGAGCCCGGGGCGACGCGGCCGCCTTGCCTGACCGGGGCGTGCCGTCGAGGTGTTGGAGGGCGAGCCAGTAGTCGTGGAAAGCCCCCTGCGCACAATCCGCTGCGTCATCGGGGCCGAGTAGCCGGCACAGAGGGAGCGCCGCCGCCAGCGTGTCCATGTAGGCCCGCATATACGCATGGCCGAGGCCGTGGATGCAGCTGTAGCGTTGATACCGCGTCGCCGAGCGGCGACATTCGGCCGCCGCTCCGGCCGGACCGAGCCGGAGGATCTGCGTGCCGAGCGACGTGATGAGACCGTGGGCGAAGCCGGCGGAGCAGCCGGGGTCGTTCGACCGCGGCAGGTAGTCCTGGAGGCGAGCCAATGAGATCTTCTTGGCCTTGCCGTAGCGGCGCCCGACCGTGTGCATGAGAATGTGGCAGTTGCTGAGGAGAAAGCCACCGGTGATCCGGGCGTATGCATCGATGCGGGGCAGCTCGTGGGCGGGATCTCCCTTGCGGATGATGAGCTTCAGGAAGTTCTCGCTCAGGCACGACCGGAGTGTCGCCGCGCGCTGTTCGAATGTTCTGCAGTAGAGAGCGACGCGTGCCTCCGCCGGATAGCGCGCGTAACCCTCGTTGGGATCGCTTGGACCGCCGTGCAGAACGGCCGCGGGCGCGGGGCCGGCGATCACGAACGAGAGAGCGACCGCAACGCCGAGCGACAACCCGCGCCCGGCCGACCGTGGCAGCCAGAGCGCGGGTGCGATCCTCACCTGGACGGCCTAGCGCCCCGAGCTGCGTGGGTCGAATGCGTCTCGCAGTCCGTCACCCATAAGGTTGAACGCGAGAGTCGTCAACAGGACTGCCAGGCCGGGCCAGACCATCAGCCAGGGTTGAGCGGTGTAGTACTGAGGCGCAGTGGAGAGAAGGTTGCCCCAGCTGGCAGTCGGGAACTTGATCCCGACGCCGAGAAACGAGAGCCCGGCCTCGAAGATGATGGTCTGCGCGATGACGAGGGTCGAGAAGACGATGATCGGCCCGATGAGGTGCGGGAGCAGGTGTGTGCGCATGATTCGAAGGTCGCTGCCGCCAACCATCCGCGCAGCTTCGACGAACTCTTTCTCGCGCAGCGAGAGCACCTGCGCGCGCATGATCCGGGCTGGGTAGTACCACGAGAAGAACCCGATCACCAGGATGAGCGTCAGCACACCGGGGTCGAGGAACCCGAGGGTGACGTTGTTGAGCTGGTCACCGACCGTTGCAGCCAGCGCGATCGCGAACAACAACACCGGAAACGCCATCACCGTCTCGGTGAGACGCGACACGACGGTGTCGGCCGCACCACCGAAATAGCCGGCGATCGTTCCCATCGTCACGCCGATGAGCATGCCGAGCACCATCGCCCCGAGCGCCACCTCGAGCGAGACCCGGGCGCCGTAGAGCAGGCGGAGGAACTCGTCGCGCCCGGTGCCGCCGTCGGCACCGAGAATGAGAAGCGTGTCAGGGAAATTGCCCTGTGCCCCGGCGTACGGAGCCGTCGAGATGTGCGTCCAGGGCCCGACGGGAATGCTCGTGCTGTCGACCCCCGAGCCGAAGATGTCGTTCGGGCCGTGACCTAGCAGATGCGCCGCGATGGGTGCCCCGACGAACGCCGACACGATCGTGACGAAGATGAAGACGCCACCCAGGATCGCGAGCCTGTCCTTCTTCAGGAGAAGCCATACACCCTCCCAGTACCCCCGAGCCTTGATCTGGTGGACGTCGCCAGGGGCGTCCGGGACGGGCGCCGCCTCGACAGCCGGGAGGGTTGGAGATTTTGCGTGAAAGTCGATTGACATAGGGAATCTCGTAGGATATCCGGACCGTCCGGTCGTCATCGAGAACGCTTCGGCACGCCGGGAGCGCCTTCTCCTCCTCGTGAGGGCGAGTTCGCCCGGCTAGCCCCCGGAGCTCGGAGTCAGGGCCGCTCCACGGGGTACCCAGTAGTCGACCAACCATCGGCGGTCATTTCCGCTTCCGCGCGCGCGGAGCCGGAGGAAGAACAGCTGCGGCTTGACCTTCGTCCCCGCCTTCGGGATCAAGGCGATTTCGAGGAGCGCCCGATTTGCGTACGAGTAGTCGACCTTGAACGGCGTGACGTCGATCGAGTCGACCGGGTAGGGAACCACGGGGATGTCCCCCGTCTTCCATTGGGCGAGCGAAAAACCTTGCTTCAAGGAAGGGTCGACGAGCGTCCACGACTCGGCCAGGTCGCGCCGCGCGACAGCCGTGAGAATGAACCGGCCCGCAACACGACGGGCCTCACGCGACAGCGGCACGGTCTTCTCCTTTTTCGCGATCTGCGGCGGGACGTTTCGCAGCGGAGCGTCAGCCGACTTGCCCTCATTCCGGAAATACACCCCGAGAAACACGACGATGCCGACCACGAGAACGAGCGCCGAGATCCACTGATAGAGCCTTCTGGACCGGTGCGAAGTGACTGTGGTGGAAACCGTCTTCATCGCCCTCCAACCTTAGACGTGCCAAACGCGCCCAGGTTAGACGACACTCGTACAACCGGGCGGCTCTGCCGGGAGGTACGGCTACGCGAGGGCCTCGGCGCCGGCGACGACCTCGAGGATCTCCTGGGTGATCTCGGCCTGGCGGGCGCGATTCATCTGCAGGGTGACGCGATCGATCAGCTCGCCGGCGTTCTTCGAAGCGTTGCGCATGGCCGTCATCTGCGCTCCCTGGAACGACGCCGCCGACTCGAGGAGTGCGCGATAGACCTGCGTTTCGAGATAGACGGGTAGGAGCCTCGCGAGGATCTCCTCGGGCTCCGGCTCGAAGATGAAGTCGCCCCGCAGCGCGTCGTCGCGGGCCTCTTCCTCGTCGGTCTCGAGCACGTCGGCCGAGATCGGGAGGATGTCCCGGTCGGTCACGCTCTGGGTGAGCGCCGAGACGAACGTGTTGTAGACGAGGACGACGCGATCGACCTCACGCTCGGTGTAGAGCTCGGCCACGCGATGGGCGATCACCTGCGCGTCACCGTACGACGGTCCGTCCGAGAACCCGACGTAGGCGTCGCTTGCGTCGCGTCCGCGGAAGGTGAGCGTCGATCGCCCCTTCTTGCCGACCGCGACCCAGCGCACCTTCTTGCCCTCGGCAACCAGGGCACGTTCGAGGCTGAAGGCGCGGCGAATCACCTGCCCGTTGAACGCGCCGGCCAGGCCTCGATCTCCGGTCAGCGGCACGAGCAGGACCGTTTCGATCGTCTCCCGTTGCTGCAGCAACGGCAGGCTCCTGACCGACGACGCCGCCCGGCCGACACCCGAGATGAGGTCGCTCATCGTGTCGGCGTACGGGCGCATCGCCTCGATCCTCGTCTGGGCCCGCCGAAGCTTTGCGGCCGCCACGAGCTCGAGCGCGCGCGTGATCTTGCGCGTATTGGTGACGGACCGGATCCGTCTCTTCAGGTCCTGAACGGACGCCATTATCCCGCGAGGCCCTTTTCTTCCACGATGTTGAAGCCCTCGAGGAACCTCTTCAGCGCCTCGTCGAGCTTGGCCACGGTCTCGTCGCCAAGATCTCCGGTCTCACGGATCGCCTCGTAGACGCCCCCTCCCGAGCGGAGGGTCTCGCGGAGCTCTTCCTGGAAGCGAGGTACCTGACCGACGGGCACCCTGTCGAGGTAGCCGTTGTTGCCGGCGTAGATCGCGACGACCTGCTCCTCGAACGGCCACGGCTGGTATTGCGGCTGGTTCAGGGTCGCGACCATCCGCTCGCCCCGGCCGAGTGCCTGCTGCGTGGCAGGGTCGAGCTCGGAGCCGAACTGGGCGAACGCCTCGAGCTCACGGAACTGTGCCAGGTCGAGCCGGAGACGGCCGGCGACCTTCTTCATCGCCTTCGTCTGCGCGTTACCGCCGACCCGTGAAACCGAGATGCCGACGTTGATGGCCGGTCGGACGCCCGAGAAGAAGAGATCGGACTCGAGGAAGATCTGGCCGTCCGTGATCGAGATCACGTTGGTCGGGATGTACGCGGACACGTCGCCTGCCTGGGTCTCGATGATCGGCAGAGCCGTGAGCGAGCCGCCGCCGAGCTTGTCGCTGAGGCGGCACGAGCGCTCGAGCAGGCGGGAGTGGAGATAGAAGACGTCGCCCGGGAAAGCCTCTCGGCCGGGTGGGCGCCGCAGCAGGAGCGACAGCTGCCGGTAGGAGTCGGCGTGCTTCGAGAGGTCGTCGTAGATGACGAGCGCGTGCTTGCCGTTGTAGAGGAAGTACTCGCCCATCGCAGCGCCCGCGAACGGCGCCATCCACTTGATCGGTGCTGCCTCCTGGGCCGGCGCCGAGATGATGATCGTGTACTCCATCGCACCTTCGTCACGCAACTTCTCGTAGACCTGCGCCACCGTCGATGCCTTCTGGCCGACTGCGACGTAGATGCAGATCACGTCGCCGCCCTTCTGGTTGATGATCGTGTCGATGCCGACGGCGGTCTTGCCCGTGCCGCGGTCGCCGATGATCAGCTCGCGCTGGCCGCGGCCGATCGGGATCATCGAGTCGATCGACTTGAGCCCCGTCTGTAGCGGCTGCGTGACGGGCTGGCGCTGGATCACGCCGGGCGCCTTGAACTCGAGCGGACGGGTCGTGGCAGCCTCGATCGGCCCCTGGCCGTCGAGCGGATTGCCGAGAGGGTCGACGACCCGGCCGAGCATGCCTTCGCCGACAGGGACGCTCATCACCGCTCCGGTACGGCGCACCGGTTGGCCCTCCTTGACGAGCTGCCACTGGCCGAAGAGCGCCACGCCGACGTTGTCCTCCTCGAGATTGAATGCGATGCCGACGACACCGTGCTCGAATTCGAGCCGTTCGAGCGAGACGCAGTTCTCCAGGCCGTGGACACGCGCAATGCCGTCGCCGACCTGCAGCACCGTGCCGACCTCGGAAAGGTCCGTCTCGACGTCGTACTGCTCGATCCGGGACTTGAGGATCGAGGTGATCTCTTCGGGCCGTAGCTTCACGTTTGCTCCTTCGTTACCGGGTAGCGAGCTCGTGACGGAGACGTTGCAGGCGGCCGCGCACGCTGGCGTCGACCCGCAGCGAACCTGCCTGCAGAACCATGCCGCCGACCAGCTCGGGGTCGACTTTGCGGGTCGCCTCGACCGTGCGGCCCGAGGCTTGCTCGATCTGCGCGACGATCGAGGCGGCCTCGTCGTCCGACAGCTCGAAGGCGGTGGTCAGCTCGACGGCGACGCGACCCTGCGCGCGATCGACGAGCGCCTGGAACTCGTCGCGGATCCCGGGAATCTGCGCCGACCGACCCTTCCCCGCGAGCAGGCGGAGAAAGTTGTGGACGAGCTCGTCGGCGCCCTCGGACAGCTCACCGAGAGCACCGACCTTGGCGGCCGACTCCACCTGCGGGTTCGCCAGGAACGACGTCAGCTCGGGAGAGCCCTCGACGGCGTCCGCAAACTCGTCGAGATCGCGATGCACCGCATCGACGCGGCCCTGCTCCTCGGCGGCCTCGAAGAGGGCTCGCGCGTACAGTCGCTCGGCGACGGCCACGGCGTTCTAACCTCTCCCCCGCTCGAGCGCCGAGAAGTCGAGGCCCTCGATCGCCTCGTCGATCAGGCGGCGCTGATCATCGGAGTCGAGCACCTTGCCGACGACGCGCTGGGTCGCCTCGAGGGTGAGGTCGGCCACCTCACCACGGATCTGGTCGATCGCCCGCACGGTTTCTGCGTCGATCTGCTTGCGAGTGTCCTCGAGCCGGCGCTGCCGCTCCACCTCTGCCTCGTCCTTGGCCCGCTGGATCTGGGCATCGGCCACCTTGCGGGCCTCTGCCAGGATCTGCGCGGATTCGGAGCGGGCCTCGGCCAGGATCGCCCGGTTCTGCTCGAGCAGATCGCGCGCTTCGTTGCGAGCGTTGTCGGCCTCGTCGACAGCGTCGCGAATCCGATCACGGCGGTCGTCGATCGTCTTCTGGATCGGCTTGAACGCAACCTTCTTGAGGACGAAGAACGTGATCCCGAACGCGACGAGCGTCCAGATCATGAGCCCCGGTACGACCTCGATGAGGCCGCTCGATGCGAGGATGCCGCTCACTCAGACGAGGACGTAGGCGAGGAGACCACCGATCAGGCCGTAGAACACGACCGCCTCGGTGAGGGCGAAGCCGAGCCACTGGATTCCCTGCAGCTCACCCTTCAGCTCGGGCTGGCGGGCCACGGCCTGGATCATCGAGCCGAAGATGTTGCCGATGCCGACACCGGCACCGAGCGCGCCGAGGCCGATGCCGAGCGCGAGGGCGATCGCCTTACCGGCGTCGGCGACGTCGCCCGTGGTCGCGAGGAGAAAGAACGAGGACAGCATTGGGGTGATTCCTCCTTAGTGCTCCGGCTCGATGGCCGAGCCGATGTAGATGGCAGACAGGGCAGCGAAGATATAGGCCTGGATCGAGACGACGATCACGACCTCGAACAGGTAGAACGCGATCGCTGCTGGAACCGCGACGACGGCGACGGCGAGGTTCCCGAGCACGAAGATGAGCCCGATGAACGTCAGGATCAGCATGTGCCCGGCGAGCATGTTGGCGTAGAGACGGACGGAGAGGCTGATCAGCCGCATGAACTGGCCGAGGATCTCGAGCGGGATGATCAGGGGGTACAGCCCCTTGGGGACGTCGGGGATCCAGCTCTGGAGGTACTTCAACAGGCCGTTTGCCCGGATGCCCTCGATGTGCGTGAACATCCAGGTCATGAACGCCAGCGCGAGCGTCACCGACAGCGTCGAGGTGGCGGCGAAAATCGCGAGCGTCGGCACCTTCACCCCCGCGATGTCGACCTTCTCGTCTGACAGCGGCAGCGGGATGAAGCCGAGCATGTTGACGACCCAGATGAAGATCATCAGGCTCGCGCAGTACGGGAACCAGGTGCGCATGGCCTTGGCCGGCAGCCCCTGCTCGGCGACCTGGACCTGCGCCACCTCGTAGATGATCTCCCCGAGCGCCTGCTTGCGATCCGGGTCCTTGCCGGTCTTGACCCGCATGAGGAAGATGCCGAGCAGGCACGACAGCAGCGTGCCGAGCAATAGGTAGGCGACCGCCTTCGTGATCGAGAGGTTGAGCGGTCCGAGGTGGATCGGGATCCACTCGTGCAAGTTCCACTCCTGCGACGGGTCGAACTCCTTGGTGGAGGTCGTTGTCGTCCCGTCGGCTGCGAGTGCGACCTCGGGGAGGGCAAGGAAGAGGCCGAGCGAGAGTGCGAACAGCCGCTTCACGTCTTGGGCTCCGCACCGAAGAAGGTAATCAGCGAGACGGCGAGCTCGAGCGTGTACGCGATCGCGTACAGGATCGCGGCAGCGACACCGACGCGTGAGTCGGTGACGGTGACCGCCACCAGTGGAATGCCCACGATGAATGCTCTAAAGCTCATGCCGATGCCCCTCACGCCTGACGCGGCGAGGTTACCCGCATCGAGCGGGAGCCGCGTCAGTAGGAACGCGAGCGTCTGGGCGGCGGCCCAGAGCACGGCGGCGAGGGCCCAGCCGCGAAGCGGCCACCCCGCGATCGCGAAAACAGGGAGGGCGAGCACTATCAGGCCGCTGCCCGCGAGCACGGGCGCAAGGCGCCCTGGAACCGAGCGCGGCGTGGTGAAGAGATCGGCAGTCACGACCGGGACGAATAGACCTTGTACACCACGAGCACACCGAGAGGGATCCCGAGAACGGCACCGATGAGGAGGCCGAGACCTGCCGAGCCGAGCGCCCAGCCGAGGAGCGCGCCAACCGCCATCGACGCGCCTAGCGTGCCGAGCAGAAGCCCGGAGGCGGTCGCGAGCGAATGCGGGTTGGTGGACGTCGAGGCGACCATGGCGAGCGGAGCATATCAGGCTGCTTGTGACAGTCCCTTTCCGCTTCCTGAGCCAAAAACGACTAGATTCGTCACATGTTGGGGACGCGACCGCGGATCGTCTTCGTCCATGGCAGCGTCATGGGAGGGCGTCCGACCTGGAATGGACAGCGGGTGCTCGGCGAGCGGTTCGAACTCGAGATCCTCGACCGGCCTGGCTTCCCACCGAACCCCCCTGTCGATCGCGTCGACTTCCAGGAGCATGCGGTTTTCGTCGCCGACGCGATCCGCGGAGGCGCACACCTGGTGGGTCACTCGTACGGCGGCGTGATCGCACTGCTGACAGCTGTCGTCGTGCCCGAACGCGTACGGTCACTGACCGTGATCGAGCCGCCGGCGACTGCCGTCGCCCGGGGCAATCCAGTGGCCGATGCCTTCGCGCACGAGGGCATTGCATGGTGGCGGGAAGGACCGACCGACGATCCGGAGGCGTTCCTCCGGGGATTCCTCGGCTACATCGGCTCCGACTACGATCCCCCGTCGCCTCTGCCGGCACAGCTCGAGCAGGGCGTCCGGGCGCTGATCGCAGAACGTGGCCCCTGGGAGGCCGCCATTCCCCTCGACACCCTCGCCCGGACGCCGTTTCCCAAGCTCGTCGTCTCCGGAGGTCATCACGCCGGCTTCGACGCCGTCTGCGACGTGCTCGTCGAACGGCTCGGAGCAGATCTCCTCGTGCTGCCGGGATACGGCCACATGGCGCAGCGTCACCCGGATTTCAACGAGCGCCTGACGGAATTCGTCGTGGGCGCGGACGCCCGCGCGGTCGTCTGACCGAAGTTCGGATCAGGCAGAACGCCGATGCTCGCGGTCGCGCTCGATCACGCGCCGGCGCACGCGCGGATTTCCGAGCTTGACGATCTCGAGCAGATAGACGATGTACACGGAGAACGCGAGCGCGCCCATCGCGATCGCAACGACCGCAACCGTCTGCCAGGGATGCCATACCCCACCGGCACGGAACGGGATGAAGCGCGTCGCGAGCGCTGCGGCGCCGAGCGATGCAGTCCAGGCCCACATCGTCACCGCAGCCCGCCTCTGGCTGAAGCCGATGTTGATGAACCTGTGGTGAAGGTGCGAACGGTCAGCCGTCGAGATCGGCTGGCCGTATTTGAGGCGCTTCAGGACCACGAACGACGTGTCGATGATCGGGACCGCGAGCACGAGCAACGGCAGGAACAGCACGACGGTCGACGCCGTCTTCAGGAGCCCTGCCACCGAGACCGAGGCAAGGGTGAACCCGAGCACGAGAGCGCCCGAATCGCCCATGAAGATCCGGGCCGGGAAGAAGTTGTGGCGCAGGAACCCGACGCAGGCCCCGGCGACGATCGCCGACAGCACGGCGGCGTCCACCTTTCCCAGCGACAGGGCGATCACGGCGAACGTGACGCCCGAGATCGCGCACACACCCGATGCGAGCCCGTCCATCCCGTCGAGGAAGTTGACCATGTTCATCACCGACACGATCCACACGATCGTGAGCGGAATGCCGATCCAGGGTGGCACGTCGACGGCCCCGACGAAGGGAAGGGTGAAGTGGTCGATCCAGACGCCGAACGCCGTCGGGATCGCCGCGGCGAGTACCTGGCCGGCGAGCTTCGGAATCGGCGCGAGACCGCGAAAGTCGTCGATCGCGCCGATGACGCACGCGACCGCTGCGCCGAGGAGTATGCCCCGCATCTCGCCCGACAGGTCGAGAAAAGCGAGGGAAGGGACGAGGATCCCCAGGAAGATCGCGAGCCCGCCGAGCCGGGGGATCGGTCGCCGGTTGAGGCGGCGCTCGTCCGGGTTGTCGACGACACCCAGGAGGCGCGCCATCCCGCCGACCGCCGGAGTCAGCAGAACGACGATCAGGAGGGCGATCGCCGCGCCGTACAGGACCTCCGGGTTGTCCCGAAGCTCGTTCACATCCGCCTACTTCGTGCCGTAGAGCCTGTCGCCTGCGTCCCCTAGCCCCGGGACGATGTAGCCCTTCTCGTTCAACCCGCGGTCGATCGACGCGACGAAGATCGCGACGTCGGGATGCTCGCCGTGGATGCGCGCGATTCCTTCGGGCGTCGCGATCAGGGCGATCACCCGGATCGAGGTCGCACCGGCGTCCTTCACCGACCCGACAGCGGCAGCGGTCGAGTTACCGGTCGCGAGCATCGGGTCGAGCAAGAGCACGTCCCGGTCGGCGATGTCCCCCGGCAGCTTCACGTAGTACTCGACGGGCTGAAGCGTCTCCTCGTTGCGGTAGAGGCCGATAAAGCCGACTCGCGCACCCGGGATCAGCGAGAGCACACCGTCCAGCATGCCAACGCCTGCGCGCAGGATCGGGCACACCGCAACCTTCTTGCCCGTGATCCGCCGCGCGCTCATCCGCTCGAGCGGCGTCTCGATCTCGACCTCTTCGTCGGCCAGCGTCTTCGTCGCCTCGTATGTCAGCAAGAGGGTCAGCTCGTTGACGAGCTGGCGGAACATCTGTGTCGTCGTCGTCACGTCGCGCAGCAGGCCGAGCTTGTGCCGAACGAGAGGATGGTCGACCTCGACGGTCCCGGAGATCACGGGGCGTACCTCGTGTAGCCGCGGAAGCCGGGATACAGCGGTCGCCGCGCGCACAGCTCCTCGCTTCGCGCCGCCAAGGCCGAAACGTCTGCGTTCTCGGCGAGCGCACCGACGATGATCCGACCGACCTCGCGAAAGTCCTGCTCGTCGAACCCCCGCATCGTCGCCGCCGGCGTGCCGATCCGAACACCGGAGGCCACGGTCGGAGGCCGTTCGTCGAACGGCACCGTATTGCGGTTCGTCGTCAGCTTGACTTCGTGCAGGCGCTCTTCGGCGGCCTTGCCCGACCAGTCCGTCCGGCGCAGATCGAGTTGCAACAGGTGCGTATCGGTGCCTCCCGTCAGCACGTCGAGCCCGCCGCTCATGATCTCGGCTGCAAGGGCGTCCGCATTCGTGCGCACCTGCGTCTGGTAGGCGCGGAACGCTTCGGAGGCGGCGATTCGGAAGCACACCGCCTTCGCCGCGATCGCGTGCTCGAGCGGCCCGCCCTGGAGGCCCGGGAACACGGCGCGGTCGATGGCTGTCGCGTGCTCGTCGCGGCACAGGATGAATCCCGCCCGGGGGCCGGCGAGCGTCTTGTGGGTGGTGGAGGTGACGACGTCGCAGTCGGCCATCGGGTTCGGGTGCAACCCGGCGGCGACGAGGCCCGAGAAGTGGGCCATATCGCACCACAGGAGAGCGCCGACCTCGTCCGCGATCTTGCGGAACTCCCACGTCTCCACCGTCCGCGGATACGCGGAGCCGCCGCACAGGATCACCTTCGGCCGGTGCTCCTTCGCGAGCGCCAGAACCTCGTCGTAATCGACGAGGTTCGTCTCGCGCGACACGCCGTAGTGCGCGATCGTGTAGAGCATCCCCGAGAAGTTGACCTTGAGACCGTGGGTCAGGTGACCGCCGTGGTCGAGACGGAGGGACAGCACCGTGTCCCCCGGCTGCATCAGGCCGAGATACACCGCCATGTTCGCCTGCGCGCCGGCGTGCGGCTGGACGTTCGCGTGCTCTGCCTGGAACAGCTTCTTGGCCCTGTCGATCGCGAGTTGCTCGATCCGGTCGACGATCTCGCAGCCGCCGTAGTACCGCTTGCCGGGATACCCCTCGGCGTACTTGTTCGTGGGCACCGACCCGACGGCCTCGAGAATCGACGGCCAGGTGAAGTTCTCCGACGCGATCAGCTCGATCTGGTTGCGCTGCCGCTCGACCTCCTCGCCGAGCAATCCCGCGATGTCCGGATCGATCTCGGCCAGGCCCTGGGTGCGCAGCCGGTCGAGGGTGTTCTCGGCGAGCGCCATGCCGCGATGCTACTGGACCCAGAAGCGCGAGGGCTCGTGCCTCCCCGCGCTACGAGAAGCGGCGACGCTCTACGGAGACGACCTGGTCGAGGCCGCGGTCCAGTCGGGCGAGATCGGTGCCGCCGCCGCCGAAGACGACGTCGGAGCGCCCGTCGCGCGCGAGGAGAACGTCGGCCCCAGCTCCTCCGTACAGGGCGTCCCGGCCCGTGCCGCCCTCGAGTCGATCGGATCCGGCTCCACCCTCGAGCCGATCGTTTCCCGAGCGCCCGTACAGCTCGTCGTTGCCGGCACCGCCTCGCAGCACGTCGTTCGCGACGCCGCCGTCGACGATGTCCGCGCCGGGACCGCCGTACACGACGTCCGCCCCTCCCCCGGCGAGTATCCGGTCGTTGCCGCCGAGTCCGCAGATCACGTCACGGCCGCGCGTTCCGCGCAGGACGTCGGCCCCCTGCGTCCCGACGATCGTGCAGCGAACCGGTCGGCCTGCCGGGTCGAGCGGCCGGGGCGGGGTTGCGAACGATGCGTCCTGACCGACGCTCGTTCCGGCGGCGCTCTGGGCGACGACGCGGTAGTGCCACCGGGCACCGGGAGAGAGACCTGTGAGCAGGGACACGACGCGAACGTCGGCCGATCCGTTCATCGATGCCTGGACCGTTCGGAAGCCATACCCGCGCGTGCGTCCGTATTCGAACCACCAGGTCGTTGCCAGGCCGCGCGGGTTGACGGTGCCGTTGACCTTCGCCGACGACAGCGAGAGGGTGGCGACCGTCACCGGGCCTGTTGCCACCGACGGCGCGCCGGTTGTCTGGAAGGTCGCGTCCGCACCGCGGGTGGTGCCGAGCGAATTCGAGGCGACGAGCCGGAAGTGGTACGTCACCCCGGGCGTCAGCTTCGAGACGGCGTCGGTCACTGCCTGGACAGCCGTGCCCGCGCCCGCGCTCCGGGACGACGTCTTCGACCCGTACGAGGTGCTCGTGCCGTACTCGACGTACCACGTGGCGGAGGCCCCGTTCGGATTCACGGATCCACCGACGGTCGCCGACGTCGGGCCGACGGCGGAGGCCTGGCCGGTGATCACGGTCGGCGCACTCTGGGTCGTGAAGGCCTGATCGCCCCCCGTCGAGGCGCCGGCGTCGCTCGTCGCGACGAGCCGGAAATGGTAGGTCGTGCCGGCCTTGAGGCCGTTCACCGTCTTCGAGACGCTCGTCGCGCTCGAGCCGGAGCCTGCGCTCGACGACGACGACTTCGCCCCGTATGCCGTGGTCGGGCCGTACTCGAAGAGGTACGTCGTCGGCCGTCCGTTCGGGTCGACCTTCCCGTTCAGCTTCGCGGTGGTCGAACCGACTGAGCTCGCAGAGGAGGTCGTCGCAATCGGCGCCTCGGCGGTGACGAAGGTCGCGTCGGCACCGAGCGCCGTACCGGCCGAGCTCGTGGCGACGAGCCGGAAGTGATAGGCCTTGCCAGCAGCCAGGCCGGTGACGCCGATCGAGACGGCCTTCGACGAGCTACCGGAACCGGCGTCGGCCGCGGCGGTTTTCGTCCCGTACGACGTCGACGTCCCGTATTCGACGTGCCAGGTGGTCGCCTGGCCGTTCGGGTTGACCGTGCCGCCCAGCGTGGCGGTCGTCGGCCCGACGCCGGTCGCAGCCGATGTAACAGCAACGGGAGGCGAAGCCGTGGTGAAGAGGCCGTCGCCGCCGTTCGTCGTTCCCGACGGGTTCTTGGCTACGAGCCGATAGTGATACGTCGTTGCCGGCGCCAGCCCGCTCAACGCCTTCGAGACGGCTACGTTCGTCGTGCCTGACCCCGCCGCCGCCGTCGGCGTCTTCGATCCGTACGACGCCGAGGTTCCGTACTCGAACCACCAGTCGGTCGCGGCTCCCCCCGGATTGACGGTGCCGTTCAGCGTCGCCGACGTGCCGGCGACCGTGCTGACCGTGCCCGTGATCGCCGACGGTGCCGCCGCGGCCGCTGCCTGAGCGACTACCAGAGCGGCAAGCGATGCGACGAGGACGATCACCGATGGACGAAAGCGGTGCATCAGGACCGAACCTAGTCCCCTCCCGTGAGCGAGTCGTCGCGAGCAGGTAAGGATTATGTGTGTGCCTCCGCTATCAGAGCGAGCGCTGCAGCTGGATCGCCGGCTCCGTGCCGGAGGATCACAGGGTCGGGACCGGTCACGTCGATCACCGTCGAGGGAATACCCGGTAGCTCACCGCCGTCGAGAGCAGCGGCCACGCCGGCGAGGATCTGCGCGGGGACGTCGTCCAGCCTGCACGGATCGGGGCCGCCGGGAAGGTTCGCACTCGTCGCGACGACGACCCCGAGCCGTGCGACGATCGCAGCGGTGGGCCCGACGAGAGCCGGCACACGCACGCCGATAGACTCGGGCCGCCTCGCGGAGAGCCAGCTGAAGCGCCCGGCCGGGTTGGGCACCACAAGCGTGAACGGCCCTGGGAGCAGCACGCGAGCGATTGCGGCCGCGCGGCCGCCGAGCTCGGGAATGCACTCGAGGAGCGCGTCAACGCTCGAGGCCATCAGTGCCGTCGGCTGAATCTCATCGCGTCCCTTGAGCCGGTACAGCCGCCGCGCGGGCTCCGGTTCAGCCGCGGTCGCCGCGAGGCCGTAGACGGTGTCGGACGGGATGACGACGAGCCGGCCGGTCTCGAGGGCGGCGACAGAGCTTTCGATGATGTCGACGCTCCCCATCGAACGTCACGCTACCGCGGATCCCCCGGGGACTGGTCGAAGAGCGCCGCCCGTCGGGTATGGCGGTCGGAATGCAACACGTCCGTGATCGACGGAGACCTGGCAGGGGATCCTTCGCGATCACGTCAGCGACAAGCCGCCGGCCAGAGCGTCAATCGGCCGACGGCGACGGCCGCATCGCGTCACCAGCGCCACGCGACCGGTCGGTCCGATCCCGAGTTCCCGCAATACCGTTCGGAGACTCTCGACGGGCGTGAGGAGTCCTGTGGCGCTGAGAGGATCCCCGGCCGGGCGCGCGGAGGACAGCGACGTCCGGACCAAGTCGAGCGCGACGCTCGATCAGCTCGGCGAGCGTCGTGGGATGGATGATCGGAGGCGTCATCGGTCGGTGATCCTCGTCACTTACTCTCCGTTTGCGTCACGACCACCCCGACACCTCCTTCGGAGGCGAGTGGGTGATGAGTGTCAATCCAGCTGGGATCGCGCCTCGACGACTCTCTCACGGCCTGCCAGGTCCGGTGTGACCTTGATCGACGCGTACCCCAGGTCCCTCAGCAGCCTGGCGACCGCAGGCGGCTGGCCCTCACCCACCTCCAGCGCGAGCGCCCCTCCGGGGACGAGCACGGCGGTGGCGGCCCGGGCGACCGCTTCCACCGCCCCCTCTGCGACGAGCGCCCCGTGTGGCTCCCAATCACGAACCTCTGGCTCGAGCCCGCCGAGGTCGGCGGCATCGACGTACGGCGGGTTGGACACGATCAGGTCCCATCGGCCGACGGGCAGGCCCTGGAAGAGATCGTGGCGGGCCAGGTCGACCGCGAGACCGGTTCGGCTCACGTTCTCGGCCGCCAGTGCGAGCGCATCGAGCGAGCTGTCGATGCCCGTCACCGCCGCTCCGGGATGCTCGTCGGCGATCGCCAGCGCGATGGCGCCGGAGCCCGTCCCGACGTCGAGAACTCTGGGTCGCTCGAGACCGGTGAGGAGAGCGAGGGCGCACTCCACGAGGATCTCGGTCTCGGGCCGAGGGATCAACCCGCGCCGGTCGACGGTGAGCGTCAGCCGGCGGAACCCCCACTCGCCGAGCACGTACTGGAGTGGCTCGCGCTTGGCGCGACGAGCAACGAGGTCCCGTGCCGCGTCGAGCTCGGACGGAGTCAGCGGACGATCGAAGGACATGTACAGCTCGATCCTCTCGAGGCCGGTCGCCTTGGCGAGCAGACGCTCCGCGTCGAGGCGCGGCGTCTCGGATCCCTTCCCGGCGAGGTGCTCGGTCGAGAGGCGCAGCACTTCAGAAATCGTGTTGGTACCAGGCTTCAGCCTGGCGCCAACGCCTCTGCTCGCTGTCATGCGCCCGCGGCCTCGAGTGACAGTCGCCGGTCCTCTGCCTGGATGGCTTCCGTGAACTCGTCGAGGTCGCCGTTCAGGATCTGGTCGAGCCGGTGTGCCGTCAGCTTGATCCGATGGTCGGTGAGCCGGTTCTCGGGAAAGTTGTAGGTGCGGATCTTCTCGGCGCGCTCGCCGGAGCCGATCTGCAGCTTCCGGGCGGCGGAGAGACGCGCCTGCTGCTTCTCCCGCTCCAACTCGTACAGCCGCGCCCGGAGCACACGCATGGCCTTTTGTCTGTTTTGAAGCTGCGACTTCTCGTCCTGCATCGCGACGACGACGCCCGTCGGGAGGTGGGTGATGCGCACGGCCGAGTCTGTCGTGTTGACGCTCTGGCCGCCCGGACCAGTCGAGCGGTAGACGTCGATCTTGAGGTCGTTCTCGGCGATCTCGATCTCGACCTCCTCGACCTCCGGCATGACGGCAACGGTGGCGGTGGACGTGTGGATTCGCCCCTGCGATTCGGTCTCGGGGACGCGCTGCACGCGATGCGTGCCGCCCTCGTACTTGTAGACCGAGAACGCCCCGTCACCCTTGACGGAGAAGACGACCTCCTTGAAGCCCCCTGTCTCGCTTTCGTTCGCGGACAGGATCTCGGTCTTGAAGCCGCGCCGCTCCGCATAGCGGGTCAACATGCGGAAGACGTCACCCGCCCACAGCGCCGCCTCGTCGCCTCCGACCCCTTGCCGCACCTCGACGATCACATCCTTCGCGTCGGCCGGGTCGCGCTCGACGAGTGCGGCCTTGAGCTCCTCCTCGAGGCGTACGACGTCGCTCTCGAGGTCGGCGGCCATCGAGGCGAGCTCGGGGTCGTCGTTGGCGTCGGCGAGGTCGGCGCGAGCTCCCTGCCAGGCCACCGCCAGCTTGTAGGGCGTCTCGAGCTCCTTCAGGCGCCGACCCACGTCCGCGGCCTCGCGATGGTCGTTGTAGACCGCAGGGTCTGACAGCCGCGCTTGAAGGTCGGCGTACGAGCGTTGGAGCTCCTCGACCAGTGGTTCGATGCCCGCCATGGCGACGATGGTAGCCTGCGTCGCCCGCGGTGAAAGAGCAGATCGCGACCGACGCAGGCCTATTCCTGCTTGCAGATCTGGGCGCCGCCCTCGATCGCGAAGACCCCTGAAGGAGCCGGCCCGCCGGCCCATCCGACCCGCCGCGGCTCCGGAAGGAGCCCGTGGGAATCGTCAGACTTTCACGGTCGTGAGCCGACTCAGGCGAGCGCCGCGTCCAGCGTGATCTCCGGCACCGCCGCAAGCGCCTTCGATACGGGGCAGCCCGCCTTCGCACCCTCGGCGGCCGCAACGAACGCCGCCGCGCCGACCCCGGGCACGCTACCGCGTACCGAGAGCGCGATCTTCGTGATGCCTTCGCCCGGCACGAAGGTGACGGTGGCCGATGTGTCGAGCCGGTCGGCCGGTGTGCCGGCCTGTGCAAGCGCATGAGACAGCGCCATCGCGAAGCATGCCGAATGGGCGGCTGCGATCAGCTCCTCTGGGCTCGTCTTGCCGTTCGGCGTCTCGGCACGCGAAGCCCAGGTGACGTCGAGCGAGCCGAAGGCCCCGCTGCCCGCCTCGTGAATGGTGCCCGCGCCGTCCATCAAGCTCCCGCGCCAGGTCGTGCTCATCGTGCGCTCGGTCGCCATCGCTTCGACCTCCTCTGAGTTGGTGAACGGGAGTTGATCCTACGACAAGGTCGCGGAGACGGCGACGGTCGCGCTCGCGCGGATGAGCGCCGAGAACGGACAACTCGCATCGGCCGCTTCGGCCGCTTGCGCAAACGCCGCCTCGTCACAATCCGGCACGGTGCCGTGCGCCTCGATTGCGGAATGGACAATTTGATGCCCTTTGCCTTCGACCTCGTCCATGGTCACGACGCAACGCACATCGAGCCGCTCGGGCGGAGTTCCAGCCTGCGACAGCTCATTCGCGAGCGACATCGTGAAACATCCGCCGTGGGCGGCGGCCAGGAGCTCCTCCGGGCTCGTCTTGCCCTCGGGAACCGCGATCCGGGACGCGAGAGTGAACGGCAACGAGGAAAAGGCACCCGAGGACGCCGCGGTGATCGCGCCGCCTCCCCGGGCGATGTTGCCTTCCCAGTTGACCTCGGCCTCACGAACGATTCTCGGCATCGAGCCTCCTCCTGTTCTTCGTTGTCACGGAAGCGTGGGCTTCCTACGCCATCACCTCGACCCGGGTCTCGGCGCGCAGCTCGTCGTCACTCTCCGCCTGCTCGACGCGCATGACCTCCTGCAGCGCCTTGATCGACACCTCGATCTGGTCGAGTGACGGCTCCCTCGTCGTCAGCCGCTGCAGCCACAGCCCAGGTGCGAGCAATGTCATCAGGACTCGGTTTCCCTGGTGCTTTCCCGCGTAGCGGATCAGCTCGTAGGCGAGGCCGGCGATCACGGGCAGCAAGAGGATCCGGCTGATCACCAGCCAGTACCAGACGGGTCTGCCCACAAATGCGAAGACGAAGATACCGATCACCATCACCCAGAGCAAAAAAGCCGTTCCGCAACGCGGATGGATCAAACTGAACGTCTGCACCTTCTCCGGCGTGAGCTCCGAGCCGCCTTCGAGCGCGTTGATCGCCTTGTGCTCGGCGCCGTGGTACTGGAAGACACGCTTGAGATCCGGGAGCAGCCCGATCAACACGATGTAGAGGATGAACACCGACACGCGAATCACACCTTCGACGACCACGAACGTATAGGTCCCGTCGATCGGCAACCAGTTGGTAAGGAGAGCGGGGCCTACCTTGAACAGCATCAGCGCGAATCCGATCGCGATCACGAACGAGAAGATGATCTGTCCCCGGGAGATCTCCGTCGAGACCTCGGCGGGCTCACCGTCGACGCCTTCGTCGTTTTCGTCCTGCATGGCGTAGTTGGCCGAGATCGCGAGCGCCCGAAAGCCGATCGCGAGCGACTCGCCGAGCGCGATCACACCACGGACGACGGGGAGTCGCCAGATGCGATGACGCTGCATCGGCGAGCTGACGGACTTCGTCACCTCGACCACGTCGCCGGCCGGAGTGCGGACGGCGACGGACCACACGGATGGACCGCGCATCATCACGCCTTCGAGGACGGCCTGCCCACCGTACGAAACGCTCACGAGCCCTCGGCTACTCGATGTGGAACGGGGGTGCGCCCCATCCGCGCGTGCTCGGGTTTCACACCGATGCCTCTAGGCGCGGCGGGGGCCGCCGGCCTTCTCGAGACGGCGCTGGAAGCGCTCGACCCGACCGCCGGCATCCATGAGCTTCTGCTTGCCCGTGTAGAACGGGTGGCAGTGCGAGCAGACCTCGACGTGCAATTCCGGCCTCGTGGAACGGGTCGTGAACTCGTTGCCGCAGGAGCAGGTGACATGCGCGAGGACGTACTCGGGATGAATCTCAGCCTTCATGGCTCAGCCAGGATAGCAGAGGCAATATCGGCACTGACGTTGCCTCCCGAGACGACGGAGACCACATTTTCGCCCTCCACCTTGCCGGCCAGCACGGCGGCCACCGCCGCTGCGGCACCCGGTTCGGCGGCGAGCTTGGCGCGACCGTAGAGGAACCGGAACGCCCGACGGATCTCGTCCTCGGAGACGAGTACTACCTCGACGCCCAGCAGGCCGCAGAGCTCGATCGGCAGCCTGCCCGCGAACGGAGGGCTGAGGGCATCCGCGATCGTCTCCCCCGTCACACGTACCGGCTCTCCCGCGGCGAGACCGAGCGCCAACCCGTTGGCGCGCTCGGGCTCGACCGCGACCACGCGGACGCCGGCGGGGACGCACATGGCGGCGATTCCCGAAACGAGACCGCCGCCGCCACAGGCGGCGACGATCGTGTCCACCCCGGGCACCTCCTCGAGGATCTCGAGTCCGACGGTTCCCGCGCCGGCGATCACGAGCGGGTCGTCGAACGGGTGCACGAACACGCGACCCGTCTGCTCCTGCAGCGCAGAGAGGCGCTCGAATACCGCACCGCTGCTGGACGCCTCCAGGTCGACCGCTGCTCCGTAGCCACGAGTCGCGTCGATCTTGACGCGGCTCGCCCCCTGCCACATCACGAGGAGCGCGTCGACGCCCTCGGCCGCCGCCGCCCAGGCCAGCGCCTGCGCAGCGTTGCCGGCCGAGACGCTGATCACACCGCGGTCTCGCTCGGCGGGCGTCAGCGCCCGCACCTTGTGGAGCGCGCCGCGCACCTTGAACGACCCCGTTCGCTGGAAGAGCTCGGCCTTCAGATGCTGCCCCGGCCCGAGGCTGCGGGAGCTGAAGACGGGTGTGCGATGCACTGTCCCTCGAATCGCGTCGGCGGCGCGACGGACGTCGTCGGGAGTGACCGGCGCCTCGGGCATCGGCGGATCCTAGATGGTCGACCGGCGCAACGTTGAGAATGCCCGCGTGGACGACGAGCCGGCCCGCCTTCCCCTCCGCGTCGTCGTTTCCGACGATCTCGACCGATCGCGCATCACGGTCATCTTCCGACTCGTGCTCGCCGTCCCGCACCTCGTCGTCGTCGGGCTCTGGGGCATCGCGGCGGGTGCCGTCTCGATAATCCTCTGGCTCGCGCTGCTCGTCGACGGCACGGCGCCCCGCACACTGCAGTCTTTCGTGGTCTCGTACCTCCGCTATTCGGTGCAGGTGAGCGCCTACGTCTACCTGGCCGCAGGGCCGTACCCGCCGTTCGGCGGCGGCGACGGGTACCCGGTCGACCTCGAAGTAGAGCCCTCGGCCCACCAGTCGCGCGGCCGGGTCGCCGCCCGGCTGGTGCTCGCGATCCCGGCCCTGCTCCTCGCCTCCGCCCTCGGCGGAGGATCGTGGTTCGGAAACCTGTCGTGGGCCTTCTCCCGAAGCTCCGACGCGGGTTGGTCTGCCGGCTGGGGCGTCGGAGGCGTCGCGGCGACGGCGGCTGTCCTCGCGTGGTTCGCGTCGCTCGCACTGGGGCGTGCCCCACGGGGCCTCCGGGACCTGATCACCTACGCCATCGGCTACACGGCTCAGGCCAGCGGGTACTTGCTGCTCGTCACCGACCGGTATCCGACGAGCGACCCCTGCCGCGTGATGCCGCTGGCCGAGCTGCCGCCTCACCCGGTCCGACTCGAGCTCACCGACAACGTGGAGCGCTCGCGGCTCACCGTGTTCTTCCGGCTTCTGCTCACGATCCCGCACCTGATCTGGCTCTCGCTGTGGAGCGTGCTCGTGCTCATGGCCGTCGTGCTCGCGTGGTTCGCGGCGCTCGCGACCGGGCGTGTGCCGTCCGGTTTGCATCGCTTCATCGCAGCCTGGGTGCGGTACGCGGTGCACGTCGGCGCATTCCTCTTCGTGATCGGTGGCCCGTTCCCGGGCTTCGTAGGGGCGGCAGGCCACTACCCGGTGGACGTTTCAATCGACTCGCCGCGGAGGCAGCATCGTGCAGTCACGCTCTTCAGGATCTGGCTCGTCATCCCGGCGCTGATGCTCGGCGGGGCGTATACGGCGGTCGTCTGGCTCGTAGGGCTGCTCGGCTGGTGGTCATCGCTCCTCACCGGACGGATGCCGGAAGGACTCCGCAACCTCGGTGCCGTCAGCCTGCGATACACGGCTCAGGTCAATGCGTACCTGTTCCTGCTCACGGACAGCTACCCGTACGCCACGCCGGCGGTCCGCGACCGGCCGAGGGACGAACAGCTCGTGCTCGAGCCGGGGGCAGACGGGCCCGCGGGGATCGAGCCGGCCTGAACCGCCTCGCGCGGTGCTCGGCTCTCGTCGCCGCGACCGCGGCCTGGCTGTGGTGCGCATCGCTCCTTCTGCGCACCGCCGTGCCGGCGAACCTGCACCTCGCCTCCGTCGATGCCGACGCCGTCTTCGGCACGGACTTCGTCCGTCACGCGGTGAGCGTCGAGCGCTTCTTCCTCGTCACCTGGGTGCTGAAGCAGATCGTCCTGTTCGCCACGCTCTGGGTGTATGCCCGCCGCGGACCACACTTCGCACGCGAGTCGGCCGCCGGTCCGATTGGCACCGGCATGCTGCTCGGCATGCTCGGGCTGGGAATCGTGTGGCTCGCCCAGCTCCCTTTCGTCCTACTCGACGTCTGGTGGGAGCGCCGCCACAATCTGACGGACGCGGGCTACCTCGACTGGGCGTTCGGTCACTGGCTCGAGCTCGGCGGCGCATTCGTCTCGATCTGCGTCGCACTCCTGATCGTGATGTTTCTCGCCCGTCGCCTCGGCGAGATCTGGTGGATCCCGGGCGCGATCGTCTTCGTCGCGATCGGAGCCGTGTTCGCGTTCGCCCAACCGTATCTCGTGCCCGAGACGACGGCGCTCGAGAATCCGTCCTTGCGGCGCTCGGCGGAGGCGTTCGAGAGGAAGCAGGGTGTCAAGGATATTCCCGTGTCGGTCGAGGACGTCAGCGGCACGACCAGCCAGGCGAATGCCTACGCCGTCGGTTACGGGCCCACCCGCAAGGTCGTCCTGTGGAGCACCATGGTCGACGGGCGCTTCTCGGACGACGAGGTGCGGGTCGTCCTTGCCCACGAGATCGGTCACCACTCGAGCGACCACATCCCGAAGGCACTCGCGTGGTTCGCGCTCTTCGCGCTTCCGGGCGCCTGGATCCTGATGCGGGCGACGCGGCGGCGCGGCGGGATGGGCAAGGCGGCTGCAGTGCCCCTGGCACTCCTCGTAGTCGCGGCGCTCCAGCTCGCTCTCGCGCCGGCTCAGGGCTGGATCAGCCGGCGGATGGAGGCGGAGGCCGACTGGAAGGCGTTGCAGACGACGAAGGATCCCGAGGCCGCGCGGGCCCTCTTCGTCGGTTTCGCCAGAACGTCGCTCGGAGATCCCGACCCGCCGCTCTGGGCGCATGTGCTCCTCGACAGCCATCCCACCCTGGCCCAGCGCATCTCGATGGCAGACGCGTGGGCCGCGCGAAGCCGTTAGACGCCCTAAAGGGCCCGACTCGAGCTCAGGCTTCAGCCCGGCTTCGAAGGGTCGAGCCCGAACGCCTCCTCCGCCATGCTCGCAATGGTCTCGCCGATCATCAGCGAGGAGGTGGCGCCCGGCGACGGGGCATTCCGGACGTGCACGATGCCGGGCCGGCGCTCGAGGACGAAGTCGTCAACGAGGCTACCGTCGGCCGTGAGCGCCTGCGCCCGGATCCCCGAATTGCCCGGAAGGACGTCCCCGGCCTGGAGCTCCGGCAACAGCTTCCTGGCGGAAGCAACGAACAGATGCTTGCTGTAGTCGCGCACCATCTCCCCCAGTCCCATGCGCAGGTGGCGGCGGGCCAGCCGGCGGAACCCGGCGGTACGAATCGTCTCGACGACGTCGGCGGGTGCCACCTGGTAGCGCCCATAGCTCTCGCGCCCGAGAGCGAGTACGGCGTTCGGCCCGAGCCACATCGAGCCGTCCAACCGTAGTGTCGTATGGATGCCGAGGAACGGAAAGCTCGGGTCGGGAACCGGGTACACGAGGGCGTTTGCAAGGTGCCGCGCCTGGGGGCGCAAGATGTAGTAATCGCCGCGGAAGGGCACGATCCACGGATCGGGAGCACCGCCGCCGAGTCGTGCGAGGCGGTCCGCGTACACCCCCGCGCAGAACACGGCGTTCGCCGCCGTCACCTCACCGGCCGCACACGAGAGCAGAACCCCGCTGCGGGGCCGCTCCTCGATCCTCTCCACCTCGTAGCCCAGAAGTAGCTCACCCCCGGCAGCACGAACGTCCTCTGCAAACGAACGGGCGACGAGGCCGTAGTCGACGATCCCCGTGCCGGGGACGTAGAGCGCCCGCTCGCCCGCGGCATGCGGCTCCAGCTCGCGCAAGCGCTGAGGCCCGACGAGTTCGAGTCCCGGCACGCCGTTCTCCGTCCCGCGGCGATACAGCTCCTCGAGCCTCGACAGCTCGGCTGTGCCGTGGGCGACGATGACCTTGCCGCAGATGTCGTAGGGAATCGATCGTTCGTCGCAGTAGGTCGTGAGCGCGGCCGCGCCCTGAACGCAAAGGCGTGCCTTGAGTGAACCGGGTGCGTAGTACACGCCCGAATGGATGACGCCGCTGTTGCGCCCCGTCTGGTGCCGGGCGATCGCCGTCTCCTTGTCGAGCACGACGATCCGCAGCGCGGGATGACGGAGCGAGAGTGAGCGGGCAACGGCGAGCCCGACGATCCCGGCGCCGACGACTGCCACATCGGCATTTCGGTTTCCCGCCGATCCCCGCGATGAAGACTCCATCGCTAGGTGAGCGTGTACTCGGGTCCCGAGCCGCCCTCGGGAGGGGTCAGCCTTCCGCCGCGCGCGGTGATCGCTCCGCATTGCACGCAGTTGGACGGGGTCAGCCTCAACTCGACGGTGCCGTCGCCGTCCGCTTCGCCCACCTCGTACACCTGGGCAGGGCACATCCAGGCCCACATCTCCGCCACCTCGCGTGGCACGTGGCGCTCGACCCGGACGTGATTCGGCTGGTCGTCGCGCGTACGGTTGCCGGAGGCGAAGACCGACGAGAGCTTGTCGAAGGTCAGGACGCCGTCGGGAGACGGATACCTCGCCGAACGATCCGTGCGAAGCAGCGGGGCGCCCGCGTTGGGCTCGTTGTGGAACTCCTTCGGCGGAAACTTCCCCTTCGTGACCGTCATCGCGCTCGCAAGCCCACCGCCGACGAAGAATCCCTTCTCGAACGCCTGCCGCATGTTGCGCACCTCGCGGAGGCTCTTCCCGAGATAGCCGGTACGCACCTCGGCGTCGTATCCGTCGAACGCACCGGGCCGGCCGGGATTCTCGCCGGGCCGGAGAGATCGGAACGCCGCTTCGGCGGCCAGGCGCCCCGACTCGATCGCGTAGTGCACTCCCTTCAGGCGGGCAAGATCGACAAGGCCCGCGCTCTCACCCGCGAGCAGCAAGCCCGGCGCTCCGAGGTTCCTCGGGATCGCGTGCCAGCCTCCGCTCGTGATCGTCTTCGCGCCCCATGCGATTCGCTCACCGCCGTCGAGAATCGCGCGTACGAATGGATGGGTCTTGAACTCCTGCAAGAGGTCATGGGCAGAGAGCTCGATGTCCCGGTAATCGAGGCCGACGACGAACCCCAACGAGACCATGTCGTCGCCCATGGGGTAGAGCCACGAGCCGCCGAACTCACGGTACTTCGCCGGCTTGCGCAGCGGCCACCCCAGCGTGTGGACGATCTTGCGCAACGGCTCTTGCACCCGCCAGACCTCCTTCACGCCGAGCTCCCAGATCTGGGGCTCGGGACCGTGGAGCCCGAAGCGATCGAGGGCGGCACCCGTGAGATGCCCGGCCGTCCCTTCGGCGAGCACCGTGACCCTCGCGACGATGTCCGCGCCCGGCTCGAAGTTTCCGAGCGGCTCGCCCTCCTTCCCGCGACCCTTGTCGCCGGTGCGAATCCCGACGACGCGGCCGTGGTCGACGAGAAGGCGATCGGCGACGGTCTCCGGGAGGACGAACGTGCCACCTGCCTCGGCCTGTTCGGCCAGGTACCGGCACATCTGTGAGATCGAGACGATCCAGTTGCCGTGGTTCCGGAGCGTCGGCGGTGGCGGGATTCTCAGAGCCCGCGTCCGGGTCAACAGGTAAACGCCCTCTCCGGGGACGTCCCCGTAGGTCGGAACACCTTCGAGCTGCTCGGGGCGACCCCTGAAGAGGCGGCGGGCGGCGCGCGGGTTCATCACCGCGCCTGAGAGAAGGTGCGAGCCCGGCTGCTTGCCTTTGTCGACGAGGGCAACGGGTACCTCGCCCAGCCGCTCCGCCGTCGCCGGATCCTCCTCCAGGAGCTGTCCGAGCCGGATCGCGCACGCAAGACCTGCGGGCCCGCCGCCGACGATCAGGACGCCCACCTCGACGCGGTCTCCGACGTCGTCGACCGGAGCAGCGATCACCTCTGCGCTCGAGAACGGCGGCGGAAAGTCCGCGGCGCGAAGCTCGGCCGACACGCTAGCCCCTACGCGCCCGCACGAGCTCGGCGAGCTTCGGGGCGACCTGGTTGAGGTCGCCGACGACGCCGAAGTCGGCGAAGTCGAAGATCGGGGCATTCGGATCCTTGTTGATCGCGACGATCGTGCCCGAGTTCTGCATGCCTACCTTGTGTTGGATCGCACCCGAGATGCCGAGTGCGATGTAGAGCTTCGGCGACACGGACTTGCCGGTCTGGCCGACCTGCGTCGAGTACGGATACCAGCCGGCATCGACGACCGCGCGTGTGGCGGCAACGGCGCCCCCGAGTGCTGCGGCGAGCTCCTCGACGAGCTTGAAGCCCTCCGGCGTGCCGAGGCCGCGGCCGCCCGCAACGATCACCTCCGCGTCCTCGATCGAGGGACCGCTTGCCTGCTCATGGGCCTGCTCGACCATCCTTGCCTCGGTGGAGAAGTCCTGCAAGGTGACGGGAACGTCGTGCACGGTCGCGCTGCCCCCTGTCTCGACGGGCTCGAAGGCGCCGGAGCGCACGAGTGCTATCCGCGGGGTGCTCGTCCAGCCCACGTCCACGAGGACCGTGTCGCCGAGTGCAGGACGCGTGGCGACGAGTTGGTCGCCTTCGATCCGGAAGTCGGTGACATCCCAGTTGAGACCCGCGTCGAGTCGCGCCGACAGCCCCGCTGCGACGTCCGCCGACAGGACCGATGCCGCGAAGAGGATGTTCTCGGCGCCGGAAGCCGCGACGACGGCCTCGAGCGCATCGACCCGCGGCTGGGGCAACGGGGCCTCGAAGGCAGGAGAGTCGACGACGTAGACCTTGACGACGCCGAACGCCCCCGCGGCCGCGGCCACGTCAGCGACACCGTGGCCGATGACGACCCCGGCGACGTCGCCGCCGAGAGCGAGAGCGCGCGCGAGCACGCCGAGGGCACCCTTCTGGATCACACCGTCGTGGTGCTCGAGGAAGACGAGGGTGTTCACAGGAGCTTCCTTTCGACGAGCCAGTCGACGAGCTTCTCGGCTGCCGAGCCGTCGTCTTCGATCTTGAGCTGGTCACCCTTCGACGGAGGCGGTGCGAGCCCGAGTACCGTCGTCCGCGAGCCGCTTGCGCCGGCCCGGTCGGGTTCGACGCCGACGTCCGCGAGCGACAAGGTCTCGGTCGGCTTCGACTTCGCTCCCATGATCCCCTTCAGCGACGGGTAGCGGGGCTCGTTGATCGCGTCGGAGACCGCCACCACCGCGGGCAGCGGCGCGGCGATCACGTCGTACCCGAACTCCGTCTGGCGTTTTCCGGTCACGGATGACCCGTCGAGCACGAGGTCGGCGACCTGAGAAACGAGCGGACGCCGCAGCCGGTCGGCCACGGCAGCCCAGAGGACGGCGCCGTCGGAGTCGGACGACTGCTGTCCAAAGAGCACGAGATCGGCACCTTCGCGCTCGAGCGCTCGAGCGATCGCGTAACTCGTCGCCACGAGGTCCGAGCCGGCGGCGGCATCGTCGGACACGAGGACGGCGCGGTCGACCCCCATGGCAAGTGCCTTGCGAACCGAGTCGAGTGCCTTCACCGGGCCGAGTGAGACGACGACGACCTCGCCGCCGTGGGCCTCCTTGATACGGAGCGCCTCCTCGACCGCGTTGACGTCCGTCGCGTTGAGCGCACCCTCCCCCGACCGATCGAGCCGGTTCGTGGCAGCGTCGATCCGCCTCACCGACGTCGCGTCGGGAACCTGTTTCACGCAGACGGCGATCTTCACAGGGAGACCCTATCGCTTGCGCTTTTTGCCCGGCACGGTGAAGCGTCGGGCGAGATGACTCACAGACGCGTCTGCTAGCGTCACGCCCTTCGAGCGCGAACCGGACGCGGGTGGGATCTTCCTCACCGGACCAGGATGAGACAGCACCGGACGACAGCCCGAGGAGTCCTTCTCCTCATTCTCCTGCCAATCCGGGACGTGATCACGGGACGACCCGGCGCGCTCTCCGTCGATCGCGTCCGTCTCGGGTAACACGTGGAGCGCACGATCCGCCACGGAGGAGACCTGACCTGTCTCTTGCCTGGACCCTACGGAACGGCGACGGCCGAGCGGAGGAACTCGACGATCTCGCCGGTAGGGGCACCGGGCGTAAAGATGGCCGCAACCCCGCCTGCGATCAGCTCGGCGGCGTCCTCGGCGGGAATCGTTCCGCCCAGGACAACCAGCACGTCGTCGGCCTCGTTGGCTCGCAGTCCCTCGATGATCCGCGGTACGAGGGTCATGTGCGCCCCGGAGAGGATCGAGATCCCGACGGCGTCCGCGTCTTCCTGGATCGCCGTTTCGACGATCTGCTCGGGGCTTTGATGGAGCCCGGTGTAGATCACCTCCATGCCCGCATCTCGCAGGGCGCGGGCGATGATCTTGGCCCCGCGATCATGGCCGTCGAGGCCCGGCTTCGCGATCACGACGCGTATCTTCCGCTCCACATGGGCAGTATACGGCGGTGAAATTCACGGTCATCGGCAGCTCTCCCGCCTGGCCCAATCCCGGCGGAGCCCATTCCGGATATGTCCTCGAGCACCTCTCGAGCCGACTGCTCGTCGACTGCGGGCCGGGCGTCCTCGCGCGTCTTCGGGAGGGGGAGGGCTGGCCCCACGTCGATGCGATTGCGATCACCCATTTCCATCTCGATCATTGGGGTGATCTCGTCCCGTGGGTGTGGGGCGCGATGTACCGAGCGGGCGGTGTGGCGATCGACGAGCGCCCGGAGCTCTGGGTGCATGCAGGAGGGCGCGAGGTGCTGGAGCAGTTCGGCAGCCGCTTCGGCTTCCGGGACATGTTCGACCGCGTGTTCACCGTGAAGGAGTACGCGGCGGAGCAGCCGTTCACGGCGGCCGGGTTCGAGGTGACGCCTTTCCGGCTGCCGCATTACACGTTGGAGACCTACGGTTTCCGGCTGACGGCGGGTGGATCGACAATCGCGTACTCGGGAGACAGCGGCCCGAGCGGGCGGCTCGTCGATCTTGCGCGCGACTCGGACCTGTTCGTCTGTGAGGCGACCCTCGACCACGGGGACGACGACGGCCGGCCGCGAGGCCACCTGAGCGCAGAGGAGGCGATAGCGGCAGCCGACGCGGCTGCTGTGAAGCATCTCCTGCTGACGCATCGGCCCGCCGAGCTCTCGGTCCCCCCGGGCGTCGAGCGCGCCTACGACGGGCTCGAGTTGGAGGTTGCGTCCGCCTCCGAGGTCTCACCCGGCTTCCTGCGTTAGGCATCGCCGGCCGTCGACGCGCCTCGGGCCGTGGGCGCGAACGGCGAAGGGGCCCGAGAGCCCCTTCGCCTGTCGATCCGTGCTCCCCTGTCCCCCGAACCCGAAAAGTGAGCCCTCGCCGGGGTGCCGCATGCTCCGGCGAGGCTCTGGTGGGCTCACTGTATCCCTCGCGAGGGTTAGGACAATCCCCCGTTCGAGTAGTCGCCACCCCCGCCTGGGAGTCGACCGACGTGAGTCCCGTCTCGCACGAGATCGGTGCGGACAGGCCCGCGAGCCCTCCGCTGTCGACCTGAGCCCCGGGGCATTGCCCGCCGCCCGCTCCGTCAGCGGGCCGCACGGTACGCGCGAGCCTCGGCGACGAGAGCCTCGAACAGACGCTTGTCATCCTCTTCCATCTCCGGATGCCAGAGAACGCCGACGGCGAACCGCTTGGACGGATCCTCGATCCCTTCGAGCGAGCCGTCTTCTGCGTAGGCACTCTCGACGAGCCCCTCGCCGACGCGACCCACGCCCTGGTGGTGGCTCGAGCGGACGGAGCCGTGCCGGGGCCCGATGATCGCCTCCAAGCGGGTTCCCTTCGTCACCTCCACCGGGTGTTGGGAAAAGATGCCGAGGGTCTCGCGATGGCCCTCGTGGCCGACCTCGTCGGGAAGGTGCTGCACGAGATCGCCGCCGCGGAGGACGTTCAACAGCTGGAAGCCGCGACAGATCGCGAGGGTGGGCAGATCGCGTTCGAGGGCAGCCTCGAGCAATCGCAGCTCGCCGGCGTCGCGATGTGCCTGCGCCGGGTCGGTCGCGGGGTGCCGGTCTGCACCGTAGTGGGCGGGGTCGATGTCGATCCCGCCGGAGAAGACGATGCCGTCCAGGATGTCGAGCGTCTCGTCGACGGCGTGCTCGCTCGGCGGCACGACGAGCGCGCGACCACCGGCCTGCTCGACCGAGTCGACGTAGTAGAGAGGCACGAGCGCGGCCGGCAGCTCCCACGCTCCCCAGCGCGCCGGTTGCGCGTACGAGGTGATGCCGATCATCGGACGACCGCCTCCGGACACGACATCACGCTACCGCGCCCGGGCACCTTCCGGCCGGGACAGGCCGGCGGGCCCGAGTTCTTGCAGTGAAGGTCAGGGCCCGCGGGCGGGCCTATTCAGGGGTCTTGCGTGCGAAAGGAACACTACCCACGCTCGTAGTACCGCTTGCGCTCCCAGTCGGTGACGAACGCGTCGTACAACGCCTGCTCCGTCCGGGCGTAGTTGAGGTAGTGATCGACCACCAGATCACCGAACGCTCTCCGCGCCATCGTGCCGCCCTCGAGTGCGGCGACCGCCTCGCCCATCGTCGAAGGGAACCGCTCGGCATCCGACTCGTAGGCGTTGCCCTCGAGGCCGGCGGGCAGCTCCAGCTCGTGCTCGATCCCGTGCAGCCCCGCGGCGATCACGGCGGCGAACGCCAGGTACGGGTTTGCGTCGCCGCCGGGGATACGCGTCTCGGCACGACGGGCCGCCCCGTGTCCGACGACGCGGAATCCACAGGTGCGGTTGTCGTTCCCCCAGGCGAGCGTCGTCGGCGCCCACGACCCGGCCGCGAAACGCTTGTACGAGTTGATCGTCGGCGCCAGGAAGACAGCGAGCTCCTTGAAGCATGCGATCTGGCCGGCAAGCCAGCGAGAGAACAGCACTTCGTCGGTTGCGAAGCACGGGGCTCCGTCGCTCCAGAGCGAGGAATGGATGTGACACGAGTTGCCGATCCACTCCTGGAAGGGCTTGGCCATGAAGGTGATCGAGCACCCGTTGAGGAAGGCGATCTCCTTCGCCCCGTTCTTGTAGACGACGTGGTTGTCGGCCATCGTCAACGCGTCGGCGAAACGGAAGTTGATCTCCTGTTGTCCCGGCCACGCCTCGCCCTTCGATGTCTCGACGCGCATGCCCGCAGCCTGCATGCCGTTCCTGATCTGACGAAGGAACGCCTCGTCGTAGGTCGTCGCGAGGATGTGGTAGTCGAGGATGTACGGCACCGACGGGGTCAGGCCGGAATACCCCTTGCTGTGCGCCTCCTCGAACGTCTCGCGCAGGAGGTAGAACTCGAGCTCGCTGCCCATCATCGGCGTCAATCCGAGTGCGGCCGCCCGCTGCATCTGCGCCTTCAGGACCTGGCGCGGGGAGGGCTGCACCGGTGTCCCATCGTGCCAGTGCACGTCGCCGAGGACGAGCGCCGTCGCCTCGAGCCACGGCGTCCGCCGCAGCGTCGCCAGATCGGGCCGCACGTCGAAGTCACCGTAACCCTGCTCCCAGCCCGCGATCGCATAGCCGGGGACGGGATCCATCTCCATATCGAGCGCGAGGAGGTAATTGCACCCCTCGACCCCGTGCCCCGCGTCCATCTCCTCGACGAAGAACTCGGCCTGCAGGCGCTTGCCCAGCAACCGCCCCTGCATGTCGGTGAATGCCACGACGACCGTGTCGATCGCGCCGGTTTCGACCTCGGCGCGCAGGTCTTCGAAGCTCAGCATGGAGGCGATCCTATTCGGTCTTGCCTCGCAGGGCATGGACGCGATCACAGCATTCGCCACGGTTGCCGGCGGCGCGGCTTGACACGCCGTTCTCGGTAAGGGTGAATATGCAACCGGCTCGACCGCTCGGGAGGCGACGGCCGGCCCGGTCAACTATGTGGGAGGCGACATGAGCGAGGTACCAGCACCCGGCGCGATCCACACCTCGGAGGACGAGCAGACCCTCCATAAGCTCGGCTACGCGCAGGAACTCCTCCGCGCCATGGGAGTGTTCCGAAACTTCGCGATCAGCTTCACGATCATCTCGATCCTCGCCGGGTGCCTGACGTCGTACTACCTCGCCTTCCAGTGGGGCGGCCCTGTCTCCGTCACCTGGGGCTGGATCATCGTCGGCGTCTTCACGACGTTCGTCGCACTCTCGATGGCCGAGATCGCCTCGACGTACCCCACAGCCGGGGGCCTCTATTACTGGTCCTCGAAGCTCGGCAGCCCGGCGTGGGGATGGTTCACCGGGTGGTTCAACCTGCTCGGCTTGATCGGCATCATCGCCGCCGTCGGATACGGCGTCGCAATCTATGCCACGTCGTTCTTCAACCTGATGTGGGATTACCCGAACGACCGCCACCACATCTTCTACGTCTTCGTCGGTGCCATCATCGTCGCGGCGCTGCTGAACATCTTCGACGTCCGTGTGACGTCTCTTCTCAACGCGATCTCGGCGTTCTGGCATGTCATCGGTCTCGCCATCATCGTCATCGCGCTCATCGTTGTCCCCGATCACCATCAGTCGTTCAGCTACGTCTTTACGCAGACCGTCAACAACTCGGGCTACTCCGGGCACGGCTGGAGCAGCGGCATTTTCTGGATGGTCTTCGCGATCGGCTCGATCGGAATGGCGCAGTACACGCTGACGGGCTACGACGCATCGGCGCACATGGCGGAGGAGACCCACAAGGCGTCGCGGTCGGCAGCTGTCGGGATGATCACCTCCGTCGTGGTCTCGGTTGTGTTCGGGTTCATCCTGCTGGTTGCGATCACATTCGCGATTCCGGATCAGACAGCGGTGCAGCAGCAGTTCACGTACATCACGACGTACATCTGGCAGGTGTCGATGAGCACGCACTGGGCGGAGTTGCTCCTCTTCATCGTCGTCGTGGCGCAGGTGTTCTGCCTCACGGCATGCGTCACGTCCGGCTCGCGGATGCTGTTCGCCTTCTCACGCGATCGTGCTGTTCCAGGCCATCAGGCATGGCGGAAGGTGTCACGCCATCGCGTCCCGGTGATCTCCGTCGTCGCCGTCGCAACGCTGGGGTTCCTGCTCATGGTTCCGACCTGGTGGAACAGCCTCGCCGGCTACTACGTCGGCACCTCAATTGGAACGACCTGCCTCTACATCGCCTTCATCCTGCCGGTCATCTTGCGGTTCCGGCAGGGGAAGGACTTCGAGCACGGCGCGTGGAGTCTCGGCAAGCACTACAGGTGGATCAACCCGATCGCCGTGGTCTGGGTCGTTCTGATCTCGATCATCTTCATGTTGCCGACCGCTCCGGGGGGCATTCCCGGAAACGTGAACTTCTCCTGGAATCTCGTCAACTACGCTCCGCTCACGATTCCAGCCGCCTTTATTCTGTTCGGCGGTTGGTGGGTGCTGTCAGCCCATAAGTGGTTCAAGGGCCCGGTGCGGATGGGCACGGACGAAGAGCTGGAGCAGCTCGAGGCCAAGCAGGAGAGCATCTTCGCTCTCCCGGCCGACACGCAGTACTAGGGCTCGACTCCCCGCCACAGGAACCGTTACGAGGGGCGCCGCGCGGCGCCCCTCGTATGTCTCCACCCATCCCGGCCCGGCCCACCGTTCTGATCGATTGCCTGCCCGGGTGACGCCCCTGGCGTCCGCCGACAGGAGCCACGCGACGGTGCCGGCAATGTCGCCGGGCTGCGACATCCGCCGGAGCGGCACTCCTCTCACGCTCGCTATTTGCGGAAACTTCTCACCCCGGGACCTTGATCCCCGGAGCCGCCGCAGCATAGATTCCTGTCTGCGCCGAGCACGGGCGCCGGAGGACGAAACCTCGCCGGGAGACGGTACGCGGAAGCGGAAGGTCGGCCGGCGACGTGGACGAAGGCGACCGGCTCGGCGAATTGCTGGACCATTCTTTCTAGAGCATCTTCGTCAAAGTGCAATGTGTGCCCATGCGTCATGAAATATTCGCAATTTGCGGAAACTCCGATCTCCGATCGACTTGACCGGCGATCCCCGAGTCTCTACTGTAGTTGTTGCACCGAGGTAGGAGCACCTGAGGTTGATGGTCTCCTGATCGGCATTCGCTTCGGCGAAGGTCAGTCAGGAAGCCGGACGAAGGCGCCACCGCCCCGGTGCATTTTTGCGTGCGCAGATATTCCAACCTCGATTGTCACCGCCAAGGACGTCCGGGCCCACGCGTTGTCCAACCGAAATCATTCGGGAAATAGCCAATGAACGCAAATTGCGGGAATTTGCTGAATATGTCACTTGACGGCGCGCTTGTCGCAGCCTAGATTCCCGTGTGCACCGAGAACGGAGCACCGGAGGTTGATGGCTCCCCGATCGGCACCCGCTTAGGCGGAGGTCAGTCGGGAAAGCCGGACGAAGGGGCAACCGGCTCGGTGCATTTTCGTGGTCCCAGGTTGTCCCCGCGACGACGACCCGAGCCTGCGTAGGCTCTCGCCGTGAGACGTCTCCTCGTCCTCGTCAGCGTAATCGTGTTCCTGGACACGATGCTCTTCGGAGCCCTCATCCCTCTCGTGCCCGGCTACGTCGACGACTTCGGGCTATCCAAGCTGCAGGCGGGCTTGCTGTTCGGGGCGTACGGCGCCGGCGCGCTGCTCGGCGGAGTGCCCGGCGGGATCATCGCCACCCGCGTCGGTCCGAAGCGCGCTGTCCTCGCCGGGCTCACGGTGCTGGCACTCGCGTGTCTCGGGTTCGCCCTCGCCGACACGCCGGCGTTGCTCGGCCTCTCCCGGTTCGTGCAGGGCTTCTCCAGCACCATGACGTGGGCAGGCTCGCTCGCGTGGCTCACGGTCGAGACCAAACGGGAGCGTCGCGGCCAGACTCTCGGCCTCGTCTTCGGGGTCGCCGTCCTCGGGGCGATCGTCGGCCCCATGTTCGGCGCCGTGGCGAAGTCGGTCTCGATCGAGGCGACGTTCGTGGTGGTCGGCGTCCTCGTCCTCGCGCTCGCCTCGGCGGTTGCCGTACAGCCGCCCGCGCGCACGGAACGGGCGGTCAAGGGCGGCCTCGCGGGGGCGCTCGCCGATCGCGCGTTCGTCGCGGGACTCTGGCTCAATACACTGCCTGCCTTTTTCTTCGGAGTGCTCGACGTACTGGCGCCGCTCGCACTCCACGACGCGGGTTACGGTGCCTTCGCGATCGGTGGGGTGTTCCTCCTGGCCGGAGTGGTCGAGATCGGCGTCAGCCCGATCGCCGGCCGAGTGTCAGACCGCCGTGGTCGTGTGCGTCCGATCCAGGCTGCCCTGGCCGGTTCGGTGGTCACGGCCACCCTCCTCGCCCTGGTCTCGGCGCCGCTCGCGATCGCCGCACTCGCGGTCGCGGCAGCGGTCTCGTTTGGGGCGATGTTCACGCCCGGGATGGCCCTCGTATCCGACCGTGCCGAGAACGCAGGGCTGGCGCAGGGCCTCGCATTCGGCCTGATGAACACCGCCTGGGCGCTCGGCGTCGTGCTCGGGCCCATGCTCGGAGGCGGCCTCGCCGACGCGCTCGGTGATGCAGCGCCCTACCTTCTCTGCTCGTTGCTCTGCGCGGCGACCCTCGTGGCCGTCATGCGGCGCGTCCGGCCGCGGTCGCGGCTCGTCGGCTGAGCTCGATCCGAGACCGGGCGAACGCATGACCGAAGCGTGGCACCTCTAGCACCTCTAGCCGCACGCCCGGGCAAGCACCGCGGGAAACCTGTGGAGGGCCCACGAAGCATCGAGCGGCCGGCGACGGTAGTCCTCACCGCCGACCAGCGCATGCGTGCGAGTTTGCGGATCCATCGGGAGCCGGGACTCCGCAGGGTAGAACCGGTTGTGACGGTCGATCAGCTCGTTGACCTCGTCGAAAGACCATTCCTCGACCTCGGTCTGCCACGCCGCCGTAAACGCCCCATCGTCGAGATCGCTTGCGGCCAGCGCCCTCCAGGCGCCGGCGAGCCTCTGCTCGTGATCGGCCGTCATCCGCGTGATCTCGCGAAGCCGGATCATGTAGGGCAGTGGTCCGCCGAGCGCGGAGAGATATCCGTCGGTCGCCGCCTGGAAGTTGCGCAGGCGCAACCTCAGCGGACGACCGTAAAGCGTCGTCGAGCGGATGTCCTCGGCAAGGCTCTCCCGCTCACGGCGGCCCCGGGGGCTCTCCGGCGAGACGACGCCTTGCTTGAGGATCTGCTCGCGCTCCTCGCGCCTCATGCGTCAAGTACAGCAGAGCCGGCCGCATCCGTGCTGCCAGTCCTCCGCCCCGGTGCTCAGGAGCTCTCCGGCAGCCTCCGGTGGGATTGCCAGGTGATCGCAGCCAGGCCCCCGAGAACGAGCGTCGGCACGACGGTGAGAAAGCGATAGATGAGAACCGCGGCGACGACGCCTGCGTTCGCGCCTCCGAAGGCGACGAGCGCGGTCGTCAAACCCAACTCGACGATTCCGAACCCCCCGGGCGTTATCGGTATCGCGCCGATGATCCGGACGAGCGACCAGGCGGCGAACACCTCGAAGATGTCCACCTCGGACGCCGGCACCCCCACCGCGCGAAGACTCAGCACGAGAAGCAGGAACACGGTCATGCTGCCGGCGAGCGTCGCGAGTGTCAGGACGTGCCAACGACGGGCGAGCAGATCGACGGCCTCAGCGCGGAACCGCGCGAAGCTTGCGCCTCCCCAGCCGACCGGCCCCCGGCGAATCCGACCGAGAGCCCAGGAGACCATGAGGGCCACTGCGTCCCCCACCTCGTGCGCCAAGCCGTCCGAGTAGAGAACGAGAACGAGCACGGCGACCACGACTCCCAGCACTACGACTCCGACGAACGCCGCCGTGCCGAGAAGCGCCGTCTCACCACCGTTCGCCTTCAACAGAAAGAGAGCGACTACCGGGAAGACGAGGTTCGCGAGCTGATTCCAGACTCCCGTCAAGGTGATCGCCCGGGTCACTGCTCCCGACCGGAACCCCCAACTGCGGAGCATCCCCCACGAGCCGGCCATTCCGATCGCGGCACCCCCCGGTGCGACGATCGACAACGCAGTCGATGCCTGGGTCATCGCCAGCGCCTGCCTGAAGCCCAGACCCGGGAGCGTCACCATCCACGGCGGCGCGAACGTGATCAGGTTGAGAACGGTCGCGCCGATGAGCACCACGACCCACTGCCACGTCAACGTCTTGACGACGTCGAAGACCTCCCGGTAGTCCGCGATCTTCGGCAGCACGAAGGCGAATGTGACGATGACGATTGCGGCGCCGACGGCACCGAGCACATAGCGCCGCCGACCCACGCGCTTCGAACGGCGGAACTCGGGTGCTCCATCGGGAGTCTCGATGCTGCTCACGACGCCACGCTACCGGCCTCCGGGAGGCATGGACCTGCGAATGACGCTGATATCGTCGCGCCCATGGAGATGATGGGCAGTGAGGCGGTGATCTGGGAAGGTCATCCGACCTGGCGGGCGATGCTGTCGTTTCACATCAAGTGGTTCGTGATCACTCTCGTTCTTTTCTTTCTGCTCTTGTTGGTCAGATCTCTCGGCCTTGGCCTGCCGTACACCCTGATCGGAGCGGTGCTCCTGGTCGGTGTCGCGCTCACGATCGCAATCGGCTGGATCCACCGATTCTTCACGCAATACACGATCACGACGAAGCGCCTGAACATCCGACGCGGCGTCCTCTCGAAGACCGAGAGCTCCACGAACGTCGACCGCATCCAGAACATCACCGTGAAGCAATCGCCCGTCGACCGCATCATGAAGGTCGGCTCGATCGACTTCGACACCGCGGGCGACGAGGCATCCGACAGGTTCAGCTTCCTCGGCGTGAACCACCCGCAGGATCTCCGCGAACAGATCATGCACGCAAGGGATGCCGAGAAGACGCTTGGCCAGCACAACGGCCAAGGCGGACTGGCCTGAGCGTGTGCGCCGAGCCGGCCTGATCCTGCTGCTGCTCGCGGTCGCCGCGATCGAGGCGACGACCGGGCATGCCACCCCGGTCTCTCAACCCCCCACGCGCGTGACGGTGATCGGCGACTCGATCGCCACGGCGATCCAGTATCAGTCGACGGCTCATTCCGTGCTCTCGCGCGGGGTGGAGCTCGATCTACAGCTCGCCGTCTGCCGGCGCCTCGTCGGCGACAGCTGCCCCTACGAGGGAGTACGCCCGCCGACGCTCGTCGCGCTCCTCCCGTCACTTCAGCTCATCGGGTCGACCGTCGTCGTCGCAGTCGGCTACAACGACTACGAGCAGACGTTCGCCGAGTCGGTCGAGACCGTCCTGCAGGCGCTCGAGAATGCCGGCGCGGCACACGTCCTCTGGCTCACACTGCGCGCAGAACGACAGTCGTACCTGAACATGAACGACGTCATCCGTGCTGCCGCTACGCGTCACCCCGAGCTGACGGCCGTCGACTGGAACCTCTACTCGCGGAGCCACCCCGAATGGTTTCAGCCCGACGGCCTTCACCTCACCGATGTCGGCGCGATCGCCATGGCGACACTGCTGCACCGCTCGCTCGACGAGCTCGGGCTCGTCGCCGCGCCGGCCGTGCAGTCGCTTCAGATCGTCACGAAGCGGTTGCCGACGGCACGGGTCGGCAGACCCTACGCCACGCGCTTGACAGCTTCGGGTGGTTCTCGGCCGTTCCGCTGGGCTCGAACGACCGGGGCGATACCGGTGGGGCTCCGGCTCTGGCGTGACGGACGTCTCACCGGGACGCCCCGGATCGCCGGCCGGCGGCTGATCACGCTGCGTGTCATGGATCTCGGCGGCCGTTCGGCCACACGACGGTTCCTGCTCACGATCACGGCGTCCGCGAGAATGCCGGGCGGGAAACCTGCCGCCTGACGGGATCGACTAGCATTCCGCCGATGCCGCTCGCGATCAGCTTCCTCTTCTTCCTGCCGTTCATCATCCTCGGCGTCCTTCTGGTCCTGATGCTCGTGTTCTTCCTGCTCGCCCGGATCCAGAACGGCCGCTTCTTGCGTCCGCTCGTCACCCTCCTGTCGAAGATCCCGTTCATGCGGCGCTGGTTCCAGAAGATGTCTGTCGCCGCCTACGAGCGCTCGAACCCGGAGCTCGCGGGCGCCATCAAGAAGATGCAGAGCTTCGGCGAGATCAAGACACCGGAACAAGCACAGCGCGCACTCGCGGTAATGACGCCCGCCGAGCGAAAGGCGTACCTCGAGTTGGTCGGCGATCAAGGCCAGATGCCAGAGCCGGTGAATCGCGACCAGCGACGGCGTGTCGAGCGCGGCGCCCAGGGAATGATCGTGCAGCAGAGGCCCGGCGCCAGCGGCCGCAAGGGCAAGAAGCGCTGACAGCGGGTTCGTGCCCGCCTCGGCGGGAGCCTCAGCGGTACCGGTAGACGATCCGGCCGCGGTTCAGGTCGTAAGGCGAAAGCTCGACTTTGATGCGGTCGCCGGGATTGACGCGAATCCGGTAGCGGCGCATCTTGCCCGCCGTATAGGCGATCAGCTCGTGTCCGTTGTCGAGCCCGACCCGGAACATGCCGCTCGGGAAGGCTTCGAGCACCTCACCCTCCATCTCGATCTTCTCCTCGCCGCCGATGGCCACACCTCCTCTCTCGATCGCTCTCGGTGGAACGGGTGCGGCCCCCGGTTCTCGGGGGCCGCGCTCCGGGACGTCTAGATCGGAACGACGTTCGTCGCCTCCGGGCCTTTCGAGCCCTCTCGGGCCTCGAACTCGACCTTCGCATTCTCGGCGAGCGTCTTGAACCCGTCGCCGGCGATGTTGCTGTGGTGGACGAAGAGGTCCTTGCCACCCTCGTCGGGTGCGATGAAGCCGTAACCCTTCGCATCGTTGAACCACTTCACGGTTCCTGTTGCCATGAATCAAACACCTCCTCTCACCCTTCGTCGAACGGGTGAGGGAAGCGTCGTGCCTCCGGGACCGCGCTCTGATTTCGCCCCGAAGCGTACCTACTGCGGGCAGCCGCCGAAGTGCTGCGTGCCCGGCAATCGTATGATCGTTGACCCGCCTGGAGAAAGGAGCTCGGCACGTGCAGCCCCAGATGGACCCGAGCTGGCTCGCGGCAGTCGGTGACGAGCTGGAGACGCCTGTGATGCATGAGCTGCGGGGGTTCCTCGCGGCGGAGATAGCCGCCGGGCGAGGGTTCTTTCCTCCCGGTCGGCTGGTCTTCAACGCGCTGCGGCTGACCCCGTTCGACGCGGTTCGCGTCGTCATCCTGGGCCAGGATCCCTACCACGGTGCCGGCCAGGCCATGGGACTCTCGTTCTCGGTTCCGGCAGGAGTTCCGCCGCCGCCGTCGCTCCGCAACATCTTCGCCGAGCTCGAAACCGACCTCGCCCTTCCACCGCCCGCCACGGGCGACCTCACTCCCTGGGCCGAACGGGGCGTCCTTCTGCTCAACAGCGTGCTCACCGTCGCTCCGGGCTCCCCCGCCTCACATGCCGGGAAGGGATGGGAGACGTTCACCGATCGTGTCATCGCGGAGCTCTCGGTCCACCGCGAGGGGATCGTCTTTCTTCTCTGGGGACGATATGCGCAGCAAAAGGGGTCGATCGTCGACACGAGCCGCCATCACCTGCTCACGGCTGCTCACCCGTCGCCGTACTCGGCGGGCAACGGCTTCTTCGGCTGCCACCACTTCTCCCGAGCAAACGCCCTGCTCGAGACGGCGGGACGACCACCGGTGGACTGGCGGCTCGCAGCCGACTGAGCTTCTCAGACCCATGGAAGCGCCCTCCCGTCGAACAGCGGTCGCGCGACATCCTCCCCGAGTCGCTCGCGAACTGCCGAATACGCGCTGTCGAGAGTCGGTGGACGCGAGGCCGAGTGGGCGTCCGACGCCGCGAGCGTTACGAGGCCTTCGTCGAGCAGTGTCCAGGCGGTCCGTTCGGCCGTAGGACCGTGCCTGCCGACGAGCGATGGAGCGTTGAGGCAGAGGAGGGAGCCGCGCTCGACGAGCGATCGGACGGCGCCGGGATCGTCCGCAACAGCGCGACAGCGTTCTGGGTGAGCGAGGACAGGAACGAGACCGAGCGCCTCGACCGAGGCCGCTGCCGCCGCGACCGTCGCGATCGGGTCGTCGATGTCGAGCCACGCGCCCGGGAACTCGATCAGCACGCCCCGTGTTCCCTCGAGCACGAGATCGGCGGGATCGCGACCGGCGCCGATCTCGCTCGGGTACACCTCCCAACCACGGCGGAGGTCGAGCCCCCACGCGACGGTCTCGTCCCGCATCAGCGCGTACGCCGCGGCGTACACCCGCTCCCGTTCGGGCGTCCGTGGATACGAGTCCCAAGGCGCGTGTGCGTGGGGTGTTGCAAACAGGATCTCCGTGCCGGCCTCGAGCGCCAGCCGACAGAGTGCGAGACCCTCCTCGATCGACCCTGCGCCGTCGTCACCCGAAGGGACGACGTGGGTGTGGACGTCGACGAATCCCTTCATCTCTCGACAGTACCGAGGCTCTCATCTGTTCCTAGAGGGAAGTGGTGAACGCCGCCACGCGCGCAAGCGCTCGCTCGAGGTTCTCGAGTGACGACGCGTACGAGATTCGCAGGTGATCGGTGGCGTGGCTGCCGAACGCACTCCCGGCGAGCAAGGCGACCCCCGCTTCCTCGAGAAGCCTGTGGGCCAGCAGGTCGGTGTCGATCGGAACCTCCGAGACGTTGGGAAACGCGTAAAAGGCGCCGCCGGGCTCGATGCAGCTGATGTGCGGGATGGCGTTGAGCGCCGGCACCAGGAAGTCGCGTCTCCGGCGGAACTCGGCGACCATCTCCTCGACCGCGTCTTGCGGGCCCTCGAGGGCCGCCACCCCGGCCAGCTGGACGAACGGCGGCACGCAGGAGGTCGAATTGACGATCAGGCGCGTCAGTGGATCGACGAGCTCGAAGGGAACCGCGGCGTAGCCGAGCCGCCAGCCGGTCATGGCGAACGACTTCGAGAAACCGTCCAGGAGGATCGTGCGCTCGAGCATGCCCGGCTCTGACGCGATCGACGGCGCTTCGACGTCGTACGTGATCCGCGAATACACCTCGTCGGTGAGCACCCACGCCGGTGTCCGCGCAATTGCCGCTGCAGCCTGACCGAGGTCGGTCGACGGAATCACGCCTCCGGTCGGGTTCTGAGGTGCATTGAGAATGACGAGGCGCGTGCGCGGGCCGAGGAGGCTCTCGAGCTCCAGCGGGTCGAAGCTGAAGCCGCGCTCCTCTCGGAGCGGGAGCGGCACGGGCGTGGCTCCTGCGAACCGGACGGCGGACTCGTAGATCGGAAAGCCGGGATCCGGATAGACGACCTCGTCACCCGGGCCGCACGTCGCGAGCACCGTGAAGAAGAGGAACGGCTTGGCGCCGTTCGCAACGAGGACGTGCGCCGGGTCGATCGACACGCCTCGGGACGTTGCGAGCGACTCGGCCGCAGCCTCGCGGAGCACGGGTAGCCCTGCGGTCTGGCAGTAATGCGTCTCCCCCGCGCGGATCGCAGCGATACCCGCCTCGGCCACGTGCGGCGGCGTCTCGAAGTCGGGCTCGCCGATCTCGAGATGGATCACATCACGGCCCGCGGCCTCGAGTGCTCGGGCCCGAGCCAGCACCGCGAAAGCACCCTCGGTACCGAGGTTACGAACCGCCTCCGTGACACTCGGACTCATCGCGGCCACCACATCGTGTCGAGCCTACCTCGTGCTTGACTGCGGGCATGACGCGCTCGTCCGATCGACGCACGACGAGAAATGGTCGCCTCGCGATGCTCGTCGCCGCCGTGGCATGGTCGAGTGCAGGTCTCGCACAGCGCGAGCTCGACGCGACGCCCGCGACCCAGGTGGTCGGAAGGGCCTTGTTCGCGTTCGTCGCCCTGCTCGTCGTGGTGGCGCTCACCGAGAGATCCGGGATCGTCGCCTCACTCCGCTCGCTCGGTCGAGACGGCCTCGTGGTGGCGGTCTTCCTGGCAATCTCGTCGGGAACGTTCCTCCTCGCACTCAACTACACGTCGGTTGCGAACGTTCTCTTCCTCCAGGCGGCCTCCCCGATGATCGCTGCGCTCCTCGGCTGGGCCGTGTTGTCGGAGCGAGTCCCGGGACGCACCTGGCTCGCGATGGGCGTCGCAGCGGTCGGCGTCGGCGTGATGGTGGCAGGCTCGTTCTCAGCGGGTGCCGTGGCCGTCGCGTTGCCGATCGTGATGACCGCGTCGTTCGCCGTCGTGATCGTGATCACGCGATACCGGCGTGACGTGTCGATGATGCCTGCGACGTGCGCCTCCCAGGCCCTCGTCATCGTGGTGGTGGCCCCATTTGCATCGTTCGGGTCGGCGACCACTGCGGATTGGGGGATCTTCTTCGCGCTCGGGACGTTCCAGATGGGAGCAGGCCTCGCCCTCCTCACCATCGGTGCGCGGGTGCTGCCTCCCGCCGAAGTCGCGCTGCTCTCACTCCTCGAGGTAGTGCTCGGGCCGTTGTGGGTGTGGCTGGCGTACGGGGAGCGGCCAAGCACCGCGACCCTGGTCGGCGGGGCCGTCGTCACGGCTGCGGTCGTCGTGCAGGCGACCGCGAGCGACGAGCCCGTCCTCGTACCGGAACGCTCGCAGGTGCCGGCTCCGGATTCGGGCTGACCGCAGGGCGTGCGGCCGCGTCAGCCGCCGGCGAGCTTCGCCCGGTACCCGATCGACAGCAAGCGGGCGACGATCTTGTCGCGATGGTCACCCTGGATCTCGATTGCCGAGCTCTTGACGGCGCCGCCCGTGCCGCAATGGCGTTTGAGGTCGCTCGCGACAGTTACCAGGTCACCTTCGAGCCCTCTGACGACGGTCACGGTCTTGCCGCCCCGACCGCCTTTCTCGCGAAACACGCGCACGACCCCGTCCTTCGGCACGGAAGGCCCCTGCGCCGGCGCAGTGCGTCGGTCGGACTTGTCGCGGCGGTGGTCACCCCCGTCGCTCGAGTAGACGAGGCGGTGGTTCGGCATCTGACGGCGATCGTAGTCGAGTCGGTCCGGCGGCAGTCCTGATACGGCGGGCAGAGCTGCGGTTCACTCTCTATCCGGGCTGTGGAGCCGGCTGCGCCGCCGCATCCGGATCCCCGGTGGCGGCGGTCGCCGACGTGCGAGTGCCGACGCGCGAGTCGACATAGGCGGTAAGGGTCAGACTGGTGAGATACGCGACGACGACCGCGACGATGATGAGCGGTGCGACTGCGAGACCGGCGTCGGTTGTGAGCAGGAGGGCGATCATCACGGACGACAGCGGTAACCGGAGGATCGACACGCACATTGCGCCGACGAGGGCCGCCACGGCCTGGGTCTCGGCATAGCCTGGCAGATGAGCGGCGATGAGCCCGGCGACGACCCCGAGGAAGATCGCGGGGAAGGTTGGCCCACCACGGAAGCTTCCGAGCGAGATGCTCCAGGCAACCCCCTTGAACAGGAAGAGCAGCATCAGCGTCGAGACCGACAGGGTCGAAACCGAGGCGAAGAGTGATCCGAACGCCTCCTGGCCGGAAAACAGCACCGCGTTCGCGGACTGGTCTGTCGATTGCGCGAACGCGATCGCCAGAGCGCCGACTGCGAGACCGGCGACGACGGTCAGCGGGAGGAGCCGGGTATCCACCAAGCGCTTGGCCCAGCGGGCGAGCTCCATGATCGCGAATGAGATGACCGCGGCTGCAACGGCGAGCAGGATCGTCCAACCGAAGTCGCCCCAGCCGGGGCCTTCGAACGGCGGCAGCGTGAACGGGCTGAGCTGCCAGGCGCTGTTGCTGAAGCCTGTCCAGGACCCCAGACCGATGAACACGAGCGACCCGATACCGGCGGCGAGCAGGCCGGGAAGCAGGACGAGCGGGAGGATCGCCCCTCCAAGGCCGGTCGCCTCGATGATGAGGACGGCGCCGATGACGGGTGAGCCGAAGATCGTCGAGACGGCGGCGAAGCTCCCGGCCGCCGCCATCAGGCCGAGAGCCTGCTCCGGCGCATCCCTCTTGAGGAGGCGCATCGCGAGGATCCCTAGGCCCATTCCGAGAGCGATGAGCGGCGCTTCCGGCCCGAGGACGAGGCCGAGCCCCAGAGTGGCTGTGGCTGCCAGCAGCACGCCGGGGAGCTCGATCGGCTTCGTGGGCGAACCACCGGTCTTGAGACCGTCGGCGGGAACATGGCCTCCGCGTCCGGGAAGCCGCTGAATCGCGAACGCCGTCACGAGGCCGGCAAGCGCGAGCCACGGAAGCGGCCACCACCAGGGTGCGCTGTCGTAGCCCAGATGAGAGGGCAGCTTCTCGTAGAGTCCGATTTGAAGCTCGTGCACGAGCTCGAGGAAGCACCACGACGCTGCCGAGACGAGCAGGCCGATCAACGAGGCCACGACGAGGAGAACGCGGTACTGGCGGCTCCGGATCAAACCGTTGGGATCCGACGGAAGGGACACTGCTTTGGCCATCCGTGCACCCTAAACGGCCGAGGTCCGTCGAGCATGATCCTCGGAAGTGGTGTTCGGGCGGCCAAAGAGATCTACCCGGTTATTTGCAGGGTCAAGGGTTAAGACGAGGGATGCTCGCGCATCCGACAGACGGCTTTCTGCGGGGCATCGCTTGTGCCGTGCGCGTCCGCGATAGGCTGAGCGACGGATGTCGCCGACCGTCTCAGCCCAGATCTCCGTCAGTAGCGGTCGGGAGGCAGTGGAGTTCTACGTGAAGGCGTTTGGCGCCGTCGAGATCTACCGGGTTGGCGGCACAGACGAGCAGCCGCACGTCGTTTCCCAGCTCGCTGTCGGCGACACGTCGTTCTGGGTGTCCGATGAATCACCAGCAAATCAACACTTCAGCCCTCGGACGCTCGGTGGGAGCACCGTACGGTTGTTGCTCATCGTCGACGATCCCGCCTCTGCCCTAGCCCGCGCCACATCCTTGGGAGCCTCCGAGGTCCACCCGATCGCGGAAGAACACGGCTGGCTCCTCGGCCGGGTCGAAGATCCATTTGGACATCACTGGGAAATCGGAAAACCACTCGTCGAATGGCCACCGACCAACTCCGGCTAGCGTCCACCGCCAAACCGGTTTCGGGTGCCATTCCCGAACTGTGCATCCGACTCTTCCGTTGTTCGGTCGGAGGTGCCGGCGGACGAGACGTTGCCCATCGGAAGCGCGTAGGAAGAACTAGCCACGGCGACGAACGAGGTCACGTCGAGCGGCGCAACCGCCCTCCATGCATCGGGACGTGCGTTAGGCTGGTGCCATGGGTACGTCACATGACGAGCTCATCGAGCGCCTTCGCACCGCCGCCGACCCCGAGCGCCCCGCCCCCGAGGCGATGAAGGCGTACCTGGACAAAGTGCGGCGCCATGCATATCGCGTCACCGATGCCGATGTCGAGGCACTGCGGTCGCACGGCTTCTCCGAGGACGAGATCTTCGAGCAGACGGTGTCGACGGCCGTGGCGGAAGGGCTCTCGCGTCTCGACGCAGCGCTCGAGGTCGTCCGGTGAGGCTCGGTGTCGTCGACAGCGGCCACGCACCGGCCGAGGCCGCGGTGCTGGATCGGATGCGCGAGGAGTTCGGCCGCGAGCCGAGCGGCGTCGTGAAGACGCTCTACTACCGGCCCGAGCTCTTCGGCCGGCCGTTCTCGGACGCGCTCCAACACGCACTGCGGGGCCCGTCAGCGTGGTCGCCGGGGGAGCGGGAGCTCTTCGCAGGCTTCACCTCGCTCCTCAACAGTTGCCACTTCTGAACGGACTCCCACGGCGCGGTCGCGTCGTACGCGCTCGGCGAGGAGGTCTGGAACGCGGTCGTGGACGACTGGCGTACCGCTCCCCTCACTCCGCAGCTGCGGGCGACACTCGGCTTCATCGAGAAGATGACGCTCACCCCGGACGAGCTCGACGCCGACGATCGCGCCGCGGTAACGGCCGCCGGCGTGAGCGACGAGGCGCTGATCGACGCGATCCACGTCTGCGCCCTCTTCAACATGATCGTGCGGCTCGCCGACTCGCTCGGCTGGGACGTTCCGCCTGCCGAGGCGCTTGCCGCGCGTGCGCCCCAGTTGCTCGAGCGCGGCTACGCGCTCGTCACCACCGCGTAGGGGCGGGACCCGTCCCGCCCAAGCGGATCAGAGCCGATCACCGACGAGCTCGACCTCGGGTCTCGTCCCTGCGGCCTGCTCACATCCGTCGCTGAGATCACACGATCCGATCCGAGCGGCAGACCATCCAGCGCATCCGAGATCGGGGGTCATCGTCGGACCGGAGCGGTCGGCCTCGGCGGCATGGACATTGGCAGCCTCCTGGTGGCCATGGGCCACAGCAAGCTCGACACGACTCGCCTCGAGCGACGCTCCTAGACGCGTCTTGCCCCCACCCATAGACCGGGCTCACACAGGAGGCACACCCTTTCGGGGGAGATTGTGCTTGTTCGTACTACCGACATCGTCCTCGTGCGCGCTGTCGCCTTCCTCGCTGCCGGTCTTGGGGTGTTCTTGCTCGCTGCGAGCGCAGGGTCGTCGTCGACAGCCGGGCACCGCAGCAACTCGGCGCTCCGCTCGGGCAGCCGAAGGACAAGCGTTTCACGGCGATTGCTTCGCGCGAGTCGTCGGCCGGGACGACGACGATCGACGGGCGTCGGGCCGCATTCCGCCATCTTGCCCGCGCGCCTCATAACGCGAACGACTGGACGGTCGCCGTGATCGAGGTACCCGGTGTCCCTCGGTCGATCACCGCGAGCTTCGGTGTGGCCGCGATGCCGAACGACGGCAGCGAGCCGACCTCGCTCCTGCGCACCGCCGACCGCGCGCTGTACCTTGCCAAGGCGGGCGGCCGCGACCGGGTCGAGACGCTCGCAGCCGATAACGCAGCGACGACCGGAGTCACGAACGGGCGGCCGACGAACTAGTCGCCCTCATGCCTGTGGGCAAGCTGAGCCTCCTCGAGGACGCGGCGACCTACACGACCGCAGTCGCGGCGATGGACGCCTCGGCCTCGGCTTCTGCTCCGCTTGGCGGGGTTCGCTGACGTAGAAGGAGTACGACGGTTGCTCCGACGATGAGATAGGCGGCGAGGATGATCAGCGACGTGGCGACCTTGTTGCCGTCGAAGTAGATCGTGTTTCGCACCGCGGTTGTGCCTGCTCCTGCCGGCAGGTACGGGCCGAGGATCCGCCAGATGCTGGGCAGGTACGCCGACGGCACCGTCCCGCCCGAGGCCGGAGCTCCGAAGATCACGAAGACTATGACCACGACCAGCGTGCCTCCCGCACCGAGCAACGCTTGCAGGGCGGAGGTCGCGAAGGCGACGGCCATCATCACGAGCGTGAAGAGCGCCCAGAGCACGAGGAACTTCGACGTCGGAACCGCGCCAAGCACAGGTCCCGCGAGTGTGTCCGTGAGGAGCGCTCCGATCACGGCGGCCATGGCCAGTGCTGCGAGGCGCCCGCGTCGCGTTGCTCGTCCGCCGAATGCCATGGCGATGGTCGAAGAGAGGTATCCCCCGATGATGAGGGCCATGACGACGAAGAACGACACCGCCCCGCTGGCATCACCAGACGGCAACGGGTGAGCCTGAACGATCTCGAGCTTCTGGCGCAACGCCGCCGCTGCTGCCCCGAAGGCGTTGCCGAGAGCCGAGGCGCCCGCGGCGCTCGCCGCCGGAACCACGATCAACTTCGCCCCTCCCGGGCCGGCGACGAAGGCTCCATCGATCTTCCGTCGATCGATCGCAGTGAGCGCGGCCGCCTCGCTCGAGTACCGGGTCGTCTTCAGCGAGAACTGCTTCCCGACCGCGATCGGCAACGGGGAGGTGCCGACGAGGCCAAAGGCGACCTTGTGCGGCTTCGGATGATGGAGGGCGCCGATATAGGAGAACACGAACAACGCCTGCACGAACAGCACAACGCCGATTGCCACAACCAGCAGCGGAACGCCGGTCAGCCTGCGCCTCTGAGCTTCGCCGCCTGCGTTCGAAGCGCCCCCCGCGCTCTCGGCGCCGTCGCTCTCATCCGACACGGTCTCACTCATGGCGACCTCCAAATGCTGCCCTGCGGGACTTTCGAGATACGAGATCCTACTTGTGCTTTCGCGGACAGCGTCGCCGCGCTGTCAATCGCGGGTTGACGGCACCAAAGGAGTCTGCGTTGCACGGGTTGGCGCGTCGTCCAACGAACGTCGCCAACGCCACGGCTAACCCAGAACGATTGCGGCTCGTCTGCGCCGAACGGGGGAGGCCTCCCCGACCATGCATTTCTTTCCGCAGATGCCAGATCCGGCAGATAAGAGCATATCGAGGCGGCGGGAGTTGAACCTGCGGGGTACTTGCCTTATTTGCAGGCCTTTTCCGGGCGTCGTGCCCGCTTCCGGGACTGTCAGAGACCCATCTGAGCTTGGACTCGTCCCTCGTCAACTGCCTTTTGCAGGGCGTCGTAGTCGCGTGTGTTTTGGTCGGCGTAGGTTTCAGCGAACGCCGCGAGGGCCTGGTCGAGGCTGTCGGATCCGCCGAGGTAGGAGGCGATCGCGACCCGGTCGCCGGAGCGGGCGTGGGCGCGGGCGAGTGTCCAGCCGCACATCCTCCCATAGGCCGAAGCTCCGGCCGGGATGGCCGCCTCGATCGCGAAGGAACCCTTCCAGTCCTTGAGCTGCCGGACGTAGAAGTCTCGGGGCTGTCCGTCGAGGCCGGAGGCGACGTGATGCCAGCCCACAAAGATGTCCGTGGTCGCCTGCATCAGCCGCTGGCCGGCGACGACCCGCTGGCCGCAGTTGGCGTACTCGCTCTTGCCGACGAACCGCTCCAACACGGACGGCTGCGCCTCCTTGAGCTGAAGGAACAACGGATCTTCGTCGTCGATGCCGAGGAAGAGCGCGATCCAGGCGCGGGTGCCGACACTGCCGACGCCAACGACCTTGCGCGCCATATCGACGAAACGGAACTGCTCCAGCAGGTGCCGCCGGTCGGTTTCGAGGGTGCGCCGGTAGCGGCGGAGCATGTCGCGGATCTCGGCCTGGATCGCGTCCCGCTCCATCGTCGTCGGGGTGAGTTCGTCGATCGGGACGATCAGAGGCGGGTCGCTGATGATCCGCCGCTCGCCTTCAACGAGCGTCGTCAGCTTCTCGAACGACTTCATGCTGTCCTTCGTGCGTGCCTTGGCGACGTCGGCTTCCTGCTTCTTGAGCCGCTTGGGATCGACGCCGCGAGTGAAATCGGCGAATGCCTGCTCGACCGACAAGTGTGAGTACCAGAGATCGAGGTTGCGAATCCCGGCGAACGCCCGCATCGCCTCCCGATAGGAACGAGCAGTGTCGAGCACGACCGTGCGCCGCTCCTTCTCCGAGAAGTCGAGCTCGCGTCCCGCGATCGCAAAGCTCGCGACCAGCCGCTTCACGTCCCACTCCCACGGCCCGGGCAGCGTCTCGTCGAAGTCGTTCATGTCAAACACCATCGTCCGCTCCGGCGAACCGAACACTCCGAAATTCGACAGGTGCGCGTCCCCGCACAGCTGCACCCGCAGACCCGACGTCGGCGTCCGCGCCAGATCGGACGCCATGATCAGCGCGCCACCACGGTAGAAGGCAAACGGCGACGACAGCATGCGGCCGTAGCGGATCGGCACCAGCTCAGGCACCCGCGAAACGGCCTGCTCCTCCAACAGCGCAACCGGATCACGACCCGTCGGAAACGCGATCTGGGCATGCGTCGAGCGCGGTACCTCAGCCCGCGCCGCCTTTCCCCGCGCCGCCCGCTCCCCTCGTGTCAAATGCGGGACCGTCTTCGCCGCCGGTTTCTGCGTGCCGATCGCTGGAGAGTCTTCGACGACATGCGCCGACTCCACGCCCGTCTTACCAACGCGCGCTCGCTGTGAGCTCTGACTACCTCCGACAATGTCCCCGCCGTCAACCGCCATGTCTCTCCCCTTCCCCCGTGTCGGCCGACGTTCCATCTCGTCAGGCGTTCTACCCCCTGATTTCACCCTACTCCCGCGCCCGGCACAGCGCCCACCCGAAGCGGGAAACGACTTGGAGGCCGTTCCAGGGGTGATCGGAGGTTCGTGCCCGGCATGCGGCAACCGTCACCAGCGCCACACCAACGGCCAACGAACACGTGTGGAGCGCGTCATGCGGCGGGGTCTCGGTGAGCGATCGCGACCGGCGGCCTACACGACGGCCGTCGCCGCGACTGCGAAGCTGGTTCGGCTGACAGACTCGCATCATCAGGTTCGGATCCACTCCCGCTGAACCGGCAATGATCGAGCGCCTACGGCCGTCCGGCACGGACGTGCGCCGGGTTTTCAGGTCAGCCCAATGAGCCCCAGAACGAGCAGCACGGTCCCCAGCAACCCGACGAGTCCCGCCGCGAGCGCACCCGCGTGCTGCAGCACCGTGGAGCGGCTCCGTGTGAAGACAGGGTCCGCCCTGCTGCCCGCAACGGCCCGCACACCCGCGATCGCGATCACGGGCGCGAGGAAGAGGACGTTGAAGAGGACGAGCAATGCGACCTGGACAGCGACGGTCTCACTCGAGGCGGCGACGGCGGCGATGACGGCGAAGTAGGGGAATGCCGTCGGTAGCTCGACGGCGGCGATCGTCGCTCCGGCAAGCGGTGCCATTCGGTGCACACCGAGCTCGGCGCGCGTGACGGCGCCGTGGACGGCGTGACGGCGGTGCCAGAGGATACCGGCGCCCGTGAGCGCGACGCCGCCGAGCACGACCTCACCCCAGTGCACGAGGCTTGCGCTGGGTTTGGGCACGAGATCGGCGATCTTGTTGCCGACTCCGAGCGCGATGACACCACCGACGAGATTCACGACGAAGACTCCGGCCGAGAAGCCGAGGACACTCCTTACGGGTCGAGTACCCGTCGCGAGGTAAAGCGCGGGCACGATCGTCGTCGGGTTGAGCGAGTCGACGACGGCGATAGACGCGACGAGGAGAACGAGGTCGATCACTCGGCCTGCAAGCCGGCGTAGTGACCCGCGTTGCCGTGCGGTATCTGGGTCATGTCATATGCTCTCGCGATCGTGCCGCCCCGGGTGCTCATCATGACGGCCAGCGTAGGCGAGGGGCACGACGCACCCGCGCGGACTCTTGCAGACCAGTTGCGCGGCGAGTGCCCCGGAGTGGAGATTTTCGTCGAGGACGGGCTGGCGGTGATGGGACGGGTGATTCGGGGACTGAGCCTGAGCGCTCCACGCGTCGTCTTCTTCCGAGGTGAGTGGTTGTGGGACCTCGGCTACGACGCCTTCGCAAGCCTGACGCCGACGCGCCGCCTGTCGCAGGCGGCGCTCGGGCGCTTCGGAGCCCCGGGCCTACGGGGTCTCGTCGAGGCCGTACGGCCCGACATCGTCGTCTCGCTCTTCCCTCAGACCACGGAGGTGCTCGGCCGGCTTCGGGCCGCCGGACGCCTCGACGTCCCCGTCGTCGCAGCCATCACCGATATCTCGGCCCTCTGGTACTGGGCCACGCCGGGGGCCGATGTCCATCTCGTGACGCACCCCGAGTCGATCGCCGAGGTGCGCCGCATCGCCGGCACCGGAGCCGAGGTGCACTGCGTGCGCGGCTTCACGCGACCCGAGTTTCTCGAGCGCCGTAGCGCGGCGGAGGCGCGGGCGGCGCTCGTGCTCCCTCCGTCGGGGAACATCGTGCTCGTGTCCGGCGGCGGTTGGGGGGTCGGCCGGATCACCGAGGCCGTCGACGTGGCGCTGCGTCGCGACGACGTCTCCCTCGTCGTCTGCTTGTGCGGCCGCAACGAAGCGCTGCGGCAGACGATGGTGAACCGGTACGCGACCCAGGCTCGTGTTCGCGTCGAGGGGTTCACCGAGGAGATGCCGGGCTGGCTCGCAGCGGCGGACACCCTGATCCACTCGACCGGGGGCCTCACCATGCTCGAGGCGCAGATGCGCGAGTGCCCTGCGATCTCGTTCGGCTGGGGACGTGGTCACGTTCGCCTGCACAACGAGGCGTTCCGCCGGTTCGGCCTCGCTCAGGTCGCCGAGTCCGACGAGGAACTCGAGAGGGCGCTCACACATTCCCTCGTCGCGCGTCCCTCGATCCCGTTCGACTTCGCGAGCCTCCCCTCCGCAGCATCACTCGTGCTTGCCCAGGTCGGGTGGAGCGAAGAGCGCGGGACGGTCGACAAGGTGGTCGCGACGCATGGCTGAGCTCATCCCGCTCGCAATCGCGTCGGCGTTCTGGCCCATCCTCCTCGTCGTCGTCATCGTCTCCCTACGGGCGGCGCACCCGATGCGCCTGCTGCTCGCATTCCTCGCAGGCGGGCTGATGACGACGGTGACGATGGGCCTCGTCGTCATCTACGCGCTGCAGGACTCCTCGCTGACCGGGCGCTCTCAGTCGAATTTCGATCCTGCGGTCGAGATCGCTGCAGGGGCGTTCGCGCTGCTCGCGGCGCTCGTCCTCTGGCGTCGCCTGCCGCCGCCCGCACCTGACGTTCCCACGGAGGAAACGGAGGGCGAGCCGGGACGGATCGAGCTCATGCTCGACAGGGGTGCCCCTCTCGCCTTCGTCGCAGGAGTTGTCTTCAACATCCTCCCCGGCATCTTCCCGCTGGTCGCGCTGAAGGACATCGCGGAGATGAACATCGGGTTCGCCGAGACCGTCGCAGTGCTCCTCTGCTTCTACGTGATCATGTTCGCGCTGATCGAGTTGCCGATCATCTCCTACCTGGTCTCTCCCGACTGGACCGACCAGGCAACCCACCGCTTCAACGCCTGGCTCGGCCGGAACGCCCGCAGGGTCGGGATCATCGCTCTCGCCGTTGTGGGGATCTATCTCATCGTCAAGGGCATCGTCGCCGCACTCGACTGAAGAGCGATACCGGGTGCCTGAGGCACCTGCGACACTGAGGACGATGCGGGCCCCAATGCTTGCGGCCACCACCCTCGGCGCGGCCGCCATTGCGTGGAGCGCGCCTGCACCGGCACCGTTCATGCCCGCCCTCTGCTCGATGCTCCGAATCCGGCGCCGTCTCGCAGGCCCGGGCATCGCGATCACGTTCGACGACGGACCGCACCCCCGTGGCACGCCGGCCGTCCTCGACCGGCTTGCCGCCCACGGCGCGATCGGGACGTTCTTCCTCGTCGGAGAGCAGGTCGCGCGCAACCCGGCCCTCGCCGGGGAGATCGTGGCCGCCGGGCACCAGGTGGCGCTCCATGGCTACCGGCACAACCTCCTTCTGCGCAGGTTGCCGTCGGCGCTCGCAGACGACCTCCGTCGTGCAGTCGCCACGATCGAGGACGCGACGGGGCACACGCCGACGAGCTACCGGCCGCCCTACGGAGTCTTCAGCACGGGTGGGCTCCGGCTCAGTCGGCGGCGCGGATGGGAGCCGACCCTCTGGTCGCGCTGGGGGAGAGACTGGGAGGCGCGCACGACACCGGAGGCGATCGTGCGCCGCGCGGCCGACGGCCTCGTCGCCGGCGACATCGTCCTCCTCCACGACGCCGACGACTACAGCGCGCCCGGCTCCTGGCGTCGAACCGTGGCTGCGCTACCGGCGATCCTCGAAGCAGCGCTCGCGACCGGCGAGGCGCTCGTCCCGCTCACGCCCGTAGGCCCGTCAGAGTGAGCCGTTCCCGTTCCCGTGTCCGTTCGAGCCGACAACCCATTCCACGTAACGCGCGACGCCCTCCTCGAACGTCGTCGTCGCCTCCCAGCCGAGCTCGCGTCGAGCGCGCTCACCCGAGACCTCGGCACCCTGGATGTCTCCTGGGCGGCCGTCCGTGTGAACGATAGGAACGTGGCGCACAACCCGGGTCACGGCCTCGGCGATCTCCCGCACCGACGTGCTCTCCGCGCCGACGAGGTTGTAGACGCGCCCGACCGCCGCCGGGTCGAGCGTCGCGACGACCCCGTCGGCAAGATCCTCGACGTAGACGAAGCGGCGCGACTGTGTGCCGTCTCCTGCAATCGTGATCGGCTCGTCCGCGAGGGCACGCTCGACGAAGGCGGCGAGCACCGTCGCCGGCCGCGCGCGCGGACCGTAGGGGATGCCGAAGCGCGCGATCGTTGTCCCAACCCCGTAGAGCCCGGCGTACGACGAGCAGTACATCTCACCCGCGAGCTTCGTCGCCGTGTACAGGTGCCCGGGCAGCGACAGTGGGTGATCCTCGTCGAGCGCGCCGTGGCCGTTGGAGTTACCGTAGACCCAGATCGTGCTCGCGTACACGACCCGGGGGACGGCTTCGAGACGCGCCGCTTCGAGGACGGAGCGGGTGCCGCCGGCGTTGACGGCCTCGGCGATGCTCGGGTCGCTGAGCACCTTGTTCACATCCGACACGGCCGCCAGGTGGAAGACCACATCGCAACCGCGAACGGCTTCCCGGAGCGTGTCCAGGTCGAGGACGTCGCCTGCCACCCGCTCCACGGTGGTGGGATCGTGGAAAAGGGACGGCGAGAGGTCGAAGATCCGGGTGTCGTGGCCGGCCGCGACGAGCCTGTCGACGACGTGCGAGCCGATGAAGCCGGCGCCGCCGGTGACGAGGATCTTCACGGCTCCGACCCTACAGGCCGGTAGTAGAGGGGCACGCACCAGTGGTTGGCAGCGATCCAGTCGGTGACCGGTAGGTCGACTCCATGGCCCATGACGCGATGGCAAGGCTCGTCATAGACTTTGCCCGTCGAGCGCTCGATCGGGTCGAACACGATGTACTTGTAAAGACCGGAAACCATCCCGTCAGGGAGCGCGAGGCGTGCCGGGTGCACGGGATCGAGATGGGTGCGAGCGGCGTCGTTCTTCCACGCGACGATCTCGTCCAGGCGCTCAGTCTGGACGAGGCCGATCGCCGCGGTGAACTCGTTCATGCGGAAGTTGAGGCCCGCGACCTCGTACCCGGGCTTGCCGTAGTTGCGGAAGGCTCGTGCGTAGGCGATGAGATCGTCGTTCTTGGAGACGAGCATGCCGCCCTCGCCGGTTGAGATCGTCTTCGTGGCGGCGAACGACCACACGCCCACGTCGCCCCAGGTACCGGCACGCCTACCGTGCCACGACGCACCGTGCGCATGGGCGCAGTCCTCGATCAGGAAGATGCCCGCGTCACGGCAGTAGGCCGCGATCTGTTCGATCTCGAATGCGAGATGCCCGCCGATGTGGACGACGACAGCGGCGCGCGGCCGGTGCCTCTCGGCCTTCGCGACGAAGTCCGAGAAGGACATGCAGAGATCATCGCGGTTCGCGTCTACGAACACGACACTGGCTCCCGCGGCGACGGCGGCGAGCGGCGTCGCCATGAACGTGTTCGAGGGACAGAGTACGACGCTCCCACGAACGTCGGCGAAGGAGAGAGCAGCGAGTGCACCGCCGGCCCAGTTCCCGAGCGCGACCGCGGGCAGGCCGTTCCAGGCCGCCCAGGCGGACTCGAACGCTTCGGTCAATCGCCCCTCGGACCATCGCTCACCGTCAACCACCTCGTCCCAGAGCCTGTGCAAGCGCGCGCGGTCGCGGTGGTCAAAGCCGATTGCGAACCGGTCGATCGACGATTGCGTGATGGAGTTCATCAGAGCGATTTCTGGTCGTGAGGCGCCCATGGCCAAGGCGGCGACACACTATCGTTGGTGTCGGCCGGCAACCGCACGGGAACCGCAGCGGGAGGCGGAGGCGCAACGACGCCGTGGGCGTTCCCGCAGACTATTTCGCGTCGCTCGCGACGGCGGTTGCAGGCATCGCGAGAGGATCGCCGAAACCACCTGAACGCAACCTGACGATAGACGCGTAGGCACGCGCGGCCTGCCGCCACTCCGCAGAGAACAGCGGGTCGGATCGTGACGGCAGCCACCATCCCGAGTCCGTGGCAGCCGCTTCCCCGCCGAACCCGGCTACGCACTCGAGATCACCGGCCAGGCGCTTCAGCCGGCCGGAGACTGGCCTCAGAGGGAGCCATCGGACGGTTCGCTATCGACTTCGTCACCGTTCGCAACGGAGAGGGCTCCGTGGCGGTCGTACGCGATCGAGCAACCTCCGCTGCGGCGGCACGGCCGCCACCTACTTCGCCCTCAAAGCCCTCACCGACGCCGCCTTACAATCCGGACCGCGCCGCTCTTCGTCCGCGACGAAGCACCGGCGCGACGCGAGATTGCACTCTTCCAACACCTCGTCGAGACCGGCCAGAGTACGTCTCCGGCGAAACCCGGCCTTCGTACGACGAACGAGCGCGGCAAGGCCTCGGGCGAGTACTCCGCTATCCAGCGGTCAGGTAGCTGTGAATGTCGAAGAACTGAATCTCCGGCGCAGGCATGCCAACCTGTTGGACGGCCGGCACGATCTTCTCCTGGGAGAACCGATCGAACTGTTCTCGTGAGTCCCAGACATCGACAACGCGGATACCGTCATTCGTGACCGCCGCCCAATGAAAGAGCGCGCCCCCAACATGCGGGGTACCCGTGCCCCCATGACCGATCAATTTGACGGCTGCGTCGTATTGGTCAGCCGTCGCTCCGGGGAAGTTGAGGTCGACTGCGACTGCCATGCGAATGCTCCCTCTCTGGATGAACCACCCAATCCGGATGGCAGCAAACTACTAACAGGTCGCACCAACTTGTCAACCGTCTGCACGATCCGCGACCGGCTCGCCGGTACGCCCTGCGCCGGTGATTCGAGGCCCCGGAGGGCCTCGAATCGCTAAAAGGCTTCAAGTCGGCCTGCCGCTCGACGGCGGTGCAAGCGTACTACGCCTTGCCCACACTGGATCGACCACCGTCTTCGGTCCCCGACACACTGGAGGGCTGGTGTTTGCACCTCTCCACCTCCCATTCTCGACCGCACTGGGGGCTGGCGGCAACCCCCTTGTCGTGCGTCATAATCTCGGGCCGCAAGCGAGCGCCGATGAAACGAGAGGAGCGAAATGCGTGAATCGGGGTCGACGTACCCGGCTGGAGCATGGGTATGACCGTGCATCCGGTAGTGATCGCAGGAGGCGGCCCGACGGGGCTAATGTTGGCAGGCGAGCTGGCGTTGGCGGGGATCGATGTTGCGATTGTCGAGCGGCGCGCCAATCAGGATGTCGATGGATCGCGGGCCGGGGGTCTTCTCTCCCGCACGATCGAGGTGCTTGATCAGCGTGGCATCGCAGATCGGTTCCTGTCCCAGGGGCAGGTGCATCCGGTGCAGGGTTTCGCCGGGAGCATGTTGGACATCAGCGACTTCCCCACCCGCCACAACTACAGCCTTGCGCTATGGCAGAGCCGCTTCGAACCCATCCTGGCTGACTGGGTCGGTGAGTTCCGGGTTCCGATCCTTCGTGAACGTGACGTGGTCGGCTTCGCGCAAGACGACACCGGCGTCGATGTAGAGCTGTCCGACAACACGTCGCTCCGGGCGGAGTACCTCGTCGGCTGCGACGGAGGGCGCAGCCTGATCCGCAAGGCAGCCGGCATCGACTTCGCCGGGTTGGATGCCTCGAGAAGCTGGATCATCGCCGAGGTCGAAATGGACGAGGAACCGGACTTCGGTCTACGCGAGGGTGGTGGCATCGGCCGGGCCGCGGACGAAGGGCTAGTACGGGTCGCCCTGACCGAACAGCACCTCGAACACACCAAAGAGCCCACCCTGAAGGATCTCAGCAAGGCACTCATCGCCGTCGACCGGACCGACTACGGGCTCCGCAGCGCCAGCTGGATCTCCAGGTTCACCGACATGTCGCGGCAGGCCGTGTCGTACCGTCAGGGCCGTGTTCTGCTGGCCGGGGACGCCGCACACGTGCACTCACCGCACGGCGGCCAGGGCCTCAACACCGGCGTCCAGGATGCTGTGAACCTGGGCTGGAAGCTGGCCCAGGTGGTCAATAAGACATCACCCGAGAGCCTCCTGGACACCTACCACGCCGAACGGCATCCCGCCGGTGCCCGCGTGTTGCACAACACCATGGCGCAAGTCGCGCTCGCCAGCCCCGGCGATCGCCACCGGGCACTCCGCGACATCATGAACGAGCTGCTGAGCATGGACGAGCCACGCAGGCGCATCGCCGGAATGCTCTCCGGTCTGGACATCCATTACGACCTCGGAGACGGACACCCGCTACTCGGACGGCGTATGCCCGACCTCGACCTCCAGACTGCCGACGGTCCCACGCGCGTCGTCACCCTACTGCGCGCCGCCCAGCCCGTGCTCCTCAGCCTCGGTGAGCCCGGCGCTTTCGACATTTCTCCTTGGTCGACTCGAGTCCGGTTGGTCGATGCCAGGTACGACGGTCTGTGGGAGCTCCCGGTCATTGGCGATGTCCCCGCTCCCCCGGCCGTGTTGGTCCGACCCGACGGACATGTCGCCTGGGTAGGCGACGGCTCAGACACCGGACTGCGCGATGCGCTGACGACGTGGTTCGGATCACGATGACATCCCCTCGGCTGTCAGAGCAGCGCTCATCGAAAGGTCGCGCTACGAGCGCCTGAGGCCTGAACGTCACCGCCGAAACGGCCCTCGCCTACGCGACTACTCCGGCTCTCGGAGCGCCCGCCCGCGTCCGGTCGGGAGCACTGACTCGAACCCACATGAGGAGACTCGGCCACTCAGACTCCACCCACCCTTCGCGCCGCAACTGGCGAATCGCAGCGGTGCGCGCCGTATTCAGCGTGTCACGACGCCGCGCCGACCGCAGACGCCGCTGATCCGCTGCCACCGAGTCGAGTACGCGACAGCCGCGCGGCCCCGAGCACTGCACATCCGACACGTGCGATGGGACATTCGAGACCTGAGACGACACAGGGCTACACGGAAGACCTGGAACTCGACGGCCTGGCTGACGTGCCGGCAGACGTCGCCGAACGTCGGCACGCACAAGCGTCGTCAGAACTGGCTACAGAACGAGACGAGGCCCCCTGAGGGCCTCGAATCGCCGGAGTGGAGGCGGCGGGAATCGAACCCGCGCAAGGTTCCCTTCGAGCTGGTCGCCGTTTACCAAGCGCACCGTTGAGCTTCTGGAGCGCGACGTCGTTCCGCGGTCGAGTGAGGGGACACTCGCTCACGCGGCGTTCGCGTTCCTCCGGGTCGAGGACCTTCGCCCGCAACGATCAACCAGGTCCTCGCGAAGATCGCCCGACCGCGAGCCCGATCTCCGCGTCGCGGCCTAACGATCAAGACCTCCGGACAGCTCTACTCGTCAGCCCACCAGTCGCGCTGGCCATCGACGTCTTCACGCGGATCCTCGCCGAGATTGGGCGCGCCGATGACGAGGATCTCGAGGCCATCCGGCCCGGCCTCATAGCCGCGCCACGTACCGGGCGGCACGCGCACCGCGTCCCATTCCTTGAGCTCGATGATCCCGTCGTCGACCTTCATCCGCCCGCTCCCGCGCACGACCACGTACACCTCCTCTTGCTTCATGTGTGTGTGGCCGTACGGAAAGCGATAGCCGGGCGGGACGCGCTGGTAGCTCAGGCTGGATTGCTCGAGCTCGAGCGCCTTGGTCGCCGCGCGGAACTCCAGGTCCGGCGCGCCGTCGAACCTAGAGCCGATGTCCTCCAGATCCTCCTTGATGTTCCTGAGCATGAACGGCACGGCGCAATCCTATGGCACCGCACAAAACGGTCGCGCAGACAAGCTCGGGCGACATTCGCGAACGCTGGTGCAGCCGAGGCTGCTGGCTCATTCTCAGATCGGTGGTGCCCGAGTTCGCTGTACCGCTATGGGTCGGTGAAGTCGGCCATCGAGATGTAGGTCACGAGCTGGCCGACGTTGTGCAGTGCGGCGAGCCGGTCGGCGTGGACGCTCTCGTAGGCCGGGAGGTCCGGGACCTCGACGCGGAGGAGGTAGTCGAAGTTGCCGGTGATGTGATGGCACTCGGTGATCTCGGGGACCTTGCGGGCGCTTTCTTGGAAGCGCTGGATGTGCTCACGCTGGTGGCGGACGAGGCGGACCGCGACGAAGGCAGTGAGACCGCGGCCGTCCGCCTTTGGGTCGATGATCGCCCGGTAGCCGCGGATGATTCGGCGGTCTTCGAGCCGCCGTAGACGTCGCGAGCAGGCTGACGCCGACAGTCCGGTCGCGGTCGCGAGCTCGGCGATAGTTGCGCGGCCTTTCCCTCGAAGGAGGTCGAGGATCGCACGATCCGCGGCGTCGAGGGAACCCATACCTGCGAATTCTTGCATAATAAGCCAGTCAATCGCAATATTTGCGCGAATGTCGATATTCTTTCGTCGATTGCTCGCGTGTTGACAACTGAGCGAGCATAATCTCGCCATGTTGGAGACTCGACGGGCGGCGGTGACGGCGGCGATCCATACGAAGCGCGGGTCGTCGGTCGCGCGTCCGGTTTCCTCGCCGATCTTTCAGACGACGACGTTCGCCGTCCCGTCCGCGGCCGAGCTGGCGCGGGTGGCGGTCGAGGTAGGGTCGCCGGACTTCTACACCCGGCACGGGAATCCCAACCACGTTGAGCTGGCCGACGCTGTCGCGACGCTCGAGGGTGCAGAAGGCGGCGTCGTGTTTGCCTCCGGGATGGGTGCGCTTACCACGACGATGCTTGCGCTAGTGCAGAGCGGCGACCACGTCGTGGCGCAGCGCAGCATGTACGGCGGCTCCTTGAGTCTCGTGCAGAAGCTGCTGCCGCGCTTGGGCGTCGGATACACCCTCGTCGACCAGGCCGACGTGGCCGCCTGGGCGGACGCGATCACACCGGCCACCCGTCTGGTCCTGATCGAATCGCCGAGCAATCCGCGGCTGGAGATCACCGACCTCGCCGCGGTCGCCGAGATCGCCCATGCACGCGGAATCGTCACACTCGCCGACAACACCTTCGCCACACCGGTCAATCAGCGACCGCTCGAGCTCGGAATCGACCTGGTCTGGCACAGCGCGACGAAGTACCTGGCCGGTCACTCGGACGCGTCTGCCGGCGTCGTCGTCGGGCCGCAGGACCTGATCGAAACGATCTGGAACACCTCCCTGACGGTCGGCGCCGTGCTCGGCCCGTTCGACGCCTGGCTCGTCACGCGCGGAATCCGCACCCTGCACCTACGGGTCGAGCGTCACAACGCCACCGCAGCGACCGTCGCCGAACACCTCGCACAGCGTCCGGAGATCGGCGCCGTTCACTACCCAGGCCTCCCCGGGCACACGTCGCACCAAGTCGCCGCGGGACAGATGAGCGGATTCGGTGGCGTGCTGAGCCTCGAGCTCTACGGCGGCTTCGACGCCGCGGCACGCACGATCGAACGGCTCGAGCTGTTCCAGCTCTCAGCCAGCCTCGGCAGCGTCGAGAGCCTCGCGGTGCACCCGGCCTCGATGTGGCGGGCCGTGCTCACCGACCACGAGCTCGCCGCTGCCGGCCTCCACCCCGGACTCGTACGCCTCGCCTGCGGCCAAGAGGACCCCACCGATCTGATCGACGACCTCGACCAGGCACTTGACACCCTCGGCACCAACGAGGTCGGCGAGTGAGCCTGCACGGCGGCGCGCAACGAGTTGCGCTAATTGTCCGGCGTGCTGGTGACCGCGGAAGCCTGGCGGAGCGCCCGGCCCTGATGGTGAAGGACAGCGCTCAACGAACGGGAGCTTGCCGACTTGAAAGCCTTTTAGGCAGAGCGTCCACATAGTCGTGTCTTATAGGGAAGTCAGCGAGCTGATGAGTGTCCCGAGATCAGTGGCGTCAAGATGCTCGGCCGACATGAGTGATGCGATCTTCCAGTTGTACGCCATGCGTTGACTGTCTGCCAAGCGCCGTGAGGAAATCCCATGCGGCTGAAAATCGGCACGCACAAGCGTCGTCAGAACTGGATACAGAACGAGACGAGGCCCCTGAGGGCCTCGAATCGCTGGAGTGGAAATAAACGGAGCACTCTCGAACCCTCAAGTACCCCTTGAGCTTCGGTCGCTGACGGAACGAAAGGCCGGACTCCCACGCCGACGCAGTCGGACGCTACCCGGCCCACGACCTGCAGCAAGACCGTCGTCTGTCGCCTCTATAGTATACAAGGTCATTTCTGGGGCCAGCACGCCGATGCGGGCCAAAGACGTCTACCGCGCCTGCGAAGACGAACTCGGGCACCCCGTCTCTTGGTCAACCGTCAAGACCTGCCTCTCGGATCACTCGAGAGGCAAGCGGCCACGTTTCGCACGCGTCGGCCATGGCCTCTACGCGCCGCTCGACTCCTGAAGGTCTAGAAGGCGCTCGATCGCCGACGGCGAGATCGAGGCGACTGTGATTCCTGGACTGTGCGCTAGCCTCCGCCGCCCAGGGGTGGCGATTTCGCGAGCGTTGCGTTCAGGCCGTTGATGAGCGCGTCCTTCTCGGCGGGACTCAGCTTGGCGTTCGAGTGGAGGATGGTGTAGAACCAGGGCGGCATCGAGCCGCTTCGGATCGTGTCGGCGATGTCGCCGGCGCTGACGTCCTGAGGCTTGTTCCACTCGGAGAAGTTGAACTGGCTGCGGCCGCTGTCGACGTCTCGCTGGACGAGCCAGGAGGCGGGCGCGATGTTCGAGTACCACTTCCACGTGGTCAGGTTGCTGTGGCAATCAAAGCAGGCGCGGGACGCGAGCGCCCGCGTCTGAGCCGAATCCCAGGCCGGCTCCTTCGTGACCGGCGGGTTCGAGTGATTTCGCCCATACGGAACCGCCTGGATCAAGACGAACAGCGCTACGAAGCCCGCCCCGATCAGAACGATCAGGCGCTGCCAGCGAGGTCTGCCTGCCATCAATCGCACCAGTAGAGCGTACGCCACCACCGGATCGGCTGCATCCGCGGACACGCCGAACCGTACTACGGCCAACTACTCTCGGAGACGTCAAGGATTGCTGGCTGTCGCCCGCGGGGAACCTTCAGATCCCCCCGCGGTCGAGTTGTTCGTCGGCGAACGAGGCCGGGTCTTCGACCGGCTCGATGTGGGTGTCCACGCTGGCGTGGGGGATCGCGACCCGGATCTCGCGCTCGAGCCGCTCCGACAGGTCGTGGCCCTGCTGGACCGTCCAGGCGCCCGGGACAAGGACATGGAGCGAAACGAAGGAGCGGCGGCCCGACTGGCGGGTACGGACGCCGTGGAACTGAACGCCGTCGGCGCCGGCGCATTCGAGCGCCGCGTCGATTGCCTGCCGCTCTGCGGCCGGGAGCGTGTGGTCGAGCAGCCCTCCACCGGAGCGCCGGATCAAGGTGGCGCCCATGAACACGATGTTCGCGGCCACGGCAAGCGCGATCAAGGGGTCGAGCCGCTCCCACCCGGTGACCCAGACAAGCGCCACACCGACGATCACGCCGACCGACGTCCACACGTCAGTCATCAGGTGCTTCCCGTCGGCCTCGAGCGTGATCGAACGGTGCTCACGCCCCGCCCGGATCAGGACCAGCCCCACGATCAGGTTGATCGACGACGCGACCACCGAGACTGCGATCCCCACCCCGACGTCTTCGAGCGGGACGGGATGCAGCAGCCGCCCGACCGCGAACCACGTGATGCCAGCGGCCGCGACCAGGATCATCGCTCCCTCGAACCCGGCCGAGAAGTACTCGGCCTTCTCGTGCCCGTACATGTGCTCCTCGTCAGGAGGGCGTGTCGCCCAGCGGATCGTGACCAGGGCAACCGAGGCGGCCACGAGGTTCACGACCGACTCCGCCGCATCCGACAGAAACCCGACCGAGCCGGTCAGACGCCAAGCGAGGGTCTTCAAGGCGATCGTCGCGACCGCCGCGGCAATCGACAGCCAGACGAGCCGAGTCAACTTGGAACGCACGCTCACCATCGCGCGCCATCATCGCCGGATCGCGGCGTGTGAGTATCAGGGGAAACCCGCAGGCGCGTGCCGGAGCTCAGTAGCGGCGCAGTCGCTCCCGCGCCTGCTCGTACTCCTCGTCGCTGATCGTGCCGCTGTCACGTGACTCACGCAGCTTGGCGAGCTCGTCCGCCACCTGCTCGGGCGTAAGCGTGTCGGACCGGGTGCGTGCGGCGCCCGCCGGCTGGCCGCGATCGGTCAGCCGGTCGGGATCGACACCGAGCTGGCGAAACCGTGCGCGCAACCGCGCGACCCCGAACCCACGAGAGGGGAAGCGGTGGGCGTCGGGCCCCGACAGAGGCCTCCGCTGCACCAGCCGCCGGTATCCCGCCACGATCACGACTGAGGCCCCCACCGCGAGCAGCAACGTCACGAACGCGTGGCTCGAGTTGTCAAACAGATTGCTGGCGCCGTAGAACGCGCTCGCGATCGCGCCACCCACGACCGAGCCGACCATCCCGATCAGCACCGTGAACCAGAACGGCATCGGGTCGGGGCCGGGCACGGCCAGGCGAGCCAAAGCCCCGATCATGAACCCCGAGGCGACCACAGAGACAATCCCAGCAAGCACGTCGGACAGTCTGCCCACACCGGTCGAGCTGGATGCTGCCACGTGATGAGTCTCAGGCGGCACGACGACAACCAGGCTGGGCGACGCTCCCCTACAGGCTGCTTCGCCGAGTGTTACGGTCACTTGACCATTTCGCTGCACGCGGCGCTCGGCCGATGGGGGCGCCGGCGAGTCTGACGGCTTTGGCTCACGAATGGGTAGTTGGCTGCAGAAGCCGTCGGTGCGTGCCCCGATGCGTTGGGTGGCGGCAAGATTGGAGAATCGAAGCTCAACCGCCAGTTCCGCGGACGCGCTTTCGTGAGAGGAGTTCGAAATGGAGTGCCCTGTTGATCGTTCGGTTCTGCTGATGTCTGAGCGGCATGGCGTCGAGATCGACTACTGCCCGACGTGTCGTGGTATCTGGCTCGACCGTGGTGAGCTCGACAAGATCCTCGAGCAATCCAGCGAGCCCGGCGACAAGACGCAAGACAACGGCGAGAGACACGACGGGAACGGAGCCACGGGCAGCAAGCGACGCAAGCTGACCTCCTTCTTCGAAGGACTGGGCGGCGAATGACCCGCTTGCGCGGCGGGTGTGATGCCCCGATCTCGCCACCGTCCCCGCAGGGAAGACTTCCGGAGAAGGAGAGGCAACGATGAAGCTGGACGTCCGTCTGTTCGTCCTGATCGGAGGGGTCATCGTGATCCTGGCACTCCTCCTCGCGGCCCTCGACTAGATCGTCCCTGGCCAATCGGCGTGAAACGACGCTCCTTTGCAGGGGCGTCGTTGTGTTTCTGACAACGGATGGAGGCGGCGGGAATCGAACCCGCGTAAGGTATTTATCCGTCGTATGCAGGGGTTTTCCGACCACGCAGAACGCCACACCGCTCCCACGTTGCCCTCCGCGGCTACGAGGCCGGGCTCGCTGCTCGGCACGACGCCGTGTGGAGGGCGTCCGTCAGCGCCTGCACCGATGCGCCATCAGTGCCAGTAGCCCGCCACGCTATGAAGCCGTCGGGACGCACGAGCACGGCTCCGGCGGCCGTGATCCCGTAGGCGTCGGAAAAGGCGCCGGCAGGATCCCTGAGATCCCCGGGGCCGCCGACGCGATGCGTGGTGACCTCGGCTTGGTCCCCGGCCAGCTCCCAGGCGGCTCCGTCGGGACCGACGAGCAGAACGAAAGCCTCCCCCATCAGATCCAGCGTCGAAAGACGTCGGTCGCCGTCTTCCAGCCAGACGTGCGGCGCCCGCGTTCCCGGCGCACCACCCGACATCCGAGGGTCGACGTACACGGTCTCATCGGCACCATCCTCGGCACAGATCGCGCGCGAGCGCAGGCGTACACCGAGGTCGATTTCGAGGTCACCGACGATCGACGCCATACCGCCAGCGGCCAGGTACGGCGCCGCGCGGGCCACGTATCGCGCATATGCCTGCTCGGCGGTCGCGCGTGCGACTGGTCGGCGCTCGGGATCGTTCCCGACCGACGTGATGCTGGGCAACGGATGACCCGACACGCAATCGCGCGATCGCCGCACCGAGGTCGGCAACGCTGCCCTCCTCGACGAGGATCTCGGCCAGGACGCCCCCGGTCTCGGCCTCGTAGACGACCGTGGCCTTGTCGGTCTCGACCTCCACCAACGGCTCACCCGGTGCGACGACGTCGCCGGGTCGCTTCAGCCACGCGATGACCGTTGCCTCCTCCATCGCATCCGAGAGCTTCGGCATGTCGATGTCGATCAGCAAGCTGTTGGACTCAAGTCCGCCGGCGTCGGAATCTGCCATCTCAGGTGGCGTGGTCGTTGAACTCGGGGACGGAGATCGAGGAAGGGAAGGGAGCGGCGAGGGCTGCCTGCGAGTCACGCTCGATCGCCGCGGCGACATCCGATCTGACCTTCTCGAGCTCACCTTCATCGACGCCGAGCTCGGAGGAGAGCATCGCGGCGGTCACGAGGAGCGGGTCGCGCTCGCGCCAGCGGTCGAGCTCTCCCTCGGGCCGATACTTCCCCGGGTCGCTCCGCGAGTGCCCGACGAAGCGATACGTCCGGGCTTCGACGAACTCAGGGCCGCCACCCGACCGCACCCGCCCGACAATCTCTGTGGCAGCACCCTGCACGGCGCTGACGTCCATGCCGTCCACTTGGGTCGTTCGCAGTTCCATCGCGGCCGCCCTCGGCGTTATTCCCCCCGCCGTCACCCACCTCGAACGGGGTGTACTCCCCGTAGCCGTTGTTCTCGCACACGAAGACGACGGGCAACGCGAGAACCTTGGCAAAATTGAGACACTCGAAGAAGTACGCCTGGTTGGCGGCGCCGTCTCCGAAGTAGGCGACTGCGACCGCACCCGATCCGCGTAGCGACAGGCCCGCCCCGGTCGCGGCGGCGATACTCCCGCCGACGATCCCGTAGCAGCCGAGCACTCCATGGTCGGGATCGACGATGTTCATAGAGCCGGAGCGGCCACCGTTGACTCCCGTTTCGCGTCCGAGCAGCTCCGCCAGCAATGCCTCGGGCTCGCACCCCATCGCGATCAGGTGTCCAGTGACCGCGATAGGTGCAGGCGATCCTGTCTCGCGCTTCCAGCACGCTCGCAAAGCCAACGGCTACGGCCTCCTGGCCCGAATAGAGGTGCGTCGTCCCGTACACCTCGCCACGGAGGAACAGACTCTGGACGCGATCCTCGATCCTGCGGATCATCAGCATCTGGCGGTACAGGTCGAGTGCCTCTGCACGCTCCATCGTCAACGCTCCCTTCCCGACGCTGCGAGTGCTGCCACCGAATCGTCGGCCTCGAGAAGACTACGCAGCGTTCGGGGTGGACGCGACGTCAGCTGCGCGACCAGGTCAGTGCGCGCCGACATGTACCCCTCGCGGACCGATCGCCCGAGCGAGCAGACGAGGCGCGCACCGTAGCGGGCATGTTCGTCGTCCGAGGCTGGATCTTGCAGCGCCTCGACGAAGGCGTCGTCGTCCAACGACCTTGTCGCAACGCTGAGACCACTGACCTCGCCGTAGAGCGCCGCGAGCTCCTCGACCGTGAAGCTTTCAGGTCCCGTGATGTCGAGCACCCGATTCTCGACGACGGGCGACATCATGACCGCGGCCGCGACTGCAGCACAGTCCTCCCGTGAAACGTAGGCGATCCGGCCGTCACCGCGGTTGTGGCGGAGTACGCCTTCGGACAGCACCCTTGCCGCCTCGGGTACCTGGTATTCGGAGTAGAGGCTGTTGCGGAGCACGGTCCAGGACAACCCGCTCGCCGCGATCGCACGCTCGGTGGCATAGTGGCTCGGTGCAATCGCCGCGGGGTTCGGCGGCTCGGGGCTCAGGGCCGAGGTGTAGGCGATGTGACGAGCGCCCGCGGCGACGGCGGCGTCGATCGCACCGAGATGCTGTTCCGTGCGGACAGCCAGATCGGAGGCGCTGATCAGGAGCATCCGATCGGCCCCGGCGAAGGCGTCACGCAGCGACTCCGGCTGCGCGAAGTCGCCGAAGCGAACATCCGCCCCACGCGCGGCGAGGTCGACGAGCGCCTCCGGCGAGCGGGTGACGAGAACGAGTCGCTCACCGGGCAAGCGATCCAGGAGCAACTCGGCGACTCGCCGACCGAGCTTTCCCGAGGAGCCCGTCACGAGAAGCTGTCCATCGGAATTGCTCATTCCCTGCTCCTGCTCCACGAATCGAGGCCGACCGCGGCGATCAGGATCACGCCGAGGGTGATCTGCTCATAGAGCACGTTGTAGTGCTGCAACTGGTAGCCGTTGCCGATGAGTGCGATGAAGAGGACGCCGACGACGGTCTTCCACACAGCTCCCTCACCACCGAGAATGCTCGTCCCGCCCACGACGATGCCTGCCAGAACCGCGAATGTCAGGCTGACATCGCCCGTCGAGGCCTGCGCACTCAAGACGCGCGAAGTGTCGATGACGCCCGCGAGGCCGGCGGCGGCGCCGCTGATCACGAACGGGAGGATCCTGATCGACTTCACCGGCACACCAGCGAGGAGCGCCGCCCGGGGGTTGCCCCCGACCGCGTAGATGTACCGCCCGGCCGTCGAGCGCCCGAGGACGAAACCGAACACGATCACGGACACCACCATGATCCAGATCGACGTGTTCACGCCCAGGTACTGCGTTTGCGCAAACTTGCCGAACCCTGGCTTGTCGAACAGGACGAGGAGGTTCCCGCCTGTCACGCGCGTCGCGACGCCGCCGACGATGAATGCCATCGCCAACGTCGCGATCAGCGAGTTGATGCGCAGCACGGTTACGACAAGCCCGTTGACCACCCCGACGAGCAAACCCGCTCCGATCCCGAGAAGGATGGCGACCCCGGAGCTCGTGTGGGTGGCAAAGTGGGCGGCCGTGACGCCGGCGAACGCGTAGGTGGCACCTACCGACAGATCGATGCCACCGGAGACGAGGACGAGCGTGCCCGCAGCCGCGATGATCAGCGTCGCCGACTGCTGATCGAGGATGTTCAGCATGTTCACCTTCGTAGGGAACGCCGAGCTCGCGAACGACAGGTAGACGAACAGGATCAGGAACGGCACGAGAATCCCGAGCCGCCGGACCACGTCGAGCTTTCCTGTTCTCAATCGAGTACCCAGGGTCGACCCGTGCCCTTTGGATTCCGGCGTCCTGGATTCCGGCATCGGCTCGTTCCCTGTCCCCGTCGCAGACATCACGCGGCCTGTCTCGGCTGGTTGCCGAACGCGGCGCTGAGAATCGCGGACTCGTTGATGTCCTCGCTGCCCAATTCCGCCACGATGCGACCCCCGCGCATCACGGCGACTCGGTGAGAGAGCCCGATGATCTCCTCGAGCTCCGACGAGATCAACAGTACCCCGAGACCCTCCTCGGCGAGCCCGACGAGGAACTCGTAGATCGCGCGCTTGGCGCCCACGTCCACCCCCCGCGTCGGCTCGTCCGCAATCACGAGCTGCGGCTCACACAGAAGCATCCGAGCGAGGAGCACCTTCTGCTGATTGCCCCCGGACAACTCACGCACGGGCAGCCGGTTGCTCCTCGTCCGAACGTCGCATCGGGCAAGGATCTCCGCCGTCACCACTTGCTCGCGTCGCCGCGTGACGACGCCGAACCGCGTCAAGTCGCCGAGGCTCGCGAGGCTCGCGTTCTCGAAGACGGGTCGATCGAGAATGAGCCCGTCGTCTTTACGGGACTCGGGGATCATCACGATGCCTGCACGAAGCCGCCTTCGCGGCCCGCCGGTCAGCGGTGCGCCGTTCAGCATAATCTCCCCTGCCTGAGTCTTCCTGGCGCCGAAGATCGCCTGACCGAGCTCCGATCGCCCGGCGCCCACAAGCCCGGCCAACCCGACGATCTCGCCCGCGCGTACGGTCAGATCGACCCCACCCACCCCCGACGCCTGCACGCCGCGGGCCGAAAGGACGACCGGCGCGTCCGCGGGAGGCACGCGCTTCGGCGGGAAGGTCGACCCCTGCGGCTGACCGAGCATCGCCTCGACGAGCGAATCCTCGGTCTCGCTCGCGGTCGGGCCTGTCCGGACAACCTCACCGTCGCGCAGAACGGTCACGGTATCGGCGAGCTCGAGCACTTCCCGGAGAAAGTGCGAGATCAGGAGAATCGTCTTGCCCTGCGAGGCGAGCGCCCTGACGATGTCGTAGAGGTGAGCTGTCTCCGCCGCGCTCAGCGCCGCCGTCGGCTCGTCCATGATCACGACCTCGGCAGAGCGGGCAAGTGCCCGGAGGATCTCCACCTCCTGCTGTCCGGCGATCGGCAGCGCCCGCGCTTGAGTGTCGCCTCCAAGATCGAATCCTGCGGAGGCGACGAGAACCTCGTAACGCTTTCGGAGGGCCCGCCGCCGCACCGTCCCGAGCAAGCGTGGCTCGGCGCCGAGCAACACGTTTTCAGCGACCGTGAGATGCGGTACAACCGAGGGCTCCTGCCCGATCGTTGCGATTCCGTGCTCGAGCGCCTCCCGCGGCGAACGGAATGACACCGGCTCACCCCGCACGAACAGCTGTCCGTCGTCAGGAGCAAGAAGGCCGGCGATGATCTTCCCTAGGGTCGATTTCCCGGCGCCGTTCTCGCCCACGAGAGCATGCACCGAACCCGCACGCACCGAGACGGTGGCATTCGAGAGCGCTCGCGTGCCGCCAAAGTGCTTAGAGATTCCGCGCGCCTCGATGTGGACGTTGCCTGACAGCTCTGCTGTCGACATTGCGGCGCTACAGCCCCCAGCCCTGCGTCGGCTCGTGATGGCCGGCTTCGAAATGCCATGCCTCGCGGAGCTCGTTGCATAGCCCGTCGTCGGCAAACAACAACATGAGGATCCCCATGAGTGTGACCTCGCTACCGCCGTTCTCCATCGTCACCCAGAACTCCACTGCAGCTCGCGCCTCATCGGCCGAGACGACCGGCACGCCGAGTTTCACAGATACCGCGGCCTGCGTCGCGGTCACATCCGACCAGTACGCATGCACGCCCTTCGAGCCCACGTGCGGTGGGCCGAGCGGGTGATCGCGATAGACGGCATCGTCGGAGAACAGCGCCGCCGCCGCGTCGGCGTCTCGCGTCTCCCACGCCCGCCCGTACGACGCAATCCATTCATCGACCTTCGTGCTCATATCGCCCCCGCTTCCGTTCAGATGGAGTGGCTGCCTCCGTCACGGGCTCGAGGCTCGTGACGGAGGCAGCATCGCGCTGGTCTAGCCGATCCACTCAGCCTTGTAGTTGCTGACGTTGGCCTTCGTCACGATCGCGAGCGGAAGGTTCGGAGTCGGGCAAACCTTGCCCGTGTGGACTGCGCGAACCGCACACGCACCGGCGAGCCGGCCCTCGGTCGCCGGGAGCTGCCACACGCTGCCGAACCATCGACCGGAGGCGATCCCCGCCTTCGCTGCGGCGCTACCGCCATAGCCGACGAGTCCGACATCCTTGCCGACGACGCGCACCGCACCTTCGATGCCCTGGTCGGAGGACACGATCAGGCCGATGTCCGGATTCGACTGGAGCATCGTCTGAGCCGACGCGAGTCCCTTTGCGGGAGTGAAGAACGTCTCACCCTCGGCCACCTGCTGGATCTCGGGATGCTTCTTCACGACCGACTCGTATCCCTTGCGGATGGCGATGTCGAGTGCTGAGGCCTTGATGTCGTACATGTACCCGATCTTGCAAGGGTTGAGCTTCTTGGCCTTGCACGCTGCCACGGTGAGCAATCCCTGCTTCACGCCGATGTCCGTCGGCACCTGGACGACGTTGCCGGAGAGACCCGCAACCTGCGACTTGTTGGTGCTCAGGTTCGGCCCGAGGATCTGGTCGAGGTTGACGACCTTGACCCCCTTCTGGATTGCCTTCTTGACCTCGCCGATAAGGCCCGTGCCGAAGATCGGCTGCAGGATGATTACGTCGTACTGGCCCGAGCTGGCGGCCGTCTGAAGCTGGGCGAACTGCTTCTTCGGGTCGTTGGCTGCGTCAAAGACCGAAATCTTGCCTCCGCCTAGAGCCGCAGACTTCTTCGCTGCGGCCAGCATCGGAGCGTCGTAGCTGTTCGCCACGGCAAACGAGAGGTAGGCAATCCGAACAGGCTTTGCCGCCCCGCTCTTGTCGGCGGCACCCGACGCTACACCCGCTGCGATCGCGGCGGTCGCACCGACGACGACCAGCATCGCCGAGACCCCGACGAGCCGCCGCCGGGCGGTTGCGGCATTGATGAGATTCACTTCGAGTCACCCTCCTTGGATAGGGTCCGCCCACCGGCGAACATCACACCTGCACAGCCGCCGAGGCGGCTGCTGCCCCCGGTCCCGAACGCAGCGTGACGTGCAAAGCGCCACGGAGCCGCGTCAGACAGGGTGAGGACGGTCGTGCGCACAATTGTGGCGAGTGTAGAACCGCTAAACGTCGGAGTCAAGACCGTTATCTGGACTGAACAGAATCACGCCGCGATCGCGGCGATCCCGGAGCAAGAGGCGGAGTGCGCCGCCTCTTTCGTTGCCGGGTAGTTGACTCACACTGCACATGACCTCTATCGTTGGCCCCATGAGCGACTCGACCGTCGTCATCGTTGGAGGCACCTCGGGGATCGGCCTCCGGCTCGCAGAGACGTACGCTTCACGGGGGAGCTCCGTCGTGATCACTGGCCGCGACCTCGATCGGGCCACCAAGGTGGCAGCGACGGTCAACGGGCCTGGCAAGGTGCGGGGCCTCGCGCTCGACCTCGCAGCGCCGGCGGAGATCGCGCCAAGCCTGGCGGATCTAGGCGCCGTCGACCGCCTCGTGCTCAGCGCCGTCGACCGGGACGAGAACACCGTTGCGGACTACGACATCACACGCGCGCTGAAACTCGTGACGCTCAAGCTCGTCGGTTATACGGAGGTCGTGCACGCGCTGCTCGACCGGATGGGACCGAACGCATCGATCCTTCTCTTCGGTGGGCTTGCGCTCCGCCGGCCGTATCCCGGCTCGACGACCGTCACGACCGTGAACGGCGGCGTCGTGGGGATGGTTCACACGATGGCTGCCGAACTGGCGCCGATCCGCGTCAACGGGCTCCATCCCGGGATCGTCGGAGACAGTCCGTATTGGGCCGACAAGCCCGTGGTGCTCGAGAACGTGAGCGCCCGGACGCCGCTTGGGAGGCCTGTGACGATGGACGAGGTCGTAGACGCGACGATCTTCCTGCTCGAGAACGGAGCAGTGAACGGCATCAATCTCGACGTGGACGGCGGATGGCTACTGAAGTAGCCGCCGGCTCGCCGTCGATCGCCGTCGTCGGACTCGGGCACATGGGGGTCGCCATCGCCGAGCGGATCGTCGACGCGGGCTATCGCCTGGCGGTGGCGAACCGGACCCCCGGCCGTGACTCGGAGCTTCTCGAGCGCGGCGCCATACGCCTCGACTCCCACACGGCCGCCCTCGTGCATGCCGACGTCTGCGTCACCTCGCTGTCCGACGATGCAGCGGTCCGCGCCGCGATCCTCGGCGACGGTGGCATTCTGGAGAGCGCACCAGCAGGCGCCACACTCATCGACACGAGCACCATCTCCGTGGCTGCATCCGTTGAGATAGCCGACGCGGCGGCCAACGCAGACGTCCGATACCTCCGCGCGCCCCTCAGCGGGAACCCCGCTGCGATCAGGGCGGGAAACGCTGCCGTGCTCGTCTCAGGCCCGGCTGACGAGGTAGCACGTTGGGAGCCGTTGCTCCAGGCGATCGCTCCTACCGTCCGCTACCTCGGTGACGGAGAGCAGGCGCGCGTCGCGAAGCTCACACTGCAAGTGCTGATCGGCGGCACTGCTGAGCTCCTTGCCGAGGCACTCGTACTCGGCGAGTCGGCAGGCATCGATCGTAAGACGCTGCTCGAGGTGATCGGCGCCTCGGTCGTCGGGTCGAAGTTCATCGCCTACAAGACGGAGCCATTGCTCCGTGACGACTATTCCGCCACGTTCACGACGGACATGATGCGGAAGGACGTCGAGCTCGTGATCGACCTCGCGGACGACACCGGCGTCGAGCTTCCCTTCACGAGCGAGCTGCGGTCGCTCCTCGAGCAGACATCGGAGAGCGGCCATGGCGCCGACGACTTCATGTCGCTCGTCCTGCAACTGAATGAGCGCGTCAGCGCTCCCGGACCGAGGAGAGCCAAGTGACCGGTACGACGAACATCGCCTCCCGCGGCGCGACGATGGCGGTTGACTGGGAGCAGCGAATCGACTTTGCCAAGCTGAGAAGCGATCGCCTGGAGAAGGCACGGGTGGCTTTGCGCGACTCCTCGCTCGGCGCCGTGCTCCTCTTCGATCAGAACAACATCCGCTATGTCTCGAGCACGCACATCGGCGAATGGGCGCGAGACAAGAGCGCGCGGTGCGTGCTCCTACCCCGCGAGGGCGACCCCGTGCTCTGGGATTTCGGGTCTGCTGCGAAGCACCATCGGCTCTACGCCCCCTGGTTGCCCGAATCGTCGTGGCAGGCAGGGGTCACCTCGATGCGCGGCGCGATGCCACGCGAGACCGGTGTCCCCGATTGGCTCGCCGGCCGGATCCACGGCGAGCTCGAGGAGCGGGGACTCACAGGCGAGCCGCTCGGCATCGATCTGACCGACATGGAGACGCTCTACTCCTTGCAGCGACGGGGGATCGAGACTGCCGATGCCCAGCCCGTGATGATGAAAGCTCGCGCGATCAAGTCCGCAGAGGAGATCGCGCTGCTGGAGCACGCTGCCGCGATCGTCGATGCGGTCTACGAGGAGATCTACCGCATGCTCCGGCCCGGTGTGCGAGAGCACGAGGTCGTGGGACGCGCCATGCAGCTCCTCTTCGAGCTCGGCTCAGAGCAGGTCGAGGCGATCAACGCGGTCTCGGGCGATCGGTGCAACCCGCACCCGCACGTTTTCTCGGATCGTCTGCTGCGGCCCGGTGATCAGGCGTTCTTCGACGTCATCCACTCGTTCATGGGGTACCGGACCTGCTACTACCGCACGTTCAACGTGGGCGGCGTAACGCATTCCCAGATCGACGCGTATACCCAGTGTCGCGAGTGGCTCGACAATGCCATCGCGCTCGTCCGTCCCGGCGCCACGACGGATCAGATCGCGGGCGTCTGGCCGACGGCTCAGGAGCTCGGCTTCCCGAGCGAGGAATCGTGCTTCGGCCTCCAATTCGGCCACGGCCTCGGTGTCGGCCTCTACGAGGCGCCGATGATCTCGCGCGTCCACTCGCTCGACCATCCGATCGCGCTCGAGGAAGGCATGGTGTTCGCCCTCGAGACCTACTGCGCCGCGAGCGACGGCGAGTCGGCGGCCCGCATCGAGGAAGAGGTAGTCGTCACCTCCACGGGTTGCAGGGTGATCACGAAATTCCCCGCCGCGGAGCTTCTCGTCTGCGGCACGACCTACGTGCGGGGTGCAGACCTTGTCAACGGACGACTCGTCGCCGATCGCGACGGGGAATCTGCGAGGGTGTAGGAGAATGCACCTCCTTATCCGGCGCGAGGACGTGACGCTCGAGCCCGGGCTGCCGGGTCACAGCTCCGGACTGGCGCGCGCGACGCTGATCGGGGGCCACACCGGCTCGACGCACACGGGACTGACGCTCGTCGAGCTGACCGACGGTCACGTCGACAGTCACCTTCACTCGTTCGAGACGACGTTCTACGTCCTTTCGGGCGAGCCCGTCCTCTACTTGGAGGAGTCTGCTGTCCGACTGAGGGAAGGGGCATGCGGGGTGATTCCCGTCGGCGCTCGCCATGCGTGGCGTGTCGACGGCACGGCCCGCTGGCTCGAGATGGCGTCGCCGCGACCGCGCGGCCCGGCAGAGCCTCCGGACACGTTCTTCGTCGACGTTGCTCCCGACACGACACCGGTGCCACTCGATGTCCGCGACCCGAGAAACCGCAACCTCTTCCTGCTCAATCCGAGCGATATGGACCTCGACCGCCTCAAGCTCGGGATGTCGGTCGACGAACCGACGGTTTCGGCCAGCATGGCGACGGCCGCGCTCGCCTATAGCGGCATCACGGTGAAGATGCTCGTGGACAAGCGGCTGGAAGCACAACTGCAGACGATGTTCATGGTCGGATACCAGCCCGGCGCTGTCGCCCACCCGCACGACCACCCCTTCGAGGAGTCGTACTTCATGCTCGAGGGCGAGGTCGACGTCGTGGCAGACGGCGAGCGGTACGCCCTCCGGCCCGGTGACATCTTCTGGACCGGGGTCGGGTGCATCCACGCGTTCTACGAGGTGAAGGGGGGCACTGTGCTCTGGTTGGAGACGTCGGCACCTGGCCCGCCCGACCGACACTCGTATCGCTTCGAGCGCGACTGGGAGTATCTGGCTGCCAGGATCCAGAACGAGGCCTCCATCTCGGTCGGCGACTAGGTCAGCGACGTGGAGGCCTATCCACTCCAACGCGTCCCCGAGCTTTCGGCGCATTCGAAGATCGGCGAGCGCCTTCGAGCCGAGCGCCACGCGCAGGGTTTGACGGTACGCGGGATCGCTCAGCTCGTAGGCGTGTCACCGAGCCTGATCTCGCAGATCGAGCGAGACAAGGTCAACCCGTCGGTTGGAACGCTGTGGGCGCTCGTCAGCGTGCTCGGCCTGACGATGGGCGACGTCTTCCCCGACGAGACCGCCGATTCGCGGTCCAGCACGGAGCTGATCGCTCCGCCGGTGGCCACGGGCGGCGGGCCTGTCACCATGCCCGGCGCCCGCTCGACGATCAACCTCGAGAGTGGCGTCGCGTGGGAGCGCCTCACCGCCGCGAGCGACGCGCTCGTCGAGTTCGTGATGGTCGTCTACCCACCCGGAGCGGAATCGTGCAGCGCGGACTCGCTCATGCGCCACAGCGGCAAGGAGTACGGGTACGTGCTCAGCGGACGCCTCGGCGTGTGCGTCGGCTTCGACGAGTACGAGCTGGGCCCTGGCATGGCGATCTCCTTCGACTCGTCCTCGCCGCACCGGCTCTGGGCTATCGGCGAGAAGCCGGCCGAGGCAATCTGGTTCGTCGTCGGTCGACAGGACGACGCACGCAACACGCTCCACACCGTGATCCGCAACACGAATGCCCTCGCTCAGGGGCCGAACCCGCCCGCTCATGTCGACGCTGAAATTCTCAACGAGGAGGATGCAAGATGACCGACACCGGCCCGCACGCTGAGGATTTTGCAACTGGCCGACCGATCGTGTTCCGAAACGGGATCGTGATCACCGTCGACACCCCCGGCGTGATCCTCGGCGGCGACGTGCTGATCACCGGTGACACGATCACAGCCGTGGGCGAGTCCCTGCCCGTACCGGAGGGGACTCTCGAGATCGACGCGAGCGGCGGCATCCTGATGCCCGGCATGATCGACACCCATCGCCACATGTGGCAGACGGGCCTCCGCGGTTACGGCGGCGACTGGGCGCTGAGCCAGTATTTCGTCTTCTACTACCTCCAGCACGGGCAGATCTTCCGTCCCGAGGACATTTACGCCGGCAATCTGCTGAGCGCACTCGAGTCGGTCGATACGGGAGTCACGACGACGCTCGACTGGTCGCACGCTCTGCGGACGCCGGACTATGCCGAGGCGGCACTCCAGGCATTCGGCGAAATCCCAGGCCGTTTCGTCCTCGGCTACGGCAACTACCTCGGCGGCCCGTGGGACTGGATGAACACCCCCGAGTTCGATCGCTTCGTCGCGGATCGCTTCTCGAGCCCGACCGACATGCTCGGCCTGCAGATCGCCTTCGACGTTACCGGCGCCGAGGACTTTCCGGAGAAGGCAGCCTTCGAGAAGGCTCGTGAGATGGGACTACGGGTCACGACCCACGCCGGCGTCTGGGGCGCGACGACCGACATCGGCATCGATCAGATGTATGACGGCGGCTTCATGACGCCCGAGATCACCTACGTCCATGCCACGACCCTGAAGCCGGAGAGCTACCAGAAGATCGCCGCCACCGGCGGGACGATCTCGGTGGCTTGCGAGAGCGAGCAGAGCGCCGGTCAGGGGTATCCATCCACCTGGGAGCTGCGCAAGCACGGCATTTCGGCCTCGTTGTCGATGGACACGAGCGTCTGGTGGAGCGCAGACTTCTTCTCCGCCATGCGTGCCACGCTGAGCGCCGACCGCTCGCGCGATCATCTTGAGGCCCACGCCAGGAACGAGACAATCACGGCCAACCGGCTTCGGGCCAAGGATGTCGTCTGGATGGCCACGATGGGCGGCGCGACGACGCTCGGCATGGAGGACAAGATCGGCTCGATCACACCGGGCAAGAAAGCGGACTTGCTGCTGATCAAGAACGACCAGTCGCCGGCGATGACGCCGATCCTGCATCCCTACGCCCATGTGGTCTTCCAGGCAGGCACCGCCGACGTGCATACCGTGGTCGTCGACGGCCGAGTCGTCAAGTTCGACGGAACCCGTATCGATCTGGACGTTGCGCCAGCGCGCGATGCGGTGGCGAGATCGGTCGAGTACGTTCGCTCCCAACTCGGGGAGCAGGCCTGGGAAGAGGGCATGCACCCCGTGCTCGAGCCCCAGGCCGAGATCGAGAACCCGTACAAGTACACCGATGGGTCGGCCAAGGTCAAAGCGCAGTAGTAGGCCTGTCCGCTGACGTACGCAACGAAAGCCCCGGAAACGGGGCTTTCGTGCGTCGCGGAGCTGCTGGGGCCGGGCTACGCCTTGAAAGGCTGTAGCGCCCGATCGGGGTCGGGGAGGCTTGTTACCCGAGCGCGGCGGCGAAGGAGCGTGGTGACTTCCTCCTGCGTCTCGGGTGTCTGGCCGCTGAGCAGCGCCGCAACGAGCTGGTCGTCCTTCAGGTAGTAGCTGACGAGTCCGTCTTGCAAGGATCCGTGAGTGATCTGCCGGTCGTGACCGCGATCGAGGTCACCGAGAAGCCCGAGCTTGAAACCGGACAGCTCGGTGAAGAAGTAGGCGACCTGGTCGTAGGGAGCGTCCTCCCCGGCGAGCGCGCAGCCGAGGCGCTCGCCTTGGTGACTCGCGTTCGTCCAGTGCTGGATCAGACGACGATGACCTGTGAGGGGATCGAAGAAGCGCGCAATGTCGCCGATCGCGTACACGGAGGGGTCGTTGGACTTGAAGTACTCGTCGACGACGACGCTCCCGCGGTCGCGCTCGATCTCGGTGTCGGCCAGATACCCGGTGGATGGCTGCACCCCGACGCCGATGATCGCGAGCTCAGCGGAGATCGTTACTCCGTTCCGGGTGGTCGCTGATACGACTCGACCTTTGTGTCCGTGAAAGGCGACGATGCTGTCGCCGAGCAGGACGGTGATTCCTCGCTCGCGGTAGAGCTGAGCGAGCTCGTCCGATGCCGCCGGGTTCTGGAGCGCCGCGAAGAGGGAAGCTGCCGGTTCGACCAGCGTCACCTCGAGACCGCAGCTCTGCAGTGAGGCGGCGGTCTCCATGCCGATGAAGCCTGCGCCGACGACGAGCGCTCGCTCTGCCGACCCGGCGGTGTCCCGAACGGTCTGGGCGTCTTCGAGGGTGCGGAAGGTACTGACGCCCCGGAGGTCTTCACCCGGGGCGTCGAGCGGTCGCGGCAGTGAGCCGCTTGCGAGCACCAGCCGGTCGTAGGGCACTTCGGCGCCGGCGGCGACGGTGACCCGCTTCGCCTGGGTGTCGACGCCGGTCACGGGCGTTCCGAGTCGCACCTCGACCCCGAGCTCGACATAGGCGCTCTCAGGCTCGACGAAGACGGCGTCGGCCTCGAGCTCCCCGCGCAGGAATCCTTTCGAGAGCGGCGGCCGGTTATAGGGCAGGCGCAGGTCGGCCGAGAGAATCGTCAGCGGTTCTTCGCCGCCCGCCTCACGGTAGGCGCGAACGACACGGGCCGCAGCGAGCCCTCCGCCCACGATGACTATTCCGTTGGCCATTTCACGGCTCCCTTCGCTTGGTAGCCCGGCCTCCTCTGCAGCGCGACCGGATAACGACTTGGTGTCCCCGTCGTCGTCGTTCTTACCGGGCGTAAGGAATCCGGCCCCGTCGACACACACGTCAGAAAGGTTGAGATTGACGAAAGGAGCTCGAAGGGTGACGACCGTATTCGAACCCTTCCCAGTCGCGCATTTCTCGGATCGGCTTGCCGAGCACACATCCGCGCTCCTCGACCTGCCAGGCGAGCTTTCCGAGGCCGACCTCGTCGAGCTAGTTCAACGGATCGCGGAAACCCCCGCGCTCTGGCAGCCGCTCGTCATCGTCGACGCGAAGCAGCGACGCTATGAGCTGCTCTACGAGGACGACCGCGTGGACGTGTGGGTTCTCTCCTGGATGCCTGGCCAGCGCACCGGGTTCCACGACCACGACCGCTCACGCGTCGGCCTGATCTGCGCTCAGGGCGCCCTGGATGAAGGAAGCCTCGCGCTGGCAGGAGACGTCGAGAGCATTCGAATGAACGCCGGCGTCAGCCGAAGCGGTCCAGGCGGCTACATCCACGCAGTCGCCCACCACTCAGGCGAGCCCGCGGTCTCCATCCACGCCTACTCCCCGCCACTCACCTGCGTCGGCCAATACCGGGCCGACCAAGACGGTCGCCTGCGCCGCGAGCCCGAACACGGACGCAAGGAGCTCAAGGACACGACCATCCCTCTCAACGGCACCCACGTTACGCCGTCCGGAGCGTGAAGACCTCCCGCAACGCACCGGTCGCCGGCATCAGTCGGAGCGCTGTTCGCCTGCTGTGACGGGGATCGGGAGCCGGTTGGCCGGCGGCGCGAGTGGGCACGCCCAGCGGGAGTCGTACGAGCAAGATGGGTTGAAGGCGAAGTTGAAATCGAGCACAGCCGTTCCTGCCTCGCGGTCGAAGCCGAGGTCAGCACCCTTGACAGTGTCGATCAGGTACCGCCCGCCACCGTAGGTCGTGGTGCCGCTGGTGTCGTCGGTGAAGGCAAGGAAGATGCCGCCGCCGTAGCCGTCGTTCCACGCCAGCTCGAGCTCGTGCTCGACGCCTCCGATCGCAAAATGCGCGATGCCGATCCTCGTGAACGAGAAGCTGCCGCCCACGCTGACAGGGATGTCCTGGCGAACAGGGTCGCTGTTCTCGATCGCGGCGATTACTCGGAAGCTTGGGTCGTAGTCGTAGAAACGGCAGCCCGCGAAGCCTGCGCGGACCTGTGGCGGAACCGGGGACTGTGGGTGCTCGCGATACATCCGGTCGCGTTCGGCGCGCCAATGGCGCCAAGCCGCATCCGGGTCCGTCGCGGCCCGGACTCCTGCATAGAGGTCGAAGATCGAGTGCTTCCACTCGAGCAGGTCAACGGCATGCGCAGCGGTGAAGGTGGCACTCTCGCTCACGAAAGCCCCTCACGCGCGAGGTCGCGGAGGCTTTCGTGCTCCTCTCGGCAGGCCGGGCAGCCCGCGAGATGCGCCCGCAGGCCCGGAATTACCGCGTCGGCGTCGTGGCCGCTGAGCCCGAGGTCGACGAAGCGGTCGAGCTCGTCGAAGCAGGTGTCGCAGCCGACCTCAAATTCGGCTGGGCCGAGCAGCCGTTCGAGCGTCGCGGCGAAGTTCCGTACCGTCATTCCGTTCCCCCTAACCAGGTGTCGGGCCGAAGCCCGGCGTCGCTCAGTTCCTTACGGAGTTTTCGGCGTCCGTCGTGGAGTGTCTTGTAGAGGGCTCCGCGGCTGGTGTTCAGCCGCTCGGCAAGCACGTCGATCGGAACGCCGTCCAGCGCGAGCGCGACGAGCACGCGCCGCTGGTGCGGTGACAACGTCTCCTTGATCAGCCGCTGCACCGTCTCGAGCAGCTCGGTTTGCTCGGCTTGCTTGTCGGGCCCGAGACCACCGCTCACGGCGACCAGATCCCATCGTTCCGGCTCGAGCGGCACCTCACGCTCTTGCCAGGCGCGCCGGCGGAGCTTCACCGCCGCTTCCAAGAGCGCGAACTTGTAGACCCAGGTGCTGAAGCGGCTCAGGCCGCGAAAGTCGTCGAGGCGAGCAAGCACGCTCATCAAGGCGTCGTCTGCAGCCTCGAGCGCGATGTCGTCGAGCTCGTTGCCCCGCAGGTGCGGCATGGTGGCGCGGCGGCGGCCAACCTCGAACCGGGCCGCGCGGAGTAGGAGTGCATGCAGGCGGCCGACGGCGTCGTCGTACACGGCGCCTTCGGCTCGGAGGCAACGCAACCACTCGCGCGAGTCCGGATCGAGCAATAGCACCGAGGTTCCGCGGTCGCCCTCAACCGAGAGTCGGGTGTCACCATCCACCGTGGGGAAAAGCGTAGTCGTAGCGTCGCTCACGCCCTAACCCCTGGGACATCGAGCGGCGCAAGGATACGAACCGCCACCTCCGGCGGACAACCACGCCCGACGAGCTCATGCAACACCTGAAAATCGAAACACTCATCACCGGCGACCTCTGTAGCCAGTCGAAGCGAGAACCCGTCACGGACAAGCTGATCGCGCCGCCACGCGACCAGCTCGAGCATCTCTCGCCGCTTCAGCAATTCGCGTCCCACGACTGGTTCGTGCCCAATCCCGGGAGGTTCTTACCCCCGGTCACACAATCGACGGTGCCTTGCCCGAAATCGGCTCAACTGATGCAGCGCGCCATGCGACGCGCGACCGCGGCGGGAGGACTTTAGCCTTAGCCCGGACGACTGACTGAAGTCAGTCGTCACCCGCCCCACTGCCCGAGCGATAGCTGAGGGTTTCCTGGGAGCCGAAGGCTCCTCCCCGGCCTCAGAGGCGATTGCGATCGAGAAATCCCGGCTATGGGATTTCTCGATCTGCGGGCGATAAAGATGGAGGCGGCGGGAATCGAACCCGCGTCCGCGGACGCACCGGACAGAGCATCTACGAGCGTAGTCCGCCTTGAATCTCACCCGACGGCCGGTGACGAACGACCTACCGGCGGGCCAGCCATCCTTTGGGTGTCGCGCCTTGGGCGATGGACTCTCCCGTGGCGCCAAGCCCGATGGTTAGCGCCCTGCCGTGGCCTCGGGCCCAGCTACGGAGGGCGCGCTAGCTAGTCAGTGACTAGGCAGCGTATGCGAGTTCTGACTTATTCGCATTTGTGTGTTTCCCGGTGGATTTACGAGGCCAACCGGGGACCTCGGCTCGCAACTCAGCCGGAGAACCGACCACGTCGAAACCAGGTCGCCCCCGTATGTCATTTCTACGCCCACATCGTAGCCGCAGGCACGAACGGGCGATAGTGGCCGATAAACCAGGCGGCGTAGGATGTCGGGATCGACGTGGCAACGCTCAAATCGAAAGCGGAGACACTCCGCGCGCTCCACGTCCCAGGGCGGCCGCTCGTCCTCGTGAACGCCTGGGACGCCGCTAGCGCCGCGGTCATCGCCCGCGCCGGCGCTGTCGCCATCGCGACGACGAGCGCGGGCGCCGCGAACGCCCTCGGCCAAGCCGACGGGCAGCGCATCACGCGATCCGAAATGCTCGCCGCGGTCAGGGCGATCACCGGCGCGGTCGTTCTGCCGGTCACGGCGGACATGGAAGCGGGCTATGGCGACACACCCGACGACGCGGAGTCGACCGCCCGCGGAGTGCTCGAAGCGGGAGCGGTTGGGTTGAACCTCGAGGACACCTGCGACGACAGCGCGGAGCCACTCCTCTCGATCGAGCGATTCGTCCTCAAGATCCGAGCGGTCCGGAGTGTCGCTGCGGAGACGGGTATACCCGTTGTCCTCAACGCCCGCACCGACGTCTTCATCGCCTCCGTTGGCGACCCTGCAACGCGGCTCGCCCTCTCCCTCGAGCGCGGGAGGGCGTACCTCGACGCCGGCGCCGACTGCATCTTCGTCCCCGCGGTCACCGATCCCGGCCAGATCGCCGCGCTCGTCGAGGGGATCGGCGGGCCCGTCAGCGTTCTGGCCGGCCCGGGCTCGCCGACGCTCGCCGATCTCGCCACGCTCGGGGTAGCGCGGATCAGCGTCGGCTCAGGGCCCTACCGCGCCGCCCTTGCGCTCGCCGAGCGGATCGCGGAAGAGGCGTATGACGAGGGAACGCTTGCCGCCATGATCACGGCACAGGTTCCCTTTTCCGGCCTCCAGGCCCTCTTCGAGCGTTGAGACCCTGGGTCGAAGGGGGAGACACGCCGCCGGCGCCGAACTTACCGAGCGTCCGGGAATTGAGCCGGGATGGGACCATGTCGCACGCTCCAGCACGCCCATACGAGAATCTGGTCAACCTGCGCGAACGCGCCCGCGAGGAGGTCGGCAAGGTCGTCGTCGGCCAGGGAGACGCCGTAGACCTGCTCCTCGTTGCTGCACTCAGCCAGGGTCATGTCCTGATCGAAGGACCTCCTGGAAGCGCCAAGACACTTCTCGCGCGCGCCATGGCCCACGTGCTCGGCGCTCAATTCAGGCGCATCCAGTTCACTCCCGACACCACTCCCGAGGAGATCACGGGTTTCAACACCGTGAAGCTGGGCGAACCCGTGTTCATTCCTGGTGCCGTGTTCGCAAATGTCCTGCTCGCGGACGAGATCAACCGAACACCCCCGCGCACCCAGGCGGCCCTCCTCGAGGCGATGCAGGAGCGCACCGTCACGATCGAGGGACGAGCGCACAGGCTCCCCAACCCGTTCCTCGTGATCGCGACTCAGAACCCTTTCGAGCACGAGGGCATCTACCCGCTGCCCGAGTCGCAGCTCGATCGGTTCCTGTTCAAGATCGTCCTCGACTACTGCGATGCCGAAAGCGAGATCGAAATGCTCCGACTCCCCCATACGGGAGTCACCCCGGACATGCTGGGCGAGATCCAATCGCTTCTGGGCGTCGTCGGTCTCGACAACGCTCGCACCGAGCTCGACAATACAGAGGTGCCGGAAGAGGCCGCCCGCTACATCGTCGCGCTCGTGCGACGGACCCGGGACAATCCCGGGCTCGAGCTCGGTGCAAGCTCTCGTGCTGCGATCCATCTCCTGAGCGCCGCGAAGGCGCAGGCACGGCTCGGCGGCCGGGACTGCGTCACCCTCGACGACATCCGCCTCATGGCACCGTACGTGTTACGCCACCGTCTGATCTGCCGTGCCGGGACGACGCCGGATGAGGCTCTCCAGGCGGCGCTCGAGACGAGATCAGGCCCGGACGAGGCCGGCTGAGGCCCCGTCCTGACCATCGGCTCAGGCAAGCGCCTCGAGGAGTGCCCGCTGCGTCAGCACTCGGGCGAGATGCATCCGAAACTCCGCAGAGGCGGCGGTGTCGCTCGAGGGCTCGGTGTCGTCGGCGGCATGCGCCGCCGCGTCGGCCGGCGAGGCGCCCCCCGCTACAGCGTCCTCGACGGACTTTGCCCGGAGCGGCGTGCCGCCCATGTTCGTCAAGGCGACCGAGGCCGCCGTCGCGCTGCCGTTGTCGCGGTGCACGAGTGCAGCGACTCCCACCGTCGCCCAGTCCTGGGCGCGCCGGTTGTACTTCAGGTACGACCAACCGGTCGAGTCGCCGAGCTTCGGGACCCTGATTTCCGTGAGCAGCTCCCCCGGGCCGACGGCTGTCTCGAACACGCCGGTGAAGAAGTCGGTGGCTCCGACAGCTCGCTCGCCTCCGGGGCCGACGATGACGAACTCGGCGCCGAGAGCCAGCATCACCGCGGGCAGGTCCGAGGCCGGGTCGCCGTGGGCGAGCGAGCCACCGATGGTGCCCCGGTGGCGCACCTGCGGATCGCCGATCTTGCCGGCAGTGGTCGATACGATGGGACAATGCTCCTGCAGCAGCGGATCACGCTGCACGGAAGCGTGTCTCGTGAGCGCGCCGATCGCGAGCTGGGTACCTCCGTCACGCACATACGCAAGACCGGAGAGTCGACCGATGTCGACGAGCTTCGACGGCCTTGCAATTCTCAGCTTCAGCGCCGGCACGAGCGAGTGTCCGCCCGCGAGCACCTTTGCATCGGGGTCGCTGCCGAGCAGGTCGAGGGCATGCTCCACCGACTCGGCCACCTCGTAATCGAACGCTGCGGGGATCACTGCTTTGCCTCCTCGATCGCGCGCCACACCCGCTCCGGGGTTGCGGGCATCTGAATGTCGGTGACACCGAGGTGCGAGAGCGCGTCGATCACCGCGTTGATCACAGCGGGAGCCGCTGCGATCGTCCCGGTCTCCCCCACCCCCTTCGCACCGAACGGTTGGTCGGTCGCCTTGCTCTCGGTACGGTCGAGCTCGTACGAGGGCAGCTCGGCCGCGGACGGTACGAGGTAGGTCGCGAGCGTCCCGTTCGAGAGGTTGCCGTCCTCGTCGTAGATCGCTTCCTCGTACAACGCCGTAGCGATGCCCTGCGTGATGCCGCCGTGCACCTGTCCGTCGACGATGAGGGGGTTGACGACGGTACCGACGTCGTCGATCGCAACGTAGCGAATGAGCCTCGCGTCACCTGTCTCGGTGTCGACCTCGACGACCGCCGCATGGGCGCCACCGGGCCACGAGAAGTTCGGCGGGTCGTAGGTCGCCGTCGCCTCGAGCGTCGGCTCCATCCCGTCGGGGAGGTTGTGGGCCGCGAACGCCGCCCACGCTGCGCCCTTGACCGTCATCTCCTTGTCGGGCGACCCCTTCACCGTAAAGGTCCCTGCCGCGTAGTCGAGATCCTCAGCCGCGACCTCGAGCTGATGCGCCACGATCTCGCGCGCTTTCTCGATGATCTTCTCACCTGCCGTCCAGAGCGCCGCGCCCCCGACCGGAAGACTCCGACTCCCGTAGGTATCGAGGCCGTACGGAGAGATGCTTGTGTCTCCGTGCAGCACCTCGACCTCCGAAGGGTCGCAGCCCAGCTGGTCGGCCACGATCTGCGACCATGCGGTCTCGTGGCCCTGGCCGTGAGGTGAGGTGCCGGTGACGACCTGGAACGTCCCCGTCGGCAGGCAGCGGATCGTCGCCGTCTCCCAGCCACCCGCCGCATACCGGATCGCACCGAGAATCCGAGACGGCGCCAAGCCGCACATCTCGTTGTAGGTCGAGAACCCGACGCCGATCTGCTTGACGTCGCCGCGCTCACGCCGCTCCTGCTGCTCGGCGAGGAGAGCGTCGAGATCGAGGTGCTCGAGCAGCTTCTCGAGAGACGCGTGGTAGTCGCCGTTGTCGATCGTCAAGCCCGAGGCGATCGTGGCCGGGAACTCAGTGATGAAGTTCCTGCGACGCAACTCGACCCGGTCGATCCCGAGCTCGAGAGCAAGGAGATCAATGGTGCGTTCGAGCACGTAGGTCGCTTCAGGCCGGCCCGCGCCACGGTATGCGTCGGTGGGTGTCGTGTTCGTGAAGACACCGGTGAACGTGACGCTGTAGTTCGGGATCGCGTACGGCCCCGCGTAGATCCAGGCACCGAGTAGCGGGATCCCGGGCGTGACGAGCTGCAGGTACGCCCCCATCGACGCGTGGACGTTCGCCCGCAGCGCCGTGATCATCCCATCCTTGGTCGCCGCCAGCTCGAGCGTCGTCACGAAGTCACGACCGTGGATCGTCGCCAGCGCGTTCTCCGAGCGCTCCTCGACCCATTTCACCGGGGTGCCGAGACGACGGGCGAGCGCGACAGCGAGCAACTCCTCCGCGTAGACATCGAGCTTGGAGCCGAAGCCGCCGCCGACGTCCGGCGCGACCACCCTTAGCTTGGTCTCAGGTATCCCGAGCGTCGCCGCGGTGAGCAGGCGCAGGATGTGCGGCACCTGCGTTGCCGACCACAACGTCACGTCGCCGCCCGGCTCGGGCCGAGCGACGACGCCCCGCGGCTCGATCGCATTCGGAATCAAGGGCGGTTGGACGTACCGGTGCTTGACGACCACATCGGCCGACTCGTCGAAGACGCCGGTTTCGAGCTTCCAGACGTACGAGACATTGGTCCCGAGGTCGTTGTGGACGAGCGTTGCGCCGTCCTGTGCCGCCGCCTCCACGTCGACGATCGCGTCGAGCGGCTCATAGTCGACCTCGACGAGCTCCGCGGCGTCGACTGCGTGTGCCCGGTTGTCCGCGATCACCACGGCCACGCCGTCACCCTGGTAGTTCACCTCGCCGACGGCGAGCGGGAAATGCTCCGGGCTCTTCATGTCCTCCGTCACCGGCCAAGCGCACGGCATCGCCGCCTTCCAGTCGTCGCGCAGGTCGGCCCCCGTGAACACCGCCACAACGCCGTCGGCCGTCGCTGCAGCGGTGGTGTCGATCGAGCCGATCCTGGCGTGGGCGTACGGACTGCGAACGACGGCCATCACCACAGCTCCGGGAAGATCGATGTTGTCGACATACGTGCCCCGGCCCCGCAGAAGCGGATCGTCTTCCTTGCGCTTCACCGCCGCGCCGATGAACTGCGTCTCGGTAGCGCTCACGACGCGCTCCCGGCCGCGTAGGCCACCGCCTCGACAATGTTGTGATAGCCGGTACAGCGGCACAGATTGCCCTCGAGACCGTGACGAATCGACTCGCGGTCGGTCGCCTCTCCGTTCTCGATCAGCGAGACCGCGGCCATCACCATCCCCGGCGTGCAATACCCACACTGCAAAGCGTGATGGTCGTGAAAGGCCTGCTGTACCGGATGCAGCTCACCGCCGGCGGCAAGACCCTCGATCGTCGTGATCACGGCTCCATCGGCCTGGACACCGAGAACGGTGCACGACTTGACGGACTCCCCGTCGAACAGGATCGTGCAGGCACCGCACGACGACGTGTCGCAACCGACGTTCGTGCCCGTGAGGGAAAGCCGTTCGCGAAGCACGTGAACGAGCAGGTCGCGGGGCTCGACCTCCAGCTCGTGACGCACTCCATTGACTGTCAGCACTATCGGGCGCAAGGCGACCTCCTTCGATCGGCGGGGCACTGCCGAGCCTACTCCTCCAGCACGCGCGGGGCCAAGAGCACGCGTATCGTTGTGGGGATGATCGAGATCAGGGAGATCGGTCCAGAGGAGCTCGAGGGCTGGCTGGCCCTGGCGGGCGAAGTTCGACAGGACCGTCGCGGCAGCGTGGGAGACTACGTCGACTGGAAGCGCCAGGCCGAGGACATGGCGTGGTTCGTCGCCTCACGAGACGGCGAGGATGCGGGGGCGGCGCTTGCCTACGTCGGCTGGCATTCGCCGCCCGGAACGGGCACCGGCGAAGCGTTCGTGCTGCCCGAGCATCGCGGCGCCGGCGTCGGCTCCGCGCTGTACCGCGAGCTTGCGGGCTGGGCTCTCGAACGTGGGTGCATCACCCTCGAGACGACCGTTTCCGATGACGACGCAGCGAGCCTCGCCTGGGCCGATCAGCGCGGTTTTCGTGAGATCGGACGCAACTCACGGCTCGCGCTCGATCTGACCGCGATCGAGACCCCGGACGTCAATCCGCCGGAGGGGATCGAGATCGTGACGTGGGCAGAACGCCCGGACCTGACGCCAGCCCTGTACGAGGTCGCCTGCGAAGCCTACCCGGACGTCCCGGGGGAGGAAGACACCCCGATGGACTCCTACGACGCATGGCTGTCGAAGGACATGCACGGCGACGGCGACCGGCCCGAAGCGACGTTCATCGCGCTGGCGGGAGACGAGGTGGCCGGGTACGCCAAGCTGTCGCTCTCGGGCTCGCCGTCCAAGGTCGTCTGGCACGACATGACGGGGGTACGGCGCGCCTTCCGCGGGCGGGGCGTCGCGTCGGCCCTGAAACGGGCCGAGATAGCCTGGGCGAAGCAGGCTGGTTTCGAGAGCCTCGAGACGATGAACGAGAAGGCGAACGAGCCGATCCGCCGGCTCAACAAACGCCACGGATACTCGGTGCGACCAGGTCTCGTCGTGCTGCACGGCTCGCTCGCCGGTATCGAGTAGGGCCGAAGCTCGGTTACCGGCGGCGGGTCTTCAGCGCGCGCTCCATCTGCCGCTTGGCGTCACGGTCGGCGATCGTACGGCGCTTGTCGCCCTTGTCCTTGCCTCGTCCCAATGCGACCTCGAGCTTCACCCTGCCGTCCTTGAAGTAGAGCTTGGTTGGCACGAGGGTGAGCCCTCTCTCCCTGACCTTGGCGTTGAGAGCGTCGATCTCGCTCCGCTTGAGGAGGAGCTTGCGGTCGCGAGCGGTCTCGTGGTTGGCCGCATTGGCCTGGGTGTACTCGGCGATCGAGGCGCCGACGAGCCACATCTCGCCACCGCGCACATCCGCATAGGCCTGCCCCAGCTGAACGTGCCCGGCCCTCAGCGACTTCACTTCCGTTCCGGTCAGGACGATGCCCGCCTCGACGCGTTCGAGCAGCTCGTAGTCGTGCCGCGACCGGCGGTTCTCGGCGATCAGCTTGGTTCCTGTCGGCTTGGCCACGCGCGGATTGTAGGTGCGACCGGTAAGCTCGGCCGATGCACGCCCCTGCAGACGTGATCCGCCCGCTCTACGGCGACTATCGCGACCGCGGCGACCTTCGGGACTGACGACGGGGCGCCCCTGTCCGAAGTCTTCCGAAGGAGCCCCTGCATGTCGACGACTACCGTGCTTGCCATCCTCGCCTCGGTCTGGGGCGTCGCCATGGCGCTCTCGCCGACCCTCCAGATCCGTCACATGATCGCGATCAGGTCTTCCGCCGGGATCTCGATCCCCTACCTCGGCGTGCTCGTGATCGGGTTCGCGCTCTGGTTCGCGTACGGCATCGCGCTCCGTAACCCGGCGCTGATCATCCCGAACACGATCGCGTTCATCGTGGGGGCGACGACGATCGTCGTCGCGCGCCACTACCGAAGGTCGGGCTCGACCTCGCCGTCGAAGTAGTCGACCGCGCTCCCCCGGCGCACCATGATCGTGTCCCGCTCGTCGCCCGGGAAGACGCCGATCTTGTCGCTGTCCGGGTAGACCGCGACGGCCGGTCTCCCCTTGTCCGAGAGGAGAAGCACACGCACGGTCTCCTCTGTCGTGTTCGTCAGCTTGTGCGCCCCATCCGGCCCTTCCGGGAAGCAAACGACGTTACCGGGCTCGAGCACGTCCTCTCCACCGGGATGGCGGAGTGTCGGCCGGCCCGCGAGGACGATCGCCCACTCCTCGCAGCCGTACTCGTAGTGGTAGGGGCAGATGCTCTGTCCCTCGGGCAGCTCGTAGACCGTGCCGCCGAGCGCGGTGGCGCCGATAAGCGACCCGAAACGGGCAATCCCGGCGCGATAACCGACGGGATCGGAGTCGTCGCGTACGAACTCCAGGTGATCGAGGCTGACCTTGCGCACCCGTGCAGTATCGCGGATCACCGCCGTCCGAAGCACCGGTCGCAGAGCGGGAACCACGGGGCGCACGTCCGACCGCACGAGCGGCAGCGGCCGATCGTGGGCGTATTGACCTCCAGACGCAGGCGGGCGACGACGCGTGCAGCGGCGGCCTCCTCGAGCGCGGCCGCGCGCTCGATCGTGACGCCGCCCACGCCCGGGTACTGCAGCGCGAACCAGCGCAGGATGCTTGCAGTTCGTCCAGCTTGCTCGGCATCCTCCAGCGTGCAGTCCCGCAGCCGAGCCGGGTCGAGCAGGAAGGTGAGCAGCGAGCGCTGCGCCGTGTCGCCCGCGACCGCCAGCGCGAGCGTGGCGAGGAGCTCCGCGTTGTCCTCGTCAACCGGGGCGTTGATCAGCTTCCAGATGTCGTCGATCGACAGCCTGCGGTTTCGCTCCGCGAGCCGACGCTGGACGGCGGCGAGCCGTCCCCGGATCGGGCTCAGCGACTCGACAGCGAGCCAGCTCTCGTAGGCCCATTCCCGCGTGGCAACGCGGTGCCAGGCGGCGAGCGCCGCATCGAGGCGGCGTGGGTCGTCGGTGCCGAGGTCCGAGAGCCGCGGCCTGATGCGCGCCTCGTCGACGACGCGATAGCCGAGATGACCCGAGGGGAGGACGACGTGGGGCTGCAGCGCCTCCTCCACGATCGCGGGATCTGCGCTCGCCCACGGCACACCGGTCAGCACACCGACGTGCCCACGTTCGACGAGCCCGAAGCGCCCCGCACGTCCCGCGATCTGTGCGAGCTCCCACGGCAGCAGGTCCCGGCGGGACTCACCGTCGAACTTCGTCGTCTCGGCGAAGAGCAGCGTCTCGCACGGCAGGTTGACGCCGTGCCCGAGCACGTCCGTGGCGACCGTCACGTCGGACGTGCCGCCTAGGAACCGATCGATCTCCTCCCGACGGGAGCTGAGCGGCATCGCCCCGTAGAGGACCGAGACCCGATCGGGGTGGAGGCGGTTGATCTCGCCCGCGAGGGCGAGCACCGCCTTGCGGCTGAACGCGACGACGACCGTTCCGGGCGTGAGCCCACGCAGTGAACGCTCGCCGACGAACTCGAGCGGCAGGATGCGCTCGAAGACCTTAATCTCTGCATCCGGAAACGCGTTCAGGACGAGCGGCTCCGCATCGAGCGCGCCGAGCACGAGAATCTGGCGGTACTCACCCGCGAGCAAGAGCCGCGTCCACGCCGATCCACGCTCGGGATCGTCCGCCCACTGCACCTCGTCGAGCACGAGGACATCTCCCGAGGTGGGCGCCATCTCGACCGTGCAGCAGATGATCGGCGCCTGGTCGTTCACGCGCTCCTCTCCCGTCACGAGGCCTACCGCATCACCACCGAGCTCAGCGGCAAGTCGGCGGTGGGCCTCCTGGGCGAGCATCCGCAACGGCCCCGCGTACACACCGCGGCCGCGCTCCTTCAGCACCTCGAGCGCGTGGTAGGTCTTGCCCGAGTTCGTCGGGCCGAGATGGGCAATCACCGACTCCGGCTGGACGCGTCGCTCCGGCAGCGCAATCTCGATCGCACCCTCGGCCCGCGTCACAGCAGCGCTGACGCCCGCGGTGCGAGCCCGCTGATACCGCTCCGAGCGGCTCGGACGCTTCGCCCGCCCGCGTCCCTGTCTACGTCCGCCGGGCATGGCTTGAGCGTAGCGGCGGCTCGACGCCTGGCTTCAGCCTGGAAGATCACGCGAAGCGTGCAGCAGGCAAACGCTGAGGAGAATCCGCGAAACGCTCTTCGATCGCGGCTTTCGCCGCCGCTTCAGATCTTGAGGAAGCGGCGCAGCGTCATGCCGGAGCCGAGCGCTCCGACGCCGAGCCCGACGGCCATGAGCGCCAGCGCCGTGACGCCGAAGGAGAGCGCCTGTACGTCGTCGGTCGTATTGATGTGACCCAGGATCGCGGGTAGCGCGATCTCCTTCCCGAGGAAAAGGAGAAACACGGCGGCGATCGACCCGATGAGGCCACACAGCAGCCCTTCGAGCATGAATGGTCCACGCACGAACCAGTTCGTCGCTCCGACGAGCTTCATCACCTCGATCTCGCGACGGCGCGAGAAGATCGAGAGCCGGATCGTGTTGGCGATCAGGATCACCGACGCGATCAGGAGCACGATCACCATCACGAGGAACACAACCCAGATCCACTTGCCGACTTGAAGGATTCGCTTCGACGTCTGCTGCCCGTCCTTGACCTTCTCGACCCCGGCAAACTTCGCTGCGCGGAGATCGGCCGCGATCGCCTTGACGTCTTCCGCGTGCCGCGGGGTCACCTCGAACGAAGCCGGCAGCGGATTCGACGGCAGATTCGCGGTCAACTGCGGGTACTTCTTCCTCATCTGCTTCAGCGCCTCGGTCTTCGAGACGAACTGGTACTGCTTGATCCGGTCGTCGTGTCCCAGGTAGCGCCCGACGGCGTTGACCTGCTTCGGGGCGACAGCGTCGACGAAGAAGACCTTCACCTGCAGCTCGGACTTCACGTGATCGGACCAGGAGACCACCCAGCTTCCGAGCGCGATCGAGAGCCCGAGCAGGAACATCCCGATCAGCACTGTCATGGTCGCCGCAATCGACGTCGACAGGTTCGCGCCGATCGAGCGGACGGCCTCGGAGAAGACGAGCTTGAACCGCGTCATTCCGTCTCGTACCCCCCGCGCCGCTCGTCGCGCATCAGCTTTCCGTGGTCGAGCGCGATCACTCGCTTTCGCATCTTGTCCACCATCTCGCGGTCATGGGTGACCATGAGAATCGTCGTGCCGGCGGTGTTGATCCGGTGGAGGAGCTGCATGATCCCGACGGATGTGTCGGGGTCGAGATTCCCGGTCGGCTCGTCGCAAATCAGGAGTGGTGGATGATTGACGACGGCGCGAGCGATCGAGACGCGCTGCTGCTCACCGCCGGAGAGCTCCTCGGGCTTGGAGCTCATCTTGTGGGCAAGGCCGACGAGGTTCAGGACCTCGGGGACCTTACGACGAATCGATGCCGTCGGCTCACCCTGCACGCGCAGGGCATACGCGACGTTCTCGGACGCGGTGCGGTTCGGCAGCAGCTTGAAGTCCTGGAACACGCAGCCGACGTTCCGACGCAGCATCGGGACCTTGGAGTGCTTCAACCTCCCGAGGTCGCGTCCGCCGACGAGAATGCGCCCCGACGTCGGCTCGAGCTCCTTGAGGAGAAGTCGGATGATCGTGGACTTGCCGGAGCCCGAGGCGCCGACCACGAAGACGAACTCGCCCTTGTCGATCACGAACGAGACACCATCCAACGCCGTCACGTTCGGCTCATAGACCTTGCGGACGTTCTCGAGCACGATCATCGATGCGCCGTTCACCCCGGCGGCTCCGTCCGCATAGGCGGGTGAGGGCTCGGCCAGGGCCGTCGGAGCTGTCAGCTGAAGATCGTCGTCCTGCACCGGATGAATTGAGGAAGAGGGCCCTGGCGGCCGCTCCGGGTCGGATTGTCGGCCCAGTGTAGCGGACACGGTCTAGACGACCGTCCCGGCGGCTTTGGCCAGTAGGTATGCACGCACGAACCCATCGAGCGCGCCGTCGAGCACGCCCTGGGCGTTCCCCGCCTCAAAATCCGTGCGGTGGTCCTTCACCATCTGGTACGGATGCAGCACGTAGGACCGGATTTGACTTCCGAACCCGATGTCCTGCGTCGCTCCCCGCTCACGTGCGATCTCGGCCTCGCGCTGCTCCTCCTGGAGCTCGGCGAGCCGTGATGTGAGGATTCGCATCGCCGTCGCCTTGTTGGATGTCTGCGAGCGCTCGTTCTGGCACTGGACGACGATCCCGGTGGGCAGATGCGTGATCCGCACCGCCGAGTCGGTCTTGTTCACGTGCTGACCGCCGGCACCGCTCGCACGGTACGTGTCGATCCGAAGATCGCCTTCGTCGATCTCGACGTCCCCGTCATCGGGCAGAAGCGGGGCCACGACGACCTGCGCGAACGCGGTGTGGCGCCGGTGGGCCGAGTCGAACGGCGACTGGCGGACGAGACGGTGGACCCCGCGCTCCGCCTTGTACGCGCCGTACGCGTTCTCGCCCTTCACGGTCATGGTCGCCGACTTGAGGCCCGCCTCCTCCCCCGGGCTGGCCTCGATCAGCTCGGTCTGATAGCCGCGGTCCGACGACCACCGTAGATACATGCGCAGCATCATTTCGGCCCAGTCCTGTGCGTCCGTGCCCCCGGTGCCTGCGTTGATCGAAACGACGGCGTCACCGCCGTCGTATTGGCCGTCGAAGAGCGCGTCCTCCTGCAGGCGCGAGAGCTCGGCGGAGACGGGTGCGAGCTGCGCCCGCAGCTCGTCCTCGAGCGACGCGTCCAGATCGAACAGCTCGCTCGCCTCGTCGACTTCGCGGCTCAGCCGATCGTAGCGGGCGAGCCGCCTCGTGGCTCGGGCGTGCTCGGTCGAGATCCGTGCCGCCTGCTGCTGGTCGTCCCAGAACCCGGGAGCGCCCATGGCAGCTTCCAGCTCCTCCTGGCGGGCCGTCAGTTGAACCGGGTCAAAGGTACTCACGAACCCAGGCGAGCTGGGCTCCGAGCTCCTCGAGCAATTGCGCGAGAGGTTGGTTCTCCGGGTCGGCCACGCGAGGATCGTAGCTGCGGCGGCTTTCTCAGCGGTCTCGGAGTGCCTCGGGCGACAGGCTCGAGCCGATCACGAGATCGCGACCGATTGCACAGATGCACAGGACGGCGAGGCCGACGGAGAACCCGGCGGCGACGTCGCTCGACGCCGCCGGGGACGTGGCCTGCCACCCAGCGGGCAGCGTCGTCATCAAAGGTCACGACCTCGCCGCCACGGACGAAAGCTGCTGCAAGCACGACGAAGGCGAGGGTGCCGAGAGCGGCAAGGCTCGCCTCGACGACGAGGCGCGTCCTACCGTGTACGTCTCACGCCCCGTGGCAACGCTTGAACTTCTTGCCGGATCCGCACCAGCATGGGTCGTTGCGGCCGACATCCCTTTCGTCGTCCTTCACTACCTGACGGTGCACGGGAGGCTCGGCGACGGCCGTCGCCCCGGCGGCAAGCCCGCCGGCGGCGGCGATCGCATCGGCTCCCGTCGACGTCTCGTGCTCGTACGAGAGCGCCTGAGGCGCCTCGACGGGCTGAAGCGCCTGTTCCGCCTCCTCCTGTTGCACCTCGACGTGGAAGAGCGTCACGACGACCTCTTCGCGGATGATCCGGCCCAGCTCCTCGAACATCACGTGACCCTCGCCCCGGTACTCGACGAGCGGATCCTTTTGCGCCATCGCCCGGAGGTGCACGCCCTCGCGCAGATAGTCCATCGATTCGAGATGCTCGCGCCACCGCGTGTCGACCACCTGGAGGATCACGAACCGCTCTATCTCGCGCATCAGCTCAGGCCCGAAGCCGGTCTCGCGATCGTTGTACGCGTCGAGAGCGTCCTCGGTGAACTCCTGCACGAGGGACTCGCGCGAGAGATCGACCTCTTCGCGGAGCTCCTCGACGGTGATATCGCTGCCGTAGAGCGCGGTCATCTGGGCGACGAGACCGTCGAGATCCCAATCCTCGGGATCATCGGCCTCGGTCATGTTGACGACGTTCTGGCGAACGACGTCCTCGATCCATTGGCGGATTTCCTCGGAGGTGTCCTCGCCATGGAGCACACTGCGGCGCTGTTCGTAGATCACCATACGCTGCGTGTTCATGACGTCGTCGTACTTGAGGACGTTCTTGCGCGCGACGAAGTTCTGCTCTTCGACCTTCTTCTGCGCGCCCTCGATCTGCCGGGAGAGAATCGACGCCTCCATCGGCTGGTCATCGGGGATCTTGAAGCGCTCCATGATTCCGTGGATGCGATCGCCCGCGAAGAGCCGCACCAGGTCGTCCTGGGCAGAGAGGTAGAACCTGGTCTCGCCCGGGTCTCCCTGGCGACCCGAGCGGCCCCGGAGCTGGTTGTCGATTCGCCGTGATTCGTGGCGTTCGGTTCCGAGCACGTACAGGCCACCGAGTCCGCGCACCTCGTCGTCGATCTTGATATCGACGCCGCGGCCGGCCATGTTCGTTGCGATCGTGACCGCGCCTTTCAGCCCGGCGTCGACGATGATCTCGCTCTCGCGCTCGTGCTCCTTGGCATTGAGGACGTTGTGGGGAATGCCTCGCCGTGTCAGGAGCTCGGACAGGTATTCGGACGTCTCCACCGCGATCGTGCCGACGAGCACGGGCTGCCCGATCTCGTGGCGGGCTGTCAGGTCCTCGGCAACGGCGTGCCATTTTGCGTCCTTGCTCTTGAAGATGAAGTCGTTTTCATCCTTGCGAACCACGTCGACGTTGGTGGGGATCTCGACCACGTGCAGGTTGTAGATCTCGACGAACTCCTTCTCCTCCGTCTTCGCGGTACCGGTCATGCCGCCGAGCTTCTCGTAGAGGCGGAAGTAGTTCTGGAGTGTGATCGTCGCCAGCGTGACGTTCTCCTCGCGGATCTCCACCCCCTCCTTTGCCTCGATCGCCTGGTGCAGGCCCTCGCTCCAGCGACGTCCCTCCATGATCCGGCCGGTGTACTCGTCGACGATCTTCACCTCGCCGTCCTCGATCACGTAGTCGACATCGCGCTTGTACAACGACTCGGCCTTGAGTGCCTGACCGAGGTGGTTGACGAGCTGCACGTGACGGGGGTCGTAGAGGTTCTCCACGCCCAGTACGCGCTCGACCGCATCGAGTGCCGTTTGCGCAGGCGACACCGTCTTGTGCTTCTCGTCGTACAGGTAGTCCGCACCCGAGAGCTCGGTCTCGTCCTCACCCTTCGCCGCCTTGCGGGTCGCGGGCTCGCCACGGAGATCGCGGACGATCCGCGCGAAGTCGTAGTACGTGCTCGCCGCTGTCTCCGGCTCGCCGGAGATGATGAGCGGCGTGCGGGCCTCATCGATCAGGATGGAGTCGACCTCGTCCACGATCGCGAACGAATGGCTGCGCTGCACGATGTTGTCGAGTGAGACCGCCATGTTGTCGCGGAGGTAGTCGAATCCGAACTCGGAGTTGGTGCCGTACGTGACATCGGCTTCGTACGCCGCCTTGCGGATGTCGAACGGCATCAGATTCTGGATGAAGCCGACGGTCATGCCGAGGCGCTCGAAGACGCCACGATTCCACTCGGCGTCACGTTTGGCCAGGTAGTCGTTCACGGTCACGAGGTGGACGCCGGTCGCGGGTAGCGCGTTGAGGTACAGAGCGGTCGAGGCCACGAACGTCTTGCCTTCACCGGTCTTCATCTCGGCAATGTCGCCTTCGTGGAGGACGATGCCGCCCATCATCTGGACGTCGAACATCCGCTGCTGCGACTCCCGCCAACGAGCCTCCCGGACAGCGGCGAACGTCTCGAACAGAAGCTCGTCGAGCGACTCGCCGTTCGCCAGCCGCTCGCGGAACTCGACCGTCTTGGCACGAAGGTCCTCGTCCGACAGTCCCTGGACGTCGGGCTCGAGCGTCGCGATGTATGCAGCCTGCTGCTTGAGGCGCTTCAGGCGCCGTCCCTCGCCGAAGCGCAGGACCTTCTCGAATTTTCCGAATTCCGTGGTTGACATCTGAGAGAGAGCGTACCCGGCGGGCCGCAGGCCTTGAACGATTCTTCACACAAACCGACTCGCCTGCGTCGCGTGCGACGCCAGGTCAAGACGCCGACTCGACGAATGCCGGACGCTCTCCTGACCGCCCCCGGCGTTGGGCCGGGATAGGGTGTGGGCGCGCATCGATCGTGAGAGGTGAGTGAGTTTGACGAAGCGCAGCAAGTTCGTCGTAGTCGCCAACCGTCTCCCGGTTGACGAGGAGATCACGCCCCAAGGGCGCCGTTGGCGCGCGAGCCCGGGCGGTCTCGTGACGGCACTGCGGCCGGTTACCGCCGCACGTCGGGGCGCCTGGGTCGGCTGGGGCGGTGCCGCGGGCCCCGCGGCCGAGCCGTTCGATCTCGACGGGATCCACCTGCAACCGATCGCGCTCAGCACGGAAGAGATCGAGCGCTTCTACGAGGGACAATCGAATTCGACGATCTGGCCGCTGTACCACGACGCGGTCGAGACGCCTGTTTACCACCGCCAATGGCGCGACGCGTACCGCATCGTGAACGAGCGGTTCGCCGACGCGGCCGCCAGGGTGTCGGCCAAAGGGGCCACCGTCTGGGTGCACGACTACCAGCTTCAGCTGGTGCCGGCGATGTTGCGCTCGCGGCGACCGGACCTGAGGATCGGCTTCTTCCTCCACATCCCGTTTCCCCCCATCGAGCTGTTCATGCAGATGCCGCTGCGGGCCGAGATCCTCCGCGGCCTGCTCGGGGCCGATCTCGTGGGGTTCCAGCAGAGGCTCGCCGCGCAGAACTTCGTCAGGCTCGCCCGACATCTGCTCGGGCTCAGATACCAGGGCACCACGCTCGACGTCGGCGGCCGCTACGTCACGGCCGATGCGTTCCCGATTTCGATCGACACGAAGGAGATGGAGGAGATCGCTGCGAGCGGGGCCGTTCAGGCGCGAGCCCGCCAGATCCGCGCGGAGTTGGGTGACCCGAAGACGCTGATTCTCGGTGTCGACCGGCTCGACTACACCAAGGGGATCGAGCTTCGACTCGAGGCATTCCGCGAGTTGTTGGAGGACGGAACGCTCACTGCTCCGGAGACGACCATGATTCAGGTCGCCACACCCAGCCGGGAGCGAGTCGAGCACTACGAGATGCTGCGAATCAGGGTCGAGCGGGAAGTCGGGCGGATCAACGGCGACTTCGGCCGCGTCGGCTTGCCGGCCGTCCACTACCTGCACCAGTCCTACAGCCGGGCAGAGCTCGCGGCCCTGTACTGCGCAGCCGACGTCATGATGGTGACCCCCTTGCGCGACGGCATGAACCTCGTGGCAAAGGAGTACGTTGCCGCGCGGGTCGACTACGGCGGCACACTGGTGCTGAGCGAGTTCGCGGGCGCTGCGAACGAGCTTCGGCACGCGTTCCGGTGCAACCCGCACGATCCCGACGACGTCAAGGATGCACTGATGCGCGCGATCCACGTCGCCCCGGCGGAGGGCCGGCGCCGGATGCAGATCATGCATCGGTACCTCCGAGCACATGACGTGGATCGCTGGGCCAGATCGTTTCTCACCGATCTGGCCACGCCGGAGACCTCTGCTTGAGCGGATCCGAGCTACAGCCCGGCCTCGAAGGGACGCTCGATGTCGAGCTGCGTGCTGCACTCGGCCGCATCGCGCGTGTACCGCAGCTCCTCGTCGGCTGCGACTACGACGGAACGCTCGCACCCCTCGTCGACGATCCCGCCAGAGCCGACCCGCTCCCGGAGGCGGTTGCTGCCGTCCGGGCTCTGGCAGCACTACCGCAGACCACGGTCGCGGTCGTCTCGGGTCGAGCCTTGCGTGACCTGGCCACGCTCTCGCGCCTGCCGAGCGAGGTGCACCTCGTCGGCAGCCACGGCTCGGAGTTCGACCTGGGCTTCATCCAGCGGCTCGCACCGGAGCTGATCGAGCTCCACGGCCGGCTGCTTGGCGAGATGACGCAGATTTCGAGGTCTCATCCCGGCGTTCGCCTCGAGGCCAAGCCGGCGAGCATTGCGCTGCATGTGCGCGGAGTCGATCGAGCCGTAGGAGAAGACGCTCTGGACGCCGTCCGTCGTGGGCCGGCGATGTGGCCCGATATCCACGTCACGCACGGCAAGGAGGTCGTCGAGCTGTCGCTGATCGCCACCGACAAGGGGGAAGCGGTCGGTGCGCTGCGTGCGCAGGCAGCAGCCAGTGCTGTGCTGTACCTCGGCGACGACATCACCGACGAGAACGTCTTCGCTCAGCTCCACGGTCCGGATGTCGGCATCAAGATCGGTGTCGGTGACACGCTGGCGACGCACCGGGTCGATCATCCGATCGATGCGGTGCGCGTCCTCGGATTCCTGCTCGAGACACGCAGGCACTGGCTCTACGGCGAGCACGCGGTGCCGATCGAACGGCATTCGATGCTCTCGAACGGCTCGACCGTGGCGTTGCTGTCGCCCGACGCGAAAGTGACGTGGTTGTGCCACCCGCGCCCGGACTCGGCGGCGATCTTCGCCGACATCCTCGGTGGCGCTCGCGCCGGGTACTTCTCGGTTGCACCCGCTCGCAACGGCATCCCGCTCGGCCAGCGGTACCGGCCGGGAACGATGACGGTCGAGACCCGTTGGTCGGGCGTCACCGTGACCGACTGGCTAGAAGGCGAAGTGCCTGCAAGTGATGGGGGCGCGGAGGACGAGCCGCGGTCGAGCGGCGGCCGCTCGACCCTCGTTCGGGTCCTGACGGGAACCGGTGTCACGCGCCTGGAGTTCGCGCCACGGCCCGAGTTCGGCCAGGTAGCTGTGCGGCTGCAGCCACTCGGGGACGGGCTGCTCGTACTCGGCTCGAACGAGCCGATGATCCTCTACGCGCCCGGGGTTGAATGGGACGTGTTCGACGACGGTGGGTATGACACCGCCCACGCCGTCGTCGATCTCGCCGCAGCCGGCGGTCGGGTCGAGGTCGAGCTGCGCTTCGGCTCCGAGAACGTGAGCCCCCATCCGGTGCCGATCGACGACCGCCGGGCACAGGTCGAGCAGCTTTGGGCGGGCTGGGCGGAGGGCCTGCGACTACCGCCCACGGCAACGAAGGAGGTGCTGCGCAGTGCGCTGACGCTCAAGGGGCTGTGCCACGAGCCCACCGGCTCGATCCTCGCAGCGGCGACCACGTCGCTGCCGGAGGAGCTCGGGGGCGTGCGGAACTGGGACTACAGGTACTGCTGGCTCCGCGACGCGGCGATGTCAGCTCGCGCCCTCGTCGACCTCGGCTCCCTGACGGAGGCCGAGGCACTCCTCCGCTGGGTGGACGCGTGCATCGACCGTACCGACGGGCACCCGGAGCGACTGCATCCGCTCTACACGGTCGACGGGATGGAGCTCGGACCGGAGGCCGTGATCGACACGCTTCCCGGGTACGCCGGATCCCGGCCCGTCCGTGTCGGGAACGCGGCCAACCGACAGATCCAGCTCGACGTCTTCGGGCCGATCACGGATCTGCTGGCCGCCGTCGTGGAAGCGCGGGGATCGGTTCGCAACAAGGACTGGCGCGTGCTCGAGGCGATGGTGCACGCCGTCGAGCGCCGCTGGCACGAGCCCGACCACGGAGTGTGGGAGGCCCGGCTGCCGCCCCGTCACCACGTCTATTCGAAGGTGATGTGCTGGCTGACGGTCGACCGGGCATTGCGGGTGCAGGCGAGCCGAGGAGAGACCGAAAGGCCCGACTGGGTCGAGTTGCGCGAGACCATCCGCGCGAACGTCCTCGAGCACGGCTGGAACGACTCCGTAGGCGCCTACTCCGCCGCGTACGGTGACGACGAGATCGACGCTTCGGCGTTGTGGGTCGGACTGTCCGGCCTCGTGGCCGACGACGATCCGCGTTTCCTCGCGACGGTTCTGAAGATCGAGGCGGAGCTGCGGAGCGGAGCCGTCGTTTACCGCTACCGCTGGGACGACGGGCTCCCGGGCATCGAAGGCGGTTTCCACATCTGCACGGCGTGGCTGATCGAGGCGTACCTTCGCACCGGACGACGCGGAGACGCGGAGGAGTTGTTCCAGCAGATGATCGAAACGGCCGGTCCGACAGGGCTACTCCCCGAGCAGTACGACCCCTTCGCCGAGCGCGGACTCGGCAACCACCCGCAGGCCTACAGCCACCTCGGCCTGATCCGATGCGCGACGGTGCTGGCCGGGCCGGCGAATATGTAGAGGGCCTCGCCCTCCAGGCGCGCTGCGTCTACGCCGCGGATTCGCCGCGTGGGAGCTCTATCGGCTCCTCGGAGGGCGCAGGGCCGTCGCCGCCGTGAGCTCGTCGGCGCATCTCGACGGTGCGTTTGTCGCGGTAGCGCGCGACCTGGCGCTGCAGCTTGTCGAGCAGTTGGTCGATCGCGGTTTCGTAGGTCGGCGCCGATTCCCTGGCGACGAGGTTCGGACCCTTCGTGTGGACGACCGCCTCGACCGTGTGATCGTCTGCGATCGACGGGTTGTGCTCGCGAGAGAAGGTCACCTCGACGAGCGTCAGATCGTGCAGACGACGGTCGAGCTTCGACAACTTCGCCTCCGCGTACTTCCGTGCGGCGTCGCTCGGATTGTCGTGACGGGCGGTGAGCTTGAGTTGCATGGCGTTCCCTCCGTCCTCTGTACCGCTCACCCTCATCCTACTACCGGACGGCTCTCGCGAGGCACACGACCTCGACGTAGCGGGCCCCTGCCCGACGGAGCGTGGTCGCGCATGCCGTCACGGTCGAGCCCGTCGTATAGACGTCGTCCACGAGACAGATGCGCCGCGGAGCCTCCCCGCGGGCAGAGAATGCACGTGCCACGTTCCTGCGGCGCTCGACACGGGGCAAGTCGCGCTGGCGGGCGATACCCGACCGGCGGCAAAGCAGCGCAGCGAGGGGAATCGACCAGAGAGCGGAGAGTTCAGCCGCGAGCGCGGCGGCCGGCGTATGGCCGCGCGCGAGCCCGCGATCGCGGTCACCGGGGACGAACGCGACAACGTCGGCCTCCGGCTTCGCCAGCGCGGCGACGACGAGTTGGGCGGCGACGGTCGTCAGGTCACGGCGCCCGCGCTCCTTCCACGACGTGACGAATGCCCTCGCATCGCCGTCATAGACGATGGCGGCACGGGCACGGGCGAACGCCAGCCGCCGGCCGCTGCATTCGGCGCAGCGACGCACGGGCCACGGCCCCGGTGCCCCGCAACGCTCACACAACGGAGGTGCGCATCGCACCAGTCGTGCGAAACACGCTGCACACACCGACTCGCCGACACGGCCGCAAACCCCGCATCGGCGCGGGAGCAGGACGTCGAGAAGGTGCACCATCCCACCGTAGAGACCGGCCTGTAACAGAAGCGTGCCGACTTCGCGCCGACGGTGTGCCGGTTCGTCCTACCTGCTGCTGGTGAAGAGCGGCTCCGCGAGCAGCTCTCGCAGGCGGGGCTCGATCTCCGCGAGATCCTCCGGTTCCTTCACCGGCAGGAAGCGACCCCGGGGCCCGCTGCGCGGGCAGACGAGGAACGTGGTCGAGACGTGCGCGGAGAGCTCGTGGTAGAGCCGCTCGAACTGGACGACCGCCATATCTTCGACCCGTTTCTCGGCAACGAGCCAGGTGAGATCGACCGGGTCCGTTAGCGCGGCAACCGCGACCAGCGATGTGTTCGTATTGAAGACCGGGATACGGCTCTGGTCGAACTCCGGCGGGAAGCACATCGCTTCGAGGAGCTGCGCCCGGCCGTCCACCCTCGCCGGGGCCCCTCCCGTGTCGCTCCCCTTCTCCACGACTTCGACCGTGAGCGGTGACTCCGCCAGGACATGCATCCCCACGATGGCGGGGTCGATACGCGCGCCGAGGTTGTCGACGTTCGAGACGACAACGGTGGTCACTCCACGGCGCTCGAGCTCTGCGAGGGTGCCGGACGTCCGGATCGTCTCCAGGAGATCACCGTGGCCGGGCCCGTAGAGCGATGCCTTCCCATCGGGGCCGAGGAACAGGCTGCCGTCGGGCCGCAGTCGCGGTGCCGCCGTCTGGCGGAAAGAGAGCGGACGACCGAGCCGACGCTCGGCGACGTGCGCCCGGACGGCTTCATCGGTGGCGAAGCTCGTCATCAGGGCGACAGGGATCTCGGTCTCGAGAGCGGTCGCCAGCCGTTGCGTCTCACCGAGCTTCACTTCGAGGAAGCTGCGCCCGTCGATCGCCTCCACCACGGCCTTGACCTCGCCGCCGAATCGTGTCGCCATGCCCCCCGCAAGCACGACCATGGCCACCGTCCCCGCACGGAGGGCCTCCGTCCCGGCCTCGACTGCCTCGTCGAACCCGGGCTCCCCCGGCGCCGGCAACATGACCAGATCGGAGGGCAACGGAGGTCCGACGACGCCCCGGACGGCATTTTCACGTGGCGTTCGGCTTCCGTCGACGAGCCCCGCGCGCAGCATCTCGAAACTGCCTGCGTCGAACCCGTGTCGTTCGAGCGTTTCGCGCGCCTCCGGATCGACCTCGTCGAGGATCATCTCGAGCGCACCGGAGCGGGAAGCGAGATCAAGTACGGGGCCCGGTGGACACCGTTCTCGGTCACGATCGCGGCGATCAGATCCGCCGGAGTGACGTCGAACGCGGGATTGCGGGCCGGGAACCGAGCCGTCACCTCGGCTCCGTCACGCTCTTCGATCGGAATCGCATCACCGCTCGCGGCGCTCGGGTCGATCGTCGAGGTCGGCGCGACGATCACGAACGGGATGCCGTGATGACGGGCCAGCACCGCCAGGCCGTAGGTGCCGATCTTGTTCGCCGTGTCGCCGTTCGCGGCAATTCGATCGGCCCCGGTAATCACGATGTCGACCTCACCCGCAGCCATTCGCGAGCCCGCAGCCCCGTCGACGATCACGAAGTACGGTATCCCGAGCGCTTCGAGCTCGAACGCCGTCAAGCGCGAGCCCTGCAGCAGCGGCCTGGTCTCGTCGACCCAGACCAGGTCGACTCCTCCCTGCTTCGAGGCGGCGCGGATCGCTCCGACGGCAGAGCCGTAGCCGCCGGTCGCAAGGCCGCCGGCGTTGCAATGGGTCAGGATCCGGGCGACTGGCGGCACGAGAGCAGCGGCGTGCGCGCCCATCAGCCGGCATCGCTCGACCTCGTCCGCATGAATCCGGCGCGCGCGCTCGGGCGTCGGGTCGGGGCGCATCTCGTCGAGAGCCCAGCGGAGGTTGATCGCCGTCGGACGCGAGCCCGCGAGAGTCTCGAATGCGCGCTCGACGTCCTGGCCCTGTGTGACGGCGAGCGCAATCCCGTAGGCGGCGGCGATCCCGATCGCCGGAGCCCCACGCACCGCCAGCCCCCGGATCGCGTCGGCGAGCTCTTCCGCATTGCGGCACCGCAGCTCGATCGCCTCATCGGGAAGCCGTCTCTGATCGAGCACGACGACGGCATCGTCTTCGAGTCGGACGATCCGTTCCGGTTCGAGAGGATCTAGCATGCGGACGAGGTCAAGGTTCCGACGCCAGGCGTCAGCCTGGCGTCGGAGGACTGAGACGGACGTGCACCGAAGATCCTTTGACGCCAGACGGAAGCCAGGCGTCGGGCGCCTCGGCGCCCGCTAGGTGCCCTCGTCCCACGAGGCAAGATACTTCGCCTGCTCCTCGGTGAGCTGGTCGATGGCGATCCCCATCGTCGCAAGCTTGAGGCGGGCGATCTCGTCGTCGATCTCCTTCGGGACGACGTACACCTTGCGCTCGAGCTGGGCGGCGTTCTCGACGATGAACTCGGCCGACAGAGCCTGGTTCGCAAACGACATGTCCATCACCTGGGCCGGGTGACCCTCGGCGGCGGAGAGGTTGACGAGACGCCCCTCGGCGAGCAGATAGACCTTGCGACCGTCCGCCAGCGTGAACTCCTCCACGAACTCGCGGGCCACCCGGGTCTCGGTCGCCATCGCCCGCAGAGCCGAGATCTCGATCTCGACGTTGAAGTGACCGGTGTTCGCGATGATTGCCCCGTCCTTGAGCACGTCGAAATGGTGCTTTGCGACCACGGACTTGTCACCCGTGGCGGTGACGATGATGTCGGCGATCTTCGCAGCCTCGACCATCGGCATCACCTGGAAACCGTCCATCACAGCCTCGATCGCCGGCATCGGGTCGACCTCTGTCACGATCACGTGGGCCCCCATGCCCTTGGCCCGCATCGCCACGCCGCGCCCGCACCAGCCGTAGCCGGCGACCACGAACACGCGGCCCGCGATGAGCACGTTCGTGGCCCGGATGATCCCGTCGAGCGTGGACTGCCCCGTGCCGTACCGGTTGTCGAACAGGTGCTTCGTCCGAGCCTCATTGACGGCCACGACGGGGAAGCCGAGCTTGCCGTCAGCCTCGAGTGCCCGCAGTCGGATCACTCCCGTCGTCGTCTCCTCCGTGCCCGCGATCACGTCCCCGAGCTGTTCCCGCCGGGCCGAGTGGAGGATGCCGATCACGTCGGCACCGTCGTCCATCGTGATGTGAGGCCGGTGGTCGATGGCTGCCTCGAGGTGCTGGTAATACGTGTCGTTGTCCTCGCCCTTGATCGCGAACGTGCCTATCTCGAACTCGTCGACGAGCGCCGCGGCGACGTCGTCCTGGGTGGAGAGGGGATTCGAGGCGCACAGCACGACGTCGGCGCCGCCCGCCTTCAGCGTGCGCATCAGGTTCGCGGTCTCGGTGGTGACGTGCAGGCACGCGGAGACGCGGTAGCCGTCGAGCGGCTTGTCGCGCTCGAAGCGCTCGCGGATGGCCGTGAGCACCGGCATCTGCCGGTCGGCCCACTGGATCCTGCGAACGCCTTCGGCGGCAAGGGCAAGGTCTTTCACATCATGACGTTGGGTGGTAGCCATATTCAGAAGTCTCGCTTTCGGATGGTGTACGCGATCGAGTCTAGCCTCGAGTTCCCCTTCGGCGCCTCAGGAGTCGCGTTCTGGACGGCCGTACCGATCGTCGATCCTGACAACGTCTTCCAGATGCGGGGTGGACACTTCGACGATCGACGTATCCTCGATCGCGGTGACCCTGTGCACCGTACCCGGGCGGTAGCGAAAGGCGTCCCCGGCCGTGATCTCCAGGGTCGTCAGCTCCCCACCGACCTCACCGAGCTCGAGCGACGCTCGTCCGGCCTGAACGAGCCAGGACTCGTCCTTCTGCTCGTGGTATTGCAGGCTGAGTGCCTGTCCGGCGCGAACGAAAAGCACCTTGCCGACGTAATCCTCGGTCTCCGCCCAGATCAGCTCGGATCCCCAGGGCTTGTCGATGTGGCGGGGCGTGAAACTGTACGGCGCGTTCATGCGAAGCTCATCGCTCCTTCGGGGATCGCGACGCCGGCGGAGAGTCGCAGTCCGTGGTCGAGGGTGTTTCCTGCCGCCAGGCTCACATCCGGCCCGACGACCGACAGCCCGAGCGCTCGGCACCCTTCGCCGAGCCGCGCTCCTTCGCCGAGGATCGAGCCGATGACGGTCGAACCGTTGCCGACGATCGCGCCTGCTCCTACGACGGACGACTCGACTACGGCCCCCACGCCGAGCACCGCGCCGGAGCCGACGACCGCAAGGCTGCCGACACACGCGTCGGCGCCGATCTGCGCGTTCTCTCCAACGTAGACAGGCGGGACGAGCCGGGCATCGGGGTGTACCTGCGCCGAAGCGGCGACGAGCATGAAGTTGTCGCCGAGCTCGTCACCCACCTCGCTGTGAAACCGGCGCTCGAGAACGTCGTGGTGCGCCTGGAGGTACGAGTCCGGTGTGCCCACGTCGAGCCAGTATCCGGCCATCGAGATCCCGAAGACCGATCCCTCGGCACAGAGCTGCGGGAAGACCTCGCGCTCGATCGAGACCGCGCGACCGGAAGGGATGAGATCGAGGACGCTCGGCTCCAGCACGTACAGACCCGCATTGATCAGATTCGTGTCGATCTCCTCCGGTTTCGGCTTCTCGAGAAACGACGCGACCCTGCCGTCGACGGCGAGGCGGACGAGGCCGTACCGGCTCGGGTCGGACACAGGCGTGAGCAGAATAGTCGCCTTCGCTCCAGTCGTCCGATGGAACTCGAGCAGGGTGTCGAGGTCGGCCTCACGCAGCGAGTCGCCGTTGAGCGCGAAGAACGTCTCCCCGAGGTCGCGCGCGGCGAACCCGATCGCACCTCCGGTCCCGAGGGGCTCGTCCTCGACCTCGTAGGCCAGCGCGAGACTGCCGTAGGCGTTGCCGAAGTGGTCCCGGATCTGGTCGGGCAGGTAGCCGCACGACACGATCGCGCGATTCACGCCGTATCGTCGCAGGTGCTCGAACGTGTAGGCGAGCAGCGGCCGGTCGACGAGCGGCAACATGTCCTTCCGGGTGCGCTCGGTCAACGGGCGTAGGCGGGTCCCCTCACCGCCGACGAGGATGACTGCCGGCAGGCTCACCCCGCTGCGCGTCCGATTCCCTCGACGGTGAATCCCGCCTCACGCAGAGCCGCCGGATCGAGCATGTTGCGACCGTCGATCAGGACGCGCGTGCGCATCGTCTTGCCGACCGCGGCCCAGTCGACGTCGGCGAGCTGCGGCCACTCGGTCACGACGACGACGGCGTCGGCGCCCCGAGCAGCGGTCTCCGGGCTGTCCGCGATCTCGACGCCATGAAGATCGTGACCGTCGACGATCGGATCCCAGGCGAGCACATCGGCCCCCTCCGCGAGCAGCCTGCCCGCGAGGACGAGACTCGGCGCCTCGCGCATGTCGTCGGTGTGCGGCTTGAACGCAAGGCCGAGCAACGCTACCCGCTTACCCTGCAGCGAGCCCAGGTGGCTGTGCAGCTTTCCGATCACGCGGCGCTTCTGGAGCTCGTTCACCTCGATCACCGCGTTGAGGAGTTGGAAGTGGTAGCCGGAGTTGGCGGCAAGCTGCTTCAGCGCAAGCGAGTCCTTCGGGAAACAGCTGCCCCCGAAACCGATCCCTGCGCGCAGGAAGCTCGGGCCGATACGACGATCGAGGCCGATTCCCTCGGCAACCCGCACGACATCGGCACCCGTCGCCTCGCAGACGTTTGCGATCTCGTTGATGAACGAGATGCGCGTCATCAGGGCGGCGTTCGCTGCAAGCTTGATCATCTCCGCGGATGCGACGTCGCAGCGGACGACGGGGCCGTCGATACCGGCGTGCAGCGCGGCGACGGCGTCTCCGTCTCCATCACGGAATGCGCCGACGACAATCCTGTCCGGGTGAAGGAAGTCGTCGATTGCGGTGCCTTCGGCGGTGAACTCCGGATTCGACACGTACCCGACCTGGCCGAGGCCGCGGTCGTCCAAGCGATGGCGCACCCTCAGACCGGTTCCCACCGGCACGGTGCTCTTCATCACGACAACGCAAGGCCGATCGATCACCGGAAGCTCGTCGATCACCGTCCAGACCGCCGACAGGTCGGCGTCACCCGAGTAGGTCGGAGGCGTTCCGACCGCGATGTAGACGAAGTCCGCTCCATCGATCGCCTCGCCGACGTCCGTCGTGAACCCGAGGCGCGCCGTGTTCCGCGCGATGAGCTCGGCAAGGCCCGGCTCGTAGATCGGGACCTCGCCGCTCTGCAGTTCCGCGATCCGCTCGGGGAGAATGTCGCGGACGACGACGGTGTGACCGAGCTCCGCAAAGCATGCGCCCGTGACGAGGCCGACGTAGCCGGCGCCGAAGACCGCGATGTGTGGAGAGGAGGCGCTCACGACCGTCGGAGGGTACCGGGCGCAGGCATCGCGGGCGCCGGAGGTCGGGGCAGGCTAGTGAGCCCGGATCTTCGCGATCGGGCGCAAGCCCTTGGCGATCGCGAGCATGGTCTCGTTGGAGAGCCTGTCCAGCAACGTATTGACGACCCAGTAGTTCGCGTTCGCCTGCTCGAGGACGACCATGTGCAGGTGCGGCCCGCTGTAGAACAGCTCGTAGCGCCGGCCGCCGATATTCCGGACGAAGTTGCGGCTCCCGAGCACCGGCGCGTCGGCCCAGTCCGATTCCTGTACGGCCCAGTAGTCGTTGGAGCCCATCTTGTAGGTGAGCCTGACCGTCTTGTGCTTGCCCTTCTCGTCGAAGCGGTAAAGCCGCACCGGCCGCTCGCGGTCGATCCATGACGAGCTCTCGAGAACGGTCGGCACCATGAGCGGGAACGCGACCTTCTTCTGGCGCTGACGCAGGAGCTCCAGTGACGCCTCCGCGCCGGGTACGACGTTCGCCGGCTCGCGCTTGGGAGTCTGGTCGACGGGGGCAGAGGCGAGCGTCCCGTGGAATGTCTGCCCGACGACAGCAGTCAACATGGCGTCGCCCGCGAGCGCGCGGATCGCGGGCGTCGACTTCTTGACATCGGCGGAGCCGAACAGGTTCGCGACCTTGCGGCCGGCCTCCTTCGCTCCCTTCTGCTTCGGATCGAAGTAGACCGCCGTGCGGAAGTAGGTGAACGTCGGCGCGTTCGCGGGAATGCCGTTCGGTGGTGTCAGAATCGGGTAGCCACGCTGCCCGAGCAGATAGCTCGCGTTCGACGCCGAGCCCGTGACACCGTTGCCGTTCAACACGGTCACCGTGGTCTCCTTGGGGGGTGGCGCCTTCCGCTTCACCTTCTCGCCGAGCGCAACCGCGGTGGCCTTTTTCGGCGATTCGACGTCGGGATTCGCCCATTGCCGGACGGCGGCCGAGATGTTGTCGGATGACGTCGTCAGATCGGAGAAGCCCTCGAGCCCCTCGATCCGCGATTGGAACACGTGACCCGCAGGCAACGAGTACGCGAGGACGGCGTACGAGAGCACGGTCTTGGCGCTGACGTTCTGACCGCCTCCCTGTGCCACCTCGATGTTGCTCGTGAGCACCTTGATCACCTTGGGGAGCTTCGTCAGTGAGAAGCTCGTGCGGACCTCGTCCTTGAGGGCGCGCACGAAGCTTTGCTGGCGGGCATTCCGGTAGAGGTCGCTGTCGGTGTGCCGGAAGCGGACGAAGTCGAGCGCCTGGTAGCCGTTGAGCCGCTGATATCCCGGCTGCAGGTTGATGGTCGCGTATCCGGTAGGCCCGCTGTGGGTGTTGAGGTAACGGCGGTCGATGTCCATCCAGATGCCGCCGAGCTTGTCAACGACCTGGGTGAAGCCACGGAAGTTCACGGTGATCAGGTAGTTGATCGGAACGCCGGTCAGTTTGCGCACCGTCTCGAGCGTTCCCCGAGAGCCGCAGTTCGCGTAGGCGGCATTGATCTTCGTCGTGTACGTCGGCTTTCCGGGGCAGACGATCTCGACGCGTAGGTCGCGGGGGAACGACAGCAAGGAGATCGTGTCGTTCTTGGGGTTGACCCGCACGAGCATCAGCGTGTCCGAGCGGGAGGGAGTCCCCTTGGGGTCGGTCGCCCTCCGGTCGTAGCCGATCACGAGCGCGGTCGCCGGCTGGCCGGCTACCGGAAGATCCAGCCGCTTGGCTGTCACCTTCACGTCGGCACTCTCCGGAGCCACCGCGGCGACCGACTCGTGGAGATAGAGATACGCGCCACCGACGACGCCGGTGAGGCAGACGACGACGACAATCGCGGCCCAGCCGAGAATGCTCAGCGCCAGCGAACGGCGACTCCGTCTTGGTGGCTCCGGCTGGCGGTAGATCGTGACCGGGCCGATCGGGCCCGGTGGCAACTGCATCTTGCCGTTGCCGTTTGGGGAGTGGCCGCGGCCTACGCCTCTCTTGAGTGTCGTCCGCATACGGAAACGGGCGCCTTGCGCCCACGGGCCAGGATACCGGAGGCTCCGGCGGAGTCCGCGCGGGCTTACAGCGAGTTAACCCGGGCTGAACCCGACATCGCGGAGTGCGGCGTCGAGAAGCGCTAGAGAGGCGTCCGAGCCAACACCAATCCGCAGAGCGGTGGGAGCACCGAACGGCGTGCCCGATTGCACGGACACCCCGCGACGCAGCAGCCCAGCTGCAAGCTCGTCGGCGTCGACGCCTACATCGACGAGCACGAAATTCGCGACGCTATCGGAGAGCGGCTCGAGCCCCAGGGCTCGGAGAAGCGAGACGAGGGCGCCGACCGCATCCCGGTTGGCAGCACGGCGTTTCTCGACCTCGTCGTCGTCCGCGAGGCTGGCGAGTGCGGCCGCCTGGGCAAGCGCCCCGACGTCGTAGCCACGCTGTACCTTCCGCATAGCCGAGACGACCGCCGTCGGCCCGATACCGTAGCCGACCCGGAGACCGGCCAGTCCGTAGAGCTTCGAGAACGTTCTCAAGGCGAGCACGTCGTCGCCCGCCCGAACGAGGTCTGCGATCGCATCGAGGCGGCCCTCGGGTTCGAGGTAGTCGAAGTACGCCTCGTCGATCACGGGCAGGACATGGTCCGGAAGGTCACGGACGAACGCGATCACCTCGTCGCGTGGAATCGTCCGCCCGGTCGGGTTGTTCGGAGTGGCGACGAAGACCAGCCGGGTGCCGGAAGTGACAGCCGCCCGCATCGCACCGAGGTCGATCGAGCCCTCCGCGAGCGGGACCGCGTTCACGACCGCGTCGCGCTTCTGAGGATCGCGAACGAAGCTCGGAAACGACGGCCAGGCCACGACGACCTCGTCTCCAGGCTCGAGGACCGCCTGGCAGGCGTAACCGATCACGGCATCGGCACCGGCCGCCACGAGCACCTGCGCGGGCGCCACGTCGTGCCGCGCAGCGAGCGCCGCGACGAGCTCGTACGAGCCACGGCCCGGGTAGCGGTAGACGTCGGGCACCGCCGCCGCGATCGCCGCGAGGGCAGACGGAAACGGGCCGGTCAACCCCTCGTTGAGCCCAAGTGAAGCGGCGCCGGCCGCAAGTGGCGGCGCCGGATCACCCGCCGGAAGCTGCTCGAGCGACGGTCGGACGAACCGGGCGCCGTCGCTCACGTCGGAACGGCAGCGCGAACCGGTATCGGATCCGGCACGGGAGCGGGCTCGGCCGGAACCGGCGGGGGAACGGGCTCCCAGTCGCCCCAGTCGTCTCCCCCTCCCTGTTGTCGCCGCCACCAGTAGAGGCAGCCGCCGACGATCAGGCCCAGGAAGAGGAGCCACCGAAGGGGATGCCGCCTGCGTGGCCGGCGGGCGAATGACAGGCCCTCCCCGGCAACGAAACCGGCGACGGCGGCTGCGCCGCGCTTTCGGATGAGCCGCCTCAGGTACCACCAGCCGATCGACATCGCGACGGCGTTGCGGCGCGAGCTCGAGGAGCCGAACATCAGCGCCGCCTGGGTGGTAGGTGGATCGGACGACCGAGGGCGACGAGCCCGGCTTCCTTGATCGCCTCGGACAGGGTCGGGTGGGGTGCGATCCCGTCGGCCACCGTCTCGACCGTCGACTCCGCGTCGATCGCGACGACACCTACCTCGATCAGATCGGTCGCGTGAGGGCCGACGACGACAAGGCCGAGCAATTCGCCGTAGGTCGTCTCGTGAATCGACTTCACCCACCCCGTGGTCGCGCCCGACATGACCGCCCGGGCATTTGCCACGAACGGAAAGACCCCGACGGCGACGTCGTCGCCGTAGCGCTCGCGCGCCTGAGCCTCGGTCAAGCCCACCCCGGCTATCTCCGGGTCGGTGTAGATCGGACGCGGCACCGAAGGGCTCCCTAGCGCCGTCTCGTGTCCCATCGCGTTCTCGGCCGCGATCTCGCCCTCGCGGAAGGCGGTGTGGGCAAGCTGCCAACGGCCTGCTACATCGCCGGCGGCGAAGATCGTCGGGATCGCAGTGCGCATGTGGTCGTCGGTCTGAATACCCGTGCGCGGATCGGTCGGGACCCCGATCTCGTCCAGCCCGAGGCCCTGGACGAGCGGCGCCCGACCGACCGACACGAGCATGAGATCCGCTTCCACCGTCTCGCGCTCTCCGAACAGGACGACGACCCCCGCGCCCGTGTCCTCGACGCCGGTGCACTGCTTCTCCAGGTGCACCGCGATCCCACGCCGCTTGAACGCCTTCTGCAACTCCTTGGCGGCATCGGCGTCCTCCTGTGGGATGAGCGTCGGCAACATCTCGACGATCGTCACCTCACTGCCGAAATGAGCGAAGATCGACGCGAACTCGCAGCCGATGATGCCGCCGCCGAGCACGACGAGCCGCCGCGGCACTTCAGTCTGCGAGAGGAGCCCGGTGGAGTCGACACATCTCGCCGAGTCGAGCCCCGGGATAGGAGGCCGCATCGGATAGGACCCTGTCGCGACGATCGCGCTCTTGAAGATCACGTCCTCGGCTCCTTCGACCGCGATCGTAGTCGCACCCAGGAACCGTCCCTTCCCGTGCAGCCACTCCACGTCGTTTGCCTTCAGCAGGCCGGCGACGCCCCCGGTCATCTGCGCCACGACGGCGTCCTTCCAGGCCGCCGCCTGGCCGAAGTCGAGCTGCGGCTCCGAGATCCCGACTCCGAGCTTCGCGAACGTCTCCCGTGCCTCGTGGAGTGCGTGCGCTGTCTGCACCCACGCCTTGGTCGGGATGCACCCGACGCGCAGGCAGGTGCCTCCGAGCGCCGGCTCCTGCTCGATGCACACGACCTTGCCGCCGAGCTGAGCCGCACGAATCGCGGCCGTATAGCCCGCCGGTCCTCCTCCGAGGACGGCGACGTCACAGTCCATACCGATCCAACCTTTCGTCGAGAGCGACTGCGACGATCGTACTCATGCGAGCCCGGCCCGCAGCGTGAAGGACTCGGGCGTCTCGTCCACCTGGTCGAAGCCGAAGTGCCCGTAGAGGGCAATCGCACCTTCGTTGTGGCGGTCGACGCTGAGGCTGAGGGCCTTGTAACCGTCTGCGCGGGCGCGGTCGAGGAGCGCCCCGAGCAGTGCGCTGCCGACACCCTTGCCCCGTGCGTTCGGGACGACCGCAACGGCGAGCTCCGGGGTCTGCTCGTCGACGAAACCGTATCCCGGCGCGGAGGCCTTGAAGAGCCGAAACCAACCCGCCCCGACCGGGAAGCCCTCGACGAGCGCGATCATCGCCGTGTCGCCCGGTCGCCCCCAGGCTTTCACGTACAACTGCACGGGTCCCGCGCCTGGATTGGGCTTTCGCTCCTTCCAGTAATACGCGTGGTGGAGCATGTCGCGGAGGAAGCGAACGTCCTGCGCCCCGCCTCTGCGAACGACGACCGCCACGTCTGCCTCCTAGAGGGCGAGCGCAGGCTGCTCGACGAGGGCCACGAGGGTGCGGAGGAACTCTGCGCCGTCGGCACCGTCGATCGCACGGTGGTCGCACGTGAGGGTCGCGTGCATCAGCGGCGCCACGACGACCTCGCCCTCGACGACGACGGGAGTCTGCTTCACGGCGCCGACGGCGAGGATCGCCACCTGCGGCGGGTTGAGCACGGCGACGAACTGCTCCACGCCGAACATGCCGAGGTTCGAGATCGTGAAGGTACCCCCGTCCATGTCCTCGCGCGTCAACTTGCCGTCGCGGGCACGGCTCACCAGGTCGGCGCGCGCACGGGCGATCTCCTGGACGCTGCGCCGATCGGCATCGCGAATGACCGGCACGACCAGGCCGTTCGGTGCCGCAACGGCCATCCCGACGTGCGCCGCCGGATGGCGATGGATCTCGTCGCCGGTAAAGGTGGCGTTGACGGCCCGGTGGCGTACGAGCGCAACACCCACGAACCGCGTGAGGAGGTCGTTGACCGTGGGCTTCACCTCACCCTCGGCAAGCCGAGAGACGAGTCGTTCACGAAGCTGAAGCGCCTCGGTCATGTCGATCGAGACACCGAGTTGAAAGACCGGCGCAGCCCATGCCTCGGTGAGCCGCCGCGCGATCGTCTTGCGGATCGAGGTCATCGTTACGATCTCGACCTCGGCGGCCGGAGCCGGGATCGCCGTTGATGACGGGGCACCACTGGTCGGGGCGCCCTGGACGTCGTCCGCGACGATGCGACCGTCGGGACCGGTACCGGTCAACGCCGCGAGGTCGATCCCTCGCTCGCGCGCGATCCGCCGCGCCAGCGGGGAGGCCTTGATACGCCCTCCTGCCGGCAGCACATGTGAGCCTGCAGCGTCTCCGTTGCCTTCGGCGGACGATCCGGGTCGCTCTGGGTGACCCGGCGCCGGAGCGGCCGGGGCCGGCTGGTCGACGCTCGGGCCCTGCTCCGACTCCGCCTTCGAGGCCGTTGGTGCTTCGACCTCGATCGAGAGATCGTCGCCGTCCCTCCCGATCAGGGCGATCGTGGAACCCACCTCTACCTCCCCTTCGGCGACGACGATCTTGAGCAGGACGCCGTCGAGGTCCGACTCGACCTCCTGAGTGACCTTGTCCGTATCGAGCTCGTACAGCGGCTCGCGCTTCGTGACCGCGTCGCCCTCAGCCTTCAGCCAGCGAACGATCGTGCCCGATTCCATTCCCTGTCCGAGTCGGGGCAACTTGATCTCGGTCGCCATCAGTTCCCCCCGTCGGAATGAGCACGCGCCGCGGCGGGCGGCTCTCCTTCGACCTGGCTCATGGTCGTCATTATGCTGACGCGCGATGAAGCTCGTCGATCAGTGGGGCGCGATCGAAGACGGCCTGCCCGTGGCGTGGGAGGACGTGCGGCTCACGCTCACGACCGAGCAGCAGGTCGATCTGCCCCGTGCCGCACAGGTCCTCGGCTCGATCAACGCCGGTAAGGTCGGCTCGGCCCTCGTCATTCACGTACTCCGAGCAGGCGGCGCTCAAGGCCCCCAGGCGGCGAAGCGCCTTTTCGCCCGCCTCGACCAGGATCGGGTCTGGTGCCGCCTCGAACAGTCGCACGTCCTGGTCGCAACGACGCCTGCAGAGGGAGCGGTGGGCGGGGCAGATCCCGAGTCGGTTTCCGTGGCAGCGAGCTGGGACGCGGCCGTCGCGCCTCTTCCGTCCGACTGGACCGATCTCCTCTGTGAGCTCGAGATCGTCTCCAGCACCCTCCTCGATCGAACGGCGCTCCTGTGCGCGCCCCTCAATCCGAGCCGAGACGGTTCACGGCTCGCTTTCACGTTCCGTTGCTCGGGACGCTCGGGCTTCGGCGCCTCGCAGTCGATGGCCCGGCGTTGCTTCGAGCGTCTCGACCATGACGGCATCACCGGCGTTACGCGCGTTGTCCGTGTCCTCTCGGACACGGACAACGTCGACACCCAGGGGCCGGTGTGGCTCGTGGGCGGAAAGACGCTGTAAAGACGAGGCGCAAGCCTCCCCGCTGCTCGACAGGGACGCGCCGTCAGGAGACGGTGGCGCGCCCGCCCCGAAGGACGGGCTTCCTCGGGTCACTCGCATAGACGAGCGTTCCCGCAACCAGCTTCACCCTCCAGGTCGTCGTGCCGACGAAACGGATGCCGGTCGATCGATTGACGCCGGCGCCCGTAAGCCTGATCGCTCGAGTCGAGGAGCGATCGCGCACCGTGATAACTGCCGACCCCGTCGTGAGGGCCTTGACCGGTCGACCTGCAAGCGTCGCAAGGCCGACCCCCTTGCCCATGAGGGTGAGGACGAGCTGTACCGGTGGCCTGGTCGGCGGCGGCTTCGAAGGCGGCTCGGGAGGCGCGGTCCCGGCCGTGAACGACGCCGACATCCGGGTCGGGTGGGCGTCGCAGAAGAACGAGTACTTCCCGTCCACGAGGGTGACCGAAAAGGTCTTGGTTCCGACCTCGTCGACGGTGGTCGCGACGTCCACCCCACCTGGACCTTGGAGGTGGAAGTTGTGCTCGGCGGATTTGTCGTCGACGGTGAGCGAGAACGTGCCCGGCGCGAGGTGCGTAACGGCGCCTCCCGATCCGTCGGCGAGCGAGATCGTGAAGCCCGGCCCGACGGAACCCTGAAGCGGAGCGCCGTCCGCCCCTGCAACGCCTGCGAGCACCAACCCGGATGCGCAGACCCCGCCGAGCAGGCGTGAAAAGGTCATGTGCGTCTCCTACGGTAGTGGCCCGGGACCGGTTTGCTCAACCGCGGAGCTCGGCGCCGAATTGCTCGACGAGGGAGGCCACGACACGTTCCCTGACGACAGCCGCGTCCTCGTCCGAGAGTGTCCGATCCGAGCGCTGGAGCGAGAGGTGGATGGCGACAGACTTGCGGCCCTCGCCCGCCTGGTCACCGCGGTAGACGTCGAAGATGCGAGCTTCGCGAAGCTCGGGCGCACCGGCTTCGAGCGCGGCGTTGACCAAGTCGGCCGCCTCCACTTCTTCCGCGACGATCACGGCAATGTCCTGACGGAGTGGTGGAAACGTGATCACGTCGTCGTAGAGGACACGCTCGGGGATCGGAGCGATCAGCGTCGCCACGTCGAGCTCGAACACACCCCAAGCGCCTGTGAGCAGTGACGGGTGCAGCTCGCCGAGCCAACCGGCGTCGGTCTGGCCGGCCTTGCCCGGATGGAGGGAGGGGCGCTGCGTCCGCTGCACCCGCAGATCGAGGTGGAGGGCGTCGTACAACGCCTCGACCGCCGCCCGCGCGGCGTCGAACCCACCGTCGGTCAGCCCCGCAACGCGCCAGCGCTCCTCGGGAAGCTGCTCGGCCGAGGGGAGATAGACGCGGGCAAGCTCGAAGACCCTGATCGATGCGTTGCCCGCGTCGACGTTCACGCGCGCAGCCTCGACCAGCCCGTCGAGCAACGTGGTCCGCAGGATCGCCTCGTCGCCGCTCATCGGGTCGGGTAGCCGGATCGCTTCCGGATCCGGGTCTCGGGCGACGAGGCTCCAGGTGTACGCCTCCGTGAATCCGGCGCCGACGAGGACGTCCTCCACCACGCGACGGAGTCTCTGCTCCTTCGTCAGATGCCCCTCGACCGTTCGCCGCAGCGGCATTGTCCGCGGAACCCGGGGCAGCACGACGCGCGCCACCTCCTCGATCACGTCGATCTCCCGTGCCACGTCGCGAGCGCGCCAGGTCGGCACAGTCACGTCCCATTCGTCGTTTACCTCGAAGCCGAGACCCGTCAGGATGGCGCTCTGCTCGTCCGGGGCGACCTCGAGCCCCACGATGCGATCGGTGCGTTCCGTGCGCAGCCTGACCACCGGGCGTTCGGGCAGACCGGAATGGACGTCGACGCTGCCCGTCATCTCGGCGCCGGTGAGGTCGACGAGGAGGCGGCTCGCGAATACCGCCGCCGGCTCCGCACGGTGGGGGTCGACGCCCTTCTCCCAGCGGTTCGAGCCTTCTGTACGAAGGCCGAGGCGCTCGGACGTTTGCAGGATGCCGATCGGCTCGAAGTTCGCCGCCTCGAGCAACACCTCGGTCGTGCCGTCGGTGACCTCGCTCTCCTGCCCGCCCATGATGGCCGCGAGCGCGACCGCCTTCGACCCGTCGGTGATCACCAGATCGCGAGGGTCGAGCGTCCGCAGCGCGCCGTCGAGAGTGCGTAGCTGCTCGTTCGCGGTCGCGCGACGGACAGCGATCCGGCCGCCGTCGAGCTTCGCCCGGTCGAAGGCGTGCAGAGGGCTTCCGAAGACGTGCATGACGTAGTTCGTGACGTCGACGACGTTCGAGATCGATCGCATTCCCGCCGCGTGAAGGCGTGCCCGCAGCCACATCGGCGACGGTGCGACGGTGACGCCCTTGAACACCCTTGCGAGATAGCGCGGGCATCCCTCCGGATCGTCGACCGTGACGTCGACCCATTCCGGGTGCACGATTGCCGGGTCGTCGACCTCGACCTCGAGCAGGTCGCCGTCGAAGAGCGTCGCGACCTCGCGGGCCAACCCGACCATCGAGAGCAGGTCGACGCGGTTCATCGTGGGCGTCACGTCGAGCACCTGCTCGTGCACGGGCAAGACGTCGGCGAGAGGAGTGCCCGGTTCGATTCCGTCGGGAAGGACCATGATGCCCGTGTGGTCGGATCCGAGTCCGATCTCGTCCTCCGCGAGGATCATGCCGCGGGACACTTCGCCCCGCAGCGGCCGCTCGTCGAGCGGGGCTGGGAAGCCAGGCAGCCGGACGCCGGGGAGACCGACCGCGACGGTGGCCCCCACGCCGAAGTTCCAGGCGCCGCAGACGATCTGCCGCGGCTCGCCCTCGCCGACGTCGACCTGACACAGCTGGAGCTTGTCGGCGTTCGGGTGCTTGATCGTGTCGACGACCGTGCCGACGCGGAGGAACGAGAGGTTGTCGGCTGTGTCGTCGACACCGACGTCGATCACACGATCGACCTCGAGCGAGGAGACCGCGAGGCGTCGGGCGATCTGATCCGCCGTCGCGTCGACGTGGACGTACTCGCGCAGCCAGGAGAGAGGCACCCTCACGCCGGGCTTCCGTTGCGGACCACTAGAACTGCCTCGAGAAGCGGAGGTCGTTTCGCCACAACTCACGCAGGTCGGGGAACTCGTGGCGCAGCATCGCTATCCGCTCGAGACCCCAGCCGAAGGCGAAGCCGCTGTACCGCTCCGCGTCGTAGCCGACGAACTCGAACAGCTTCGGATCGACCATGCCCGCGCCTCCGACCTCGATCCAGCCGGAGTGGCGGCACACGGTGCACCCGGCTCCGTCGCAGACGTGGCACGACACGTACGCCTCGATGGACGGCTCGGTGAAAGGGAAATAGTGCGTCCTGAACTCCGTGCGCCGCGCGTCGCCGAAGAGCTTCCGGAACAGGAAGTCGAGCGTCCCGGTCAGGTCTGCGAGCGTTATGCCCTGATCGACCACGAGCCCTTCGACCTGATGGAAGATGGGTGAGTGGGTCGCGTCGGGGGTATCACGCCGGTACGTGCGGCCGAGCGAGACCATGTAGACCGGGGGCTGCTGCGATTCCATGGTTCGCACCTGCGAGGGTGACGTCTCCGTGCGAAGGACGGTCTCGGCGTCGATGAACAACGTCGCGAGCGGCGACCGTGCGGGGTGGCCGGCCGGAAAGTTGAGCCCGTCGAAGTTGTATCGGGTCGTCTCAACCTCACGGCCGTCCACGACGCGGTAGCCGAGGCCGAGGAAGATCTCCTCGACCTCGCGGCGGATCTGCGTGATCAGGTGCAGCCTCCCGCGCCGGTAGCCGTCCACGGGTAGCGTCACGTCGACGCGCTCGCCGACGAGCCGGACGTCCAGCTCCGCCCGGGCGAGCTCCTCCTCGCGCCCGTCGATCGCTGCCTCGAGTCGCTCGCGCACCGCGTTCAACGTCATCCCGGTCTCACGGTCGCGCACCTCGCGAAGCGCCTGTTTGACAGCGCTCTTCCGCCCCAGATACTCGATCCGCACGGCTTCGATCTCATCTGTCGACGACGCGGCCAAAGCGGCCGCAAGTCCTTCGCTCTCGAGTGCCTCGGCATCCATGAGGGGCCGAGCGTACCAACGCACTCGCCCCGGGACGGCACCCCTAGACTGACCACGTGGCGCTCTACGACTCCATCGCCGAGATCTACGACCCGTGGAGCGCCTCGGTGGTCGAAGACATCGCGTTCTACGTCGACGAGGCGAACCGTTGCGACGGCCCTGTCGTCGAGCTCGCGGTCGGATCGGGTCGGATCGCGGTCCCGATCGCACGAGCGGGACGACCGGTGATCGGCGTCGATCTCTCGGAAAACATGCTGGAGGTGGCCCGCACCCTTGCCGACGAGCACGGGGTGGGTTCGCTTGTCGACCTCCGCGTCGGTGACCTGCGTGAGCCACCGGTCGACGAGCGGGTCTCGCTCGTCATCTGTCCCTTCCGGTCGCTGCTCCACATGAGGGACGAGCGGGAGAAGCTCCGCGCCCTTCGGGCCGCACGTGCCCTCCTCGAGCCGGCCGGGCGCCTTGTCTTCGACGTGTTCGCACCAAGCGGCGAGGACATCTCGGAGACGCACGGGCTCTGGCTCGAGCGCGAGCCGGGTATCTTCGAGCGGGCGGACTGGGACGAGAGCGCGAGGACGCTCCGCCTTTCCGTACGGTCGGGCGCTTCCGCCGCTGCGATGGAGCTGCACTGGCTGTCGGAGCTAGAATGGCGCCGCCTGATCGACGAGGCGGGATTCGACGTCGAGGCGCTCTACGGCTGGTTCGACCGCCGGCCGTTCAAGGGTGGCGAGGACATGATCTGGGTCTGCCGCAGGCGCGAGCGCGCGAGGAGCCCGGAACCGGCAGAAGGTAGCGCGACCTCGTCTCCGTAGCGAGCTGAGACCGGGACAGGCCCGCGGGCGGGCCTCTTCAGGATCACGCGAACCGTGTCACGGGATACGCCGAAGGATGCCGCAATACGCTTTTCCACCGCGGCATCCTTCGGCGTATAGAGTCCACGACATGATTGCCGTCTGGATCATCCTGGCGCTCGTAGTGGTGCTCGCGATCTACCTGATCGCCCTCTACAACGGCCTCATCCAGAAGCGCAACCGGGTCGACAACGCCTGGGCTCAGATCGAGGTGCAGCTCAAGCGGCGCCGTGACCTGATCCCGAATCTCGTCGAGACGGTCAAGGGGTACGCCGCACACGAGCGCGGCACCTTCGAGGCCGTCACCCAGGCGCGGGCGGCGGCGGCGGGAGCACAGGGCCCTGCCGCGACAGCGGCGGCCGAAGGCTTCCTCAGTCAGGCGCTCGGGCGGCTTTTCGCCGTCGCGGAGGCGTATCCCGACCTGAAGGCGAACACCAACTTCCTCGATCTCCAGGCTCAGCTGAAGGATACGGAGGACAAGATCGCGATCTCGCGCCAGGTCTACAACGACACGGTGCTGACGTTCAACAACTCGATCCAGGTGTTCCCCGCCGTGCTGATCGCCGGACCCTTCGGCTTCACCCGGCGCGAGTTCTTCGAGGTCGAGGATGCCGGCGACCGCGAGGTGCCGACCGTCAGCTTCCAGCCGGACGCCCCGGCGGCCCCGGCAGCTCCAACCGCCGGCGATGCGCCCGCGCCACCGAGCAGCTAGCACCCTCTTCGCGGCGCTACTCGCCGCGCTCGCTGTCGTGGGGGCGGCCGGCGCGAAATCGTTTTCGCTGCCGCAGGCCGATGTCTCGGTGCAGGTGGCCCGAGACGGCAGCCTCGTCGTCGACGAGCACATCACGTACGCGTTCAGCGGGCCGTTCAGCGGCGGTTATCGGGAGATCCCCCTCCGTTCGGGCGAATCGGTCGACGACGTCCGCGTCAGCGAGAGCGGCCGCACCTACCGCACGGGCGGCTGCACCGAGCTCGGGTGCGCCGATGCGCCCGGCACCTTCGGAGCCGCCGTCGTCGGCCAGGCGGTTCGCATCGTCTGGCACTACCAGGCAAACGGCGAGGTCCGCACGTTCGACGTCCACTACAAGCTCAAGGGCGTCGCCGTCGCCTACGACGACGTGGTCGACGTCAATCTTCAGGTGTGGGGATCCGAATGGAAGGAACCACTCGGCCGCCTGACGGCAACCGAGGTCGCACCCGGAGAGATCCTCAGGGCCTGGGGCCACCCCGCATACGTCCGCGGAGACGTCGAGCTCGCCGGCAAGAAGGCTCTCCTCAGGGCGCTGAACGTCCCCGCGGGACAGTTCGTCGAGCTCCGCACCGTCATTCCACGGCCGGCGTTCACGTCGACCGCCGGCATGCGCCTCGCCTCCGGCAACGGCTTGCGAAAAATCGTCGCCCAGGAGACCGCCGACGCGGCCGCGTTCGACAAGGACAAGCAGCGGATCGACCACGCGAAGCAGCATCCATGGCGGTATGCGCTCTACCTCCTCTTACTCGGAACGATCCCGGCGTTCCTGATCGTCGCCGCCGTCTTCTGGTTCTACGGGCGAGAGGCGAAGACCGGCTACGACCGCGAGTACGAGCAGGAGCCTCCCACCGAGACAGAGCCGGCGCTCGTCCCGACGCTCCTGCGACAAGGCGGCGAGGCAGGGTCGTTCGAGTTCACCGCAACCCTCTTCGACCTGATCCGCCGCGGCGTGTTCACGGCGACGCCGGTCACGACGGAGCGGGCAACCTGGGCCGGTCTACGAAGCGAGAACGTCGCCGACCTGGAGATCGCCGCCGGCAAGCGCGACGCACCGCTGACCGCCTGGGAAAGCGCAGTCGCAGACGTCGTCGACGGGGTGATCGCCGCCGGCGGCTCCGAGCGGCTGTCGCGCTTCCGCGAGCGGATCGAAGCCGACCGCACCGCGATGAGCTCCCACTTCACGTCGTTCAAGGCGAACGTCGGCACCGAGATCGGCAACCGCAAGTGGTTCATCTCGCGGGGGGCCGTACCGCTGTCGGTCGCCTTGCTCCTGTTCGTGGCGGCGGGTGGGCTCCTGTTCTTCTCGGCCGTGAACGGCTGGCGCTCCGTGTACCCCCGGTGGAACGATGTGGTGCTGCTGGGTCTCGGCGTGGCGGCGTTCGTGAATGCGGCGATCGTGCTTGGAGCGCTCACCCAGCGCAAGCTGTGGCGCCGTCGCTCGCGTGACGGCGAGGTCGAAGCCGAACGCTGGAACGCATTTCGGCGCTACCTCACCGATTTTCCCCGCCTGCAGGAGGCGCCGCCGGCGACGCTGGCGCTCTGGGAGAAGCTGCTCGTCTACGGGATCGCGTTCGGCATCGCCGAGCGCGTGCTCCAGGCGGCCCATATGGCAATGCCTGAGGCGCTCGCGCAGACATCGTCGATCTACTGGATCTCGAACGGGGGTGGCCTCGGGTCAGGGGCGTCGTCGATGGGAATCGGCGATCTGGCATCGGGGTTCGGGTCGGCGCTGGCACCGCCTTCGTCCGGATCAGGAGGATTCGGCGGCGGCTTCTCCGGCGGCGGCGGGGGCGGCGGCGGCGGGGGCGGCGGGGGCGCCTGGTAGGCGATGCGGCGGCCGCGCGTGCTCAGGCGGCACGTCGCGAGAGCTCGAAGAGCGCAATCGCGCCCGCGGCGGCGACGTTGAGCGACTCGGCGTCGCCCGGCATCGGGATCGACGAGACCGCGTCGCATTCGTCCAGCAGCTCGTCGGGAAGCCCCGCCCGCTCGGCACCGAGCACGATCGTCACCGGTGGAGTGAGATCGACATCCGTGAGCGCGACGGCTCCGCGGGCGTCGAGGGCGACGCGGCGACCCGGACGGGAGTCCCAGGGGACGAGCGGCACGCGGAAGATCGCGCCGGCACTCGCCCGCAACGCCTTCTGCGACAGGGGGTCTGCGCAACCCTCGGAGAGCGCGACGGCGGCGCCGAATGCGTCGGCCGAACGGATCAGAGTGCCGACGTTGCCAGGGTCGGTGAGCTGCCAGAGAGCCAGGCACGTCTCGCGCATTCCACCGGGTAAGGCGTCACGGCGGAAGACGCCAATCGCCCGCGGCGGATGGGGAAGCGTCGACACGCCGGCAAGCAACTCGGCGTCGACGTTGTCCCCGGCGATCAGCAGCTCAACGGGGACGATCCCCAGCGCGAGAGCCGCATCGCAGAGATCCTCCCCCTCACAGGCGAAGAGACCCGACTCGTCGCGCTCCTTCTTCCGCTGCAGCGCCCGCACGAGCTTGAGCTTCGGATTGTCCTTCGACGTGATCACGGGTCGAGCCGGTCGATCCGGTTTCCGTGGAAGTCGAAGACCGGCGAGCCGAGCAACGCTATGTGCCTCGCCTGACGGAGGCAGACATCCGCCTGCCGTTCTTCCGGGGTCAGGCTGCCTCGGCCTCGAGCGCAGCCTTCGCCTGCTCGGCGACCACGGCGAATGCCTGCGGGTCGGACACCGCGATATCGGCGAGCGACTTTCGGTCGAGCTCGATCCCGGCCTTGTGCAGCCCGGAGATGAACTGGTTGTACGACAGGCCATGCTCCCGCGCCGCAGCGTTGATCCGAACGATCCAGAGCCGCCGGAATGTGCGCTTCTTGTTCTTCCGATCGCGGTACGCATACGTGAGCGAGTGCTCGACCTGCTCCTTGGCATACCGGTAGTGCGAGTTCTTGAGGCCCCAGTAGCCCTTGGCCTGCTCGAGGACCTTGCGCCGCTTCTTGTGCGCGGCAACGGATCGCTTCACCCTGGGCATCGGTTACTTCATCCCCAGGAGCCGTTTGACCGCCGCCACGTTTGCATGCGCGACCGGCTGGTCCTTGCGGAAGCCGCGCTTACGCTTCGAGCTCTTGTGCTCGAGGTTGTGGCTCTTCATCGCGTGGCGGCGGATCAACTTGCCCGTTCCGGTCACCTTGAAGCGCTTCTTCGCTCCGCTTCCCGTCTTCACTTTCGGCATCTGGCTTCACTCCTGCATTTTTCGTCGGCCCGAAGACCATGATCATGTTGCGGCCGTCGATCAAAGGCGGCTGCTCGATCTGCCCGACCTCCTTGACGTCCTCGGCGAGCCGCATCAGGAGGTCGCGACCGCGCTCGGGGTGCAGGTTCTCCCTGCCCCGGAACATGATCGTGACCTTGACCTTCGCCCGCGTGTTGAGAAAGCGGACGACGTGGCCCTTCTTGGTCTCGTAGTCGTGGATTCCAATTTTCGGTCTGAGCTTGATCTCCTTGACGTTGATCTGCGACTGGTGCTTCCGCGCGACCTTCGCCTTCTGTTCCTGCTCGTAGCGATACTTCCCGTAGTCCATCACCCGAGCGACGGGCGGGTCTGCCTGCGCCGCCACCTCGACGAGGTCGAGGTTCCTGCTGTAGGCGTACTCGCGCGCCTCGTCGGTCGACTTGATCCCGATCTGCTCTCCGTCCTCGCCCACGAGCCTCACGTTCGGCACGCGGATCTGGTCGTTGATCCGCTCCGTGTGGACGACGGGCCGTGTCCTGTCCTCGGGACGGCGCCGGGGTCTCAAAGGCTTCTCACCAAGCTGCGTCTCTCTTCAAAACTGTGCTGACCTTCCCTAAACGACAGAAACCGCTGACAAGCAGCGGCACCGTTCCCCTCGTCGGTCGACTCGGTTGAACCCGCGTAGCTCGTGGCTCCGGAGGTGAGGGAACGGCCCCTACTTGGCAGGCGCCAAGCGTAGCAGGGCGCGGCGCTACTCGTAAGGCCGATGCATCGCAGCGCCGCGTGGAGTGTCGCTCGCGCGACGCAGTGGTGCATCTCGGTCTGCGGTCGAGATTCCACCGCGCCGCTAAGAGCGTGATGGGGCCACGAGAACCGCGAACTCACCCAGCAGGGCGTCGAGCGATCTCGTCGACTGCCCCTCGCCGCGCGTACGGACGGCGAGGGCACCGTCCGACTCGCGGTCGCCCCAGACGACGACGTACGGCACCTTCTCGAGCTCGGCGTCGCGAATGCGCTTACCGAGCGTCTCGTCGCGGTCGTCGACGTCGACGCGGTAGCCGGCGCCGAAGATCCTCGACAACAGGGCGTGCGCAGCCTCGCGGTGCTGCTCGCCGACCGGGAGCACGCGCACCTGTACGGGTGCGAGCCAGAACGGAAACGCACCGCCGAAGTGCTCGACGATGATGCCTATGAAACGCTCCAGCGAACCGAGCAGAGCGCGGTGCACGACGTACGGCGTGTGCTCGACGTTGTCCGGCCCCATGTACGTGAGCTCGAAGCGGGCGGGCATCTGCGCATCGAGCTGGATCGTGCCCATCTGCCATGCGCGGCCGAGTACGTCGTCCATGAAGAGATCGATCTTGGGCCCGTAGAACGCACCCTCTCCGACGCCGATCACGTATTCGAGGCCATGGCGATCGAGCGCAGACTGGAGCAGTCCCTCCGTGAAGTCCCAGTCCTCGTCGCTGCCGAGCTTGTTGTCGGGGCGTGTCGACAGCTCCGCTCGGGGCGTCACGCCGAAGAGGGCGTACAGATCCTTGGCGAAGGCTATGCAGGCGTCGATCTCATCCGGCAACTGCTCCTTCGTGCAGAAGATGTGTGCGTCGTCCTGCGTGATGTGGCGAACGCGAAGCAACCCGTGGATTGCTCCCGCGAGCTCGTTGCGGTGGAGCGTCGACGACTCCGCGTAGCGGATCGGGAGATCGCGGTAGCTGCGCAGCCGGCTTCCGAAGAGGAGCATGTGGCCGGGGCAGTTCATCGGCTTCAGGCCGAATGTGCGATCCCCCTCGTTCCCCGGGATCAGGAACATGTGCTCGCGGTACTTCTCCCAGTGGCCGGAGGTCTCCCAGGTGGCGACGTCGTAGATGAGCGGGGTCTTCACCTCCTGATACCCTCGGCGCCGGTTCTGCCGTCGGCGTAGGTCCTCGAGCTCGTTCCAGATCGCCATCCCCTTCGGGTGCCAGAACGGCGAGCCGGGCGAAGCATCCTGGAGGTGGAAGAGGTCGAGCTGCGGGCCGAGCCGGCGATGGTCGTGGGCCCGGGCGAGCTCGAGTCGCTCGAGATGCTCGTCGAGATCCTTCTGGCTGAAGAACGCCGTCCCGTAGATGCGAGTCAGCTGCGCGTTGTTCTCGTCGCCGCGCCAGTAGGCACCAGCGAGGGAGGTGAGCTTGAACGCCTTCAGCGGGGCGGAGGTCTGCAGATGCGGGCCACGACAGAGGTCTGTGAAGTCGCCCTGGGTGTAGAGCGAGATGACGCCCTGGGCGGTGTCTACGAGCTCGATCTTGTACTGCTCGCCCTCGGCGGTGAACCGCTCGCGGGCCTTCTCGGCCGAGATCTCCTCGCGTTCCCAGGCGCGCCCCTCGGCGAGCTCGCGCTGCACCTCGGTCTCGATCGCTTCCAGGTCGGCCTCGTTGATCGGTGTCGGAAAGTCGAAGTCGTAGTAGAAGCCGTTGTCGATTGGCGGACCGATCGCGACCTTGACGCCCGGGTGGAGCCTGCGAACGGCCTCGGCGAGCAGGTGCGCGGCGGAGTGCCTGAGAACGGACAGGGCATCGGGATCCTGCGTGTCGCGGGTCGTCAGGATCTGCAGCCTCGCACCGTCGGCGAGTGGGAGCCGCAGGTCCTGCGGCACCCCGTCCGCCCGTACGAGCACCGCCTGCTCGGCGAGCTTCGGCCCGATCGCGCGGGCGGCGTCGAGACCGGTGGCGCCGTCGGGAAGCTCGAGCTCCGTCGAATCGGGGAGGATCGCTTTCATCGTCGAGGAGGATAGTCGGTCGCCCGCAGGGGCCCCCGGCAGACGGTTCTCGTGGACGAGTGAAATCCGGGGACAGCCGGAGGTTTCACTCGTCCAAGCGATACGCCGATCCCCGCTCGGGTGCCGACCACCCACCTATGCCGCTGCCCGTCTACACGGGCCCCTTTGGCCCCGCACAGGCCGAGAGGCTTCTCTGGCGCGCCGGATTCGGACCGCGACCCGGCGAGGAGCGCGTTCTCGCGGCGCGAGGCCTCGACGGCGCCGTTGCGCATCTGCTGACGAGCGGCCCCGACAACCTCGTCGGGCGGCCGCCCAAGGTCAACGGCCACCGCCTCTTTCCGCTCGACAAGTTCGGCCACGACCACCTCTGGTGGCTCGACCGCATGGTGCGCACGAGTCGTCCGCTGATCGAGCGGATGACCCTCGTCTGGCACGACTGGTTCGCAACCTCGAACGAGACGGTCGGCTCGCAGCGCCTGATGATCCGGCAGAACAACATGTTTCGCCGCTCCGGCCTGGGCTCGTTCCCGGGGCTCGTCATGCGGGTGACCGAAAACCCCGCAATGCTGCTCTATCTGAACGGGCTCGAGAGCGAAAAGGGTGCCCCGAACGAGAACTATGCGCGCGAGTTGATGGAGCTGTTCACGCTCGGACACGGCTCCGGCTACACGGAGCGAGACGTACGCGAGCAGGCCCGAGCCCTGACCGGCTTCACGGCTCACTACAAGAACGGGTACGGCTGGGTCAGGTTCCGGTTCGACCGCAACCGCCACGACGACGCGATGAAGGTCGTCTTCGACAAGGCGGGCCCGTACGGCTGGAAGCAGGCGGTGAACCTCACGATCGAGCACCCGGCGCACAAGACGTTCTTCAGCCGCAAGCTCTGGGGCTACTTCATCCCGGAGCCTGCGGACGACGAGACGCAGGCCGCGCTCGAAGCCCTGTACGTGCAATCCGGCTACTCGACGAAACAGATGCTGACCGCGATCCTCAAGCACCCAAGCCTCTACGAGGGGCCTCGAATGGTGAAGCCGCCGGCGGTCTACCTCGCCGGCATGCTGCGGACCCTCGGCGACCGCATCTCGACCGAGGACTGGGTCTGGCTCTCGATCCAGGCCGGACAGCTGCTCTTCTATCCGCCGAACGTCTCGGGCTGGAACGACGATCGCTGGCTCGATACCTCGACGTTCCGCGCCCGCTGGAACATGGCCGAGCGGGTCCTCCGAAAGCACTCGTACAACCCTGATCACACGAAGCGCGGCGAGGTACCGGCCGATCCTGCAAAGCTCGTGGACCGGGCGATCTCCTTCTGGGGCGTCCAGGTCTCGGATCCCACCCGCCGTGCACTCCTGACGTACGCCCAGAAGGCGATGGGTGCCGCCGTCGCCGACGACGACCGACAGAGGAAGTTCCCCCCCATGACCCTGAACGCGCTCCGCCATCTCGTCGCGGCCTCACCCGAGATGCAAACGGCATGAACTGCTGCAACGAGTTCTCACGCTCCACCCTGCTCCGTCGTGCCGTTGCAGAGGCCGGCGACGGGCTTCCGGCGATCGAGCCCGGGATGCCCGCTCCCGCCGGAACCGGCCTCGACCGCCGGCGATTCCTCTCCCGCACGGTCGGCGCTGCGCTGACCGTGTACGGCGCTTCGGCGCTAGGCCCGAAGATGCTCGACGAGGGCATCGCGCGGGCCGCTGCCACGGGCGGTGCCGGCCGCCACGTGCTCGTCTCGATCTTCGCTCCCGGCGGCTGGGATGCTCTTTCGCTCCTGTACCCGACCGGCGACCCGCGCTATCGCAGGCTCCGCAATTCGCTCGCCATGAAGCCTGGAGACGGGCCGGCCTTCCGCTCCGACACGAGGCTTCACTGGCACCCGTCGCTGCAGCCCCTCGCGCGGCTCCACGCGCGGGGACGGCTGACGGTGTTTCCCGCGATCGGCTACTCGCATCCTGATCAATCACATTTCACATCCCGACACTTCTGGGAAGTGGGAGCTCTCGATCCGCAGGCCGGCACCGGCTGGCTCGGCCGCCTGCTGGACGTGATCGGCGACAACGAGAACGCGATGCAGGGCCTATCGCTCGACGGCGCTCTCCTCCCCTCGCTCGCGACCGCACGCGTGCCGGTCGCGACGCTGGCGAGCCCCGCCGACTACGGATTCGGCTCGCACAACGTGTGGGACGTCCCGGGCGAGCTGCTGAACGACGGCATCGGCTCACTCGGTGCGCTCTCGGCAGACCCTGATCCCGTGTTGGCGCAGGCGAGCCGCACCGTGAAGCAGGCAGACGAGCTTCGCCGCCAGCTCGGCCGGTTCGTCGGCAAGGACGGGCAGGTGCACATCAACCCGAAAGCCAAGTATCCGGATGGCGACTTCGGGAACCGGCTCTCGGGGCTCGCCGCCCTCCTCGACGCCAACTTCCCGATCCGGACGGCGGCCCTCACCGGTCCCGGCTCGTACGACACCCATGCGGATCAGCAAGGACCGCTGCAGGACGGCGCCAAGCAGATTGCCGAGGGGCTCTACGCCTTTCAATCCGATCTCGAGCGCCGGGGCATCGCCGGCCGGGTGCTGACGCTCGTCTGGAGCGAGTTCGGCCGCCGCCCGCAGCAGAACGACTCGAACGGCACCGACCACGGAGCAGCCGGAGTCGCATTCCTGATGGGAACGAAGGTCCGGCAGCACATGGTCGGCGAGTTCCCCGGTCTGACGAAAGGTCTCGACCGTGACGGCAACCTCCGCGCCACCTCGGATTTCCGCAGCGTCTACTCCTCGCTCGCCGAGCAGTGGTTCGGGGTCGATGCGGCCAGGATCATCCCCGACGCGGCGAAGATGCCGCGGATGAAGCTGGTCGCATGAACGCTGTAATGCGTCCAACACTCGGCGCCGCGCCGGCGGCGAAGATGCCGCGGATGAAGCTGGTCGCATGAACGCTGTAATGCGTCCAACACTCGGCGCCGCGCCGGCGGCGAAGATGCCGCGGATGAAGCTGGTCGCATGAACGCTGTAATGCGTCCAACACTCGGCGCCGCGCCGGCGGCGAAGATGCCGCGGATGAAGCTGGTCGCATGAACCGCCTCGCTCTCCTCTTCGCTGCCGTCGTCGTCTCGGGGATCGCCGCCCTCCCCGCCGGCGCCGGCACCGACGGGCTCTCGTTTGTTCAGGTGGTCGAGAAGGAGTACACCCTGACGCTTTCGCGGCCGAGCGTCCGTGCCGGCAGCGTCAGCCTGGAGCTCATCAACTTCGGCATGGACACCCACGACCTCGTCGTCCAAGGAGTCAAACCCGGCTCGAAAGTCATCAGGTTCAAGCAACTCGATCCACGCGGCCGTGGCGAGCGAACACTCAAGCTGACACCGGGCCGTTACTCGCTCTGGTGCTCGCTCTCCAACCACAAGGCGCGCGGGATGCGCACGACGCTCGTCGTCAAGAAGTAACGGTCAAGGAACACCCTCGGGCGGGCGATACAAGGCTTCGATGGCAACGATACCCCGCTATACAGGGCCCTTCCGCAAGGCGGAGGCCGAGCGCCTTCTCTGGCGCGCTGGCTTCGGCCCCCGGCGGGGCCAGGCCTCGAGCCTTGCCCGACTCGGGCTCGACGGTGCCGTACGCTCGCTGACCCATCCGCCGGGAGAGCGATGGATCGGCCCGCGACCCCACGACGACAAGGGCCGCCCGCTCGCTCCTGCCGACGCGTACGGTCACGACCACCTCTGGTGGCTCGACAGGATGGTCAGGACGAGCCGCCCGCTCGTCGAGCGGATGACACTCAACTACCACGACTGGTTCGCGACCTCCAATGCCGGTGTGGGATCACAGAAGCTGATGCTCGCCCAGAACCGCCTGCTGCGCCGCTATGCGCTCGGCAGCTTCCAGAAGATGCTCGTCTCGATCACGGCGAACCCCGCCATGCTCGTTTGGCTCTCGGGCGTCGACAACCGAAAGGATGCCCCGAACGAGAACTACGGGCGCGAGCTAATGGAGCTGTTCACGCTCGGTGAGGGCGACGGCTACTCGGAGCACGACGTCCGTGAGCAGGCGCGGGCGCTGACCGGCTGGACGAGCACGTGGAAAAGGGGCAAGGGCCAGACCGATTTCCGCTTCGATCAGAAGCGGCACGACCCGGGCATGAAGACCGTGTTCGGCAAGAAGGGGGCGTTCTCGTGGCGGGAGTCGGTGGAGCTCACGCTCCATCACCCCGGACACCCGTCGTTCTTCGTCACGAAGCTGTGGAGCTACTTCGTCCCTGAACAACCCGACGCGCGCACGAAAGCAGGACTGGAGCACCTCTACACGACCGGCGGCTTCGAGGTTCGGCCCGTGGTCGAGGCGATCCTCCACCATCCGGCCCTGTACACCGGCCCGCGGATGGTGAAGCCGCCCGTGGTCTACATCGCCGGGCTCCTGCGCGGTCTCGGCCGCGGCGTCGACACCTCCGCGTGGGTCTGGCTGTCCGAGGGTGCCGGGCAACGCCTTTTCTACCCACCGAACGTGGCGGGCTGGGACGACACCCGCTGGCTCGACACGAACACCTTCCACGGCCGCTGGTCGATCGCCAACGAGGCCCTCGGCAAGTTCACCCTGGAGCAGAAGAAGGGCAAGAAGGCGCCGAAGGTCTCGCATGACCCCGAAACGATCGTCCAGGGCGCGTTGGCGCTCTTCGGCAACCCGACGATCCGCAAGGAGACCCACGCGGAGCTGCTCGCGTTCGCCCGCGGCTCGCTGCAGGGCGCAGCCGGCTGGAAGTCCGATGCCTACCCGCCGCTCGTGATGAACGCCGTGCGGCAACTCCTCGCCGTGTCCCCCGACCTCCAGACCTGCTGAGGAGAGAGAATGGCCTGCTGCGACGAGCATTCACGCGCCGAGCTACTGCGCCGGGGAATCGCGCAGGCAGGCAACGGCTTGCCCGCGGTCGAGGCCGGCATGCCGACGCCCGCGGGAACGGGACTCGACAGGCGCACGTTCATCGCGCGCAGCGTCGGACTGGCTCTGGCGGTCTACGGCGGGTCGGCGCTCGGGCCCCGCGTCTTCGACGAGGGCATCGCCGCCGCAGCAGCAGCCGGGAGCAACCAACGCGTGCTCGTCTCGGTCTTCCTCGACGGCGGTGCCGACGCGCTCTCGCTGCTCGCCCCGATCGGGGATCCGCTCTACCGCTCGCTGCGGCCGCGACTCGGGCTCGACCCCGCCGCCGGGACGGCGTTCGCCGAGGACACGTCACTCATGTGGCATCCGTCGCTCGCCCCGCTTGCGCAGCTGCACGGTGAAGGCAAGGTGAACGTGATGCCCGGGATCGGCTACGACCACCCCAACCAGTCGCATTTCACCTCCCGCCATTTCTGGGAGGTCGGTGCGGCCGACGAGCGACTCGTGACGGGCTGGCTCGGACGGTATCTCGACCGGGTCGGGAAGCCCGACAACCCGTTGCAGGGCCTGTCGCTCGACTGGAGCCTGCAGCCCTCCCTCGCCACGGCGAAGATGCCGGTTGCGGCCGTCGACGCTCCGGATCACTACGACTTCTGGGCGCGGGGCGTCTGGGGCGAGGTGAGCGACCGCATGGTCGACACGATCGGCCGGCTCGGCGCCGTGCCGGTTCACGGCGACCCGGGCCTGCGCCAGGCGACGGACGCCGCGCGTCAGTCGTCGCAGCTCTACCGCCAGCTGACGCCGTTCCGTCCCAAGGACGACAAGCCCGCATTCACGAGCCCCGTCCCGTACCCGGGCGGGAACGATCGCTTTCCGCAGCGGCTTGCCGGGCTCGCCGCGATGCTCGCTGCAGGGCTACCGCTCCACGTCGTCGCGCTCTCGGCGCCGGGTTCGTACGACACTCACGACAACCAGGCGAAGGATCTCTCCGACGGGCTCAAGCTCACGGCCGACTCGCTGCTGGCATTCCAGCGCGATCTCGAGGCGCGCGGGCTCGCCGACCGCGTGCTGGTGCACGTCTGGTCGGAGTTCGGCCGGCGTGCGAAGGAAAACGGCTCGGGCGGCACCGACCACGGGGCCGCGGGGACGGGGTTCCTGATCGGCTCTAGCGTGGCCGGCAAGATGATCGGTGAGTTCCCGGGGCTCGCGAAGCTCGACGACGACGGCAACCTCCAGGCGACGGCCGACTTTCGGGGCCTCTACAGCGCGATCCTCGAGGACTGGCTCGGCGCCGACGCCGAGGTGATCATTCCGGGAGCGCGGAAGTTCACGCGGCCGACGATCCTTCGCTGATGCGTTGGGCTGTCCTCGTGACCGCGGTCGCCTTCATGTCGTTACCGCCGGTGGGCGCCACCACCCCACCTCCTGAACGCACCCAGGTGTCGGCAGTCGAGTTCAGCCTCGCGCTCTCACGCGTCTCGATCCGCAGCGGCCCGGCGATCGTCGAGCTCGTCAACTACGGCGAGGACGATCATGATCTCGCACTCCGGCGCGTCGGCGGCACGCGCACGTATCGCATCGGGCTCGTCCACCCCGGCGGGACGGCCGAGCTCGAGACGCGTCTGCGCGCCGGCCGGTTCGTGCTCTGGTGCACGCTCGCCGACCACCGAGCCAGAGGCATGCGAGCTTCACTCCGCGTGCGGGCCTCGAGCACGTAGCACGGGTCAGGGGCGCACGAGCCGATCCCCCGGCGCGATTCCGGCCCGCGCCGCCTCGCCTGCGGCCAACTCGAGCGTCGCCTTCGCACCTCGCTGCTTGACGGCGCGCCATGCGGGAACCGCCTCCCGTACCGAGAGCACCCTCATGTCTCTGTCGAGGAACACGACGTCGATCGCGAAGCGCATGAACATCGTGTGAACCGAGCCCGTGCCGGGAAACAGCATCCCCTCGCCCGACCCGAGACCGGAGCGCCCGAGCAGGCCGCGCATCCGGGTCCACGGGCGGTTCGCAATCGAGCAGCGCTCGCACGCCACCCGACCGTCGCTCTGGTGAAGCGAGACCACGTCCACGGAGACATATTCGCCTCACCGCCCCTTCAACCCTGCCCGACACAGGGGGCGAATCACTGGAACGAGGGATATCAGCGTCCGGCGACATGACCTTAAGTGTGTTCCGAACGAGGGACGGAGGACCCCGGTGCGCTGCGGCAACCAACGTAGGCTCAGAGACGAATCCGGGCAGGTGCTCGTGTTCGCGACGATCGCGATGGTGGTGCTGATCGGGATCACGGGCTTCGCCCTGGATGTCGGCCACGCCTATCTCGTGCAACGCCAGCTCCAGGCCTCGACCGACGCCGCGGCCCTCGCCGGTGCGCTCGACCTGCCGGACAGCGCGCAGGCCAAGCTCACCGCCGCCAACTACGGTCCGGAACCGGGCAAGCGCAATCCACCGAGCGCGAACGACAATGCCGCCTTCGAGCCCGGGTATCCCCAGACCAAGTGCGTGACCGCGATCGTGACGGGCTGCACACCGACGAACGGGCAGGTGAACACGATCACCGTCAAGTCGACCTCGGTCGTGAAGACGATCTTCGCCAAGCTGCTCGGGGTCAACTCGTTCACCGTCAAGGCCACCGCCACGGCGTGTTCACCCTGCTCCGTGAAGCCTCTCGACATCATGATCGTGCTCGACCGGACCGGCTCCATGTGTCAGTTCTCGAACGGCCAGAACGATCCGGCGTGCACCGACCTCAACAACGCGCGGGAGGGAATCAGAACCTTCCTGCGGCGGATGAACCCCCAGTTCCATCACGTCGGGCTGGCCGTCCTGCCGCCCTCGACCGGCACGACGCGAAACGCCCAGTGCTCGCCCCCGTCGCTCCCCGACCAGGCCAATTACGACTCGGCGACCAAGAGCTATCTCATGGTCCCGCTCTCGTCCGACTTCGCGTCGCCGCCGGGAACGCTCAACGCCGGCTCCACCCTCGTCGACCGCGTCGAGTGCCAGCAGGTCGGCGGCGGTCGCACCGGGTACGCGGGCGCGATCGATGCGGCGCAGGCCGAGCTCCAGAACAACGGACGGCCCGGCGTGCAGAAGGTGCTCATCTTCCTCTCCGACGGCGCGGCGAACTACGGAGGCCTCTCGGAACCGGCGTCGTACCGCAACCAGCCGTGCCACGCGGGCGTCAACTCCGCCGCTACGGCCAAGGCGCAGGGAACAACGATCTACGGGATCGGCTACGACCTCGACGGGGCAAACGGCGTCTACGAGCGATGCCAGACCCGGAACAATGCGATCGAAGTTCCAAACATGAATGCGCTCGAAGCGATGCAGCAAATAGCTTCGTCGGCACAGACATTCTACAACAAGCCGACGCCCGGGCAGCTCAACACGATCTTCGATCGAATTGCGTCGGATATTTTCCGCACAGCACAGCTGATCGACGACTCGCTCTCCTAGTCATTCTTCTAGCTATCTCGAGCACCCCGAACGGCCTCGTGGGGCCGGCGGCGCCTTCCTGCACGCATCGAGCTCGAAAAGAGCAACAAGTGTCGGTTTTGCGGGCTTTTCAGCGGTCACTCGTTCGAGTGATCGTCCTTGGAAATCCCTCGATCGAGGGACTTCCGCCTCTTGCATTCTCCCCCTTTCAGACCATGCTCTGATGCAAGTTCGTTCATGTCCAATTGCGGACTTCACAGACGGGAGGGGGGTGAAATCACATGAATACATTTCTTGCCAATCTCTACCTCCGGGCCATCACCGTGCGTGATCGTGAGGAGGGGCAGACGATGGCGGAGTACGGCATTATCCTCGCGCTTATCGCCGTGTTTTGCATCGTCGCTGTCGGGCTTCTCGGCGGCCGCATCTCGGCTGCACTCGACCGCGTGACGTTCGTTTAGTTCAAACCGGCGAATGGTGGTGGAATCTCTTCGCTGAGTTCCACCACCATTCACCAAACTGTTCAGTCAATGCAATTGTGGAAATTGGGGAAGGGAACACAATCGTGATCATCAGCAACAACATCAGAAAGCGGGAGAACGGTCAGGCAATGGTCGAGTTCGCCATTGTCCTGCCGGTGCTGCTGATGGTGGTGTTTGGGATCATCCAGTGCGGGATCCAGTTCAACCATTCCCTGACTCTCACCGACGCGGTACGAGCCGGAGCGCGGCAGGCAGCGGTCAGCCGCACGCTTCCGGGCAGCCCCGGCACCGCAACAGCGGCGGCGGTGGCACGCGTGCGATCGGCAGCGTCCGGCTCTCTCAGCGGCGCCAACGATCCCGCGACGCTCGTCGTCACCGTGACGTCCACGTTCGCCCAGGGGAGCGACGTGACCGTGAAGGCGACGTACCCGTACAAAATCGACATATTCGGCGTCCCCGTGAAACAAGGGCGGTTTACCAGCGAGACAACGGAGCGTGTGGAATGACGATCGACTATCGCATCAGGAACATCGTGATCGCTGCCGTGCTTGCGGCTGCCGCCGTCCTGCTGACGGTCATCTACGTGACCTCGGCCCGGAACGACGTCACCGCCGGCAACGAGAACGTGACGGTCTACGTGCCGTCGAAGGACTACGCCGTCGGGACTGCCGGCAGCAAGATCGCCGGCCACCTCGACAAGCAGACGGTCGCGCGCAAGAACGCCGCGCCGGAAGCCGTGAAGGATCCGGCGCTGATCAAGGGCCTCTATCTCACCCAGCCGGTGTACAAGGGCGAGCAGCTGACCCTCAACCGGTTCGCGCTGCCGAAGGAGCAGGGCATCCGGGCGGATCTCAAGGGCAATCAGCGGGCGCTACAGGTCCCGGGCACCGGCGACCAGGTGCTCGCCGGAACGCTCAACGCCGGCGACCGCGTAGACGTGGTGGCACTCCTGAAGGATCCGCGTGACAACACGGAGGTGAAGAGCTCTGTCGTCCTCCGCAACCTGCGCGTGCTTGAGACGGAGAAGGGGTCGGGCAGCTCGACGATCTCGTCGACCGCTGACAAGACCCAGGACTCGGTCATTCTGGCCGTGACGGACGCACAGTCACAGCGTCTCTACTACGTGATGAAGAGCGGTGACTGGACGCTGCAGCTGCGCCCCGTCAAGAAGCCGAAGGACAGCAAGCGCTCGTCCGACACGTTCGCGACGGTGCTCGCCGGAGGCAGCAAGTGACCATGTTCGCCACAGGCAACCGGCATGAGGCCCTCCGGGTCGTCGTCACGGGCACGTTCGACGGCGAGTCGGATCTCCGGGAGGCGCTCGCCGCCCCCGGCAGCGGTCTCGAGGTCGTCGCCTGGGCGGCCGAGGTGCGGGATGCGGTGCCGCACCTCCGTGACGGTGACGTCCATGCAGTACTGCTCGGCGCCGGCCGCGACGGGGATCCCGTCGCGGTCGGCCTCGAGACGGACGTGGCCGTGATCCGCCTCCAGACGGAGGCACCGATCGTGCTGCTCGTGCCGGGGCCACACTCCGGCCTCGTCGAGACCGCGTTCACGGCGGGCGTCGACGACGTGCTCGTGATGCCGCAGTTGGCGGAGACGATCTCGTTTGCGATCCGCAAGGCGCACGAGACCGGTGGCCGGTCCGGCCACGGCTCGAACGACGGCGAAGCGCACGGCCGCGTCGTGACCGTGTTCTCGCCGAAAGGGGGCACCGGCAAGACCGTGCTCTCGACGAACCTCGCAGCACTCCTCGCGCACACGTCGGGAAAGCGCGTGCTGCTGATCGACCTCGACCTGCAGTTCGGCGACGCCGCGATCATGCTCGGCCTCGATCCCCAGCGCACGATGCACGAGCTCGTGCTGGCTCCCGGCGGGCTCGACGTCGGCAAGCTCGCCGGCTACACGACGCAACACCGGTCCGGGCTCGACGTCCTGGCGGCGCCGATGCGCCCGGAGGAGGCCGAGCTCGTCACCGAGTCGAAGGTGCTGCAGCTGCTCGAAGTGGCTCGGGAGGCGTACGACATCGTGATCGTGGACACCTCCCCGTTCTTCTACGGACCGATGCTCGCGGTGCTGCGTCAGACCGATCAGGTCCTGATGCTCTGCGGCCTCGACGTCCCGACGCTGAAGAACGTGAAGCTGAGCCTGCGCACGCTCGAGATGCTCGGTTTCCCGGCAGCTCGCACGAGCCTCGTGCTCAATCGTGTCACACCGAAGGTCGGCCTGACGAAGGAAGACGTCGAGGGAGTCCTCGGCCTCACCGTCAGCTTCGAGATACCGAACGACCCGGTCGTTGCTCCCGCAGTCAACAGCGGCGCCGTTGCCGCACTCGTCCAGAGCGACTCCGAGTTCGCCCAGGCAGTCGCACTCATCGCACACTCGCTCGAGCAGACCGGCGCACCGGCCCCGACGCGAGCTGTGGAAGCCCCGAAGCGGCGCTGGCTGACGCCTCGCCGCGTCCTCGAAGGGAGGGCATCATGAACCTCGAAGACCAGCTCCGGGGCGACCAGAGCGGCGCAGGCAGCGCCCGCCTCACCGAGCGCATCCAGGTCGAGGAAGTGGAGACGACCCCGCTCCTCGAGGACGGGCGCAAGGCGTCCGGCATCTCGGACCCCTACGGAGAACTGAAGACCGATGTCCAGCGGAGAGTGATCCCGAAGCTCGGGCCCTGGCTCTTCTCGAACCAGGAGTCTCCCGACCTGCGCCGCGAGGTGACCGAATCCGTCACGCGCGAGCTCGACGCGTCGGGCACACCGCTCGCCGCGGTCGATCGTGCGCGCCTGATCGAGGAGATCGCGGCCGACATCCTCGGCTACGGGCCCCTCGAGCGGTTCCTCGCCGACGACACGGTCACCGAGGTGATGGTCAACGGCTTCGATCGGGTGTTCATCGAGCGCGACGGCAAGATCGAGGCGACGGACGCGAGCTTCGTCGACGACGACCACCTGCGAAGGATCATCGACAAGATCGTCGCCCGCGTCGGTCGGCGTGTCGACGAGCGCTCACCGATGGTCGATGCGCGCCTGCCCGACGGCAGCCGTGTCAACGCGATCATCCCTCCGCTCTCGCTCAACGGGCCGACGTTGACGATTCGCAAGTTCGCCCGTGACCCGTACACGATCGACAACCTGATCGACTTCGGCTCGTTGACGCCGAAGGCGGCGAGTTTCCTGCAGTCGTGCGTGCAAGGTCGACTGAACGTCCTCATCTCCGGCGGCACCGGGACGGGCAAGACGACGCTCCTGAACGCACTGTCGGCGTCGATCCCGGACGAGGAGCGGATCGTCACGATCGAGGACGCGGCCGAGCTGCAGCTGCAGCAGGAGCATGTGATCCGCCTCGAGTCGCGGCCGCCGAACATCGAGGGAGAAGGCGAGATCCGCATCCGCGAGCTCGTCCGCAACGCCCTTCGCATGCGGCCCGATCGCATCGTGGTCGGCGAGGTTCGCGGAGACGAGACGCTCGACATGCTCCAGGCCATGAACACCGGCCACGAGGGCTCGTTGACGACGATCCACGCGAACTCGCCACGCGACGCTCTCAACCGGCTCGAGACCCTGGTGCTGATGTCGGGCCTCGAGATCCCGCTCCACGCGATCCGCGAGCAGATCTCGAGCGCGCTCGACGTCGTCGTCCACATCACGCGCCTCGTGGACGGCAGCCGGCGCATCTCGCACGTCACCGAGGTGCTCGGGATGGAATCCGAGATCATCACGCTGCAGGACATCTTCGCCGCCCGTCCGATAAGTGATCGTGCAGCGGCGCACGGCTACATCTCGTTCCTGCGGCCGCTCGAGTGCACGGGCCTCCAGCCCCACTTCCAGCACAAGCTCGCAGGCCACGGAGTGATCCTGCCGGAGGACTTCTACCAGCCCGAGGCACCGTTGCAGGCCGTCTCGGCGAACGGAGGCCCGCGATGAGGTCGCTGTTGTTCGACTCGGCGATCGGTCCGCTCGTGGTCGGCCTTGCCGTCGGCTGCCTGATGCTCATCGCAGGGCTCGTGGCCTTCGCGAAGCCTCGAGGTGCGTGGCTGAAGAGCCGCCTCGAGCCGTACGGAGGGTCAGGTGGCGCTGTCGCTGTGGAAGGGCCCGGCGGGTCGAGCAAGGGCGCCGGCTGGCGCCCTCACGCCGATCGACTCTACGAGGCGACGGAGCGGGCGTTCGACAAGACGAGCGCCGGCGGGTCGCTCGAGCGGCTAATCGAACGCGCCCACGTCAATGTACGCCCGGCCCAGTTCACATTCTGGGCAGCGTCGGCCGGAGTCGGCATAGCAGTCGTCGTCAGCCTCGTGACGAGCCAGCCGCTCCTGATCGCCGCGGCGCTCGTGGGCGGCGCGGTTGCACCGTTCGCGTGGCTCTCGTCCAAGGCGCGAGGAAGGTTGCGGGCATTCGAAGACCAGCTGCCCGACGTCCTCATGACGATGGCGGGCTCGTTGAAGGTCGGGCAGAGCTTCGATCACAGCATGCAGGCGATCGTGGACGAAGGGCTCTCGCCGGCCAACGAGGAGTTCGCGCGTGTGATCAACGAGACGCGCCTCGGTCGTCCGTTGGACGAAGCTCTCGGGGCGATGGCCGACCGCATCAACTCGGACGACTTTCGCTTCGTGCTCATGTCGGTCACCATCCAACGCGAGATCGGCGGCAGCCTGGCCGACCTCTTCCAGACGGTGTCGGACACCGTTCGCTCCCGGCAGCAGTTCCGACGCCGGGTTCATGCGCTGACGGCGATGGGACGGGCCTCGGCCTACGTCCTCGTCGGGCTGCCGCTCATCACGGCCGGCCTGATCTCGATCTTCAACCCCGGCTACCTCGCACCGCTCGTCAACACCTCGGCGGGGCAGATCATGCTCGTCGCCGTGTTCGTGATGATGATCTTCGGCGGTCTTATCCTCAAGAAAATCGTCGCGGTCAAGGGGTGATGCCAGATGCTTCTGCTGCTCGCATTCGTCTGTCTCGCCGGCGCTCTCGTCATCGTCGGTCAACTCGTCACGAAGCCGGCCCGGGACCGTCAGGCGTCCCTACGCCGGGCGGGAGCATATGCCGGTGAGGAGTCGACCGGCGGCGACCCGCTGCTGGACCGCCTCAACGAGCGCTACTCCGGTCGGCTCGCGCATTTTGCCGGCCGGCTCGATCCACGCGCGACCGAGGACAAGATCGGGTTCAAGCTCGTGTCGGCGGGACTGGCGCGGAGCATCTCTCCGATCGGGTTCCTCGCGACGAAGGTCGTGCTCGGTGCCGTCGGCATTGCGATCGGGGCCTTGCTCGGCGCGTTGACGGGAAGCCCGATGAAGGCCCTGCTCGTCGGCATCGCCGGAGGTGCTTTCGGGTTCTTCGGCCCGGACATCGTCGTCACGTCGCGGACGCGGAAGCGTCGCGACCTGATGAGGCAGGAGCTGCCGGACTCGCTCGACGTCCTCGCGGTCAGCGTCGAGGGCGGTCTCGGCTTCGACGCCGCTCTGTCGAGGCTCGGTGAGCATCTCGAGGGCCCGCTCGTGGAGGAGTTCCTCCTCGTTCTCGCCGAGCTTCGGATCGGCGAGAGCCGATCCAAGGCGCTCCGCAAGATGGCGGACCGCGTGGAGATCCCGGAGCTGACGTCCGTCGTCAACTCGCTCATCCAGGCCGAACAGCTCGGCAGCCCGCTCGGCCGGATGCTCCGCATCCAGGCCGAGGAGTCGCGCAACCGGCGGCAAGTCGCCGCCGAGGAGAGGGCCATGAAGGCTCCGGTGAAGATGCTCGTGCCGACCGCGCTGTTCATCTTCCCCGCGATGTTCGTCGTGATTCTCGGCCCGGCGTTGCTCGAAGCTCAACGAGGCTTCTAGCTTCAGTACGATCCGAGAGATGCGGGCCCGGGATCCTCGATCCTCGGGCCCGCATCTCTCGCCTTTCTAGTTGCGCGCCGCCGCCGCCGAAGAGCGACAGCAGCAGCATGAACACGTTGAAGACGTCCAGGAAGATCGATGCTGCGAGCAAGGGCGCCGCCTCGATCTGCCCCGCATGGCGCAGACGTTGGAAGTCGTACATCGTGTAGCCGGCGAAGATGACGAGGCCGAGAACCGCGTAGATCACGTGGCCGCCGGGGATCGAAACGAACATCAAGACGATGCCGAAGACGATCAGGCCGAGCAACGCGAAGAAGGCGATTCGTGCGATCTTCGAAAGGTCGTGTCGGGTCGCGTACCCGTACGCGCCGAAGCCGCCGATGAAGAGCGCAGTCGTGGCACCGGCCTGCCAGAGCGCCTGCGGCTGGACCGAGGCGTAGTAGGCGAGAACGGGCGACGCCGCGATCCCGAGGAAGGCGCCGAGGCCGAAGAGAAGGCCGATCGCAAGCTGCTCGGAGCGATGAACGGCGACGTTGAGACCGAGGATGCAGGCGATCGCGCCGATGAACGCGACGATGCCCCACCCGCGGGAGAGATCGCGCCCGAGGTAGGCGCCGAGGGCGGCGACGCCACACGTGAGGGCGACAAGACCCATGGTCTGGCCGAAGACGGCACGGGAGCGGTCGCGGCTGACGGCGACCGACTGCTGGGAGACCTGCTCGAGGCTGCTCATGCCGAGATCGTACTTCCTCGAGCGTGTCGACAGCCGAAATCGATCATGAGCCGGAAACCGCACGTATGCTGCTGGTCGTGCCACGCCTTTACGGAGAGCGGATAAGCGACGCGGAAAGCGCCGAGTTGATCGCGAAGCTCCGGGCCCGCGGCACGAGTGACGCGCTGGTCGCGGCCGACACGGTCGGCAAAGGCCCGAGCCGCAACGCGACCGTGGCGACCTCGATTCAGGCGCGCGACGCAATCCTGCTGGAGTTGCGCGATTGGGAGGATCTCGATACGAAGTCGCCTGATCTCGCCGGGTTACGCGATCGTCTGGCTGCTCCGCAGCAGGGTCTCCGGATCATCTAAGGGTTGCGGTCCGGGGTCGACGCCGGACCGGCACGCTACACGGCCGAGTCGAGGATCTGGCAGTGTCGTCACGCCGGCAGGATTCAGATTACGGTGTCCCCGTGAGTGAGGTACTTACGGTGTCCCCGTGAGTGAGGTACCAGGACGCGAGCCGTCCCACTTCACTTCCGGCCGAGGGTGAGAGCGGCCCACACGCTATCATCGGTCCGCGACTCGGCCTGAAGCCGGACCTGAACATCGCCCGCCTGGCCCACGGCCGAGGATCGAGGTAGGTACAGGTCACGCTGCGGCAGCCGTCTGCGACCAGACTCGTCCAGGCGTCGATCACGAGAGCGCGCACCGCGGGAGCGTCCCGCGCCAGCAGATCCGCGACGATACCTCGCCGGCCGAGGCCCTCCCCGCGTGCCGCGAAAACGGCGAGTCCACGCAGCCCGCCCTCTGCATCGCGCGCCGCCCGGATGCGCCACCGTGTCCCTGGTTCCTCGAGCCAGTGCCAACGCAGATAGGCCGCATCTCGGACGCGGATGCACGGGGCGAAGCCCGCCGATTCCCGTGCGAGGTCATCCACCTCGGGGCCGAGATTCACGAGATCCACCACGACAAGGTTGGGCGAGGGCCAACTGGACACCGTTCCGTAGAATCGCTCGGCGATGGTCGCGGCGCGCCCGAGGAGAGCGCGATGCCTCCCGCCGCGAGTTCGAAAGCGAACCCACTGTGGAGGTCGTCCCATCGTGACGGTGCCTGCGTACCGACCCATCACATGACTCGAGCTCTCGTTGACCGTGCCGAGATTCAAATCGAATCCGTGCTCCGAGGCAAGGAACGCCTTCACGAGCTGCTCCGATCCCCCCAATCCTCTGCACTCGGGCGTGATCATCAGGTCGCATCCGATGGCAAGACGGAGCCGGCGTCCTCCCACCCAGACCGCCACCGGAAGGTGAGCAATGCTACCGACCAGGCGATCGTCACTTTCCAGGATGCCAATATCGGCCGGACCGTCGGGCGCTTGCTGGAAGAGCCACCGCCACTCCGCCATCGATCGCTCGCGGAATACAGTCGAGTACACCTCGACGAGCGCTTCTTCGTCTCCCGGCCGATACGGCCTGACTCTGAGCTCCCGGGAAACCGGATCGGTCTCGCCGGACTCCCTTGAGCTCGTCGCGGAGACGACGCCCTCCAACACGGGGGCACCGCCGCTCTGCTGCTGCTCTCCAGGTTTACGATTCACATGCTCACCCCCCGAGGAAGGCGTATCTCGATACGCCTCGGCCCTGCCTTCTCCGATCGAATCACAATCTCTTCGCTGTCCCCGAAACTCCAGAGAGGTTACCCGCGGGCCTGCCGGGCTGCGTCGGCAGCGCCGGTCGAGGGGTTCCAAGGAAGCAATCGGATGTCCGAGGCGCCGACACATGCTCGGCGCCGGGTCGCCTCGACATCCGACGATCAGAGGCGTACAAACCAGCGCTGCGTGGAAGGAGCGACGTGAGGATCCGGCCGCTCCTTGGACTGGCGGCAGCACAGCGAGCGCGTCCTGCGGGTCGCTCCTTCCGCGACCAACGTCCGGCCCGCTACGCCCCCGGCCACGCGCTCCGGCGGGCGGGATCGATGACGAACGTCGGGAGCAGCGCAGATCGGCGCAGGTGGCGACAGCTCTTGTATCAACACGCGCGCGAGCGTAACGTGATTGTTCGTACGTCGGGCCCCGCAGCCCCGGGAACGTGAAAAACGGAGGAGGAAACGTGACGGCCAGGATGCACAATATGTGGTTCCGGCTGACCGAACCGGAAGGCCAGGGCCTCGTCGAGTACGCGTTGATAATCGCGATCGTTGCGCTCGGATCGATCGCGGCGCTGACGTTCCTGAAGGACTCGATCACTGGTTTGTTCAGCCGGGCCGGGTCGAGCGTCGGGGGTGCCGGCTAGACCCCACCTTTACGGGCCGGGCTTTCTCCCCCGGCGTCTTCCCCCGCCCAGCCTGGCCCGAGAAACACCTCGCCCATGGCTAACCCGACCCCAACTGTTCAGCGTGAAGAACACGATCCCCCCGGTCAGAGCAAACAGACGCGAGCCTATCCCAGCGAATCGTGTCCGCGCCGAACCTCACTCGTTACACGCTCACCGTTAGCGGTTCCGGGCGGAGGCCTGCTCGTCCAGGCAATGCGCGAGAGTGGCTCGTGCAGGATGCCGTTTACAAGCGGCGAGTCGGCGACCGAGTACTCGGACCAGGTTGGGCGGTCGAGCGGCCCCGAGCGAATTTGACTGCGTGAAAGGAGCCGCGGAGTCGGGGCGGCGAAGAGGGCTAGCACCCTCGGCCGCCCCGACCGATTTACGCCGGAAGACTCCCACCGCATCCGATCACGTGCGCCGCGGCCTTCACGAGACGGTGAAGTTGCCGAACATGCTGCTCTCGTGCGGCGTACAGTAGTACTTGTACTTGCCGGCCTTGAGCTTGAGCGTGAACGTCTTGGTTCCCTTGAAGGCGACGCTCGTGAAGTCCTTCGCGAAGCCGTTGGGGCCGTCGAGCCCGTAGCTGTGCATCGACGACTTGTCGTTGATCACAAACACGTACTTGCCGGCCTTCAGCTTCGTCACCTTCTTCCCGCCCTGTGTGAGCACGATCGTGAACCCGGGGCCTACCGTTCCGGTCAACGTCGGGGTGGCGGCGAGCGAGGCCGACGCAAGCACCGCCGCAGCGACCGTCGCCGTCGCCACTGCAACAATCTGCTTCTTCATTTGATGCCTTCCCTCTTCGGTCGAGTGTTAGGGGGCATCAGTGAGTACGCAGCCAACAGCGGTCCGGATTCCTGCGGAGGCACCCGGAACTGGGGCGGGTCGGGAATGCCGGGTCGATAACGTTGGCAGTGGCTCGTCCGGCGCCGACCAAGCTGCCTCCGCGCCGTCGGGCCCGCTGTGCGCATGACGACCAAGACCTACGTTGTCAGTTGGCAAGACCTACGTTGTCAGTTGGACAGCCACATTGCGTCGCACACCGGCCGCGATCAGGAATGCACGCATCTCGGGATTCAACTTCGACACGGTCGCACTGGCCTGCGACGACGCGCCCGAGAATAGCTCCTTGACCCGCGACAGCGGGACTCCGAGCACCGCCTGCACCTGCGCGTTGCTTGCGTTTTTGGCCAGCATGACCTTTGCGGCGGCGCAGTAGTCGATCTTCTTGCCGTGGTTGTCGAAAGCCAGGATCTGATCGATATTCGCGCTCTCCCCGGCGAGCCAGCGACGGAACAACGGCGCATGCGGATGCATCGCTGCGACGGCAGTACGTAGGTCGAGTAGCTGCGGCCGGATTTCGTTGACCACGTCGATCAGCAGCACCGGGAGCATCGCGAGTACGACTCCGAAGCTCTCCGCTGGTGTCTTGCCCAGCGCCTTGCAGCCTTGCAACGCTTTCGTGATGCGGTCGTCGCCGCCCTTCGAGGCCGTCGTCAACTTCTGCAGCTCGACTACCTTCGCTGCCAGCCGCCGTGCGACCTCCCGGTCGTGCGCGTCCGGGGCAGGGGTCGCAGCGGCAGCCGTCGACACGACCACGAGCGCCGCCAACAGAACTCCCATCAGAAAGCGCAGCACACGACCTCCTTCGCAAAGACCCGAGACTTGGACCGAAGCTACCAGCACCAGGAGCCGCGCTGGAGGGAGTCAGCTGCCGTAGACACCCGAAGGCAGCCAGTCACGTGACGAGTCACAAGCGACAGCACGACAACCAGGCTGGCAACAAACCTAGACAGGCCAGCCCACCCAGGCTCACAGTCACAGGAACGAGTTGCGATGATGTCGCCATGCGAACCATCGAGAAACGAAACGACACAAGCGCGGTCGAGCTGGCCGACAGGAGGGAGTCATGCAGATCACCAGGAACGGCGTCGACACCAATGCTGGGCCGAGCGAGTGGTTTACGGGCGCGGTGTACATCGACCCGGTCGCGGTGCCGTCGGGTGCCTCGCGGCTGAGCGCGAGCAGCGTCCATTTCACGCCTGGCGCACGGACGGCGTGGCACACCCACCCCAACGGCCAGACGATCTACGTTCTCGAGGGAATCGGCCTCGCACAACGGCGCGGCGACCCGATAGCGGTGATCCGCCCCGGCGACCGCGTCTTCTTCGAGCCGGGCGAGGAGCACTGGCACGGTGCCGCGCCGGTCCGCTTCATGACCCACCTCGCGATGTTGCAGGTCGACGACGAGGGCACGAGCGCCACCTGGGGCGACCACGTCACCGACGAGGAATACCGCGCGGCGCCGCCCGTCGTCTACGGCTGAGCGACTAGCTGACGCGACCGCGAAGGCGTCGACGCCGGTCAGCTCGGCCGAGACCTGCCAGAGTCGCTGAGCCTGCTCCGGGTCGATCGCCCACGGGTTGACGGCGCGGCGCTGCCCCTCCTCGGTAACGGGATCGGCAACCACTCCATGGAGGAAGTATCGTCCGCCCTTGCGGAGTTCCTCGGCGTGGGGCGAATTGGTCTCTGGCGAGCGTCGGGTGCCGCGCCGCAACGGCCTCAGGACGACCCCGCCGCCCGTTGACTCGCGTTTGTTGGCGGCCGCAGGCCAAAAGCGGTGTGAACAATGGACAGCCAACCGAAGCATCACTTAACAGCCCGCCGAAGATCGGTCAGGGGTTCGTGATCGGAAGCGACTACTACAAGTGGAACGGCACCAAGCGCGGTGCTCGTGTCGGAACCCTGAACGCGGTCTGTACGATCCTGACCGACCCGACGAGCCCTTCCGGAAAGACGATGTGCACGGCCGTCGCATCGCTTCCCGCCGGCAAGATCACCGCGGTGGGGATCATCGTCGGCAACAAGTTCACTATCCCGATCGTTGGCGGCACTCGGAGCTATACGGGTGCGACGGGGTACGTCGAGGTCACGAACAACATCGGTGGTGAGAACTCGAACAAGTCGAACGACAAGTTCGTCATCACCGGGTAGGACGGCGACCAGCCGAGAGCGACCGAAAAGCAAGCGCCGCACAACGATGGTGTGCGGCGCTTGCTCGGCATCACGATCTCTGATGGCGCCGTCCACGCTGACGGCCGACGGGTCACCCGCCACCGCGCCGCCGGTGATCCAGCTCACCTGGAGCTCCCGAACCCGGACGGGGAGTGTGCTTTCGGAGTCAACAATGCGACCAACTACCGATGTCCGACCCGGCGATCTGCGCGATGCTGAGGGTGGAAGGAGGTGAGTTCGATGACAGTCGCTTCCGTTCCAGGTCACGTCCCCGCGCCGACTGGTCACGGCCACCCTCACGGCCACCTTGCTCGCTGGGCAGTCCGCCTGTCCGCGGTGTTCGGGACGGCGTTTGCCGCGTCGATCGCAGCGGTCGTGATCGCGTACGCCGTCGGAGTCGAGAGCGCAGTCGAAGACACCATGCTCGGAGCGTTCCTCGGGATCACGGCAATCATTGGGTTCCTGGGCTCACTCGCTGCGTTCCTGGCGGCGGTCGTCGCGAAGGCCAGGCACGAGCCGTGGACGCTGCTGTGGCTCCCTTTGTGCATCTTCCCGGCACTGCTTGCCTTCCTTGTGCTCGGCGAAGCCTTCTGGTGGGAGTAGCAGAGGGTGGCGGCTCCTAAGGCGGGCCTTCCTACGCCCCGCCCCCGAACTCCCGCCGCCAGCACTCCGGGCAGACCAGGAGGAGATCACGAACGCCGTCTACGAACTGGCAGCCGCCGGTTGGGTTCAAAGAGCAAATCCCCGCTGCCAGACTCCGGGCAGAACACGACTTCAGGGTGTCAGCCCGGCCCTCAAGGCCTGCGCCGCCGGCGTGGCGAGGCTCGTCCATTCAAGTGTCCCCGGGCCGCGGCCGATAGCGTGAGAGTGGACGCCGCCCGCAACGTTCCCTGCCGCCGGATCGGGACGATCCTTGTTGACCGGCACGTGATTAGCGCCGACCAGCTCGCCCATGCGCTCGTCGAGCAGGAGAAGACGGGGCGGCCGCTCGGCGAGGTGTGTGTCGACCAGTACTCGCTCGACCGCTTTACTCTCGCCGACGTTCTTGCCGAGCAGTGGGAGGAGATGGAGCGTGCGGGAGCCGGGTCGGCGCCCGAGGGCGCGGCTGCCGATGCAGTGGTGTTCGTGGGGCATGCCGAAGCGGACGAGTTGCGCGTTCTACTCCAGGAAGCGGCGGCGGCACGCGCCGAGCTCGTATCGAAGACCGACGAGCTCGGACGCCGACTCGCCGTGGTCGAGACGCTCGTGTTTGGGGTGAACGACGCGCCCGCCGATCCTCGTCCGGTCGCGCCCGACCCGGTCGACGGCAACCCGTCGAACGGCAAAGGCCGAGCCACCACACGCCGCACCGCGTCCGCGTAACAGCCGCGACTACCGAACTCCCGCTGCCGGCACTCCGACTGACCGTCGAACAATCTCGGGTCACCAGTCCGAGACTCAGACCAGCAACCCATGTAGTTCGACGCGCTCGCGGTAATGCTTGACATCCTCGTGCGATTGGTCTTCGTTGCATCACGTTGCGTGACGGCGGATACTCGCTGATGTGGCTTCCGGGGAGGGCGGACTGACTGCGAGGTCGGCGACGTGGGCTGATTTGACGGCGGTGACCGAGACGGTCTCGCTGGCCTTTCACGACGATCCGACGTGGAGTTGGGCGTTTCCCGACGAGTCGCGCCGACAGGAGCAGTACCTCGTTTTCTGGCGGTTCATGGTCGCCGGTGCGCTCCGCTACCCGTGGGTGCTGATGACCGATGCGTGTGAGGCGGTGTCGGTGTGGATCCCGCCGGGCGGTACAGAGATCGCGGAGGAAGACGGGGTGCGGATCAGGCCGCTGCTGGATCGACTGGTTGGGCCGCGCGCAGGTGAGGTGATGGAGTTGTTCGATCTGTTCGAGGCTGCCCACCCGCAGGGAGAGCCGCATTTCTACCTCAGTCTTCTCGGCACGCATCCGCTGCATACTGGCCGGGGGATCGGAATGGCGTTGCTCGCCGAGAGTCTTGCTCGGATCGACCGCGAAGGGATGCCCGCCTACCTCGAATCGAGCAACCCGGCGAATAACCATCGATACCAGCGGCAGGGCTTTGAAGCGATCGGCGAGTTCTACGCACCGGGTGGCGAGATACTCGTGACTACGATGTGGCGCGACGCCCACTGAGCCAACGGCATCGGCCGTGCTGACGAGTGGCGCGTCGCGTCAGATGCAGGCCCGGCTCGAAGACAGCATCCCGATCTGGGTTCCGCTCACGGTGACGAGGTCGACGTTGCCCGATCGTTGTCAATGTTGCTGACTTGTGCATTATGATGCAACGTTCCGGTTGGGAAGCTGGACGACGACGGTGGAGGGCTTGGATGGCTGCGGGA
>CAWATJ010000008.1:0-931633 GCA_963784965.1 uncultured Thermoleophilia bacterium
ATCGGCGCAGCACCCGATCGCACTCAGTGTCCTTTTCGTCCTGCTGATCCCTCTCGCGGTGTACCTCGCGCACCGTTACCGGTCGCGGGACCGCTGGATCTTCCTGGCGGGTCTGCTAGTGGTCGGCATGGTGACGACGTCCTCCCGTACAGGGATTGCGACGCTTCTGATCGTCGCCATCGTCTTTCTGATCTTGCAGCCGCGCGCCGTGGTGCGCCTCTGGCCGGCATTGATTCCGGTGTTGATCGCGATTCAGTTCGTGGCGCCGGGTGCGTTCGGCGACGTTCCGCGAACTGTTTTTCCCGAAGGGCGGGCTCGTCGCGGATCAGTCCGACGTGGCGGGCCGCGTCAACTCTTCAAGCGGCAGGCTCGCCAAGCTCAGCCCCGCGCTCGGCGAATGGTCACGAACCCCGCTCCTGGGAGCGGCTTCGGGACACGGATACCTGTCGGGCCGGGTCAGAACGCGAGGATTCAGGATAATCAGTGGCTTGGAACGCTGCTCGAGACCGGACTCGTTGGGGTCGCCGGCTGGCTCTGGCTATTCGTCCGCTCTGTCCGACGCCTGACTCGCGCGGCGAAGGAGGAACCGAGGCGACGACGGCTGGCTCCTCACCGCGCTCACCGCGTCGACGGTGGCCTTCGGGGTAGCAATGGTCGCATACGACGCGTTCGGCTTCATCCAGACAACTTTCGTCTTCTTCATCCTGCTGGCCATTGGCGCGGCGCTGCTGAATGTGCGCACATCGGAAGCCGAGATCGCAGTCCTCCGGGAATCTCGTTCAGCGCCTGACGGCTGACGGCTGACGTGCTCGACGAAGTATGTCCCGCGGCCCCTGTCGACGCCGGAGGTACGCGCGTACCTCCAAGTCGTCGCACCGCGGTTCGCGGTGAACGGCGGCCGCCACATAGCTGGTGAACATCGTGAGTGCGGCGAGGTCGTGGCGAGAGCAGTAAAGGGAGCGCAGTAGGAGGTAGCTTGGTCGATAGCCCATGAACCAGGAGGCGCGCCCTTGCGTCTTCCAGCGAGCCGTCCGCCCACCGTCGCGCAGGCCGACCGAGCGATGGTGGTAGAAGGCGAGATCTGGCAGCATTTTCGTGCTCCAGCCGCGCAATGTCGCTTTGAGTTCGTCGATTCCGTCCCAGCCGACGTGCTCCTCGAGTGGGATCACCTCCTGCAGGCAGGCCCAGCGATAGGCCCTGGCTGCGCCGCGAACGTGTCCCTCGGTCGCGTCGTCCTTCGGCAGCCATTCGTCGTTCTCGCGCTCGAGGCAGGTTCCGCTTGCAATCCCCAGCCGCTCGTCGGCCGAGAAGGCGGCGAGTTGGCGCTCGAAATAGTCCGGGTTCATCGAGGTGTCAGCGTCGAGCTTGACGACCACATCAGGCTGGATTTCGAGTGAGTCCAGGCCGACGTGGAACGCGCGCACGATCGGCCCTCCCGGTTGAGGCGAGGCCGTGCCGTCTGCTTCGAGAAGACGTATCCATGGGAATCGTGTCGTCAACTCGCGTGCGGTATCGACGGTCCCGTCGGTCGAGCCGTTGTCGACGATGATCCAGAGTTCGGGACGCACTGTCTGCTTCTCCAACGAGCAGGCCGAGCCGGAGCAGGTTCGTTGGCTCGTTTCGCGCGGGCGTGATCGCAACGTACGAGAGGCCGCTCATCTCGAGGCGCCGGACCCGGCTAGGCCTGATGTCACTGCACGCGGGAGATAGCGAGTGAGCCAAAGCTCGAGCATGAGCACAGAGAGCAGGAATTTCGAGTCGCGATAGCTCCTCGAGCTTTGGGCCAGTAGGGGTTTCACTGCGACATCCGGATCGAGGAGCTCGGTGTAGCGGGCCGACCGATCGAGCAGTACGTCCTCGGCGATGCCCGAGACCTGGGCCCGGAACCAGTGGTCGACCGCGCCGCTGAAGAAGCCCACCTTGGGCCGATCGAGCACCTCATCGGGGACGATCCCGCGCGCGACCTGCCGCAGCAGGTATTTCCCCGTCCGTGCCTTGAGCTTGAGCCGGGAGGGAACATGAGCGCAGAACTCGACGACGCGGTGATCGAGGAAGGGAACGCGCACCTCGAGGGCGTGCGCCATTGAGGTGCGGTCGAAGTAGTGGAGCATATCGTCGACGAGACCCAAGCGACTGTCGAGGACGAGAGTCCTTTCCAAGGCGTCAACGCCCCGCGGGCGGCACAAGATCGGCGATCAGCCCGTCGAGCGCGCGACCGTGCCGGCCGGCGAGAGCGGCCGCGGGCTGCTCGCGCACTGAAGCCGCTCGTCCACGCTGTGCGGGCCCATACCGACGCTGCAACTCGGTCTGGCTCGAGGCTGAGGTCGAGGGCTCGACTCACCCGAGAGGAACTGCGTCGTGCCGCGACCGCTGCCCCTCGCCGAAGCGATGCCGGCAACCGGCTCAAGTGCTCGATGGGGCGAACCTGCCTGTAGCGTCCGTAGCCGGCGAGTAGCTCGTCCGCGCCCTGGCCCGACAGCGCGACTGTGACGTGACCGGCTGCCAGGGAGGAGAGGGCGCTGAATCCGAGCGCCGAGAGGTCGGCGAGCGGCTCATCGAGCGACCACACGAGCGCGTCCAAGTCAAAGGGGTCGGAAAGCGACAGCTCTAGCTCATGGTGGTCTGTCGAGAACGCCCGCGCGACCGTCCGCGCCGCCTCGAGCTCGTTGTCCGGCGTGTCGGCGAAGCCAACAGTGAACGTCTTGACCGGCCCACTGCTCTGCCGAGCCATCAGCGCGACGATGAGGCTCGAATCGAGGCCACCGCTGAGCATCGCGCCGAGCGGGACGTCGCTCATCAAGCGTGAGGCCACAGCGCGCTCGAGCTCCGCCAGGAGTCGCTCTCCGTACTCGCCATCCGTCCAGTCCGGACTCGTCTCCGGTCAGATACGGGTACGACCAGTATTCCTCGACCGAACTCCCACGTCGTCGAGCACGAACCGATGCCCCGGCATCAGCTTCTTGACCGCACGAAGTGGGGTCAGCGGGCCTGGTACGAAACCCAGCGTGAGATACGCGTCGATCGCGTCGTAGTCGAGTTCGAGCGGAACAATGCCGCTCGCCAGGACCGCCTTGAGTTCCGGACGCGACCACGACGACGTCGCCGATCTCTGCGTAGTAGAGCGGCTTCACGCCGAGCCGGTCGCGCGCTACGACGCCACGCCGATGCTCGGCGTCCCAGACAGCGAGGCCGAACTTACCCAACAGTCGCTCGGGTAGGGCGTTACCGACTTCCTCGTAAAGGTGTGGGAGAATCTCGGTGTCGCAGCGCGACCTGAAGACGTGGCCCGTTGCTTGAAGTTCGTGCCTGATGTCGACGTGGTTGTAAAGTTCTCCGTTTTGGACAGCCACGATAGTCTTACGTTCGTTCTCCACGGGTTGGCGGCCGTTCTCTACATCTATGATGCTGAGCCGTCGCGCGCCGAGTGCAAACCCTGGTCCCATTACAATGCCGCGATCGTCAGGTCCGCGGTGTGTCATTGTGTCGGTCATCGCGTCGAACGTTTCACGATCGAGAAGCTGCCGCGGGCGCCCGCGAACTTGGAACATGCCGACAATGCCGCACACGGTGCGATACTAGTTCGCGTGATGCGATGCTCGTTGCTTCGCTGCTACGTCTTCGGAGGCCCGCGGCGAGATATCAGCTGACGAATCCAGACTATCTCGTGTTATCGGCTGAAGTAAGGCGGGAGACGGTGTCGGCCCGACGGGCACGGACGTCTCGGCGAAACCGCACTGCAAACCAGCGCGCACCGCGACCCGTGGCCTCCCAGCCGTCGGCAAGGAGTTCGTCGACCAGCGCCTGGTGGGCTGCGTGGGCCCGTTTCCCCCTGGGTTGGGCAGCGTCGAGGCGTCCTGATCGACCCGCAAAGGATCTTCGATCTGTAAACGTCATATGCCGTTCCGTCTGGCTTGAGTACGAGTGCGTAAAACTCGTTCTTGAAGTAGCCGTGCCACCACACGATCTCGCACGTGTCTAATTCCGCGGGCTCTGGAACGACTGTTCCTTGAGCCTTCCCACACTGGAAACAGAACAACGCCTCGTCAGGCAACCACGCAGAGCAGTCACGACAAATCACCGCTTCTACTATACGTTGGCTCCGATTGAGCACCGCAGGCTCGCGTGGCCGTAGCCGGGGCCGGGACGCCATGCTCGGCGGTTGAACCGGTGCGATGTCCGGGACCGCTAGGCCTCCCTCGCCAGCAGTTCAGAGACGGTGACGAATTGAAAACCCCGTCGAGCCAGGCTGGACAGAACTATCTCGGTCGCCGCTAGCGTGCTCGGACGCTTCCCGCCGCCGTCGTGTAACAGAACTATATCGCCCCTTCGAGCACGGTCAACGAACGCCGCAATCTGAGCCGAGGAATAGCCAGACGTGTCGCCGGAGTCGATAGACCAGAGGACTGTACGCATCTGAAGCTGTCGCGCGATTCCCGCAAAGCGTCCGACGTCTTTTCCAAACGGAGGTCGGGTGAGAGACGCACGCGTGCTCGTCGCCGCGATGATCGCTGCGTTCCCGCGTTCGAGCTCATCGCGAATCTCCTCGGAAGTCAGCAAGCCGGGATGTGGGTGCGTGTGGGTGTGATTAGCGAGTTCGTGGCCCTGCTCGGCGACCAGCCTGGCCAGTTCGGGGTAGTCTTCGACCTCTTTCCCAACCATGAAGAACGTCGCCCGCGCGTTCGCGCTCTCGAGCAGATCAAGAAGCATTGGCGTATTTGCCGGCGACGGTCCGTCGTCGAAAGTCAGCCGCCACGAGGCGCTCTGCTCTAGCGGGCGATCGGGCGCGGATGGGCTCCCCGCGGGGACGTGGAGCAAGTGCCAAGGTTCGTAGCCTCACACGGTTGAGTTGGAACTTCAGTTTCTTCATGGTTTCCTCGGCGTGGGTGTGCCGTCACGCGTCGGTCGATGATGAGCCGGCGAGGATGCTCGAACGAAGGCGGACGTTAGAGGGTAAAGCGTGAAGCGAGTAGATCAGTGTCCTTCGTATTCCCAGCCGTGAAAGGTCCTCTTCGCGGGTTGTTCACATGGCACTTCAGGCTTCACGACGGAACGCAACACGCGGGAGTTGCGCGATGCTACCAATGAGTCGAAACCGCATTCCCGACCTCGAGAAACTCACGGCGTGCCCTGAGTTCGTCGCCACGATGATGGAACTCATCGAAGTAAAGATAGGAGCCCACTTGCAGCCTCCCCTTCAGGAACTCTAGAACATATACCGTCGAAGAATAGATATCTGCGTCGATATTAACAATGAGACATTCATGCGCTGGCCACTCATATTTTGGGAGGGTATCTTCGAACCAACCCATGAAGAACTGCACCCGCTCATCATCGACGGCTGGAAGCTGACCATCGGTAGAGAATGCTCCCTTGCCTACGGTTGCAAGCCACGGAAGGGGTAATCCTTCGAAGCTGTCAAATCCGTGGAGGTGGGCGTCCGGCCGCCGCAAGATCTCCGACCAATACCTCATGGAGAAACCACGTGAAACACCAAACTCGAGGTAGAGCACCTTCCGATTACCGATTTCCATGGCAATTTGATCGAAGACTTCGTAGCGATTTGACGCTCGCCGCGGCACAGAAAATTGGTTCTCCCGCATCCACCATCCAACCTCGAGAAAATTCAAGCTGGCATTCAACCGATAGATCACACGCTCAGAGCAGATCGCCCCTAAGCGCGTAAGCAGTGATTTTCCCAGGGACGTGGATCGCTGGACATCCTGTGCTGGCCGGATGTCCTGAAGCGAAGGCTGGACAGCCTGCGCCACCGGATCAGATGGGCACATTCCCGCGGTGCTACCACCGAATTCGTGCACTGCTGATCTCGGTAGCGGAAGCCTATCGATCCAGCGGCGGCGCGGATCGGCCGGAACTCGTGGTAACACAGAGACCGGTCAGGCCAGGGCTACACTCCTTCCCTCAGATGGGGCATGGAGATGACCCAATTTGGCGTGCAGGGCGCCCGACGACCCTCCGATCTGCAAGTACTATGGGGTATAGGCGGTACGCCGTAGAGATCGTCGCCATGCTGGTCCTCGGCATCGCGCTTGCCACACTCCCTTCGCGTGGCGCGGACGCGGCGCTTGGCCAAGACGCCTTCCGCATCTACACGAAGAGCCCGAAGGCTCACGCGGCTGTTGGCAGCAGCTTTGTCTGGGAGATCGGCGCCTCCAAAGGCGCGAAGCCACAGTCTGTGAAGTTCTTCGTCGACGGCGTCCTGAAATGGACGGACCAGACCGAGCCCTTCCTGTTCAACGACGGCGCCCGCGTACTCGATACCCGGACGCTTCTGAACGGATGGCACACATTGAGCGCGACGGCCACGCGCGGAACGAAGCGAACGAGTACCTCCATCAGGGTGAAGCTTGTCTCCAATACTCGACCGCCGTCGCCTATTTCGCCCGCAGCCCCTGCTACCTCCCCACCGACCCCGGCCCCACCAACAGGTCCCCCTGCATCGACACTTGCACCTTCCTCACCACCCGCTTCCTCCACCCCAACCCCCGCGGGTTCCTCAGCACCCGCTCCCTCGGCACCGACCCCCGCACCGGCCGCGGGAGGGCCAACAGCGAGCGTCTTCGTGGCGCCAAACGGCTCGGACACTGGGTCAAACTGCGTGCGCTTCACGAGTCCGCGCGGCTTTCCGACCGACCGGACGACGTCTGCGCGTCGCTCGGGAGGGCGTATTCGACTCGCCGCACCCGGCGACACGATTCTCGTCGGGAACGGGAACTACGGCAACCAGCAGATTTGTCGCGGCTCGACATGGCCAACGTGTTCCAGTTCCGGCGACCGCTCCGGCCCCGTGATCACTTTGCAGGCTGAAACGCGACACGGGGCGCGGGTCGTCGGTCATCTCTATCTCGGCCTGCCGACGGCCGCGGCGTGCCGTCGCCGTCCAATATCACGATCGACGGCATCGACGTGAACGGGAAGATCGTTGCCAGGCAGCCGAACTCCGGGAACAGCAGCACGAACGTCACACTCCAGAACACGCATGTCTGGGATCTGAGCAGCAACCTCGGCGACGACTTGGGCGGCGGACTCATCTCCTGGAGTAGCGGCAACGTCGACGGACTCACGCTCAACAATGACGAGATCGGCCCCTCCTGCTGCAATCGCGACGGCCTTCAGTTCGCGATCAGCCCGCCGGCGACGACGGTGCCGGCCAACGTGACGATTTCCAACTCGACTATCCACGACCTCTACGACACCTGCAACGCCGTTCCCTCCGCGATCACGGACAAATGGGGCGCCTGTACTGGAACGGGCTTTGGAGATCCCGCACATGCCGGCTATCACACCGACGGAATCCATCTCTGGGGAGGCGTGACCAACCTCAAACTGCTGAACAACAAATGGTACGGGATCAGCCTGCCCGGCGTCGGCGCGGGGCAGACGATCTTCCTCGAGTGCGGGGACGTGACCGGCTCTGGCGGGAACCTCACGTGCACGAACATCACCATCGCAAATAACATGGCCTTCTCTGGTACTGGGACAGACAACAACGTCGTTTCGATGGGCAATCGCTATCCTGGCACGCCGGGCATCGCGGGCGACGTACGCATCCTCTACAACACCGTTTGGAACGCATACAACGGCGCAAATTCGCTAGCGATTGGGGACTTCGCTCCATCCGCAACGGTCGAGGTCGTCGGGAACATCATGAGGACGATGGCGAACTCGTGCAGCGTCTACCGCAAGGACGGCACAGCGATGACTCCGACGTACAGGAACAATCTGTTCGAGTCCGCCACCTGCGGTACGTCCGATCTGCGCGGCACGCCGACGTTCGTTTCCTGTCTCCGAGTATTCGCCTGACGAGCATCTAGTCCCAAACGGCCAGTGGGCGATCAATCACGGCGAGGCGATCTACTGTCCCACGACGGACATCGACGGAAGGGCGAGACCCTCCGGCGCCGCCTGCGACGTTGGCGCCCACGAAGCGGGATGATTGAATCACCACCCAACCGCCCTCAGTTCTCCTAGTCGTCCGCGGCGCGTAGGCGTGACGGCGACCCGGTAGCGGTCGGGGTGCCTGTCGGGTGGGGATGCGAAGATTGGCGCATTCCCAATACACCGCAAACGCATGGCCCCTCCGGCAGGCTTACTAGCATCACCTGACGCAGTGCCGCCCTGGCCAGGCAATCCCGCCGGTGGTCGCTAGTAGTCGGACCGATGGTGTTCGCGCCGGCCCACAACCGCGCGGGCCCATCCGTGACACATGCGTCACCCACGCCCTCGCCCCGCCCCGTCACTCTGGCGCCGTACGGCGCAGATCTTCGCTACGGACTAGGATGCGCGACGACTTTGTCCCAACCGCTCTGCCTACCCATTCGCACCGTTGGTCGGAACGGAGGCCATTCGGATGAATAAACGACTCTCGATTACCTTCGCGACGGCGGTCAACAAAGAGAGATGTTCTTGAAAGGAACTTGTTAGCGTCCCCCTGTTTTCGTGACTCCGATGAATATCAAATTCTCATCCAGGAGGGATTTTCCTCGGCGGCAAAAGCTTACAACGATGCCATCGATAAGAGTGAGAATGACCTGATAGTCTTTGTGCATCAGGACATTTTCCTGCCGGAATCGTGGATTCGCGACCTCAAGAGATCCCTGAATTTGCTCAATATCTACGATCCTGAATGGGGGGTTATTGGAGCGTACGGTGAGACTGTAGATGACAATGGTCGCGGTTACGTCTATTCGACGGGACTGGGCATTCTTGGTAAGAGATTTATGCGTCCGACCCCAGTCCAAACCCTCGACGAAATTGTATTGATCTTCAGGAAATCATCGGGCCTGAGGTTCGACGACCGACTGCCACACTTTCACATGTACGGCGCCGATATCTGCCTTACGGCGGAAAAGAAAGGCAAGAAGAACTATGCCGTATGCGCTTTTTGTATTCACAACACTCGAACTAGTTTCTTTCTACCGAAGGAATTCTATGAATCTTACCGGTTTGTGAAGCGCAAGTGGAAGAACGACCTTCCGATTCGGACAACATGTGTTCGAATCTCGCGATTCGATAGAGATGTGTACGCCAGGCGGTTCGGGGAATTATATTTTCGGTATATTGGCCGGAACGATTTAGAATCTAGCCGGACTGAAGATGTCGGCAAACTCATCACTGACGTGAACACGATCCTCGAAAAGCGTAGCGCCACTTCCTAGATTTCGACGACGCGTGATCGTAAATGTCTTGACCGTCGTGACGCCGCGGACCTGATCGCTTACTCAGCAGATCAGCGAGCCCATCAAAGCCGCTCCGGTCTCCTCGTGAATGGTTGCGAGTCCAGGTTTTGGGGTCAGACGAGCGTCTCGGGTGGCCCGAGGGGGTGGCGTGTCTCGCGGCGACGAGGTCGAGCAGCTGCTACGGGTTGCCATCACGTCCCAGCTGTTGAACCGGTGCACCCGCCCGATGTAGACCGAAGCGGTTCGCGACTACGCTCGGGACGAGGAGGATGGATGCGAGGCCGAGCACCTAGGCCGGTACCCGCGAACGCGGCCGTCATTCCGGCGTCGTACCAGAGCGGTGCTCCCTGGAACCCACCGATGTGAATGAAGTTGAGGGGCGCACGTTGAGTAAGAGGATGCCGCACCCTTGGCCAACGTGTTACGTGCGGTACTAGACGGTCTCAGATCGAGAACACGTCGCCGTCGAGGCGAGTCAGCAGGCACGAGCCCGTGGCCACCACGCTCGCGAGCTCGGGATTCTTGATCAGGATCGTGGGTTGACGGGCATATCCGAGTACGGCGAGGCGCTTGCTCAGGGCGTGCTGGAGGTGCGGTTCGGCGCGACCCGCGAGCGCGGCGCTGCCGGCGTCTCGAGCGTGGGAAATGAGCTCCTCGAGGACGGCGTCGACCTCGCGCTCGGTCGCCGCGAGGTGGAGCACCCGACTCGCGCCGCCGGCGCGTGCGACGTACGCGTACCAGCCGATCGGGCGACCGTTGCGTCGTACGAGACGGGTGATGAGCGGCCCTTTGAAGGCTTCCAGGCCTTTGAACGCGCGAACGAGCCGGAACAGGTGGTCGAGGTGCTGCTCGTCGTGGTCGACCCAGACGCGTTGTCGCTTGTTGATGGCGGGGAGGTATTCGACGATGGTCGCAGCGCTCGCGTCCTCGCCGGTGAGGCCCGGGGTCGGCTGGGGAAAGGCCGAGCGCACGAGTCGCGGCCCCGCGGCCTGGAATGGAAGTCCTGCCACGGGTACCAGGCTGCGTTGCGACACGCCTTCGTGAGACGACTGTTTCCAGCCCCCCACGAGGGCTTTGCCGAGCCATCGGGCCGGCCGCAGTACGAGCATCCAGTCGCAGGCCCGGAGATGATCGATATGTCCTCCGTAGACGCGAAAGACGCCGGCGACGGCGTCGATCGTGCCGTCGGACCAGGTGATGTCCTGGGGGCCGGAGAGGACACGGCCGATCATGAGCGCTCCGATCGCACTGCCGCGGCTATCGGGTTTGACGACGCCGTGGCCCGAATGCACGCCACGGATCATCTGTCCGTCCATTCTCAGGCGTCGTACCTGGACGCCGGTAAAGCCGATGATCTCTCCCGTGCCGTCGTTGTCGACCGCGACCAGTGAGGGGAGCTCCTCGTCGGCCCAGGGGTCGTCGAAGATCAACCCGGAGAGCAGCTTCTCGTCGAGCGTCCAGCCGTCATGTGTGTCGTCAGCAGTTCGACGACAGCAGGGAGGTCCGCTCGCGTGACCGGACGGAGTTCGGCCACGTCGTCTACCGCCCCTCTTCGGACGGGGCGGTCGAGAGCGCTCGTCGGTCGATCTTGCCGTTGTTCGTGCGCGGTAGCTGCTCGTGGACAAAGACGCGTCTCGGCACCTTGTGGTCTTCGAGCTTGGTGGCGCAGTGAATGCGAAGGCCGGCTTCGTCGATCGTGGCGTTCGCGTGCGGCGCGACGTGTGCGTGCACGGCTTGTCCGAGAAGGCGGTCCGGCATGCCCACGACAGCCGCCTCGCGGACGCCCGGCGCCGCGTGGAGGACGTCCTCGATCTCGCGCGGGACGATCTTCTCGCCGCCCGATTTGATCAGGTCGTCGTGGCGCCCGACGAAGTAGAGGTACCCCTCCTCGTCACGACGAAAGAGATCGCCGGTCGCGAGGACGCGCTCCCACGGCCAGCGTCCGGGACGCAACCGTTGCGCTGTCATCGCGGGATCGTTCCAGTATCCCTGCATCACGTGCGCGCCCCGGATCATGAGCTCTCCGACCTCGTCGGGGCCGAGGACGTTTCCGTCCTCATCCTCGATCCAGGCCTCGGTGCCGGGAATCGGAATGCCGACTGACGTGGGGCGGGCGTCCAGCTGGTCTGGCGGGAGATACGTCGCCCGCTTGCACTCGGTGAGGCCGTACATCGAGTAGAGGCGGGCATTGGGAAACGTGCGTCGGATGGCCTCGATCGTCGGCGCTGGCAGCACGGCAGCTGTATTGGTGAGAAAGCGAAGATCGGGGAACTCGCGTTCGTCCAGTCCACGTAACGACAGCAGCACCTGGAAGAGCGTCGGGACGCCGGGTAGCCCCGTGATGCGGTTCGCCTCCAGGAGCTGGACGACACGCCCCGGAAACGCGAAGTTGGGCTCGAGCACGAGGGTCGCACCGACGCGCATCGACATCAGAAGCTGGTAGAGGCCGTAGTCGAACGACAAGGGTAGGACGGACAACACCGTGTCCGACCGTTCCATCTGCAGGTATTCGATGATCGAATCGGCGGCGAACGTCATGTTGCGGTGGGTGAGCGTGACGCCCTTTGGCTCGCCGGTCGAGCCCGAGGTGTACATGAGAGCGGCCAGGTCGACGTCGATCGGGACGAAGATCGAATCGTCGGCTGCAAATGCTTGCGCTTCGACGTCCGTGACGATCGGAATCTCTTCGACGGAGCTCGCGGCGTGGCTGACGACTTCGGATCGTGGCATGTCGCAGACGACGGCCGCAGCGCCCGAGTCCTTCAACACATGCGCGAGCTTCTCGCTCTTGATCGTTGGATTCAGCGTCGAGAAGGCGGCGCCGGCACGCAGGACGCCGTAGATCGCGATCGCTGCCGCGGCGCCGTTTGGCAGCACGATCGCCACCCGGTCGCCGCGCTCGACGCCGAGCGCCTGCAGACGAGCAGCGAAGCCGTCGGCCAGCCGGTCGAGCTCGCCGTACGAGAGTGTCCGATCGGCGGCCACGACCGCCGGCCGGTCGGGATCGTGCGCCGCATGCGCCCGCAGGTCTTCGCCGAGGGTGCGCGCGGTCAACTGCCGCCCTGTCGCTTGCGATCGACGTACGCGGCGATCGTGTCGATCGACCCGAAGTTCTCAACCGTGATCTCGATGTCCTGCACAGTAACCCCGTAGCGCGATTGCACTTCTCCGATGATCTCGACGAAACCGAGTGAGTCGACGATCCCGAGTGCAAGGAAATCGTCGTCGTACTTGAGTTCGACCCCAGGGTGTAGGTAGAGAAAGTTCTCTTCGATGTACTCGTGGAGTTCTGTGCGGATGTCTTCTGTTGTGCTCATGCAACCTCCCGTGTGTCGGTTTCGGTAATGCGATCGATCCTGACGCGTGGCTGCCGCTCCTCGGGCGGATAGGCCGCGATCCCGCGTCCGACGAACTCCCAGTGCCAGAGCTGGCTCGAGAGGATGCCGACGAAGGCCATCGACTCGCGCATCCCGGTGGCACGGCCGGCACGACATCGACGCAGCAAGCTCTCGACGCGCTGCTCGTCCCAGAGCCCCGTCTCGGCCAGTGCCGCCGGCGACAGCGCCTCCTCCACCCATCCGGGCGCTCCCTGATCGAAGAACGGGGTTATCTCGGGAGCACGATACGGTTGCTTCCCGCGGGCTGCGATCGCCGACGGCAAGACGCCGGCGGCGAGCCTACGCAGGGCAACCTTCTCCTGCATTCCTGCCAGCTTCTCGGTGGCGGGCAGTTGCACCGCGTGAGCGTAGACGCGGTGATCGAGGAACGGGTAGCGGCCCTCGACGGCGTGGGCCATCGAGACGCGGTCGCCCTGGGCAGACAGCAGATAGGGCTCGAGCAGCGTGGCGAGCTCGAGCCATGCTGCACGATCGAGCCGGCTCCAGCGGGTGAAGGTGCTCGGCAGCTCCGCTCGTACGCGGTTCAGTGCGGTGTCGGCTCCGATCTCGGCCGCGACCTCGGCCCGGTAGAACGCCTTCACCGTGGCGGTCGCAGTGGCGCGGGTCAGGTGCGAGCCGAGCTCGTCGTCCGTGGCGCCCGTCTCGAGCAGGAACCGCCGCCAGGCCGGCCCGCGCCGTGCGGTAGAGGGGCCGAGATAGGAATAGAGCTGATCGAGGATTTCCTCGGCGCGCTCCGGCTCGCGCACGTAGAGCTCGCGCAGTACGACCTCTTTGAACAGCTCATAACCCCAGAAGAGCTCGTCGGCTCCTTCGCCGCTGGCGACGACTTTGATCCCGCGTGCGTGGACTTCCCTCGCGAGGAGGAACAGCGGGACCGGAGCCGTGCGAACGAGGGGGGTCTCCACATGCCGCACGACATCGGGGAGGGCCTCCGCGATATCCCGTGACGTCGTCTCGACCACGCAGTGATCGGTGCCGATCGCCTGCGCCACGTCTTGCTGGTGGACGCGCTCGTCGTAGCGCGGGTCCTTGAACGCGATCGAGAACGTGTGCAGTTGCTGTTCTGTTTCTTGCTGTGCCAGGGCCGTGATCAGGCTCGAGTCGAGGCCCCCGGAGAGGTAGGTGCCGACGGGTACGTCGGCCCGGAGCCGCAGCCTGACGCTGTCGCGGAGGAGCTCGTCCAGGTCCATGGTCGGCGCGTCGACGAGATCGACGTCGGGCTTCCACCACCTGCGCTCGTCGACGATGGCGCCGCGCTCCCAGACGACGAGCCCGCCGGGCGCGACCTGACGGATGCCCCGAAACGGTGTCCGGGGCGCGCGAGAGCCCCAGAGAGTGAAGACCTCGTCGACGCCTACGAGATCCGGAGCCGCGGTCACCTCTCCGGATGCGAACAGCGCCTTCGCTTCCGAGCCGAACACGAGGCTGCCGTCGGCGAGGAGCGAGTAGTAGAGCGGCCGAACGCCGAAACGGTCACGGGCGAGGATCAGGCGACGGTCGCGCGGCTGCCACCACGCAAACGCGAACTGGCCGTTGAGCAGATCGAGCGACGAGACGCCGTCCAGTTCCAGCAGCCGCAGCACGACCTCGGTGTCGCAGGTGGTTGCAAACCGCTCCCTGCGCTGCTCGAGCGTCGCGCGAAGTTCGGGATGGTTGTAGACCTCGCCGTTGTAGACCAGGATGCTGCCGCCGGGACCCGTTTCGAACGGCTGCCAGCCTCGCGTCAGGTCAACGATCGCGAGCCGTGCCGAGACCAGTCCTGCACCGGCGTCGAGTGCGAGCCCGAAGCCGTCCGGACCGCGATGCCGAATCGCTCGCGCCATCCGGAGGAGGGCTCCCTCGTCGACCGCCTGCGAGGTGTGGGGCCGGACTATTCCTGCGATACCGCACACGGGCGCTCAGCCGACCGCTTCGACGATCACTGGAGGCTCGTGCAGATACGACGTCGCAACACGCCGGCGCTCGATCTCCCGGTAGGCGCCGGCGACCTGCGCCGCGTCCAGCCCGACCTGCGGCGCGAGAGCACCCGGATCGACGCCGTGGGCGTCACCCCAGAGCAGGACGTCCATCTGGTCGTAGGGGTAGCCGAAAAAGAATTCTTCCTGCGTCTGCGCCATGCTGAAAGTCTCGGTGGTCGGTGGGCGTGTCGCAATGGCCTCCGGCAGGCCGAGCTCACGAGCCAGCAAATAGACATGTGTCTTGTACAGGCTTGCGATGGGCTTGACATCGGCCAGCCCGTCCCCGCCCTTGACAAAGAATCCCTGGTCGTACTCGAGCAGGTTCGGTGTGCCGATGACGGCGTAGCCGAGCCGATCTGCCCACGTGTACTCGAACACCTTGCGGATGCGTTGTTTCATGTTTGTGGCGGAGATCAGCTCCCGGTAGGCGTCGGCTGGCATCCGGCGCTGCTCGGTCGATCCGTCGGGGCGCTCGACCACGAGCGAGAAGAAGGTGATTGCGCCCGACGGGTCCGAGCGAACGAGCTTGTGCCGCCACGCAGGCTGATACTCGGGGAATACGCGGCGAATCGCTTCGTCCCGGTGGTCGTAGCACCCCATCCCCTCGAGCGCCCCGGTGATCGGCTCCTCGGCCGTCGCGGTCCCCAGCGCATGCGCCAGCTCGAGACCGAGGTCGGACGACGATGCGCCGATATCCTTTTCCGGCAGCCGCAGGCACAGGACGCGATCAGGACCGAGCGCGCGAGCGCAGATACCCGCGACGACGCCGGAGTCGACGCCCCCCGACACCGCGACCACGGCCCCACGCCGACCGAGGCGACGCACGGCATGGCCTGTCTCCTCGGCGAGCATGGCGAGGGTCGCGGCAGCGTCGAAGCGGCCATCAGCGAGGAGGTCACCACGTTCCTGCATCGAGATCATGCCGGCCCCGGCTTCGTCGATAACAGCATCAGCAGCCCAACTGCCTGGCGATCACCATCTGCTGCACCTCGTCGGTTCCCTCTCCGATCGTAAGGATCTTCGCGTCCCGGTAGAAGCGGCAGACCGGGTACTCCTCCATGAAGCCGTATCCCCCGTGGATCTGGACGGCCTCCTCTGTTGCACGCACCGCAAGCCGGCCCGCCAAGAGCTTCGCCTGAGCAGCGACCAGGAGGAACAGCTCGCCGCGATCCTTCTTCACTGCCGCGCGATAGGTGAGCAGACGTACAGCCTCGAGTTGCGCCGAGATATCGGCGATCTTCATCTGGATCGCCTGGAACTTCGCGATCGGCTGCCCGAATGCTCGACGTTGCCTGGCGTACGCGACAGCCTCGTCGAGTGCTCCTTGCGCCAGCCCGACCCCCATCGCCGCAACACCGATCCGCCCTCCCTCGAGCACGTTCATGAACTGTCTGTGACCGCCACCGCGACGTCCGAGCAGATTCGCTTCGGGCACGCGGCAATCGACGAACGTGAGCGGACGGGTGTCGGAGGAGTGCCAGCCCATCTTGCGATAGGGCGCACCGACCTCGTAGCCGGACACTCCGTTGGGCACGATGATGTTCGAGATCTCACGCCGACCTTCCGACTCATCTGTGAGGGCGGTGATCGTGACGCAACCCGAGATCTCCGTGCCGGGATTCGTGATGAAGACCTTGCTGCCATTGATCACCCACTCGCCGTCGACCAGCGCCGCGGTGGTGCGCGTGTTGCCCGCGTCAGTGCCCGCCTCGGCTTCGCTGAGACCATAGGCCGCGAGGCGCTTGCCGCTGCAGAGCTGCGGAAGCCATTCCTCCTTCTGTGCTTCTGATCCCCACAGGTAGATCGGCATCGTCCCAAGCGACGTGTGGGCCGCAACGGTGATCGCCAGCGAGCAATCGACTCGCGCCAGCTCCTCGATCGCGATCGCCAGGGAGAGGGTGTCGGCACCACCCCCGCCATACTCCTCGGGGAAGGGGACACCCATCAGACCGATCTCGCCCAGCCGCGCGACGGCGTCATAGGGGAAGTTGCCCGTGAGGTCACGCTCGGCGGCGGCAGGCGCCACCTCCTCGCGCGCGAACTCCCGAACCGTTACCTGAAGCATGCGCTGCTCGTCGGTGAGTTCGAAATCCAAAGTGCGGATAGTGAATCACAGCGGCCGGGATCGGCGGCGGCGCCGACTCGGTCGATTCGGGCGCAACGACATCCGTCTCGTCGACCCGCCGGGCCGGCATGGGACGGACGCGCGACGCACGCGCGCGCAGGGTCATCGGTTCGGAGCGTTCGTAGACGCTCCCGGCAACGCTGTTGCCACCGACGCCGGCGCCGTCAGCAATCGAGCCAACAGCGCTCGCGAGTTGCGCCCGCGTTGCTCCGCTCCGGTGAGAGTTGACGGATCCCGCTTCAGCTGCGATAACAAGGACGGCGGAACGGTCGTTCGGTTCGAGCGAGAGAGAGCCGATGGGGGAGGCAAGTGACGGGGGAAGCGGATCGCGACGCTGCGACGGGTACAAGCCGCGCGCGGTCAGACAATCTGGGAGCCAACCAGTGGTGCGCGATCAGACAGTGCTGCCCGCCTGTCCGCCAAGCGCCTCCTCGACGTGGGCGTTTCCGTGTTTCTGCTGGTGCTCACCTCCCCGCTCATCGTCTGCGTCGCCATCCTCATCAAGGTGGAAAGCCGCGGCCCCGTGTTCTTCCGCTGTCGACGCGTCGGCCGCGGCGGCCGCGACTTCGCAATGCTGAAATTTCGGAAGATGCATCTCGGCGCGGATGGTGTCGCCCTGACGATCTTTGACGACACACGCTTTACGCGAATAGGTCGGTCGCTCGCTCACACGAAGCTCGACGAACTGCCGCAACTCTGGAATGTGCTGCGAGGTCAGATGAGTCTCGTAGGCCCCCGCCCCGAGGATCCGAAATTCGTCGCGCTGCTCCCGAATGCGTACGAGAAGATCCTCGAGGTTCGGCCCGGTGTCACCGGTCTCGCGCAACTCGCGTTCGCGAACGAAAGCAAGATTCTCGATCCTGACGACCGGATCGGCCACTACGTGACGTCGCTCCTCCCCCAGAAGGCCAGCCTCGACCAAATGTACGTGGAGCGGGCCAGCGTCGGTCTGGACCTGAAGATCCTCTACTGGACATCTTTGTGCGTGCTCGGGCGGCGAAGTATCGCAGTCAACCGCCAGACCGGAGCCATCGGCGTTCGACGCCGTCCGTTACTGCGTGTCGATGTTCCCCTCGAGCAGGTCGACCCGTAGAATGAGCCTAAGCGAGATCGACCGCAGCTCCGCCAGTCTGGCGACGGAAGACACAGCGCGGGTCTCGGGTCTCGCCGGAACCAAGGCGGTGATCCTCGCCGGCGGGAGAGGCACCCGCCTCGCTCCGTACACGTCAATCCTCCCGAAGCCGCTGATGCCGATCGGCGATCGCGCCATTCTCGAGCTCGTCGTCGATCAGCTCGAGGATTGCGGGATCATCGACATCACTTTTTGTGTCGGCCATCTGGCTCATTTGATTCGGGCCGTGTTCGAGAACCGTGCAACCGGCAATGCCGAAATCACCTATGTCCACGAGCGCGAGCCGCTTGGCACGGCAGGACCATTGCAACTCGTCTCCGGTCTCGACGACACGTTTCTCGTCATGAACGGCGACCTCCTGTGTGACATCGAATATCACGACCTCGTCGCGTTTCACCGCCAGCAGGGCAACGTGCTCACGATTGCCACCCACCGTCGTCTCACAACGCTCGACTACGGGGTACTCCAGGTCGACACCGACGGCCGCATCCGGGGTTTCGCCGAGAAGCCCGAGATTTTCTCCACTGTCAGCATGGGGATCTACATCCTCGAGCCGGACGCACTCGCGTACGTGCCGACGAGTAGCCATTTCGACTTTCCCGATCTCGTGAATGCACTCTTCGAGCACGATCACCCCGTCGGCGCCTACGCTCACGATGGTCTGTGGTTCGACATCGGTCGCAGAGAGGACTACGAGCACGCCGCTTCGATCTGGCTCGCACACGAGCAGTCACGTGACGAGCTGGCGCAGATGCGCCGCGAGGCAACCCAGCTTCAAGCCGGCTGAGCACGGCGGCGACGCCCGAGGCTGTGTCGCCTCAGCGCCGCGAGCCCCCGCCGAGCTCCGTCACGAGCTGGCTCCAACGTGCTCCGACGGCATCGTAGGAATGGGTGCGCGCAACGTATTCGCGGCCATGTGCGTACGTCTCGTCTCGTGCGCGAGCGAGCCTCCCAGAGCTTGCGGGCGCCCTGGACGAATCTCTCCCATGAGCCGTCGGCAGCCACTCCGAGTCCTTGGGTGCGGATGGCCGCGTCCGGGTCGAAGTCGAGCGAGAGCACCGGGATTCCTTCCGACCACGCCTCGAGGAACACGTTGGGCATCCCTTCGAGCCGCGAGGTGTTGACCACGGCCACCGCTTGGCAGATCCGTTCCATTGTGGTGGCGTGAGAGGCTGGTTCGAGGAGCTCGAGGTTGGGAATTCTCTGAGCTTCCGAAAGGACTTGCGCCAGAAGCGATCGGTGCTCGTGCGCGTCGTCTTCGACCGGGACCATGAGAAAGCGGGCGTCGGGCAGGGCTCGCGCCAGGTCGAGATAGCGGAGCGGTTGCTTGTAGTCGACCACTCGGCCGAGCCAGAGAAAGGCAACGGGCTCCGAACGCGGAGGGTGCTCAATTCCTTGGGACTCGGCAAAGCTCGGAATGTGGATCAGCGACCGCAGTCGAGGAAATGTCTGGCGCGCCAGGGCCGCTTGTTGTCCCGATTGCACGACGATCGAGTCTGCGAGACGAACGCCGATCCTGTAGAGCGATCGACGGTGCCATCTCGGCCCCAGCGCGGCACCGAAGGTGAAGTCGGAGTCGTTGGCTGCTGAGAAGACGAAGCGCCTGCGATGAACGAGACAATAGATCGCGGCCAGACCGACCACCGGAGCGGCTGTCCGGACGATCACCACTGATCCGTCGGCTACCCGCAACGCCTTCCAAATGGAGATCACTTCCAGCAACCTCCAGGCACGATTCCGCGCTCTCGCCGATCGATACACCAGGGCGAGACGTGGATTCGGCCGCGTAGCGGCATCGGCGACGGGGAGGACGATCTGCGCGACCGTGTGCCCGCGCTCGGAAAGACTCTGCGCGATGAGCGTCAATTGTCGCTCCGCGCCCCCGACTCGAGCCGCATTTCGCTCGTAGACCCCGCTCGCGAACGGCGCGTAGATTGCGACGTCTCGCGAAGCCACGGCTAGACCCTACCTCCATTACCACTCGTTGTGTCTCGACGTGGAAGCACAACGGCCTCGCGCGCAGCCAAGCAACGCCGGAAAAAACGAATACATTGAAACCAATGCTCATTCCGGGGGGAGGCGGCAGCCGGGACATGGCCGCCAGGTTTGGACTGCTCGCGGCACCGAGCGCGACGAGGCTCTGGTTCGGGGCCTTGATGCTGTTGGCCGCGGCCGACGGGCTCGTCGCCGGTGCCAGGCCCCAGCTGGCCATCTTCGGCGCGCTCGGGATCGCGTTCGCCGTGCTCGTGCTCACCAATCTGACTGCAGGGTTTTGTCTGTTCGTGCTCGTGTCGTTCCTCGATGTCCTGCCGCCCACCACTGGTGGCGTGACCCTGGTGAAGTCGTTCGGTCTCCTCCTCGCGGCATCCTGGCTGCTCGCGACACTCGGCCGTCGCGATCGACTCGATCGCACGACCGGACTGATCGAACGCCATCCGGGCTTCGTCGCCGCGCTCGTCGGACTGCTTGCGTGGACGCTGCTCAGCATGCTGTGGGCCGAGAAGGCGCACGAGGCGGCGGCAACATCTTCGCGCTTCGCGCTCAACTTCGCGTTGTTCCCGATCGCGTTGGCTGCCATGCGGACGCCGCGCCAGGTGACGGCACTGTTCGCCAGTTTCGTCGTCGGCGCGCTGCTGGCGGTAACCTGGGCGTTGCTGTCCCCCACGAGCAATCCGTCCGACAGCGGCCGCCTGAGCGGCGACATCAACCCCAACGCGCTCGGGAGCATCCTGCTGGTCGCGATGGTCCTTGCAGCGGCACTCGCCGCGATGCGCAGCTTGCCAAGTCTAGCCCGCGCAGGGGCCGTCGTCGCTGCCGGAATCTGCGCCGCCGGATTGTTCGCAACCCTCTCTCGGGGAGCGCTGTTCGGACTATGCGTCGTCGCGATCGTCGCGCCACTTGCCGCCGGCCACGGCCGCAGAGGAGCGACACTCGCAGTCGTCGTCGCCGGAATCCTCGGTGCATTGGTCTTGTTCGTTCTGATCGCGCCCGCTGGGGCGGTGAGCCGTGTCGTCCATCCGGCCGCCGGTGGTGGCGCCGGACGGGAGGATCTCTGGAAGATCGGCTGGCGCATGGTCGAGGCCCATCCGATTCGTGGCATCGGCGCCGGGAATTTCCCGAACACCTCGATTCACTATCTGCTCCGACCAGGGGATCTCCTCGACAAGTCGACGCCGGCGTTCGTGATCGACACGCCGAAGGTTCCGCACAACCTCTACCTCCAGATGTTGGCCGAGACGGGGATCGTCGGGGTGCTTCTGTTCGTTGGAGTCGTCGGGTTCGCGTTGCTCTGCTCCCTCTCCGCCGCACGCGCATTCCGACGGGGTGGTGATCGCGACATGGAGGTCCTTGCTCGCGGCCTCTTCGTCGCGACCGCCGGGCTGCTCGCGGCGAGCTTCTTCGCCTCGGAGCTGTTCAACAAGGAGCTCTGGCTCGTCCTCGCCGCGGGACCCGCTCTGCGGCTTGTCGCCGAGCGTCTAACAGCGCCGCCGTGACGGGGGTTGGCGTCAGCGCCGCATCCGCAAGGCATGCGCTGCCGCGATTGTTGCGCGGCGCACTTCGTCGAGGGAGATCTCGCGCGTGAGCAGGAGCGCAGCGGCGAACACGACCACCCCGGCAGCTCCCCCGCCGAGCCATGCAGCGAGCGACAGAGACTCTGTGCCCACCGCGTAGAGAACGATGCTCATCAGCGCCGTCGCGACTCCTACCCGCACGAGTGTGATCGGAAGGGACCGTAGCGTGAGCCGGAGCTCGGGCGGGAGCAGAAGCGCGTTCGCGGGGACGTAGAGACAGTAGGCCGCCGTTGTTCCGATCGCGCCCGCCACCACTCCGATCCGGGGTATGAGGATGATGTCGATCACGACATTGACGCCGAGCGCCGCGAACACGATCGGAATCCGTCGTCTCGCCTCGCCCACGAAGTTCACCGTCGTCGTGATCAGTGGGCTGATGCCGAACAGGAAGACGTAGGGCGCGAGGAAGCGCAGCACGTTGGCGGACTCGGAGTAGTCGTCTCCCAGGAGGAGGGTGACGATCGGTGTCGCCCACACGATCATCGGTGCGATCAGGAGCGCATGACCGATGACGAGCCATCGGATACCCGCGCCAAAAGCGCGCACAGCGCGCGGCGGGCCCGACGACCGCGCCTGTCGAGGTGCAACGCTGTTTGCCACTGCCTGACCGAAATAGTTGAGCGGAGAGATCATGCGCAACGGCGCTCCGAACAACCCCACCGAACTCGTGCCGAGGAGGGCGCCGATGATCAAGACATCGGCCTGGTCGTAGAGCGTGTAAGCGCTGTTCGTGACCATCAGCGGCACGGCATAGGCGAGGATGCCTTTCGGATGCTTTCCACCGGAAGGGCGAAGTCGGATACCTTTGCGCCCGAATAGACGCGCGACGACGATCATTGCAGCCAGGGCGCCGACGAGATAGCCAACCGCTCGTCCCAGCGTCGCTCCTGCCACTCCGGCACCAACGGCTACGAGGCCGACGCTGGCAATCGTCTCGGTCACGCTTTCCAGGAACACGACACGGACATTCAGGCCCACACGTGCGAGAGCGATGAATGCGTTGAGGTAGAGGGAAAAGACGCTCTTGGCGAAGATCGCAAGTGCCATCCAACGGAGAGGCCAGACGAGCCCAGGACTGTCGTAGGCCCGAGCGAGAGGGCCGGCCAGCGCGGCGAGGGCACCTGTGCAGAGGCCCGCGAACAGGAGCTGGAGTTGGAGGCCTCGAGCGAGCAGGGCGGTCACCGCCGGCCGGTCGGTACGGCTCTCCGCGACGAAGCGCGCCAGTGACTCGGGAATCCCGAACTCCGCGAGGAGCTGCACCAACGCTCCGATTCCCAGCGCGAGCGTCAGGGCGCCGTACCCCTCCGGCTGGAGGGCCCGCACGAGATAGAGCGTCAGCCCGGCCGTGAACAGAGCGCTTGTGAATTGCTGGACCAGCGAGAGAACGAAGTTGCGACCGATCCCTGCCGGCTCCGCCGACCGACCCGTTGGTGTGTCGTCGGTCGGGGCGCGGTCAGAGGCCACTGCGGCGCCCCCATCGGTCGAGCAGTCCGAGGACTCGCCGCGTCATTGGCACATGAAGCGCGCCACCCGTTCGGCCTGGTGTTCGAATGTCAGCTCGTGTGCCAGCTCGAGGCCGTGATCGACGAGCGTGGTTCTCAGTGTCCGATCCTCGCTGACGCGGGCGATGGCTTCCACGAGCGCGCCGAGGTCCCGTGGCGGGACGAGGAGGCCGGCACGGCCGTCGCCGAGAGCGCTTCTGACGCCGCCCACGTCGGTGGCCACGATGGGGATGCCTGCCCCCATGGCCTCGATCAGGACCTGGGGTACGCCCTCGGTCAGCGACACGTGAACGAACACATCTGCTTGCCGGTAACGCTCGAGGAGGGCCGCTCCGAACGGGATATAGCCCGGGAGCGCGACCCGGTTGCTGAGCCCGAGGTCAGCCGCCCGGCGCACCACATCGTCCCCGAGCGGACCCGTGCCGATCCAGGTCAGGCGATAGCGGCCGGGGCTCCGCCGCTCCAGCTCGCCAAGCGCATCGACCAGCAGCAGCGGGTTCTTTTCGAGATCGATACGGCCTACTGCCAACAGCTCGATCGTCCCGTCGGGATCGGCATGGATGGGGGCCGAGACCACATCGCGTGCACGGACGAGCGATACGGTCATGTCGAGAATGCCCGCTCGAGGGCCGCCATACCGGCGAACGTTCGGTGCTCCGACAACGGTGGCTCTGCACCGCCGAGCAAAGAGCCTGTACAGGAGGTCGAGACCGTGGGCGCCGACGACGAGCAGCCGTCGGCGGCCACTAGACGAGCGGGCCTCGGCGTAGGCGACCGTGTCTTGGCGCACTCCGAGCACGATGCGCTTGCGACGCACGCCTGCCAGGAGAACGAGCAGCAAGCCGAGCGGATGAGGCCCGAAGACCCATACGATGTCCACCTCCGCCAACCCGGACCAGAAGGCGCGCGAGGTCGGCCACGCTGCACGCGCGACGGCGCGGACGTCGGGGAGACTGCCGTACGGCGGCAACCGGACGACACGTACGACGTTCGGCAGTGGAGGAGACGCCTCGGTCGCCACGCTCCGGGGCTCGACGCGCGCGAAGAGCGCGACAGACTCGAAGTGGCGGCTGACCTCGAGGGCGAAGAGTAGGAACGGGGAATCGGCCGGATCCGGGACGAGCCGGGTGCCGGTCTCGGACTCGACCAGCGCGTAGGGGCCGTCGACGTAGATGCCGAGCCGTGGCTCCTGCGAAGCCGCCGGCGCTGAACTACCGTCGTCAGCTGCCATCGGGCTGCCGCTGGCACACACACCCAGGGCCTCTCATGCCGGGGCGAGCCTGCGGTACGTGAACGGCTTCTGCACGTCTCGCGACTTCAGCGGTCAGCGGGGGAGGACGGCTGCGCGGGGGAGGACGGCTGCACAGGGCTGCGGGGCGCCCTCACTCTCGCCCACGAACGACTCGGGTCACCTTGTGGGGTCGGCGCGGTTTCTCCGTAGTAGCCGGTGTTGTCAGTTCCGAGCAGAACGAACCCGGCCGGAGTGATGCCGTGTTGTGAGAGCAGGTCGGCAAGCTGATCGAGTTCCTTCAACCGGGTGTGCTCCAGGCGAACGACGACGATCACGACCGTGTCCAGATCCTTGGCGACGGGCAACGCGTCGGCGATGTAGTTCAGCGCCGGAGCATCGAAGATCAACCAGCCCCGGAGTCTCTGCGCCTGGCCGGCGATTCGCTCCACGGCACCCGAGGGGGGCGACGAGAACATCGTCGTTTTCGGTCGCAGGAGCAGCGCGCGCACGTGCTCGGTCATCTTGAACTTGTTCCCCGGGACGAGTGCTTGCGACAGCGGGACGCGCTCCTCGCTGACATCCACGAGATCGAACTCCGGCTCGATGCCGAGTGTGTTCGCAAGACTCGGCGATCGGGTGTCGAGCTCGATGAGGACGACATCTTCCTTCAGCGCCGCGAACGCCCCCGCCAGACCCAGCGAAGCCGTGGACTTACCGTCGGCCTCTGTCGGGCCCGTGACGAGAATTCGGCCTTTCTGAACGCCGTTGTGGGATGTGATCAGACTCGTCGCGAGCAGTCGATACGCGTCGCGTGTGGCCGGCGGCACCGCCGAAAGAGCGGGTGACCGGGACAGCCGGTAGTGGCGGGGCTCAGCTGGAATGCGCGCGAGGATTGGGATCCTGTATCGACGTAGCGCATCCTCGTTGCGAAGGCGCGAGCCGAACAGTCGTCCGCCGAGCGCGCACCCGATGCCGACGATCAATCCACCGAGAACTGCGGCGATCAGAGTGATGGCCGTCCGGGGGGTGGCCGGCGAGCTCGGAGCCACGGCCGCGGTTTCCAGTTGCAAGGTCGGGTCGCCTGTCAATCGAAGCGCCTCGAGATCCCGCAACCGGGCCGCCAACGGGTCGGTGGCCCGTTGAGCGGGCGGCAGCTTTGCGAGCTGGCTGCGGAACCTCGGCAGGAGCGTGTCGAGCACCGCGTCCAGCCGCCTTGTCCGCTCAGCGATTGCGGCTTGCGCGAATGCGGTCGCGATCCGAGCTGACTGGCGTGGTGTATCCGCTCTTGCCGTGATCGTGACGATGCTCGACTGAGCGACGGGCTGCGCCTCGACATCAGCCAGTAGCGCTTGGGCGGAGACGGGGAGCCCGAGCTGCGCCTTGACCCTGGCGGCCACCGTCGTTGAGGCGATCAGCCGTGCCGCAGTCTCGACGTCGCGCGTGGGGTCGCTCGACTCGAGCGGCAAGCCAAGTCCGATGTAGCTCGTGCTTCCACGCGGCACCGGCGTCACGAGCACATCGGAAGAGGCCTCGTACGACTTGGCTGCCACCTCGAGAAAGAGAACGGCAACAGCAACACAGATCGCGACGGCCGCCAGAATCCACCAAGCGCGCCCTCGTAGCACCTCCAGGTAATGAGCGAATCCCTCACCCTGCTGGGTGGGAGCAAACCAGTCGGTTCGCGGCGCCGTAACCGGCTCGGTGGGTTCTTCAGGTGGTTTTGGTGGCATGGTGTCGCCTTTTGGCGCGCGAGATTGTCTCTTGGCGTTTGGCGACATCTCGGTTTCCCGAATTCTAAGAGCATCCGCTGGATTGCGATACGTTCAGCCCGTGGACGACGCCATTGGCGACAACCCCGTCGAGCCCGGCGGCGACGTCCGGGTGGACGTCCTCATCTCCGCCTGGAACGAGGAGAGACACCTCGATCGATGCCTGTCCGCGGTGCTCGCTCAGGACTATCCGCATGATCTGCTCTCCGTCGTCTTCGTCGACGGAGGCTCGAGCGACGGAACCGTCGAGGTGGCCCGAGCACGCGCCGCTGCCGATCCGCGGCTTCGGGTCGTTTCGGATCGCGGCCGACTCTCGCTGCCCGCCGCACTCAATCTCGGGATCGCGATGTCGTCCGCTGAGCTTGTCGCGAAGATCGACTGTCACGGCTACCCCGAGCACGACTTCGTACGGCGCGCCGTCAACGCCCTCTCCGAGTGCGATGCCGACGTTGCGGTGATCGGGGGCAGGCCCGAGCAGCAGGGAGAGACGGCGTGGGGACGGGCGGTTGCCAGGGCTCGGGTTTCTCGTTTCGGCACGGGAGGCAGTGTGTACGCCGGCACGAGCGTCCGTGAGTTCGTCGACACGGTTCAATGCGGAGTCTACAAGCGCTCGGCGCTCGACGTGGTCGGTGGTTTCGACCCGGCCATGGCCTACGGCGAGGACGACGAGCTGAACTGGCGGCTCCGCGCGGCGAACTACCGGATCCTTCTGGACACGTCGATCCGTTTCCACTACGTGACCCGGTCGACGCTCGGCGGCGTGTTCCGGCAGTACCGAAACTACGGGAAGGCAAAGGTCAGGGTCGGTGCGGCTCACCCGCGGTTCATCCGCCCGTGGCATCTTGCGCCGGCAGCATTCGTGGCGGCGGGGTCGTTGTGCGTGGCCGCATCCGGTCGCTCCCGCACGGCTCGGCGAGCGGCCTCTCTTCTCGCAGCGGCATATTCCGCCGCTGCGGTAACAGCTGCCGTTTCCTCATCGGGGCCGAAGGATGTGCAATCACTCGCCCGGGTGGGCGCCTGTTTCGCCGCGATCCACAGCGGCTACGGCACGGGGATGCTGATCGGCCTCGCGTCGGAAGCCCGCCGACGAGCAAAGTCTTCATTCGGATCGGTGACCGGCACCCTTCCGCTGCTTCGAGGGTCGCGCCAGTCGATCGAAGAGGCGCGGCGGGGCAGCGCCGTGGCGGCTTCTTCTCCACAAGGCCGCGGCCACGCAGGTGGCGCACACCCACCCGAGTGAGAGCGCCCAACCGCCGACGACGTCGGAGGGCCAGTGATTGCCCTGCCAGAGAGCCGAGAGCCCGACGGTTGGGACGAGAATCACGGCGGCTCCGAGCGCCAGCGCCCGATACCGCGTCTGCCACACGAGCGCGGTGATTGCCGCCGCAACGGCCATCGAGCCGGTCGCATGACCGGACGGAAAGAAGCCGGTATCGCCGGGCGCCCAAAGCGTGCCGGGAGGTGGAGGGCGATCGAAGGCGTCTTTCAGTGGCGGGCTGAGCACCGAGACCGAGACCGCGGCGACGAGGAACGCCGCGGAGGCGGGTCGCCGCAGCCACAGCAGGACGAGCAGCGTCACCGCGGTGATCGCCATCGTTCCCGCGGCACCCCCGGACAATCCGACCAGCCCGACGACCCTTCCTGAGTCCCGGCCATTGCTCTGCGCGATGGACACTCGGAAGTGTCGCCGTATCGATCGCCAACGAGCGTCCCTTTGCGACGAGGACGGCAAGTGTCCCGAAGATCACGAACGAGCCGAGCGCGACGAGCAGTGACGCGAACGTGCTCACACGCGTGCTCGGCGACGGAGGGGAGCGATCGGCTGACGGTCGTCGGAGTTCCCCGGCACCGATCAAGGATAGAACGGTCAGGACAGCCGACGACCGGGACTCAGGCCAGGCCCCGGTGAACGCTGTCGACGACGTGCGCGAGCTGATCGGCCGTCATGTGTGGGAACAACGGCAAGGTCACCGTTCTCGCGGCATAGTCCTCGGTGATCGGAAGATCTGCTGCCAGATGCTCGTAGATGGCGAACCGGTGCGCGGGCGGGTAGTGGACGCTGGTCTGAACTCCCCGCTCCGCGAGAACATTCCGGAACCGGGCGCGGTCGATGGAGCGGTCGAGCACGATCGCAAACAGATGTGATGCGTCGACGGCACCTGCCGGCGCCGGCTCGAGCATGTCGACTCCGTTCACGTCGGACAGCTCCTGTCGGTAATTGGCCGTGATCGCTGCACGCCGCTCGTTGTCCTCGTCGAGGCGTCTCAGGCGCGAGATCGCCAGCGCGGCACGGGGCTCGTCGATGCGGTAGTTGAAGCCGAGCTCGACGACGTCGTAGGTCGATGCGTGTCCACGATGCCTGTCCCAGGTGAGGGACGTCATGCCGTGCGACCGGAGGAGGCGAGTGCGTCGGCCGATGTCGTCATCGTCGGTGATCACCATGCCGCCCTCTCCGACTGCGAGATTCTTGTTCGAGAAGAAGCTGAACGCTCCCGCCGCTCCGAAAGTCCCGAGGTGACGGCGTCCCACCCGAGATCCTGCAGCGTGCGCGGCGTCTTCGATCAGGGACAGGCTGTGCGCATCGGCGATGCGAGCGAGTTCCTCGATCGCACCGGGATGCCCGCCGTATGAAACCGAGACGATCGCTCGAGTCCGGTCGTCGATTGCCGCCTCCACGGCGCCGGCATCGAGCCAGGGCTGGGTCACGCCCGAGATGTCGACAAACACCGGCTCGGCGCCCGTGTACATGATCGCGTTGATCGTGGCGACGAACGTCAGCGACGGGACGAGGACGCGGTCGCCTGCTCCGAGCCCGCAGGCAAGGTACGAGAGATGCAGCGCCGCCGTCCCGTTCGCAACGGCAAAGGCGTGCCCGACGCCAACATATTCGGAAAACGCGCGCTCCAGCTCCTCGGTGCGTGGCCCCATGCTCAACCAACCGGAACGGTACGTTTCAACTACCTCGTCGATGTCCTGTTCTGAGACAACGACATCGGCGAGCGGAACCTGCCACATGAGACGAGAATAGACAGCATGGGAACAAGCCGGTTGCCCAAGCCGGAATCCGCTCGTCGCGGCACGCCGGCAGCGACGGAATCCGTAGCCGGTTCTGACGGGCCAGAGAACCGCCTCGGCGGCCGACGATTCCTCGTCACCGGCGCCGGTGGATTCATCGGCGGCCATCTCTGCGCCCGACTCGTGCTCGAGGGCGCAAGCGTGCGGGGTTTCGTCCGTTACAACTCCCGCAGCTCCCACGGCACCCTTGACTGGCTGGACGCATCGATCGCCGGCGAGGTCGACGTCGTCCGCGGCGATCTCCGCGACTACGAATCGGTCGCACAGGCGATGGTCGGGTCCGACGTCGTGATCCATCTCGGAGCGCAGATCGCGATCCCGTACTCACGTTCGTTGACGACACCGTTGCCGGCGCGTGTCGCTGCACCGGCGGCGACCGACGCAGTCGGGCGAACGGTTCAGCTCGGTACGGGAACCGAGGTCTCAGTCGCAAGAGATGGTCGACAGTCGGGCGTCTCGATGTGGCCGAACTGCGATGCACTGCAGCGATGTCGCGCAAGTAGCGGGCACAGACATCGACCGCATGCGAGCGGAGGTAGTCTCCTCCCCTGTTGGGCTGTTTGCTACCCAAATCGTGCGTGCGAACGGAATCACCGATCCGTATTTTGCCAAACTGGCGACCGCCGCGGACAAGGTCGATCACCGAAGACATCCCGCTAGGTCGACTTGCAATCTGACTCAGTCGCGGTATACGGCCGGATCAGGGTCGTTGAGGAGCCCGCTCTGCACGAGGGCGAACACTTCGACGATACCCTCCGCAGACAAGGTGGTGGAATCCGAAGCTCAGCCTCTGATCTTCTCGAAGCTGACGCGATAGTCGCGCGGGATCATCATCCTTGCGTACAAAGTCATCACGCCGGCGTCGTCGAAGCGTTCCTGGAGGAGTTCGACGTAGATCGAGCTTCCCGACAGTTCACTTCGGTGTTTCCCACGTTGAACACCTCGCCCTGGACGAGCTCCTTGCGAGCCTCGAGCGTCGTCACGATTCCTCGGGCAGCGTCGCGAACATGAACATACGGTCGCCGAAATTGCTCGCGCGTAGGACGACGAGCTCTCTTCGAGAGCGACGTCTCGTGCGGACTCGTTGACGGTCTAGGTCGAAGCGCATCCGCGGCGATGTGCCATAGACCGTGGCGAAACGGAGGCATGTCGTTACTAGGTCGTTTTCTCGCTCTGCGCAAGCATGTCGAGCTCGCCAGAGACTTTGGTCTCCGCGTAGAGCGAGACGGGGTTCAGCTCCCATCTTCACTCTGCCTGATCTCTTCACCATCGATCTTCCCGTAGTCGCTGCAGGTGGAGGCGAAGACGAACCGCTGCACACCCTGGTCTCGCGCCGCGCGTACGAGTGCGACCTCGTCGCATCCAGGTTGACGTTCCGAGCAGTCGCCGGATCGCGTGCACAGGCGGGATCGCTCAGCTGATCGCTGCGAGGTGGACGGACGCCCGTCATGCCTTCGAGGGCAACCTGTTCTTGCCGACGGATCGCGAACGTCTCCGGTGAACGAACTCGAGGGAGGGATGCGACCACACACCGAGAGGAACGAGGGACGCTCCGTGGAGCAGCGAATCGAGCACGCCGTACCGCGTCACCTTCTCGCCGAGGAGCTCGGTCGACGAGATGGAGCCGACATACCTGGCGCCGCCGGTTACGAGAACCTTCACGCAGTCGCCCGATCTGTGGCGGGCGATGGTGCGACCTCGGCGCCTTACGCAGACGCAGTCGCCTGGCGAAGCCCTGACCGTTGAACCGCATGCTCCGGTGATCCAGGCGCCGCCCGCTCTCGCCACGATCGTCTCGAAGCTCGGACCCCTGACTCCGCCGCTCGTGGTAGCCAGTCATTCCGTTTCTGATCTCGCATACGTATGGACGATGGACGACGGCGAAACAAAACGAAGATAGTGGGTAAAGAATGGCTCTGGAAGAAACATCGACTCCCCAAGCTGATTTTCTCGAATCACCCAGGCATAGCTGGGTTCGATGGCGCAAACCGAAGACTGCCACGCGTACTACCTGACGATCGAGGCCATGCACCTCGAGGCGACCTCTGGTCGCCGGAAAAGAGCTCCTCCCGATCGAGGATCCGGAGCGGATCCGACCGCCTAACAGCGAGGTGACGAGGCTGGTCTCCGATCCGTCGCTCGCGCTCGAGCTGCTCGGCTGGCGTGCACAGACCGACCTGCCCGAAGGATTGTCACGGACGATCGAGTGGATCCGTGCAAACCGGCAACTCTACCGGGGATCGACGTACGTCTTCTGAACCCGTGCTCGAGCAGCGAGAAGCCTCCGATCAGGAGACGATCGACTGGAGGTCGCCGCCGAGCGTATGCTGAACCGTCATGGCTCGTCTCACTCCGAGAACGCGCCTGGAAGCGTTCGGGTTGATCTTCTTTCTGGGGGCGCTCGTGATCTCTGTCGTGACGGCTCTGACAGCCGGCGCCGCACCCTTGCGCACATCGCAGATCGGGATCAGCAGCGTGCCGGTCAAAAGCGTCAGCGTCAGCAATCGCTGGCCCGCCAATCCGTACCCGCTGGGATCGCTGTGGCATCCGGCCGCCCCGATCGGAGCCGCTGTCGCGGTTGATCCCAACAGCCGGCGATACGTCTCGTTCTGGCTCTCGCATCTCGTCACACCGAAGCTCGTGATCGGACCCTGGAGCGTCCCGGTCGTCACGGTCACGGGCCACGAGCCGCGTTACACGATCAAGATCGTTGCGAACGGACACGGCGCGAGCAACGTCAATCGCTACGGCCCCGTTCCGATCCCCTCCGGCACCAAGCCGGACGCGAGTGGAGACGGACACCTCGCCCTCATCTCCTACCGTCAAGGCATCGAATGGGACCTCTGGCAAGCACGCTACGACGCTTCCAGCAACACCTGGACCGCCACCTGCGGCAGCGCCTTACACCTCTCGGAGCGCGCCACTCCCGCCAACATCTGCGGCAGCAATACCGCCGGGATCCCCGCCGCTGCCGGACTCGTGACCCCCGAGGAGATCGCCGCCGGCCAGATCAATCATCCGCTCGTGTTCGCGGCCGACAGCCTCGGCACCCCCAGAGGCGATCGCTATCGCTGCCCTGCCACGGCCAGTTGGGGCAACAGCAACGATCCCTCCGCACTCGTTGCCGGCATGTGGCTTCAACTCGACCCCAGCCTCGACATCGAGACGATCGCACTCGCCCCCTGGGAGAAAACAATCGCACGCGCACTTCAGCAATACGGTGCGTACGCCCGCGATCAAACCGGCGACGGCGACGCCGACTTCTACGCCGACAACACGCAGGACCGCAACAGCAATCCGACCTGGGCCCAGCTCGGCATCACCGGCAACACCCCATTCAGCAAGAGCTTCCCCTGGAACCGCATGCGCCTACTCGAACCACCCTGCACGACCAAGCGCAACCCTCACCCCGTGCTGCGGCGAGGGGGTCGCAAACCTCACTGACCCTCAATCGGTTCGTTCGCGTCGCGCGACCGACCAGGACGTCCGGAGGAGTCGAACGCCGGGCGATACTTTGACCCGGAACCGGCGCAGGGAATCGCCCCGGTAGACACCAACGCGAGGAGTCGAGAGCGTGCGCCCGCGCGGAAGTCCACTGGGCAGTGTGGCGGCTGTTCTGTAGCCCGCACTCCGAGCAGCAGCCACGACTCGGCGGTCGACGTCACCGTACGGATAGGCGATCGAATCGCACGGACGGCCCAGCGCCTGCTCACACGCAAGCCGAGAGGCCGTCAGCTCGTCGGCGAGGCGCTCGTCGTCGAGCGATGTCAATCGCGGATGCGTTCTCGTGTGTGAGCCGATCTCCCAACCTGCCTCGGCGAGGTCTCTCGAGCTGGGGCCACGAGAGGCCACGCAGCTCGGCCGCGTGCTCGCCGTCGCGCCAAGAGGTGATGCCTTCCCACGCCAACGGGCGCTCATCGTCGGCGAAATCCGTGACCACGAACACTGTTCCCGGAAGGCCCAGTGACGACATGATCGGGTAGGCGAACTCTGCTACCGACAGAAACGCGTCGTCGAACGTGACGGCCACGGCGCGACCCGATCCGGATCCCGATACCGCGTCGGAAAACGTCGTCCCCCGATATCCCCGCCGACCAGCACTGCCAGCTGCCGCCGAAACTCGCCAGGCGAAACGGCGATGTCGTCCGGCCAGCGGTCGCTGATCGCGTGGTAGCAGAGAATCAGGACGTCGTTCACTCTGAGGCTCCTCTCTCGTTCAACTTGCATTCCTCGATCGGACGAAAAAGGCGGTGGCGACAATGATGGGGCCACGGGTAGGCGCTCGTGACCATCGGTAGTATCCCTCGATGAGCGCTGGCACGCTTGACCGCTACTTCGCAGTCATGGCCGCCAACGGTCGCAACCCGGGAAACCTGCGCTTCGAGCTGGACCACGATGTTCGACGGGATCGCCTTCGAGAACCGTTCGGTGCTCGACATCGGCGCCGGCATGGGCGTGACGAGCCTGTTCGCCGCCAGCGCCGGTGCGACCCGTGTGGTCAGCCTGGAGCCGGAGGGCGATGGTGCTGAGATCGGCAACCGAGACACCTTCGAAGCGGCACGCGCGCGCTTGGAGCTGGAGCAGGTGATCCTGCGGCCAGAACGGATCCAGGAGTTCGAGCCGGGGCGAGAGCAATTCGACGTGTTGATCTCGAGGGCATCGATCAATCACATCGACGAAGCCGCCTGCGTACGTTTGCGCGACGACGCCGACGCACGGACGTTGTACGTGGAGATCTTCACGAAGCTCGCGGCCCTCTGTGCTCCGGGCGCGGATCTGGTCGTGAAGGACGCAATGCCGCACAACCTTTTCGGTCGCATGGGGTTGAAGAACCCCCTGATGCCAACGCTCGAGTGGGAAAAGCACCAGACCCCGGAGCTCTGGATCGAGCTCCTCGCGCAGGTTGGCTTTCGGGAGCCGCGAGTCCGCTGGACGACGCTGAACGCTCTTCGTGCGACCGGGCCAGAGACTGTTCGGGAATCGGTTCGTCTCGTATCTCACGCTCAGCACGTTCGTCTTGACGATGCGTCACCCGTAGCCGGGGACGGTGAAGTCAGCGGGTGGACGTGCGGTCTCTTCAGCGCTGCCTCAGCGCCCTAGGGGCCCGAGTCTGAGCATGGGATCGTCGCGGCGAGACCACATGCCATGTGCCCGTCGACCAGTAGGCTCAGAGCGATGTCGAAGGGGATGTCGCGACTCAGGTTCAACTGGCTCAAGGAGGCACGCATCTCCGCCACGCTTGGACATCGGCGGGTCGACCGGTGGCGGCTCGGTCTCTTTCACCTCCGGATCGGTTTCGCAAACGGGTTGGGGCTCCGAATGCCCCCGCCCGTGAAGGCGCGTCTTGCTCCCGATTGCCAAGAAGTCGTTATCAGCGAACCGGGCGAGCTGGCGGTGCTGCACGACGTTCTCGTCCATGGCGAGTACGAATGCCAGGGAAAGCCGGATGTCGTATTCGACCTTGGAGCCAACGTCGGGTTCGCGACCCTCTACTTCAAACGGCAGGTTCCGACCGCCCGGATCGTGGCGGTGGAAGCTGACCCACGGACATATGAGCGATTGGTTAGAAACGTTGGTGGCCTTCCCGGTGTCACCACTCTCAACCGCGCAGTCACAGCTTCGGACGGACTCGTCTCCTTCTTCTCCTCGCGATCAAGTCTCGGATCAGCACTCGCCCGGCGCTCGGAGAACGACCAAGAGGTACGGGTCATGGGCAATACGCTTCGGACCTTGATGAATGAAACAGGCGTCGAGCAGATCGGCCTGCTCAAGGTTGATATCGAAGGCGCAGAAGTCGACTTGTTCCGGGACCCAGCGCTCGAGCAGGTCGACGAGATCATCGCCGAGATCCACTACGACCTGGTCGACGCTGACGAGACGGCACTGCGCGAGCTTTTGGCCGACTTCGAGGTGCGCTTTGAGGCGCTGCCACAGCCGCACCGATCCCTCCTCTTCGCACGTCGCGGGCCGAGGCGAATATCGCCTACCCAGCACGCCTAGGGCGACGCCCAGCCGATCGCGCTCGGAACGGCGGGCCGGGTGGGGACTTGAAACTCGACCTGCGTCGCCTGCCAGATCCAAGGGAGAACTTCGTCGCGCGCCGCCCGCGGACATCGCATTCCGCGTATTCCGCAGTGAACCGCGAGGACCTCGACCGAAATCTCCCTACTCGGGCTCCCCGTGCCCGGGCCCGAGATCCGAGATCGTGTAGAGCACGAGATAGGCAATCGCGAGGAACCCCGTCAGCCCGGCGAGCGCGAAGAGCGTCTCGGGCCGCCCGAGCGGGTCGGCGAGTCTCGCGGCGACGAGGTCGACCAGCCGCTGCGGGCGTGCGATCACGTCCCAGCTGTTCAACCGGTGCATGCGTCCGATGTAGATGCCCGCGCTGCAGAGCAGGAAGATCGGCGCGAGCATCGCCCATCCGACCAGCGCTCCGAAGCGGCGGGCGACGACGCTCTGAACGAGCAGGACGGATGCGAGGCCGAGCACGAGGCCCGTGCCTGCGAACGCGGCCGTCATCCCGGCGTCGTACCAGAGCGGTGCTCCCTGGAACTCACCGATGTGAATGAAGTCGGTGACGATGTACGGCGCGTTCGGGAGGAACACGAGCCACGCGGCACCCAGCGTGAGGAGCAGGGCGGGAGTCCGCTCACGTCGGTCGCTGTCGTAGAGCGCAACTGCCAGGAGGAAGGGGATCCACGCCAGCGCGAGGTTCCACGCGAGAAAGTCGTACGAGTACGCGTAGTCCTTGCGTCGATCGGTAGGCGAGCACGCTGATGCAGAACCCCGACATGAGCACGAGCGTGAAGAACGTCGCTACGCGGCGGTCGCTGAGGCGTTGCACTCCCACATCGTAGATGCCGTCGCTTCGTTTGAGCCGACGGTCGCCTATCGAGCCCTCCACGCCAGCACCGCCGCTCTCGGCTCCTCGGGCGCGACCGGCCGAGCGTTCTCGGACGCAAGCACCTTGGCGAAACGACTTTCCAACCGGTCGATCACGGTCGCGGCATGCTCGGCGCGGTCGAACAGGTGAACGTAGACGTTCAGCGTCGTCGAGACAGTCGCATGGCCCAGTTGCCGCGAGACGAACGCCACGTTGACGCCCTGAGCGATCAGGATCGATGCATAGGTGTGCTACGCAGCCGGGAACTACGGCAAGGCCGCGGCCGACTATCACGGCCGCCTACAACCAGATGTTCATGACCGGCGACCTCGTCGCCGCCGCGATCGCGAAGCAGAAGGGCCTCAAGTAACCCGCTTCCGAAACGCGTGACGAATTGCGGCCCGCCCTCCGGCGGGCCGCAGCCGTTTCGAGCCCGCTCGAGGAGGCACTCAGGCAAGGCTGAGCTTCAGCCGGCGCGAAGCTGGCGCGAGCCGCCGGCGGCTCAGGTCACCTTCACGACCCAGATCAGCGAGGCGACCGCGTTCGCGGACGTGTCGCCCTTCGTCAGCGCGAGCGCGACGGTTGTCTTGCCGCGGCCGACGGCGCGGAAGACGAGCACCGTGCTCGGGCCGACGTCGGCCTCGCCGACCTGGCGCAGGACGGCCCCGTTGATCGGGCGCGCGACCCGCCAGACGAGCCCGCTCGACGGATTACGACGCGGGGCCGCGATCGCGACGAGCATCCCGCGCGGGGCGGTCCAGGTAGTGGTCGTTCCCGGGGGCAACGGCCCGACCGGGGTCGAGTCCGCGAGCGCCGCGGGCGTGACCAAAGCCGCAGCGGTGGTCACAAAAACGGCCAGCCCGATCCGGCCCGAGCTCGTCGCCGGGCGGACGCGCGGTCTGCCCACGCCGGTGTTGCCGCAGTTCAGGTGGTGCATGAGCGAGCCTCCCCTCTCCTCAGTCCCGGCACACGCTAACAACACCGGCCCGAATTGGCGTCGCCGCGAGCGAGACGCGCTTCGCGTTACAGCCCCTCGCCCGTCTCCTGGTCGCGGCTGCCGTCGAAGTACGGGAGCACGTACTTCTTCAAGAGCCAGAATCCGAGCACGGCAAAGAACAGGCGTTTCAACATCTCCGGGGCCTCCTCGAGTTCGACGATTCGTGCGTCGCCATCGCCCCGGACCCTAGCGAACCGGATCGCGACCGTCGGCCGGAGCCAACCCAGGTTCGGAACAGACGATGCTTAGAGGACGATCCGGGCGGCGGTGCCGCTGGGGCAGCCCCGGCCGATCAGACGGGTCGCCAGGTGCAGGTCGACCTCGCGAGTGCGCGAGAGCAGGTGCGCGTCCTCGAGCTCGTAGCCGGAGCGGAGCAGGACCTCGAAGCGCCACTGCACCACTTCGTCGACCTCCGTCGTCCCGTCTGCCTCGATCTGTGCTGCAGTCATCGCGTCTCCCGTTCCCGGCCGCCTGCAAATACGTACATCACGTTGTGCGCCCAAACGGCCCGCTCGTATATCCCTCACGCGAGGGAAGTCGCCTCCCACGCCAGCTCACCCGAGGCGAGCGATTGCCCGACGGCCCCGTTTCCGCATATGCTCAGCCCATCGGCCGGTTGCGCGTTGGCGCCAGCCGCCGCAGGGGTAGGGGAGAGGAAGGACGAAGACGACGATGCCAACCTCGGTGTCAGGTCGCACGGTCTTGATGCACGGTCGCGGGGTGCGCGAGATCGACCAGCAGTTCCTGTACTCGGCCGCCTGGCTCGACGACCCGCGGCCGGAATTCGGGCAGCTCAGGTGGATGAGCGCGCTCGCTTCCGCGCCAGCGGCTCATGCCTCGACCGGCAATCGGCCGGCACTTCGGCCGACCGATGCTCCGAGGCCGGGGACGCCGAGCCGCTGATCGCAGGGCCGGGCCGGAGGCCGGCCCGCCACGACGGGCCGAGGCGGAGAAACTCGAGCTGTGACGCTCAGGGCTCGAGCGGAACCGGGGTCGAGCCGCGCCTGACGTCCTTCCGATACCAGAACTCGCCACCGACCCAGACCGAACCGTCCCGATCACGCCAACGGTGCCCCGGCCCACCCGAGGTGAGATGGACGAGCCCCCGCGGGAAGAGCGGCGAATCACCCTCCCGCACCTCGACACCGGTCTTCGGATTCACGTAGACGTTCAACTTCACCCACCCAACCTACACCCTGTCCTTGGGATGGTTTTGGCGACTTTGGTTTTGGGATACCCCGTCCCGGGCCACGATCGCACTACACCCCCAGCCCTGGCAACGGTCGCCGTATGCAAGAGTGGACGCCGTGAAGGTGACAATGCTCCTCGCCGACTTCGCCCAGGTCACCGACGGCAAACTCACCGTCGTCGGCGGCGGCTGGTCACTGACCGGCCCCGAACCAACACCCTTCGGGATCGCGATCCTCGTCCACGTCCCCTGGGACCAAGCCAACCGCCGCCACACCCTCCGACTCGAACTCGTCGACGCCGACGGCCAACCCGTCACGATGCCCGCCGAAGAAACCGGCGAAGAAGCGCCGATCGTGTTCCTCGACGACATCGAGTTCGAAGTCGGCCGCCCCGCCGGCATCAAGCCCGGCACCCCGCTCGAGCTGCCGCTCGCCGTCAACTCCGGCCCACTGCCGCTCGAGCCCGGCGGCCGCTACGAATGGCGGCTCTCGATCGACGACGAGGGAGACGAGGACTGGCGGCTCGCCTTCAGCGTCCGCGACCTGATCGACGAGCCCTAACCGGCACGCCGGCACAACCGCCACCCGCCCTCACCGCCACTCGACTCAATGGACGATCAAGACGTCGCAATGAGCATGTCGACTCACCGCGTCGCTGACGCTGCCATGCAGAAGCCGATCGAGGAACGACCGCTCGTGCGTCCCCACCACGATCAAGTCGGCCCCACGCTCGACCGCGAGCGCCACGATCGCGTCCGCAGGGTGGCCGACCCCCAGCTCGAACTCGGCCTCCACCTGCGTCGGCTCCAGCAACTCCCGCGCATGCTCCAGGTCGGCCTTGTGCCCCTCCGGCGGGTCGACGGGATCGTACGGACCGACTCCCCGCCCCGCCGACGCGACCATCAGCAGCGGCGCGATGCTCGTGACGATCAGGCTGCAACCCCCGGCCTTCGCGATCTCCGCCGCCTCCGCCAGCGCCCGCGCGGAAGCATGGTCACGCGTATAGCCGACGACAATCTTCTGCCAGGTCATCAGAACCTCCTTTTCACCTCATCGTCCACCCGGCGCCCATCCGCCGCATCCGCGAAACCCCTCTCGCCGGTTCGGAGAACCCCTACGAGCTGACGAAAGGAGCGGCCTGCGGCCGGGCGGCGAAGCGCGCCGCATCCACAACGATCGAAGGATCGGGCGCAGCTGCAGGCCGTGACGCGGACGGCTCAACCGAGGCGCGGCGGAGGGAGTCGGCGAAGCCGCCGTCCGGTGTGTGAAGGCTCAAGATCCGAGCGGGCTCCGACCCGCAACAGTCGAGAGCGTGCTGCACGCCGCGAGGGACCGAGATCAGCGTGCCTGCGCCGACGGTCTGCCTCGTCCCGGCGAGCATCGCCTCCAACTCTCCCTCGATCACGAAGAACGAGGCGACCGGACAGCCTCGATCGCGAAACGGGAGATCGGGATCCGATCCACGGAGATCCCATTCGACGACGCAGATGTCGGGCAGCACGCACCTCAGCCGGCACTGCCAATTCTCGGAGGCGAGGCGCTCGCCGCCGTCTTCGTGGCTGACGACCGCCTCGCTTGCCGGCAGGCCGCCGTCGGCCGGCACGGCGGAGATGTCCCACTCGACCTCGACGCGGTCGCGCCCGCCGCGCATGAACTCCGCAAAACCGCCGTCGTGCGCGTGGATCGTGAGCCAGCATGCGGAGCCGTCGCTGTCGTTGCGGAAAGAGTGGGCTACCCGCGGCGGCACGGCGACGAAACCGCCGGAGGAGACCGTGATCACCTCGGCCTCGCGCCCGATCTCGAAGGTCAGTTCGCCCTCGAGCACGTAGAAGGCATCCGTGTGCTCGTGGTGAACGTGCGGGCCCGCCACCTGTTCGCCCGCGGCGCATCGCGCGTGGGTGATCGTGACTTCCTCGCACGCGACGAGGATGCTGATCTCGCGCTGCTCGCGCCGAAGGACCGACTCCCCGCCGGTGATCGGGACGATCACAGCACCCGTGTCGACACCGGCAGCCATCGCCTTCGCCTTTCCCGATCAGCGCGTTCCCGGAACCGGAGCGCCGCTGCCGCGGAGCGGGCCTCATCCGTTACTCCCCGCTGTTCGGTCACGGCGCCGGGGTGAGGCCGTGGCGGCGCATGACGGCAGCCATCGCGGCGAGGTCGGGTGGGCCGCCGGCTGCGGCGCCAACGATCGCCGCCAGGTCGCGGAAGTAGTCGGGGCCGAGGATGCCGGGGGTCACGATCGCGAGCACTGTGGCGTCGACGTCGGACGTGTTGTCGAAGTGGTGGACTGTGCCGCGGGGGATGCAGAGCGCCTCACCGGGGCCGACGTCGATCGGCGTACCCTCGATCGTCCAGGTCAGGACTCCCTCGAGCCCGTAGACCGTCTCCTCGTAGCCGTCGTGGCTGTGCGCGACGGGTACTTTCGAGCCGGCGGGAACGTCGAATTCGAAGACTGCGACGGACCCGGCTGCCTCCTTGCCCTCGACCAGGAACCGGATCGCGATCTGCCCGATCTTGATCTCGTCGTGCGTGCTTACCGACATCGTGGTCTCCTCTCTTCAATCTCTTCAGCCCAACATGGTAAAGTAACTTGACGTTATCGAACGCAAGCGAATTTGTCAAGTAACTTTACTCATGCGCTCGGCTGCGGAGCCGGCGGTCGGGCCGCCGCTGATCGGCGCGCTGCTGCGCACGCCTCTCGAAGTGGTGCGGCGTCACATGCTGGAGCGGCTGCACGAGCACGGCTTTGCCGACCTCGAGGCGGCGCATCTGAATGTTCTCCAATACCCCGGACCGCACGGCATGAGGCCGTCCGAGCTTGCGGCTCGGCTGCGGGTCAGCAAGCAGGCCCTCAACTACCAGCTCGGCCACCTCGAGCGCCTCGGCTACCTCGAACGTCAACAGGATCCGGACGACGGGCGCTCCACGCGGATCATTCTCACCGAGCGCGGCTTCTCGCTGATACCGGTGATCCGCGAGGCGGTCGGCGAGGTCGAGACCGCCTGGACGCAGCAGCTCGGCCCGAAGCGCTTCGCCCAACTCCGCAACCTCCTCCTCGAGCTCAACCAGTCGGCGTAGCTGCGCGCATTCTGCGCCGGCCCCGCGCGGTAGCCCGGGCAACCGCGCACAAAGCATCGTGCGTGCCTGATGCGTATCGACGGCTCGAGGCTTTTATCTCGGATTTCTCGATCGCGCACGGCCGCGTGACCCGCGTCACGGTCGGCTACGTGATCGACTGAGCCCGCGACGCCAGGCTGAGGCCTGGCGTCGGGCCATCCGGGCAGACGCTTCACGCCGGGCTGAAGCCCGGCGTGGGGCTCCGGGACGCCCCACGCAGTCATCCCTCAAGGTGAGTACCCCTCGTGCCGATAGGGGTACCTCAAACACGCAGGCCGTTCCTGCGGCCGAGGAAGCCGCGCGGTGAGGTCCTCCGTTCCGGTTCCGGGTTCCCGTGCCGCCGCAGGGCGGTGCGTCCGGAATCGGGCCCAGCGGGGGCTCCCCCGCCGCGCGGCTCCCTCGGCCGCAGGGACCGGCCTGCAAGAGCGGCCGACAACCCATGACCACACTCCTTTCCCGCAAGCACCTGCTCGGCCGAGCCGCCCTCGTCACCGGCGGGGCGATCGTCGCAGGCGGCGTCGTCGCCTCGGCGGCAGGAGCACCGTCCGAGCTCTCCGTCTACCAGCTCGATCCCGACTGCTGCCACGCGTGCAACGCCTGCCGCAAGCATGCCCTCAACACCCTCTTCGCGAGCGCCGCTGCCGCTGATCTGTTCCGCGCCCACCCGTACTGCAGGTGCGCCGTCGTCGAGGGCCCCACGCTCCCCTACGACGCCTGGGTGGCGCTCTTCGGGACGCCGTCCGTGATCGCCCGCCAGAGCGTCGACAGGCGCACCTCGTGGGTCGCGGACGTCCTCGCAGCCGCCTCGGCGCCGCCGCCCGCCCCCGTGCCGCCGCCTCCTCCCCCGCCGGCCCCGCCCGTGCCGCCGCCTCCCGCACCGACGGCTCCGACCGAGGACTCCGACATCATCGTCCAACCCACGCCGCCGCCGAGCCCGCCGGCGCCGGCCGATCCTCCGGCTGTCACCGCCCCCGTGGTCTCGGACGTGGCGCCGCCGCCGTCGCTACCGGTGAGGACAAAGCTTCCCGCGGCCGCCGCCGCGCAGCTCGCGGTGCGACACATCCGAGTCGGCAAGGTTCAGCGGGCGCTGGCGCTCCGCTTCAGGCTCTCGACGCCGGCGACGCTCCAGGTACGGCTGCTCGGAGCCCGTGGCAACACCCTCGTCGTGCGCCACTTCCACGCCGGGGCCGGGAAGAGCCTCCACACGCTACGCATCCCCAACGGCTTGCGCCCCGGCCGCTACCGGGTCGCCGTCACCCTGCGCGCCGGGGACGGCTCGAAGAGCACCTTGCTCCGCAGCGTCGTCGTCTCGTAGGGCGACGCACACCAGGCTGAAGCCCGGCGTCGCCTGCCGTCGCGCGCTACGCCTCCGCGGTTTCGTCCGCCGAGCGCGCCCACGGACTCGGCTGCCCCGTGCCCGGCAGGCAGCAGTCGACCGGGCACACGTCGTGGCTCGCCGCGTAATGCCCGACGGCCGTGCGCCCGCCCGCGAGACCGAGCCGCTCCTCGATCAGCTCGCGAATCATCCCCACGAACGCCGGGTGGGTCGACGCACTCGACGCACGCACCAGGTTCAGGCCCAGCTCGGCGGCAACGTCACGCCCCTCCACGTCGAGGTCGTACAGCACCTCCAGGTGATCGGAGACGAACCCGATCGGCGAGATCACGACATCCGTAACGCCGCGCCCCGCGATCTTGCGGAGATGGTCGAGGATGTCCGGTTCGAGCCACGGCACCTGCGGAGGCCCGCTGCGGCTCTGGTAGACGAGCGCCGTGTCGGCGGCGCCCACCACTTCGGCGACGAGCCGTGCCGACTCGCGCAGCTGGCCCTCGTACCGGCACGCCTGCGCCATCGCGACCGGGATCGAGTGGGCCGTGAAGGCGAGATGCGCGTCGTGCCCGGCAGGCACCTGGGCGAGCGCCTCCTGGACGTAATCCGCATTCGCCGCGATCCACCCGGGGTGGTTGAAGAAGACGCGCGTTCGCAGAACCTCGGGCGCGCGAGACCCCACCGCCTGCTGCGCATCGAAGAGGTTCTCCCGGTACTGGCGGCACCCCGAATACGACGAATAGGCCGAGGTGAAGAACGCGAGAGCCCGCTCGACACCGTCGTCGGCCATCTCCTCAAGCGTCTCGGCGAGGAACGGATCCCAGTTGCGGTTGCCGAAGTAGATCGGCAATCCGATGCCGTGTGCGTCCAGCTCGAGGCGAAGCGCGGCGATCAGCGCCCGGTTCTGGGAGTTGATCGGGCTGACGCCGTCGAAGAGCTCGTAGTGGTGCGCGACTTCCTCGAGCCGCTCGCGCGGCACGTTGCGCCCCCGCGTCACGTTCTCGAGGAAGGGGATCACGTCGTCCATCCCCTCGGGCCCGCCGAACGAGACGACGACGATCGCGTCGAACCGCGTCTCGGGGAAGCCGGACACGAACCCGTCCGCGGGCGCCTTGAGGGCGGTCTGGGTCATCGACGTGAGCCTAGTCACGGACCATGCCTCCGGCGTCGCGAGCAGCGGTGGCGTTCTCTCCCAATCCGAGCCGGGAGAGCAGTCGGCATCAATCGCCCAGGTCAGCCGCCGACGTTGGCGGGGGGCTGCGCGGCGTCGCCGGCGAAGCGTTCGTGAACGAAGCGCACGACCATGGCGCCTTCGCCGACAGCGGTGGCACAGCGCTTGATCGACCCGGAGCGGACGTCGCCCACGGCGAAGACGCCGGACACGCTCGTCTCCAGGATGCCCTCGGCGCCGGCCCGCTGGCCCGTCAGGACGAAGCCGTCGTCGTCGAGTGCGACCGTGTCGGCGAGCCAGGCGGTGCAAGGTGAGGCCCCGAGGAAGAGGAAGAGGTAGGAGAGCGCGATCCGTTCCCCGTCACGTAGCGTCGCCGCTTCGAGCTCGCCGTCGTGTCCGTGCAAGGCGGCGACCTCGCTGCGGCCACGGACGACGACGCCGGCGCGCTCGAGGTCGTGGATCAGATAGTCGGACATCGTCTCGCGCAGGTCGGACCGGCGATGGAGTAGCGTGACGAGTGCGCCGCCGCGGGCAAGCCAGATCGCGGCCTGGGCTGCCGAGTTTCCACCGCCGACGACACCAACCCGGGTGGCGCCGCAACGCTGGGCCTCCTGCGGGCCCGCGGCGTAGAAGATGCTGAGACCCTCGTACGACTCGGCCTCCGGGACGGGCAACCGGCGATACTCGGCTCCGGTCGCCAGGACGACCGCGCGTGCGGCCACTTCGTGACCGCCCTCGAGCCGCACGAGATGGCGCTCGCCGCCGGGCTCGAGAGCGACTGCCATGTACGGCGTGGCTGTGCGGGCGGCGAACTTCCGTGCCTGGGTCACGGCTCGGACCGTCAGTTCCGTGCCGCTGATGCCGGCGGGGAAGCCGAGGTAGTTCTCGATCCTGCGTGACGTTCCCGCCTGACCGCCCAGAGCGCTGCCCTCGACCACGAGCGTCTCGAGACCCTCGGATGCTCCATAGACAGCTGCGCCGAGCCCGGCTGGACCGCCACCGACGACAAGCAGGTCGACCTCTTCTCTCTCGGCGAGATCGAGACCGATTCCCAGCGCCCGAGACAGGTCGCCGGGAGAGGGGTTGCGAAGCACGGGCCCTCCCGGCAGTCGGACGAGCGGGAGCTCCTCGCCGGGGATCTCTTCGATCACGGCCTGCGCCTCGGTATTTTCGACGCGATCGGTGTCCAGCCAGGTCGACGGCAGGCGACTGCGGCGGGCGAAGTCGACGAGCCGCCGTGTCGCCTCCGAGGTGTGCGGCCCGACGATCTCGATACCGACGCCGTCACGACTCTGCAGCGCCTCCCGACGAGCGATGAAAGTCGACAGCAACAGGTCGCTGAGCGGTCCGTCGTCGAACAGCAGCGGCCTCAGGCGCTCCCGCTCGACGGCGATGTAGCGCATCGGCCGGGTCACTACCGCCGTCAGGTACACCGTCTGTCCCGTCAGCAGGTTGGACTCGCCGAGGAAGCCCGACGGTCCGTGCCGGATGATCTCCGCTCCCGACGCATCCAGGATGGCCGCTTCGCCCTCGATGATCGCGATCAGCGGATACCGCCGATCCCCGACCCGAAAGAGGACGTCGCCGACCGCGGCGCGGCGCTCTTCGCCATGCTCGGCGAGCGAAGCGAGCTGTCCCTGCGAGAGCACGGCGGTCGAGGTCGCCACGACGAAACCCTATCCGGCGCCCCGCTCGCCACGGCGGGTTCAGGTGAGCTCGACGACCAGGGTCGACTTTCGCCCGTACGGGTCGAGTGCGACGATCCGGAGTGTGCGAGGGCCCGCCTTGCGCATCTGCGCGGCTGGTACCCGCAGCCGCAGCGGCAGCGCCCCGGGCCGGAGTTGAAGGGCCTGGAGCGTCTTCGCCGGCTTCCCCTTCAGCCACCAGCCAATCCGGGTGCCCTGTTGCGGGAGGACGAGGTTGACGCCGCCTGCGGCGGCGAGGCTCACGTAGAGGTGCGCCTGCGTATCGAGCGTGATCCTGCCGTAGACAACCGCGCTGCCGTCGGCGGCGACCTTTGTCCTGAAGTGGTTGACGAGTGCGACGTGCGGTTTGGTGCCGGTCGTGAACCGGGGGTCGCCCCATTTCCCGGCCGCGAACAGTGCGACCCTGGCGGGAGTGCGCGTAAGGACGTGAAGCGTCCCGGCGCCGTCGCGATAGGCGCCGGCCTGCTGGGCCGTCGGCAACGTTGCCGACGGAAGCTCGGCGACCGGCTGCCACACGCCCTGGCCGGGAAGGATGCCCGGCACCAGGTCGACCGGTGCCGCCGGGTATGCGACGTCGATCGGCCACGGGAGCGGTGCGACGGCGGAGAAGGTGAGCCAGATCGCCGTCCCTGCACGTGCGAGGCGGCTCGTGACGTCGGTCAGGGCGACGGCGGCCTGATCAGGGAGCGCGCCCGGCTGCCACGTGGCGACGGCGACGTTCGCGGCGGTGGTCACGGCGCCCGCCTGTCCCGCCCGGGCGATTGCCGTGCCGACCGCCGGTACCGGGACGGCAGCCGCCGTCACGGCGGTTGTCAGCGCGGAGGTGGCAGAGCCGGATCCGCCCTTGCCGGTTGCAGTAACGACGAGGGAGATCACAGCACCGAGATCGCCGGGCGTGAGCGTGTAGGTGGCGCCGCCCGCACCCTCGATCGCGGCACAGGCCGTGCCGTCCGGGGCGCATCTCCGCCACTGGTACGAGAACGAGGTGGGCGACCCCGTCCACGTGCCGGCCACGGCCGACAGCGTCTGGCCGATCTGGGTGGTACCGGTGATCGTCGGGGGAGTGCGCGGCTTCGGTGCCGCGCCCACGGGCGTGCCCGAGCTCGCGACCGCGAGTGTCGGCAGCGACGATGCCGAGGCACTGCCGGTTGCGGTGGCGGCCTGCACTCGGACGACCAGGGCGTGGCCGACGTCGGCGGCCACCGGCGTGTACGACTCCGCGGTCGCGGTCGCGATCGACGCGCAGGCACCACCCGTGGCGTCGCATCGAAGCCACTGGTACGTGAAGGAGCTCGGCTTGCCGCTGCCCCACGTGCCGGGAACGGCCGCGAGCGGCTTCCCGGCCTGTGGGCTGCCGACGACCGTCGGCAGCCCGATCCGACTCGGCGGGCCTGCGGGGTACGCGGGAACCGTCACGCTCTTGAAGCTGGTTCCGTTGAAGCGGTCTCCGTCGACGCAACCGCTGATGCCCGGGATGTGCCGGCAGTTGCTCCACTGCCAGAACGACCATCCGAGCCCGCCCCAGGCAGCGCCGGGGAGGATCGGGAGCGCCGCCTGTGTCCAGTGGGCGATCCAGAGTTGATGACCCGCTGTCGCGACGACGGGCGAGTCGCCCAGCTTGGACTTCCAGAAGCTGGGCGAGACGTAGACGATCGGCTTGAGGCCCGTCCGTGCGACGACCTGGCCGAGATACGTCTGCACCCACAGAGAAAGGCGCGCCACGTCGAGGCCGCCGGTGTTCTCCAGGTCGAGCACGGGGAGGAGCTCACCCGGCTGCGGCTGTGCCACGGAAAGGAAGTAGTCGGCCTGGGCGATCGCGCCGGCGACGACCGCTGCATCGGACGAGCCCGCAGGCCGAGCGAAGTGATAGGCGCCGAACCGCATCCCCAACACCGTCGAGCCCGACCGGTTGACCGGGAAGGTCAGGTCCGTGAACGTCGTCCCCTCCGTGGCCTTTGCGAACACGAACGCGTTTCCCGAGCCGGCGACCGCGAGCCAGTCGATCTGGTGTTGCCAATTCGAGACGTCGATCCCCGAGAGCTCCGTCTGCGCCTGGGCTCCGCCGGCCGTCGCGAGCACCGAGAGAAAGAGGACGATCACACTCGCGAGGACGCTGCGAAGCCCGCGGCGCTTGCGATCCTTGTCTTTCGTGGCAACGTCCGGCATGGCTGCCGTCAACCTAGCGCGAGCGTGTTTGGAGCCTGTTAGCAGGTGGTTTGCCGCGTTGACGCTGTTCTTCGGCTGAAGAACAGCGCCGTGGGGGAGCAAGATTCCTTTGTCACAAGTGCGAGCGCGGAAGTCGCCATCACGTTCCCGATCTACGGTTACGCCCTACAACGTAGGACGGGCCAACTCGAGGAGGTCGCGGCCGCCACCGAGGCCGGCCGGGCAGCCTGACCGCACTCGGGCCGCAACGTCGACCGTGATTAGCGCCACGATCTCGCCGACCAGCTCCGACCTATCAACGTCGCTCCGATCTCGTCTTATAACGAGGGAATTTGCCGGTGCCTTGACGCCGCTCCCCACGTACATATGGTTTGAATGGCGCCGGGGGGGCGCGTACATGACATTCGAGGGGGATGAGATGGGGTCGGGACGTTGGTTTGGTGCGGTTGTGGGCCGTCGGGGGCTGCTCGGCGTGCTCGTGGTGTGTCTCGTCTCCGTCGCCGGGGCCGTGTTCGCGCCGACGTCGTCGGCGGCAACACCGCCGATGATGGTGCAGGTCGTGCTCGAGAACCCCAGCTTCGAGACGCTGGCGGTCGACCCGGCGGGGAACGCCTACGGCGTCTCGGTGTCGGCCGACAACGGAATCTGGAAGTCGACCGACCACGGGGCGAACTGGACGCAGGTGCTGACGTTGCCGTCGAATCAGCACCTGAAGTACATCACCGCGCTCTCGAACGGCACGCTCCTCGCGCACGTCGACACGGGACAGCTGAGCCTGTTCCGGTCGACCGATCAGGGGGCGAACTGGACACGGGTGCTGGACCTGCCGGTCGCGCCCGTCTTCTACACGACCTTGACGCCGGACTCGATCGCCGAGGGCGGCGGTTTTCTCTGGCTCGGCACCTACAACACGGGCCAGTCGACGCCGAACGACAACTACATCTACCGCTCTGCCGACGACGGCGCAACTGGGCGGTCGTCAACACGACGACGACGCACCGGCACATCCACGGTCTCCGCTACAACAACGGCAAGCTCTACGCCTTCATCGGCGACGCCGCCGGCGACGGCATCTGGGTGTCGTCGGACAACGGGGTGACGCTCACGCCGCTGTGCACCGAGTACGGCTGCGTCGCGATCGACGCGGCATTCGATCCGGCGAACGCGTTCATGGTCTTCGGCACGGACAACTTCACGCAGCAGAACAAGATCGTGAAGGTTGCGCTGAGCGACGGTGCCCGGACCGTGATCCAGGACATTCCGTACACCTCGTTCTCGACCTTCAGGCTCGACGCGATGGCACGTACCTGATCGGCACCACGCTCGAGGGCGGCGTGCCGATCGTCGATCCGAATCTCCATCTCTACGCCTCCTTCGACGGCGGCGCCTCGTTCCAGGACGTGTACCAGACGCCGATTGCCGGTCCCGGGCTCGCGCGTCGGGCTGGAGGTGCACTACGCCTACTCGAACGGTGACTTCCCGATCCAGGTGACCGGCCCCGGAACCATCGTCGGCCGACTCGTGCCGGTACCCCCCGACACGGCCCCCGCGAACAGCGTACTGCCGTCGGTCAGTGGCACTGCTCAGGTCGGGCAGGCACTGACGGGAACGAACGGGACATGGACCGGCACGGCGCCGATCACGTTCCAGAAGCAGTGGCGCCTCTGCAACGCGGCGGGCGCTTCGTGTGCCGACATCGCCGGCGAGACGGGGACGACGTACACGCCCGTCGCCGGTGACGTCGGGAGCACCGTGCGTTTGCGGGTGACCGCCGCGAACAGCGTCAACACCGTGAGCGCCGATTCGGCCGCTACTGCCGTGGTCATTGCCGCCGGTGGCGGCGGTGGCGGCGGTGGCGGCGGTGGCGGCGGTGGCGGTGGCGGTGGCGGTGGGGTGGCGGCGGCACGGGAGCCGCAGACCTCTACCTGACGGGCTCGGTCGAGCCGGCCACGGCTCCGGTGGGTGGGACGATCACCTGGCGGCTGCGCGCGGCCAACGACAAGAACTACGGGCCGGCCACCGGAGTGATGGTCGATGTGACCCTCCCCGCGGGCGTGTCGGTCGTCTCCGCGACCACGGACCGTGGGCCGGGCTGCGCGAGCAGCGGCGCCGGGACGCTGCGGTGCAACCTCGACTGGCTGTCGTCGGATGCGCCGTACGGGAACATCGTCGTCGTGACCAACGTGACGGCGGCCGGCGAGCTCGTCTTGGGTGCCACGATCGGGTACTCGCAGGCAGATTCCGTTCCGGCCAACAACAGCCTGACGCTGAAGGCGAACACGCCGGTCGTCGTGACTCCGCCGCCGTCGCCGCCCAAGCCGCCGGTCGTCGTCAAGCCGGTGCTCGGGAAGGTGCTGGTGCTGCCGCTGCTCCCGGTCGCAGGTAAGAACGTTCACGTTCACCTTGTTGGTGAACCGCAGCGATACGAACGCGCCGCTGGGTGCGGGCGCGCTCGTGGTGCAGCCGACGCTGGGCGGCAAGGCGATCAAGGTCACCAAGTCGTTCAAGGCCGGGAAGGTGCGCCTCTCGTTCCTCGTCCCGAAGAAGACGAAGGGCAAGCTGTTCAGAGTCAAGATCAAGGTCACGGCATCCGGCCAGACCGCAACGCGCCTCTTCACCTACAAGGTCCACTGACAACCCCCCACGGAGGGCCCGCACCGGCGGGCCCTCCGTGCTCCCGATCCGCTTCTTCGGCGCGGTACCCGAGCTTCCGAGGTCTCGGTCGTTCCGGGTACCGGCGGTCGGTGAGGGCGCGGACGCGCGCGAGTCGGATTACGGTCATTATGTGAGTGGCTATGGGACGCCCGCTCGCCCGTTTTCTCCTTCCGGCGGCTCTGATCGGCGGAGTCGTTTTGTGGTCGGCAGCAGGCGCTGCGAGCGAGACCGCCGCGCGCTGCAGCAGGTCGGCGGTGGATCTCCCGGATATGAGGTTCGTCGACGCGAACTGTGACGGCATCGATGGAGACGCTCGGAACGCCGTGTTCGTCGCGCCGAACGGGCGCGACGGCGCCCCCGGCACGATGGCACAACCCGTGCGGGAGATCTCGGCGGCCGTGATCATCGCGCACGCGACGCACCGCAACGTGTACGCCGCCGCCGGAAGCTACAACGTCGCCGACGGCGTCCGGCTGGTCTCAGGCGTCTCGGTCTTCGGTGGCTACGGCCCAACGTGGAGGCGGAGCACGTCGCTGAGGACCGTGCTCGTAGGATCCCCGCAGGGCGTGCTCGGCCAGGGCGTCCGCGGTGTCGTCCTGCAGCTGTTGACCGTCAGGGCCTCCGCTGCGAAAGGCGACGAGCGAAGCGTCTACGGCGTCAGGCTCGTGCGCTCGACCGCCGTCACGCTCGACCACGTCACCATCTCGGCCGGGCCCGGCCGTTCCGGGCCGGCGGGTGCCGCGGCGGGGCTGGCGGGAGCGCCCGGCGGGGCAGGGGAGGCCGCGACGTCCCGCATCGAACCGGCCGCCGGCGGCAGCGGCGTCGGTGGTGCGGGCGGCGCGAGCGGATTCTTCGACCCCAAGACCGGCAACGGGACCGACGGCCAGGCGGGCAAGGGGCCCGGCGGTGGCAAAGGCGGGAAGGGTGGGCCGAGCGGCGACTCGTCTACCGGCTCCCCCGCCGTACCGGGCGAAGTCGGTGGCGCAGGCGCCGACGGAGCCGACGGCTCAGCCGGAGCCTCCGGAACCGCCGCTGGTTCGGCTGCGGGGGAGACCTGGCTCGGCAAGGACGGCTCTCGCGGAGGCGACGGCGCCTCCGGCTCGGGCGGTGGCGGCGGAGGAGGGAGCGGCGCCTACACGGTTACGGGAGACGGCTACTCCTTGACCGCGAACGGCTCCAGCGGGGGCGGCGGCGGCGGAGGCGGAGGCGGAGGCGCCGGAGGCAGCGGCGGCCGCTCCGGCGGTGGCTCGTTCGGGATCTATCTCTGGAAGTCCCGTCTCGTGCTCATCGTCCCGAGGGTCACGGTTGGCAGAGGTGGCGTCGGCGGCGCAGGGCGCGAGGGCGGGTCCGGTGGACGCGGCGGCGTCGGCGGCAAGGGGTTGACGACACCGCCTGCAGGCCCCGGCGGCAGCGGTGGCGTCGGCGGCGCGGGCGGCACAGGTGGGACAGGCGGTGACGGAAGCCGAGGCCCGAGCGCTCGTATCTTCCGTGGAACCGGGTCCGCGATCGTCGGCCTGGCAGCCAGATCGGCCCGCGAGGGGCTCCTGGCAGGTGGCCCGGCCCCGCTCACTCGGCCGCCGATCTCGCTACCCGGGACTCCCGGTGATCAGGCTCGAACCGTGGCCAGCAATTCCTCGAGCCGGTAGAGATCGGCCCGGTTGGAACCGGTCAGGGCCACGAGCGATCGCTTGGCGTCGCCCAGCGGCCGCGGATCACCGTCACGGAACAACTGCGCAATTCGGCCGTTGCGGTAGAGAACACGGTGCACGAGCACCTCGGGATCGTCGATCTCGGCCGCTCTTGCCGTCATGTCCGGCACGCTGTCAAGTGGCATCCGAGCTCCCCTCCACCTGTGATGACTTCCGATCTGACTGTAAGCCCTCATCCGAGGGATCGAAATCCCTCGTCCGAGGGATATCTGACGTTGAGGCAGTTGCCCTTCCGCGAGCGGTTGCAACGTGAAACACTCTCTCGTGTGAAGGCGGTGCTCGGTCTCGACATGCTGATCCTCTCGCTGCTCTACGGCTACAGCCTCGCCGCGCAGCCACGCTACGCCACGCCGGGCGCGAGACGGGTCGCAGCGTGGACCTACCGTCAGCCGCTCGTCGCCCGCTGGGCGGTCGCGTTCGCGGTCTGGCTCGTGTTCATGACCGGGCTGTACCTCTTCGCACACGGCACGCGCTGACGGTCGAGTTCAGGCGCCAGCGCGTCAGGGCGCTGAACCGACTGCGTCAGGCTGCGGTCCGCTCACATCTCCGCCGGCCCTTCGGAGCGGTGCCCGTCGCCACGGCGGGGACGGGTACCGGCCGGCCCCGACGCTTGTGGCGCAACGCCGGGCGCTCTACGAGCACATACGTCGCTGCGGCGAAGACTGTCGCGGTCGCCCCGACGAGGAGCAGGTCCGCCATGTACCCGGCCTGACCATCCCATGTCAGTCCGTGGCTGCGATAGAAGCGCAAGATCGGCTCGTGCCAGAGGAAGACGCCGTACGAGAGCAGCCCGCCGATGACGAGTGGACGCCACTCGAGCAAGCGCACGAGCCTGGAGCCCGGACTCGGCATCGCGATCGTCGCCACGAGAAGGCCGCACGCAAGCGCGAGGATCGTCTGCTCCTCGAGGAAGTCCAGCTTGACCTTGGCATAACCTCCAATCGCGACCAGCGCGAGGAGAATGATCGCCGCGCCTGCCGCGCGCCGCCACCAGTCGACCAGCTGCAGGCGCCCGTCCTCCCAGAGGATCCGCACGACCGCGACCGCCATCCCGATCGCAAACCAGTGGGCATGCGTGAAGAAGCTCGTCTCGAAGATCGGATTCGGCCACACACCCCTGTATAGCTCGATCGAGAAGAGGCCCATGCCTCCGAGCAGCACGATCGGGACGAGGGCGAGACGGACTCCCTCGATCCCGCGGCCGCGCGCGAGGCGAACCGTTGCGACCGAGAGCAACGGCAGGGCGATGTAGAACACGACCTCGACGCAGAGCGACCAGGCCGGCATGATCCCGACGCCCGTATCCCACGGGGGCTGGTAGGCGGGGATGTAATCCTGCAGGAACGCCATGTCCGCGACCAACTGCTGCGGGTGACGAAGAAGGGCATGCTGCCAGAAGACCGCGAGCAGGAGAAGGATCGCCCAGAAGGCAGGGATGATCCGCAGCGTCCGGTTGACGGCGTAGTCGCGGATCGATGGGAACGGCCCACCCCGCAGGATTGCGGACGCGAACGGAGCGAAGAGAAGGAAACCGCTGAGGACGAAGAACATCGCGACGCCCACGCGCAGCGTGTCCAGCGCGTGCGTGAGAGGGAGGAAGCCGAAGTCGATCCCGTACTCGTCCGAACTGAAGGCGGCGGTGGAGGGCCTCGACCTCGCGACAGGGTGCGCCCAGACATGCCAGGCCAGCACGCTGTACGCCGCGAGTGCCCGCACACCCTCGATCCCCTCGATCCGCCGCCGACGCACTGGGGCGGGTAGTGCATCCCCCGACACAGGCCAAGTGTGATCCTGTTCGGCGCCGCAGTCAATCCGGTACCGAATAATCAACCCGCTCGAGACGCTTGACGGTGGCACGAGTAGGCTGAGCGGCGGACACGGGGGTGGGCGTGGCGTCACGAATCAAGACAACTGCAGTCGCGACAGCAGCTCTGGCACGAACGCTGGCCGGGTCGGCTGCAGCCGGAGATCCGTAACCTCCCGTCGAAGCCCAACACGGCGTGCCGTCGGCGAGTTGCGACCGTGAGTCTCGATCCGGCAGGTGACGCGGTTGACGTGGTCGAGGCCGTGGTCGACAATGGCCCATTCACCGTGCTCGTTCGAGCCGAAGGACGATCGATGAAGGGCGTTCTGACTGCGGCCTTGCTCGCCGCCATCATGCTCGTGCTTGTTGCCTCGATCGACGCATCGGCCCACTCAACTGCCGTCTCCTGGAGCGGGAGGTGGAATCGGCTTGCGTCCGAGATCGACGCCGGAGGTCCGACGACGTTCACGTTGCGCCAGGTCGGAAAGCATCTCACGGGTTCGCTCCCGTGGAAGGGGTGCACCACCAAAAAGGGCGGATTGTTGGTCGGGTGGACGGAGGGCCGCGCCGCAGTGCTCGCAGCCCGGCAAACCGACGGCACCCTTGTCCTGGCGCATCTCACACTGTCCGCGGACGGCGCTCACATCAGCGGCGCTTACCAGGTCACGGCCGGGACGTGTACAGCATCAGGGCCGTTCACCGCGACCCGTGTCTCTTAAAGACGTAGAACGCTGGACAACTCCCAAACGCTCACGGCGAGGTCCACTGCCTTGCGCGGTGCGCGCAGGCCGGCCGACGATTGTGGGGTCGTGCTCTCGAAGCTCTTGAAGGCGCGTGAAGAGACATGGTCGAGGTAGTTGCCGCTGTTGTGCTCGCGCCCTGCGCGCAGCCCTCACGCTTCCGGCCGCGCGCACAGGCGCAACACGCCCTCGACCACCTCGAACTGCCCTCGCCTCGGTAAGCCCTGGCAAAGGCACCCTCGCGTGGGCCACTGCGGGAATGTCCCTCGACTCTTGCGGGAAAGGTCGGATGTGCGAGTTGCGCGCCGTACCCATCATGTGTTGGAGGCGTCCAGGGCGTGTCGCGTGGGCCCGAGTTGATGCGGCCAAGTTGGGTGCCGCGGAAGGTGAGTGAGGCCATGAGCAGCGTTCCAGAGGTCGAGCCCCGCGCGGCGACCGGTTCGGGGGGCGGCAAGATCGTCCTCGGCGTGATCGGGGCACTCCTCACGTTGATCGGCTTTGGCCTGCTCGCGGGTGGCGGCACCGTAGTCGTGGGCGAACGCCAGCGAGCGAGACGGCGGCGGCTTCTTCACCAGTTCGCCGTCGGCGTTCGCCAGCCCGGGCTTCGCGGTCACGAGCGAACGGCTGCGGCTCGTCAACGGTCTGCCCGACCGGCTCAGCTCACCGGGCGACATCGTCACGTTCAAGGCACAAGGCGGCTCGAGCAACGGCAAGCCGCTGTTCATCGGCGTTGCTCCGGCAGCCGACGTGACGGCCTATCTGTCAGGCGTCGCCCACGACGAAGTCGTCCATGTACACATGGACGGCTGGAAGGGTCCGCTCTCGAAGGACTACCGCACCAGCCCCGGCGGCCCACCAGCCGGGCCGCCCGCCGCGCAGCCGTTCTGGACGGCGAAGACGACCGGCACGAACGTCTCGCTGACCTGGCCCGCCAGCGAGGGCACCTGGTCGATCGTCGTGATGAACGCTGACGCGTCGGCGGGGGTGGCTGCCGACCTCGGCCTCGGCGTCAAGGTGAACTTCCTCGGCTGGGTCGCGCTCGGCCTGCTCACCGCCGGCAGTGTCCTCCTGCTCGCCGGAGTCGCGATGATGTTCTTCGGCTTCCGGTCGCCGCACACCGGTGCGGGAAGCGGCGCCACCGTCCCGCCGGCGAGCCCGGCAGGTCAGCTCGCCTTCCAGACCGACGACGAGAAGGCCTACCCGATGCTGATCGAGGGCGAGCTCGACCCGAACGTGAGCCGCTGGCTGTGGCTCGTGAAATGGCTGCTGGCGATCCCGCACTACATTGTGCTCGGGTTCCTTTGGCTCGCCGCAGCGCTCCTCACGGTCGTCGCGTTCTTCGCGATCCTGTTCACCGGTCGCTTCCCGCGAGGCATCTTCGACTTCAACGTCGGCGTGCTGCGGTGGAGCTGGCGGGTGGCGTTCTACTCCTTCAGCGTCCTCGGCAGCGACCGGTACCCGCCGTTCACGCTCGCCGACGTCGACTACCCGGCCCGGTTGGACGTCCCCTATCCGGAGCACCTTTCGCGCGGGCTCGTGCTAGTCAAGAGCTGGCTGCTCGCGATCCCCCACTACATGGTCCTCGCGGTCCTGATCGGCAACTGGGGCTGGACGCTCGGCGGCGACCGCTGGACGACGTGGGGCTTGAGCCTGAACGGCGTTCTCGTGCTCATCGCGGTCGTGATCCTACTCTTCACCGGCCGCTACCCACGCGACATCTTCGGGATCGTGCTCGGGATCAACCGCTGGGCACTCCGGGTTGCGGCCTACGTGATGCTGATGCGCGACGAGTATCCGCCCTTCCGACTCGATCGCTGACTCCGAGAGGGCGGCCTGCCCGCACGCACAGGCGCGCCCATGGCAACAACCGCTGGTCTGCGCCGGTAACCGAGTCTCACAGTCACATGCAGTGCACTCGCAGTTCCCGGCCTGGGGAGGGGGCCGACCCTAGACAGTCGCGAGCGGCCTGTCCTCCGTGGGAATCAGACCGCGGGATGCGGCGTACGCGTAGGGGTGGTTGAACAGATCCAACGGGTCGTCGTCTTCTCCGATCTCGAGTTCGAAGTAGTCGCCGGTTCCTTCGTCCAGAACGGCAACGGCCGCACGGTGTGCCCGCTTGCTCCAGAGGAGCGCCACGTCCGTCGTTCCGGCGTGCCGTGCAGCAAGCTCTTTTGGTGTCCAGTCGTATGAGAGGCGGCTGATCATGATCTGCCCTTTCTCTTGGTGACCGTGCCCTTAGTTCTACGCTCGCCGATGCAAGCGGTTGGCCACGGCACAGCCAAGAAATGCAAAGGGGACTACACGAAATGGGTGCTGGACGAGACCGCTCGTCCAGTCGCCCGCCTGGTCGGAGTCTCACCCTGGGTCCGAGTGTTTGCCCACGGCTCGCAATTGGGTGCTCGACCTGCGAGGGTGAATGAGTGTGCAGATGAACTGCCGCCCTGAGGTCGGAGGACACAATGGTCGCTCGAACATCGACGTGGACAGGCACTCCGGAAGCGCTCGACAAGTGGGCAGAGCATGTGACCAACCAGGTGAGCGGCTTCGTCTCCGGTCTCCCCGGTAACGCAGGCGCAACGTTCTTCATCGACCGCGACTCCGGCACAGCCCTGACACTCACTCTCTGGGAGAGCGAAGCGGCTGCCGCTAACACCGACAAGTTCGCAGAGCAGAGCCGGGCCAGCACCGTCGAGGCCACAGGTGTTGAGCTACTCGAACGTGGCGCGTACACGGTAGTCGCCAGCGTCTAGTTCGCATGCTTCAACCGTGCGGCCGAAGGTTGGCGAACGAGTCAGAACGCACCTCGACGAGAACACACTCGTCTGCGCCGGATGCTCGGGAGTCACATGAGGGGTCGCCCCGGGTGCCCGGCTGCAGTTCATGGGTGGTACTGCTGATCGAGTTCGAGCACGGAGTCGATGCGCACGCGAATCCAGACGCCTGATTCCAGCGGCTCGAAGAGCTTGCGATGCTTGCCGCCGTTGACGATGCGTGCCAGCTCGGAGACACCGATCTTGGTCGAGGAAATTCCCGTGCCGTTGTTGGTGAGCACGGTGACGCGCGCCGTCGTCGGGACGATATAGGTCAGCAGGCGATGCCCCTCCTCGACGGTGTAGTTGTCGTTGGGAACGTCGCTCGATCCGGTGTCTGCGAGCTTTGCGCGACTCGCCGTGACACCACTCGTGAACCAGGCAGGATCGAACCCGAGCTCGAACCGGCCATTCTTGCGGTTCAGGCTCTTGATGTGGCCATAGAGCGTCATCTGCCCCGCAGGCGCAACGGGCGGCAGCGGCAAGAGACCGGACTGCTGTTGCGTTACAGGCGCAGATGACGCAGGCAGAACGAGCCGGCTCGCCGTGACGGATACCCCAGCTACGAAAACGGCCACACCCGCGAGGATGAGCAGCGAACGCTGCATAGTGCCTCCCTTCCTGATCGCGCCTCGGAGACTGACAGGACGAGAACCTATCGCCGACAAAGGAGGGATCCCGTTACCGATTTGTTCGGGAATTCCCCGTACACGACGACCCTTCCATGCGCCGTGATGCTTCTATGTTTGTCAAATGGCCGGTGGTGTTCCGCTTGCTGGGCTCGAACCGGTTACCCCCAGCTTGTCGACACGGACCGACCTCTCGGTCGGACAGTAAACAAGCGATGCGGCCACGTCGGGCGCTACGGACATCCGACCTGTCCCACGTCGCACAAACCGCTCAGCCGGCACGACAGACGTGGGCGTTCGGCGGGGTCACGATGCTGACATCGACTCCGCTCCGGTAAACGGAGAGCACGTTCCACGAGGCAGGAAGCACGAGTTGCCGCTGCTCTCCGCTCACGTCGGTGGCGGGATCGACGAGGCTGACGTCGACGACGGCCCCCGGAGTCGCGAAGAGGACGACCCTGGCTCCCGTCGGTCCGGTCCCGACGACTGTCTTGGCCGTCACAGGCGGTGCCTTGCATCGTTCCTGCGCAGTTGAGGCGGTAAGACCGACCTGGAGGTTCCCGGCGGCGGTGAGTTGACGCTCGAGCGGCGGCCGGTCGCGCGGAAGCTCGCCATCTGATGCGAAGCGTCGTAGGTCGGCGACCGTCAGGTCAGGGGAGTAGCGGGGCTCCGGCCTGGCTCCGGGTGCCAGTCTCTGGGTCGGGTCGTTGGCGATCTGCGCCGCAGAGAGGATCAGTCCCCGGAGCGCCGTCTCGCGGCGTTCGTCGTCGGAGGCTTGCAGTCGGAGGAGATGTGCGTTCGTGACGCCGAGCACGACGAACATGGCGACGAAAGCGACGCGGGTGGCTAGGCGCCGCTGGGTAAGCAGTCGGTCTGCGACCATCGCGACGGCCGGAACGACCAGCATGATCGCGATGTACCCGTAGCGCGTTTCGGTGGCCTGCCCGACCCCGAGTTTCAGCCGTCCGTAGGCCGAGAGAAGGTACTGGGCAACCGCTCCTAGCGCGCAGGCGTATATCGCGGCCGCCTCGGTTCGCGCGCGTGCGGTCGTGCGCACGAGATAGACGGCAAGGGCTATCAGCAGCAGCGAGCCGAGCAGCGGCAAGTCGAAGACGAACGCGTCGGCCGCCGTGCTCAGCCCCGTGGCGATGAACGGCCACACGCTGTCTGCGAACTCCCCTAGCGAGGACGCCGCGAGATTGGTCGGCGGTGGGTAGGCGATGGCCCAGACGACATAAACGGCTGCCGGGGGGATTGCGAACTCCACAGCGGGCCGGACTCCGCGCCTCAGGAGGATGACGAGTGCGCAGATGCCGACCATCAGCACGGCGACCCCTGACCACAGCAACACGAAGAGGGCCAGCGCGAGTGCCCCCCAGTCTCGCCACTGCCAGGCGCCTGCGTGATTAGCGAGGAGGATCGCCCCGAGACCGAGTGCGACCGACCCGAGGAAGCCGATCTGGAATGCCCACAAGAGGTTCTGCGCACCGGCGCCGAGGACGATCAGGGGAAGGACGACAACTGTTGCGACCCACGGCGAGACGCGTCCCTGCACCATCAGACGCCAGATGAGATGTACCACCAGGAGATGAATGAGGATCGCCGTGAGGATGTACGGCCAGTACGAGCGGATCCCGAACAGGGATTCGAGGAGGCGGTAGACCGCATACGGCGCCGTGCTCCAGTGCTCGTTGTGCGGAGCCAGCAACTCGTCGTACCACGGCAACGCACGGCGAGCGCCGCCGAGGAACTCCCACTCGTCCCCGAAGAACCATTGGGTCTTATTCACGCGGACGACGTACAGCCCGCCAACTACCAAGCTGGCGAGGTGGGCGGCGAGGGCCCACTGCCGCTCGCTACGGCTCCTCATCTTGTGATCCCCTGCCATCGCCGAGCGGACTCAGATGGTGCCGTGCTCGATTGCGCTTCGGATCCAGGGGACGACCTCGTCGAGCATCTCGTCCAGGGTCGTGGTCGCTTCGAACCCGAGAATGTGCTTCGACTTCTCGACCGAGGGAACGCGACGCTTGACATCGTGCTCGAACGGCTCGTCGTGCACGACGCGGAGCGGCTCGTCGGGCCCCTTGATCTTCCGCCAGATCACCTCGGCGAGCTCGAGCACGGTTGTCGAGACAGCCGTCGAAAGGTTGAAGTCCTCGTTCAGCGCCGCCGGGTGCTCGATGGCCGTCACGATTCCGCGCGCGAGGTCGCCTCCGTAGGTGTAGTGCCTCACCTGGTCCCCCGAGCCGAGGATGTGAAGCGGATCCTGCCCCTTCAGGACCTTCTGAACCAGGTCGGGCACCACGTGGCTGAGCGCGAGCCGGACGTTGCCGGACATGATCTCCGCGTCGCCCCGTGCCCGCCGCTCGCCGATTCCCACGCAGTTGAACGGGCGCACGATGGTGTACGGGAGCCTGTACTGGTCCCACGCTGCCCGGGCGAAGTACTCGACGGCGAGCTTCTGGAAGCCGTAGGAGGAAAGGGGCGGCGGGATGCGCCGCTCGTCTCCCTCGCTCGAGGGCCAGTGCTGCGTCGACTCGAACACCATCGACGAGCTCAAATAGGTCACCTTCTGCAGCCGTCCAGCACCACGGGCGGCGATCGCCGCATCACAGGAAGAGGCGACAATGCGCTCGTTCGTCGCGATCAAGTCGTACGCGTACTCGTGGAAGTACGAGATCCCCCCGATCATCGCGGCACCCGCGACGAGATGGTCGCAGTCCCGAAGCAGCGATGCGAGGAGCGCGACATCTCGCGCGTCGCCCTCGACGAATGTGTACGCCGGGTCGTCGTCGTAGGCATGGCCGACCGGCCCGTACTTCGAGAAGTCGTCGAGGCCGACGACCTCGTGCCCGCACTGGAGCAACTCCTGCACGACGTAGCCGCCGATGAACCCGGCAGAGCCCGTGACGAGCACCTTCACGCGGGACTCTCCTCGTTGTCCGCGACCATCCTCGGCCTGAGCTCGTCGGCGCTGAGGCGTCGGCCGAACGCGAAGAGGTACCAGCGAAGATACCGGGGGATCCAAGCAGCCATCCTGAAGTTGGAGATTCCTTGCTCCCGCTCGAGCCAGATCGTCGGGATCTCGGCTACGGGAAGCCTTAGCCTCCGTGCCTTCGCAGTCAGCTCGATTCCCACCTCGAAACCGGCGGAGCTCTCGATCCCAACGCTGCGCACGAAATCGGTGGAGTAGGCCTTGAACGAGTTCGTTGCGTCCCGTGTTCCGACACGGGCGAGCAGTTGCAGCGAGCGGCCGGCGACCTTTGAGAGGAAACTCTTCAACGCAGGGCCGCCGACTTGCTGTCCACCGGGCATATAGCGAGAGGCGCAGGCCACGGCGACTCCTCGTTCAACGAGCCGAACGAGATCGTCGATCTGCCGTGGATCGTCGCTGCCGTCGGCCATCGTCACCACGATCGCCGCAGCTGCGGCGCGGTCGATCCCGTAGCGAATCGCATTGCCCGGCCCTCTGCCGTACTCGTTGACGACGGTGCGGAACCGGGAATCGGCGCCTGCGAACTCGTCGACCGCTTCGACGGTCGGATCGTCCGCCTCGTCGACGACCACGAGAGCCTCGAACGGCAGTGTCACTGCCTCGGCGAGCCGCGCCAGCACCGGCTTGATCGCGCGGCCTTCCCGATAGGCGGGAATGACAATCGAGCCCCTGATGTCGGCCGTCATACGATCGTGCCCTCGCCCCGGCAGCTCCAGATATCCACCACCGGAGCCGCGAGCGACAGGGCTCGGTACTCGGGGTGTGGCGCCGCGATCACGAGGATGTCGGAACGGTCCACGACCTCCTCGAGCGGGAGCAGAGTCCTGTCCGAGGTGACGTAGGGGTCGGTACAGAGAACCTCCGCCGCCCGGAATCGCAGGATGCGGCGAAGTTTGTAGGCGAGGCTCTCACGGACATCGTCCGAGCCGGCCTTGAAGGCCATCCCGAGGAGGCCGACCGTCAGCTCCTGGAGCGCGAAGCGCTTTTCGAGCCGAGAGACCACATACAAGGGCAGCCCTTCGTTCACCAGCATCGCCGAGTGACCGAGCAGGAACGTGTTGTTTGTGAACGCCGCTAGCTGCATCGTGTCCTTGAGCAGGCAGGGACCGGCAGCGAACCCGGCGCCCGGCATGTCGGCGGCGCGCGGGTACTCGTAGGTGACGGCAGCCCGGATGCGTTCGAAGTCGAGACCGAAATCGTTCGCGATTACGTAGAACTGATTGGCCGTTGCGAACTTCACGTAGCGCCACGCGTTTGTGAACAGCTTCGCCAGCTCGGCCTCCTCGGGCGAGACGTGCACGACAAGGTCGGTAAGCACCCGGAAGACGCGCTCGGAGCGCTCGGCCGCGCGCTCGGTCCTCGAGCCGATGATCTGCGGGAGCTCGAACAGCTCCGTCATCGCCTGCCCCTCGGCAATCCGCTCGGGGCAAAAAACGACATCAACGTCCACACCGCGCGCTTCCAACCGCCGCTCGACCGAGGACGTCACACCGGGGAAGACAGTGCTGCGGAGGACGATCAACTGTCCGTCGCGGAAGTAGTCTTCACAGGCACGCAGAGCACGGCCGACCGCGTCGGGGTCGGGATTCAGATGCTCGTCGACGGGCGTTCCGATCACGACGACGACGGTCTCGCTCTCGGCGATCACGGCCGGGTCGGTGGTCGCCCGCAGCGAGCCGTCGGCGACCCTGGCTCGCAGAATCTCCGCGGCACCCGGCTCATGGAACGGCAGCTCCCCCCGCGACACCTGCTCGACGGCCTCCTCCGAAATGTCATAGATCCCGACGTCGAGGTTGCGGTCCGCGAACGCGACCGCCAACGGGAGACCCACACGACCGCAGCCGCCCAGCACCGTGACGTCGAACTCGAATCCGCGGGCCATCAGCTGTGTACGATGGCGTTCGCGGCTCGCGGCCGCAACTCTTGAGGCAAGACTCGACGTTCAGCCGCACCGCTGGAAGCGCGTCCGAAGGCCTCTCTTACTGGGCGGATTTGGCGTGTTTCTGGTGTCGCGGTGATGGAGCGTACCGGGGAAACCCTAGGTCGCCAACAAACTTCCACACTAGGACGATCGTTTCGGTGTTACCGGGAAAGCGCACACGAAGCCAGTGGCATGAACACCCCGTTTACGTCCCTCCGCTGACTTTGGCCTGCGTCCCAGCAATTAGGTCCCGATAAAGCGGTCGCAGTAGAGGCCAGGGTCGTAGAAGGAGCGCCACGGTGTTGCCCACGAATTTGGCCACCCGGGCCGAACGCGAACGCCTCAGGGCCAGTGCCGCTGCCATCGTTCCCAGCCCCGGATACCGGGTGGGAGCGTCAGCTGTGTGCTGTGTCAACGCACCTTGTAGGTGTAGAGGCGTGTGGCGGTCTGGCCAGATGCGGTGATCTTGATCTTGACCTTCAGCTGCTTGCCCTTCGCTGCTCTCGGGACGACCAGCGACAGCCGCGCCTCCCCGCCTGTGAACGACTCGGTGTGTTTGATCGGTTTGCCTGCCAAGGTCGGGTCGCAGGCCATGCGGCCTGCTGTCAGTGGCGTGCCGGTGTCGCTGCGTTTGACCGCCAGTGTGAAGGCGAACCGTTTGCCCGCGAGCGGCCGCAGCGGTTGGGCCAGTGGTTGCGCGAGCACGGGCTTCACGACGGCGCGCGGCTTTGGCGGTGTCGGCGCGACCGGCGCCGGGGTGTTCGCTTTCAAGGTCAGCGTGTTGTTGGACGGATCCGAATCTGCCTGCGCGTACCCGACCGTCGCTGTCAGCACCAGCTCACGCGCCGAGGTCACGTTCGTGACCACCGTCAGGTTGCCGTAGGGGGCGTCGGAGGAGAGCCAGTCGAGGTTGCAGCGCAGCGTGCCGGCTCCGCTGCTCACGCAGCCCGGCCCACGATCCGTCGAAGCGGAGACGACCTGCACACCCGTCGGCAGCGTCAGATCCACGTAGACTCCCGTTGCCGGCCCGTAGGTCTTGTCGTCCCGCACCCTCAGACGCCACGTGATCGTCCCGCCCACCGGTGCTGAGGCCGGCTCGGCCGAGCCCGTCAGATACAGATCGGCAGCCCCCGGACCGCCGCCGCCGCCGCTGGCAGCAACAACCGCAGCCGTCTGCAACGAGTCGGCTGTGACCGGGCCGCCCGCGCTGTTACTCCCCGTCACCCGCAAGCGCAGCGTCTTCCCGACATCACCCGCCACAGGCACATACGAGGCTCCCGTCGCACCAGCGATATCGACGCAGGAGGTGCCCGCCGCGTTACACAGCCGCCACTTCCGAGTGAACGTGATCGGATGCGCACCCGTCCATGTCCCGTCCGAGCCCGTCAGCCTCTGCCCAACCTGTGCCGCCCCCGACAGCAACGGCAACACCGTATTCACAGGCGCCGAGGCCGGCGGCGCGACTGGATTGTCGACCGTGACCGTGCCGATCTGGTAGGGCTCCCAGACGACACGGTCGCCGTACAGGGTGGTGACCGTGAGGCCGAGCCTGTGGGTGCCGTTCGCGAGCGTGGTCGTGTCCAACACGTACTCGTAGGGAGGAGACGTGTCGGTAAAGGTGGTCGTGTTCCCGTCCAACGCGAACACGACCTGTGCCACCGACGCGGACGGCGTCGCCGTCCAGGTCACGCTTCCCTTCAGCGTCTGCCCGGCCGTGATGTTCTGCACGACCCGCGGCATGATCGGCTCCGTGCTGTTCGTCCCGCGTGCGAACGTGCCCGGCTCGTTGGCCTGCACAGTCCCGCCGGCACCGTCCGGGATCGACACAAAGACATACGCGAACAACGAGAGCGACTTGAAAGAAGTGGGGTCGTACATCCAGCCGGGGATCGTCGCCCGATCACCCGCGAGGGAAAAGGCGCCGCAGGGAGGATCGGTGTATGCCCGGATGGTGGCGGTCGAAATTGCTGCAACGATGCAGTTGACGCTCAGGAAGGAGACAGGTCATGGTCAAGACGGTTCAGGGAATGCCCGCCGAGGTAGGCGACCGGATCGAGATCACCGGTCACGCCGTCGGTAACGCGCCGCGCAACGGAGAGATCACCGAGGTGCTTGGCGAACCCGGTCACGAGCACTTCCGGGTGCGCTGGGAGGACGGCCACGAGTCGATCAACTTCCTAGCCGAGGACGCGGTCATCCGCCGCCCCAGGGCCCGACGCCCGCGGAAGAGCTGACGCCAGCACCGGCTGCCAGCACTCCCGGGCAGAGGAGAGGTTCTCAGACCGCGTACAGGGCGAGAATGGCGGCTGTCGCCAGGATGATCACGGCGATGAACGCGATCTCACTCGTGCGATCGCGAAGGCCGCTCACCAGGTAGGCGATGAAGATCCACATCGGGGCGAGCTGGCTGAAGAAGTCCAGTTTCACATCGATCACGTTTTTCGCTACAACGGCCTCGACGAGAACGCAGGCAGCCGCAACCAGCGCGACCGTGACCTGCGGATCGCGGATCTGGCGTCGCCACCGCACGGCGCCGTGCGGCAAATTCAGTGCCAGCATGACACACACCTCCTTCACCCAGGGGCACGTACCTGGGCCCTCGACACCTCGATCATCCATCCCCGCGTAACGCTGCACATCCGCGCCGCCGCTGACCTCGCCTACCCAGAACTACCGAACTCCCGCTGCCAGCACGGTAGGCAACCCTGGCGTCGCAAGCGCCGGGACCTTCCATCGGTGGCCGTGCCACGAAGTGCTATGCCTGCGGCGAGCGCCAGAGCAGGGCGATGCCGAGCCCCGTGAACATCATCCCGATGACGTCTCTGAGATGGATTCCATGGCCGCGAGGGAGAGTCAGGACGACGACGTCCCACCGGTTCGGGTTGAACCCGATGAGGGCCGCCCCAACGACAATCGCACCCGCTCCCGTCACCTTGCCCAAGGCACCAGTCTAGGTACGGCACGGCTCACACATCGCCCTCCAGTGCCAGGTTCCCCCGTTTGGGTGAGTTTCCGACCTCGCCAAATCACCTCTGATTGCGTCGACAGCGGGACGGACCTCGTTGCGACAGCAGTTAACGGGCACTACGACCCCGAGACCCGATCTGGGAGTCGTCGAATTGAACTCGTGGTCACGACGTAGTGCCGCCGCGTACGCTCGACATATGCCCCGGCCGGCGGCGGGGTCGGGCGGGGAGCAGTAGTCTGGCGGGGCTATGGTCGAGGGGGTAGACGAGCAGCTGCCGCGGGAGCGTAGCGCGGCGGGCCGGGCGCTCCGGAAGCTTGTGCCGCGATCGGCGCACGGCGACTGGAGCGCATCTGCGGGCCGCCCGGATCCGCTCGATGTCCTGGAGCGGCAGGCGTCGTCTCGTGTCCCCGAGCTCGGTCCGATCCGCCATGCACGGATGGTCGAATCGCCGTTCGCGTTCTTTCGAGGCGCCGCGGCCGTGATGGCGTCGGATCTCGCGGCGACGCCGACCACCGGCATTCGCGTGCAGGCCTGCGGCGACGCGCACGTGAACAACTTCGGGTTCTTCGCGAGCCCGGAGCGGAACCTCGTGTTTGACATCAACGACTTCGACGAGACAACCCCTGGCCCCTGGGAGTGGGACGTCAAGCGCCTATGTGCGAGCGTTCACGTCGTCGGCCGCCAGCGCGGCTGGCCGTCGGCCACGTGCGACGCGGTGGTCACCGCTGCCGCGCGCACCTATCGGGAGAGGATCACCGACTATGCCACCTGGCATGCGCTCGACCTCTTCTACGAGCGCACCGAGATCAGGAACGTGATCGAGCACTTCCCTGCGCGGTATCACGCGGTTGTGAAGCGCGACGCCAAGCGGGCGCGTCGCAAGGACCATCTTCGCGCGGTTGCCAGGTTCACCGAGGTCGTCGGCGGGCTGCGCCGCTTCGTCGAGGACCCACCGCTGACTGTGAGGCTCGACCACACCGAGCACGGCATGGGCGAGGTGACCGAGTTGATCGAGCGTTACCGCCAGACGCTCGCGGACGAGCGACGGTCCATGTTCGACCGCTTTCGACTGCTCGACGTTGCGCACCGGGTAGTCGGCGTGGGTAGCGTCGGGACGCGCTGCTGGATCGGCCTGTTCGCGGGCCCCGACGACCCCGAGGCAGACTTCATCGTGTTGCAGGTCAAGGAAGCAGAGCGCTCAGTGCTGGAGTCCCACGTCGGTGAGTCCCTCCTCGGCCATCACGGGAGACGCGTCGTGGTCGGACAGCGGCTCATCCAGGCCGCCGGCGACGTCTTCCTGGGCTGGACCGAGGGCCCGGCCACCGGCCGCAACTACTACGTGCGGCAGCTCTGGGACTTCAAGGGCCAGGGCGACCCGATGGTGATGGACGCCGGCACTCTTGGCCACTACGGCGCACTTTGCGCCTGGATCCTCGCACGCTCGCACGCACGCACGGGCGACGCGGCGAAGATTGCAGGGTACCTCGGGAAGGGGCCAGCGTTCGACCAGGCGATCGCAGCGTTCGCCGGCCGGTACGCGATCACCAACGAGTCCGACCATGCCGCGTTCGCCGACGCTGTCGGCCAGTGAGCACAACTCCCCCTACGGATGGCGGGCTGCACGCACCGATAGTGGGGATCGTTCCTGCCTCTCGGCCCGTCTATCCGGCGGCGTCGAACCGACTCACAAGCCGCGCGCGGACGCCGCACATCCTGAGCGTGTAGAACTGGTGCCGTGGATGTGATCGACGAGCTGCTCGCGAACAACCGCACGTTCGCAGGCCGCTATGACCGAGGGCACCTGGACGTGCGCCCGTCGCTGCGCCTCGCGATCGTAACGTGCATGGACTCGCGGCTCGACGTCTTCGCGGCGCTCGGGCTCGAGGACGGGCAGGCACATATCCTGCGCAACGCCGGCGGAGTGATCACGGACGACGTGATCCGCTCGCTGGCGATCTCGCAGCGACGGCTCGGCACGGAGGAGGTCACGCTGATCCACCACACTGACTGCGGCCTGCAGCTGATCACCGACGACGGGTTCCGGGCAGAGCTGCAGGAGGCCACGGGTATGGCCCCGTCCTTCGCGATCGAAACGTTCACCGATGTCGCCGCCGACGTGCGGCAGTCGATTGCCCGCGTACGTCACTCGCCGTTCCTGCTCCACCGTGACCGTGTGCGCGGGCTCGTCTACGACGTCGACACGGGTGTACTGCGAGAGGTCGAGGCCTAAGTCGGCGCGCTCGCTTGCGCCAGCGTGCTCTTGCTTCGAAGTACCCTCGGGCACGGCCCAAGGGCAAGTGGCGAACACCTCCCTACCTCGGCGACACGGCGTGCGGGAGCTCGACCTGTTGTCTCTCTCGTTAACCGCGACGACCGCGATCCCCTGATCAGACATTCACGTATTTCGCTCGCGTGCCCCGCCTGGCGTTCTGCTCGTGCAACCACATCAGCGCCGCGCGAGGATCCTCCGGCTCGACGTCCGTCGGCACCGGCGACGCATCAGGCCGCGAAAGAGCCCGTAGCGAATTCCCGCAACCCCGTGCCCATGAGCGGACTTCCACTTGCCGTCGATCGCTTCGCCGGCGTCGAGGCCATCCACCGCGATCGGCGCCGACTTCAATTGGGCGATTACCGGATACGGCCGCCGCGGGCAGATCGCAAAGGGGTGAGGGTATGACGAATCGAGACGACCCAAGTTGGCGTCGACTGCGATCGTGTGCGCAGCATCGCCCGCGACGCGGTTCGTCTGTGCCGGTGTTACTCTTTAGGTAGCACCGAAACTAATCGGTGCTGCAGGGGTTTTCCAGCGGGCTGCCACATTGATCGGCTCCGCGCGCTGCTCCATCCTCAATGACCGGGTGGTTCGGCTTCTCGCCGGCCTAGACCGCTGGTCGGTGACCTGTAGAGGACTATCGAGCGAAGGGGAAGATCATGTCTCGTTCATCCAAGAAACGCTGGGCGTTCGGCGGGTTGGTGGTTGGCCTCTGCGCGATGGTCGCGCTTGTCGTCAGCCTCGGCGCCGGCGCTGGGACGACGGCGACCGCGGCTGCGCCGAAGGCCACGTCGCCGCCGACGGTCACGGGTACGGCGCAGGAGGGCAAGACGCTCGTCGGCCACCGCGGCACCTGGAGTGGCAGCCCGACCGACTACAACGACTACTGGGTGCGCTGTGACAAGGACGGTGGGAGCTGCGCCAACATCAGCGGCGCCAACGACCGTAATGGCTACGTGCTCAAGGGCGTCGATGTCGGGAACACGATCCGGTTCAAGGTGAGGGCCACGAACGCGGACGGCAACACGTTCGCCTCGTCGGTGCCGACAGCCGTCGTGACCGCTGCGACAGTGACACCGCCGCCCGTCACCAACGGCTGCACCAAAGAAGGCGGAACTGTCCCCGTCGCCGGCATCACCGCTCCTGCACGTCTGAATATCGACCAGACGGACGTCAGTCCGAGCAGGATCAGCTTCAGCACCCGTTCGCTGACGGCCCGCTTCCACATCAGCGCCTGCAAGGGCAACGTGGAAGGGGCGCTCGTGTACGTGACGGCCGTGCCCTACGGCATGTTCGCGGACGCCGCGGAGCAGCCGACCGGATCGGACGGTTGGGCGACCCTGCAGTTCACGGCGCTTTCCGGCTTCCCGGTCAGCCAGAAACAGCAGCTGCTCGTGATGTTCGTCCGTGCCCGCAAGTCCGGAGAAGATCTCCTCGGCGGCATCTCCAGCCGTCGCCTCGTCTCCTTCCCGGTCACCAACGGATGAGCTGAAACAAGAACCCACGACCAGGGCGCCGGAGCACAGGCTCCGGCGCCCACCAACCCAGTCTCTACACGAGGAACGGAGCCCGTAATGGAACCTGTCGAGACAGACCCCATCGAGACGACCGCTGAGCCGAGCACCTCGGCCCCAGTCGCCGACGCCGCCGCCACGACGACCGAATCGACCGTCACACACCGGAACATCTCCGAATGGCACGGCCGTGACCTGGTCGACCGCACCGGCGAGCGAATCGGAAGGCTCGAGGACGTCTACTACGACGTCGAGACCGAAGAGCCCCAGTTCGGCACCGTCAAGGAAGGCCTGATCAACCGCCACCTCACATTCGTCCCGCTCACCGGCGTCACGATCGGCCCCGACAACCTGCAAGTAACCGCCACCAAAGAACAGGTCAAGAAGGCCCCCAACATAAAACCGAACGACCTCTCCCAGATCGACGAGCCGAACCTCTACCACTACTACCAGCTCAACTACACGCCGCTCGACACCGAAAGCGGCCGCAGGCTCGCACGACGATGACCAACCTTGCCCACCTGTCGCACACGGTCCATCGCCGGCGCCGAGCCGCCGCTCCTCAACTGATCGAGCTGGAGCGGTGCGGCAACGGGGACACCAGAGCGGTCCCCGTCAGCACCGTCAGGCGATCAGGCATCCCAACTCGCGGAGGTTCAACAACATGATCTGGCTACTCGTGCTGATCCTGCTCCTGCTCGCCTTCGGAGGAGGCATCTTCCTCTCCAAGTTCCTGTTCGTCCTCCTCGTCGTCGCGCTCGTCGTCGCGGTCGTCGGCGGACGCTCGAGAGCCTGACCTACACCCATTGATCGCTGGTCTGGCGCGCAACACCTCGCGCGTTGGCGGCGTCGCTCGCCTCGAGTCCACCTGGGATGAGAGCGTGTGTCGATCTGGCTGCTGATCGTGATCATCTTGGTGGTGCTCGCCGTGTTCGGCGGGTTCCGCTTCCGAAGGCGGTAGGACCCTCGGTTCCCGTGAGGGGCCTCGCCGTCCGCGGCGAGGCCCCTACTACCCGGCATGGAGTGGGCCGCGGATCAGGTAGGAGCGGCCTCCTGGGCGCGTGGTGGCGCAGGGGATCTGAGCGGAAGCGAGCCAGCGCTCGACGAGAGCGAGAAGGTCGGTCGCCCAGTCTCTCTCCGATCGGTGGCCGCTGGAACCGCACGATCGAGGCGGGACCTGAAACGAGCTCGGCCGGGAACGTCGGGGCGGCATATTCCCGCAACGCCATGGCGGAGTACCGGTCCGGGACGATGATCTCGACGGCTTCGACGCCGGCGAACGGTCAAGGTCGTAGGAGCCGGCGCCGGCGAGGTCAGACGCAGGCCGTGGTAGGCACGGGTACGGCCGGCCTTCCGCGTCAGAAAGGTCACGGTGGGTGGGTCGGACATGTCTCCTCCAAGTCAGGCGGGCATGGTCGCCGACCGGATGTCGGTCGGCCCGTCTCTGCTCCAGCCCGCTTCGCCTGTGGGAGGACGTGTCGCCGGGCCACATGCTCTTGAGGCCCGGCGAGGCTTCACAGCACCGATCATTGTGGCGCCGCAGCCTCGAGCTTATCACTGCCTGCTCGAGGCCTCTGCTGCGCAACGGGGTACAGTTCGGGCTCCCGCAAGGACCTATGGCCGACAGCGACTCTCCAACATCTGCGCGTCCTGATCGCGAACGAGAAGCGAGACCGGCTCGAGTTGCTCGCCACGGTCGTGATCGGGCTCGGGCACGACGTGATCGCGCGCGAGATCTACGTCAAGGAAGTCGGGCCCGCCACCGCCCGGGAAAGCCCCGACGTTGCCCTGGTCGGTCTCGGATCGAGCTCCGAGCACGCGCTGGAGCTGATCTCGGAGATCGTGCGCGAAGCCTCCTGCCCGGTGATCGCGATCCTCCACGCCGACGACCCCGCCTATATCCACGAGGCCGCCAAACGCGGCGTCTTCGCCTACATCGTCGACGGCAGCCCTGACGAGCTACAGAGCGCGATCGACATCACCCTGCAGCGGTTCAGCGAGTACCAGAGCCTGCAGGGCGCATTCGGACGCCGCGCCACGATCGAACAGGCCAAAGGGATCCTCATGGCCCGCCACGCGAATCAGCGCCGACGCCGCCTTCGAACGTCTCCGCGACCACTCCCAACACAACGGCCGCAAACTCGCCGACGTCGCCGCCGCCGTCGTCGAAAGCCACCTCCTCCTCCTCCCAACACCACAACCGGCCCCGCTCGGCCCCTAACCGTGCCTCGAGGCACACCGAATGCCGGCCGGTGAGGACTCTTGGCGAGGCTGGCAACGGGAGGATCGAAGCCTGATGTGCGGGGCCACGAGTGGCCCCACACATCAGGCGAGATCACACCACGGGCACGGCGGGCGTGGTGCTCTTTGGTGGGCGGGCGTCTGCAGCGCGGACCGCTGGCTCGACGTGCCGGAGTGCGCCTCCGGCTGCGAGGATCGCGAAGCCCATCCCGCACAGCAGCAGGGCGATGCCGACGACGATCGCGAAGAGCGACAGAGACTCGGCCATGTAGCTCGTGTTGAGCGCGGTGCTGAGCGCGGTTTCCGTGATCCAGGTGGCTCGCGCCTCGTTGGCGACGGGCTTGCCACCGGCTTGGAGCGCCAGAGCCGGGTCGCTCGTGCCCTTGCCGTCGGCCGTCTCGAAGCGGGGCAGCTGGGAGTAGGTGAGGCCGCCGGATGCCTCGAGTGCGTGAATCCGCATGTAGCTCGCGAAGGCCTTCGCCTTCGTGCCGGTGTCGATCGCCTGCCCGGCGATGTCGACGGTGGGAAGGCTTGTCGAGGCCGGCAAGCCCGCTGCGGCCGCGTCGAGCTTGATCTGGGCCGGAGTCATGTCGTCCGAGGCGACGATCTGCTCCTGTTTCAGGCTGCTGTGCACGGTGTTGCGTCCTTGCACGCCGATCACGATCACGCCGATCCCGAAAACGATCAGGACAGCCGCGGCGACGAAGCCGCCGATTTCGAGCACCTTGCGCATCTCTCTACCTCCTAGAGTCAGTTCGCCCGCCGGGCATCGTGAGCCGTGACGGACCGCTGAAAGTGGTGAACATCGACACCGATGCATCGACGTTGCTACCGGCGGAGGCTGAAATGAAGAGCGCCGCGCTGTGTTGCGCATTGCACCTGAGCCGAACGCCGTGATTGGCGTCGACGAACCCCATCACGCCGCCATCTGACGGAACACTCTCGAAGATGAAGATCGCCACGAGGCAACTCAGGACAGTCACGCGACTGACCCGAGGCTGGGCGATCGTCATCGGTGCTCGCCCGATTATCGGGCCACCGCGCTCACGCTCGCCGGCCAGTCCGAACACCTCGGCACACACCTTCAAGCGCCGCAGTTGTCTCGGTGCTCCCGCCCGGTTAAGCATGACGACGCCGTTCGCGATGTCGTCGAACGCAGCCTCGAGTGCGGCCTCATGAGTCTGCGCCCTCGCAGCGCTAACCCGTAGGCCGTCGCTGTCACGGTCGGTTTCGGCAATCCGTCGCGCTCGTTTCGTCGCCTCGAGCTCTTGCGCTCGTATTGCGGCCGGGTGGCCGGCCGCGGCGGCGTGGATCACGCGTTGGAGGTTGTGGCGTTGGTCGTTCATCGTCGGATTGGGCACCAATGGGCACAAACGAGGTAATTGACGAGGCGCTCGCCGAACTTAGCGCCGAGGTGGCAAGGCGTAACCCCGTATCGGGCAACGCCTTGCGGTGATGGAGCGTACCGGGATCGAACCGGTGACCCCCTGCTTGCAAAGCAGGTGCTCTCCCAGCTGAGCTAACGCCCCTCGAATGCATGTTGTGAAGGCGGACTTACGGGAAAGCTGCTCGTTCTGCTTCCAACCTCATTCGTGGTGGGCAGAGAAGTAGTTTAGCCCACCGAACGACTCCGTGTGTTGCCGAATCAGACGCCGGAGACGTCCGCCCGGGCACATCCTCGTGATCGGTGCCTTCTGAGCTACGTCGAGCAATACGCGGGCGGTCATTGACCGCGATAGACGTGCCCGCAGGTCGGTAGGCTGGCGGAGTTGTTCAGGGGAGGTCGGGGCTGATTGTCCAGTCGTCGGCTTTGGCGCCGCTGGCGTTGTAGAACTCGAGTCCGAGGCGTCCGGGGCCGGGGATGGTGGTGTCTGTGGTGGCGAGGATTTGCGTCCAGCTGCTGCTGCCGGCTGGTTTGCGGTGGAGGCTGAGGTTGGGGCCTGTGAGTTTGAACGCGAGTTGGTCGCCGGCGGCGGTGTCGGGGCCGTTGATCGTGGCCAGGGTGGTCCAGCTGCCGTTGCTGTTGCGGCGGACGATGTAGTAGGTGTCGGGGCTGGCTGTGTGTCTGAGCCAGGCGCCTTCGTAGAGGGCTGCTTGGCTTGTGCCGGGGTTTTGGATCCGGGCGCCGACGTCGATCTCGCCGCCTTCGGGCGGGAGCGCGGTGACGGTGAAGGAGCCGACGGTGTCGGTCGGGTTGTCGGCGGCCCAGTACTGGTGGCAGCCGCCGCTTTTGCCGGCCGGGTAGGCGGCCTGGTTGGCGCTGATCGCGAGCAGGCAGCTGGAGGCCCCGAGCCAGTTCGTCGTCGACCAGCCGGTCCCCAAGCTGAGCGCGTCGGCGCGGGTGAAGGAGTCCGTGACGCCGGAACCACCGCCGCCGCCGGCGGCGCTGACGGCTCCTGTTTGGGCCGAGTTGGCGGGCAGGCTCGGCCCGGCTGGGTTGGTGGCCGTGACCTGCAACCCGAGCGTGAGCCCGAGATCGGCCGCGACCGGCACATAGGTGAGGCTGGTGGCGCCGGTGATCGGGTTACAGCTGGCACCGCTGCAGCGCTGCCACTGCTGGCCGAAGCTGACCGCCCCGGTCCAGGAACCAACCGTGCCCGTCAGGGTTTGCCCCACCTGGGCCGTCCCCGTGATCGTCGGCAGACCCGTGTTGACGGGAACGGTGCCGGCGGCGGCGCTGACGGCTCCTGTTTGGGCCGAGTTGGCGGGCAGGCTCGGCCCGGCTGGGTTGGTGGCCGTGACCTGCAACCCGAGCGTGAGCCCGAGATCGGCCGCGACCGGCACATAGGTGAGGCTGGTGGCGCCGGTGATCGGGTTACAGCTGGCACCGCTGCAGCGCTGCCACTGCTGGCCGAAGCTGACCGCCCCGGTCCAGGAACCAACCGTGCCCGTCAGGGTTTGCCCCACCTGGGCCGTCCCCGTGATCGTCGGCAGACCCGTGTTGAGCGGCACCGAGCCGCTGCTGGTGCCGGGCAGGTCGGGGCTGATTGTCCAGTCGTCGGCTTTGGCGCCGCTGGCGTTGTAGAACTCGAGTCCGAGGCGTCCGGGGCCGGGGATGGTGGTGTCTGTGGTGGCGAGGATTTGCGTCCAGCTGCTGCTGCCGGCTGGTTTGCGGTGGAGGCTGAGGTTGGGGCCTGTGAGTTTGAACGCGAGTTGGTCGCCGGCGGCGGTGTCGGGGCCGTTGATCGTGGCCAGGGTGGTCCAGCTGCCGTTGCTGTTGCGGCGGACGATGTAGTAGGTGTCGGGGCTGGCTGTGTGTCTGAGCCAGGCGCCTTCGTAGAGGGCTGCTTGGCTTGTGCCGGGGTTTTGGATGCGGGCGCCGACGTCGATCTCGCCGCCTTCGGGCGGGAGCGCGGTGACGGTGAAGGAGCCGACGGTGTCGGTCGGGTTGTCGGCGGCCCAGTACTGGTGGCAGCCGCCGCTTTTGCCGGCCGGGTAGGCGGCCTGGTTGGCGCTGATCGCGAGCAGGCAGCTGGAGGCCCCGACCCAGTTCGTCGTCGACCAGCCGGTCCCCAAGCTGAGCGCGTCGGCGCGGGTGAAGGAGTCCGTGACGCCGGAACCACCGCCGCCGCCGGCGGCGGCGCTGACGGCTCCTGTTTGGGCCGAGTTGGCGGGCAGGCTCGGCCCGGCTGGGTTGGTGGCCGTGACCTGCAACCCGAGCGTGAGCCCGAGATCGGCCGCGACCGGCACATAGGTGAGGCTGGTGGCGCCGGTGATCGGGTTACAGCTGGCACCGCTGCAGCGCTGCCACTGCTGGCCGAAGCTGACCGCCCCGGTCCAGGAACCAACCGTGCCCGTCAGGGTTTGCCCCACCTGGGCCGTCCCCGTGATCGTCGGCAGACCCGTGTTGACGGGAACGGTGCCGGCGGCGGCGCTGACGGCTCCTGTTTGGGCCGAGTTGGCGGGCAGGCTCGGCCCGGCTGGGTTGGTGGCCGTGACCTGCAACCCGAGCGTGAGCCCGAGATCGGCCGCGACCGGCACATAGGTGAGGCTGGTGGCGCCGGTGATCGGGTTACAGCTGGCACCGCTGCAGCGCTGCCACTGCTGGCCGAAGCTGACCGCCCCGGTCCAGGAACCAACCGTGCCCGTCAGGGTTTGCCCCACCTGGGCCGTCCCCGTGATCGTCGGCAGACCCGTGTTGAGCGGCACCGAGCCGCTGCTGGTGCCGGGCAGGTCGGGGCTGATTGTCCAGTCGTCGGCTTTGGCGCCGCTGGCGTTGTAGAACTCGAGTCCGAGGCGTCCGGGGCCGGGGATGGTGGTGTCTGTGGTGGCGAGGATTTGCGTCCAGCTGCTGCTGCCGGCTGGTTTGCGGTGGAGGCTGAGGTTGGGGCCTGTGAGTTTGAACGCGAGTTGGTCGCCGGCGGCGGTGTCGGGGCCGTTGATCGTGGCCAGGGTGGTCCAGCTGCCGTTGCTGTTGCGGCGGACGATGTAGTAGGTGTCGGGGCTGGCTGTGTGTCTGAGCCAGGCGCCTTCGTAGAGGGCTGCTTGGCTTGTGCCGGGGTTTTGGATGCGGGCGCCGACGTCGATCTCGCCGCCTTCGGGCGGGAGCGCGGTGACGGTGAAGGAGCCGACGGTGTCGGTCGGGTTGTCGGCGGCCCAGTACTGGTGGCAGCCGCCGCTTTTGCCGGCCGGGTAGGCGGCCTGGTTGGCGCTGATCGCGAGCAGGCAGCTGGAGGCCCCGACCCAGTTCGTCGTCGACCAGCCGGTCCCCAAGCTGAGCGCGTCGGCGCGGGTGAAGGAGTCCGTGACGCCGGAACCACCGCCGCCGCCGGCGGCGCTGACGGCTCCTGTTTGGGCCGAGTTGGCGGGCAGGCTCGGCCCGGCTGGGTTGGTGGCCGTGACCTGCAACCCGAGCGTGAGCCCGAGATCGGCCGCGACCGGCACATAGGTGAGGCTGGTGGCGCCGGTGATCGGGTTACAGCTGGCACCGCTGCAGCGCTGCCACTGCTGGCCGAAGCTGACCGCCCCGGTCCAGGAACCAACCGTGCCCGTCAGGGTTTGCCCCACCTGGGCCGTCCCCGTGATCGTCGGCAGACCCGTGTTGACCGGCACCGTGGGACTGCCGCTCGGGACGAGGCGGCCGACAATGGTTCCGTAGCCGGCCACCTGGATCGGGAAGTCGCCATTTGGGTACGAGAACTGCACCCTCAGGTCAGACCGCCCGTCCGGGAACGCGATCGGCCTCTGGAACACGTCTTGGAACGAGTCGCCGCCGTCGACGGAGGCGAAGAGATGGAGATCCGGATCGACGATCGGGACCCCGCTCTCGTGGGTGGTGCCGACCAGGTACGTGCTCGCATCGAGCCGGAGGGTCGAGAACGAGTCGTACGGTATATCCATGATCGGCGTCAGCGCGCCGTCGCTGAGCGCCACCTTCACGATCCGGTTCTGCGAGACGTAGTTGTCGTTGCCGAAGAGCATGAACGTGCCCGCAGGATCGAATGCCGCATCGATCGTGACGCAGGTGTAGTCGGTGCAGAGCGGCTGGAGCGTGGCCCCGTTGTCCGATGACACCCAGATCCCGTCGCCGGATGAATCCCCGAAGAAGACATAGAGCTTGCCGGCGTTGAACCGCACACCATGAATGTGCCGATGCGTCGTCGTCGTGTTCACTATCGACCACGTCGCGCCGTCGTCGGCCGAGCGATAGATGTAATTCGCGTACGGCGGACTCTGCCCCGTGTTGTAGGTTCCGAGCCAGATGAAGCCGCCGCCCTCGGCGATCGAATGCGAGGTCAACGTCGTGTAGAAGATCGGCGAGCCCGGTTGCAGCGCCAGCACCGGCGTCCAGGTCGCGCCCTGATCGGACGACCGGAACAACGTCATTTGCCCTGTGTCGACATGTGCCAGCAGCGTCCCGCTGGCAAGCGTCGAGATGTTCTTTACGTGTTGATTCGACGGGAGCGTCAGCACCTGCGTCCACGTCAGTCCACGATCGTCTGACCGCCAGATCCCGTTGTCGGACGACACCGACAGGCCATACGTCATCCCCGACGGGTCGACCGCGAGGATCTCGTAGTCGGGATTCTCGACCACGACCTGCACCGTCATCGGCGTTCCCGCCGCCGACGACGCCGGCACGAACACCGCCCCGGCAACGGAGACGAGACACACGAAGAGCAGGCCGAGCGACGCCCGCGGGCTCACAACCGCACCGGACCGACGTTGCCGCAACGCCACTCGATCTCCCCTGATATCTCCCCCGACGCCAATGCCCCGGCGCCTACTCGTCACACCGTAGGCGACGTTCCCAAAACACGCAACAGGACTAGGGGGTTCGTCAGCATCACTGACGATGTCGTAGGACCGATGCCGTGACAATCGAGATCAACGTTGTCGGCCGCGCCGTGGCGGGTAGTGCTGGTCGACCCTCAGCTGCCCCGTTGCGTGCGCGTTCCCTGCTCGAGCTTCCGCAACCCACCAGAGAAGCCGAGTGTCGGCTCTCCCGGCTGCTGCTGTTCGAGACGACGTAGGCGCGCTTCCATCTCCGTCAGCGCCGGCGGCGCCCAAGGGCCTTTCGCGTCCTCGCGGTCGTCGAGCTCGCGCTCCTTCTGTGCGACGAGGCGCTCTCGGGCGGCAACCGCTTCGCTGCGGGAGGCGAGCTCGTCGCGGGTGCGGAGAAAGAGCTTCTCGGCGTTACGCAACTCGACGAGGCGGGCGTCGATCTCGGCGAGCTTCGCAGCATCGGACTGGGGCGTCGCGGGGGACGCAGTCTGGTCGGCTCGCAGTCGGAGCTCGCGCTCCTGTTTCGCAAGGAGCGCCTCGCGTGCCTCGAGCGCCCGTTCGCGCTCGAGGAGGGCACGCGCGCGCCGCTGGGCCTCGAGAGCGTCCTCGCCGGTGTCGGGTTCGGCGCCGGCGACCACGGGTGTCGGAGAAGTGCGTGCAGGGACCCGGGTTCCGCCCGCGTCGGCGAGGGCGTGGTGCAACTCGAGCTCGCGTTCACGCACGGCGTCGACGCGCTCCGCCAGCTGGCGCTTTAGATCTTCGAGCGCCGCATTCTGTGCGCGCAGTACCTCGCGTTCCTGCTCGACCGTGGTGGCCTCGTCGCGTCGCTTGAACTGCATCGACCGATTGTACGGCGAGCTGGCGCGCAACCCTCCTGCACCCCGCCGAACGTCGCGTCAGGCTGCGCGTTCCAGGCGCTCTTCCGCCCGCGCCCGCTTCACGATATCGTCCCGTTCGCCGAAGCGGATTTGGCTGCGGACCGCGCGGTGCTCGTTCCAGAGGGCGTCGAGCTTGTCGTCGAGCGCCTTGATCTGGGCCGCGAGCTCGGGGTTACGGCCCTCCGAGAGTCGGTGCCAGAGCTCAGCGCGGCGCTCACTGACTTCGTTGATCTCTTCGTGGATGGTCGCGATGATGTTCATGCTCCGTCCAACGCTGGACCCAACTTCGACATTCCCGTCAGTCCGGACCTCGCAACAGAAACGCAACGATCACGAATGCGCCGGCCGCGAAGGCGATCCAGAGGATGAGGTTGAGCATGCCTGTTACTCGTAGCCGAGCTCGGCGAGGCGATCCTCGTCGAGGCCGAAGTAGTGGCCCAGCTCGTGCAGGACGGTGATCCGGATCTCGTGCTCGAGCTCCTCCGGATCGTCGAACTCCTCCTCGAGCGGCCGGCGGAAGATAGTAATCCGATCGGGCAGCGCGCCCGCCATGTCGCCCCGCTCCGGTAACGGGATGCCGTCGTAGAGCCCGAACAGGTCGGGATCGCCGGGGTGCTCGTCTTCGATCACGACCGCGACGTTGTTCAGTGCGGCCGCAAGGTCCGGCGGCAGCGAGTCGAGTGCCGCCTTCACGTGGTCGTCGAAGCTCACGGGAGGGTTCTCACCGGCCGAACGGTTGCTCCGCCGGTCTCCGCATGCAGGTCATCGTGGCCAAGGCTAGTTCACGCGCGGGCTACCCGGCGGCGGCGGCCCCCGGCTACCGGTGCCCGACGGCGACCGGCCCGTCCTGCGGCGCAGGCACCGGGGCAAGCTCGCGGGGTTGGTCGTTCCGCGTCGAGATCGGCAGCGGGAGTCGCCTGAGCCTTCTGAGGGCGGGCTGAGCGCACGGCCAGGGTGGGGGGCGGTGGGTGGCGAGACGGCAAGCAACGCCGGGACGACCGACAGGAAGACGTAAAGGGTCAGCGCCGAAGCCGAGTTTACGACGACTCTGCGTAGCGGCGCAAGCAGCCGAGCGCGAGGCTCCCGAGCCGACCGCTCGCGTGACGCTCCAGCCGGCGCTCCCCCCAACGCACCAACCGATTACCCCGCACGCCCTCCACACCCACTCCGCTCTCAGCCATCAATCGCTAACGCGATAACGCTGCTCATTCTGGAGGTCAGTGTTCCCGAGACGGCGTTCGAGGATCTCTGTCAGCCGATGGGACAGCTATTCCGTTGGGCCTGGAACGCCGTGATGGCCGTCGGGCGGCGAGCGTGGGCGCATGTCGAGTAGCGCGGCGGCTGACCCTGCTACGCGCAACCACCCAACTCCCGCTGCCGGCACTCCGGGCAGAACACAAACAGGGTCAGGTGCCGCGTCGCAGCGGCCACAGGACGGTGTGGGGGATGGTCGCTTCTTGCTCGGGTCGGTTGACTCTCCGTCAAGTGGCAAGTTAGGTTCAGCACCACTCCAAGGGGTTCCCTCCGCTCAACCGGGTAGCGAGAGGCCGCCACCCCTGCCATCTATGAGGGAGAGGCCAATGCGGAAACACTGGTTCGTGCCCGCGCTGATCGTGTTGTCGGTTGCGGTTTGGGCTTCGTCGGCGTCTGCGATCAGCCGCCCGCAAACATTCAGCGTGCTCGAAGTGAGTTCGGACGTTCAGTTGCCAATCGGCGATTTCACATTCAATCGCCCGCCGGTCGGCGGCGACCGTTTCGCGTTCGCGAACGACCTCTACAAGTGGGCTGGAACCAAGAAAGGCGCACGGGTGGGTCACGACAAGGGACTCGCTACCTTCGTGACCGGGTTCGGATCCGACTTCTCCCAGAAGGCGACGGCGCTGTTTACCGCGCAGGCGTACCTCCCAGGCGGAACCATCCTCATCCAGGGGTTCGGACAGATCAACCCCAACGGCCCGTCGAAGTACACCTTCCCGATTGTCGGTGGCACCGGCATCTACGACAACGTGCGCGGCTACATCAACGTGCGCGACCTCGGAAACGGTCAGGGAAGCAAAACGAACCTCGAGTTCCACCTGCTGCCGTAGTCGTTCGACTCGTGGGAGGCTCGCTTTGTGCGGGCCTCCCTACTCCTCGCCTGCCGAACTCCCGCCTCCAGCACTCCGGGCGAAACGTGTCAAGCCGCCGGCGACCGCCCCGTCGACGGGAAGGCCGTCGAGGTCGGTCGCACGCAGGCCAGTCCGGGAGGCAAGGTTGAGCGGATCTCCGTCAGCTTCCGCGACGGGATCGACCCCGAACTTGCCGCAGAAACGGAAACGGTGCTCCGGTCCTGGGCCGAGTCCGAGCCAACACGGCAGTCGGTGATCGCGCTCGGATACCGGCTCGCCCAGGCATACGAGGACGAAGAGTTGGGCCATATGGAACCGCACGAACTGACGGAGGCCGTCCGCGAGCCGTCCTCAGCGAATGACGAGCGCCATCACGGCCTTCTGGGTGTGCAGGCGATTCTCGGCCTGATCCCAGACGAGCGACCGTGGACCGTAAAGAACGTCTTCGGTGATCTCCTCCCCGAGGTGCGCGGGCAGGCAGTGCATTGCCACCGCGTCGCGACTCGCGACCGACAGGAGTTCGCCGTCGAGGCTGAAGCGCTCCAGGTCAAGGAACCGCTGAGCCCGTTGCTCCTCCTGACCCATGCTCGTCCACACGTCCGTGTAGAGGACATCGGCCGCGTCGGATCCCTCGAGCGGATCGGTGGTGAGGCGCACCGAGCCGCCGCTCGCGGCCGCGTCCACCTGCGCGGCGGCCACAACCTCCGCCAGCGGCTCGTACCCCGCCGGGCAGGCTGCGGTGAAATGCATGCCGAATCGGGCGGCCAGCCGCATCAGCGAGTGGCAGACGTTGTTTCCGTCGCCGAGGTAGGTGAGGCGCACGCCGTCGAGGCCGCCGAGCCGCTCGCGGATCGTCATCGCGTCGGCGAGTGCCTGGAGTGGGTGCGCGAGGTCGGTAAGCCCGTTGATGACGGGGATCGACGCGTGCTCGGCGAAGGTGTCGACCTCTGCCTGGTCGAAAGTGCGGATCAGGAGTGCACTGACGAAGCGCGAGAGTACGAGCGCCGTGTCGCGGTAGCTCTCACCGCGGGCGAGCTGCAGGTCTGCGGCGGGAAGGTACAACGCCATGCCGCCGAGCTCGGCGATCCCGACCTCGAACCCGACCCGGGTGCGCGTCGACGGCTTGTGGAAGATCATCCCGATCGTCCTCCCCGGCAGAACCCGCAACTCCTTGCGGCGCAGGCGCTCCTGCTTCAGCTCATCCGCGAGGTCGAGCGTCAACTCGAGCTCGGCACGTGACCAGTCCGACACCCGCGTGTAACTGCGGCCCTTGAGACTTTCGGGGATGCCTGCCATAGGGAGATGGTACGCGCCGCGCTGCTCCCAACAGTTACTTGACAATATAGGACTAAGATTTCATACTGTTACTAGACGCATATTAACCGAGAACACGAAACAGGAGGTACGACCATGGCAACCCTCGTTCGCTGGGAGCCGTTTCGGGAACTTGCCTCGCTGCAGAGCGAGATGAGCAGGATGATGGAAGGCATCGCGGAGACGCCGGGCCGCGCCGTCGCGCCGTTGTGGGCGCCGGCGCTCGACGTCTGGGAGACCGACACCGAACTCGTGTACGCCTTCGACCTGCCAGGCGTGCCCGAGGACGCGATCCAGATCGAGGTCGCCGACGAGACGCTGACGCTCACGGCTGAGCGGACGCGAGAGGAGGAGAAGTCGACCGATCGCTTCTACCGCTTCGAGCGCCGCCACGGCTCGTTCAGCAGGGCCGTCGGACTCCCTCAGGGCACGGACGAGACGAAGATCGCGGCCGTCTACAAGGACGGCGTGGTCGAGATTCACGTCCCGAAGCCCGAGGAGCAGAAGCCGCGGCGGATCCCGCTCGGATCGACGCCGGCCGATCTCGAGGCGACCGTCACGTCGAACTAAGCCGTTCGCGCTCGATGCGCCCGACGCCAGGCTGAAGCCTGGCGTCGGGGCGCCAGCTAGGTTTCAGGCATGTCCACCTTTCAGGAGAAGCTCAACGAGCAGATCGCGTACGAGTTCGCGGCGTCGCAGCAGTACATCGCGATCGCCGTTCACTACGACGCCGAGACCCTGCCGCAGCTCGCCGCACACTTCTACCGCCAGTCGGTCGAGGAGCGCAACCACGCGATGATGATGGTGCAGTACCTCCTCGACGCGGACGACGACGTCATCATCCCGGCCGTCGCCGCACCCCAGACGACGTTCGACGACGATGTCGCTCCGGTGGCGCTCGCGCTCGACCAGGAGAAGCGCGTCACCGCGCAGATTTCGGCGCTTGCCGTGGCCGCGAGGGATGAAGGCGACCTCGTGGCCGAGCAGTTCATGCACTGGTTCCTGCAGGAACAGCGAGAAGAGGTGTCGTCGATGTCGGCGTTGCTGCAGGTGGTGGAGCGGCTGAGGGACAACGTGATGCTGGTCGAGGATTACCTTGCGCGCGAGGCCGGCGGAGCAGCCAACCCTCTCGAGGCCGGTGCTCCTCCTGCGGCGGGCGGGGCGCTCTAGAGCGTAGATGGTCGAGCTGAGGCTCCAGACCGAGCGGCAGAGCCAGCTCGTCGACATCACCCGGCTCGTGAAGGACGCCGCCGACGGCCAGCCCGGCGCGGCCGTGCTCGTCTACGTTCCGCACACCACGGCGGGGGTGACGATCAACGAGCATGCCGACCCCGCCGTCGCGCACGACTTCGAGACGGCACTCCAGCGCATCGTGCCGTCCGACTGGGCGTGGCAGCACATCGAAGAGGGCGAGGAAAACGCACCGACGCACATCCGCGCCGCCGTCATGGGGCCGAGCGTGGTGATCCCGCTGCGGGAGGACGGCTCGCTCGCGCTCGGCATCTGGCAGGGCATCTTCTTCTGCGAGTTCGACGGTCCGCGGGAGCGGTCCGTGTACGTGAGCGTCATGCAGTAGCTCGGGTCGTGCCGTCCCACCGTCCGTTCGACTACCCTCCGCTCCGCATGGCCGCCCCCGTCCGCAACGGTGAGGAGCTCGAGCTCCACGTCGACTCGCTCGCCTACGGCGGCAACGGCGTCGCGCGCCTGGACGGATTCGTGGTGTTCGTACGACGCGCACTCCCCGGTGACACGGTGCGGGCCCGCATCACCAAGGTCAAGCGTGGATTCGCCGAGGCGACGGCCCTCGAGGTCGTCTCGCCGGGGCCCGACCGGGTCGTCGCGCCGTGTCCGCATTTCGGTGCCTGCGGTGGCTGCCGCTTCCAGGACTACGCGTACGACCACCAACTCGAGGCGAAGGCGTCGCAGGTCCGTGACGCCCTCGTGCGGTTGGGGAGAATCGCCGACCCGCCGGTCGAGCCGATCGTGCCCGCCGCGTCGCAGTACGCGTACCGCAACAAGCTCGAATACTCGTTCACCCAGACCGATGAGGGGCCGGCCCTCGGGTTCCATCGTGCCGGACGATGGGACGAGGTGCTTCCACTCGAGGTGTGCCTGCTGACGACCGACGTCGGCAACGCGATCCGCGACGCGGTACAGGCATGGGCGCGCGAGGAGAAGCTGGAGGCGTACGACCAGGCCACCCAGGGCGGCTATCTCCGGCATCTCGTGATGCGCGAGGGGCGGAACACGGGACAGGTGCTGGTGCAGCTCGTCACGGCCAAGGGCCGGAAGTTCGAGGAGGGGTACCTCGTCGAGGTGCTGCGCCGGTTTCCGGAGGTGCGGTCGATCCACTGGGCCGTGAACGACACGCCGGCCGAGGTGACGAACCTGCCGACCGTGTTGCTGTGGGGGGAGGAGGCGATCGAGGAGGAGATCCTCGGGCTCCGCTTTCGAGTGCGACCGAACGCCTTTCTCCAGACGAACACCGAGATGGCCGAGACGTTGTACTCGATCGCCCGCGACTTCGCCGGGCTGACGGGCGGCGAGACCGTGTACGACCTCTATTGCGGTACCGGGACGATCGGGCTCGCGCTCGCACCGCAGGCGCTGACGGTGTGGGGTGTCGAGATCTCGGAGGAATCGGTCGCGTGTGCGATCGAGAACGCCGAACTGAACGGAATCACGAACGCTGCGTTCTTCGCCGGCAACGTTTCGCTTGCGCTCGAGGAGCTACACGAGCGAGCCGGGGCACCCGACCTCATCGTCGTCGACCCTCCGCGTGCCGGCCTGGCCGGGAAGGCGCTTGGCAGAATGGCGCGGCTGCGGTCGCCTCGCATCGTGTACGTGTCGTGCAACCCGACGACTCTTGCCTCCGACCTGAAGGTGCTTCGCGAGGACTACGGTTACGAGTTGCGCCGGTGCCGGCCGGTCGACATGTTCCCGCACACGCCGCACATCGAGAGCGTTAACCTGCTCGAGCTCGTCGAGCCTGCCGATGCCGGGCCTGCCGCGGCCTCCGACGGCGACTGAGCCCGGGCGGACTCGCTCAGTCGCTGCGGGCCTCTAGGCGATGGTCTCGCCAGGTCTTCCAGAGCAGGTCGGCGTTCGGAAGCAGGAATCCGACCGCGATCGCGGGGAGAGCGGGGAGGCCGTCGACGTTCAGGGTGGTCGTGGCTATCAACGTCACTGCCAGCAACCCGACCATTGTCAGCCAGGTCCAGCGCACCCTGAGCCCGAAGCGGTCCGCCGTGGCGAGAAAGAGCGCGAAGAAGAGAATGTCGGGAGGGCCGATGTTGGCAGACCCGTCCTCGCCGGGCAGCCGGAACGCGAACGAGATGCGGTCGAACAGGCTCGGCTGCTCGGATACCACGTAGTCGGTCGGCCCCCGCCACACCGAGACCGCATCGACCCAAGGGATGACCACGGCAACCAGCACCACCCAGGAGAGCGCCTCGAAGAGCTGCATGAAACAGAAGCCGAGCGCCGTGAGCGCCAGCAGCTTTGTGGCGTTGAAGAGAGACCCGAGTCCGGCGAGATCGAAGAGGGCGGCCAGCAGCATCAAGGCCACCGCAAGCGGGAGCACGACTCGCGACGTGGCGGCGGGAAGCGCGAGCCACGGCACAGCGAAGGTGAGCGGCAACAGGACCAGCGTCACGACGAGGACGTCCGGCCACCGGCCGACATCGGGCAGTACGCCGGCCCCGGCATCCCAGGCGACCAGTGCCGCGACGACAGCTGCGAGCGCTGCAGTGCGCCGGGGGGTCAGTACGGCGGCAGCTCCGCCCACCACGGTCCAAGCGCCTTGAAGGCGTTCCAGAACGCCGTCTTCTCGGCCTGGTCGTCGAGCGCGGCGTCGATGTCGGGTGTGACGAGCGCCTCGATCGTCGGTGTGAACCGTCGTACCACACCCGCCGCGGAGCCTGCAAGCGGGTCGGCGAGAGGGAATGCCAACGCGTCGACGAATCGCACCGCCTTCTCGCCCATGACGACCACCAGCTTGGGTTGCACGATGTGAAGCTCGCGCGTCAGCCAGGGGGCAGCCTGCTCGTCTTCCTCGGTCCCGAACTTGAGGCAGTTGGTCCCGTAGATCGTGAGCGGGTCGACGCCGAGCCGCTGCAACGACTTCAGAAGGGCGTTCCCGGACCGGCCGAAGAACGCGACGCCTTCGGTGATCTCGGCCTGCTGCGGCGCGTGCTTCAGGAGAAAGACGTCACCGAGCGGATGTCCCGATCCAAGCACGGGAACGTGCGTCTCGTCGGCGAGGGCGAGGAGCTCGTGTTGCAGCTCGTTGATCTCGCCGATCGCCTTCTGGAGATAGCGTTCGTAGATCTCGTCGGTGGGCACGGCAGCAGTCACGGGGGCCCCACCACCTTCTGCTCTAGCGGACCTTCTCCTTGACCTGAGCAGCCCACTTGAGCGACTGCAGATATGCGAGCGACTTCGGCCGCCGGAGCACTTCCGCACTCCGGAGGGAGAGCAGAAACTCCTCGGGCCCGTCGAAACGGCGCATCCGGAGCGCCCCGGTCCCCACTCCCTGCAACACATGGGCGTCGGAGCCGGCGCCGGCCAGGAGCCCGTACTTGCGCTGGAATCTCAGTGCCTCGGCGTTGTAGGCGTCGAACATCAGCCGCGCGTTGTACACCTCGAGCACATCGATCTCGGCCACGTGTCGCAGGAGCGTCGCGGCGGACGGAATCGCATGCATCCTGTCGAAAGGGTGGGGAACGTAGACGATCCCGTCCTGCTCGCGAATTGCGGCGATCGTCTCCTCGAACGTCATCCCGCGGGGGATTTCCTCGCTGAGGAAGAGCCCTATCACCTCGCCCTGGTTGTCGGTCTTGACCTCCTCGCCCGGAATCACTTTCAGCTTCCGGTGCCGGGCGAGCTCGACGGTCTCGAGGGCGCCGCCGAAGACGTTGTGGTCGGTGACGGCGATCGCGCCGAGCCCCTCGGCCTCGGCATGGTCGAGCAGCGCCCGCGGCTCGATCGAACAATCGTGAGACCGGTGGGTGTGCATGTGGAGGTCGACCGTGATCCAGTCACGGTCGTCGAGCGGATCGCCGTGCGCAACGTTCACCGAATGGCGTCGCCGACCGGTCGCCGACGCGTAGACCTGCTCGAGCCGCTGCGCGAGCTGATCGAAATCCGCTTCCATGGCCTGCGATCGCGCTGCCTCGCCCGAACTCGTTCGGAGCGCATCATTCTCGGCCAGTCGTGCCACGGAGGCCGCAGCGAGCTCGGGCTGGTCGGCAAGGCCTACCGGATCGGCAATCGCGCACCCACACGACTTCGCCTCGAGCAACAGTCGCGCGCTGCCGCCGGGAGCCGGTACGAAGATGGCGGCTTCAGCCAGCGTGGTGCGGCGGGCATCGGGCTTCACGAGCGACCGCGTTCGTGCTCGCTCGCGGATCGAAGCCGGAATCGTGGGACGGCGCGTGAGGGGCGCGGTGCGCGCGAGAACGACCTCCCAACCCGGCAGTGTCGGCAACAGCCGGAGCACGGCCCTGGCGACCGCACTCTGACCGGGCGCGAGCTCGGCGACGATCACCTTCAGCTTGGCCGTCGGGGTGAAGTCGGTGGAGTCGACACCGAGCGGGATCGTCTCGTAGTCGCCCGGAAATCGTTCCGACGCTCGCTCGATCGCGCCGTCGGATGTGCCGAGCAGGACGTCGACGCGGGCGAGGAACTTTGCGCGCTGATTCTTACGGGGTGGTACGGCGATGCGCTCGGTGGAGAGGAAGGTGGCGGCCGTGGTCGTCTCCGCCTCGAGCAGCGCCGCAGAGGAGAGGCTCGGAAGGCCCGGCTCGAAGCCGTGAACGACGTCGAAGGCGCCGATCGCCAGCGTGGCCGCGAGGTTGGCCCGCACGCCCATTGGCAATGCGACACGCTCGGTCAGGGATGTCGGGACGGCTGCACCGATGGCGACGACGTCCCCGACGACACCGCGCTGCAAGGCCCGACGGCCCTCGAGCAGGTCGGCTGCGCGCGAGGAGGGCGCAACGACCGTCACCGTGTGGCCACGCCTGCGCAGCTCCTTCGCAAGACCGCGAACGTGCTCGTTGACGTCGTTCGGCTGTGACCACGAGAACGGTGTCACGAAGCAGAGTCGGAGTGCCATCGTGCGCGTGATTCTAGCCCGGGCAGTCTCTCGTCTAGAGTCGGGTCATGACAGAAGCGACGATCAGTGTCCGAGAGAACGGCCCGTACAAGATCACGGGGCCGATAACCATCGTCGACCACGAAGGTGTTCCTTTCGAGCTTCCTCCCGGCAGCGCTGTCGTCCTCTGCCGCTGCGGCCACTCGAAGAACAAGCCGTTCTGCGACGCAACCCACCGCGAGATCGGGTTCAAGGCAGACGACACTGCGCCGCGCGCGGCCTGACGCGGCGACGCGAGCCACGCAGCGTGTCCAGGGGTACGCCTGTGGAACGAAGTCATGGTTCTGTCACGAAGGGTGTCCCCCTCCGGGAGACACCCTTGAGAGATCTCCAGAAGGGGGCGCCATGAAACGCTCGGTTGTCACTCTCGTTCTCGGGGCGTTGCTCTCCGCGGCGCTCTCCTCGGCGAGCCTCGCGGGATCCGCGGCGACGCTGCCGGGATTCCGCTCGCCTTCGCGGAACATCAGATGCCTGTTCGTCCCTGCCGGCAGCGGCGGCCGCAGCCGGCTGCTGTGCGCGATCGCGCAGTCCGCCTATGCGAAGAAGCTTCAGGTGCGCTGCATGGGCCCGACCGGCGGAGGGGTCGACTGGCACGGGTTCGAGCTCAACCCATCCGGGCACGGCGCCATCACCTGCACCGGCGGGATCCTCTACAACCCTGCCACCCAGTTCCCGAGCTACGTGACGCTGCCCTACGGGCAAACCTGGCAGCGCGGCGTCTTCACGTGCCGGTCGCGGATCAGCGGGGTCACCTGCCGGAACCGCGCAGGGAACGGGTTGTTCATCTCCCGTGCCTCATGGCGAGTCTGGTAGCGACGTCTCGGTCGCGGGCGGCCCCGCCGGTGCGGAGCCGTCCACGACCTCTGTCGTCGTTGCTCTACGCCTTGGCGGCGGTCTTTGCCTTCTTCTCCGACTTGAGTCCGTACTGCTTGATGAACTTCTCGGTGTTCTCGTGCGCCTCGTCGTCGACGATCTGGACGGGCGGCGACTTCATCAGGTAGCTCGAGGGTGCTTCGAGCGCGCCCGAGATGCCGTTGTTGAGTGCGAGCTTCGCCATCCGGACGGCGTCGATCACGATGCCGGCGGAGTTCGGCGAATCCCACACCTCGAGCTTGAGCTCCAGGTTCAACGGCACGTCCCCGAAGGCGGTGCCCTCCATGCGGATGTACGCCCACTTGCGGTCGGTCAGCCACGGCACGTAGTCCGAGGGGCCGACGTGGACGTTGCCTTCGCCGAGGTCGTAGTCGAGCATCGAGGTGACGGCGTTGGTCTTCGAGATCTTCTTCGACTCCAGACGCTCGCGCTCCAGCATGTTGCGGAAGTCGGAGTTGCCGCCGACGTTCAGCTGCATCGTCCGGTCGAGGTGTACGCCGCGCTCGCGGAAAAGGCTCGTCAACACACGGTGCGAGATCGTGGCGCCGACCTGCGACTTGATGTCGTCACCGATGATCGGCAGCCCTGCCGCCTCGAAACGCTTCTGCCAGTAGTGCTCGCGGGCGATGAAGACTGGCATGCAGTTCACCATTGCGACGCCGGCCTCGAGGATCTGCTCGGCGTACCACTTCGCCGCCATCTCCGAGCCCACCGGGAGGTAGTTGACGACGACATCGGTGCCCGTCTCCTTGAGAATCCTCACGATGTCGGCAGTTTCGCCGGGAGCCTTCTCGACCACCTCTGAGAGGTACTTGCCGATGCCGTCGTGCGTCATGCCGCGCGACACCGTGATGCCCGTTTTCGGCACATCCGAGAACTTGATCGTGTCGTTCGGGTGCGCCCAGATGGCGTCGGCGAGATCTTCGCCGACCTTGCCCTTGACGACGTCGAACGCGGCCGTGAACTCGATGTCCGAGATGTGGTAGCCACCGAGGTCGACGTGCATGAGCCCCGGGACGAACGTGTCGCGGTCGGCATCCTTGTAGTACTCGACGCCCTGGAGGAGGGAGTTGGCGCAGTTGCCGACGCCGATGATGGCGACGCGCACCTTGTCCTTGGAGCGGCTCGCTCCGTTTGCTGAGCCGTTGGTCGCGGCCATGGGTGTGTCCTTTCCGCGGCCGCCCCCGAGGGGCACCGACCGACTGCGGTTCGATTCGAAAGGGACGCCGAGCTCATCCGAGAGCGAGGCGAGGATGACATCGTTCGTGTTCGAGCCGAGGCGAGACGCCTCGGTCTGGATCGCGGCCTTGAGCTCTTCTGGCATGCGGAGGAGCACGACCGGGCTCGAGCCGGGCAGAGGGCTCCGGCGGTTCGTCGGCACGTAGTCGACGGCGAAGGCGTCGGCGAGAATGCCGACGGCGACGTCGTTGAGGCTGGCGCCTCGGCGGGCGGTCTCGCGAACGAGAGCTTCCTTCAAGGAAGATGGTGTCCGTACCAGGACACCCTTCCGCTGAGAAGTGCTAGCAGTCAAAGTGCTAGCAGTATAGCTGCAGGACGCTACGATGGAAGAGCGTATCGCAGCGTCCTGCAGCGATTCTTTCTGCACGCTTCGCGTGATCCTGAAGGGGCCCGCGGCGGGGAAAGCCGCGGTGGAAGAGCGTACCGCGCCTTTCCCCGCTCGATCTCCTTCTGCACGCTTCGCGTGATCCTGAAGGGGCCCGCCCGCGGGCCCGTCTCACCGAGGTCGCCTGCGCACGCCCTGACGGCAGGCTTCAGCCTGGCGTCAGGCGCTGTCGCCCGCGAGTTCCCGCAACTGGCGCCGGACGAACAGGATCCGCTGAATCACGGTGAGCCAGGCCATCGCCGCGAGCAGATAGATCGGCCACTGCAGCCATCCCCAGGGGGCGAGGCCGAGGCCGACCGAGATCAAGACGACGCGCTCCACCCGCGAGCCGAAGCCGACGTCTCCGCGCAGGCCAAGCGCCTCGGCTTTGGCCCTCGTATAGGAGACGAGGAACGAGCCGATCACGGCGGCGAACGCGGCCACGAGGGCGACGTCGTTGCCCTCGCGGGCAAACACGAGCCCGATCGCCGCGAGCATCGCCGCCTCGCCGAGGCGGTCAAAGGTCGAATCGAGGAATGCACCGAATACCGTGCCTTTGCTCGCGGCACGAGCCAGGGCACCGTCGAGGATGTCGGCGATGGAGCCGACGACGAAGAGGATCCCGCCGACCCAGAAGAAGAGCTTCGGATTCCGCTCCTCGAAGCCGACGGAGACTGCGCCGACGAGGCACAGCGTCACCCCCGCCAACGTCAACATGTCCGGCGTCAGCTTCGTCTTTGCAACGCCGTGCATCGAGCGCTGGAGGATCTGGCGGGCGGCCTGTGTGTACTCCTGCTTGACCCGGTCGAGCTCGCTGACGCGCGGGCTCTGCCCGGGCGGCTCGCTCACGCGGGTTGTGGTGCGCGCCGGCGCCGGAAGACTTTCCGCTGGAAGAGGACGACTCCCGTGACGATTGCGATCGCGACGCCGGCGACGACGTCGAGCCAGTAGTGGTTGCCGGTCCCGATGACGGAGAACCAGACCCAGACGGGCCACAGCAGCCAGAGTGCCCGCGCCCACAAGCTGCGGCAGACCGTGAACATGACGAGGCCGACGATGAACGCGTCCATGGAATGCAGCGACGGCATGGCGGCGTAGGGGTTGGCGGTGTGGGCGATCAACCCGCTCTCGTGATTGACGCCCGAGTACTGCGCGAGGGTGTCGGCGAATCCCCAGGCCGGGAACATCCGCGGCGGTGCCGTCGGGACGAGGACGTAGCAGATCAGACCGACGATGTTGGCCACGATCAGCCAGTTGCGGAAGCCTGCGAAGCGCTCGTGGTGCCTGAAGTAGACCCAGAGGAGCGTGGCGCCGACGACGACGAACTGCGAGAGCCAGTAGGTGTACGTCGTCGCCTTGATCAGGAGCTCGGAGGAATCGACGAGACGCTGGAGCGTCGGCTCGAACAGCGTTCCCGTCCACTCTTCGATCCGGATCACGTGGAGCCCGTTCCAGAACGCCGTCGGCACATCCCGGCCGGCCAGGCCTCGGACGATCTGGTACAGGACGTAGAACCCGAGCCAGAAGACGATCTGAAGGGCCAGATGCCTCCAGCCACGCGGCAGCCGCCGGCGCACCGATTGGGTGTAACTGGTCACCTCACAGATAGTGTAACCGCCCGTAAGGACTACTCGTGAGCGCGGCCGTGTGCCTGGTAGTCGACGATCGCGCGGACGTACTGCGAGCGCTCGAACGCGCGGGAATCGCCGCACGTCTCCTGGCTCATGCTGCCCTTGAGCTGTTCCACGGAGCTGTACTCACGCTCTTCGAGCCAGCTCGAGACTCCGACGGTCAGCTCGTGGAGAAGGTCCGGCCCGCGGCGGAGCAGGGCCGAGGCGAGCATCACGGCATCGGCGCCGGCGAGCAGCAGTTTGATCACGTCTTCGCTCGACTGGACACCACTCGTGGCGGCGAGGCTGACGGGAACGCGGCCGCGGAGGATCGCAATCCACCGCAGCGGCAGCCGCATCTCCTCGTTGCCCGACAGCTGGAGCTCGGGCTTCACCGTCATCGTCTCGAGGTCGATGTCCGGCTGGAGGAAGCGGTTGAAAAGGACGAGCCCGGCCGCTCCCGCGTCGGCGAGGCGCGACGCGGTGTTCGCGAACGCGGTGTAGTACGGCCCTACCTTGACGGCGAGCGGCACGGTGAGGGCGCCGTGCACCTTGCTCACGAGCCGGAGCGTCCTATCCTCGACGCTCGCCGCCGAGGCGTAGGCGTCGGTCTCGACGGCGTAGACGTTGAGCTCGATTGCGTCGGCGCCCGCCTGTTGCAGCAGCTCCGCGTAGCGGACCCACCCGCCGGGGGTGACGCCGTTGATCGACGCGATAACGGGAATCGAAAGGGCTTCCTTGGCGGCGGCGACGTGTTCGACGTAAGATCCCGGGCCCGTGTTGTAGTCGTCCATCTCGGGGAAGTAGGTGAGCGCCTCACTGAAGCTCTGAGCACCGCGCTCGAGAACGAGGTCGACGATCGTCTCGTCGTGCTCGATCTGCTCCTCGAAGAGCGACGGCAGCACGACGGCTGCCGCGCCTGCGTCCTCGAGCGCACGGAGCGAGTCGAGGTTGCCGGTCAGCGGAGACGCGGATGCGATAAGTGGGCTCTTGAGCTGCAGCCCGAGGTAGGTGCTGCGCAGGTCGGGGCTCATGTCTCCGCCTCCTCGTTGGTAGCTGCGTCGTCGGGCTCGTGCTCGATTTCGGCCAGTTGCTCGTACACGAGGCGGCGTTCGTCGACGTCGTGCTGCGCGAGGGCTCCGAGCCGTTCCGCTTCCTCGGGCCGTGAGCGTCGCAGCATCGAGAAGCGTGCCTCGTTCGCCGTGAACTCGGTGAGTGGCAGCTTCGCGCGGCCGGAGTCGAGGTGGAGCGGATGCTGGCCGGGGCCTGCCCGGCGCGGGTCGTAGCGCCACAGCGGCCAGTAGCCCGTGTCCACGGCGAGCTTCTGCTGGCGCATGCCTTTTTCCATCTCGATGCCGTGGGCGATGCAGTGGCTGTAGGCGATCACGAGCGACGGCCCGTCCCACGCATCCGCCTCGGCGAGTGCTTTCACGGTCTGCGGGTTGTCGGCGCCGAGCGCGATATGGGCCACGTAGACGTTGCCGTAGGCAGTCGCCAGCTGGCCGAGATCCTTCTTGCCGGTCTGCTTGCCGCCCGCCGCAAACTTGGCGACCGCCCCGCGCGGCGTGGCCTTCGACGCCTGACCACCAGTGTTCGAATAGACCTCGGTGTCGAGTACGAGCACGTTGACGTCACGGCCCGACGCGAGGACGTGGTCGAGACCGCCGAAGCCGATGTCATAGGCCCAGCCGTCGCCGCCGATGATCCAGACGCTCTTGCGGACGAGGGATCCGGCGAGGGCGGCGAGCCTTCGTGCCTCCGGTCGGTCGATCTCCGCGATGCGCTCACGCAACTCGGCGACCAGGCGTCGCTGCTCGGCGACGCCGACCTCGGTGTGCGGATCGGCCGCGGCCAGCGCGTCCGCAAGGTCGGGCGCGAGCTCGCTCGCGAGTGCGCGAGCCTGTCGCGCCTGGGCGTCGACGGCGAGTCGCATCCCGAGGCCGAACTCGGCGTTGTCCTCGAACAGCGAGTTCGACCAGGCCGGGCCGCGTCCGTCGCGGTTCGCGCTCCACGGCGTCGTCGGCAGATTGCCGCCGTAGATCGACGAGCAGCCCGTTGCGTTGGCGACGATCATCCGGTCTCCGAGCAGTTGGGTGAGCAGCTTCAGATACGGCGTCTCGCCACAGCCCTCGCACGCTCCCGAGAACTCGAACAGCGGCTCGAGCATCTGAGAGCCCTTCACCGTGGCCGGCTCGATGAGCGTCCGGTCGATCTCCGGAATGGAGAGGAAGAAGTCGAACCGCTCCCGCTCCACCTCGAGATGGTCGCGCTTCGGCTCGAGGTTGATCGAGCGGTGCCCGACCGCCTCCTTCGCGTGGGCGGGGCAGGTGTCGACGCAGATGCCGCACCCCGTGCAGTCGTCGGGGGCGACCTGGATCGTCATCTTCATCCCCGGCAGGTGGCGGTCGCGCCAGTCCTTCGCGAGGAAGCCTTCCGGGGCGCCGTCGAGCGCCTCGGGCGGGAACACCTTCATCCGGATCGCGGCATGGGGGCAGACGATGGCGCACTTGGCACAGTCGATGCAGATGGACGGATCCCAGATCGGGATCTCCTCCGCGATGGAGCGCTTCTCGGAGCGCGCGGTTCCGACCGGGAACGTGCCATCGACCGGGAGAGCGCTGACGGGGAGCGTGTCGCCGCGACCGGCGAGCATCGTCGCCGTCGTCCTGGCGACGAGATCGGGCACCTCGGCGACGGCTGCGGGGATCGTGGCGGTTGCGCCGGCAACGGCCGGCACCGTGACCTCCAGGAGCCCGTCGAGGGCAGAGTCGACGGCAGCCTCGTTGCGGTCGAGGACCGCCTGGCCGCGCTTGCCGTAGGTGCGGCGAATCGCCTCCTTGATCGCGAGGATCGCCTGGTCGAGCGGCAACACTCCCGAGAGGGCGAAGAAGCACGTTTGCAGCACGGTGTTGACGCGGCGGCCCATCCCTGCCTCCTGGGCGACCCGGGTCGCGTCGACGACGAAGAGCCGAAGCCGCTTCGCGACGATCTGTTCACGGACGCCGGCCGGCAGGCGCTCCCAGACGTCGTCCGGCTTGTATGGGGCGTTGAGGAGGAAGGTGGCGCCGTCGGCAGCGACGTCGAGCACCTCGATCTTCTCGAGTAGGCCGAACTGGTGGCACGCGACGAAGTCCGCGCTGTCGATCAGGTAGGACGAGCCGATCGGGCGTGGCCCGAAGCGCAGGTGTGACACGGTGACCGAGCCGGATTTCTTCGAGTCGTAGACGAAGTAGCCCTGCGCGTGGCCGCCCGAATGCTCTCCGATGATCGCGATCGAGTTCTTGTTCGCTCCGACGGTGCCGTCGGCGCCGAGTCCGTAGAAGACTGCACGGACGACGTCGTCGGGCTCGGTGGTGAAGGACGTGTCAACGGGAAGCGACAGATGCGAGACGTCGTCGAAGATCCCTACCGTGAACCGGCGGCGGGGCTGCGGCTCGGCGAGGTGCGCGAACACGGCGGCGGCCATGGCCGGCGTGAACTCCTTCGAGGCCAGCCCGTAGCGCCCGCCCGTGACGAGGGGCATCGTGCCGCCGCGCTCGGCCAGGGCCGTAACGACATCCTGGAAGAGCGGCTCACCGAGCGAGCCCGGCTCCTTGCAGCGATCGAGCACCGCAATCCGCTGGGCAGTTGCCGGCAGTGTCGCGACGAACGCATCCGCGGCAAAGGGCCGGTAGAGGCGCACCGTGAGCATGCCGACCTTCTCACCCTGAGCGACGAGCGCCTCGACCGCTTCGGCGGCGGCGGTGCTGCCGGATCCCATCAGGATGACGACGCGCTCGGCGTCGGGAGCTCCCGTGTACTCGAACAGTCGGTAGCGGCGGCCGGTGCGTGCGGCGAGTGCGTCCATGTGCCGCTGGACAGTCCCTGGAAGCGCGTCGTAGTAGGGGTTGGCCGCCTCGCGCGCCTGGAAGAACACGTCGGGATTCTGGGCCGTGCCGCGTAGCACCGGGTGATCGGGCGACAGGGATCGGTCGCGATGGGCAGTGACGAGTGCCTCGTCGATCAACGCTCGCAGGTCGTCCTCGTCCAGGCGTTCGACGGTGTTGAGCTCGTGAGAGGTGCGGAAGCCGTCAAAGAAGTGAAGGAACGGCACGCGTCCCTCGAGCGTCGCCGCATGCGCGACGAGGGCGAGGTCCTGGGCCTCCTGCACAGACGACGAGCAGAGGAGGGCGAAACCCGTCGATCGGGCCGCCATCACGTCCGAGTGGTCGCCGAAGATCGAGAGCGCGTGGGTCGCGAGCGCACGCGCCGCCACGTGGATCACGGCCGGCGTCAGCTCGCCGGCGATCTTGAACATGTTCGGCAGCATCAGCAGCAGGCCCTGCGACGACGTGAACGTCGTCGCGAGCGCCCCGGCCTGCAGCGCCCCGTGGACGGCGCCGGCCGCCCCTCCTTCGCTCTGCATCTCGATCACCTGCGGCACCGCGCCCCATGCGTTCGGAACGCCGGCGGCCGACCAGGCGTCGGACAGCTCTCCCATGGGCGACGCAGGCGTGATCGGGTAGATCGCGATTACCTCGCTCGCCCGATAGGCAACCCAGGCTGCCGCCTCGTTGCCGTCGATCGTGGTGCGGGCGGCCATGGAACGAGCATCTCCTCTCGCCCGACCCTGTGCATCGGGGCCGGCGCGGAGGTGGTTTCGGTCTTCCCGCATCTTCGGTTGCGCTCAGCCGCCGATGTAGGACATCTCGACACGCGGTAGAGCTGCGGTCCGCGAGGAGCGCTTCTCCGAATAGCGATCGGTTCGACGGCCCCAGACACGGCCGATGGTCTCGTGCAGCTCCTCGTCGTCGGCGCCGCCACGGACGAGCGCCCGCAGGTCGTGCCCGGTGGTCGCAAAGAGGCACGTGTAGAGACGACCCTCGGCCGAGATGCGCGAACGGGTGCAGTCGCCGCAGAACGGCTGGGTGACCGACGCGATGACGCCGATCTCACCGCCGCCGTCTCGATAGCGCCAGCGCCGTGCCACCTCTCCCCGGTAGTTCTCCTCCGCCGGCTCGAGCGGCAGCTCTGCGTCGATCAGGCCGACGATCTCGGCGGCGGAGACGACGTCGTCCAGGCGCCAGCCGTTCGTGGCTCCGACGTCCATGTACTCGATGAAACGGAGGATGTGGCCGTTGTCGCGGAAATGCCGGGCGAGCGCGACGATCTGGTGGTCGTTGACCCCGCGCTTGACGACGGCATTCACCTTCACCTTCAACCCGGCTGCTCCCGCCGCTGCGATTCCGTCGAGCACCCGGCTGACCGGGAACCCGACGTCGTTCATCGCGCGGAACGTTGCGTCGTCGAGCGAATCGAGACTCACCGTGACACGTTGGAGCCCGGCTGCGACGAGCGCCTCGGCTTTCTGGGGCAGGAGCGCGCCGTTCGTCGTCAGGGCGACGTCGAGCCCGCCCAACTCGACGAGCCGGCGTACGAGGACCTCGAGGTCGCGGCGCAGGAGCGGCTCGCCCCCGGTGATCCGGATCTTCTCGACACCGTGCGAGACGAAGACACGGGCGATTCGCTCGATCTCCTCGAACGTGAGCAGCTCCTTGCGGTCCATGAACCGGTAGCCGCGACCGAAGACCTCCTTGGGCATGCAGTAGACGCACCGGAAGTTGCAGCGGTCCGTGACCGAGATCCGAAGATCGCGGACAGGCCGTCCCAGTGTGTCGAGCGTCGACATCTCGCTGCTCAGGGTATCCGCCAGTAGCCTGCCCGGATGGTCAGGCCCCGCCTCCCGCCGATGCTGGCACTGGTCGGCGTGACCGTGGTCTGGGGGTACACGTTCGTCCCGGTGCAGGAGGCGGTGGCGATCTATCCGTTGTTCGCGTTCCTTGCCGTGCGATTCGCGATCTCGACCATCGTGCTCGCGCCGTTCGCCTGGCGCTCGCTCCACGTGCTCCCGCGCGGCGGTTTGGCTGCCGGCGCCTTGGCCGGCGTGCTGCTCGCGGCCGCGTACGGTCTCCAGACTGCCGGTCTCCAGCTGACCACGGTCTCGAGCACGGGCTTCATCACCGGCCTGTACGTCGTGTTGACGCCGTTGATCGCGCTCGTGTTGTTCCGGACGCCGGTGGCGGCGGCCGCATGGGCCGGTGTGGCGCTCGCCGTCGCCGGGTTGCTGCTCCTGAACGGCGTTCCGAGCGGATCGGCCGCGGGAAACGCACTCGTGCTCGGGAACGCGGTCGCGCAGTCGCTCCAGATCGTGGCGATGGAGCGGTTTGCGCCCCGTTACGACGCCTGCGCACTCGCATTTCTGCAGATGGCGATCGCATGTGTCGGCTTCACCGTGATCGCGTCGTCGCGAGGGGAGCTCTCGCTGCCGCGTGACGGCACCGTCTGGTTTGCCCTCGTCGTCACGGGCGTGTTCGCCGGCGCGCTCGGATATCTCGTCGCCACATGGGTGCAGTCCCGCACCACTGCCGCGCGAGCCGCCCTCGTGTTCACGCTCGAAGCGCCTTTCGCAGCGCTCTTCGGCGTGCTGCTCCTCTCCGAGCGGCTCGGCCTTGCCGGCTGGGCGGGCTGCGGCGTGATGCTCACCGGGATCGTCCTCGCGGAGCCGGCCGCGGCCGGCACGCTGCGTCGTCTCGCGCGGAGGCCGGAGTCCAGGCCCGCCTGATGGACGCCGTCGTGCTCGCTCTGTGCTCGGCCGCTCTCTTCGGAGGTATGACGGTCGCTCTTCGCCCTGCGATCGCCCGCGGCGACGACCCGCTCGTCGGTGCGTTCCTGACGGTCCTGCCGGCCCTCTGCGTCGCGCTCGTTGCCGCCGTGATCGCGGGCGACCCGGACGTTGCCGCCGTCTGGCCGTTCGCTCTCGCCGGCATCCTCGCACCCGGCGTCTCACAGATCCTGTTCACGCTCGCGATCCGCGATGCCGGGCCCTCGCGGGCCTCGGCGACCGTGGGGATGGCTCCGCTCTTCGCGGTCACGTTCGCGGCCGTTCTGCTCGGCGAACCGCTCGTGGCCGGAATCGTGCTCGGCGCCGTCCTGATCGTCGGCGGCGGCGTCGTGCTGGCGAGCGAGAGCGGCCGCCCCGACCATGTGAAGACGATCGGTCTCGTGCTCGCGTTGGCGGCGGCCCTCGTCTTCGCCCTCCGCGACACCTGCGTCCGTTGGCTCGCGGTCGACGCGACCGTCGCCCCCGAGCTCGCGATCAGCGCAACGCTCCTTGGCGGTGCGGTGACGATCCTCGTCGCCCTGCTCGTCGGCCGCCGGCGACCGAGCGTGCGGTCGCTGCCGTCCTTCCTGCCGGCGGGGCTGTTGTTCGGGCTCTCGTACGTCTCGCTCTACGAGGCGTTCTTCCGCGGCCGCCTCAGCGTCGTCGCGCCCCTCGTTGCGACAGAGTCGCTGTGGGGAGTTGGGCTGTCGGCCCTCTTCCTGAGGCACATCGAGGGAGTCGGCCGCCGCCTCGTCGTCGGCGCCCTGTTCGTCGTCGCCGGCGGAGTCCTGATCGGACTTTCCCGGTAACCTCCCAATAATCTGATACTATCAGACTTAGATTTATCTCAGTATCTCAGACTCAAGGCGACAGAGGAAGGACTCAAACACATGGCAAAGACAATCGGAATCGATCTCGGCACGACCAACAGCTGCATGGCCGTGCTCGAGGGCGGCGAGCCGACCGTGATCCCGAACGCGGAGGGCGGCCGCACGACACCGTCCGTCGTCGCGTTCGCGAAGGACGGGCAGCGGCTCGTCGGGGCGCCCGCGCGGCGCCAGCAGGTGACGAATCCGCAGAACACGATCTCCTCGATCAAGCGGTTCATGGGGCGCAAGTGGGAGGAAGTCTCGGACGAGATGACGATCGTCCCCTACGAGGTCGTCCAGGGTGAGAACGGCGACGCGCGCGTGGTCGCCGACGAGCGGCAATTCGCCCCGCCGGAGATCAGCGCGATGATCCTGCAGAAGCTGAAGACGGACGCCGAGGCGTTCCTCGGCGAGCCGATCACGGACGTCGTCGTCACCGTGCCCGCGTACTTCAACAACGCCCAGCGCGAGGCGACCAAGGACGCCGGCAAGATCGCCGGCCTCAACATCGTCCGCATCATCAACGAGCCCACCGCGGCCGCCCTCGCCTACGGCCTCGACAAGGAGGGCGCCGACCAGACGATCCTCGTCTTCGATCTCGGCGGCGGCACGTTCGACGTGTCGGTGCTCGAGCTCGGTGACGGCGTCTTCGAGGTCAAGTCGACGAACGGTGACAACCATCTGGGCGGGGACAACTTCGACAAGGCGATCGTCGACTGGATGGCGGCCGAGTTCAAGAAGGACCAGGGCATCGACCTCAGTGCCGACAAGATGGCATTGCAGCGGCTCTACGAGGCCGCCGAGAAGGCGAAGATCGAGCTGTCGTCGACGATGACGACCCAGATCAACCTCCCGTTCATCACGGCCACGGCCGAGGGGCCGAAGCACCTCGACTTGCAGCTGACGCGGGCCAAGCTGACGGAGCTGACCAGTGAGCTACTCGCACGGACCGTCGGGCCGACCAAGCAGGCGCTCGCGGACGCAGGCCTCGACGCCTCCGGCATCGACCACGTGGTCCTCGTCGGCGGGATGACCCGCATGCCGGCGGTGCAGGAGAGGGTTACGGAGCTGCTCGGCAAGGAGCCCCACAAGGGCGTCAACCCGGACGAGGTCGTCGCGATCGGCGCCGCGATCCAGGGAGGCGTGCTCAAGGGCGAGGTCAAGGACGTGCTCCTGCTCGACGTCACTCCCTTGTCGCTCGGGATCGAGACCAAGGGCGGCGTGATGACGAAGCTGATCGAGCGCAACACGACGATTCCCACTCGCAAGTCGGAGACCTTCACGACGGCCGAGGACAACCAGCCGTCGGTCGAGATCCACGTGCTCCAGGGCGAGTCCGAGATGGCGGGATTCAACAAGACGCTCGGCAAGTTCCAGCTCGTCGGAATCGCGGCCGCGATGCGAGGGATGCCTCAGATCGAGGTGTCGTTCGACATCGACGCGAACGGGATCATTCATGTCGCGGCCAAGGACACCGGGACGGGCAACGAGCAGCAGATCAAGATCGAAGGCGGCTCGGGCCTGTCGGAGGACGAGGTGCAGCAGATGGTGAAGGACGCCGAATCGCACGCCGACGAGGCACACAAGCTGCGTGAGCTCGCCGATGCGAAGAACATGGCGGAGACGCTCGCCTACCAGACCGAGAAATCGCTGGCGGAGCATCGCGACAAGCTCGACCCGGCCGACGCGGCGACGCTCGAGGGCCGCGTGATGGAGCTGAAGCAGGTGCTGGAAGGCGGCGACCTCGAGACGATCCGCGAGAAGACGCAGGCGCTCAACGAAGCGGCTCAGCCGCTCGCCCAGGCGCTGTACGCGGATGCGCAGGCGGGCTCGGCGCAGGGCTCCGGCGACAGCACCGCGGCGGGCAACGGCGGCGCATCCGGCGCCGACGAAGAGGTCGTCGAGGATGCCGACTTCGAGGTGATCGAAGACGACGAGACGGCGACGAAGTCGTGAGCGACGAGGTCCACACCGACGCGATCGCCGAGCCATGGCTCGAGACCGACGACGGTGAAGCCGACTCCGGGGATGAGGCTTCGGTCTCATCCCCGGAGTCGGCGCTCGCCGCAGCGGAGGCGGAACGCGACGAGTACCTGGCCGACCTGCAGCGTCTTGCAGCCGACTTCGACAACTACCGCAAACGGGCGCTCCGCGACCAGCAGGCGTTCGCCGCACGCGCCGCCGAGCGCCTCGTGACGAAGCTCCTGCCGGTGCTCGACGACCTCGCGAGGGCCCTCGACGCAGCCGAGCATCACGAGGAGGCCAAGGTGCTGGCAGGCGTCGAGATGACGAGGTCTGCGCTGGCCGCGGCCCTGGCATCCGAGGGTCTCGAGGAGATCGTCGCGGAGGGCACCTTCGACCCGCACGTCCACGAGGCCCTCCTCGCCCAGCCTGCGGAGGGCGTCGAGCCCGGCACGATCCTCCAGGTCGTTCAACGGGGCTACCGGCTCGGCGATTCCGTGCTTCGGCCGGCCCGCGTGATCGTGGCGGAGTAGCCGTGGCCCGCAGTCCCTACGAGGTGCTCGGTGTGCCGAAGACGGCGACCGACGACGAGATCAAGAAGGCCTACCGAAGACTCGCCCGCGCGAACCATCCCGACGCCAATCAGGGAGACGCGGCGGCCGAGGAGCGCTTCAAGGAGATCCAGGGCGCGTACGACACGCTTTCCGACGCCGAGAAGCGCAAGCAGTTCGACACCTTCGGTGCCAACGGCCCGCGCGGCGGAGGCGGGCCGGGCCCGGGTGGGTTCGCCTACGAGAACGTCGACCTCTCCGATCTGCTCGGGCAGTTCGGTGGAATCTTCGGACGCGGCGGCGGTCGGCGAGGACGGCCCCAACCGGAGCGCGGCGCCGACCTCGAATCGCGCGTGCGGCTGTCCTTCGAGGATGCCCTGGCGGGTGCACAGGTACGCGTTCCGGTCGACGTCGACGCTCCCTGCCGGACGTGTCATGGAACGGGCGCGGAGCCGGGCACCTCGCCGATCACCTGCCCTCAATGTGGGGGTTCGGGAACCGTGTCCGACTCGCACGGTCTCTTCGCCCTCTCGCAGCCGTGTCCCCGGTGTCGCGGCAACGGCGTCATCGTCGAGAAGCCGTGCAAGACCTGCCGTGGCACCGGGCGCGAGCGGGTGACGAAGCGCTACGCGGTGAAGATCCCGGCCGGGGTCAAGGACGGCACCCGGATTCGGCTGAAAGGCAAGGGCGAGCCGGGCGCGAACGGCGGACACGCCGGAGACCTCTTCGTCGTCGTGGCAGTCGAGGCGTCACCGCTCTACGAACGCAGGGACGCCGATCTCGTGCTCGAGGTGCCCGTCACCTATCCCGAGGCGGCACTCGGCGCCACCGTCGAGATACCGACGCCGGAGGGACCGGTCAACCTCAAGGTGCCGGCCGGCACCGAGAGCGGCAAGCTCCTGCGTGTCAAGGGGCGGGGCGCGCCGAAGCTCAAGGGCGGCGGCAAGGGCGACCTGCTCGCTCGCGTCAAGGTGACCGTGCCGCACAAGCTGACGAAGGCCGAGAAGGAAGCGCTCGAGGGATACGACAAGGTGCTTCGCGAGCGGCCGCGCGACAGGGCGTTCGGCTGATGAGCGACCGTCCGCGCTACATGATCTCCGTGGCGGCCGAGCTTGCCGGCATGCACCCGCAGACGCTGCGCGCCTACGAGGCCAAGGGGCTCGTGGCGCCCGAGCGAACGCCCGGCGGAACCCGGCTCTATTCCGAACGGGACGTCGAGCGCCTGCGGCTGATCCAGCAGCTGACGACGAAGCTCGGGCTCAACCTGGCAGGCGTCGAGCACGTGCTCCGCCTCGAGGACGAGCTCCGCCGCCTCCGGCGGCGGATGGAGCTGCTCGAGGCGGCGCTGCGCCAGGAGATCCACGAGACCCACCGGCAATACCGTCGCGAGGTCGTTCTCTACCGCCCGCAACCACCTGCAACCCAACGCTGAACGGAGCCTTGTGGTGATTCACCACAAGGGATCGAGGAGCACACCATGGATTTCAACAAGCTGACGATCAAGTCCGGCGAGGCAGTCGCAGGCGCCCAGGAGCTGGCGCGGCGCGCCGGCAACCCCGAGCTGACCCGCGATCACCTCGTCGTGGCGCTGCTCGAGCAGGAGCTCCCTCGGACCCTGCTCCAGCGCGCGGGCGCAGACCCGAGCTCGATCCTCGCCGAGGCGGAGGCGCGCCTGCGGGCGCTCCCGGCCGTCACCGGCTCGAACACCGCCCCCCAGGCAGGTGGCACATTCCGCAGCGTGCTCGAAGACGCCTTCGACGAAGCGCGTAAGCTCGACGACGACTTCGTCTCGGTCGAGCACCTCGTTCTCGCACTGGAGCTCGTCCCCCGCGAGGAATTGCTCGGGGCGTTGAAGGAAGTGCGCGGCGGCCAGCGGGTAACGACGCAGGATCCCGAAGGCACGTACGAGGCACTGACGAAATTCGGCCGGGATCTGACGGCGGCGGCCGAGGCGGGCAAGCTCGACCCCGTGATCGGACGCGACGAGGAGATTCGCCGGACGATCCAGGTCCTGTCCCGCCGGACGAAGAACAACCCTGTCCTGATCGGCGAGCCGGGTGTCGGCAAGACCGCGATCGCCGAAGGTCTCGCCCAACGCATCGTGGCGGGCGACGTGCCGGAAGGGCTGAAGGGGAAACGCGTCTGGGCGCTCGACGTCGGTGCGCTGATCGCGGGCGCGAAGTATCGGGGCGAGTTCGAAGAGCGGCTGAAGGCCGTCCTGGCCGAGATCACGGCGGCGGAGGGCGAGATCGTCCTTTTCATCGACGAGCTCCACACGATCGTCGGGGCCGGCGCGGCCGAAGGGGCTGTCTCGGCCGGGAATCTCCTGAAGCCGATGCTTGCCCGCGGGGAGCTGCGCGCCGTCGGTGCGACGACGCTCGACGAGTACCGCAAGCACATCGAGAAGGACCCGGCGCTCGAGCGGCGCTTCCAGCCCGTCCTCGTCGGTGAGCCCTCGGTCGCAGAGACGATCGCGATCCTACGCGGGCTGAAGGAGCGCTACGAGGCCCACCATGGTGTCCGCATTCGCGACGCCGCACTCACGGCGGCCGCCGTGCTCTCGGAGCGCTACATCACCGACCGCTTCCTGCCCGACAAGGCGATCGATCTCGTCGATGAGGCCGCTTCGCGGCTGCGGATGGAGATCGACAGCTCGCCCGTCGAGCTCGACGAGGCGGAGCGCAGGGTCACGCAGCTCGAGATCGAGTTGGCCGCCATGGTGAAGGAGTCGCCCGCCGTGCGTGAGCCCGTCGAGCGGGAGCTCGCGGAGGCGAAGGCTCGCCGCGACGAGCTTGCCGGCCGGTGGGCAGGGGAAAAGGACGTCCTCGACCGGGTCAAGGAGATCACGAGGCAGATCGACGAGCTGCGGATGGAGGCCGAGCGGGCAGAACGGCACGGCGACCTCCAGCGCGTGGCGGAGATCCGCTACGGCCTGTTGCCTGCACTCGAGCAGGAGCTCGCAGAGCGGGGCGAGGCTGTGGGGGCGGTCGAGCCGATGGTGAAGGAAGAGGTCGACGAGGACGACATCGCAGCCGTCGTGGCCGCGTGGACGAAGATCCCCGTCGATCGCCTGCTCGAGGGTGAGGTGCAAAAACTCGTGCACATGGAGTCGCGGCTGCACCAGCGCGTCGTGGGTCAAGAGGCCGCAATCGACGCCGTCTCGAACGCGCTCAGGCGCGCCCGCTCCGGCCTGCAGGACCCGAACCGCCCGATCGGCTCTTTCGTCTTCCTCGGTCCGACCGGCGTCGGGAAGACCGAGCTCGCGAAGGCCCTCGCCGAGTTCATGTTCGACGACGAGCGTGCGATCGTCCGCCTCGACATGTCCGAGTACATGGAGAAGCACACGGTGTCGCGCCTGATCGGGGCGCCGCCCGGATATGTCGGCTACGACGAGGGCGGCCAGCTCACCGAGGCCGTCCGGCGCCGCCCCTACTGCGTCATCCTGCTCGACGAGATCGAGAAGGCGCACAGCGACGTCTTCAACGTCCTACTGCAGCTGCTCGACGACGGGCGACTGACCGACGGCCAGGGGCGCACGGTCGACTTCCGCAACACGGTCGTGATCATGACCTCGAACATTCGCTCGCAGGACCAGCTCCTCGACCACTTCCGGCCCGAGTTCGTGAACCGGGTGGACGAGATCGTCGTCTTCGAGCCGTTGACGCGTGACCAGATCGGCGCGATCGTCGAGCTCCAGCTTCAGCGCCTGCGCGGGCGGCTCGCGGAACGGAAGATCACGCTCGAGCTCTCCGACGAGGCCGTGGAGCTGATCGCCGAGGCGGGCTGGGATCCGGCGTTCGGAGCCCGTCCGTTGAAGCGGGCGATCCAGCGGCTGGTCGAGAATCCGCTCGCGCTCGAGCTGCTCGAAGGACGCTTCGGCGAGGGCGACACCGTCCGTGCCGATCTGGCCGGCGGGCTGATTCACTTCGAGCGTGTCGAGGTCGCAGCGGCCGTCTGATCCGCTCCCGCGTAAATCCGACCGCGCCCGCCGCGCGTACGTCTCGGTGGTAGCCAACACCGAGGAGGAGAGATGAGAAAGCTCGGAGTCGTACTTATCGTGCTCATGGCGCTCGCGACAACCGCCGCCGCACTCGCTGCCGCGACCAAGGCCAGCTACTCCTACAAGGCGTCGATGACGCCGAAGCAGGAGGTGCCGAAGCCGTCCGCGCCGGCGAAGGCGGGGGGATCGTTCACGGCGACCGTGACCGAGAACGGCGCCAAGCGGTCGATCCGCTGGACGCTCGCGTTCCACAACCTGAGCGGCAAGGCGGTCGCCGCCCACATCCACATGGGCAAGCCCGGGGTCGCGGGTGGAGTCATCCTGCCGCTGTGCGGGCCGTGCAAGACGGGCGCGACCGGACATGCGTCGATCTCGACCGACGTCGGCGATGCGCTCGAAAAGGGCCAGGCGTACGTGAACGTTCACACGACCAAGAACGCGGCAGGCGAGATCCGCGGAGCGGTCAAGCTCACCGGCCACACGTAGAGGCTCGGTCTAGCAGCGTGATACGAGCCCTCGCGGTAGCTCACGGAGGCAGATCGACCCGTAGGATCGAACGATGTCGGACGTTCTCCTGGTCGCGGCAACGGAGCGCGAGCTCAACGGTCGCGACGGCCTCGTCTGCGGCGTCGGGCCGGTCGAAGCCGCGGCCGCGGCTGCCCGCGCGCTGGCGGTTGGCAGCTGGGACGCCGTGCTCCACGTGGGCGTCGCCGGTGGCCGCGGCCTCGCCGCAGGCTCGCTCGTGATCGGTGTCGACGCGGTCTACTGCGACCTCTCGGCGGCCGTTCCCCTCGTCGACCGCGTCTCGGCGGACGCGCGGCTCGTGGCAGCAGCGCGCGAGGTCGTCCCCGATGCGCCGATCCTGTCGATCGGGACGAGCGCGGCGGTGAGCGGAACCGGTCACGGCACGCGCGTCGAGGCAATGGAGGGCTTCGGGATCCTCCGTGCCGCGGAGCTCGCCGGCGTGCCGGCCGTCGAGGTCAGGGCGATCTCGAACGAGATTGGCGAGCCCGACCGCCACCGCTGGCAGATCAAGGAGGCGATCGACGCACTCTCACGCGTGACGCCGGATCTGCTCGCAAGGATCGGGTCCGTCGTGTCGGGTGACAGCTGATGTCGAGGCTTGAAGGTCGCTCGGCGCTTGACGCCGGGCTGAAGCCTGGCGTCGCCTGGCGACAGCAGAACCGCATTCCGCCGGTACCGTCTCGCGCATGGCACGCCCCCGCTACCCGAAACCCGGCGGCCCGCTGCCACCGCCGCTCTCGCCGTCCACCCGCACCGTGGGTCAGCTCGTTGCAGAGACGCTCAAGCTCTACGGCGATCGCTTTTTCGTGGCTTTGCCGCTCGGCCTCGTGATCGCAGTCGCCGACCAGGCATCGCTCGGGCTCGATGTGGCCGGTCGCATCGTCGTTCTCGTCGTCGCAGCTCCCTTTCTGAGTGCCGCGTACGCCGCTGCCGCCGCGCTCGTGGCCGGGAAGCGACCGGCTTCGGCGACATGGGCGGTCGCGATCGGCGTCGGGACAGCCGTCTTCGTTCCCGCCGCCTTCCTGTTTCCGTGGTTCGCGCTCGCGGCGATCGTCGTGCTCGCGCTTCTCGGCAACGCTGTCCCCGCCGTCGTCATCGAGACCCTGCGGCCCATAGGTGCCTTCAAGCGCTCTGTCGAGGTGGCCCGAGCCGATCTCGTGCACGCGCTCGGCGGGCTTGCGACCCTCGTGCTCATGTTCGGGCTGGCCCGGCTCGCGATGGGGTTTCTGCTTCGCGAGCAGGCGGACAACACCCTACGGGTCGCCATCTTCCTCGCCGACACTGTGCTAGGCCCGATCCTCTTCCTCGGCGGAGCGCTCCTCTACGTCGATCTCGCCGCGCGGGTGGGAACGACGAGGGCAGACCGCCTTGCAGCTCGGCTCGCCGAGCACGACGCCGCGAAGTAGTCTCACGGGCGCGAACCGAACTCCGAGGAGGAACAATGGCGCTGTACCTGATGCTGACGACGCTGACCGAGAAAGGCGTCCAGACTCTGAACTCGAACCCGGCCCGGTTGCGTGAGGTGAATCGCGACGTCGAGGAGCTCGGCGCGCGGATCCTGCACCAGTGGGCTTGCCTCGGCGCCTACGACTTCGTCAACGTCGTCGAGGCACCCGATGACCTGACGATCGCGAAGGTCTCCATCGCGCTCGGCGCCCGCGGCAGCTCGAAGATCGAGTCGCTGCCGCTCGTGTCGGTCGACGATCTGCTGTCGTCGCTCGAGCCGTGACCGACGACGAGGTGGGCGGGATGTCGACGTCGCTGCCGGGGTCGTAGCGCGCCTTCACCGCCTGGAGGCGGTCGCCTCAGCTACGCTGATGTACAGATCGCCGAACGAACGGCGGCCTGGTTGGCCTCGAAGCCTTGGGCACACGCCCGGGGCTTTTTTGTTTTCTGAATTCCGATCTATGAGGAGAAGCCATGACACGTTCTGCTGCCGCGACGGTACTGACCGTCGATGATGATCCAATCGTTCGCGCCGACCTCCGCCTCGTGCTCGAGGACGCGGGGTTCGACGTCTGCGAAGACGGGCGTGACGGGGTCGAAGCCGTCGAGCTCGCCCGCATCCACCGCCCCGATGTGATCGTGCTCGACCTCGCCCTGCCGCTCCTCGACGGGGTCGAGGCGACGCGACGGATTCTGGACGAGCGCGAGGTGCCGATCGTCGCTCTCACAGGGTCCGGTACGGAGGCCGGTGGGATCGCCGAGCGCGCCGTCGAGGCCGGGGCCACGTCCGTCGTGCGGAAGCCGTTCGCCGACCATGCCGTCGTCGGTGCCGTAAACGACGCCCTCGTTGCGCACACGACACGGATCAGGGAGCGTTCCCGGGAGACGCTTGCCGAGCTCGTCACCCTGCTCGGGTATTCGGAGGAGTGGGCCACGGAGCTCGAGGCTCGGTCCTATGCGGCCGGCAAGATCTGGCACAGGACGAGCGGTCCGGCATGGAGGGGGGTGTAACGTCGTCCGGTCAGTGCTCGGCTGCGAAACCAGTTGCCCGCGCGACGATCGTGAGCGGACTCGCCGGAAGTCCCGGCTGGGGATCGACGTTGAACCCCCCGGGCGCGACGTCGTTCGGGGTCTCCGGATGGAAGACCGCCGCCAGCAGCTGGATCTGGTCCCGACCGATGCCGAGCTCGAACTGGCCGCCGCCGTAGGCGCTGATTCCGTTGGCCGCGCAGTAGTCGTAGGCCGCGAAGAGCCGGGCAACCGAGCCGAACCGCGACGGCTTCACGTTTACCGTTCGCGGCGGCCAGCGAAGAGCTTCGATGTCGGCGACCGAGTGGATCACGGCGTCCCAGGTGACCCGGTCCCGGTGCGGCTCGAGGACGGCTTCCGTCGCCGCGGTGAGGGCGGGATCCTCGAGCCAAGCGTCCGGAAGACCGTCGACGACCCTCTGGTAGAGGGCGGCGTCGGGAACGGTGTCGACGCTCGTGCCGCGGTACTGGCCCTTGAAATCGACCGAGTCGACAGCTCCCGTAGCGGCGAGCTCCGCCACCAGGTCGTCCGACCAGTCAGATGTCGCGTCGAGCTTGAAACGCAACCCGGGATAGTGCTCGAGCCACGCTCGGAGTCGCTCGGTCGTCGCCGGCTCTCCGAGCCGCATCGAGACGACGAAGGTCAGCGGACGAGGAGCACGTCCGACGGCCGAACCGAGGGAGAGCCTCGCCTGGCGGAGCGCCAGGTCGAGGGCTGCGCTTTCGAAGCCCCACCGGCGGTAGTCGAGGTAGGCGTGCTGCTCCGGCTCGTGATCGAAGAGCGGTAGCGTCCCGAGGTGATCGGAGAACGTGTGGAGGGTCCAGTCCCCAGCCACCGGGAGGGTCGCACCTCGCGCCTGCTGGAGATCGTGCTCGTCTGCCTGGTAGGTAACGTCCTCTCCGTGGCCGTCCTCCCCGCCACCTGAGAGTCGGATCACGGTCGTCTTGCGGAGGAAGCCGCTCGAGACCTGTTGCTCGAGCCCGTCGAGCGCGTAGCTGTCGATGGTCAACGGTAGGTCGCGGACGCTGTCGTACAGGCTCATTGGCGGCTCCTCAGAGGCTTGTGTAGGCCGTTGCAATCTCACCGGCGAGGCCGGCGTTGGCGACGATCAGATCCCGGTTCACGCGCCGCGTCTCTCCGCTCGAGTGCTCGTGCAGGTAGGCGAGGACGAACGGGGTCACTGACTGGCCGACGACGCCCTCGCGACCGGCGGCCGCGACGGCCTCTTCGATCAACGACGCGACGTCGAGACTTTCGGTGGGAGGGCGACCGACCAGGACGGCGTTTCCGCCGAGGCGCCAATGGGCGTCCGCAATCCGTGCGATTTCGGTCGCGTTCTCGGCTCGTGCCGAGACGGGCGGGCCGCCCGCCGCGTCGTAGAAGAGCGGCAGCGTGTCGACGCGGTAGCCGATCACCGGAATGCCGAGGGTCTCGAGCACCTCGACCGTGGCGGGGACGTCGAGGAGCGATTTGACGCCCGACGAGGTGACGAGCGCCGGGACGCGGGCGGCGACGGCGAGATCCGCCGAAACGTCGGGCGGCGACGGAAAGCCCCGATGGACGCCTCCGAGGCCCCCGGTTCCCATGAAGCGAATCCCGACCGCCGCGGCTGCGGTGAGCGTGCCGCCGACCGTCGTCGCGCCGTCTGCGCCCTGCACGGCGCAGACGGCGAGGTCGCGTGGTCCGAGCTTGCGCGAGTCTGGCGTGAACCGCTCCAACTCGGCGAGCCCCAGTCCGATCCGGATCTGTCCGTCGAGGACCCCGATGGTGGCGGGCACGGCGCCGCTCGTCCGCACTGCTGCCTCGCTCGCGAGGCCCGTTTCCACACCGTCGGGCGCGGGGAACCCGTGAGCGACGAGCGTCGTCTCGAGGGCGACGACTGCCCGCTCCTCCGCGAGCGCGGTCTGCACCTCGTCGCTGACGTGGATCAGGTCACGCATCCGCTCGAGACTAGCTGCACCCCTCTGGCATCGACCCGGCCCGCTGCACACACAGGCCCGCCGCTTCGAGCGCCAGGTCCGGGCCGCCGACGAGCCAGCCGGCGGCAAAAGCGTCGCCCGCTCCCGTCGAGTCGACGACCGCGTCGACCGAGGCCGCTTCACGCTCGTCGCCGGCGAACGACGCACCCGCCGCCCCCCGTTTGAGAATCCAGTAGCCGGTCGAGACCGGGCCTCCGACGATGATGTCCTCCTCCTCGTTCGCGAAGACGACGTCGGGTGCGAGTTCTTCGAGCTGCGAGCGGAATCGCTCCACTCCGAAGTCGCGAATCGCACTCCACGACGAGAGGTCGACACTCACCGGCGCGCCTGCTGCCCGAGCGTGCCCGATCGCTTCGACCGCAGCGAAGCGGACGGGCTCACGAAGAAGCGCGTACCCCGAAACGTGGAGATGCTCGCAGCCTGCGAACCACGCCGGATCGACCTCGTCCGGCCGGAACTCGGCCGCAACCCCCCGGTCGGTACACATCGTCCGTTCGCCCCCGGGCTGGACGAGCGAGACGATCACGCCGTTTCCCGCCGGCTCGACCGGGCCGACGAGCTCGACTCCGAGACGGAGCAGCTGTTCCGCCGCAAGGGCGCCTGCGTCGTCGGCTCCCCGCTTCCCGACGAAGCGTGACCTGCCGCCGAGGGCGGCGATCCAGGCCGCCACATTGGCCGCCTGCCCGCCGGGGCCGACGACGATCCGAGAGTTGGCGTCCGCCCCCGACGCGAGCGGCTGCTCGAGGCGAACGATCACATCCAGCACGAGGTCGCCGAGGCAGCAGATCGTCATCCCGTAGGATCCTCGCATGGAAGGCAGCACGAGGAAGCTGCGCTCGTTCGTGATCGGCGGGCTGCTCGGGGCATCAGCGGCGGCGGCGGCCCGACGCCTGCGACCTCGAAGACCTCGTCGCGAGCCGCCTGCAGGGCTGGGCGCCTTCGAGAGCGCGCCTTGCTACCGCGAGGTGTCTGAGAGAAGGCGCAGCGAGGGCCCGTAGCCCCGCAACTCGCGGTCGGCTCTCTCGATCGTCTGCAGGTTGACGTCGGCGTCGCCGATCCCGAGCGAACGCCCGACGAGCATCGCGCGTGCAGCCGCGAACAAGTAGCCGTGCTCGGTCTTCACCGGCTTGCGGGTGCGGATGATGAGAAACGGGCCGAAGACCCGCGTCTCGAAGACTCCGGGGGGGCCTGGATCCCGGTTCTCGATCTCGAGACGGGGGCGGAGGTTGTTCCGCCCACTCGCGTCGAGGATCCAGACACCCCGGCCGAGCGGTTTCGGGCGACGTTCGAGAATGCGGAGCGCAAGCGTCGCATCCGCACGGGGGAGGACGGTCATGGGGAAGGAGCGGTCGCGTTCCCAGGCGCCGAGGAAGAGCGGCTCGTAGCCGAACAGGAGGTCGTCCGGGCGACTCGTCGCGGCAAGGAAGCGCTCCGCCTGGGCCCGTGTCGCCTGTCTCTTGTTGGGCTCCCACTCGAAGAGCTGCGGTGTGCGGTGCCAGGCCCAGCCGACCTCGAGAACGACGAGGACGGCAGTGAGAGCGACCGCCGCCGCGGGGAATCGATTCGTGCCTCGGAGGATTCCTGCGCCCACGACGATCGCAAAGAAGGGGAGGACGAAGATGAGGTGCCGCGATTCAGGGGAGGTGGAGCCGCCGAGCCGGGCGGCGAGGAACGCCGCCACGGGGACTCCGATCACACACAACGCCATGATCCGTGTTTCGGATCTCACGACGACGAGCCCGCTGAGCCCGAACACGAGGACGAGGACGAGGGCGGGCCAACGCCCGGTGCTGAAGTCACCCGCGGTTTGCCACAGGTAGGTGACGACAGCCCACGGGCCGCCGAGTTTTGCGCCACCCCCACCGACGCCGACGTCGAAGCGGCCCGCGAGGACGAGATCGGTGAGCCAGAACGGTGTTCCGACGACGACGACGGCGAGGAATGCGATTGCCGCCTGCCGCAGTTGCTCGCGGTGCGCGGCAAGCACGAAAGCCGCCTGCGCGACCAGCACGAGAGCTCCGTACGGGTGCGATGCGACGGCGAGCAAGGTCGAGGCGCCCCACAGGACCCACGGCAGCCGTTGCTTCCGATCGAGCGCGCGAAGGAGGAGGACGAACGAGAGAAGAGAGAGGAACAGAAACAGGCTGTACATCCGGCCGTAGACACCATGGAAGAGGAACACCCAGCTGCCCGCGACGAGCGCCGTTGCGATCAGCGCGGTCCGGCGGTCGGCGAGTCGCCGACCGAGCAAGGCGACCAACGGCAGGCTCGCCACGGCGAACGCCGCCGAGACGAGTCGTAGGCCGCCGAGTCCGAACCCGAGATGTGCGACGGCGTAGGCGAAGAGGAAATGGAGCGGCGCGCCCCCACGCTCACGGGTTACGTGCTCGACGACGCCTCCCAGGCTGTCGCGTCCGACGAAAAGGGCGAGGGTTTCGTCCTCGTGCGGCGGCCATGCCATGAGCTGGTGCAGGAGGAACGCCGTTGCCGCGGCGGCGACCGCACCGACCCCGAGCCACAGTGCGTGGGCGTGCGCGAACACCCGCGCCGAGCCGATCAACGGATGCTCGTTCGAAGAGGCTTCAGCGCTCTGTGTCATGGCCTTCGGGCCTCATCCTCGCTGGTAGATTGCCCCCCTGATGCCGATCTACGAGTACCGTTGCCCGAACGGTCACACCTTCGAGCTCTTCCAGAAGATGAGCGATGCTCCCGCCGAGAGTTGCGAAGCCTGCGGAGCGAGTCCCGTCGAGAAGGTGCTGTTCCCCGTAGCGGTGCATTACAAGGGTTCGGGCTTCTACTCGACCGACTACGGGCGCGGATCGCGCAAGGGCGCGTCGAAGGACGGCGACAGCGGCAGCTCGGGCGAGAAGGGCGAGACAGCCGAGAAGAAAGAGCCTGCGAAGGACTCCGGCTCGGGCGACAAGAAGACGGCGGCGGCGGACTGAGCTTCGCTCACAGGCTGCGGTCTCCAAGCACGCAGCCGGGGGCGTACGGAAGCCCTTTCGGGGGTGCGAGCGGCGCAGAACGTCCCGTGAACATCGCAACGGTCGCGACGTTGTCCTCCGAGCCGAAGATGACGGATTGGCCGTCGGCGCTGCCGGGCTCGCCACCGAGGCGACAATGGAGCGCCCGACCCGTGTCCGCCCGGAAGTACGCCCATCCGAGCTGGAGGACCTGACCGGCACTCAGGTCGGTCGCGAGCGGTTTGACGATGCTGCCGCCCTTGAACGGCATCTTCAGCGCGGTTCCGAAGGACGTGACCTTGTCGGCCGTCGCCTGCACGACCTGCTGCTGCCGCCGGGCCCGGTCGAGGTCCGTCTCCGAGGGGTCGAGCCGGTTCTCACGGATCCTCGAGTAGATGAGCGCCCGTCGTCCGTCCATGTGCTGACGGCCTTTTTCGAACCGCCAGCCGTCCCATTGCCGGCAGCGGGCGTCAGTCGCGTACGGGCAGTCGAACCGGTTGGCCAGGATCGGCCGAGGCACGTCGACCTCGATTCCGCCGACCGCGTCGATCAGGTCCCGGAAGCGGTCGAAGTCGACGAAGGCGACGTGGTTGACATCGAGCCCCGTCAAGTCCTTGACCGTCCGCAGCGCGAGCGTCGGGCCGCCGATCTGGAATGCCGCATTGATCTTGGCCGCTCCGTGGCCGGGGATCTCGACTCTCAGGTCGCGCGGGATGGAGAGAAACGCGAGCCGATGCTTTCGAGGATCGGTGCGGATCAGCATGACCGAGTCTGACCGGTGTGCGTCACTACGGCCAGGCTGCGTCCCGCCGTCGGTGCCGAGAACGAGGATCGTCGTCGGCGTGGACGTGAGGAGCCCATTCTGCGTCGTCAACTCGCCGATCACCGGCGCAGGCACTCGCGCATTGGCGTCGGAGATGCCCCGCGACAACGAGAAGTAGCTCGCGACGACCCAGACGACGCCCAGGAGGAGCACGGCGGCGACCGCGACCGCGATCCGCCGTCCGAGATGACGTTGCCTAGGCTTCGGCGGCCCTGTCTCGGCGCCGGATTCCGCCCCCCGCGAGGTCGCCGGCCGCTGCAGCGGGACCTTGCCCTTCGCCCGACCGCCCTTGTACAAGCGATAGGGCTTTGCTTGTTCCGGCATTCGGGCGGATATCGTAGCCGCGACGTGAGTGAAGAACGTGTTATCGGGGTCGACCTCGGCGGGACGAAGATTCTCGCCGGCATCGTCGGGCGCGACGGGACGATTGGTCGCACGATCGAGATCGCAACCCCGGACGGGACTCAGGAGCAGGTGTTACGTGCGATCGACGGCGTCGTCGAGGATCTCCTCGTGGATGGTGCGGCCGCGATCGGGTACGGCGTCCCGCTCAACATCGATCGTCGTACCGGCGTCGCCCTGCGTGCCGTGAACCTCCCGCTCCACCGGGTCCACTTCCCCGATCGCGCCCGCGAGCGTTTCGGCTTGCCCGCCGGCGTGGAGAACGACGGCAACGCTGCGGCGCTCGCCGAATGGCGGCTCGGGGCGGGAAGGGCGGTGACGGACCTGATCATGCTCACTCTGGGCACGGGCGTCGGCGGCGGCCTCGTGATCGACGATCGTCTCTACCGTGGGTGGGCGGAGCTCGGGCACGTGGTGGTCGTCGCGGGTGGGCAGCCCTGCCAGGGAAACTGCCACGGTCGAGGACATCTCGAGGCGCACGCGTCAGGTCTCGCGGCGGATCGTGCGGCCGCCGAGCTCTTCGGGCCGGATGCGGACGCCCCGGCACTCGTCGCCCGCGCGAGCGCCGGCGACGCGCGGGCGATCGAGGCGCTCGCGGAGATCGGGCGGCTACTCGGGGCCGCGATCGGGTCGCTTGCCAATATCTTCGATCCCGACGTCGTGATCGTCGGTGGCGGGTTCGGTGCCGCGGCCGGCGACCTCGTGCTCGAGCCGGCGCGGTTCGCAGCGCGAGCCGAGGCGATCCAGCCGGCGGACGAGACGCTCCGGATCGTCCAGGCCGAGCTCGGTGAAGAAGCCGGGCTGATCGGGGCGGCACTCGTCGCGTTCGAGGCGCTCGACGGGGTGCGGTGAGACGTGCCGCTCGCCGTCTGCGCGACCCCGATCGGCAACCTCGCCGACGTCACGCTACGCGTGCTCGACGAGCTCGCCGCCGCCGACACGGTTCTTTGTGAAGACACGCGCCATACCCGTGCGCTTCTGAAGCGCCACGGGATCGAGGCCCGACTTCTCTCGTACCATCGGCACAACGAGGCGTCGCGAACGGCGGCGCTCGTGCCTCGACTCGTGACCGGCGAGCGAATCGCGCTCGTCTCCGACGCCGGCCTGCCCGGCGTGAACGACCCCGGCGCGAGGCTCGTCGTCGCCGCGCTTGCCGCCGGTGTCGCGGTCACCGTCTTGCCGGGGCCGTCCGCGGTCGAGACTGCACTCGTGGCCAGCGGTCTCGCCGGTGAGCAGTACCGGTTCGTGGGCTATATCCCGCGAAGCGAACGAGGCAGGGCTGACCTGTGGGAGGAACTGAGCGCGTGGCCTCATCCAACGGTCGCCTTCGAGTCACCGAAGCGCCTACCGGCGACCCTCGCCAGTCTCGCCGGTGCAGATCCGAACCGGCTCGTTGCGGTTTGTCGCGAGTTGACCAAGGCTTTCGAAGAGGTCGTATGTGAGACGGCCTTCGTGCTCTCGACCCGCTATGAGGAGGCGCCGAAGGGAGAGGTCACGCTCGTGATCGGGCCGTCGACGCGCATCGCCGACGCCGCCCTGGCCGTCACCGCGGTTGTCGAGCTCGTTGCTGCCGGGGCGCCGCGCGGAGTTGCTGCAAACGTCGTGGCGCGACTCACGGGTGTCTCGCGGAATACGCTCTACGGCGATTCTCTGTAGGCCGATTTGACAACGTCGGATCGTGCGGGTAACGTTCTCGTCCCGTTGTCAAAAAAGAGAACAGGAGGTTGACCGTGCGCCGTGTCACGCTCGGATTGGTGTTACTCGCTGCCCTCGGTTTGGCCCCGTCCGCGGCCGCCTGGACATGGCCGCTCGGCGGAGACGTGCTCCGTCCGTACTCTCTCGGCCCCGATGCGTACGCGCCAGGTCAGCACCGCGGTGTCGATGTTGCGGGAGCGGATGGAGAGATCGTTCGAGCCCCCGCGTCAGGAACGGTTTCGTTCACCGGCGTCGTTCCCGGCTCGGGTCGCACGGTCACGATTCAGCTCGACGGATATGCGGTCTCATTGACCCACCTCGGCGAGATCTCGGTGGTGAAGGGAACAGTGGTCACCGAGGGTGACGCGGTCGGTGTTGCGGGACAAGGCGGTGAGGCCGAGTGGCCGACCTCGTACGCACATCTGGGGATCAGGGTGTCCGCTGCGGCCGACGGTTATGTCGACCCGGCTACGCTCCTGCCGCCGCGGGCGGTGGTTCCGCCTCCGTCAACTGTCGTGCCCGCGACCGAGCCGGCGAATGCGGTCGCACCCACGTCGGAGGCCGCGGCTCCGACCGTTGCGCCCGGTCACGTCGACGTCGCTGCAAGCGCCCCTGTTCGTTCGGCGACCCCGGCTCCGACTTCGTCGCCGGCCGCATCGTCCGGCGCCGGCGCGGCGACGCCCACGCCGGCCGGGGCCGAGACACCGAAGACCGCTGACGTCGGTGCGTCGGTCTTGACCGGGAACACGATCGAGAGCGGTCCGACCCTCGATCGAGTTGCCGGAGCGATGAACACCGGCGCGACGCGGCCCGAGACGGGAGGAGGAGCTGCGGCAGCCCCGGTTCCCGGCACGTCCGGTTCGGTCGCGGGACGGCGTGAGGCGCCGTCGACCGTGGCGACCCTGGGCGCTCCGACGTCGGCAAGCAGTCGCGACCGCGGTGGCCGGGCGGTTGCTCTGCCTTCGCATGACCTTCGGGTCGAGGCACGGGGCGCGTCGCCGGCCTCCGCTGCGTCGCCGGGGTCTCGTCTCCACGAGATACGTTCGGATGTGGAAGAACGGTCCGATGTGGAGGCTGCCAAGGGCTCGGCTACGCTCGTCGTGCGCGAACGGCGTCACGCTCGCGAACACATCGAGTTGTCGTCGGCCTCGGGCAGCACCAACGGCGGCCCTGCGGACGTCGGGGCCGAGCAGTCCCTCCTCGTCGGGCGCCGACTGGTGGTCGCCGGTATTGCTCTCCTACTCGTCGGTCTCGCGGCTGTGCGTTGGTGGCTGGTGCGCCACCGTAGAATCGGTCGGGATGGAGCGCTACTACATCACGACGCCGATCTACTACGTCAATTCGACCCCGCACATCGGGCACGCCTACACGACGATCGCGGCGGACATCCTGGCCCGCAACCGGAGGCAGCGTGGCGCCGAGACGTTCTTCCTGACAGGAGTCGACGAGCACGCCGCCAAGGTAGCCCGGGTAGCCGCGGAGCAAGGACTGTCCCCGCAGGAATACGCCGACCAGATCGCGGTCGTCTGGCGTGAGCTCCCCGAACGCCTCAATGCCTCGAACGACTTCTTCATCCGCACGAGTGACGAGGAGCACAAGCTGTTTGTCCAGGGATTCCTGCAGCGGCTCTTCGACAACGGGCACGTCTACCAGGACGTGTACGCGGGGCTGTACTGCACCGGCTGCGAGGCGTTCAAGACGGAAGCCGACCTCGTCGACGGAAAGTGCCCCGAACACGACCAGGTCCCCGAGTGGATCGAGGAGCGCAACTGGTTCTTCCGGCTCTCGTCGTTTCAGGAGCAGCTGCTCGAGCTGTTCGATCGCGCCGACTTCGTCCAGCCGGGCTTTCGGGCCAACGAGGCGCGAAGCTTCATCGAGGGAGGGCTGCAGGACTTCTCGATCAGCCGGGCAGGGCAGACCTGGGGGATACCGATCCCGTGGGATCCGGATTCGATCGCCTACGTGTGGGCAGACGCGCTCGTCAACTACCTGAGCGCACTCACGTACGCGCGGCCGGGAGAGGATCTACGAGAAACGTTCTGGCCGTCCGTCAGACACCTGCTCGCGAAGGACATCCTGCGCTTTCATTGCGTCTACTGGCCGGCCATGCTGCTCGGTGCAGGGTACGCGCCGCCTGAGCAGCTTTTCGTCCACGGATACCTCCTGCTGGACGACCGGAAGATCTCCAAGTCACTCGGAAATGTCGTCGACCCACTCGACCTGATTGCCGTCTACGGCCCTGACCCGGTGCGATTCTGGTGCGCGAGGGCAATCTCGTTCGGCCAGGACGGCGCGGCCTCGATCGCGGGAATCCACGAGCGCTACGAACGCGAGCTCGGCAACGATCTCGGCAACCTGCTTTCCAGGACGACGGCGATGGTCGCTCGTTATCGCGGCGGGACCGTACAGAGGGTCCCGTCCGTCGGGGGCGCCGTCGCGGCAGCGCTCGCGCCGCTCGCGGACGATGTGGCTGACCGCCTCGACGCCTTCGACGTCACGGGCGCACTCGAGCGTATCTGGGAGGTCGTTCGCGCCCTCAACCGGGAGGTCGAGACGAGCGCCCCGTGGCAGCTGGCGAAGGACGTGACGCGTGCAGACGAGCTCGATCGCGTTCTCTACGATCTCGTCGACGGCCTCCGGGCGGTCGCCGTCGCCCTCGCCGCCTACATTCCCGAGACGGCGGCCTCGATCCTCGCGGCGCTACGGCAGCCGGGGGTCGTCGACTGGTCGCTCGTCGCCTACGGCATCACCGGCGAAACGGACGGAATCGAAGCAGCTCCTCCGCTCTTTCCTCGGCTCGAGCCGCCGGCGGTCTGATCGACCCCGGATGATCGACACCCACGCCCACCTCGACGGATGTGAGGAGCCCGCCGCGTTTCTCGTCGAGCGAGCCCGCGCCGTCGGTGTCTCACGGATCGTCACGGTCGGCACGGGAGTCGCGTCGTGCCGAGCGGCTCTCGCGATCGCCGAAGCCGAGAAGGGGGTCTCCGCAGCCCTCGGGATCGACCCACATCAGGCGGGAGGGCCCCAAGCTGGGCGGATCGCGGAGCTCATCGAGTTGCTCACGCACCCGTGCGTCGTCGCCGTCGGCGAGACCGGGCTCGATTACTTCCACGACCTCGCTCCGCGCGACGCGCAGCGCGCGCTCTTCGACCGCCAGCTCGAGGTGGCGGCGTCGTCGAGCTTGCCGGTCGTGATCCACACCCGCGAGGCCGACGCCGACACGGCGGCTGCCCTCGCATCGTTCCCGGGCACCGTCATCCTCCATTGCTTCTCTGCCCCCGGGTTGCTCCAGACGGCGATCGAGCGTCGCTACTACGTCTCGTTCGCGGGCAACGTGACGTATCCGAAGGCCACCGCGCTCCGAGAGGCCGCAGCCGCAGTGCCGGCCGACAGGATCCTTGCCGAGACGGACAGCCCGTACCTCTCCCCCCAACCTCACCGTGGCAAGCGGAACGAGCCTGCCAACGTGCTCCACACGCTGAGCGTCCTTGCGCAGGTGCGGGACGAGACGATAACGACGCTCGAGATGTACATCGACAGGAACGCAAGCGCGGCGTTCGGCCGCCTGGAATCGTGAACGGGCATGCGCCGAAAAAGTCCCTCGGCCAGCATTTCCTCGCCGACGACAACATCCTCGGTGTCATCGCCCGCCTCGCCGAGCTCGGGGAGGGAGACGTCGCCCTCGAGATCGGTCCGGGTCTCGGTGCTCTGACGAAGGTTCTCGCCGAGAACTGCGCTCACGTTCACGCCGTCGAGATCGACACGCGCCTCGAACCTCACCTCAGTGGCATCGCGGGCGCCGCGAACGTCTCGCTTCACTGGGGTGACGCTCTGCGGCTCGATCTCGCGCATCTCGAACCACCGCCGTCCAAGCTCGTCGCGAACCTGCCGTACAACGTCGCGACCCCGATCGTCGCCGAGAGCCTCGAGATGCTCCCGACGCTCGAGCTCTGGTGCGTGATGGTGCAGCGGGAGGTTGCCGACCGCTTCTTCGCAGCTCCGTCGACGAAGGCATACGGCGCAGTCTCCGTGCTCGTCCAACTCGCCGCTCGGCGGACAGGGTTCCACCCGGTCTCCCGCACGGTGTTCAGGCCTCCTCCCAACGTGGACTCCGCCCTCGTTGCGTTCCGGCGACTCCCCCTGCCGCGTCGCTTCGCCGACGTCCGTCGGGTCGCCGAAGGCGGGTTCGCGCACCGACGCAAGACACTCGCGAACTCGCTCCAGCTCGCAGGTGTGGCGACCCGTGGGGACGCCGCCGACGCGCTCGCCGATCTCGGGCTCGATCCTTCCGTACGGGCCGAGGCGCTCGAACCGGCGGTGTTCGTCGAATTGGCACGGGCGCTCGCATGAGACGCCTCCGGGCATCGGCGAAGATCAACCTCGCCCACGTCGTCGGCCCGCTGCGAGCGGACGGGAAGCACGAGGTGGCTACCGTTCTCCAACGCGTCGGTCTCGACGATCGCATCGCCGTCTCCCCGGGTGAGCGGCTGAGCGTCTCGGGGTTCGCCGGAGACACGATCGTCGCGGCCGCGTTGACCGCGCTCGCCGCCGCCGTCGGCGTCGAGCCCGCCTGGACCGTCGAGATCATCAAGTCGATTCCCGTCGCAGCGGGGCTTGGCGGCGGTAGCTCCGACGCCGCGTCCGCGCTCCGGCTCGCGAACGAGCTGCTCCCGGTGCCTCTCGAGCGTGATCGGCTCCACCAGCTCGCCGCGACGATCGGGTCCGATGTGCCTTTCTTCCTCGGCAGAGGGCCACAGCTCGGTACGGGTGACGGCACCGTCCTCGCGCCGCTCAACCTGCCGCAGGACTTCTGTGTCGTTCTGGTTCTGCCCGACGAGATCGTGAAGTCGTCCACCGGTGACGTGTACGCGGCGTTCGACTCCCGAGACGGAGCGGAGGGCTTTGCTGCGCGCCGGGCGAAGCTCGTCGAAGGGCTCGCCACAGTCCGCCGTTCCCGTGACCTGGGACGGCTCCCGGCAAACGACCTTGCCACGTCACCGATCGCGGAGCAACTCCAGGAAGTGGGAGCATTCCGGGCCGATGTCAGCGGAGCCGGGCCGTGCGTCTACGGCCTCTTCTCACATCGCGGGCATGCCGAGGCGGCGGCGCTATCGCTGCGGTCCGTAGGGCGTACCTGGGTTACCTCGCCCGTCTAGAGCCTCGAGACGGGCGATCGGAATGCGGGGGGTGTCCGGTAGTCGGTCGCTTCGACGGGTGCGGTCGCCGGCCGACGGGCCGCAGCCTGCCCGGCGCGACCGGATGTCCGGGTACACTCGGCGTCCCGATTCACTGGGGCGTGGCCAAGTGGTAAGGCAACGGGTTTTGGTCCCGTGATCCCAGGTTCGAATCCTGGCGCCCCAGCCAACGTGCCAACCGTGTCCGAATCCCGCCCCAAGCTCGCAGCCGTTGTCATGGCCGGAGGCCGTGGCACACGGATGCGCTCGGCGACGCCCAAGCATCTGCACCCGATCCTGGGGCGGCGGATGGTCGACTGGATCGTGGAGGCGGCCCGGCCCCTGGGTGCAGAGCCGTTAGTCGTCGTCGCATCGCCCGACACCGCCGATCGATTCGAAGGCCTGACAGTGGCTGTGCAGGAGCAGCCGCATGGGACCGGGGACGCGGTTCGAAGCGCGCAGACGGCGCTCGTCGGCGCCGACGAGGTGCTGATTCTTTCCGGCGACACGCCACTCCTGACCACCGAGCTGCTCGAAGCGCTGATCGCGACGCACCGATCGAGGGCGGCAGGCGCAACCGTCCTCTCGTTCGTCCCGTCCGACATCCGCAGCTACGGCCGGATCATTCGCGGTACCGACGGCGATCTCGAGGCGATCGTCGAGGCGGGTGATGCATCGAACGAGCAGCTCGAGGTCAGCGAGGCGAACTCGTCGATCTACGTCTTCCGGACCGATCTACTCTGGCCGGCACTCAACCGGCTGCAGCCCGTCAACGCACAGGGCGAGCTGTATCTGACCGACGCCGTGCGCGACCTCGTCGCTGCGGGCCATACCGTCGCCGTCCATGTCGCGGACGACCCCGACGAGACGGAGGGCGTCAACACGCGCCTCGAGCTCGCCGCCGCCGCTGCCGCCCTCCGCGACCGGATCAATACGGCGCACATGCTCGCGGGGGTCACGATCGTCGATCCCGCAAGCACCTGGATCGAACCGACGGTGAGGCTCGAGGCCGACACGGTGGTGCATCCCTTCACGCTGCTCCGCGGTGCCACGAGCATCGCCGAGGGAGCCGAGATAGGCCCTCATGCAGTCGTCATCGATGCCGAAATCGGAGCGTCGGCGATCGTCGGGCCGTTCTGTTACGTTCGGCCGGGAACGGTACTGGACACACGAGCGAAGGCCGGCACCTTTGTCGAGCTCAAGAACACCAGGTTGGGCGAGGGCACGAAGGTTCCGCATCTGAGTTATTTCGGCGACGCGGAGGTTGGAGCTGGAACGAACGTCGGGGCGGGATCGATCACGGCGAACCTCGATCACCGGCCCGGTGTCCCCAAGAAACGCACGGTGATCGGACGGAACGCGCGCGTAGCCGTCGACACGATGTTCGTCGCCCCCGTCACAATGGGAGACGATGTCTGGACGGCGGCGGGTACCGTCGTCTCCGAGGATGTCCCGGACAACGCTCTCGTCGGGTTCCCGCCGAGGCAGACGATCAAGGAGGGTCGGGGTGGAAAGCGGGACGGTTGAGCAGACGCTGCCGGGGCTCGGGGCACCCGACCTGCCGTCGGCCGGCCCCGTCGTCGGGCGCACGATCGGACTGACGCCGAACAAGAGGCTCATGCTCGTGGCGGGGCGGTCGAACCCCGAGTTGGCGCAGAAGATCGGCCTGCAGATCGGCTGTGAGCTCGGCGAGATGACCCTGAAGACGTTCGCGAGCGGGGAGACGTACTGCCGGTACGAGGACTCGATCCGCGGTGCCGACATCTTCATCGTGCAGACGGCTTCGATACCGGTCGACCAGCACCTGATGGAGCTCCTGATCATGATCAACGCGGCCAAGCTCGCTTCGGCGAAGCGCATCACCGCGGTGATCCCCTGGTACTTCTACGTCCGCCAGGACAAGAAGTCCCGGCCGCGCGAGCCGATCACCGCAAAGCTCGTCGCCGACCTCCTTCAGACCGCGGGCGCAGATCGCGTCCTGACGATGGATCTTCACGCCGGCCAGGTACAGGGCTTCTTCGAGATCCCGGTCGATCACATGACGGCGGTGCCGATGTTCGCGCAGTACGTCCGCGACCTCAACCTCGGCGAGGGCCTCGCCGTGGTGTCGCCGGACACCGGCCACGCCAAGATCGCAGGGAAGTTCGCAGAGATGGTCGCGGGTGACCTCGTCATTCTCAACAAGGTGCGTCCCGCGCACAACGAAGCGAAAATCACGACCGTGATCGGTGACGTCGAAGGCAAGGCAGCGGTGATCATCGACGACATCATCGACACCGCCGGGACACTCGTCGCGGGCGCGAAGGCGCTCAAGGACGCCGGGGCGACGAAGGTCTACGCCTGCGCGACCCATGGGCTGTTCAACGGGAACGCGCTCGAGCGGATCGGCGAGAGCGAGATCCACAAGCTCGTCGTCACCGACACGGTCCCGCTGGACCCGCTCGCCCAGCCGGACAACATCCAAGTGCTCTCGATCGCGAGCATCCTCGCCGAGACGATCTCGAACGTGTTCGCCGACGACTCGGTCTCCGCGATCTTCGCCGGCGAGAACCAGCTGTTTTAGACAGCTGCGCGGTCAGGCGACGTGTCGCCGATGTGTGCCGTAGATCGTGGAGACGGCCCAAAGCTACGTCCACCCCCCTCAGGGGAGGCGGGTTGCGAAAGCCAACTGCCGAACCCGGCCATGCCCCGGTCTCACCGTGCCGTCGGACTCGACGGCACTTGCGCGCTCGGAAAAGGTGCATACGGTGTGAGGTAGGTGACGGGGACACCAGCGATCGAGTTCACGGTGCGACGGCTATGAGCGAAGCTGTCGTAGCCTTCGTGGTCGCGGTTGCGGTGGCAGGCGTTGGTTTCGCGATCTACATCATCGGCGCGGATAAATGGAGACGGCGGAAGCGCCACTCACACACAAAAGAGGCCCCCGACTCTAGCCCGAGGGCCGCAGCCTCAACGCCAAGGGACTGACCAAGCAACCCGACCTTCGAGGCCACGGCCCACGCTGGACGTATCGACGGGCGATGTCCAGGGAACACTCTCAGGTGTTTTTCAGGACGACGGGACTAGCGTGAATAGGTGGCTGAGCAACGTGACCCGGGTGGATCCCACCTCAGCGGTCAGGGGGCGCTAGTACCCCTCGCTGTACCACCCGGGTCGCGTTGCGGCCCTCCATACGATCTGTCAGCCTCCGATCGTTCACCGTAATAGCTCTGCCTTCAGCGCTGGCCGCGGCCTGGACATACCGTCCGGAGCGGTCCACTCCAGGGATCTGCTACGGGTCGTCGCTCGGATCGGTTTCCGTGTAGGTGAAGCCGCCGAGTCTCACATGCTCCTGGCCGAGCTCGAGCTGCCGGAGACGGACCTCGATCCGCCCGATGTTGCTCTCGGCGACGTAGACCCAGCGGTCTCTTGGATGCACCTTGTACTCCTCGGAAAGAGACTCGAACCTGACCCACGGATGATTCGGATCTCGATGAGCCTCGACGCGGCCGATCTCGACTGGCTCCGAGCGGCCGTGGATGAAGACCTCGACAACCGGCTCGAAGCCGTCGGGGGCCTTCGCCTTCACATCGTTGTAGTCCGACTCGAGCGTGCGCCAGATCGGCCGCCGATCCATGTCGATAAGGGTACGAGGGTGCCCGGACGTGCTCGCGGCCTGCCTCCGTCCGCGGGTATCCCACGCCTGACGGAGACCGACACCGGGCCTGCGTCGGCCCGGCGTGGGTGGAGCGCCGACGGCATCCCCTGAGAATGCCGTCGGCTCCACACTGGTTGTCGGCAGCGCAGCGGCACCCCTGAATGCCCATGGAGCCAGAAGCCGGAAGGGGGAGGTGCCCGACCGGCGAACGTGATGGAGGCCGGGTCGGCTTTTGGCGTCCGCACCCATCCTCCCCTGAGGGGTGCGGGGTGCGTAGCCGGCCCGGCCGCTGCCGCGCCAAGGCGCTCTGTTCTCCCAGCGAAGGTGAGCGGGGGAGAAGCCGACGAGGGGTGCCCGTTGCGGGGTCGTCCGGGACGTCGCGAGGGCATTCGCTACACTTCGCCGCCGTGTCCGGGGAGAGAATCACACTCGAGGTCAAGGAGCGCGGCGCCGATCAGCTCGGCACCCGCAACGTCAAGCGCCTACGACGTCAGGGTCTGATCCCGGGCGTGCTCTACGGGAAGGCGAACAAGGCGTTCATCGTCGGCGAGCGAGAGCTGCGCGTCGCACTGTCCGGCCCCTCGGGCTTGCACGGAATCGTGGACGTCGTGATCGACGGTCAGAAGACACCCCATCACGCCGTGCTCAAGGACTACCAACAACATCCCGTGCGCGGAACGATCACGCACGTCGACTTTCACGAGGTGCGGCTCGACCAGCCGATTCAGGCGAGCGTCGTCGTGCAACTCGTCGGCGAGGCGCCGGGCGCCAAGGTCGGTGGCGTCGTCCAGCAGGTGGCGCGCGAGCTCCGTGTCGAGGCGCTGCCGTCGGCGATCCCCGAGCACATCGAGGTCGATCTCAGCGGCCTCGAGCTCGGCGAGAGCCTCCGACTGCACGACGTTGCACCGATCGAGGGAGTGACGTTCCTCGATGATCCCTCCGACACCGTGATCGCCAACTGCTCGAGCCCGCGCGGTCTCACCGAGGCCGAGGAAGCTGCGGAGGAAGCGCTCGCCGCCGAGGCCGCCGCAGAATCCGCTGCCGCGGCGGACGACGCTGCCCCAGACGAGGAGTAATCCTTGCCGCTCTTCCGTCGAGGCGGATCGGCCTCGACGCTCGACCTGCTCGTCGTCGGGCTCGGAAACCCCGGCCGACGGCACGAGCGCGATCGCCACAATCTCGGCTTCATGGTCGTCGAGGAGCTCGCGCGGCGCCACGGCGGGACGTTCAAGGGCAAGTTCAGCGGTCACGTGGCAGACGTGCGCATAGCTGAACGGCGCCTGGCGCTGCTCAAGCCGAACACGTACATGAACGACTCCGGCCGCTCCGTTCAGCCGGCCGTGGCGTTCTTCAAGGCGCCTCTCGAGACTCTCCTCGTCGTCCATGACGAGGTCGACCTCGACGTCGGACGCCTGCAAGCTCGACTCGGTGGTGGTCTCGCCGGCCACAACGGCCTGCGCTCGATCGCGGGGCGGCTCGGCAGCCCCGACTTCCTGCGGCTCCGCGTCGGTGTCGGTCGTCCCAAGCGAGGCGATCCGCGCCCCGTCTCCGACTTCGTGCTCGCCCCGTTCGCCGTCGAGGACGACGCAGTCGCGATCGTCGCACGCGCCGCGGATGCCGTCGAGTCGCTCGTTGCGGTCGGTCTCGAAGAGACACAGCGCCTCTTCAACTGACACTGCGCCCGCGCCCGTCTGCGCGATCGCAGGGTTGCGGAACTTGCACCGGTGGCAGTGTGGAAAGCCTGGATCTCAACCGGCACAGACCCGGCACACCTCGGTCGCACCTCCACGGCTAACGTGACCTCAGGGGCACGGAGGTGCCCCCCTGGGGACGTTGAGGCGACCGTGGACCACGCCGAGGCGAGGGCGCTACGATGCGCTCGCGGGACCCGTTTCCCGCCATTTGCATGGACCCGACACCCCTTCACGCATTCATCGCGGAGCTCGCTACGAGCGACCGGTTCCAGGCGTTCACGAAATCCCTTCCCGGACGCGCACGTGTGTCGGAGCCCGCACTCCCTCTCGTGCTCGCAGCGCTGTACGAGGAGCTCGGGAGAGGGCTGCTGATCCTCCTTCCAGAGGACGCAGACGCGCGGGACGCGGCCGAGGGTGCATCCTGGTTCCTCGGCACCGATCAAGTAGCGCTGCTCCCGAGCCGCGGCGTCTCGCACGCGTCGGGCCTCGAGCCGCCGCCGCACCTCGTCGGGGAGCGCGCCCGCGCGTTGGACGTTCTCGCCGCCGCCGGGCTCGTCTGCGCGTCGGCGGCGGCGCTCGCGGAGGGGATGCCCCCCTTGGACGCGAGGCCACTGCCGGTGCGGCTCGTCGTCGGCGACGAGCCAGGCCTGGACGGGCTCGCCAGGGAGCTGGCGAGCGCCGGTTACGAGCGCGTCGACCGGGTCGAGGAGCGCGGCCAGTTCGCGATCAGGGGAGGCATCGTCGACGTCTTCCCGTCGACCGGTCGCGAGCCGCTGCGCGTGGAACTGTTCGGGGACGAGATCGAGCAGGTGCGCGCGTTCTCCCCTTTCACCCAGCGGGCGCTGCACCCGGTCGCAGAAGCGAGCGTCTACCCGGCCGCGGAGCGGCGAGCCGAAAGCATTGTGTCCGACGAGGTCCACGGCTGGGGCAACGAGAGTGCACCGGACGGGATCGCTTCGACCACACCGAACGACCTCGTTGCGCCGGTCGGGCGCTTCCCGGACTTCGTCTGGCAGCCCGACGAGGTACGCGCCGTCTGGGACGAGGAAGGGCTCTCGCCCGTCTCTCTGGAGGGTGCGACGGAGCTCGACCCGTTCCCGCGGGGACAGGCTTTCCAGTTCGAGGCGCAGCGGCCGGCCATCGCCGCCCGAGGCCTCGCCGAGGCGGAGAACGAGCTTTCGGGCTTCGTACGATCGGGCAACCGCGTCATCGTCGCGTTTCCTCACCGAGGCGAGGCGCTGCGGCAGGGTGCGCTGCTGCGCAAGGTCGAGGGCACGATCCACCCCGACGGCGCCGCGCTTCCTCGTGAAGCAGCCGTCCGCTTTGCGGTTTCGCCGGCGCGTCGAGGGTTCGTGTGGCGCGAGCTCCACCTCGTGCTCCTGCCCGACACCCAGGTGTTCCGCAAGCGCCCACCGAGGGCGGACGCCCGGCTCGGGCGCGCTCTCGCAACGTTCGCCGACCTCCGCGTCGGCGATTTCGTCGTGCACGAGGATCACGGCGTCGGCAAGCTCCTCGGCTTCGAGACCAAGACCGTCGCCGGTCTCACCCGCGACTATCTCTTCCTCGCGTTCCGCGGCGAGGACAGGCTCTACGTCCCCCACGAGCAGCTCGGCAAGCTCTCCCGCTACATCGGGGCCGACGCGAAGGCGCCGACGCTCTCCAAGCTTGGGGGAAAGGCCTGGCAGAACCTCAAGACCCGGGGGCGCGAGTCCGTGCGGGAGCTCGCGGGCGAGCTTCTCGCGCTCTACGCTCAGCGCCAGCGCGCCGAGGGTGCAAGCTTCGACCTCTCGAACGAATGGCTCGAGCAGCTCGAGGCGTCGTTCCCCTATCGCGAGACCGACGACCAGGCCCGGGCGATCGAAGCCGTCAAAGAGGACCTCGAGTCGGCGCGGCCGATGGACAGACTCGTGTGCGGTGACGTCGGCTTTGGCAAGACCGAAGTCGCGGTCCGGGCCGCGTTCGCCGTCGCCGTCAACGGGCGGCAGGTGCTCGTGCTCTGCCCGACGACGATTCTCGCCGAGCAGCACTGGAACACGTTTCGCGAGCGGTTTCGCGACTTCCCGCTCAACGTCGAGATGGTCTCGCGCTTCCGCAGGCCGGCCGAGACGAAGAAGGTGCTCGCCGACTTCGCGGCCGGCAAGGTCGATGTGCTCGTCGGCACCCACCGCGTCCTTTCGCGCGATGTCATCCCGAAACAGCTCGGTCTCGTGATCCTCGACGAGGAGCAACGTTTCGGCGTTGCCCAGAAGGAGCTGCTCCGCTCGCTCCGGCTCGAGGTCGACGTGCTCGCGCTCTCGGCGACGCCGATCCCGAGAACGCTCCACATGTCTCTCGCCGGGTTGCGCGACATCTCGATCATCGAGACTCCGCCGGAGGGGCGCCGTCCGATCAGGACGAACGTGGGGGAGTACGACGAGGAGCTGATCAAGGTCGCACTCGAGCGAGAGCACGCCCGCGGGGGGCAGGCGTTCTACCTCCACAACCGCGTCGAGACGATCGAGGAGGTCGGCGAGAAGCTCCGCCAGCTCTGTCCGGGGCTCCGGTTCCTCGTTGCGCACGGGCAGATGGGCGAGCGCGTCCTCGAGGAGCGGATGCACGCGTTCCTCGCCGGCGACGCCGACGTGCTCGTCTCGACCACCATCATCGAATCGGGCATCGACATCCCGCAGGCCAATACGCTCGTCGTCGAGCGTGCCGACGTCCTCGGCCTGAGCCAGCTCTACCAGATCCGCGGCCGGGTGGGCCGGTCCGACGTCACGGCCCACGCCTACCTGTTCTACCCCGATGCCGGTGATCTCACGCCGGAAGCGCGCGCGCGGTTGGCGACGCTCGCCGACCATACCGAGCTCGGCGCCGGCTTCCAGATAGCGATGCGCGACCTCGAGATCCGGGGCGCGGGCGACCTTCTCGGCGCCGAGCAGTCGGGCCACGTGGCGGCTCTCGGGTTCGAGCTGTACGTCGAGATGCTCAACGAAGCCGTGGCGGAGCTCTCCGGCCAGGCTCGTGCCGCCGTCCGCCCCGTGCGCGTCGACGCGCGCGTCGACGCCTTCATTCCCGCCTCGTACGTCGCCTCCGAGGCGCTCAAGATCGACATGCACCGCCGCCTCGCGCTCGTCGAGCACGACGACGAGCTCCGCGAGCTCCGCGCGGGCGTCGAGGACCGCTACGGCCCCCTCCCCGAGCCCGTCGAGAACCTGTTCGCGATCCAGGAGGCGAAGTTGAAACTCGCCCGGATCGGAGCCGACTATCTCGTGTACCGCGGTGGCCGCGCAACCGTCGGCCCACTCGCGCTCGGCTCGGACGAGTTGCGCACCTTGCGGGTCGCGGTCGACACCGTCGTCTATACCACGGCCAAGCGCGAGGTGAGCCTCCGCACCGACGATCTCAAGGGGGCGCTCGGACTTGCCGATGCTATAGTGGCGGCGCGTTCGGCCGCCTGATCTGCAGCCTTTCGCCGGGCGCATGCGACGAATTCGAACAGACCGCAACTGCGAATTAACGCGCCCTCGTCTATACATCCTGAGTTCCCGCCCAGCCACGCCCACAAGAGAGCCCTCCTTCACATGAAGCCCATCCGCGTTGCCCTCGCCCTCCTCGTTGCCCTCGTGGTGCTCGTCGCGACAGCCTGCGGAAGCAAGGATCAGAGCGTCCCGGCGGACGCTGTTGCCGTCGTCAACGGCACCCCGATCACGAAGACGGAACTCAACGCACTTCTGGCGCGGGCGAAGAAGACCTACACAGTCCAGAAGCGGAGCTTCCCGAAGGCCGGAACGGCCGAGTATCAGGCGCTGCAGACGCAGGCGGTGGCGTTTCTGGTCAACCGGGCCGAATACGACCAGAGGGCCAATGACCTCAAGATCGCTATCGCAGAAAAGGACATCAACGCTCGTATCGCCGCGGTCAAGAAGAAGTCCTTCAAGGGCAGCCAGGCGGGCCTCGACAAGGCGCTGAAGGCTCAGGGCATGACGGCGGCGGATCTCCGCGAAGACATCAAGACGGCGCTGCTCCAGGAAAAGCTCTACACAGCGATCACAAAGGACGTAAAGGTCACGGATGCGCAGGTCGCGCAGTACTACAAGGCGAACAAGAGCCAGTACGTGATCCAGGACAGCCGCGATGTTCGCCACATTCTCGTAAAGACGCAGGCCCAGGCCAACAAGATCTACAACCAGATCAAGGCCGGCGGTAGTTGGCAGGTGCTCGCCAAGAAGTACTCGATCGACCCAGGCTCGAAGGACAAGGGCGGTGAGATGACGATCCTCCGCGGCCAGACCGTGCCACCGTTCGACACGACCGCATTCCGGCTGAAGACGAAACAGGTCTCGCGTCCCGTCAAGTCCACGTACGGCTACCACGTGATCCAGCCGATCTCCGCCGTCAGGCGCGGCAGGACCACGTCGCTGAAGGCGGCCACGCCGTCGATCAAGGCGCAACTCCTCGAGAAGGCGAAGGCCGACTCGACCACGAAGTGGACGTCCGACACCACGAAGGCCTTCGAAGGCAAGGTCTCGTACGCGACCGGGTTCGCACCGCCCGCAACGGCGACCAACGCGGCGACGACCAGCGGCTGATGTAGTGCTTGCCGCGGCGCTCGTCGAGCTGCAAGAGCTGACGAAGCGCCTACGCCGGGACTGCCCCTGGGATCGCGAGCAGACTACGAGGACGATCGTGCCGCACACGGTCGAGGAGGCCTACGAGGTGGCAGATGCGGCCACCGCCGGAGACTCCGCCAAGCTGCTCGACGAGCTCGGCGACCTGCTGTTCCAGACCTATTTCCTGGCACTGTTGCTCGAAGAGCAGGGCGAAGGTGACCTCGAAGCGGTTGCCCGCGCCGTGCACGCGAAACTCGTGCGGCGGCACCCGCACGTCTTCGGAGACGCCGAAGCGGACTCGGCCGGTCGAGTCCGCGAGCGGTGGGAGGCGATCAAGACCGAGCAGGAGGGCCGCTCGGGTGTCTTCCACGACGTGCCCGAGGGGCTCCCGGGCCTGCTTCATGCGCGCAAGGTGCAACGCCGGGCGGCTACGGTCGGATTCGACTGGCCCGGCCTCGAAGGGCCTCTCGCCAAGGTTCGAGAGGAGATCGCAGAGATCGAGGCCGAGCTCGCTCGAGCCGGTCTGCCTGCTTCGGAGACGGAGGCAGACCCGCGGGTGTTCGCGGAGCTCGGTGACCTCCTCTTCACCGTCGTCAATGTCGCACGCGTCGTGAACGTCGACCCCGAGCTTGCCTTGCGCGCGACGAGCAAGCGGTTTGTTGCCAGGGTCGAGCTCGCCGAGCGGATCGCGGCAGACGAGGGCGAGACCTGGGCCGAGCTCGATCTCGCCGCGCAGGAGCGCTGGTACGTCCGCGCCAAGAAGATGCTTGCGGGCGACGGCGTCCGAGCCGAGTGAGCTGAGCTGGTCGCGCCGGTGCGTGCCTGCGCTCTCCGTCACGGGCGCCTCGTCCCCTGCAACCATCTAGGCTGTCGGCGTGAGTGCGATCGTCCACGTCCACGCCCGCCAGGTGCTCGATTCGCGCGGCAACCCGACCGTGGAGGTCGAGATCGGCCTCGAATCTGGTTCCTTCGGAGCCGCCGCCGTCCCGTCGGGCGCGTCGACCGGCGAGCATGAGGCCGTCGAGCTACGCGACGGCGGCGACGCGTGGCTCGGCAAAGGCGTCACCCGCGCCGTGGCGCACGTCAACGGCGAGCTCGCCGACTGCGTCAGCGGAATGGACGCCCGGGAGCAGCGCGAGATCGACGCCGCGATGGTCGAGATCGACGGAACGCCCACCAAGGCACGCCTCGGCGCAAACGCCATCCTCGGTCTCTCGCTGGCGGTTGCGAAGGCCGCCGCAGCGGAGGCGGAACTGCCGCTCTACCGGTGGGTCGGGGGAAGCAACGCACATGTTCTGCCCGTGCCGATGATGAACGTCGTCAACGGTGGAGCGCACGCGCAGAACTCGCTCGATTTCCAGGAGTTCATGCTAGTCCCGGCCGGGGCGGCATCGTTCACCGACGCGATCCGAGTCGGCGTCGAGTGCTACCACTCGCTCAAGGCGCTACTCAAGGAACGCGGCCTCTCGACGAGCGTGGGCGACGAAGGCGGCTTCGCGCCCGATCTCGGGTCGGCGTACGACGCCTGCGAGGCGATCCTCGAGGCTGCCGACCGCGCAGGCCATCGAGAGAAAGTCGCGATTGCACTCGATCCGGCGACGAGCGAGCTCTACCGCGACGGCGCCTATGTTCTCGAGCGGCAGGGAGGCACGCTGGACGGGAACGGGATGATCGACCTCTGGGCCGACCTCGTCGACCGTTTCCCGATCGTTTCGATCGAGGACGGCCTCGCCGAGAACGACTGGCCGACCTGGCAGGCGCTGACCGACCGGCTAGGCAGTCGAGTCCAACTGGTCGGAGACGATCTGTTCGTCACGAACGTCGACTTCCTCCGTCGTGGCATCGCGGAGAAGGTCGGGAACGCAATCCTCGTCAAGGTCAACCAGATCGGCTCGCTCACGGAGACCCTCGACACGATCGAGCTCGCGCAACGCAGCGGCTACTCCACGATCATCTCGCATCGGTCCGGAGAGACCGAAGACGCCACGATCGCCGATATCGCCGTCGCGACGAACAGTGGCCAGATCAAGACCGGCGCCCCGGCGCGGTCCGATCGCACCGCCAAGTACAACCAGCTGCTTCGCATCGAGGATCAGCTCGGCTCCCAGGCGGCTTTCCCGGGCTGGGCCGCATTCCCCCGCCGCGGCGCGGCCGGTTGACGATGCACGTCCGGCGGACGAAGATCGTCGCCACGATCGGCCCGGCCTCCTCGGCGCCCGAGGGGATCGCGGCGCTGATCGCTGCGGGCATGGACGGCGCACGGCTCAACATGTCACACGGAAACCACGAGGATCACCGAACCCGGGCAGCTCGCGTGCGCGAGGCCGAGGCGGCGGCCGGCCGACCGATCGCGCTGATCGCCGACCTGCAGGGGCCGAAGCTCCGCGTCGGGGATCTAGACTCTCCCGTCACGCTCGAGCGGGGCACTACCATCGTCATCGCCGGCGAGGACTCGGCGAAGGAAGGTGACCTGCCGATCAGCCCCGCTGTGCTCGGCTCCGTTCTCCAGATCGGCAACGACGTGCTGATCGACGACGGTCACGTCAAGCTCCGGGTCGAGGCGGTCGAGCGCGGCCGAGCGCGGTGCGAGGTGATGGCCGGCGGGGTCGTCTCCTCTCACAAGGGCGTCAACCTTCCGGGTGTTCCGCTCCCCATTCCGTCGATCACGCGCAAGGACATCGACGATCTCGAGTTTGCGATGGAGCTAGGCGTCGACTTCGTCGCGCTGTCGTTCGTGCGCTCCGCCTCGGATGTCCGCGCCCTCCGCACCCTGATGGAGGCCCGCGGCTCGACGGCGCACGTGATCGCCAAGATCGAAAAGGCCGAGGCGATCGCGGCGCTCGACGAGATCCTGGCAGAGTCGGATGCGGTCATGGTCGCCCGCGGCGACCTCGGCGTCGAGATCGGCACGGCCGACGTCCCGTTGCTGCAGAAGCGCATCATCGCTCGCGCACTCGAACGCGGCCGCCCCGTGATCACTGCCACGCAGATGCTCGAGTCCATGATCCATCAGACGGAGCCGACCCGGGCCGAGGCCTCCGACATCGCGAACGCCATTCTCGACGGCACCTCCGCGATCATGCTCTCCGGCGAGACGGCCGTGGGCGAGTTCCCGATCGAAGCGGTCGAGGTGATGAACCGCATCGCCTGTGCGGTCGAGCCGAGCCTCGACTACCGGCACGAGATTCCTCATGCCGACGACGTGCCGACGATCGGTCAGGCGATGTCGAACGCGGCCTGCGATATCGCCGAGGCGCTCGAAGCCAAGGCGATCCTCGTTCCGACCTTCACGGGCCGTACCGCTTCGGCCGTCGCCCGCCTGCGGCCACGCCGCCCGATCATCGCGATCACCCATCAAACTCACTCGCTACGCCACATGGCGCTCGAGTGGGGTGTCACGCCGCTCGAGATCGCCGAGACGGACGACGTCGAGGACCTCTGGACTCGCGCCGTCACCGCGGCCCGCGCCAGCGGCATCGTCGACGCAGGCGACCGGCTCGTGATCACCGCCGGCACGGCCGTGAACATCCCGGGTTCGACCAACGTGATCAAGGTCGATATCGCCTAGGAGAAGGCGCGATGGAAGAGCGTATCGCGCCTTCTCCTCGGCATTGCTTTCTGCGCGCTTCGCGCGATCCTGAAGGGGCCGGCCCGCCGGCCCGCAACCTCTGAGCGACGTCTCTCAGTACGAGAAGGCGCGATGGAAGAGCGTATCGCGGCTTCTCCTCGGCATTGCTTTCTGCGCGCTTCGCGCGATCCTGAAGGGGCCGGCCCGCAACCTCTGAGCGACGTCTCTCAGTACGAGAAGGCGCGATGGAAGAGCGTATCGCGGCTTGCTTCCTGCGCGCTTTGCGCGATCCTGAAGGGGCCGGCCCGCGGCCCCTCACTTCGGGGACGGACGGAGGGAACCTGTTCTGTCGATGCACGCACGATCTTTGAAGGGCCTGGACCGTGGGCGTTCGCCGGGATACTCCCCGCGAAGGAAACCGACAGGGCGACCGCGAAGGAGGAGCGGTGGCGCGCACACCGGCAGACAAACCGCGGCGGAAGCGACGCCGCGCGCGCCTCCTGCTTCCGATCGTGGTCCTGACCGTGATGGCGTTTCTCTACTACCGACCGTTGGCGAGCTACCTCGAGACGCGGAACGAGCTCGGCACGCGTCGCGCGCAGGTCGGCGCCCTTCGTGCCGAGAAGGTGCGCCTCGAACGGCGGTTGGCCCGGAATACGAGCGCCGCTGCTCTCGCCCGCGAGGCAAGGAGGATCGGTTTCGTCAAGCCGGGCGAGCGCTTGTTCATCATCAAGGGCATCGCCGCCTGGCAGCGCCAGCATCACGCCGCTGCGCCGTAGAGCTACGGTGTCGCGCGTGGACGATCGCGACATCGTCGAGCGCCAGATCGGCCGTCGCCCCCGGGCCTTTCGGCGGGTCGCTGCCCGTTGCCCGTTCGGCCGGCCGGCAGTGACCGAGCAGGAGCCGTATGACGAGGAGGGTGTGCCGTTCCCGACCACGTACTACCTGACCTGCCGTCACCTCACGGCAGCGGTTTCGCGGCTCGAGGCCGCCGGCGGTGTCGAGCGTTGGAGTGCTGCGGTCGCTGCCAGCCCTGAGTTGACAGCTGATCTAGCCCGGGCGACGGTCAGCCAACAACGCATCCGGCGGGGTCTTGCCGCCGGACGCACAGGCACCGATCACGGCGCTTCGCTCGACGCGGGCATCGGCGGCTCACGGACGCCGACTCGGCTCAAGTGCCTCCATGCGCACGCCGCCTTCGCACTGGCACATCCCGGCTACCACCTCGGCGAGCTCGTTCTCGCCGAGGTCCCCGAACGATGGCCGCCCGATCGCTGCTGCACGGTCTCGGAGCAAGACGCCTCGTGAGCTCCGCTCTCGACAGCGCCCGCCGAGACTGGGAGGACGGCTATCGCCGGCTGGATCTCGCCTCGCGCGACAACGCCCAGGCCGAGCGCCTTCGTCATCAGCTCGACGTCGTCTCGGCCGAGCTGCGACGGCGCGTCGGCGGCACCTTTACGCTCGCGATGCTCGCCGACGCCTATGAGGGCTCGGACGCGTGGACACGGCAGGCGATCGAGGAGAGCGTGACGACGCCGGGTTGGGCCCGCTCGGTCGCGATGGTCGGCGATGCCGCTTTCCACGAGTACTCCCGAGGCGCGGTCGACTACACCCCGTGACCGAAGGCGACTCCCCTCGGCGCTCGACCCGTCGCAGCCCGTGGCCGCGACGCGCGGTCGTCCTCGCGCTCGCGCTCGTCCTGTTCGCCCTCGGGATCGCCCTCGGTCAGGCACTGAGCGAAGGCCCTCCGACACCGTCGACCGCGACCTACGTTCGCACCCTCGCGCCGCTTCCCCAGCAGCCTGCCACGACCACGACCACGCCCTGAGGCATTCGGGCCAGGCGAGCACCGCAGGCAGGGCCTGACCCCGCCCGGGGGCGGCTGCGTCCCGTGCCTACAGCTCTTCGGAGGCTTGCAGCAGACCTGCCACGATCACGCCGACCGCCGCGACGAGGCTGATCCAGATTCCGACGCCCCGTCCGGCGAAGAAGAAGTCGTCGGGGATCGAGATGACGCGGACGAGCACGATGATCGTTGCGATGGCCCCAAGCGAGATCGTGAGCAAGCTCTCGGGCACCGCCGCCGGTAGTTCGACACCGACCTCGCGTAGGACGACGACGAGCACGACGGCAACACCGAGGAAGAACACGACCTTGCCGGCCACGCCGGTATCCCAGCCCGTGACCGACACTTTCACGCCCTCACCCGGGCCTGCGTACCAACCGGTGAACGCCGACACCGAGAGGACGACGCCTGCGAGCAGTCCGAGGCGGTCGCCGATCCCGAGCAGGCCCCGCTCGAGGAAGGAGCCGCCATGGATGTCTCGATCGGGAAAGCTCACCGGGTGCATAGTATGGAGCATCGCGCGACCGCAGTTGCGCCCCTACACTTCAGTCCGATGGCACAGCGAATGCGTGAGGTCGGGCCGGACGACGTCCCTGTCGTCGACCACGAGGCTGTCCGGGACACCGTACGTCTGCATCGTGCTCGCCGGAAGGCCCGGATCGAGCATCGGAAGCGCACAAGGAGGGCCGGGGTCCGGTTCTGGATCGCGCTTGTCGTCCTCCTCGTGGCGAGCGCGGTGCTTTCCGTCACCATCTGGCATGAGATTCAACGTCTTTTCGGCCTCTGAGACGCCGGGTCGAAAGACGATCGTGCGCGACGACGATGGCGATCGACGCGATCGCGATCATGACGACTCCTCCACCCAACCGATTCTGCGCCCCCCATCATGATCGAGCTCTACCGCCCTCCCGGCGGCGTGCTCCGGATCGGTCATCGCGGTGCCGCCGCCCTTGCTCCCGAGAACACGCTGCGGTCGTTCCGAGCTGCGGTCGCGACCGGAGTGGACCTGATCGAGTTCGACGTTCTCGATCTCGACCGGGGCCCGTTGGTGCTCGCCCATTCGGACCACCTCGACGAGGTGAGCCATGGAGCCGCCCGCGGCCGTGTGCGTAGCCTCTCGCTCGAGGAGCTGCGCGCTGTTGCCCCGGAGCTTCCTACTCTCGACGACGCTCTGGGGTTCTTCGTCGACGAGGCCCCGGGCGTCGGCCTGCACATCGACCTCAAGCTGAGAGCGCGACTCGATGAGCTGGCTCACGCTATCGCGCGCCACGGACTCGAGGAGCGCACCGTCGTCAGCGGCGTCCACGGCTCGAGCCTCCGGGCCGTCGCGCGCGCCTCGCCGCGAATCAGGGTCGGGATCACCTACCCGGAGGACAAGCTCTCGATCTCTCGCAAGCCGTACCTCTGGCCGATCGTCTCGCTCGGGCTCACGTCGATGCGCGCCTCGGTCCCGCTTCGCCTCCCTCGGCTTGCCCGACGCGTGGGTGCGAGCGCCGTGATGCTCCAACACAGACTCGTTACGGAGTCCTCGGTCGAGAAGGCGCACGCCGCAGGCCTGCCCGTCCTGGCCTGGACCGTTGACGAACCCGCAGAACTCGCCCGTGTCGTCGCGGCCGGGATCGACGGGGTGATCACGAACGATCCCCGGATCTTCGTGGCTACACTGCACCCGTGAATCGCGGGGTGACAATCGCCGCTCTGTCGGCCTGCGCTGCCGCCGGCACCATCGTCGCGGTCCTGCTCGCAACCGCGCCGAGCGCGGGCGCGGTCGACGGCGCCACGACTGCACCGGATTCTGCGACGGTGCCGGGCACGACGGAGCCCTCCACGACGACGACGGCGACGACTCCGACGACCATTGCGCCGCCCACGACCACCGGTCCCACGACGACGCATCTTCCGCCGCAGCCAAAGCTGATCGCCGCGGGGGTAACGATAGGGGGCACACTCGTCGGCGGCCTGACTGCGGCCGAGGCCCGCGAGGTCGTAAGGGACAGGTTCCCCCGCCGACTCACGCTGGTCGGCGGCCGCGGAGCCCGGATCGTGGTGACCCCGGAGGACGTGGGGGCCGCGTCGAAGATCGACGATGCGGTGAAGCTTGCGGCCCGCGTTCGGCGGCCTGCGTTCATCGTGCCGCTCAAGGTGGAAGTGTCGAGACCGAAGGTCGAACGCCTGGTCGTCTCCCTCGGCAGGCGCTTTCACCGCGACCCCGTCGATGCGTCGGTCAGGCTCCGAAATCTGCAGCCGATCGCGACGAAGGACGTCCCGGGGCGCCGCCTCAAAGAGTTCGTCGCCGTGCGCGAGATCGTTCTCGCGCTCAAGACCCAGCGTCGTGAGCCACTTCAGCTGCCGTTCGAGACGATCGACGCTGACGTGACGAGTCGTGATCTCAGCCGTGCGATCGTAATCCGCCGAGGCACCAACCAGCTCTCGCTGTACCGGGTGACGAACAAGCCGAAGCTCATTCGCACCTTCCAGGTCGCGACCGGGCGCTCCGAGTATCCGACGCCGCTCGGGAAGTTCGAGGTCGTGAACAAGCAGCTCGACCCGTGGTGGTATCCGCCCGCAGGCTCCGCCTGGGCCAAGGATGCAACGCCGATCCCACCGGGGCCCGGCAACCCGCTCGGGACGCGGTGGATGGGTCTCTCGGCTCCCTACGTGGGGATCCACGGCACGCCGGACGCCGCCTCGATCGGCTATTCGGCCTCGCACGGGTGCATCAGAATGCTCATCCCCCAGGTCGAGTGGCTGTTCACCCAGGTGGACGTTGGCACGCCGGTGTTCATCGTCGCCGCGTGACCGGCCGCATCCGGATAGTCGGGCAGATCGTCGCGCTTGTCGTCGTCGCAGGGCTGCTCGGGTTGCTCGTGTGGAAGGTGGCCAAGAACGACTCCGGAGCGGCCGGTGCGCTCGCCAAAGGGGAGCATCCCACGGCGCCGTCGTTCGCGCTCCAGCGTCTCGACGGGTCGGGCCCGCTCTCGATCGCAGACCTGCGCGGCAAAGCGGTGGTCGTCAACTTCTGGGCCTCGTGGTGCATCCCGTGCAAGGACGAGGCGCCGGCACTCCAGGCGACGTACGAGCGCTATCGCAAGCATGGTCTCGTGGTCCTCGGCGTCGACGTCGAAGACTTCAAGCAGGACGCTCACCGGTTCGCGAAGCGTTTTGGCCTGACGTATCCGATCGTTCGAGACACGCGCAAGGTGACAATCGGACGGTGGGGTGTGACGGGCTACCCGGAGACGTTCTTCGTGAATCGTCAGGGGCGATTGGTGGGAGAGCGGATCCAGGGCGGCGTCGACACGGAACGTAACAAGGACGCCTTCGCGCAGGGCGTCGCCCTCGCGCTCGCCGACCGGCAGTGATCACCCGCGCCGCGATCCTCGTGGCGATCGTCGCTGCCATCGCCACGCCGGTCGGGACAGCCGGACCCCCACGACAGGCCGATCTGGAAGCGGAGATCGTCTGCCCGACGTGCAAGACGACGCTCGACCAGTCGAACTCGCCGATCGCTGCCCGGATGAAGGCGTACATCCGTGTGCGGATCGCGGCGGGTGACAGCGCAGCCGAGATCAAGGCCCAGCTCGTCGATCAATTCGGCCCCGCCGTCCTCGCCGAGCCACCCAAGCGTGGGTTCGATCTCCTGGCCTGGCTGCTGCCTCTCGGTGCCCTCGTCGTCGGCGCGTTCGTCGTCGCTGCGCTCGCGTGGACGTGGAGTCGGCGACGTGATGGTGACGGCGAGTCGGAGCACGGCGTGCTCGACCCTGACCTCGAGCGGCGCGTGGACGAGGAACTCGCTCGGTACGAGGAATAGAGTGCGGCCGACAGAACCCCTCGTAGCCCTCGTGGCGGGATTCGTCTCCTTCCTCGCCCCGTGCGTGCTGCCGCTCGTTCCCGGCTACCTGTCCGCCGTCTCGGCGGTGGAGGCGGACCGCTTGGGAGACCGCGGCTCTGCCCGGCGCGTCGTGCTCGCGAGCGTCCCGTTCGTGTTCGGGTTTACCGCGGTCTTCGTCGCGCTCGGTGTCGGCGCTCAGCTCATCGGGGCCGGGCTCTTCCGCGATCAATTCCTGCTCGAACGGATCGCAGGTTTCGTGCTCGTCGTCTTCGGTCTTGCATTCATGGGCCTTCTCCCGTGGCCGGAACGGCTCGTCGGTGCCGGGCTCCTGCAGGGGGCGCGGGGTCGCGGGTCGCGCTTCTTGCTCGGAGGGGCATTCGCGATCTGCGCTGCACCGTGCATCGGCCCCGTGCTGGCGGCGATCCTCGTGCTCGCGGGCACCTCCGACACCGCGCTCCAGGGAGCCCTGCTGCTCGCCTGCTACTCGCTCGGTCTGGCGATTCCGTTCGTCCTCGCGGGGGCCATCTTCACCCGGGCGATGGGCGCGTTCCGCTGGCTGCGCGATCACTTCGTCGCGATCCAGTTCGTCAGCGGGACGATCATGGTCGGGCTCGGACTGTTGCTCTTTTTCGAGCGGTTCTATGTCCTCCGCATCTATCTCAACCGGGGCCTCGAGCGCCTCGGCATCGATGGATCCCTCTAATTCGTCGTGCGCCCTGGTCGAGAGGACAGGAAGCAGCAGGTCGGGCCGGCCGGGAGATCCCGTCCTGGTCTCGAGGCGGGGGCTGTCCTTCTACCCTGATAGCTTGCAGCCATGGCGACGATCCTGCTCGTCGGGGTCGATCTCTTCTTCCGCGCGAAGCTGGAGGGGCTGCTTCCCGCGCATCAGCTGGTGACCAAGGATTCGGCCAAGGCGCCCGACCTCGTTGTCTGCGACATCGCGAGAATCGATCCGCTGGACGTGGCGGACAACTGGCCCGACGTCCCGATCCTCGGGTATACGAATCACACCGACACGGCCGGCCTTCGGGCCGGTCACGCAGCCGGGTTCGACCAGGTGATCGTCAAGTCGGCGCTCGTCGAGCGAGCGCCCCAGCTCGTGGCCGAGCTCACGGACGATTGAGCCGACGGTTCCCCCGGAGGGCTGTCGCGAGGCCTCGGTAGGATTGCGCGGAATGACCTACATCATCGCCGAGCCGTGCATCGACATCAAAGACAAGTCCTGTGTCGACGTGTGCCCAGTCGATTGCATCCACGAGTTCGGGCGGATACTCGTGATCGATCCGGAGGAGTGCATCGACTGCGGTGCCTGTGAGCCCGAGTGCCCCGTCGAGGCGATCTTCCCGGAGGATGCGTTGCCCGACAAATGGGAGCCGTTCGTGAAGATCAACTACGCGTTCCCCGAAGGTGCGAGCGTGATCGATCCGCTCGTCGATGAGTACGCCACCGAGCACAACGTCCAGAACGAGCCGTTGGCGGAGTAACGCCACGCCGTACCGGCCTACGCTCGGTTGGCGGCTACAGACGCGCGGCGGAGGGCGGCAGCCGAACTACGATCGAGGTGCCGGCCGCGGCCGTCTCGCTGGAGAACGTTCCGTTGAGCTCGGTCACCCGCTGTGCCAGAGCGTCGAGGACCGCCTCGCGCCGCTCCTGCGCCCCGTTGTCCTCGATGCGTAGCTCGACGCCGCCGACGAGCGGGTTGATGGCGACCGTCACGTGCGTTGGCGGCCCGCGCCGCACCGCCTGGTCGATCGCGTCGCGCACGATCTGATACAGGCCGGACTGGGCGCCGTCACCGAGGTCGTCTCCTGCGGCGACATCGAGATCGAACGCGACGCCTCGGCGGACAGTGTGGCGCTCGGCGAGTTCGCCGATCGCGGCTGCCAGGCCCAGCTTCCGCAGCGCATCCGGCTCGATCCCGCTGACGATCTCGCGGAGATCCACGCTCGCCTCGCGGGCAACCGCCAGGGCCCGCTCGACGATCGGGGCGCCACTGGCGACGTCCCCGGCCGCGAGCGCGTGGTGGGCGGCGTCGAGCATCTGCGCGATCGCCGCTACGAGTTGCACCGGCCCGTCGTGAATCAACTCGGCCAGTCGCCGGCGCTCGTCGCGCTCGGCTCGGAGCCGCTCGGCGAGCGCCCGGCCGTCGGCGTCGTCTGTCAATCGATCCGGCCCGTCAATCGATCATGGCGTCACGCAAGGCGATCGCCACCGCCTGGGTGCGCGTGTCGGCTTCGAGCTTCGTGAGAATGTGACGAACGTGGCTCTTGACGGTCTCCTGCGAGATGAACAGCTGGGCCGCGACGTCGGCGTTCGACATGCCGTCCGCGAGGAGTTGCAGGATCTCCCGTTCCCGGGCGGTGAGCACGTCGGTGCCGTCGCGCGTCCTGGTCAGCGCCGACATCAGCGCCGGGTCGACGAACGTCTCACCGGCTGCGACCTTCTCTATGGCCCGCAGCAGTGTCTCGTGGGGCGCTTCTTTCAGGATGTACCCACGTGCCCCCGATTCGAGTCCGCGCTGGAGGAGGGCCCGCTCGGAATAGGCGGTGAAGATCAGTACCTTGGCGTCGGGGATGTTGCGCATGATCTCTTCCGTCGCCTCGATTCCGTCCATTCCCGGCATTCGGAGGTCCATCACGATCACGTCGGGGCGCCGGCGTTCGGCGAGCGCGACGGCCGTTTCGCCATCGGCGGCCTCGCCGACGACGCGAATGTGCGACGAGCGCAGCAGCGCAAGGCGCAGTCCTTCGCGGACGACCTCGTGGTCGTCTGCCAGCAGTACGGTGATCTCGGTGGTTTCAGCCACGCGGCGATTCTACGGGTGGCGTCAGACGAGGGTCAGCTGGGTCGGACTCTGCGCGGGCCGGAGCGTTGGACGCCCGTTGGTCGCGTGCTCCCGGGCGAGCGATCGCACACGGGCGAGGGCAGCGTCCTGGAGGACGTCGACATCACGCCAAACGAGTGGCATATGTTCGTAGTCGTGGAAGTGCCTCACCGTGGAGGCAACCGGTTTCGTCTCGATCGAAGGCCCGCAGGCGGGGCGCTACCCGGCGGTGCGCACCATGCCGGCCGCGACGGTGTCGTTCGTCCCCTCATCGACCAGGATGAACGCTCCGGTCGCGCGGTTTTCGGCGTAGGGGTCGACCATGAGCGGCGCGGAGAGGCGGAGGCGAACCGTCCCGATGTCGTTCAGCACCATCGCCGCGGCGTCGTGCTGCTCGAGCGTGTCCATGTCGACGACTCCGTCGATTCCTTCGATCACGGCCCGTACGGTGCGGGTCGTGTGCTTCACCCCGAGGCGCGCCCCGGGCTGGAGTGGACGTTCGCTCATCCAGCAAACGGTCGCCTCGAGCGCGCGCGCGGTCACCGGCTGGTTTTCCGGGTCGACGAGCATGTCACCGCGCGGGACGTCGATCTCGTCCTCGAGCCGGATCGTCACCGACATCCCGGGCGTCGCCTCGCCGATGGCGCCGTCAGAAGTATCGACCGAGGCGACCCGGGTGCGCAGCCCGGACGGCAGGACGAGAACATCGTCTCCTGCGCGCCAGACGCCGCCGGCGACCTGGCCGGCGTAGCCGCGGTAGTCGTGGAATTCGTCGGACATCGGTCGGATCACCCATTGGACGGGGAAGCGACGGTCAGCGAGGTTGCGGTCGCCCGTGAGCTCGATCGCCTCGAGATGGGCCAGCAGCGTTCCACCCTGCCACCACGGGATCCGGTCGGAGCCCTCGACGACGTTGTCGCCGTGGAGGGCGGCGATCGGGATCGCCACCTCGTCCTTCACCCCGAGCGCGGCGGTCAGCTCGTCGAGCTCACGCTCGATCTCGTTGAACCGCTGCTCGTCGAAATCGACGAGATCCATCTTGTTCACCGCGAAAACGACGTGCGGGACCTCGAGCAGCGAGGTGATCAGAGTATGGCGGCGTGTCTGCTCGATGACGCCTTTTCGTGCGTCGACCAGAACCACCGCGACGTCGGCGGTCGACGCGCCGGTGACCATGTTGCGCGTGTACTGGACGTGACCGGGGGCGTCGGCGAGCTGGAACCGGCGTCTGGGCGTGACGAAGCCGCGGTAGGCGACGTCGATCGTGATTCCCTGCTCGCGTTCGGCGCGCAGCCCGTCGGTGAGGAGTGCGAGGTTGACGTAGCCGTCGCCCCGGCGCTCGCTCGTCTCCTCGACGTGCTCCATCTGGTCGACGAACACCTGCTTCGTGTCGTAGAGCAGGCGACCGATCAGGGTCGACTTGCCGTCGTCGACCGAGCCGCAGGTGACGAGGCGGAGCAGCTCGGAGGAGGCAGGGGCACCCAGGCTCGCCGCCTGGGCCGCGAAGTCAGAAATACCCGACACGCTTGCGGTCCTCCATTGCGGCTTCCGACGCGCGATCGTCGGCGCGCGTCTCGCCGCGTTCGGTGACACGGGTTGCTGCGATCTCGGCGACCACGGCATCGAACGACGTGGCGTGCGAGCGCACCGCTCCGGTGCAGCTCATGTCGCCGACCGTGCGGAAGCGCACCCACTCGGAGAACGGCTCTTCGTCGTCGTCGCGTTCGATCACATCCGAGGTCGCGTAGAGCATCCCGTCGCGCTCGAACACCTCCCGCTCGTGCGCGTAGTAGATCGAGGGCAGCTCGAGCGCCTCGCGGGCGACGTACTGCCAGACGTCGAGCTCGGTCCAGTTCGAGATCGGAAATACCCGTACCTGCTCCCCCTTGCGGATCTTCCCGTTGTAGAGGCTCCAGAGCTCCGGCCGCTGGGCGCGTGGGTCCCACTGGCCGAAGTCGTCCCGGAACGAGAAGATCCGTTCCTTGGCGCGCGAGCGCTCTTCGTCGCGTCTCGCGCCGCCGATCGCGGCGTCGAACTGGTTGGACTCCATCGCGTCGAGCAGGGTCGTCGTCTGCAGCTGGTTTCGTGAGGCCCGCGGGCCGCTCTGCTCGACGACCCGGCCGCGGTCGATCGACTCCTGCACGGAGGCGATGACGAGGCGCTCCCCGAGCTCGGCCACGCGCCGGTCGCGATACTCGATCACCTCGGGGAAGTTGTGCCCCGTGTCGACATGCATGAGCGGGAAGGGGAAGCGGCCGGGGCGGAACGCCTTCTCGGCCAGGCGAAGCAGCACGATCGAGTCCTTGCCGCCGGAGAACAGCAGCACCGGCCGCTCGAGCTCGGCGGCGACCTCGCGCATGATGTGGACGGCTTCGGCCTCGAGCTCGTCGAGGTGGGAGCGTCGGACGCGTGCGGTCATGGGTCGACGTGCAGTCCGCACTCGGTCTTGTCGGTGCCGCTCCAGCGCCCCTCGCGACCCGCGCCCGGCCGGGTGCAATGGGTGCATCCGATCGATGCGTAGCCTCTGGCGTGAAGGGCGTTCACCGGCAGGTCGCGCTCCTCGATGTAGGCATCGACCGTGTGTTCCGTCCAGTCGACGAGCGGATTCGCCTGCCAGATCTCATGACGCTCGTCCCAGCCGAGCTTGACGGCCTCGGCACGCGTGGGGGACTGCTCGCGCCGCATTCCCGTGATCCAGCCGTCGAGACCGGCTAGCGCGTGGCCGAGCGGGCCGACCTTGCGAATCGCGCAGCAGAGGGAGGGGTTGGAAGCCCACAGCGCGTCGCCGTGGATCGCAGCCTGGCGCCCGAGCGACGGGCCCTCGTACACCTCGACCTGGATCCCGTAGCGGGACTCCACTTGCCGCCACACGTCGTAGGTCTCGGGGAAGAGCACGTGCGTGTCGAGCGCGAAAACGCGCGCATCGGGCTCGATCGCGAGCAGGATGTCCAGTAGCACCGCCTCTTCTCGCTGGAAAGAGCACGCGAGTGAGAGCTTCGGGTGGAACCGTTCGACCATGACACCGAGGATCTCGGCTGCCGTCATTGTCTCGGGGTCGGTGTCGCCGACGAGGGTCCGAATGTCCGTCTCCACCCTGCAGACGATATCAGCAGATGAGGACTAATTATGCGTTGCATAAGTCGATCTAACAGGTCGGGAAGAGGGCTAGAGGCTAGAGTCGCGATGTGGAGGAGCTTCCCGGAGGCGTGCTGCGTGTGACGATGCCCTTGCCGACGAGGCCCGGCCACGTCCACTGCTATGCGCTGCCGGTAGACGGCGGGTTCATGCTCGTCGACACGGGGCTCGGGCTCCCCGACGCGACTGAGCAGTGGACGGCCGAGCTCGAGCAGCTCGACGGGCCGGTGGTCACGCTCTTCCTGACCCATTTCCATCCCGACCACCTCGGCGCGGCGGCCGACGTCCGTGATCTCACCGGCAGTCGCGTCTGTCAGGGGCGTGTCGATGCGGCGCAGGCGCGACTCGTGTGGCAGAACGAGGAGTGGTCGCAGGTGCTCGTCGGCTGGTTCGGCACGAACGGCGTTCCGGCAGCGGTCACGGAGGAGCTCATCGGGCAGGGCCTGCTGTATCGGCCGTTCATCAGAACGATCACGGACCCGGAGTTGGTCGACGCCGGCGACGAGCTCCACGGTTGGGAGGTCGTCGCGGCACCGGGTCACGCGGACGGTCAGCTGACGCTCCTCAAAGACGGGATCCTGATCGCCGCTGATCATCTGCTCGGACGGATCACGCCCACGGTCGGCCTCTGGCCTGCCAGCCGACCGGATCCGCTCGGCGACTATCTCGACGCGCTCGAGCGGACGATCGAGCTCGCGCCCGAGATCGCCTACGGAGGCCACGGCGACACCGTCACCGATCCCGTGGGTCGGGCGTACGAGCTGATCGCGCACCACGACGAGCGGCTTCGTCGTGCTGCCGAAGCGCTCGGGCCCGAGCCGCGCACCGGGTACGAGGTGTCGTACCCGCTCTTCGGTGACGATCTTCGTCCCGGGGCGCGCAGGTTCGCGGTTGCCGAGACGCTCTCTCATCTCGAGCGGCTCGTCCGAGACGGCAGGGCCGTGCGTCACGACGAGGAGGGTGAAGGAGACGTCGTCGGCGTCTCCTATACTGCCGCGCAGTAGTGGGCGAACTTCCCTCCAGTACCGCGGCCCCGGAGACCGGGGCATGACGGTGTTCCTCGAGCTTCTCGCCGTGGCCGCTCTCATCCTGTTGAACGGCTTCTTCGTCGCGGCCGAGTACTCGCTCGTCACCGTGCGCCGAACCCGGCTGAAGGAGCTCGCCGACGAGGGAAACCGCCCTGCGCGAGCCGTGATGACGATCACGAGCGACCCGCCACACTTCATCGCCGCCATGCAGCTGGGCGTCACCCTTACCTCGCTGGCCATCGGCGCCATCGGCGAGAGGGTTCTCTCGGATCTGTTCGGGATCTGGCTCGGGACGGTGTTCGCGGTGGTGCTCGCCTTCCTGATCATCACGTTCATGCACGTCGTCGTCGGCGAACTGGTGCCGAAGGGCCTGGCCCTCAGCTACTCGGAGCGGATCGCGCTCGGCGTCTCCGTCCCGGTGAGGGCGTTCTTCTTCGTGTTCGCGCCGCTCATCTGGGTCCTGCAGCGCTCGAGCGAGAGTGCACAGCGCCTGATCGGCATCGATCCGGACAAGACCGAGGGTGAGGCGCACTCCGAGGCGGAGCTGAAGATGCTGCTCGAGGCCTCGACCGTGCACGGGGAGATCGAGCAAGGCGAGCGAGAGATGCTCTACAAGGTCTTCGACTTCGCCGACAAGGAGGCGTCGGACGTGATGGTGCCTCGGCCCGAGGTGGTCGGCATCTCAATCGAGATGGCGCCCGAGGAGGCGCTTCGCGCCGTGCTGGAGTCGCCCTACACGCGGTACCCGGTCTACCGGGAGTCGCTCGACGAGATCGTCGGGATCCTCCATGTGCGTGACCTGGTGTCCGCACTACACGACAGCGCCATCGCCGAGGTCGAGCTGGCGGCACTCCTGCGTCCCGCCTACGTGGTGCCCGAGACGAAAGATCTCGCGGCACTGCTCGCCGAGTTCCGGCGAACGAACCAGCACATGTCCGTCGTCGTCGACGAGTACGGGGCGACGCAGGGGATCGTGACTCTGGAGGACCTGCTCGAGGAGATCGTCGGTGAGATCGAGGACGAGTTCGACCTTCCTGACGAGTCCATCGAGCGCTTGAACGAAACGACGATTCGGATCGACGGCACGTTCCCGATCGACGATTTCAACGAGGAGCTCGGGACGGCGCTCGAGCACGAGGACTACCACACCGTCGCGGGCTTCGTCTTCGACCTGATCGGCCGGGCCGCGGAGCCCGGCGACGAGGTCCGGACCGACGGCCTGCGGTTCACGGTGCTGGACGTCGAGGGCTCGAGGATCCAGCGGCTCGAGGTCGAGTTCCTGCCCGTGCCAGAACGGGCAGGCGAAGAAGGAGAGGCGGCGTAGACCGCGATGGCGCGACCCGGTCGGCGGGCGATTCACCGCTCCGGCACCGCGACTTCGTACTCTTCCTCGGCGTCATGCTCGCGTCGGGCGTCGCGGTCGAGATGTCCTTCGTCGCGATCGGCTGGCAGGTGTACGCCGTGCGGAGCAACCCGTTCGATCTCGGTCTCGTCGGGCTGGCGATGTTCATCCCGCTGCCGCTCCTGGCCCTGCCGGCCGGGCACCTGGCAGACCGCTTTCCACGCCGGACGCTGCTGGCGATCGCGATAGCGCTGGAGACCGCGGTCATGCTCGGCCTGCTCGGCGTCACGCGTGCCGGTGCCGGCGAGACGTGGCCCTTTTTCCTGCTCGCGTTCGCGACAGGCGTCGCCGCCGCGCTCGGGGCACCGGCTTCAAGGGCCCTGACGCCGACACTCGTGCCACGCCCCATCCTCGTTCGGGCACTGGCGCAGCGGTCGGTCGTCTTTCAGGTGTCCGTGATCGGCGGGCCGGCGCTCGGCGGGTTGTTGTTCGCACTGCATTCCGAGCTCGTCTACGGGATCGCCACGACGCTGTCGGCGATTGCGCTGCTCGGCACCCTGCTGTTGCGCGCCGGCCGCGACTCCGCCGGAGGGTCGTCCCCCGACCTTGCGAGCGTTCTCGGCGGGGTACGACTCGTGAGGCGGACGCCGGTGCTGCTCGGCGCCATCTCGCTGGATCTGTTCGCCGTGCTGTTCGGCGGCGCGGTCGCGCTGCTGCCCGTCTTCGCGAAAGACATTCTCGAGGTCGGACCGGCGGGCCTCGGGCTGCTCCGGGCGGCGCCGGCCGCCGGCGCGCTCTGCTCGGCGATCGTGCTGACGCGGAGACCGGTCAGGCGGCACGCAGGGCGCACCCTGCTCGCCGTCGTCGGGCTCTACGGCGTCTCGATCGTCGTGTTCGGCCTCTCGCAGACGATGTGGCTGTCGCTGCTCGCGCTCGTGGCGGGCGGTGCCGTCGACATGGTGAGCGTCGTCCTGCGACAGACGATCCTGCCACTCGTCACCCCGGATGAGTTGCGGGGGAGGGTAAACGCGGTCGAGATGGTGTTCATCAGCGCCTCGAACGAGCTCGGTGCGTTCGAATCGGGGGCAGCCGCGGCGCTCCTCGGCGCCGTCCCCGCCGTCGTGATCGGTGGTGTGTTGACGGTCGCGATCGCGATCGGGTGGTCGCGCTTCTTCCCGGCGCTCGCACGCGTCGATCGGTTGGACGAGTTGCGGCCGGCCGAGGTCGAGCCCGGCGAGGTCTAGCGTTCACCGGGTCGGACGAGCCCCGACTCGTAGGCGACCACAACCGCCTGGGTGCGGTCGCGCAGGTCGAGCTTCTGGAGGATATGAGACGACGAGTCGGGGATCCAGGCGGACTTCACGCCTCGCTGACCTGCGCGAATCGTGGGCTCGGCGGCGGGCCTGCTCAGCGGCGAGAGCTGCGCAGCAGGCCCGCCGCGCCGAGGTTCCGGATCGAGGCATCGACGATCTCGATCGGATGCAGCGCCGGCAGAGGGTTGCCGGCGCGCCGCAGCGCCGTGGCGACCTGGACGAGGCAGCCCGGGTTCGCGCTGGCGTAGACCTGCGCGCCGGTCGCCAACACGTGCGCTGCCTTGCGATCGCCGAGCACCCGGGCAGCGTCGGCCTGGGTGACGTTGTAGATCCCGGCGCTGCCACAGCAGATGTCCTGCTCGGCCGGCTCTCGCAGGGTCAGACCCGGGATCCTCCTGAGTGACGTGGCCGACGAGAGCGGTAACCGCTGCGCATGACGGAGGTGACAGGAGTCCTGCATGGCCACGCTGAGGTTCAGCGGATGCCGGGGCGCCCTCGGCTCTACACCGGCGAGGAACTCGCCCAGATCGCGCACCCGGGCCGAGAGCGCCGCCGCCCGCCCCGCCCACGCGGGATCGCCTCCGAGCACGTGGCCTAGCTCCTTCAGGTGTGAGCCGCAGCCCGAGGTGTTGACGATCACGGTCTCGACGCCCTCGAACGCCTCGACCGCCCGGCGCGCGAATGCCCGCCCTTCGTCGCCGCGGCCGGCGTGCATCGAGAGCGCGCCGCAGCAGCCCTGCTGCGGGGCCACGACGTCGTAGCCGTCGGCGGCGAGCACCCGCGCCGTGGCTGCGTTGACCGATCCGAACACCACCGACTGCACGCAACCTGTGAGAATGCCAACACGTCCGCGCGTCTCGCCACGCGCGGGCGTACTTCTTTCCGGTTTCGCGGTCGAACGCCACGGCGGAGCGATCTCCGTCATCACGCCGAGCCGGCCCGGCAGCGGCAGCTTGCGGCCGAGCGGCGCCAGGCGCAGCGCCGGGCCCATCCGCTTCGGATACGGGAGGAGCTTGAAGAGGGCCCCGCGAACCAGCCGGTCGCCGAGCGGGCGCCGCGTCGTCGTCTCGATCGTCTCGCGGGTCGCCTCGATCAGCCGGTCGTACTGCACGCCGGAGGGGCACGCAGTCACGCAGGCCATGCAGCCGAGGCAGAGATCGAGGTGCCCGACGACTGTCGGGGTGAGAGAGATCGTGCCGTCCAGATGCGACTCCATGAGCTGGATCCGGCCGCGCGGCGAGTCCATCTCCTCGCTCCAGAGGAGGTAGGTCGGACACGTCGGCAGGCAGAAGCCGCAGTGAACGCAGTCGCTCGTAAGAGAGCGAAGGACATCGGGGGCGGCGCTCACGCAAGCACCCCGGTCGGGTCGAAGCGCGCCCGCACCCGCTCCTGGAGCCGCCGAACCGGCTCCGGTGTCTCGTCCGGGACGGGGTCGGGGAGATACGCAACGCCCGTGGACGGCCGGACGACGGCCTCCGGAACATGGGAGAGGAAATCCCGCAGGGTGCCGGGAGCGAACGACGACCGCCCGCGGGCAGCGGCCTGACGTGTACGCGACTCGGCCCACACGGCGTTGCCGGACTCGGATCCGCCGACGAGTGCCCGAGCGGTGTCGATCTGAGCCGCTACGGCCGCCTCGCCTCCCTCGAACAAGACGGCGACTCGCCCGGGATGGAGGATGTCGAGCGCGCTCGGGACGAGTTGCGAGCCGAGCAAGGCCGCCGCGACGGAAGCCGGATCGCCGGTTTCGACGTGCAAGGTGGCGGCGGCTGCGGGAGCAGGGTGGAGGCGGAGACTGACGCGGCCGATGAAGGCGAGTCGGCCGCGGGAGCCGCAGACGAGCTTGCCGAGGTCGTAGCCGGCGACGTTCTTCACGACCTTGCCGCCTGCATTCACGATCGTGCCGTCGGCGAGAACCAGCGTGACGCCGAGAACGAGGTCGCGGGGAGCGCCGAACCGGTGGCGAAGCGGGCCGGACATGCTGTCGGCGACGCACGCGCCCACGGTCGGGTCGCCGGGAGGGTCGAGCGACAGCCGCTGGCCGGACGGAGAAAGTGCAGCGGCGAGCGCCGAAAGTCGGATGCCTGCCTCGACCGTGCAGGTCAGATCACCCGCCTCGTGCTCGAGCACCCGGTCCATCCCCGAGGCATCGAGATCGATACCGAGGCGAAGCTTTCTGCGGTCGGCGGCGGCGGCCCGCAGCTCGGACGCGGCCTGCTCGAGGCTAGAGACGGTCGGCAACGCCGATCAGCTCCAACGGGTGTTGTCTGTAGGGGCCGGGCACTTCACCGCAGAGACGGGGCGTCGGGAGCACCTTGCCCGGGTTGGCGATTCCGTCCGGATCGAAAGCACGGCGCAGCCGCTCGAAGGCCTCCAGATCGCGCTCCGAGAACATCTTCGGCATCGAGCAGGCCTTGTCGACGCCGACACCGTGCTCGCCCGTGAGCGAGCCGCCCGCATCGAGACAGGCGCCGAGGATCGCCTCTGCCAGGATTTTCGCGGCCTCCGTCTCACCTTTCGCCGCGTCGTAGAGCACGAGCGGGTGCAGATTGCCGTCACCCGCATGGAACACGTTCCCCACGCGCAGGCCGTGCTCCCGCGAGAGCTCGCCTATCCGCCGCAGCACCTCGGGCAGCTTTGTCCGCGGCACGACGCCGTCCTGCACGTAGTAGTCCGGTGACATCCGGCCCATCGCCGGAAACGCCCCCTTGCGGCCGAGCCAGAGAAGCGCACGCTCGGCGTCGTCGTGTGCGACCCTCACTTCGAACGCGCCGCAGGCGCGGCAGATCCGGTCGACCGAGGCAGCATCCTCCTCGACCTGCAGGGCGATCCCGTCGAGCTCGACGAGCAGGAGCGCCTCGGCGCCGTCCGGGTAGCCCGGGTGATAGGCCTGCTCGACGGCGACGATCGTGAGGCGGTCCATCATCTCGATCGCGGCCGGCAGGATTCCCGCCGAGACGATCGCGGCGACGGCCTCGCCCGCCGCGTCGATGGATGCGAAAGCCGCCAGGTGGGTGGTGACCGCTTCCGGCTTGCGGAGGACGCGCAGAGTCACCTCCGTTGCGATTCCGAGCGTGCCCTCCGAGCCGATGAACGCTCCGAGCAGGTCGGGCCCGTCCGGATCGAGGGCCTTGCCGCCGAGCTCGACGATCTCGCCGTCCGGAAGCACAACGGTCAGGCCGGTGACGTGATTCACCGTGAAGCCGTTCTTCAGGCAGTGAGCTCCGCCCGAATTCTCCGCGACGTTGCCTCCGATCGTGCAGACCTGCTGGCTCGACGGATCCGGCGCATAGAAGAAGCCGTCCGGAGCGACGGCGCGCGTCACGTCGAGGTTCGCCACTCCCGGCTCGACCACGACCCTCTGCGAGGCGAGGTCGATCTCGAGGATCCGGGTCATCCGAGCGAGCGAGATGACGATTCCCTCCGCAACGGGCAGCGCGCCGCCCGACAACCCGGTGCCGGCGCCTCGGGCGACGAAGGGAACGCGTTCTCTGGCGCAGATGCGGACGACGCCCTGCACCTCGGCCGTCGATCCCGGCAGAGCGACGAGCTCCGGCATGGCGCGCCAGCCCGTGAGCCCGTCACAGTCGTAGACACGGAGCTGCTCGGGCTCCGTGATCACGTGGCGTGCGCCGACGACGGCCCCGATCTCGGCGCGGACGGCGGAAGAGAGGGGCATCTGCGCGAGTCTACTGCGAGGCGGAAGCGGAGCCAGTTTCGATGATCGATTATCGCGGGTTCCGTCGGCGTTGGAGTGAGCGGTCGCGTAGGATCGGTGCCATGGTGCCCATCGATCGTCCCGGTAAGATTGTCTGCGTCGGCCTCAACTACAGAGACCACGCCGAGGAGCAGGGGGTCGACCTCCCAAAGGCTCCGCTCTTCTTTGCGAAGTACACGACCTCTCTGATCGGCCCCGGCGACTCGATCGTCATCCCGCCGGTCGTCGAGCAATGCGACTACGAGGCGGAGCTCGGTGTCGTGATCGGACGAACCGTCAGGAACGTCTCGAAAGAGAACGCGTTCGAGGCGGTGCTCGGCTATGTCGTCGCCAACGATGTCTCGGCCCGTGACCTGCAGTTCGCCGACGGTCAGTGGACTCGTGGCAAGTCACCCGACACCTTCTGCCCCGTCGGCCCGCTCGTGCCGGCGGCCGAGGTCCCGGATCCCCACGCACTCAGGATTCGCGCCATCGTCTCGGGCGAGACGCTGCAGGACTCGACGACGGCAAACCTGATCTTCGGGATCGACGAGATCATCAGCTATGCCTCGCGCACCTCGACGCTCGAAGCAGGAGACCTGATCCTGACCGGCACGCCCGCCGGGGTCGGCGTGTTCCGGAATCCGAAGCGGCTGCTCCAGCCGGGGGACACGGTCACGATCCGGATCGACGGCGTCGGTGAGATCACCAATCCGGTGATCGCCGGCTGACCGTGTCGACGATTTCCCGCACCGTACTCCGTGAGCAGGTCAAGGACGTGCTGCTGCAACGGATCGTGAGCGGGGAACTCGAACCTGGCGAGCGTCTCGTCGAAACGCGGATCGCGCAGGAGCTCGGCACGAGCCAGGCCCCGGTGCGCGAGGCGCTCCGCGACCTCGAGCTGCTGCGACTCGTCGAGTCGGAGCCGTTCCGCGGCGCCCGCGTGCGGGCCTTCGGTGAGGCCGAGATGATCGAGGTCTATCCGGTTCGGGCCTCGCTCGAGGAGCTTGCCGCGCGACTCGCGGCCCAGAAGCTCGGCGGCGACGTCTCGGCACTCGAAATCGAGGTCGAGGCGATGCGTGAGGCCGTGCGGCGGGACGACACCAATTCGCTCGCGCAGCACGACATCGCTTTTCACCGGTTGATCGTCGAGGCCGCCGGGAACTCGGTTCTCGAGCAGTGCTGGAAGTCGCTCGGCGTCGAAGGTCGGATCACGGTCTCCCTCTACGGCACCTACATGGAGCCGGAGCAGGCTGCCGAGCGGCACGTGCAGCTGATCGATGCGATTCGCTCGGAGAACCCGGGCGCCGCGGGCCGGGAGGCACGCAAGCACGTCGAGGTCTCGGCAAAGCTGGTGCGCGCCCACCTGAAGAGCTCGGACCGGTGACCGTCGTCCTTGCGGTCACCTGGGTGTCGATGGAGGGAGAACGCGAGGCCGTCGCCGACCTCCTGCGGCGCCTGATGCCCCTTTCGCGGGCCGAGCCCGGCTGTCTCCAGTACGACGCGCATCGCGACCCGGACGACCCGGACAGGTTCTTCCTGTTCGAGCGCTACGTCGACGAGGCGGCGCTCGAAGCGCACGCGGCGAGCCCGCACTTTCGCGAGCTCGTGCTCGAGGAGGCTCTGCCCCGACTCGCGTCGCGGCAGCGTATGACGTTGATCCCGCTCGTGTGACGTGACGAATCGTCCGACCGCGACACTCGTCGCGCTCTTTCTGGCCGCTCTCACCCTTCGCCCCCAGATCGTCGGCGTCGGGCCGCTGATCCCGTCGATCCAGGACGCATTCGGAACGTCCCACGCCGTCGTCGGCCTCCTCGGCACGATTCCCGTGCTGTGCATGGGGTTGTTCGCGCCGGTGGCCGCCTATCTGGCAACGAAGATCGGGACGCGCAGGGCGATGACGATCGGGCTCGCGTTGATCGGATCGTTCGGCATTCTGCGAGCGGTCATGCCGTCGGCCTGGCTCGTCGTGCTCCTCACCTGGCCGGTCGGGATCGGGATGGGGCTCGGGAACGCACTGGCTCCGATCTCGGTCAAGGAGCACTTCGAGAAGCGTCCGGCAACGGGCACCGGCGTGTACACGACGGGCATCCAGGTCGGCTCGACGAGTGCGGCAGCGCTCGCCGTGCCGCTCGCCGCATGGCTCGGAGGCTGGCGAGGCGCGCTGATCGCGATCTCCTGCGTGGCGCTCCTGTCGCTCGTCGCCTGGGTCGTCCTGACCTGGGGCGAGGCGCCTCACGCGGCCCCCGCCGCCACCGTGCCGCGGCTGCCGTGGGGGAGCCGCACCGCGTGGCTCCTCGTCGCGATCTTTGCGCTGATGGGCTCCGCCTACTACGGGTTGAACGCCTGGCTCCCGGACGCATACGCGGAACGTGGCTGGAGCGATGGAGAAGCCGGCCTGCTTCTCGCGATGATGAATCTGACGGCGATCCCTTCCTCGTTCGTGATTCCGTGGCTCTCCGACCGGACCCGCCGGCGCAGCCCGTTCTTGCTCGGGCTGAGCCTGTGCTTCATCACCGGAGCCGTCATGCTCGTGGCCGTCCCGGGGCTGGCCTACGCGGGCGCACTGCTCGCCGGTGTGGCGCAGGGTGGCCTGTTCGCCCTCGTGATGACCTTGCCCCTCGATTTCGAGCGGACACCCAGGCGGGTCGGCGCACTCGTCGCGATGATGCTCGGGCTCGGGTACACCATCGCCGCCGCGTCACCGTTTCTCCTCGGTGCTATTCGCGACGCGACGGGATCGTTCGACGCGGTGCTCTGGGTGGCGGCAGGCTTTCTGATGGCGCAGTTCTTCGCGCTGCTCGCCCTCGTTCGCCTGCACGGCTCGCGGTAGAAAACCGTACCGCGAGCCGTGCAGGCCGTTCCTGTCTGCAGATCTGGGTTCCGCTCCGCGGAACCGACGATCGCGAAGATCCCTGAAGGGGCCGGCCCGCCGGCCCTTTCTCTTCCTGCACGTTCTCTTCGGCGGTAGAAAACCGTACCGCGAGCCGTGCAGGCCGTTCCTGTCTGCAGATCTGGGTTCCGCTCCGCGGAACCGACGATCGCGAAGATCCCTGAAGGGGCCGGCCCGCCGGCCCTTTCTCTTCCTGCACGTTCTCTTCGGCGGTAGAAAACCGTACCGCGAGCCGTGCAGGCCGTTCCTGTCTGCAGATCTGGGTTCCGCTCCGCGGAACCGACGATCGCGAAGATCCCTGAAGGGGCCGGCCCGCCGGCCCTTTCTCTTCCTGCACGTTCTCTTCGATCGCACGCAGAATCCCTGAAGGGGCCGGCTGGGGGGTCAGCCGCGGCGGAAATGCGCCACGGTGGCGGCGACCCCGTCCGTGAGCGATGTTCGTGGGAACGGGCCGACGTCACGGTCGAACCCGACGGCTTCGAGCGTCGCCGGGAAGGGCAGCGGATCGCCGCCCCACGTGATCTCGGCCCCCGGAACGGCTGCGCCGACGCACGCGACCACGTCCGCGACGTCCGCCCGCACGCCCGGCACGTTGTAGACGGCTGCCGTCTCGGTCGTCGCATGAGCGGCCGTCACCGCAGCGCGCGAGACGTCAGGGACGAAGTCGAACTGGGCGGAGCCCGAGAAGCCGATGTGGAACGGCTCGCCGCGGACCGCAGCGAGCATCGCCATCGTCGGTCCGGACGTCATGCCCTGATCGCGGCCGGGCCCGTACACGACGTAGGGGCGCAACCCGACCGACGGCACGCCGGCGTCGTCCCGATACACGCGGGCTACTCCCTCGTCGGCGAGCTTGGACACGCCGTACAGCGTCGCAGGAGCCGTCCCGCCGGTTTCCGGCGCGGGCGACGGGTCGGACGCGTTGTAGACGGCTGCCGAGCTCGCGTACGAGACGCAGGGGATCCGGTCGAGCCGTCGCGAGACGGCGTCGAACACGTTGACCGTGCCGGCCACGTTGACCCGCATGCCGAGCGGCGGGTTCGCCCGGACGAACGGCACCTGGAGCGCGGCGAGGTGAATGACGCGCGTGATCTGCTGCTCGTCGAGCGCTCGTTCGAGGGCAGCGAGATCGGTGATGTCCCCCTTTACGAGCTCGACCAGGCTCGCGTCGTCTCCGAGCACGAGCTCGAGCCGGCCGCGATCGTCACCGAGGTCGTAGCCGACCACGGAGTCGCCGTCGTCGAGAACGCACCGCGAGACCCACGCGCCGAGGCAGCCAAGAGCACCGGAGACCAGAACCCGTTCAGGCAAGCGGCGCGTCCTGGTACACGGTGACGGTTTCCGTGTAGAACTCCATCGCCGCACGTCCCTGCTCGTGCGGACCCCAGGCCGAGCCCTTGAGGCCACCGAAGGGGACGTGGACGTCGGCTCCGGCAGTCTGCGAGTTGATGTGGAGAATGCCCGCCTGGAGCTCGTCCGCGAACCGTTGCGTGGCGTGGAGGTCGCGGGTGAAGATCGCCGCGGAGAGACCGAACTCGACCGCGTTCGCGCGTTGCAAAGCCTCGTCGAGCGTCGAGAAGCGATAGAGCGAGGTCACGGGCCCGAAGACCTCTTCGCACGAGAGGAACGCGTCGTCGGCGACGTTTTCGAACACCGTGGGCGGGATCAGATACCCCTCGTCGCTGGCGCGCCCCCCTCCCGCTGCGACGGTGCCGCCCTCGGCCTTCCCACGTTCGATCGCAGCCAGGATCTCCTCGAACGGCCCCGCGGCGACGACGGGCCCGACCTCCGTCTCGGGATCCGCGGGATCGCCGACCCTGGCGACGTCGATGCGGGCGAGCAGCTTGGCGCGAAACACGTCGTAGACGGAGTCCTGCACGAGGATCCTGCGGGTGGCAGTGCACTTCTGTCCGGCCGACCAGAAGGCGCCCGCGAAAGCGGCGTCGACGGCGCGATCCAGCTCGGCGTCGGCCATCACGATGAACGGGTTATGGCCGCCGAGCTCGAGTTGCACGCGGCAGTTGCGGGCAGTCGCCTCGTTGCGGACCGCACGGCCGACCGCGACCGACCCGGTGAAGGAAAGGGCACCGACGTCGCGATTCGCCACGAGCTCTGCCCCCACCTTCGAGCCTGCTCCGGTGAGCACGTTGAGCGCTCCCGCCGGCAGACCGGCCTCCGCGAAGCACTCCGCGATGTGGAGGCCGGTACGAGGCGCCTCGTAGCCGAGCTTGAGCACGACGGTGTTTCCGTAGATCAGCGCCGGGGCGAGCTTCCAGACCGGGATCGCGATCGGGAAGTTCCACGGAGTGATGAGGCCCACGACGCCGAGTGGTCGCCGCCGCGTGTAGAGGCTCTGATGGCCGACCGACGGCTCGTACACCTCACCGGCCGGGCGGTACGCCTCGCCCGCGGAGTAGCGGAGGATCGTCGCCGCCCGCGCGGCTTCCATCCGGGCCTCTCGCAACGGCTTCCCCATCTCGGCGGTCATGTCCTGCGCGATCTGCTCGACCCGGGCTTCGACTGCATCGGCGGCTTTGAAGAGGAATCCCGCCCTCGCCGGTGCGGGCAGGGCTGCCCACGCAGGGAAGGCGCCACGAGCTGCCTCCACGGCGCTCCTCGCGTCGTCCGCGGTCGAGGCCGCGAAGACCCCGGTCACCTCGGAGGGCCGCCACGGATTGCGTTTCTCGTAGGTCTCGCCCGACACGCTCTCGCTCCACGCGCCGCCGATGAAGTTCCGGGCGGTCGTGGCGGACAGGATCTCGGTCATCGAAAGCTCCTTTCGAGCAGGTCGGGGGCACGCACCACGGAATTCGTGAGCGTGCCGATCTCGGGAACGTGAATCGCGACGACGTGACCGGGGAGGAGGGTGAAGTCGTCCGGCGGCACGAGACCAGTGCCCGTCAACAGCACGCTACCCGCGGGCACGGGGTTGTCGCGTACCAACCAGCGGACGAGCTCGGGAAACGTCCGCCGCATCTTCGCGGTCGAGGTCGAGCCCGAGAAGAGCTCGGCACCGTCGCCGTCGTGGATCGTGAGCTCGATCGAGAGTGGGGCGTCCCAGTCATCGGGTTCGTAGACCGCCGGTCCGAGGGCGCACGCCGCAGCGAACACCTTCGCCTGTGGCAGATACAGCGGGTTGGCGCCTTCGATGTCGCGTGACGAGACGTCGTTCCCGATCGTGTAGCCCACGATCTCGAGGTCGTCCCCGAGGACGACTCCGATCTCGGGCTCGGGGACGTTCCAGCTCGAGTCCGAGCGGATCGCGATCGACTCGTTCGGACCGACGGTGCGGCGGCACTGGGCGTCCTTGAGGAAGAGCTCAGGCCGGTCGGCGTCGTACACGAGAGCGTAGACATCGCTTCCCGACTCCTCGATTCGGGCGTCGCGACTCCGCTCGTAGGTGACGCCGGAGCACCACACTTCCGGCGGGTCGATCGGGCGCACGAGGACTGCGGGCCGTTCCAGGGTGAGCGTCCGCTCGTCGGCTACGAACGCCCGAGAGCCCTGTGTCGATTCAACGCAGAGCCGTCCTTCGAAGGTCGTGACGACGCCGTCGTGAGGCGCGCCCGTTCCCGTCTGGAAGCGGACCCTGCGCATCAGCCGGCCAAGGCCGTCACGTGCGGTGTCAGCGGGCAAGATGCCATCAGTAGACGGCGCGGCCGCCGGAGATGTCGTAGGTGGCTCCGGTCGAGAACGAGCATTCCTCGCTCGCGAGCCAGCAGATCAGTGCCGCGACCTCGTCGGCGGTGCCCATCCGGCCCATCGGGATCCGCTCGATCATGTAGTCGACGTGTTGCTGCGAGAGGCCCTCGAGGATCGGCGTCTCGATCACTGCCGGCGCGATGCAGTTCACGGCGACACCCGTGCCGGCGAGGTCCTTGCCGACGGCCTTCGTCAGCGCGATCACGGCCGCCTTCGACGCCGAATACGCGGCCGCCATCGGGTTGCCCTCCTTGCCGGCGATCGAGGCGACGTTGACGATACGGCCGTAGCCGCGCTCTGCCATCCCCGGCCCGACGGCGCGGTTGCACCAGAAGACGCCGTCGGCGTTGATCGCCATCACCCGGCTCCACTCGGCGTCATTCACGTCCTGGGTACGCAGCGATGCCCCCGGGATGCCGGCCGAGCAGACGAGCACGTCGATCGGCCCGAGCTCCGCGGTGGCCGTTGCAACCGCCGCCTCGACGTCGGCCGAGCGAGCGACGTCCCCCGTGAGAACGAGGGCACCCTCGAGGCCGGAGGCGACGAGATCGAACGTCGCGACGCGCGCTCCCTCGGCCTGGAGGCGCGCGGCCGTCGCGGCGCCGATACCACTCGCGGCACCGGTGACGAAAGCAACGCGATCCGAAAATCGATGATCGTTTGTCATGGACTCAACCCTATAAAGTTTCGGCGAATGACCTTCGATCCGACCGCCGACTACCCGCTCGGCTCGCGACGCCCCGACCTCGTCGAGACCCCCTCCGGGCTCGCACTCGACGACGTCACGCTCGAGGCCGCCCGCAAGGGAACGCTCGTGGCGGCCGACGTTCGCGCCACCCCGGCGACGTTGCGTCGCCAGGCAGAGGTAGCTCGAGCGACCGGACGCCGGCAGTTGGCGGACAATCTCGACCGGGCCGCCGAGCTCGCGGGAGTACCCGACGATCAGCTGCTCGAGATCTACACGGCACTCCGTCCGGGGCGTTCGACGGCCGCCGTGCTCGAACAGTGGGCGCGGCGGCTCGACGACTGGGAGTCGCCGCGGACTGCCGCCTTCGTTCGGGAGGCCGCGGCCGCGTATGTCGCGCGAGGGCTCGTCGGTGACTGAGGGATCGGCCCGCTTCGCGTCTCGTGCCGCCAAGGAGCTCCGGCGTGAGCTGCTCGTGGCACCGTTGCCCGAGCTCGGGCTCGTCGCGGCAAACGGCCCCAACGATCCCGAGCCGCAGCTCGTGATCGAGAACGGCGTCGTCACCCGGATGGACGGTTGTGCCGCCGCCGACTTCGACATGATCGACCGGTTCCTGGTCGCTCACGGGCTCGACCTCGACGTCGCAGCCGAGGCGATGGCTCTCTCGGACCTCGAGCTTGCCCGTATGCTCGTCGACGTCGACGCACCACGGGCCGAGATCGTCCGGCTCGCGCGGGGCCTCACGCCTGCGAAGCTCGCGCGCGTCGCCGGCCTGCTCGACCCGGTGGAGTTGATGTTCGCACTCAAGAAGCTGCGCGCCCGCCGGGCGCCCGCGAACCAGGCGCACGTGACGAATCTGAAGGAGAGCCCGGCCCTGCTCGCAGCCGACGCTGCCGAGGCATCGGCGCGGGGCTTTGCCGAGATGGAGACGACCGTCGGAGTGGCGCGGTACGCCCCCCTGAACGCCATCTCCCTGCTCGTCGGCTCGCAGACCGGCAGACCCGGAGTGATGACCCAGTGCGCGGTCGAAGAGCGGCGCAATCTCGAGCTCGCGATCAACGGGCTCGTCAGCTACGCCGAGACGTTGTCGGTCTACGGTACCGAGCAGGTCTTCGTCGACGGCGACGACACCCCCTGGTCGAAGGCGTTTCTCGGAGCGGCCTACGCATCTCGCGGCGTCAAGGTGCGATTCACCTCCGGCACCGGGTCAGAGGCGCTGATGGGCCACGCCCAGGGGATGTCGATGCTCTATCTCGAAGCGCGGTGCATCTCCGTCGTGCGTGCAGCCGGCTCGCAGGGCGTGCAGAACGGCTCGATCTCGTGTGTGGCGCTCGTCCTCTCACTGCCGGGAGGCACGAAAGCGATTCTCGCCGAGAACGTGATCGCGGCCTGGCTCGACCTGGAGGTCGCGTCGGGCAACGACGCTATCGCCTCGCATTCCGCGATTCGCAAGACGGCGAAGCTGATGGGTCAGTTCCTGCCCGGAACCGACTTCGTCACCTCGGGCTATTCGGTGATGCCTCGCCACGACAACACGTTCGGCGGTGGCAACTACGATGCCGACGACCTCGACGAGTGGTTGACCATCCAGCGTGACTGGCAGGTCGACGGTGGGATAGAGCCGGTGGACGAGGCCGAGGTGACGCGCGTGCGGGAGCGCGCAGCACGCGCGGTCCAGGCCGTCTTCGCCGAGCTCGGCCTCCCTCCCGTCACGGACGACGAGGTGGAGGCTGCCACGATCGGCTACGACGCGAGCGACATGCCCGACCGCGACCGCGCCGCCGACGTCGAGGCCGCCGACGCGGCGCTGGAACGGAAGGTTTCGGGCCTCGACGTCGCTCTCGCCCTCGATCGGCGTGGGTTCGACGACGTCGCCCGCGCGATCGTCGACATGCAGCGCCAGCGAGTCTCGGCCGACTACCTGCAGACCTCGGCCGTCATAGACGCGGACGGGCTCGTCCGTTCGGCCGTGAACGACCCGAACCTGTACACGGGCCCCGGTACGGGCTACCGACTCGAAGGCGCCCGCTGGGAGGCGCTCCAGTCGCTGCCATACGTGATCGACGCGACGCAGCTCGGAACGGCCGGGGGCGAAACGGGGGAGATCCTCCTGGTCACGGGAGAGGCGGTCGCCGGTGCGAATTCGGCGGAGGTCGTGATCGCCGTCGGGCCCGCCTTTGCCGACGTGATCCGTGAGACGATCAACGGTCTCGGGCACGGCGACGTGCTGGCGGCGATCCTCGAGGGCGCGGCGGCGGCCGGCGCATCGCCGCGAATAGTGCGGGTGCGGAGAGTCGCGGACGTCGCGTTCATCGCGCATGACGGAGCGCAGCTGTCCGGTTCCGGGATCGCGCTCGGGATCCAGTCGAAAGGAACGGCCGTCATCCACCGGGCCGACCTGCAACCCCTCGACAACCTCGAGCTGTTCGGGATGGCGCCCCTGTATTCGCTCGAGAGCTACCGCGCCATGGGTCGCAACGCCGCCGGCTATGCGCTTGGAAACCGCGTCGGCCCGGTCCCGACGGAGCTCGACAACTTCGCCCGTGCCAAGCTCATCGTGCGAACCACGCTGCTCCATGCCCGCGAGACCCGCGCGGTGGTTCGCGGGGCGGCACCTCTCGAGCTGGAGCTCGTCGCCCTAGCGGTTCAGTAGCCCGTCCGCACGCTGCCGCTCCTGCAGCGCACGCTCGGCCTCGTCTTCCTCGTGGAACATGCGCACGAGCAGCCAGGTGATCATCCCGAAGAACACGAGCGCCTGCTCGGTGGTCATCAGGATCCCGCCGAGGCTCTGATCCTGGGCTGCGGTTATCCCCCACAGTCGGGTCGGCAGGCTCTCGTAGTAGTCGTAGAGAGGTGGTGCGAACGTGAGCGCCAGGCCGAGAAACGCCGAGCCGACGAAGGCCGCGAACACGTACGCGATCCGCCCGAGGGTCGGCACCGACCGTGGCGCGTCGCTGAGCACCGGCCACCAGAACAGGAGTCCGATCCCGATCATGAAGAGGTGCTCGAGATTCAACAGCCCGGGCCGTGTCAGCGCCGCGTCGTAGACGCCGGCCAGGTGAACGGCATACCACCCGACGAGCCAGACGGGGAGCGCGATCGTCGGTCGCGTCAGGAACGCGAACGGTCGGCCGCCACCCCGGGCGATCGCCGACCGCATCGCGGGTGTGAGGCCGACGATCAGGAGCGGCGGGGCCCAGTCCGAGATGATCACGTTCTGCAGCAGGTGAAACAGCACCAGGTAGTCGACCGCGATGGTCTCGAGCGGCGAATTGAGGGCGAGAACGATCAGGAGGACCCCCGCACAGAAGGCAACCGCCCTCGCGCGGCGCGGACGGTCGCGGCGGGCGGCCCGCGCGTAGGCCCAGACGGCGCCGCCGCCGAGAACGAGGAAGAGGGGCTCGAGCGTCGGTGACCAGGGGGAGCTCACGCCGGCTGACCGTCGACGATGGCGAGGGCCTCGGCGCGCCGGCGTTGCGAGGCGCGCAGGAGCAGGACGAAGGCGAGCCCGACGGTGGCGATCTGCTCGACCATCATCACCACGCCTGCGAGCTTCTGGTCGGTGAGCGGCGACAGGCCGAGCAGGCGCACGGGTTGGTCGACATACGTCGAGAAGAGCGGCCGGTAGTCGAACAGGATCACGTAGGCCAGGATCTGACCCGTCCAGAAGACGACCGCCGTGTACCCGAGCCGCTCGCCGAGGGTGAGGCGATGGTGGCGCGACGGGTCGATGATCTGCGTCCATACGAGCAGGCCGCCGACGACGAAGCTGAGGTGCATGAGGTCGTGCCAGTGACGGTGATGCAGGGCGGCCTCGTAGAACAAGGGCACATGCCACGAGACGAGTGCGAGCACCCAGACGCCGTAGCTGACGCCCGGCCGGAGCAGGAAGCGCAGCAGTCGGCGCAGCCAGATGACCCGGGAGAGCGGCACGAGTAGGTCGCGCGGCAGGAAGAACACGGTGAGGGGGCCGCGTACCGCGACGACCGTGAGGGCGATGCCGAGATCGGCGATGAGGACGTGCTGGAGCATATGGACGCTCTGTAGATACCGCTCTCCGATCGCGTCGATCGGGGAGACGATCGCCAGAACGGTCACGACCACGCCGGTGACGAACAGCGGGATGCGCGTCCAGGGGGCGAGGTCGGTCCGGCGCCGGCGCAGTCGGAGCCAACCGTGGAGAAAGAACGAGATCGCGACGAGTCCGCCGCCGATCACGAGCGGCTGGAACGACCAGGCGCGCCAGAGGTCCTCGGTCGCGAGCACGGCACCCACGGACGGAGGCTAGCTTCTGTCAGCCGTGCGAGAGGGCGGCGCGGGCCGCCGACCGGCCGGAGCGGATCGCCCCCTCCATGTGCATGTGGCCGACGCCGGCGAGGTCGGTACAGGCCCAGTGGATCGGCCCGACGGGCCGGGTGAGGTCGGGGCCGTGTCGCGAGAGCCCTCCCATCCCGAAGGTCGCGGCATAGGCGCCACGCGTCCACTCCTCCTGCGACCAGTCGCGCTCGATCACCTCGAGAGCGTCGAGGGCACGGGGGCCGAAGAACCGTGCGAGCCCCTCGAGAACGAGAGAATGCCGTTCGCCTTCATCGAGGCGCTCAGCCGCCTGGGCCTTCTCCCCGGCGAGAAACGTGCAGAGGACGCCGGGTCGCCCGGCGGGCGGGGTGTTGTCGTACACCTCCCTGACGAGCTGATAGGGGGCGAACCCTTCCCCTGCAAGTCCTTCCGCCCGCCAGAAGGGCTCGTCGTACACCGCGAGAACCTTGATCACGTCGCCCTGCGTCATCGCTTGGTGGAGGCGCATGCGCCAGGCGGGGAGCGACGGCTCGAAGCGGATCAACCCTGCCACGTTCGGCGGCACGGCGATGATCGCCGTTCGGGCCCTCACGCTGTGGGAGCCCCCCTCCACGGCGACCTGGTCGTCCTCCCAGCGCAGGGTGCGAACCGGGGAGTCCAGCATCACCCGGTCGCCGAGCCGTTCCGCAAGCCGCAGCGGGATCAGCTGCGAGCCGCCGACGACGCGCGAGTGGAGGCAGAGGTCGGGCTCGAAGAGGTTGGCGACGCTGCCGGCGCCGGCGACCGTTCCGAGGGCGCTCAGGAGGGAGAAGATGTCCGCCGGCTTCGTCATGTACCCGCCGGCCATGAAGGCGCGCAACAGGTCGCGAGCGAGTCGGTCGTCGACCTCGGCCGCCAGCCATTGCTCGAAGGAAATCGCATCGAGCTCCGCCGCGCGCGGGTGTTGCCACGGAGCCTCCGGGTCGATCTCGGCTACGAGGGAGTCGAGCTTCGCAACCGCGGTTTCGTAGGCGAGGGCAGAGACTGCCGGCAGCGGATCGTCGTCGCCGTGATAACGGTGCAAGACCCCGTCGGCGTCGATGTAGAGGTGGTCGCCCTCGCGGTAGGCGTGGAAGAGCTCGATTCCGAGCTCGGCGAGCAGGGCGTGCATCTCGCTCTGGTAGGGGGCGATCCACTCGCCCCCGAGCTCGTTCGGCTCGCCGCCGATCTCGATGTTGAGCAGGCGCCCACCGACGCGGTCGCGTGCCTCGAGGACGACGACGTCACGCCCTGCGGCGACGAGCTGCGTGGCGGCGACGAGACCGGCGAGGCCTGCACCTACCACGACGACGTCTGCGTTCTCACGCGACACTGCAGAGCACCTCGGCGAGCTCGGCGGGGCGGGAGAGGAACGGCGAGTGGCCGCCGTCGAGCTCGACAGCGTCGACGCCCAACAGCTCACGCGACATCCGCCGTGACCATTCGGGTCGCAGGCACCGTTCGTCTCGGCAGACGATCGAGGTCCTCTCGATCGGCGGGACCGCGTCGAGCGGCCACGGCTCGGTGCGGGGCGCGGCTGCCTGGGGGCGGAGCCGCGCCACGGCCCAGGCGGCATCGTCCTCGGAGCAGTCGTGGTAGAAGCAGCGGGCCGCGCTGACCGGGTCGTTCCACATCGAGGTGCCGCCGTCCATCGTCACGGTGTTGCCGGCGAAACCCGGTGCGAAGACGTCCTCGGCGCTGTACCGGTCGGTGACGCTCTTGCCCGGCTCGGGCAGAAGAGCGCACACGAAGACGAGGTGGCGTACGGGACGCTTCGCCGCAGCAATCGGGATCGAAGCACCGCCCAGCGAATGGCCGACGAGCACGACGTCGTCGGCGTCACCGAGCGATTCGATCACCAGGTCGGCGTAGCGGCCAAGCCCGGCCGTCGGATCGGACGCCGGCAGGTCGACCGCGATCACGCGGTGCCCCCGCGCCTCGAGCTCCGGGCCGAGCCTGTCCCAGCACCACGAGCCGTGCCAGGCCCCGTGCACGAGCCCGAAGGTCGCCACCTCAGCGTTCGACGTGCAGCGACCCGTTGAGGTCGCCGAGGACGAGATCGCGCTCGGGGTCGCCGATGTGATCGAGCGGGACCGGGGCGAGTGCCTCGATGAAGGTGACTCCCCCCTCGGAGAACAGCTCGTGCTCGACGCCGCGGTTGACGACGCAGGCGTCGCCGGGGCCGATCTCACGGGTCTCGTCGCCGATCGTCATCGAAAGTGACCCTTCGAGCACGAGCATCGCCTGCTCCGTGTGCTCGTGGCTGTGCCGCTTCACCGTCGTTCCCGGTTGGTAGGTGACGCGGCCCAGGAACACCTGGTCGCCTGCGATCGGGTGGAGCCCGACCCCCGGGAAGATGGGGAAGGGCTCCACACCGACGAACGAGCGGAAGGGCGAGCCTGCCATCAGGCGGCGGCCCCGAACGTCATGCCGGTACCTACGGTGTTCACCGACAGCTCGCCGTCGAAGACAACGGTCTTGCCGTCTCGTCTCGCCTCGCCGCCGCCGGCCTTCTTCGCCTGCAGCGCGCGCAGTACCCGCTCCGGCGTGATCGGGAGTTCCGTCACCCACACCCCAACGGCGTCGAACACGGCCGTCGCGATGGCGGGCGGCTGCGAGTTGCTCGCCATCTCGCCGATCCCCTTGGCGCCGTAGGGGCCGTCGGCAGACGGGTTCTCGATGATGATCGTGTCGAGCTGCGGCAGATCCTCCATGCCCGGTGCGAGGTACGCCCCGAACTGGCCGCCGCGGTGCTCGACCGACGGGTAGTACGGGTAGGAGTTCTCGAGGATGCCGAGCCCGAGCCCCTGCACGGCCCCACCCTCGATCTGCCCTTCGACCAACGTCGGGTTGATCGACCTGCCGACGTCGTAGCACTGCCACAGGCGCGTGACCGTGACGACCCCGGTCTCGTCGTCGACCTCGACCTCGGCCGCGCACGATGCGTACGAGATGGCCGAGTGGGGAGGAAGGTCGACCTTGCCCGTCTCGGGCTCCACGATCGTCGCGTACGGCTTCAGCTGCGCACCGGTGCCGGTGATCAGCTCCCCGTACGTCCATGTGGCGGCGGCCGCGACGTCGGGCACGCTGATCTTCTTCTGTGGCGCGCCTTTCGCGATGACCTCGCCGTCGACGATCTCGAGGTCGGCCGGGTCGATCTCGAGCTCCTTGCCGGCGATTTCGAGGATCTTCTGACGCACGTTTGCGGCCGCCTTCTGGGCCGCTTTGCCGGCGACGAACGTCGCCCGCGAGGCGAACGTCCCGGTGCAGACCGGCGACGAGTCGGTGTTCGAGTTGTCGTACGTGATCCACTCGTACGGGACGCCGATCGTCTCGGCCACGATCTGAGACTGGATCGTCTTCGAGCCGTTGCCGATGTCCGAAGTGCCGGCGAACACGTCGATCCGGCCGTCCGGCTTGACCTTGATCCAGGCCTGCGACGGGTCGCCGTTCTGGTTCATCCCCGTGGGGTACTCGATCGCCGCGAAGCCGCGGCCGGTCTTGACTGCCATCAGTGGGCCTCCGGGTTTCCGAGTTGGCCGACGAGGTGCTCCGGGAGGAGATCGCCCGACCTCGGGTCGCGGGTCATCGCCTTGTAGTCGGGCGCCAGGTCGTGACCGACGGCGTCGGCGATCGCCAGGATCGTCGGCACGGTCGAGGGGTCGGTGTACGCAATCTGGTTCGGCGAGGTGTCGCCGATGCGGTTCGCATTCTTGAGCCGCAGCTCGTACGGGTCGATGCCGAGCTCGAGCGCGATCCTGCTCATGTGCGTCTCGGTCGCGAACGACACCGACGTGACGCCGAACCCACGCATCGAGGTCGTCGGCGTCCGGTTCGTGTAGACGACGTACCCGTCGAACTCGAGGCTCGGGATCGAGTAGGCGCCCGTGTGGTGGAAGCTGTGCTTCGTCAGGCCGTACGGCGAGAACCGCGAATACGCGCCCGCGTCGTGCAGCGTCAGCATCTTGCGGCCGAGGATCCAGCCGTCGTTCGTGACCGCGTCTGCGATCTCGATGTGCCAGGGGGCGCGGGTCGACGAGCAGAGGAACTCCTCCTCGCGGGTCCAGCGCCACTTCACGGGCTTACCCGACTTCTGGGCGAGCAGGGCACACACCGTCTCGGTGGCCGTGTCGTTCTTGCCGCCGAACCCGCCTCCGACGGTACCGCCGACGACCTTGAGCTTGTTCAACGGCACCTGGAGGTGCGCGGCGACGACGCCCATCGAGAAGTACAGCGCCTGCGTGCAGGAGTAGATCGTGAGCCGGCCGTTCGCCTCGGGCACGACCAGGCAGACCTGCGTCTCGATCGGTGCGTGCTCGATCGCTGCAGGACGGTAGACGCCCTGCACGATCAGGTCGGCCCTGTCGAACGCCTCCTCGATGTTGCCCTTGCGGATCTGGCGGCGATCCATCTCGCCCTCGAAGTGCGTGTACCAGTTGCCTTCCCGGTGGATCTGCGGGGCGTCTGCATCGAACGCCTTGCGGACGTCGAACAGAGCCGGGAGCTCGGCGAAGTCTGCGGTTATCGCAGCGACGGCGGCCATCGCCTCGTCTTCGCTCGGTGCCGCGACGATCGCGATGGGCTGGCCGAGGTAGCGCACCTCGTCTTTCGCGAGCAGCGGCTCATCGGCCGGGATCCCGAGCGCCGAGAGGTGGCCGTACTCGAGCAGCGGCACGTCCTCCCAGGTGATCACATGAACGCCCGGCATCGCCTCGGCCTTGCTCGTATCGAGATTCGTCATCGTCGCGTTGTGCACGGGAGACCGGAACGCCTTCACCCAGAGCGTGCCGGGCACCCGGACGTCGTCGACGAACACGGTGCGCCCGGTCGCATGGGCGACACCGTCATAGCGGGGGACGCGTGCGCCGACAGCCTTCATGCCACACCTCCAAGATTCGTCATCGCGGCGCCTGCGGCCGTGACGGAGAGGTCGAACGAGTCGCCGCGTGCCACGGCCGCGACCGCGTCGATGATCTTCACGTAGCCGGTGCACCGGCAGACGTGGCCGCCGAGAGCTTCCTGGATCGACTCGGGGTCGTCGGTGCCGCCGCGGTCGACGTAGGCCTGCGCGGCCATCATCATCCCCGACGTGCAGAAGCCGCACTGGGCGGCGTAGTGGTGCGTGAAGGCCTGTTGCACCGGAGACATGTGCTCGGGTGAGCCGAGCCCCTCTACCGTGGTGATCGCGGCGCCGTCGACGGACGCGACCGGTGTCAGGCAGGAGCGGCGGGGCTCGCCGTCGACGAGCACGGTGCAGGCGCCGCAGCCGCCCTGCTCGCAACCTGCCTTCGGGCTCGTGATCCCGAGCTCCTCGCGGAGAACGTCGAGCAGGCTCGTCAGGGGGCCACTGTCGATCGCGGTATCGACCCCGTTGACCGTGAGGTTCATGCGGACTCCTCGAGTTGGGTGAGAACACGGCGGACGAGCACAGACAAGGTCTGTTCGCGGTACCAGGCCGAGGCGATCGCGTCGTCCGCGAAGGTCACGTCGCCGGCGGCGGCCGCGCCCGCAGCCTCGGGATCCGAGGCGAGCGCCTCGGCCGAGCGGAGGCGGCTGCCGGGGCCCGCGACGCCCGTCACGGCGAGCCGCGTCGCCCCGTCGGCGTCGCGGGCGCCGGTCACGGCGAGCACCGTGTACTCGTGGGTGTGCGGATACTCGAGCGCGGCGAACGCCGACGCGGCCGGCCGCTTGAAGCTGACGTCGAGGATGAGCCGATCGTGCCGATGGGTCAGGAAGTCCTCGAGCGGCTCCGTCTGCTCGCCGTCCGGGCCGGCCGAACGCACCGTTGCGTCGAGCGCGAGCAGGCAGCCCTGGAGGTCGCCGCGCGGCGCCTCGTACCCGGCTCCCACGCAAAGATTGCCGCCGACCGTGCCCTGGCCGCGGATCTCGTAGTCGGCCACGTTGCGGGCGCAGGCGGCGAGCGCCGCGACCTGGTCCTGGAGCTCGAGCAGTGCGCTGAGCGGCGTGGTCGCGCCGATCGTGATCGTGTCGCCGTCGACCGTGACGCGGTCGAGGCCCGCCTGCGTGAGCAGGAGGACGCGACCGGGCTCGAGCCGGCCGTAGGTGATGCTCGGTAGGACGACGGTGCCGCCGCCGATCACCATGGTCCCGGCCCCGTCGCCGAAGAGTGCGACAGCCTCGGCCGGGGACGACGGGACAAGCACTTCAGAAGCCATCTGGGTCCTTTCTCCATTCCTCTCCGGTCACGACTGCGGCTTGCCGGCGATGCCCCAGTGGCTCGGCTCGACGCCCTGGATCACGACCTGGATGTGCTCGCGCGCGGCGCCGCTCGACTCCGCAAGTGCGTTCGTGAGGGCCTCGATCATCTTTGGCACCGACTCCTCGGTGACACGGCGGTCGTAGAGCTTGACCTCGATCATGGGCACGATGTGGCCTCCTTCGGCTCGGCCGGCCCAGCGTCGGGCCGGTCCTACGGGATGTCAGAGCAGTGTGACATTGTCGTACCATTCGCGCAACGCTATCGTCCCACGCGCGATGGCACAGGTCGAGAGCACCGAGCAGCGCGTGATCGAGGGGGCACGCCGCGCGATTGCCGCCGGTGGCTGGCAGTCCGCCACACTGACCCGGATCGCCGACGAGGCGGGCCTCTCCCGTACCACGCTCCATCGTCGCGGCCTCGGTCGCGAGGAGATCTTCGCGCTCCTCGCGCGCGACTACGAGGACGCGTTTCGGGCAGCCCTGTGGCCGGCGGTGACCGGTCGGGGCACCGGCGTCGAGCGGCTCGAGGCGATGCTCGTTGCCGTGTGCGAGGTGACCGAGGATCATCTCTCGTTCCTCGCCGCGCTCGACGAGGAATCGGACAAGCGCTTCTTCCACGAGTCCGCAGAAGTGGTGCGCTCACGCGAGGGGTACATCAACCCGATCGAGCGTCTGCTCGTCGACGGCATCGCAGACGGCTCGATCAGGCCGGTCGAGGTGGAGGAGACGGCGACGGTCATCGTCAATGCCGTCGACCGCACCTACAGGCACCTCCGCCGGGCGCACGACTGGGATCCGGCACGCTCCCGCGAGGTCTTGATCGAACTGGTCATCCACGGCCTGCTGCCGCAGTAACGCGCGGGGTCACTCGAACGGCGGCGCCGCGTAGACCCCTCGTTCGAGTGTCGCAGGATCAGGCGCAGGCGCTTGTTCTGCCTCTGTCGAGACCTGCTGCCACCTCGGCCTCGGCCGCCTCGCGCATGCCGTCCAGCTCGTCGGAGCCGAAACCGTCGAGTGCGAGCCGTGCGGCGAGGCGACCGACCGGGTCGTAGCGCTCGGCGAACTCCTCTCGCATGCCGGCGGGCACGTAGCGCGCGTCGTCGTGCGCCGCATGACCGTGCATCCGCACCGAGAGTGCCTCGACCGCCTGGGGGCCGTTGCCGTTCCGGGCCCGTTCGACTGCAGCGCGCACCGTGTCGAGGACGGCCAGCGCGTCGGTCCCGTCGACGCGCTCGGCGGGAATCGACCAGCCGCCGTAGATGCGTTGCGCGATGTTCGTGTTCACCATCTGACGCGACACGGGCGTCGAGTAGGAGTAACGGTTCGCCTGGATCACGAAGACGGCCGGCACCTGCCACACCGCCGCCAGGTTGAGCCCCTCGTGCGTGTCGCCGACCGAAAACGCGCCCTCGCCGATGAACGTCATCGCGACGCGGCGTTGACCGCGGTGCTTGAATGCGAGCGCTGCCCCCGTGACGACCGGCACGAGGTCGCCGAGCATCGAGACGAGCGGGAAGACTCCCCGTGCCGGCGCACCGAAGTGCATGTTGCCGTCGCGTCCCAGAGTCGGGCCCGTTCCCTTGCCGAGGAAGTTTCTGAACACATCCGCGGGGGTCACGCCGCGCGCGAAGTGGCAGGCGAGCTCGCGGTTGAGCGGTGCGACGACGTCGTCCGGGCCCAGCGCCAGGCCGGCGCCGGCTGCAACCGCCTCCTGCCCGCGGCCGGTGTACACCGAGCCGGGAATCCGGCCCTGGCGGTAGAGCAGCAGTACGCGGTCCTCGAGCAGGCGTTGGAGCAGGACCAGCCGGAACAGCGCTACCCGCTCGTCGAAGTCGATCGACGGTGCTTCGGCACACGGCTCGATCGGCATCAGAAGGCGAGCAGGTCGTCGAGGGCGGCGATCGTCGTGTCGATCGACGGCATGTATGCGTCCTCGAGCTCGGGGGCGAACGGCACGGGGGTGTCGGGAGGCGCATGCAAGGCCGGCGGCGCATCGAGCCGGTCGAAGGAGCGGCGGGCGATCAGAGAGAGGATCAGCCCGGCTGCCCCGGTCGAACGGGATGCCTCCTGCAGCACGAGGACCCGTGACGTCTTTGCCACCGAGGCGAGAATGGTCTCGGTGTCGAGCGGCCAGATCGTGCGGAGGTCGATGACCTCGACGTCGGCGTCGATCAGGTCGGCGGCTGCGAGGGCGGTGGCGACGCCGGAGCCGTAGGTGACCACCGTCGCGTCCGTCCCCGTACGGGCGATCGCTGCGGGCCCGATCGCGGTGCGGTATCCGGTCGGCGGTGGCTCGGCCCGAAGCGTTCGGTAGAGCCGCTTGTGCTCGAAGTAGAGGACGGGGTCGGGATCGTCGATCGCGGCCCGGAGCAAGCCGTAAGCGTCTTCGACGGTGCCCGGGCAGACGATCTTGAGCCCGGCGGTGCCGACGAACCAGCCCTCGGGCGAGCCGGCATGGAACGGCCCGCCCCGCACGCCGCCACCGGTCGGGCAGCGGATCGTGACCGGGATGGACTGGCCCGACCGCCAGTGTGTCTTCGCCGCGACGGTGACGATGGGGTCGAAGGCGCACGCGATGAAGTCGGCGAACTGGAGCTCGACGACGGGACGCTCGCCCATCCAGGCAGCGCCGATCGCTGCGCCGACGAAGCCTTCCTCCGCGATCGGTGTGTCGATGACCCGCGCCTCCCCGAATTCGGCCTGGAGGCCGGCCGTCACCCCGAACGCACCCCCGAACGCACCGATGTCCTCGCCGAGGAGGAAGACGCGATCGTCCTCGCGCATCGCGTCCTGAAGAGCCGAGCGAATAGCTTCGAGATACGTGGTCGACCCGTCGGGCCCGTCGCCCGCTGCGGTGCCGGACGCTTCCAGATGACCGGTCGTCGTCACCGGACCGAGCTTATTCGATCGGTCCGACGCGGTTCCCGCCAGGCTGCCTCAGGGAGCGGGAGGAAGGGAGAACTCCTCCCGGCCGAGGCCCATCTTTCGCGTCTCGCCCGTCGTCAGGTGCTCGACGGCGAGCTCCGGCCCCGGCACGGAATCGCCCACCAGCCGCGACACGACCCGCCCGTGCTCGACGCGGGCCGGGTAGTCGTGGATCGGCAGGAGGAAGGTGCCGCTCGCGAGCGCCCGCTTGATCGCACCCCGCTCCTGACGCTTCGACGTTCCCTGGTTCCCGGTCGACTGGGGCTCGTAATCGAGGACCTGGTAGATCGGGTCGATGATCTGATTCTGGATGTCGTAGACGACGTCGCCGCAGATGCAGGCGGTTCCCTCTGCGGTCTCGACGAGGATGTTCATGGAACCCTCGGTGTGACCGCCGGCTGCCTCGCAGACGATGCCGGGAGCGATCTCGTCGGGTCCGGACAGCTCGAGGTCGAGCAGCCGCATCGCGCCGGGCTTGTGCAGACGGTCGATGTGATGCTTCACGTACTCGGCCGGGTACTGCCCACCCTGGATCCCCGACACCGAGTACTCGAGCTCGCGACGGTTCGTGACGACGGTCTGACGCATCGAGAACTGACTGTCCTGGCCGGCGTGATCGATGTGGTGGTGTGTATGGAGGATCCAGCGCACCTCGTTGATCTTGACCCCGTGCTTCGCGAGCTGCCGCCGCAGCGTCATCTCCTTCGTCACGGTCCCGGTCATCCCGAGCGTCTCCATGATCTCCGGATGACTCGCCCCGGTGTCGACGAGGATCGGTTCGGCGTCCGGCCCGAGAATGAGGAAACCCCACGTCTTCACCTTCGTGCGGATCCCCATGTTGCGGGCGAGAACGAGGAAGCTCGATTCGAGCTCGATGTCGATGAGATCGAGCATCTTGATCTCGTAGGCCATGGAACGCTCCTCTCGTTGACTTGGTCGAGCACGCTAGGCGTCTTGGCGGCCTCTGTCAAAGCCGGGCGCCGGGTACCACGAGATCGTGCCGCGTTTGGCGGCGGCGATCCCGGGTCGCCTCGCAAGCTGAAGCCCGCCTCAGGCGTCATTCGGACGTGACGCTTCAACTCCGTCAATCATCGACGCGAAATCGGCGTCTCACTTCGGTGACGATGCTGACGGAGTTCGATGACGAGGAGAAGGCGGCCGAGCTCGCTCTACGGGAGCGCCAGGAGCTCGAGATCGCGCTCGAGCATTCGCTGACGACGGCGGAGCACGAGCTCGCGCGCGAGGCGTTCGCCCTCGGTCGGACGCTCGAACAGGCGGGGATCGACTTCGACCCCCTCACGTTCATCGCCTTGCGGATCATCGAGGGAAGTACCGACGAGCACGTCGATCCCGTCGACTGTCTCGCGGTGCTCGCGGCGCTCGGGTTTCTCGAACGGTCGGTCGCGCTGGCAGTCGACCTGCTCGAAGACGCCGCCTGACCCCGGAGGTTCGCTCGCGACCCGCGAGGCCGTGTGCGTCGACTACCCTCAAGGCATGAGCGCATTCCGGACGATCGACGAGCTCGAGGCGGCACTCCGGGACGCGGACTACCTGCCCGACCGCGGGCTCTCGACGGCGCTCTTCCTCTCCCTCGCACTCGAGAAGCCGCTCTTGCTCGAGGGCGAGGCCGGCGTCGGCAAGACCGAGGCCGCGAAGTCGCTGGCCGCCGCCCTCGGCGCCAGGTTGATCCGCCTGCAGTGCTACGAAGGGCTCGATGTCGCGCATGCGGTCTACGAATGGAACTACCCACGCCAGCTGCTGCACATCCGCGCCGCGCAGGAGGGAACGGTCTCCGAGGACGAGTTGTTCGGCCCCGAGTTCCTGATCCGCCGGCCACTGCTCGAGGCGATCGACAGCGACGAGGCCGTCGTGTTGCTGATCGACGAGATCGACCGGGCCGACGAGGAGTTCGAAGCATTCCTGCTCGAGGTGCTCTCGGACTTCCAGATCACGATCCCCGAGCTCGGCACGATCCGCGCCCGACGCCGGCCGGCCGTGATCCTCACCTCGAACCGGACCCGCGAGCTCCACGACGCGCTGAAGCGCCGTGCGCTCTTTCACTGGATCGGCCACCCGTCGATCGACCGGGAGATCGAGATCGTCAAGATCCGAATTCCCGGTATCTCGGAGCGCCTGGCGGCCGAGGCTGCCGCCTTCGTCCGCGAGTTGCGCGGGCTCGACCTCGCCAAGCCGCCCGGGGTCGCGGAGACGATCGACTGGGCGATGGCGCTCAACGCCCTCGGCCGGCAGGAGATCGATGCCGAGGTGGTCGAACAGACCCTCGGTTCGGTGCTCAAGTACCGCGAGGACATCGAAGCGGTGCGCGACGAGACGCTCGCTCAACTCGTCGACACCGCACGCGCGACAGCGGCACAGTAGAGGGACATGGCCGACGCCGTCGTCCGCCACGTCGTCACCTTCGGTCGCGTCTTGCGCGAGGTGGGTCTCGAGGTCGGACCCGGTCGAGTCGCAGACGCGCTCCGGGGTATCAGTGTCGTCGACCTGACCCGCCAGGAGGACGTCTACTTCGCCCTGCGGCAGACCCTCGTCTCGCGCCACGACGAGCTCGACCTGTTCGACCGCGCGTTCAACGCGTGGTTCCTGCGGGCGCCCGTGCTGCCGCCGCTGCGTGCTGCTCCGAGCCCGGTCGCGCAGCAGACCGCAGGCGAATCGCTGTCGGACGGGGCCGGGGGTGAGCAGGACGAGACGGGCGATCCGCTCGAGCTCGGCGCATCGGGTCACGAGCTTCTACGCGACAAGGATTTTGCCGAGATGACACCCGACGAGTATCGCCGCGTGAAGCGGTTGATCGCGGCTATCGCGGGCCACCGGCCGCTGCGCGCCTCACGCCGTCGACGTGGCGACCCGCGCGGCGACCGCCTCGACATGCGGCGCTTGATCCGTCACTCGCTCCGCACCGGGGGCGACCCCGTCGACCGGCCGTACCGCGCTCGCAAGAACGTGCCGCGGAAGCTCGTCGTCCTCTGCGACGTTTCGGGCTCGATGGACGCCTACGCGCGGGCGCTGGTGCTGTTCCTCCACGCGGCTGTGGGATCGGGGCCCGGGGTCGAGGCATTCGCCTTCGGGACGCGCCTGTCGCGGCTCACGGCAGAGCTCGGCACCCGCGATCCGGAGTCCGCGCTCGAAAAGTGCACGGAGGCGGTGACCGACTGGGGCAGCGGCACCCGGATCGGTGCCTCGCTGAAGGAGTTCAACGACGTCTACGGCAAGCGAGCGCTCTCACGCGGTGCGGTCGTCGTCATCGTCTCGGACGGCTGGGAGCGCCAGGATCCGGAGCTCGTCGGCCGCGAGATGGCCCGTCTCGCCCGAGCCGCGTATGCGGTCGTGTGGGTCAATCCACTGAAGGGGAATCCGGAGTATCAGCCGCTCGCCGGCGGCATGCGCGCAGCGCTGCCGTACATCGACCGGTTCCTCTCCGGCCATAATCTGAGAAGTCTGGAAGAGCTGGCGGCAGTGCTCGCCGGCATCGAGAGGAGGCACGCAGCATGAAGGAGATCCTGGACGAGGTGGAGCGCTGGCGCGAAGCCGGCGAGAAGGTCGTCGTCGCGACGGTCGTCGCGACCCGTCGCTCGGCGCCACGCCCCGTCGGCACGAGTCTCGCGATTTCGGAATCGGGGAAGATGTGCGGCTCCGTCTCGGGCGGCTGCGTCGAGAGCGACGTGTTCGAGAACGCGATGGACGTGATGCGGTCGGGCGAGGCCAAGATGCTCAGCTACGGCATCACCGACGACATGGCCTGGAGCGTCGGGCTGCCGTGCGGCGGCGAGATCGATGTGTTCGTGGAGACCGTCGAGTGAGCCTCTTGCGCCGCTTGTCGGAACTACGAGCTTCGGGCGGGCGCGGCGTCCTGTTCACCGTCGTCGAGGGCGAGGGGGTCGGTGGCAAGGAGCTCGTCGTCGAGACCGGCGAACAGATCGGAGGCGGTGTGCCCGTCGCGGCGACCGCCCAGTTCCACGAGCTGGTGCGGCGCGGGCGTAACAAGCTGCTCACCCTCGAGGGCGACACGAAGGTGTTCGCGGAGTGGTACGGGCCGCCGCCTCGCCTGTTCGTCTACGGTGCCGTCGACACGGCTGAAACGCTCTGCCGGGCGGCGAAGCTGCTCGGCTGGACGGCGATCGTGGGCGATGCCCGCGCCATGTTCCTGACGCCCGAGCGAATGCCGTCGGCCGATCTGCTGATCCAGAAGTGGCCGGAGGAGGCGCTCGCCGAGATCACCCCCGATCACCAAACGGCAGTGGTGGTCCTGACGCACGACGACAAGTTCGACGAGCCTGCATTGAAGGCGGCGCTCGAAAGCGAGGCGTTCTACGTCGGAGCACTGGGCTCGCGCCGGACGACGGAGCGCCGCCGAGGACGTCTGCTCGAGGCGGGCGTCTCCGAGGAGCAGCTCGAACGGATCATGGGTCCCTGCGGCCTCGATATCGGCGCGGACACGCAGGAGGAGACGGCAGTCGCCATCCTGGCCGAGATCCTCGCCGTGCGGGCCGGCCGAGGCGGCGGGCCGTTGCGCGACTCCAAGCAGCGCATTCACGTGGAGGTCTCCTAGTCCCCTTCCTTTTCGGGAGACGTCCCGGGCGTCATCGCCGGCGTTGCTTGACGGCCCACAGCTGTGCCGGCAGGAGGGCCCAGAGAACCAGCTCCCTCGATGACGCACTCGGGTTCCAGGACTCGGGAGGGAACGCGGCCGTGACCCGAACCCCGCACCCCCGCAGCAACAGCCTGAACGCGGCCCCGGCCCGCGTCGTGTGCCAGCGGGAGGTCACGACGACGACCTCGCGTGCTCCGACGCGGCGAACGTCGTCGATCGCATTCGCAGCGTTGCCGACCGTCGTCCGTGCGTCGGGGTCGATCACGAGCTCCCGGGCCCTCCCGCGCCAGGCGGCGGCCATCAGCTCGGCCTCCGAGTGCGTTCCCGGGACCCGCGCCCAACCGGAGAGCACGACCACGTCCTCCTCTCGGCTGATCTCGGCCGCGCGGGCGAGGCGCGCTGCGCAGATGGGGTGGAGAGCGTCCCGGCCGCCGTCCGAGTAGCCGAGAACGACGATGACGCGCGACGTCGTTGCTCCCGGGCTCACGACCCGCGGCGGCGGAGCCAGCCGAAGAAGAGCAGCGTCCCGATGACGGTCAGCACGAGCTTGACCGCCTTCTTTCCCTGCAGCTTCGACTCACCGCTCGCCCGCTCGCGCATGTGGACGGCGACCTCCTCGACCCGTAGCCCTTCGGACTTGAGCCGCAAGAGGGCCTCCACCTCCGGCGCGCCGCTCACGTAGGGCTCGGCCATGATCGGCATGGCTCTCGCGTTGACCGCCGTCATCCCACTCGTCGGGTCGTGAAACGGGCGTCCGAGGCGAAAGTGCATTGCCCTCTGCAGGAGGCCGATTCCGAGGCGTCGGCTCGGCGACGGGACGTAGCGCTCGTCGGCATAGCCGTCTCCGGCGGCGAACCTCGACCCGACCGCGACGTCGCAGACATCCGACTGGACGAGCTCGAGGAGGCGCACGAGCTCGGCGGCGGGGTGCTGGCCGTCGGCGTCGACCCGCCCGCAGAAGGCATAGCCGCGGGTTGCCGCTTCGCGGTAGCCCGCGGCTATGCCTGCCCGCAGGCCCCGGTTCTCACCGAACGAGACGACGATCGCGCCGCCGTTGCGCGCAACCTCCGCGGTCGCATCCGTCGAGCCGTCGTCGATCACGAGCACATCCGCCGCGGGCAGCACGGCGGCGAGCTCCGCGAGCACGGCGGGAAGGTTCGCCTCCTCGTTCCAGGCCGGAACGAAGACCACGGTGTCGTGGGTCGGAGGCATTCCTCCCGAGGGTACCGCGCGACCGCGTCGGCGCCGTGTTAGCGTCGAGCCGACATCCTCCGCACGAAAGGGGACAGCAGTGCCGGGAATCGACGCGAAGTCGCGTGCAATCTACGACCTCGTCGAGGAGGGCTCGGGCGTCGAGCAGCTCGCGACCGGGTTCACGTTCACGGAGGGGCCGATCTGGCATCCCACCGAGCAGGTTCTCTACTTCTCCGACATGCCGGCAGACATCCGCCGCAAGGTGACGCTCGACGGCACGGTGACCGAGGTTCGGAACCCCTCGTTCAAGTGCAACGGCATGACGCTCGACCACGACCTCAACCTCCTCGTGTGCGAGCACGTCACGAGCTCGCTCGTCCGCGAGCGCTCCGACGGCGTCCGCGAAACCCTGGCCTACCACTGGCAGGGCAAATACCTGAACAGCCCCAACGACGTGATCGTCCGCTCCGACGGCACCATCTACTTCTCCGACCCCTGGTACGGGCGTTTCCCCGGGTTCGGCGTCGAGCGCGCTCGGGAGCTCGGCTGGCAGGGTGTCTTCCGGATCCCGCCCGGCGGCGGACAGGACCAGCTCGACCTCGCAGTTGCGCAGGACGAGTTCGAGATGCCGAACGGTCTCTGTTTCTCGCCTGACGAGTCGCTGCTCTACATCAACGACACGCCCAACGCCTGCATCAAGGTCTTCGACGTCAACGCCGACGGCACGCTCGCGAACGGGCACATGTTCTTCGACGGCGTCGGCACCGGCGTGATCGAAGAGGGAATCCCCGACGGGATGAAGGTCGACGAGCTCGGCAACATCTGGGTCACCGGCCCGAAGGGAGTGTGGGTGATCTCGCCCGAGGGCGAGCACCTCGGGACGATCGAGGTGCCGGAGAACGTGGGCAACCACACCTGGGGTGGCCCCGACTGGCACACGCTGTTCATCCCTTCGTCGTCGTCGGTCTACACGATTCGCACGACGGTCGGTCCGCGGCGCGAGCCGTACATGAGATAGGAGGATCCGATGTCCGACGAGCTGACGCTCGAACCTGGCCGCTGCGCGCTGATCGTCCAGGACCTGCAGAACGACGTGATCAGCGAAGGCGGTGCCTTCGCGGAGTCCGGCTCGCCCGGGCATGCGAAGGAGCAGAACGTCGTCGCCAACGTTGCCGACCTCGCCGCGGCGTGCCGGGCGAAGGGCATCCCGGTTCTCCACGTGCACTACATCGTCGAGGAAGGTGCGCCCGGTCTGAAGCTCAACGCGCCGCTCTTCAACGGCGTCAAGGACACGGGGGCGCTGGTCAGGGGGACGTGGGGTGCGGCCCCGGCCGACGGGCTCGAGCCGAAAAAGGGCGACTTCGTCGTCGAGAAGATGCGGATGAGCGGCTGGCAGGGCACACGGCTCGAGAACCTGCTCGAAGGGCTCGGTCGCGACACGGTCATCGTCACCGGAGCGTGGACGAACATGTCGATCGAGCACACCTCCCGCACCGGCGCCGACAAGGGCTACACGATGGTGGTTCCCGAGGACGGATGCTCGACGATGAATGCCGAATGGCACAACGCGTCGATCAACTACGCGCTCCAGAACGTCTCCACGGTAACGACCTGCGCGGCGGTGAAGGCCGCGATCGGAGCCTAGGGGTCGTGAAGACGAGGGCCGGGCTCTTCCGGGCAGTCGGCGAGCCGCTCGAGGTCGTCGAGCTCGATCTCGCAGAGCCCGGCCCGCACGACGTCGTCGTCCGCATGGCCGCTGCCGGAATCTGCGGCACCGACCTCCACCAGGTCAAGGGCGAGTGGCAGCGGCCGACGCCGATGGTGCTCGGGCACGAAGGCGCCGGGATCGTCGAGCACATCGGCGGCGAGGTCACTTCCGTGCGGGTCGGTGACGAGGTCGTGCTGTCCTGGGCCCCGTCCTGTGGCCACTGCGCGGACTGCGCGCGGGGTCGACCCGCGGCCTGCGTGCCGCTTCACCGTGCGATCGGCAACGGGACGCTCGTCGACGGCACGACGGGGCTGTCGCTCGACGGGGAGACGGTGTACCGCGGCACCGCGACCGGCGCCTGGGCCGAGCGGGTCGTCGTCTCGTCGCAGGTCGCCCTGCCGACCGGGGGCGCCGTACCGCTGCGGGACGCGGCTTTGCTCGGCTGCGCGGCCTTGACGGGAGTCGGTGCAGTGCTCTTTGCGGCACGAGCGACACCCGGAAGCGTCGTACTCGTGATCGGCGCGGGCGGAGTGGGCCAGTTCGTCGTCCAGGGCGCGAGAATCGCGGGTGCCGAAGCGATCGTCGTCGTCGATCCGGTCGCCGCCCGCCGCGACCAGGCCTTGCTGCTCGGAGCGACGCATGCGGTGCATCCCGACGATCTCAAGGAGGCGATGTCCGCGATCGCGCCCGAGGGGGCCGACTACGGCTTCGATGCCGTCGGCTATCCCGCGACGAGCGCCACCGCGCTCCGGTTCACGCGAAGCGGCGGCACGACGGTGATGGTCGGGCTACCGCCGACCGGGCTTCGCCTCGACCTCGACCCGGGTGAGTTCCTGCGGCGCGAGAAGTTCCTCACCGGGACGATGTACGGCTCCGAAGATCCGGCCGTCGCGCTCCCGCTCCTGCTCGAGCACGTCGCGGCGGGCCGCCTCGAGCTGGCACCGTTGCTCGGGGAGGTCTTCCCGCTCGACGCGATCGACGACGCCGTCCAGGCGAGCCTCGCGCTCCCCGCCGGCCGGGTTCTCGTCGAGGCCTGAGCACGTCGCCGGGCTCATGAAGTACCGGGCTGGACTGTGTTCCTTGTGGTGTTAGATGGTGTATAGTGACACCATGAATCGAACCCAGATCTACCTCTCCGACGAGGAGCTGGCGCTGCTCGCTCTCGCCGAGCAGGAGACCGGAGCGTCTCGCTCCGAACTGATCCGGCGTGCCGTGCGCGCGACGTTCGGTCGCTCCTCGGCGGAGGAGCGGCTCGCGGCGCTTCGTGCGGGCAAGGGGGTGTGGAAGCGGCGGTCGGTGACGGGGACCGAATACGTCGACGCGAGCCGCGGCGACCTCGAGGATCGGCTCGCCCGGCTCGGCCTCGGGTGAACCTGCTCGACACGTCGGTCGCGGTCGACTACCTGCGGGACCACCCCGAGGCCGTCTCACTCCTTGAGGGGCTCGTCGCCGCGGACGAGATCCTGGCGAGCGAGCTGACACGATTCGAGCTGCTCGCAGGCGTCCGCGCTCGAGAGCTCGATGCGCTCGAGAGCTTCTGCTCTGCCCTGCGGTGGCTTCCGGTCGACGAGGAGGTGACCCGCCTTGCCGGAGGGCTCGCCCGCCGCTTCCGCGCGGCGCACTCCGGGATCGACGACGTCGATTACCTGATCGCCGCGACGTCTCTTCGGTACGGGGTGGCACTTCTGACCACCAACGTGCGTCACTACCCGATGTTCGAGGAGCTTCGCGCTCCTTACTGAGACCTCAGAGCCCTACGGACAGCGCGGCCACCGCCTGCTCCTGCAACCAGCTGAGGTAGCCGTACAATGCCAGCGCCGGGGCGCTCGGGTCGTCCGGGTGGAGCACCAGGTCGTAAGTCTCCTCGGTCACGTCGAGCTGGGTGCCGAGGTAGAGGCGGAGGCTCTCGAGGGCGCCGAGCCAGCCCTCGAGCTGCTCGCCGGTGAGGTGGTTCGCCCCGGCTGTCTCCTCGACGATCCGGAGTGCCGCGAGCTTGCCCTCGAGCAACTCGTCCCGCATCAGGCGCCGGAACTCGTCCTCGGCCTCGGGGTCGTCCGCGTAGGCGGGCGGGAAGAGGCGCCGGAGGCTCGGGTCGTCGGTCTCGAGCACCTCGCGCAACTGTGCGGGCAGCGAGCGGAGTAGCTCGCGCTCCTCGGTGGGCAACCGCAGCCGGTAGCCGCCCTTCCGGTCGCGCTCGATACGTCGCCCGGCCATCAGTCCTGCCTGAGTGTCGCCCAGAGGCCGTGGGCATGAAGGCGAGCGACGTCGAACTCGGCCTTCTCCTTCTCGCCGGACGAGACGACTGCCTTGCCCTCGTTGTGCACCTGCAGCATCATCCGCGTCGCCTCCTCCTTCGAGTACCCGAACAGCTTGCGCAGCACGAAGGTGACGTAGCTCATCAGGTTGATCGGATCGTTCCACACGATCACGACCCAGGGGCGGTCGTCATGAAGCACTTCGTCGTCTCGAGGCAGGCGGACCTCGACCGGTGCTTCGATTGTCTGGCTCACGCCCTCATTGTGGCGGCGGATCGCCGTTCGAGCTCGTCCATCGTTCCCGGTAGTCCTCCCTCACCGGGCAGAAGACGTCGATCACCGTGGCGCCCTCCGGCCCGCAGTACGCCGAGTGCTCCACGTGCCCTGGAAGGACGTACCCCTCCATCGGGCCGAGCTCGCGCGCGACGCCGTCGACGACGAGCGCCTGCATGCCCCGCAGCACGATGCCGAGCTGCTCGTGGGGGTGGCTGTGTGCGGGCACCGTGGCGCCGGGGCTGAACTCGATGAGGTTGACCATCGCGGCGTCACCGAAGAGGGGCCGTCCCTCGACCCCCGTGGTGAGAGTGAACGCCGCGACGTCGTCGAAATGGATGAACTGGGCGTCCATGGGCGTCAGTATCTCACCGGCGCCCGCATGCGGAAAGCTCACGATCCCGAATAGCTATCGTCAGCCCATGACCGCTCTCGAGACCGACCTCCTCCGCGACCAGGCATATGTCGACGGTGCCTGGGTCGACGCCGACTCCGGCGCGACCTTCCCGGTCGTCGACCCTGCCACTGGCGCGACGATTGCGACTGTTCCCCGGATGGGGGCGGCCGAGACCCGCCGGGCGATCGAGGCTGCGCAGCGCGCGCTTCCGGCGTGGAAGCACCGGACGGCGAAGGATCGGGCCCGGATCCTGCGCCGGCTCTCCGACCTGATGCTGGAGCGCATCGACGACCTGGCGACGCTCCTCGTTCGCGAGCAGGGGAAGCCACTTTTCGAGGCCAAGGCCGAGATCGGCTACGCCGCCTCGTTCTACGAGTGGTTCGGCGAGGAGGCGAAGCGACTCGACGGGCGTGTCATCCCACAATCGCTCCCGGACCGGCGGATCGTCGTGCTGCGGGAGGCGATCGGGGTCACCGCCGGAATCACCCCGTGGAACTTCCCGGCCGCGATGCCGACGCGCAAGTCCGCGCCTGCCCTCGCGGTCGGCTGCACGATGGTGCTCAAACCGGCCGAGCAGACGCCGCTCATGGCTCTTGCGATCGCGGCGCTCGCCGAGGAGGCCGGCGTCCCTGCCGGCGTGCTTTCGATCGTCACGGGTGACGCCGCGGATGCACCCTCGATCGGTGGTGAGATGACGTCCAACCCGATCGTCCGCAAGCTCGGCTTCACCGGCTCGACGGAGGTCGGCAAGCTGCTGATGGCGCAGTGCGCCGGACAGGTCAAGAAGGTGTCGCTCGAGCTCGGCGGCAACGCGCCGTTCATCGTCTTCGACGATGCCGACCTCGAGGAGGCGCTGGCGGGTGCGATGATGTGCAAGTTCCGGAACTCCGGGCAGACGTGCATCTCGGCCAATCGGTTCCTCGTCCAGGACGGCATCTACGACGATTTCGTCGGCGCGTTCACCGAGGCGGTCGCCGGGCTGAAGGTTGCCGACGGGTTCAGCGACGGCGTTCAGGTCGGACCGTTGATCGACGAGGCGGCGGTCGGGAAGGTCGAGCGTCACGTTGCGGACGCACTGGCGCAGGGAGCCGAGATTCGCGTCGGCGGCAGCCGCCTGGAGGGGCAGTTCTTCGAGCCATCCGTGTTGACCGGGGTGACGATGGACATGGCGATGAGCTGCGAGGAGACCTTCGGCCCGGTCGCCGGGATCAACCGCTTCGCGAGCGAGGCCGAGGCGGTCGCGGTCGCGAACGACACGCCGTACGGCCTCTCGGCCTACTTCTACACCCGTGACCTCGGGCGCACCTGGCGTGTTGCGGAAGGGCTCGAGTATGGGATCGTCGGCATCAACACCGGCTTCGTCTCCTCCGAGGTGGCGCCGTTCGGCGGCATGAAGGAGTCCGGGATCGGGCGCGAGGGATCGAGCTACGGCGTGGACGACTGGGTGGAGTTGAAGTACCTCGCCATGAGCGGGATCGGGGAGCCGGTCTGATGGTCATCGTCGAGCAACGCGACTACCACGTCTACACCGGACAGCTGCCCGAGGTCGTGCGTCTCTACGGAGAGGAGGGGATCCCGATTCAGAGTGAGGTGCTGGGCGGATTCGTTGGCGCGTTCACGACGGAGATCGGCGCGGTCTCGACGTACACGAGCCTCTGGCGGTACGACAGCTTTTCGGAGCGAGAGGATCGCCGCGCGGCGCTGCAGGCGCGCGACGACTGGAAGGCGTTCCTGGTGAAGATCCAGCCGTTGATCCACACGCAGCAGAATCGCATCCTCACTCCGACTTCGTTCTCGCCACTTCGGTAAGGAGGCACCGATGGGTCAGCTCGACGGCAAGGTCGCGATAGTGACCGGAGCCTCCCAGGGCATCGGCAATGCAATCGCCCACGGGCTCGCCGCCGAGGGCGCACGTATCGTCGTCGCCGACCTCCAGGGCGCCGAAGCCGCCGTGGACGCCATCCCGCAAGCGGTCGGCCTGACGGCGGATGTCGCAGACGAGGCCGCCGTGCAGTCGCTCGTCGACGAGACCGTCGCGCGCTGCGGCTCGATCGACATCCTCGTCAACAACGCGGGCCTCTATGCGTCGCTCGCCATGCGATCCTTCACCGAGATTCCACTCGAGGAGTGGCGCCGGGTGATGGACGTGAACGTGGCCTCGATGTTCCTGATGTGCCGCGCCGTCGTCCCGGTCATGCAGCAGAGCGGCGGCGGCCGCATCGTCAACATCTCTTCCGGGACGCCGTTCCGAGGGGTGCCGTTCCTGCTCCACTACGTCACGAGCAAGGGCGCGATCGTCGCCTTCACGCGGGCGCTCGCGAAGGAGGTCGGCAAGGACGGCGTGCTCGTCAACTGCGTCGCGCCGGGGTTCACGATGTCGGCCGGCGTCGAGGCACACCCCGAGGTGATCGAGAAGCTCCGGGACGTCTCCGTCGCCGCCCGGACGCTCCAGCGCGACCAGATGCCGGAGGACGTCGTCGGTGCCGTCGTCTACTTTGCCGGCCCGGGCTCGGCCTTCGTCACCGGTCAGACGATCGTGATCGACGGCGGGCAGACGTTTCACTAGCCGGGGAAAGCGGCGATGGAAGAGCGTATCGCGCTTCCGCTGCGCCTTGCTTCTGCACGCTTCGCGTGATCCTGAAGGGGCCCGCGGCGGGGAAAGCCGCGGTGGAAGAGCGAACCGCGCCTTTCCCCGCTCGATCTCCTTCTGCACGCTTCGCGTGATCCTGAAGGGGCCCGCGGCGGGGAAAGCCGCGGTGGAAGAGCGTACCGCGCCTTTCCCCGCTCGATCTCCTTCTGCACGCTTCGCGTGATCCTGAAGGGGCCCGCCCGCGGGCCCGTCCGACCGGAAGCGGATGAGGTGCTCGGGACGCGCTCGGTGCCCGATAGAGTCGACCACCGATGAAATTCTCCCTTTACGAGTTCCGCGACGGCGCCGCCACGACAGGCGATCAGTGCGTCGTCTACGACGTCGCGAACGACGCGGCGCACATCGGCGCCGCCGAGATCGAGGGTCATGCTCTCGTGTGGCAGCTCGAAGACGGCCCCGGGGAATCCGAGGGAGTGCTTCTCTCGCGACGCATCGAGCTGGATCCCCTCGCAGGTTGGGTGATTCGCTGCGATCGGATCGACTTCCCGCCGGGGGGTATCGCGTACACCCACACGCATCCCGGGCCGGGGATCCGCTATCTCCTCCACGGCAGCCTGGACATCGAGACAGAGGGCCGTTCGACCTCGTATCGACCGGGAGGCACCTGGTTCGAGTCGGGGCCCGACCCTGTCCTCGCAACGGCTTCACAGCACGAGCCGACCGCGTTCGTGCGCGCGCTGATCCTGCCCGCCGAGTGGGAGGGAAAGCGGACCATCCGCTACGTCGACCCGGCCGACGAGGACAGACCGAAGCTCCAGAAGCCGACCGTGTACCTCGAGCACCGGCTCGTCCTCGCGTGAGGAGCGGCGGCAAGCTCCTTGTCGACCAGCTCGCGGTGCATGGGGTCGAGCTTGCCTTCGGCGTCCCGGGCGAAAGCTACCTGGCCGTGCTCGACGCGTTGTACGACGCTCCGATCCGGTACGTCGCGTGTCGACACGAGGTCGGTGCCGCGAACATGGCCGATGCCTACGGAAAGCTCACCGGCCGGCCCGGAATCTGCATGGTCACGCGGGGACCCGGGGCGACGCATGCTGCCGGCGGGGTGCACACCGCCTACCAGGACTCGACCCCTCTGATCCTCCTGATCGGACAGGTGGGGCGCGAGATGATGGGGCGCGAGGCATTTCAGGAGATCGACTACCGCCACATGTTCGGGCCGATGGCGAAGTGGGTTGCTCAGGTCGACAGCGCGGACCGGATCCCCGAGCTGGTCTCTCGGGCGTTCCACGTCGCGACGGCGGGCCGGCCGGGCCCGGTCGTGCTCGCGCTTCCCGAGGACATGCTCGTCGAGGAGTCCGGCGCGGCCGACGCCGTGCCGTACCGGATCACCCGCGTGCATCCCGCCCGGGAGGATCTCGAGCGGACAAGAGGGCTGCTAGCGGAAGCCGAGCGGCCCCTCGTCGTCGTCGGTGGGGCGCCGTGGAGCGCGGAGGCGCACGCGGCCCTGACTACCTGGTGCAGCGCGGGCGCGCTCCCCATTGCCTCGGGCTGGCGCCGCCAGGACTACGTCGACAACACCTCGGACGGCTACGTGGGGCACCTCGCGCTCGGTGCCGAGCCGCGCCTGGCGCAGCGGGTGCGCGACGCCGACGTCCTGCTCGTGATCGGCGACCGGCTGAGCGAGATCACCACGGCCGGCTACACCCTCCTACGGGTGCCGAATCCGTCCCAGGCCCTCGTGCACGTCTCGGCCGACCCCGACGAGCTCGGCCGCGTCTACGCCCCCGAGCTCGCGGTAGCGGCCTCCCCGGACACGTTCGCGGTGGCGCTCTCGGAGCTGGCGCCGCTCGACCCGGCTCCGCGACGGGCCCGTACTGCCGAGGCCCGGGCGGAGTACCTCGAGAACCTCAGGCACGTTCCGATGCCCGGCAGTCTCGACATGGGCGAGGTGATGGCGCTGGTGCGTGCGCGTCTCCCGGCCGACGCGATTCTCACGAACGGCGCCGGGAACTTCTCCGTCTGGGCGCACCGGTTCTACGAGTTCAGGCGCTATCCGACACAGCTCGCGCCGACGAGCGGGGCAATGGGGTACGGGGTGCCGGCGGCGGTGGCCGCGAAGATGTTGTTCCCGGAGCGGGCCGTCGTCGCGATGGCGGGCGACGGTGACTTCCTGATGACCGGCCAGGAGCTTGCCACTGCGGTGCAGCTCGACGCGGCGATCGTCGTCCTTCTGGTCAACAACGGGATGTACGGGACGATCCGGATGCACCAGGAGCGGAACTATCCGGGGCGCGTCTCCGGCACCGACCTGGTCAACCCCGACTTCGCGGAGCTCGCGCGCGCGTTCGGCGCCCACGGCGCCGTCGTCGCGCGGACACGGGACTTCGCCGCTGCATTCGACGAGGCACTCGCCTGCGGGCGACCCGCTCTGATCGAGCTGCGCGTCGACCCCGAGGCGTTGACGCCGCGGCAGTCGCTCACGGAGATCCGCGAACAGGCACAGGCACGACTCGCCACGTCGTAGGATCGGACAAGCACCGACATCGAACCGAGAAGGAGCCCTCCATGGCAAAGTCCTACGCAAGCACGGTCATCGGCGCGTCCCCCGACGAGGTCTGGGCGCACATCCGCGACTTCAACGGCCTCGCCACGTGGCACAGCGGCCTCGTCGCTCAGAGCGAGATCGAAGGCGGTAAGGCGGGGGATCAGGTCGGCGCGATCCGCAGCTTCACCCTGACTGACGGCACCCACCTTCGCGAGCAGCTGCTCGCCCACTCGGATCTCGATCGCTCGTACACCTACGACTTCCAGAAGACCCCGTTCGACGTCGACAACTACTGCGCCACGATTCGGGTCACCCCGGTCACCGATGGTGGCGGTAGCTTCGTCGAGTGGTGGACGACGTTCGACTGCGACCGCGATCAACAGGGCCACTGGACGGAGTTCTTCGCCTCACAAGTCTTCCAGGGCGGCTTCGACGCGCTCAAGGCCCACTTCGCCTGACCGTGGCAACCCGTCGAGAGCTGCGCGTCGCCGGCCAGGCCGAGCCCATCTCGCACTTCACGGACGCCGTCGAGGCGGGCGGGTTCCTGTTCGTCTCCGGAGTCGTTCCTGTCGACGAGCGGCGAGAGCTCGTCGGCGGGGACGACGTCGTCGCGCAGGCACGCTGCGTGTTCGAGAACATACGGGCTGTTCTCGCGGCCGGGGGCTGCACGTTCGCCGATGTGGTCAAGGTCACGGTCTATCTGACCGACGTCGACGACCGGCCGCTCGTGAACCCGGTGCGGCAGCAGGTGTTCGGCGAGACACGGCCGGCATCGACGCTCGTCGAGATCTCGGCGCTCGTGATCCCGGGGGCCAAGATCGAGGTCGAGTGCGTGGCGTTGATCCCCTCGTGAGCCCGAGGGAAGAGATCTCCCTTCCGACGCGCCCCGTCCTTTCGCATGCAGCCGATGCGGTGCGCGCGAACGGGCTGCTGTTCGTCGCCGGAGTGCTGCCGGTGGACGGAGGCGGAGTGCTCGTGGGTGCGCGAGACACGGCCGAACAGGCCAGGCACGTCCTTGCCGAGCTTGGCGAGATTCTCGCCGCGAGTGGCTGTTCCAGCGCCGACGTGGCAACCGTCAACATCTATCTCACGGCGATCGACGATCGCCTGCAGATCGAGCAGTCGTTGCAGCGGGCCTTCGGCGGTGCCCGGCCGGCTGGGACGATCGTCGAAGTGCAGGCGCTCGCAATCCCGGGGGCACGGATCGAGATAGACGCCGTTGCGGTGGTTCCGTGACCGACCCCTTCAACGCGGCGATCACCTGGCTCGACGAGCCCCTGCGAGGTGCCACCGACGGGCCTCTCGTAGGTCGGACGCTGCTCGTGAAGGACCTGATCGACACGGCAGGGGTTCGGACGACGTACGGCTCGCGCATTTACGCCGACCATGTTCCGGCCCGCCACGCAAGCGTCGTGCAGCGTGTGCTGGACGCCGGTGCAGTCGTCGTGGGAAAGGGCAATCTGCCGGAGTTCGCCTGGGGTGTGCTCGGCGCGAACCCGTGGTACGGCACGGTTCACAACCCGCTCCATCCGGGGAAGACGACGGGCGGCTCGTCGGCGGGCAATGCGGCGGCGCTCGCCGCGGGGCTCGTCGACCTCGCGATCGGCACCGACACGGGGTGCTCGATCCGGCTGCCGTCGGCCGCCTGCGGCACCGTCGGGCTGAAGCCCCGTTGGGGCGTTCTCCCGCTCGACGGCGTCTTCCCGCTCTGTCCGACTCTGGACACGGTCGGCCCGATGGGGCGGAGCGTGGAGGACGTCGCCCTGCTCTGGTCGGTGCTCTCGGGCCGTGGCGTTCCCGAGCCGCGGCTCGACGGGCTCACGGTCGGCCTACTGCGCCGGGCGCCAGATCTCGCCGACGGGAGGGAGACCGAGGCGAGCAATGCGGCAGACGCGTGGGCCTCGGATATCGAGCGGCTCGGCGCGCGGGTGGTCGAGTCGGCGATCCCGGGCGCCGCCGCAAACATGTGGCCGCTGTTCCTGCACGAGGCAGCCGAGAGCCACCGGGCGACGTTCCCCGCCCGCGCCGACGAGTACGCCTACACGATCCGGCCGAAGCTCGACGCCGCCCAGCACGTCGCGGCCGATGCAGTCGCGGTGGCCTACGGTGCGCTCGCGGGCTGGCGTGCCTACGAGCCCGAGGTGGACCTCTATGTGACCCCTTGCTACGCCGTCGACCTGCCGTCCGAGGACGCCGACGAGCTCGACGTCAGGCTGCCGCTCTCGTCGTTCCTCAGGTGGGTCAACCTGATCGGTTGGGCCGGGCTCGCGGTCGGGAACATGCAGTTCGTCGCCCCGCAGGACGAGACGGTACTGGCGGCCGGTCTGGCCTGGGAGCGTCGGTAAGCTACGCGTAGGGCCGGGCGAAACCGTCACTCGTGAGCGCCGAAGCGCTCGCGACTCGGATGGGTGCGCCCGAGTGCGCGGTGCGTCCGTTCCCCGACCGGTAAGAGCAAATGCCTCTAGGTGCCGTCGAACTCGGGCTTCCGTTTCTCGACGAACGCCTCCACGCCCTCGTGGAAATCGTGGGTCTGCTGGAGGAGGCCGTAGGCGAGGCCTTCGAGCTCCAGCCCGACGTGGAGAGGACCGTCGTACACGGTGTTGAGGACACGCTTTGCCATCGCGAGGGAAAGCGGTGAATGCCGCGAGAGCTCGACGACAAGCGACTCGACCGCGACGTCGAGTTCCTCGACCGGGACGACCTCGGTCACGAGCCCGATCGCAAGCGCTTCCTCCGCCGGCACCCGGCGGCCGCGCATGATGATGTCCTTGGCGCGGCCGAGGCCGACGAGTCGTGCGAGCCGCTGGGTGCCGCCAGAGCCGGGGATCATCCCGATCGTCGCCTCGGGGAGAGCCATCTGCATGTCGTCCGCCGCTAGCCGGAAGTCACACGCGAGCGCGAGCTCGAGGCCGACGCCGAAGACGTATCCCTGCAGCCGAGCGATCACCGGCTTGGAGCAGCGCTCGGGCGCCGCGACGTTCTTTGCGAGCTGGGAGACGACCCACGGAGACCTGGTCAGGAACCCGGCGATGTCGCCCCCGGCGGTGAACTGGCCGCCGGCCCCGGTGAGGACGACGAAGCGCACCGAATCGTTGCGATCGAGCTCGGCGAAGAGCTCCGCGAGCTGATCGCGGGCGAGCATCGAGACCCGGTTGAACTTCCCGGGCACGTCGAGCGTGATCGTGGCAACGCCGTGCTGGGCGTCGTGGTCGACCCGGAATCCGTCGTACTCTGTCACGCGCTCTCCTTGGGCTCGTCTCGCAGGACTCTGCGGAGGATCTTCCCCGATGCGCTCTTCGGGAGCTCCGGTACCAGCCGGTACTCTCGTGGACGCTTGAAGCGGGCAAGCGTTGAGGCGAGGCAATGCGCATCGAGCTCCTCGGCCGTGGCGTTGCCGACGACGACCGCGACGACCCGGGAGCCAAGGCGGTCGTCGGGCGCCCCCACCACCGCAACCTCGCGGACGCCGGGATGCCCGGAGAGGACGTCCTCGACCTCGACGGGATGGATGTTCTCGCCGCCGGAGATGATCATGTCGTCCAGTCTTCCGTCGACCCAGAGGTCGCCGTCGGCATCGAGATGCCCGGTGTCGCCGGTGTGGTACCAGCCGTCGCGAATTGCCTTCGCGTCGGCATCGGGCCGGTTCCAGTAGCCGGCGAAGGCCTCGTCGCCCGAGAGGTGCGCGCAGATCTCCCCACTCGGCTCGAGCTCCAAGCGGGTGTTGACGGACGGCCGTCCCGCGCACCCCGGCTTGGCGGACTGATCGCGGCCGATCGAGAACGTGTAGACCTCGGTCGAGCCGTAGTGGTTGACGAACACCTCGGGGTCGAACACCTCGAGGCACCGCGTCACGACGGTCGAGGTCATCGCCGCCCCGGCATAGCCGAGCGCCCGGACGCTCGAGAGATCGTGCTCGCCGAGCCGATCGGCGCTGACGAGGTCGTGGAAGAGGGTGGGAACGAGGTACAGCGAGGTGATGCGTTCCTCCTCGATCAGGCGCAGTGCCTCGCCCGCGTCCCAGCGAGGCTGCGGGACGTAGCAGCCGCCGACGAGATGCATTGCGAGGAGCGAATGGATCCCCATCGTGTGGTACAGAGGCATCACGCCGAGGGTACGGTCGCCGTGCTCGTACCCGTGCTGTAGCGCTTGACCGAGCCCGCCGGCCCGGTCGGCGGCGTGACTCCGTGGGACGCCCTTCGGGCGGCCGGTCGTGCCGGAGGTGTAGAGGAGGAGCGAGATCTCGCGCTCGTCGCGATCGAGTGCGCCCTCGTGCTCGGGGCCGTCGGGCGGTGGGTCACCGTCGCGAATCACGATCTCGGCGCCCGCATCGTCGATGCAATACGAGAGCTCCTCCTCGGAGAGGCGCCACGAGAGGGGAACGAAGACGGCTCCGGCCCACTGGGTCGCCCAGTAGAGGAGCGCAGTCTCGAGCCGGTTGTCGAGGACGACGGCCACCCGCGCTCCCTCCTTCGCCCCGAGCCCACCGGCGAGGCGCGCCACCCGCTGCACCAGCTCGCCGTAGCGGATCCCGGGGAACGCCTCGAGCTCAGGTTGCCGCTCACAGGCGGCGAGGAGGGACTGCGCGAGGTTCACCGATCGGCCCTCTCTCCTTGTGACAAAGTGTCACGAGCCTCCTCGATCGCGGCGATGATCGGCGCGTAGCCGGTGCAGCGGCAAAGGTGCCCGGAGAGCATGCCCACGATCTCCTCGCGAGACGGTGCTCCGCGGGAGAGGAGGTCGTCGGCGGCCATCAGGATGCCCGGCGTGCAGAAGCCACACTGAAGCGCATGATGACGCTTGAAAGCGGCCTGGAGCGGCGACAGCACGGCGTCGCCCGCGAGCGACTCGACCGTATCCACCGCCGATCCGTCGGCCTGTACCGCGAGCAGGCAGCAGGCCCGCACCGAAACGCCGTCGAGCCGCACCGTGCATGCTCCGCAAACGCCGTGCTCGCAGCCGACGTGGGTGCCGGTGAGGCCCAGTCGGTGGCGAAGGAAGTCGGTCAGGAGCAGCCGCGGCTCCACCTGCTCGGTGACGGCTTGCCCGTTCACGGTGAGCGTGATCTCCGTCACACCGCCCGCTCCCACGCGCTCAGCAACGCCCTCTCGACGAGCGAGCCGGTCAGGTGGCGGAGGTACCGGGCCGAAGCGTGGATCGAGGCCGCTGGGTCGACCGCCTTGGCAGCGAGAGCGCCCGCCTCCCGCGCAGACGCCGTCGTCACCGGGGCGCCGTCGATCGAGCGCTCGGCGTCGGTGAGCGCGGTCGGGCGGTCGGTGACGGCACCGACGTGGACGCGCACTTCTCGTGCGACGCCGTCGATCCGCCGCAGCACCACGGCAACCATCGCCAGCCCGTAGTCGCCCGCCCGGAGCGCGAGCTCCTCGAAGGCCGTCCCTTCGTGCTCGGCCGGGAGCGGCCAGGTGGTCTCGACGACGAGCTCCCCCGGCGCGAGCGTGGTCGAGTAGTGGGTGACGAAGAACGCATCGGGCGCGATCTCCCTCTGCCCACCGGCCCCGTCGGCCACGATCGTGCCGCCGAGGGCCGCGAGGCAGAGGGGGATCTCGGCGGAGCCGTCCGCGTGGGCGACGCTCCCTCCGACCGTGCCGCGGTTGCGGGTGACGAAGTGGCCCACGAACGGGAGCGCCTGGCGCAGCAACGGATGGGTGCGCGGATCCGATTCGATCGTCGCCTGGCGGACGGTGGCACCGATCCGGAGGACGTCGTTCTCCTCGATCCCGTCGAGGCCTGCCCGGTTGAGGTCGACGAGCAGCGTCGGGCGCACGAGGCGCATGTTGAGGGCAGGGACCAGGCTCTGGCCGCCGGCGATCGGCTTTGCGTCCTCGTCGCGGGCGAGCGCCTCGACGGCCTCCTCGATCGAGTGGGCGGCGACATACTCGAAGGCAACGGGTTTCACGTCGTTCCGCCCCCGTTGAGAAGCTCCCAGACGCGCGGCGGGGTCAGAGGAAGCTCGACGTCGTCCCGTCCGATCGCGTCGGCGACGGCGTTGGCGATGCAGACGGGGGCGCTCATCGTATTTCCCTCGCCGACTCCCTTGGCACCGAGCGCCGTCACGGGGGACGGCGACGAGAGATGGCCGATGCGCAGCGGCGGGATGTCCGGCGCCGTCGGGGTGAGGTAGTCGACGAGCGATGCCGTCATCAGGTTGCCCGACTCGTCGTAGAGATGGCGCTCGTACAGGGCGGCGGCGACGCCGTGGGCGAACCCACCCAGGATCTGTCCGTCGGCGAGGAGCGGGTTGAGAAGCAGCCCCGCGTCGTGCACCGTGACGTAGTCGAGAACGCGCACCCCGCCCGTCTCCCGCTCGACCTCGACGGCACAGATGTCGACGATGAAGCCGTGGGCCGCGGACGATGCAACGCGATCGTCGTCGTCGGGAGGATCGAGGGTCGGCGGCGCCCAGAAGGCGACCGCCGCGAGACCCGCCTCCTCGCCGGCCGGCAGCCCTTCGGGGTTCCAATGGGCCATGCCGGCGACCCGGCGGAGCGAAAGGGCTCCGTCGCCGGCATGCTCGCGGATCGCGTCGATCTTTGCCCGGAGCTTCAGCGCCGCAGCCTGGACAGCACCGACCGCGACGCCCGAGAATCGCGACGAGTAGTTGCCAGAAGCGACGGTCCACGGCACGCTTGCGGTGTCCATCTCGGACATCACCGTCACTTCCTCCGGGGTGCAGCCGAGCACATCGGCCACGACCTGTGCGCAGACCGTCCGGTGCCCCTGCCCCTGCGGCGTCGACGCGAGCCGGACGGTGATGCCGCCGAGTGGATCGATCGCGATCGAAGCGCCCTCGGCGTTGCCCGACTTGGGCAGGGAATGCGCGCGCTCGTCCGCGGTCTGGGCAAGGGTGATGTAGCCCATGTTCGAGATCGAGGGCTCGACGATGCACGCGAGCCCGATCCCGGCGAGCCGACCATCGGCACGCGCCGCAGAGACCTGTGCGCGCATCACTTCGTAGTTCGCGAGCTCGAGCGCCTTGTCGAGGCAGGCGGCGTAGTCACCCGAGTCGTAGAGAGCCCCGGACGGGGTTCGATAGGGCATCGCATCGGCCTCGATCAGGTTGCGGCGTGCAAGTTCCGCCGGGTCGAGCCCGAGGCGGTTTGCCGCTATCGCCATCGTTCGCTCCAGTCCGAAGTAGAGCTGCGGGCCACCGAAGCCGCGGTTGAGACCCGACGGAATGGTGTTCGTGAGCACGACGCGGTTCCGCACGGCGACGTGCGAGACGCTATAGGCGCCGCCGAGTGATCCGTGCATGCGATAGAGCGTCGCGGGCTCGGGGGCGCGGACGTACGCGCCGACGTCCTCGATCGCGTCGTAGCGAAGCGCGATCAGCCGGCCGTCGGCGGTGAACCCCGCCTCGACCTCGGTCGTGCGACCGGTCGCGGCGGCGCTCGCGGCGAGATGCTCGAGCCGGTCCTCGACCCAGGTCACGGGCACGCCGAGGTGACGGGCGGCGAGGCCGATCAGCACCACGTACGAGAAGACCGAGGCCTTGATCCCGAACGATCCGCCCGAATCGGGTGGCGTGAGAAGGCGAAGCCGATCTCCCTTCAACCCGAGCGCGGCGGCGGCGACGCCGTGCAGCGTGAACGGCCCCTGGAAGTTGGCCCAGGCCGTCAGTCGGCCGGCGGTCGCGTCCCAGTCTGCGACGACCGCGAAGCACTCGACGGGGGTGCAGGTGAAGCGGGGGACGTGGAAGGTCTGCCGGAGGACGAGAACGGCCTGCGCCATCGCCTCGTCCACGTCGCCGTACGTGAACGCACGGTCGTGCACGGCATTGGTGGCCGCGGCCACCGGGTCGAGGACGGCGTCGAGCGGGTCGTAGTCGACCTCGACGAGCTCCGCCGCATCCTCGGCCAGTGATCGATCGCGCGCGACAACAACGGCGATGGGCTCGCCGACGTAGCGCACCGTGTCGATCGCAGTGGCGTACTGCGGCACTCCGGTCTCGATCCCGGCCGGGAACGGCCGCGACAGGGCGGCGACGTCGGCGCCTGTGAGGACACCCACCACCCCGGGCAGCCCGAGCGCCGCGGCGGGGTCGACCTCGATCCGGGCGTGTGCCAGCTGCGACCGCACGACGGCCGCATGGAAGCTGTGAGCGACGGGGGCGAGATCGTCGAGAAACCTGCCTTCGCCTCGCAGCAGCGCATCGTCTTCGACGCGGAGCACGCTGCGGCCGACCCAGGGGCCCTCGGTGGTTGCAGGATCCGGCTGTGCCACCGCGCGAACGTAACACTGTTAGGCAGTCGGGTGCCGCTCCGCCGCGAGTGCCACCTGCGTGTCGCCCGGTCCGCCTTGCTCGAGTGCCCGGAACGCCTCCAGCACGGCTCTTGGATCGCGACCGTGGCGAAGCGCGGCCATCGTCAACGGCTCCCGCACCGCACCGCCGCAATGCGCGCACGGCCAGTAGATGCGCGACATCAGCTGTGCCGCCCGCCCGTCCGGGTACATGCGGAGGATCTCGAGGATCGTCGTCGAGCCGCGGATCTGCCGGCGAACGACGTCGTTCTCGGCGACGCCGCTCGCCGGCCGGAAGCCCGGAATCGCCGTCCGCGACGTCTCGGGCTCGACCATCTACACCACCGTGTGTGCCAGCAGGCTCCGCTCCCCGGGCGCCATCCGCACGGCGTTCCGGGGCAGCTGGTAGCGGGCGTAGGGGAGCACCGCGACCTTGGCATCGGCTCCGTGCCGTTCCATCGCGGCAGCGAACGCCTCGTCGAGCGACGTCGTCGCGTCGAGCCCGATGTCGGCCGCCATGGCGAGGTTCTCCTCCAACGTCACGACCGTCAGGTGCTTGCGCGTCATCACCTCGTAGATCGGCACCCAGATGCAGCCGGCCCACATCTGGATCTCGCGCTTGTGGATGTCCTGCAGCACGCGCTGGTAGTTCTCGACGGTGGGCGGCATGTACGGCTTCATCAGGTCCATCAGCGCGAAGCCGGGAAAGTCGCCGATCGCCGTCGAGACGCCCGGCGACGGGCTCGTGTAGATGATGGTGCCACCGTCTTTCAGCACGAGGTCGGCCGACATGCAACCCCAGCCCGTGTGGAAGAACAAGTGGTCGGTCGGGGCGAAGACGCCGCAGATCACGATGTCGGCTTGCCCCTGCTCTTCGACCCAGCTGTCGTAGGCGTAGATCGCGTTGAAGCGGCGGATCGCCTCGCGGTGCGCCTCGGGGTGCGAGCCGAAGATGCAGTCGATCACACGACCGTGCGTGTCCAGGATGACGTTCATCGTGCAGTCGAGGCCGCACATCGTCGCGACCTCGTCGATGTCCGAGCGCATCGGGCCGGCGTAGGCGCCGTAGTGCGTCAGCGGCGAGGTGACGAAGGCACAGTGATTCGACTCGATCGTCGCATCCGAGACGACGCCGGGCAAGATCAGCTTGCCGCCGCCTCCCGCGCCCCAGTGGTTGGCCTGGGCCTGGCCGATCGTGATCTTCACCTCGCTGCTCGCGACCTCGGTGTGCAGCCAGACGGGCGTGCCGCCCGACGAGACGCCGACGAAGCTGTAGGCGTCCGGGTTCTGCGGGTCGTTCTGGTGGAAGGCCCAGCCGTTCGCCTCCATCCGTGCCAGGTTCTCGCGCCCGAGCTTCTGCTCCATGTCCGACTCGGACATCGGGAACACCTTCCCGTTCGCGCAGACGATGCGGACGTCGGTGATGCCGGCCGCCTCGATCACGTCGAAGACCGCCGGTAGGAGCTTCGAGGAGGGAGTCGGACGAAACTGGTTGTCGATGACGACGGCGACGCTCTTGTTCCCGGCGAGGAGTGCGGCGAACGTCGGTCCGTCGACAGGCTCCGCGAGCGCCCGCCGGGCAGCCTCAGTGGCGTCGCCAACCGGAGCGGGCTCGTCGGGGTAGATCGCTGCGACGAGGTTCGCGGTCGGGATCTCGAGCGTGAGCGTGTCGCGGTGCTTCTTGGACTCGTCGTCGGTGGCGCCGATCGCAAGCGGATCCATCGACTCGTACGGGATCACGGCGCTGTAGCTGTCGCTCATCTGCCCTCCAGAGGTGTCGATGCGTCGCCTCCGAGGCTAGGCGCCCGGAGCAGGCCGGTCAAGCGACCCGTTCCGGAGTTCGAGCGTCGGCTGCCGCCGTGTCGTTCAGCGAGGGGCCGCAGCCACCTCTGAAAGAATCGATAATCGCTCAATCGGGTTGAATCGTCTTGACCTTGCATGTAGGTTCACTCCCGCATGAGCGAACGCCTTGTCCAGTTCGACGTCCGCCGCCCACGTCTCTCCGTCGACCTCGTTCCGGTGGCGCTTCAGTGATCGACCGGATCGCCAAGACGCCCCTGTCGCTGCTTTTGCCCCGGGTCCTCGTGGCCGTTCATCGCGTTGGGCTTCTCTACGTCCTCGTGATCTCCACGCAGTCCACGGGAGTCGGCGGCAACTGGCGGACGACCAACTTCGGGTCGGCGATCCGACGACTGCCGCCTCTTCACTCGCACCTGCTGGACGGGGTCACGTTCGCGGGGCTGCTCTTCATCGTGGCGAGCGGCTTCTCGCTCATCTTCGGCCTCATGCGGGTGGTCAACATGGCCCACGGGGCCTTCTACCTCCTCGGCGGGCTACATCGCCTACGAGGTGCAGCAGGGATGACCGCTGGCCGGGGTTCTCGATCCCGAGCAACGAGGTGAACACGTGGCAGTGGGTGTTGCCGACGATCGTCGCCGCGGGCGTGGTTCGCTCGTCGGTCTGCTCGTGCAGCAGGTCTTGCTGCGTTGGAACCAGGGACAGGAGCTGCGCCAGGCGCTGATCACGATTGCGATTTCGGTGATCTCGTCGACCAGGTGATCGCGCATTTCCCGCGGCATGTCCCTCCCGGCTTCCAGCCGGGTGGTGGGAACGTTGTCAACGTCACCTGGCCCGGCTGGACGAACCGGCTCGTCCAGCTGCCGCGTGCTGGGATCGACTATTCGGTCGCACGCCTGTGCAGTGCTCTTCCTCGGCGTCGCGGTCGGCGTCGCACTCTGGCTCTGGCTCTATCGCACGCGACCGGGCATGGTCATCCGCGCAGGCGTCGACGACCGTCAGATGACGTCGGCGCTCGGGGTCAACATCCAGCTCACTTTCGCAATCGCCTTCGTCGTCGGCGCGGGGCTGGTGGCCGTCGGGGCGTCGTCGGAGGACTTCGCAGGGCGGCATCTTCAGGGCCAGGACGGCCAGTGGCTCCTGAACGCGCTGGTCGTCGTGATCATCGGCGGCCTCGGGTCGCTGCTCGGCGCCGCGGCGGGGTCGCTTCTCTACGGCCTCGTCTTCGCCTTCTCGGCCGTCTACCTCCCGTGATCGGCAACGGCTGCTGCAGCCAGTACTCGGTCGTTTCGACGTTCGTCCTGCTCGCGCTCGTGCTCGCCTTCCGTCCGCAGGGACTGTTCGGGAGAGCGGGTGAGCCGCGCATCCGAAGGCACGGTAGAGCGCGCCGATCGGCATCGAGGTGCTCGCGGTCGCGGTGGCGGCGCCGTTTCTGTTCAACGGCGTACTGGATCGACGTCGATCCTGACGCAGGCGCTGATTGTCGGCGTTGCGGCGGCGAGCCTCATCTTCCTCTCCGCCTACGGCGGGATGGTCTCACTCGCGCAGGTCGTGCTGCTCGGCAGCTCGGGCTTCATGCTCGGGAACATGGTCACCAAGGGGGGCTTCGGCGGGGAGACCAAGGGCTCTGACGCTGGGCTGGAATCCGACTGCTCGCGATCGTGCTCGCGATCCTGTCACGACCGCCTCGGCCTGATCTTCGGCGCGCTGGCCTCGCGGAGCTTCGGCATCTACTTCCTGATGCTCACGCTCGTGTACTCGGTGTCGCCAACGTCTTCGTCGGCTCCGTCACGTGGTTCGGCGGCTTCTCCCCCATCGCAGGTGTGAACCGGTACACGCCCGCCGTTCGTCGGCGACATGGTCAACGACCGCAAGCGTCTCTATTTCATCGCGCTCATCGTGTCCGTCGTGGTGTATGTCCTGATCCGATTCGTCCTGCGCACCCCGTTTGGTCTGACGCTGCAGGGCGTGCGCGACGAGCCGGTGCGGATGGCATCGTTGGGGTACAACGTCCCTCTCCATCGGATGCTCGCCTTCGGACTCGGGGCGTTCATCGCCTCACTGGCGGGAATCCTCTTCGTCTGGTGGCAGGGTCAGATCGCCCCCGGCGACCTCGGTCTTCCCGCGACGATCTACCTGCTCGTGATCGCGGTGATCGGCGGGCTTTCCCGCATCGAGGGCGCATGGCTCGGGGCGGTCGCGGTGCTCATGATCGACAACTAGGTGACAACCGGATCCCGTCCGACGGGCTACCCGTGATCGGCGGGAGCTTCAACACGGTGATCGGAGTCATCTTCCTCCTCATCGTCGTCGTCTCGCCCGACGGGCTGCTCGGCATCTGGGATCGGCTCTGGCGTCTCGGGGAGCATGAACCCGGCCCCGACGAGCCGGCAGCGGCATCGAGCCAGGCTGTCGACGGCCAGGAAGGAGCGTTGCGAACATTGTGATCGGTTTCGACGTCGTATCAACTACTGCTGGAGTCAGGTAATCACACGAGAAGGAGGGAAACAGGCATGAGTCGATTCGCGTGGCGCTGGAAGTTGCTCGCTCCGCTCGGTCTGGTAGTGATCGCTGTGTCCATCTTCGCCTCGGCGTCGCTTGCGTCGTCGTCGGCGAAGGAGGTCCGCGTTGCGATCATGACCGACTGCAAGGGCACGTTCGCCTTCGGGTACGAGCCCGACATCCTCGGGGCGCAGGCTGCTTTCGCCAACTTCGCCGGGGGTAAGGCCAAGGACGTCAAGAAGCCGTCGGCCGGCATGACCGGCATCAAGGTCGGCAGCACTGCGGTCAAGATCGTCGGCTACGGCTGTGGCGACGATACGGCACCGACGGCGATCAAGGAGACCCGCCGCCTGATGGAGCAGTTGAAGGCGGACGTGATGATCGGCCCGCTGTCGGGTGACGAGGCCGTCGTCGTCGCGAACTACGCGAAGACGCACCTCACGAAGACCTTCATCGTCGGCACCGCCGGGTCGCAGGATCCGACGCTGCAGATCGCTCCGAAGAACCTCTTCCGCTACCACGGCGACGGGGCGCAGTGGAACGCAGGCATCGGCGAGATCGCCTACAGGGTGCTCGGCTGGCGTACGGCCGCGATCATCATGGACGACTACTCGTTCGGGTGGACGTCCGCGGCCGGCATGATCGCCGACTTCTGCGCCATGGGCGGCAAGATCACGAAGCGCGTGTTCCCACCGCTGAACACGACCGACTACGCCCCGTACGTCCGGCAGCTGCCGGCGCCGGGAACGGTCGACGGCATCTTCTGGGTGAACGGCGCATCGCCGGCCATCCTGACGGCGTACGAGCAGGCCGTCGGCCCGATCGATGTCAAGAAGAACATCGGGAACCTGTTCTGGGCGTCCCTCGGGAACGACAAGGTCGTCGGCCCCAAGATCGTGGGCGCGTACATCGGCGGCTTCGGCACGGCACCGGGGCTGAAGACGAAGCAGGCGAAGGCCTACGAGGCGCGCGTAAAGAGCGTGTACCCGAACTACCCATACCCCGTCGACGACGGGTTCCTCTACAACTACTACAACGCGGCTTGGGCCCTGGTTCAGGGGCTGACCAAGTCTGCCGGTCAGGTGGGGGTGAAGCTCCAGGCGGCGCTGCCACGGTCGATTGCTCCGGGATACCAGGTCTCTGGCAAAGGTATCCTGAAGCTCGATTCCAATCGGCAGGCAATTCAAGACCAGTACCAGAAGCAGATGGTCAAGAACGCCGACGGCACCTACACGCCGGTGGTGGTTGCGTACGTGCCGAACGTCGACCAGACGTTCGGAGGGACGTTCAAGAAGACGAGCCCGCCGCCCGGCCGGACGCAGCCCCCGTGTGTGAAGCAAGTGACGCCGTGGCAGGGCAAGATCAAGGTGGTCAAGGATGGCGTGATCACGAACCAGATCATCAAGTAGACGCGTGACCGCAGCACCCGAGACACACGCCGAGCCGGCCCTCCGCTTGCGGGGGGTCGGCCGGCGTTTCGGCGGGCTCGTCGCCGTGAGCGACGTCGATCTCGACGTCGCTCACGGCGAGCGCCACGCCATCCTGGGCCCGAACGGAGCCGGCAAGACGACGTTGTTCAACCTCGTCTGCGGCGATCTTCCCGTCTCGTCTGGAGCTGTCGCCCTGTTCGGACGCGACGTGACGCACGACCCGGCGCGGAAGCGGGTCGACTCCGGCCTCGCTCGCACGTACCAGCAGTCGCGGCTGTTCGCCGGGCTGTCCGTGGAAGACAACATCTACCTCGCGATCGTCGGCGTGGAGGGGGGGCACCTCCGTGTCGTTCCAATGCCGAGGCGGGACGGCGAGTTGCGAGAACGCGCGCGGCTCGCCGCCGGCAAGGTCGCGATCGACGGCAAGCTGAAGGAACTGGTCGGCTCGCTGTCACACGGCGAGCACCGGCAGGTGGCGTTGGCCATGGCGCTCGCCGCCGAGCCGCGCATGCTCATGCTCGACGAGCCGGCATCCGGCCTCTCCCGCGGAGAGCGGTCGCTGCTCACCGAGCTCCTGCTCTCGCTCGACGCGGACATCACCCTGATTCTGATCGAGCACGACATGGACATCGCCCTGTCGGTCGCCGAGCAGGTGACGATGATGCACGATGGGCGCGTGATCGTCGAGGGCACGCCGGCCGAGATCCGCGCCAATCAGACGGTGCACGACCTGTACCTCGGGAGGGGCTTCGGTGGAAACTGAGACCAAGGGAGGCACCGCGCGGTCTGCCGAGTCCGAGTCACTTCTCGTTGTCGAGTCCGTCAACGCCTTCTATGGCAGCGCTCGGGCGCTCGAAGGTGTGAGCTTCTCGATGACAAAGGAGCCGCTTGCCGTCGTGGGACGAAACGGCATGGGCAAGACAACGCTCTGCAACACCCTCGCCGGTATCTCGCCCCCGAGCGCCAACGGCTCGGTACGATTTCGCGGCCGGGAGCTGATCGGCGCGAAGTCCCACATGATCGCCCGCTACGGGATCGGCTACGTTCCCCAGGGGCGCCGCCTCTTCCCGTCGTTGACGGTCGACGAGCACCTCAGGATCGCGCGGCGCAGATCGGCGATCGACGGCGGCTCCGATTGGACGATCGAGAGGGTCTACGATCTCTTCCCACGTCTCGCCGAGCGGAAGCGCAACGGTGGTGCTCAGCTGTCGGGCGGCGAGCAGCAGATGCTCGCGATCGGTCGCGCGCTCGTTTCGAACCCGCAACTGCTGATCATGGACGAGCCGTCCGAAGGGCTCGCACCGGCCATCATCGAGAACATGATCGAGGTGTTTCGCGCCCTCGAGGCCGAAGGACTCTCCATCCTTCTGATCGAGCAGAACCTCGGCGTCGCCACGTCGCTCGCCGAGCGCCAGCTCGTGATGGTGCACGGCCAGATCGCGCTCGAGACGACGGCCGCCGAGCTCTCTGCCGATTCCGAGATGCAGCGCCGCTACCTCGGCGTCGAGCCGCTCGCCCACTAGATGGCAAGAAAGTACGCAACGACCTGGCCGAAGTCGGCGCGCGCGGGCGTGGGCCTGGCCGTTGCTGCCGGTTGCGCGATCGTTCTCGCCGTGGCCGCCGCCGGGTGCGGCGGCCGCTCGAGCGCCGCGACGGATCTCCTCTTCGTGAGCTCGCGTGATGGGGACTACGCCATCTTCGGCATGACGGCTGGAGGCGGCGACCAGCATCGACTCACGAAGGAACGTGGCGATCCCGCGACACCCACGGGCCTGCAGTACCAGGTCGATCCTGCCTGGTCGCCGGACAGGACGAAGATCGCGTTCGCGAGCACTCGCGAAGGCTCGTTCGACATCTACGTGATGAACGCGGACGGCACCGGCTCGAAGCGGCTCACGTCGTCGCCCGACGATGATCGGTACCCGTCGTGGTCTCCCGACGGCACGCGGGTCGTGTTCGCCCGTAGCGCCGACGGCGGTCATATCTGGGTGATGAGCGCCGACGGCAAAGGTGCGAAACGCATCACCGGCGACCTTGCTTCCGAAGGCGAGCCCGCCTGGTCGCCAGACGGGTCGACCATCGCCTACGTACGGCGCGCGCCGGGGACCGACATTCGCGAAATCTGGCTCGTCGGCACCGACGGCCGCGACCGGCGTGCGCTGACGACAATACGAGCCGAGTCCGCCGATCCTGCGTGGTCTCCGGACGGATCGCTCGTCGCATTCTCCGCGAATCGGAGCGGCACCGGTTTCGGCATCTTCACGACGCGATCCGACGGTCAGGGACTACGACGTGTCGTGGCCGGAACCGGCGACGCCGTCGAGCCCGCGTTCTCGCCCGACGGGAAGAGCCTCGCGTACTACGCTGACGGCGCGATCAATGTTCGGGGCGCCGACGGAAAAGAGGTGGAGCTCACCGATCCCGCCGACAACAGCTCGAGCCCGGCGTGGAAGCCCGTGTCGCCGTCATGAAAGGAGATAGGTCGATGCCAACGGTGGTCTTGCTCGGCACGCTCGACACGAAAGGGGAGGAGTACGCGTACTTCGCCGATCGTCTCCGTGAGCACGACGTCGAGGTGGTGCTCGTCGACGCCGGCATCGTCGGCGCTCCGCTTCACGACACCGGACATCACGCGAGAGGAGGTTGCGAAGGCGGCCGGCGCGGACGTCCGGTCCCTCGCCGACGCAGGCGACCGCGGCGCCGCGGTCGAGACGATGGCCCGGGGCGCGGCCGAGGTCGTCAAACGCCTGCATGCCGAGGGGAGGCTCGACGCGATCGGCGGCCTCGGCGGCTCGGGCGGCTCGTCGCTCGCCACGTATGCGATGCGGCAGCTGCCGATCGGGGTGCCGAAGCTGATGGTCTCGACTGTCGCCTCCGGCGACACGAGCCCGTACGTCGGCTCGGTCGACGTGACGATGATGTACTCCGTCGTCGACATCGCGGGGATCAACCGGATCTCGGCCCAGATCCTCACGAACGCCGCCGGTGCCCTGGCGGGGATGGCCGCCGCATCGGTGCCGCCGGTCGGCAAGGAGAAGCCGCTGATCACGGCATCGATGTTCGGGGTCACGACGGCCGCGGTGACGACGGCGCGGGGGCGGCTCGAGGAGCTCGGCTACGAGGTGCTCGTCTTCCACCAGACCGGTGCCGGCGGGGGCTCGATGGAGGAGCTGATCAAGGCAGGGTTCATCGCCGGGTCGCTCGACGTGACGACGACCGAGTTCTGCGACCTGGTTGCGGGCGGAGTACTCGTCGCAGTGCCGGACCGGCTCGAGTCGGCGGGCAAGCAGGGAATCCCGCAGGTCGTCTCGCTCGGCGCGCTCGACATGGTCAACTTCGGCCCGCTCGACACCGTGCCGGAGCGGTATCGCGACCGGAACCTGTACGTGCACAACCCTACGATCACGCTGATGCGGACGACGCCCGACGAGTGCCGCGAGATCGGTCGGATCATCGCCGAGAAGCTGAATGCCGCGGTCGGGCCGACCGTGCTGTTCGTGCCGCTGGGGGGCGTGTCGGCGATCGCGACCGAGGGGCAGGTCTTCCACGACCCGGAGGCGGACGCCGCGCTCTTCGACACGATCCGCGGAACGGTCGACACGTCGAAGGTCGAGGTGCACGAGATCGACACCGACGTCAACGACCCGGCCTTCGCTCTGGCGATGGCGAATCGGCTGCACGAGCTGATCGAGGCAGCGTCGTGACGAGGGCAGAGGCGCTCGCGCGACTCCGCGGGCAGATTGCGGCCGGCAGCCCGATCATCGGTGCAGGTGCAGGCACCGGCCTGTCTGCGAAATTGGCGGAGGCCGGCGGCGCCGACCTGATCATCATCTACAACTCGGGCCGGTACCGGATGGGCGGGCGCGGCTCGCTCGCGGGGCTGATGCCGTACGGCGACGCGAACGAGATCGTCGTCGACATGGCCCGCGAGGTGCTCCCGATCGTGAAGGAAACCCCGGTGCTGGCAGGCGTCTGCGGCACCGACCCCTTCCGTCTGATGCCCGTCTTCATCGCCGAGCTGAAGCGCATGGGCTTCAGCGGGATCCAGAACTTTCCCACCGTCGGCCTGATCGACGGCACCTTCCGGGCCAATCTCGAGGAGACCGGCATGGGCTACGGCCTCGAGGTGGACGCAATCCGGATCGCCCACGAGCTCGACCTGCTCACCGCGCCGTACGTGTTCAGCGACGACGACGCGACGGCGATGGCCGCGGCCGGGGCCGACGTCCTCGTGCCGCACATGGGCCTGACGACGGGGGGCTCGATCGGAGCCGACACCGCGAAGACGCTCGCCGACTGCGTGCCGCTGATCCAGGGGATGCACGACGCGGCGAAGCGGGTCAACCGCGACGTGATCGTGCTGTGCCACGGCGGCCCGATCGCAGAGCCCGACGATGCCGCCTACATCCTCGCGCACACGGAAGGGGTCGTCGGCTTCTTCGGCGCGTCGTCTATGGAGCGGCTCCCGACGGAGGTTGCCATGACCGAGAACATGCGGCGGTTCAAGTCGATACCCGTGAAAGGAGACTAGGTGCCTGGAGCATTCAAGCCGGGGGAGTCGCTCACCCGTGAGCAGCACGACTGGGGGGTGTTCGCCCAGGTCAGCGGCCCCCGCGACGGCCTTGCGGGGATCGTGGCGATCGAGGCGACCTTCCTGCCGGGCAAGTGCCACGACTTTCACCGTCATCCGGGCCAGGAGGAGGTCATCTACGTGATCGAGGGCACGATCGAGCAGTGGCTCGAGCAGGAGCGGCGTGTGCTCTCGGCCGGCGATTCGGTCGTGATCCCCGCCTCTGCCGTTCACGCGACGTTCAACGACGGTGAGACCGCGGCTAGGATCCTGGCGATCCTCTCGCCGGCCGTGGGCGAGGACGGCTACGGCGTCGAGGACGTCGCCGGCGACGAGCCCTGGGCGGCGTTGCGCTGATGCTTGCGATCCGGGTGCACGAGGGCGGCGCGCTCCGCCACGAGACGGTGCCGGATCCGGAGCCGGGGCCCGGCGAGGTGATCGTCGAGCTGCGCGCGGCGGGGCTGAACCGACGCGACCTGCTCGTCAGCCGGGGTACGTACCCGTTTCCGCTGCCGCTCGTTCCGGGCTCGGACGGCGCCGGCGTGCGTCGTGATACGGGAGAAGAGGTGATGATCTATCCGGCCCTCGACTGGGGCGAACGGGAAGAGGCATTCGGCCCCGACTTCCAGATCCTCGGCGGCCCTCGTGACGGCACCTACGCGGAGCTCGTAGCGGTGCCCGAGGTCAACATCTTCCCGAAGCCGGCACGACTCTCCTGGGAAGAGGCGGCGGCGCTGCCGTTGGCGGGGTTGACGGCGTACCGCGCTCTCTTCTCCCGCGGCCGGCTGCGCACCGGCGAAACGGTGCTCGTGCTCGGTGCGGGCAGCGGTGTCTCCACGTTCGCCGTCCAGCTCGCGGCGCAGGCCGGTGCCCGGGTGCTCGTCAGCTCGTCGTCGGACGCCAAGATCGAGCGCGCGCAAGCCCTTGGAGCCGAGGGCGGCGTGAACTACGCCTCGGAGGACTGGGTTGCCGCCGTGAAGGAGCTCGGAGGTGCCGATCTCGTGATCGACTCGGTCGGGTCGACCTGGGCCCAATCGGTCGACTGCCTACGCCCGGGTGGGCGGATCGTGGTGTTCGGCGCCACCGGAGGCACCGAGGCGACGCTGGCAGTGCGGCCGTTCTACTTCGGCCAGCTGTCCCTGCTCGGGACGATGATGGGCAGCCCGGCCGATTTCGCGGGGCTTCTCGACGCTCTCGAGACCGGGTCCTGGCGACCGGTCGTCGACTCGGTGGCCCCGCTCGCAGAAGCGGCGACGGCGCTCGAGGCGTTGGAGTCCGGGAACCAGTTCGGGAAGCTGGTGCTCGCATGCGCCTGAGCACGACGGAGTGGGGAGACCCGGCGGGCGCGCCCATCGTCTGTCTCCACGGTGTCACCGGGCACGGCCGCCGCTTTCGCCGGCTCGCAGAGCAGCACCTGGCGTCGTATCGCGTCATCGGTGTCGACTACCGCGGCCACGGCGGGTCGGGCTGGGAACCGCCCTGGAGCGTCGAGCAGCACGTCGGAGACATCGTGGAGACGGCGGACGCGCTCGCCATCTCGGGCGCGACCTGGGTGGGCCACAGCTTCGGTGGCAAGCTGGTCGCCGAGCTCGCGGCCCGGCACCCCGATCGGGTGGAGCGCGCGGTGCTGCTCGACCCCGCCATGCACATCGAGCCCGCGGTCGCCGGCGAGCGCGCCGACCTGACCCGCGCCGACGTCTCGTTCGGCAGCCCCGAGGAGGCCGTCGAGGCGCGGCTCGCCGACGGCTCGCTGTTCACGACGCCGCGGGAGGTGCTCGAGGAGGAAGCGCGTGAGCACCTCGCCGAAGGCCCCGACGGCCGCTGGCGCTGGCGGTATGCACCGGCTGCGGTGATCGTGGCGTGGAGCGAGATGGCCGAGCCCACGCCGCCGTGGCCGACGTGCCCGACGCTCGTCGTCTGCGGCGAGCGGTCGTGGATCCAGGTCGCGGCTCCGCGAAACGGCCACATCACCCAGGTCATCGTTCCGGGCGGCCACAGCGTCCTCTGGGACGACTTCGACGCGACGGCCGACGCGATCGTGCGCTTCATGGGCTGAGCTCGCTAGACAGCCGGCGAGCAAGCTGCGTGCGCCTTCGTGACTCGCTGCGTCGAGGCGGGGTGCTTTGCGAGCATCGCCGGCGGCCGGATCGGGCGACGCGTGAAGTCACCGCCGCAGTTGGGGCACCTTCCGCCGAGACGGTTCTCGGCGCAGTCGGCACAGAACGTGCACTCGTACGTGCAGATACGGGCGAGCTCGCTGTCGGGCGGCAGGTCGCGGTCGCAGCACTCGCAGTTCGGGCGTAGCTCGAGCATCTGCAAAACCTAGCGCGGCCGCGAACGACGGGATGCGTGCCCGTCGGAGGCAGCGGGCTCACACCGAGCGGCGTCTTCGTGCCGCTGCCAGGCGCTCCGCGGTCGACCCCGCAGTGGCGGCCGGCCAGATGTCGCCCATGACGAATCCCGTCGGGAACGGGTCGTCGTCCTGGAGTACGTATTTCGCGTACCCGGTGATCCAGGCCCGCCCTCCGATCCGCGGCACGATCGCCCGCAGTTCTCCAACGCGGATCTCCCGAGCGATCCCGCAATGGAAGACCCCACCCAGGAGGCCTTCGGTCAGGAACGCTTGTCCCACTCCGAGCCTGCCGCGCGCATGCAACACGGCCATCCCCGCAGACGTGCCGGTGCCGCTCGGCGACGTGTCCAGCTGCCCGGTGGGAACCCCGCACGTCTGGCGGGCGTGGTGGCCCTCCACGTGCGGCTGTCCCATCACGACCGTGGCCTCGATCTCCGCCAACTCGTCGTCGAGCGGGTGCCGGAAGCCGATCTGCTCGCGTGCAGCTCCGCAGACCGCCACCATCGCCTCTCCCACGTTGCGTGCCTGATCGGGCACCAGTTCGACACCGAGCGCGTCGGCATCGACAACGGCACACGCCATGCCGCCCCAGGCAACGCTGACCGGTAGCGTGCCGAAACCGGGAACCTCGATCGGGACGTCGATCGCAGTCGCGAACGACGGCACGTTCTCGAACTCGACGAGTGTGACGCGCCCTCCTTCGCACCGCGCGCGCACCTCGATCAGGCCGGCCGGCACTTCGAGCAGGAGCGTTGTCACGGGCTCGGCTCGGTGTAAGAGACCGGTCTCCAGAAGCACCGTCGTCACGACCATGAGGTTCGTGCCCGACATCGTCGCGTACAAGGCCGACTGCTCCATGATCACGAACCCCGCGTCGGCGCGCGGGTCGGTCGGCGGGAGAAGCACGTTGACGCACGAACGGGGGTATCCCCGGGGCTCGCGCAGCATCAGGAGGCGAAACCAGTCGGCCTCCTGTTCGAAGTACTTCATCTTCTCGAACATCGTCGCGCCGGGTGCCGCCAACCTGCCGACTCCTCCGACCACGACTCGGCCGTGCTGGCCCTCGGCATGCGCATCGACGGCGTCAACGGTGAACGTCATCCGGGCTCGCTCCTTCCTCGAGAGGGCTGATTCTGCTGTCTGTGCAGGCAGGACGGCTGCCGGGAACCGGCGGGCGGTCCCTGGTAGCGTCCGGGTGACGACCGGCGACCGCGGGTCGGGGAGGAGTCTGATGGGCTCTGCAGTAGTGCTCTACACGCTCAACACGGAGGCGCGTACGCCCACTTGACAGGAGTGCTGCCGCGTGAGGGAGTTTCTCTCCGACCATGAGATCCCGTTCGACGATCGCAACATCCGGGGCAGCGAGACGGCTCGCGACGAGCTCGCGGCCCGCACGGCCGAGCTGGTCGTGCCCCAGCTCTTCTGGCGCGACCGTCACATCGTCGGCTTCGACCCGGCCGCGCTCGAGGAGCTGGCGATCGCGTATCGCGAGAGCGTGACGTGATCGAGCCTCCCGGGAACTCGCTCGCGGCATCACAGGACCGAAAGGTCGTCGATGCCGGCGTCGACCTCGTGGCCGGGCTGAGGGCCTTGCTCGCACGCGTCACCGAAGAGATCGAGTTCAACGACGCCAAGGGCACCGCACCCTATCGGCTCGGGATGCACGACGGCCTGCGGTTCGCGGAGGATGCGATCGCCGACCTGCTCAGGCGGCACGGCCACGCGGCCGTGACCGAGGACAGACCCGTCGACGCCTAGGCGCTCGCGATGGACTCCTCGGACACCCTGCACGAGCTCGCCGACCGGCACGCGATCACAGGCCTCATCCACGAGTATTGCCTCCGTTTCGACAACAACGAGCCGGAGGCGGTCGCGGCGCTGTTCACGGCCGACGCGACGGTGGACTACGGCCCGGAGTCGGCCACGATCTCCGGCTCCGCCGCGATCGCGGCGACGATCGCAGTCGGGCTCGAGCAGACCTTCGCTGCGACGAGCCACCATGTCTCGAACATCCAGATCACCTTCGACGGGCCCGACCGCGCCCATTCCGTGACCTACCTCTACGCCTGGCACCGCTACGTCGACGGCTCGCCGGACGGCGAGCTCTGGGGCCGGTACCGCCACCGCTTCGTCCGCACCAAGGGCGGCTGGCGCATCAGCGCGCTCCTGCTCGAGGCTGCCGGCATGGCCGACTTCCACCGTGCGACGATGCATCCGATCGGCCGCCGCTGAGCACCTTCACCGTGGGTCGGAGCTGCTACCGGGCACCCGTCGCGGGGCCCGACGCGCGTTGGACGCGGGGTGGGGTGTAGAGGCGTTGGAGTCGCGGTCGATGGCGGTGGTGGCTTGGAGGAGGCGGGGGAGGAGGGTGGTGCGGATGGCGTCGTTGCTCCAGCGGCTGGCGTGGACGGCGAGGTTGGCTGCGGCGATGACGTTGCCGTGTTCGTCGTGGATCGGTGCGGCGATCGCGCGGAGGCCGTCTTCGAGCTCCTGGTCGACGAGGGCCCAGCCTTGGCGGCGGATGCGGTGGAGCTCGGCGCGGAGCTTCTCGGGGGTGTTGATCGTGCGCGGGGTGATCGGGGGCAGCTCGACGGTGTCGAGGTAGTCGTCGAGCCAGTCGTCGCTCTGACCGGCGAGGAGGACGCGCCCGAGGGAGGTGGCGAAGGCGACGTCGCGGGTGCCGATCGTGATCGAGATCGAGAGGATGCGTTTGGCGGGGGCGTGGGCGACGTAGACGATGTCGGTGCCGTCGAGGACGGCGAGTGACGATGATTCGCGCAGGTCGCCGGTCGCGTCTCGCAGATGCGGCAACGCGATCTCCGGCAGGGTGAGGCTGGAGAGGTACGGACGGCCGAGCTCGAGCACCTGGGGGCTGAGCCGGAACTGGCGGCCGTCGACGCGGATATAGCCGAGATCGACGAGCGTGAGCAGGAAGCGGCGCGCGGCGGCGCGGGGGAGACCGGTCGAGCGGGCCACGTCGCTGAGCGTCAACGTCGGATTGTCGGCGTCGAAGGCGCGGATCACGGCCAGACCCCGCTGCAGCGACTGCACGAAATCCGTCTCGCGATCGGCCAACCCAACCGCAGCCCGGCTTCCCGCCGCCGGTGCCGCCGTCACGCTCGCAGCGACGGCTCGTGGTGCCGAGATCGTCTTCGCGGCCTGCTCGATGGCGGTGGTGGCTTGGAGGAGGCGGGGGAGGAGGGTGGTGCGGATGGCGTCGTTGCTCCAGCGGCTGGCGTGGACGGCGAGGTTGGCTGCGGCGATGACGTTGCCGTGTTCGTCGTGGATCGGTGCGGCGATCGCGCGGAGGCCGTCTTCGAGCTCCTGGTCGACGAGGGCCCAGCCTTGGCGGCGGATGCGGTGGAGCTCGGCGCGGAGCTTCTCGGGGGTGTTGATCGTGCGCGGGGTGATCGGGGGCAGCTCGACGGTGTCGAGGTAGTCGTCGAGCCAGTCGTCGCTCTGACCGGCGAGGAGGACGCGCCCGAGGGAGGTGGCGAAGGCGACGTCGCGGGTGCCGATCGTGATCGAGATCGAGAGGATGCGTTTGGCGGGGGCGTGGGCGACGTAGACGATGTCGGTGCCGTCGAGGACGGCGAGTGACGATGATTCGCGCAGGTCGCCGGTCGCGTCTCGCAGATGCGGCAACGCGATCTCCGGCAGCCGCAGGCTGGAGAGGTACGCGCGGCCGAGCTCGAGCACCTGGGGGCTGAGCCGGAACTGGCGGCCGTCGACGCGGATATAGCCGAGATCGACGAGCGTGAGCAGGAAGCGGCGCGCGGCGGCGCGGGGGAGACCGGTCGAGCGGGCCACGTCGCTGAGCGTCAACGTCGGATTGTCGGCGTCGAAGGCGCGGATCACGGCCAGACCCCGCTGCAGCGACTGCACGAAATCCGTCTCGCGATCGGCCAACCCAACCGCAGCCCGGCTCATCGCCGCGCCCCCGGGCTCTCGCTCTCGAGCCCGCGCAGCACCCGAAGCTCCTCGTCTGTCGGCGGCGACGTCGTCACGACGGCCGGAGCCACACGAAGCTCCCATCCGGTCGCTGCCTGCGCCTCGCCGGTCGTTACACCGGGGTGCACGCCCGTAAGCACGAGCTCACGGGTGACCGGATCCGGCACGAGTATCCCCAGGTCGGTGATCACGGCCGTCGGCCCGCCGCCCCTCAGACCTCGACGCTCGCGCTCGTCACCGCCCGCCCCGTGGCCGAGCGACGTGATGAAGTCGAGACGTTCCACGAACCGATCGCGTGTCTGGCGGGTGACGATGATCACCTCGGCACACGATGCTGCAATCTCGGGCGCCCCGCCCGCGCCGGGGAGCCGGACGTCCGGCGATGCGTACGTCCGGCCGATCACGGTCGTGTTGATGTTGGCGAAGCGGTCGACCTGCGCGGCACCCAGGAACCCGACGTCGATGCGACCTGGTTGCAGCCAGTAGTTGAAGATCTCGACAAGACCCACGACGGTATCGGCGGTCTCGGCCAGAATGCCGTCACCGATCGAGAGTGGCAGGTACGGCGGCTTGGCGCCGATCGTGCCCGACTCGTAGACGAGCACGAGCCCGGGTGCGTGCACCCGCCGCGCGAGATTCGCCGCCGTGCTGGGCAAGCCGATGCCGACCAGGCACGTGGCCCCGTCAGGGAGCGCACGCGCGGCGGCGATCGTCATCATCTCTGCCGCCGTCCACGTCGCGGCTGCCACGGGCTGCGGTTCAGTTCTGGAGGACATTGTCCTCCATCCAGCGCCTGAAACCGTCGCGGTCGCGGCTGACCGCGTCCCAGGCGACGTAGAAGTCGTTGTCCCGCTGCGAATAGCCGTGCGTGTAGGACGGGTGCGCACCGTTCCGGATCTCCGAAACGTAGTCGATCGTCCAGTGCGGCAGGACAATCGCGCCGGGCCGCGGATCGAGGGTGTCGACGATCTCCTCGACGGTGACGAGGACGCGCTGCGCGCAGAGCACGGCCTCCTTCTGCACGCCGACGATGCCCCACAGTTGCACGTTGCCGGCCCTGTCCGCCTGCTGCGCGTGGATCACCGCGACATCGAGCTCAAGCGCGCTGACTGCACTCAGCACCTCGCCGGTGAACGGGCAGGTGATCTCCTTGATCGAGGAGGTATGCGCCACCAGGTCGCTACCGAGGTACCCGCGGAGAACGGCGAACGGGAGCCCCGAAGCTCCGGCCGCATACCGGTTTGCCATCCCGGCGTGACTGTGCTCCTCGAGCTCGAGCCGGTTGGGCCATCCGTTCTCGACTGCATCACGAAAGCGGTGCAGGCTACCGACCCCGGGGTTCCCGCCCCAGGAGAACACCAGTCGCCGCGCGCATCCCATGCCGATCATCTGGTCGTAGACGATGTCGGGGGTCATCCGCACGAGTGTGAGGTCGCGGCGCTCGTGGCGAATGATCTCGTGGCCCGCCGCGAATGGGATCAGATGCGTAAACCCCTCGAGCGCAACGGTGTCTCCGTCGCGGACGATCGCGGCGATCGCCTCCTGAAGCGGGACGATCTCCACGGGCGGACGGGTCATAGTGAGAGTGTTCGGAAAGCGCACCGACGTGCTCAGGACGAACCATACGTCGTGCGCCTGCCGCGGTCAACGGTGGACAGCGGACTCCGCCCGTCTGTGCGCATGGCGGACTTCTGCACGCTTGACGCACAGAACGGGCGTGTGATTGAGTCGACGGGGCCACCGGTGGGGGCGTCCGGCAGGGTCACGACTCGACGGTCGCCGTGCCGCCGCCCAGCCCAGAAAGCGGAGAGTCGATGACGATGAGAATCGGGGCCAAAGTGCCGAACAGCGGGCCGCTCCCCGAACGGCTGGGTATCGGGATGATGGCGGCGGAGCTGGAGTTCGCGGGCTTCGAGTCGCTCTGGGTCAGCGATCACATCGTGCTCCCGGCGGCGATCGAGTCGCGATACCCGTTTGCCGCCGACGGACGCGCCACCTGGCCCACGGACACGCCGTACTTCGATGCCCTGATCGCTCTGGCACTGATCGCGCAGGCGACCGATTGGGCCACGATCGGGACAGCCGTCCTCGTCCTGCCGCTGCGGCAGCCTGTCGTCTTCGCCAAGCAGGCGGCATCGATCGATGTTGCGAGCGGCGGGCGGCTGCGTCTCGGCGTGGGCGCCGGCTGGCTCGAGGAGGAGTTCGCCGCCCTTAACGTTCCCTTCGCAGGCCGAGGCCGCCGTCTCGAGGAGTGGATCGCGATCGCCCGGGCCTGCTGGACGGGGACTCCCGACGCGTCGCAGTCCGAGCTGTACGAGTTGCCTCCCGGGGTACTCTGCCGTCCGTCGCCCGCGCGCGGGATTCCCTTCCTGATCGGCGGCCACTCGCGCGTTGCCCTCCGTCGCGCCGGACGCGTCGGTGACGGCTGGCTCGCACAGCAAGCGCTGCCCGCGCTCGCCCCGGAGGATCTCGTCGGGCCGATCGACGTCATGAGGGCCGCAGCCGTCGAGGCCGAGCGCGACCCCGCCTCCCTCCAGGTCGTGCTCCGGATCGTCGAGTCTGCCGGTCGCAGTAACGAGCTGGCTTCCCGGATCCGGGAACTTGCAGCCGTCGGGGTCGACGAGATCATCGTCGATGTCTCGCTCGAGAACGGCGAGGCTCCAGACGTCTACACAGAGCTCAGCGAGGCGGCGGCGAGCCTGTGAGGGCCGAGGGCGAGCTCGACGGCAGGATTGTCCTCCTGACGGGGGCATCCGGCGGCATCGGGTCCGTCACGGCGGTGGCGCTCGGCAACCGCGGCGCCGCTGTCGTCGCCCACTACGGTCGGAACCGCGAGGGCGCCGAGGAAGCCGTCGCTTCGTTTCCCGCCGAGCGGACGCCTGGTCGTCCAGGCAGATCTCGCGACACCAGGGGCGGCCCGCGCCCTCTTCGCCGAGGCGCTCGCCTGGCGTGGCCGGATCGACGTCGTCGTGGTCAACGCCGCTGCGCTTCTCGAAACGCCGTTCGACGGCACCGACGACGTGTGGGACGAGAACTGGGAGGCGACGCTGCGTGTCAACCTGCTCGAGCCGGTCAGTCTCATGCGCGAGGCTGTGCGCCACTTCCTCGACGCCGACGGCGGCACCATCATCGCGCTCTCGAGCTGGGCCGCTGAACGGGGCTCGGCCATCGCGAGGCTCTCTGCCTACGCGGCGTCGAAGGCCGCTGTCCGGAACGTGGCTCAGACGATCGCGCGCAACCACGCGAAGGACGGGATCCTCGCCTACGTCGTCGCGCCGGGGATCGTCCAGACGCCGATGTCCGAGATCTCTGCCGTCGCCCGCGGTGGCATCGAGGCCGTCAACGCAGCGCTCGCAATGGGCGAGATGGTTCCCCCCGAGGAGGTTGCCGACCTGATCGCGTTCCTCTCGTCCGGCCGTTGCAGGCATCTGAGCGGTGCGACGATAGATGTCAACGGTGCTACGTACATCCGCTGAGCTGCCCCGGGGCGCCCTCGTCGCCGGCGGCGCGAAGGGAATCGGCCGGGCGATCGCCCAAGCGCTCGCGGCCCGTGGGGACGACGTCGTCGTCGCCGACCTCGACGGCGAAGCGGCCGCTCGATGCGTGGATGAGCTGCGCGGAGCCGGCGGCACCGCACGCTCGGTCACGCTCGACGTCACCGATGTCGAGCGCGTGCGCGAGGTCGTCGCCGCGGCGGACGCCGAGACGCCTCTGGGTACGGTTGTCGCGAGCGCGGGGATCGCGTTTGCGCGCCCACTTGCCGAGGTCGAGCCGGCGGAGTACGACCGGCTCATGGCCGTCAACGTCCGCGGCGTGTTCTTCGTCGTGCAGGCGGCGGTACGCGCGATGACCCCCCGTGGGCGAGGCAGTATCGTCACCATCTGCTCCACGTCCGGCTTCACCGCCTCCACCGGCCCGATGACCGTCTACGACGCGTCCAAGGGAGCGGTGCGGATTCTCACCCAGGCTGCTGCGCGCGAGGTGGCCGCGAGCGGCCTGCGTGTCAACGCAGTCGCGCCCGGAACCGTCGAGACCGATCTCACGCGCGGACTCGCGTCGTCCGTCGACCTTGCCGTGCTGGGGGATACGCGAGTGCCGCTCGGACGTCTCGGGCGGCCGGACGAGATCGCGGCGGCCGTCGCCTTCCTCTCGTCGGCCGAGTCGTCCTACGTGACGGGGCATGTTCTCGTCGTGGACGGCGGGTGGCTTGCGTGACCGCTCAGGGGCGCCCGCAGACGACGCCGTACTCCGGAAGTCGGTCGCGAGGCCGTTCCCGGCGCGCGCTCGGGGGCGATATCCCAGGCGTTCGCGGCGGCCGCTTGACACCGGCATCGGCGGGGTTCACGATGCGCACATTCCAGCCGCTATGCGAACACTCGCCCCAGACACCACTGGTCGCACCGTGACTGGCAACGCTCCGCTGGCGGTGCATTCGAACCGGCCGGACGGCTCGGCCGTCGTCGAGTTGCGGGGGATCAAGAAGTCGTACGGCCCCAAGGAGGTGCTCCACGGTGTCGACCTCACCGTCCACGCCGGAGAGCACGTCGTCATCTTCGGCCCTTCCGGGTCGGGCAAGTCGACGTTGCTGCGGACGATCAACCTGCTCGAAGAGCCGAGCGAAGGCTCCGTGCGCGTCCTCGGGGTCGAGTACGGACCGGGGTTGGGCGCCAACGAGAAGCGCGGCGGTCCGCTCCAGCTCCGTCGCCACGTCGGCATGGTGTTCCAGCAGTTCAACCTCTTCCCCCACCTCACCGCCCTCGACAACATCGCCCGCCCGCTTCGTTCCGCGAAGCAGACTCGGCGCGTGCCGAGGCCGAGTCGGCGGCCGCGCGCGCGCTCCAGCAGGTCGGCCTCCTCGACTGGGCGGCGCACTACCCCGCCCAGCTCTCCGGAGGCCAGGCGCAGCGGGTCGCGATAGCCCGCGCGCTGAGCCTCGATCCGAAGGTGATGCTGTTCGACGAGCCGACCTCGGCGCTCGACCCCGAGCTGGTCGGCGAGGTGCTCGCCGTCATGCGTCAGCTCGCCGAGTCCGGGATGACGATGGTGATCGTCACGCACGAGATCAACTTCGCCCGTGAGATCGGCGACTTCAACGTCTTCATGGACGAGGGGCTGATCGTCGAGTCGGGCCGTCGTGGCTTCTTCGACACCTGCTCGAACCCACGCACGAAGCAGTTCCTGGCGGCGGTGCTCTGATGCTGGCGACGTACCAATGGTCACTGCTCTGGGACTACCGCGCCGACTTCCTCCACGGTCTCAAGGTCGCGCTGGAGGTCTCGATCGTGGCGATGTTGCTCTCCGTCATCGTCGGGATCGTCCTCGCTGCCGCGCGAATGAGCAAGGGCCCGATCTCCTGGCTGGCGGTCGGCTACATCAACGTCTTTCGCGGCGTGCCGGCTCTCGTCAGCGTGATCTGGGTCTACTTCGGCTGGTCGCTCGTGCTCGGGATCAGCTTCACGGTCTTCCAGGCGGCCGTGATCGCACTCGTCGCGCTCTACGGCGCCTTCATCGCCGAGATCTACCGCTCGGCGCTCGAGGCGATCCCGCGCGGCCAGCGAGAGGCGGGACTCGCGCTCGGTATGACGCCTCTGCGCGTGTTCGTGACAGATCACCCTGCCGCAGGCGACCAAGATCGCGGTTCCGAACATCGGCAGCATGTTCATCGGGATGGTCAAGGACACCTCGGTGTTCACCGTCATCGGCCTGGTCGAGGTCGTCCGGGTGACCCAGAACATCAACTCGATCACGTTCCAGCCGTTCGTCTTGTACACGGGGGCGGCGTTCCTCTACGTGATTGCCGCCTTCGCGATCGACTTCGTGTTCCGGACGATCGAGAAGTCGCTCTCGACGCCGCCCAAGGGACGGATTGCGCGCATGATCCACGGCCGGCGGCGGCGGCGGGTGGAACGAATCGTGCGCGACTACAGCGGCGCGGCGGCAGAGGCGTAACCAATGGCCTCGACCGACGTCATACAGGGAGCAGGACGGATTTCCACGGCCCTATGGCCACACCACACGGCCTCACGGCCACAACGCAAGGAGGGCAGGAAGTGACTGCACGAACATGGTTCGGTCGGGCGTCGATTCTCGTCGGCGTAGTGCTGACAGCGATCGCCGTCACCGCCAGCGCGTCGGCCGGGAGCAAGGCGAACCCGCACGGCCTGATGAAGGCGGGCACGCTCACGGTCGGCATGACGCTTCAGTTCAAGCCGCAGATGTACCTGAATGCGCAGGGCAAGCCGGCGGGGTACGACGTCGTGCTCCTGAAGGCGCTCGCAAAGCAGTGGGGCGTCAAGCTCGACATCAAGAACCTCGACTTCAACGGGCTCATCCCCGGTCTCGTCGCGAAGAAGTTCGACATGGTCTCGGTCGGGCTCTCGGCAACGCCCGAGCGGAGGAAGTCGATCAGCTTCAGCCGCCCATACGTGCCCTACGCCCAGATCCTGGCTGCGGCCACGAGCGACACGACCCCGGCGACGATCGCTGCCTGGAACACCTCCGACAAGACGATCACGTCGCTCCAGGGCTCGACCGCGGAACAACTCGTCCAGAAGACGTTCCCGGACGCGACATCATCGTCGTTCCCCGATCAGAACGCTGCGTTCCTCGAGGTGGCGACAGGCCGCGCCAACGGCATCGTGGTCGAGAACTACCTCCTCGCGCAGTTCAACAAGTCGAACGGCAACAAGCTCAAGGAGGTGCCGTTCCCGAAGCCGCTCCACGTCGAGTACGGCTCGTACGGCGTGCAGAAGGGCAACCTGACGCTCGCGGCCGACCTCAACAAGTTCCTCTGTAAGACGCAGAAGAGCGGTGCGATGGGTGCGGCCTACAAGGCGACGATCGGCGCTCCGCTGCCGGCGATGCCGCCCTGCAAGTAGTACGTGTCACGGATGTGGCCGGCGGCCCTGCCGCCGGCCACGGATCCCCGCAACGAACCAGAGCCTCGGTCTGAGATGAGCCACAAGCCCTACGACGTCCTCGTGATCGGCGGTGGCCCGGCGGGCCTCGCGGCCGGGATTGAGGCGGCGAACGGAGGTCTGTCCGTTGCGATCGTCGACGAGCGGCCGACCCCGGGCGGCCAGATCTTCAAGCAGCCGGGCGTCGGTTTCCGGATCACGAGCCCGGACGACCTCGGGAGGGACTTCGTCCGCGGCCGGGCGCTGATCGAGGAGGTGGAGCGCTCCAGCGCGGAGCTCCTTCTCCGCACGAGCGCCGTCTCAATCCGCGGCTCGAGCGTGGTGCTCGTAACCGAAGGCGATCACGCGCGCGAGGTGGAGGCGCGGCGGCTCGTGGTCGCCGCCGGTGCGCACGACCGCCCGGTCGTCTTTCCCGGCTGGACGCTTCCGGGCGTGATCACCGCGGGAGGCGCCCAGTCGCTCGTCAAGACCCAGCGGATGCTGCCCGGGCGCGCCATCGTCTTCGCCGGCAGTGGACCGCTCACCCTCGCGTTCCCCGCGCAGCTTCGCGGCTACGGGGCGAACGTGACGCTCGTGCTCGAGGCGGGCCCGGCCCCGAGACCGGGCGATGTCTTGCGGCTCTTGCGGGCAGCCCGAGGCAACGTTGGGCTGCTCCGCGATGCGCTCGGTTACCGCACCCGGCTGCTGCGCGAGAGGGTGCCTCTCCGCTTCCGGCGTATTGCCGTGCGGGCCGAGGGCGACGGTCGCGTCGAGCAGGTCGTCCACTCGGCCGTGGATGCCGCTTGGCGGCCGGTAGCGGGAACCGAAGAGACCATCGCCGCGGACGCACTCTGTGTCGGGTACGGGTTCGTCCCGTCGGTTGAGTTCCTGCGGCTCGCCGGTTGCGATTTCACCTACGACGAGGACCTCGGTGGGCCCGTCGCCGTTCGTGACGAATGGATGCGTACGACCGTCGACGGCATCTCGGCTGCCGGCGACGGGACGGGAGTGGCCGGCTCGTACGTCGCCGTCGACGAGGGGAGGCTTGCCGCTCTCGGCGCCCTCGTCGACCTTGGCGCGGTCTCCAACGAAGGTGCACTCGTGCGAGCGGCTCCGATACGCGAGCGCCTGCGCCGCAAGGACGCGTTCCGCCGGGCGCTGGCCCCGTTGCACGGGGTCGGTGCGGGGGTGTACGAGCTCGCCGCACCGGACACGATCGTCTGCCGCTGCGAGGAGGTGACGGCCCACGTCGTCGGCCAGGCCGTCGAGGCGACGTGTGACGTGAACCTCGTCAAGAGCCTCACCCGCGCCGGCATGGGTTTGTGCCAGGGCCGCAACTGTCAGCGCCAGGTCGCGGCGATGATCGCCCGCCGCCAAAACGGCCACATCGCCGACGTCACGGTCGGCACACCGCGCGCGCCGCTGCGGCCGGTGCCGATGGCGGCCGTAGCCGATGCGAGCATCGCAGACGGAGGGTTCTTCACCGGTGCCGGCTGACCTCGATCTCGAGCCTGCGACATCGATGCCCGCAGGCGGTTGGCTTTCGGCGAAAGAGCTTTCCGGCCCTCTCCCCGACGGCACGGACGTGCTGGTCGTGGGGGGCGGCCTCGCGGGGACGGCGCTCGCCTACTACCTCGCCCGGCACGGCGTCGAAGTGGTGCTCGTTGAGCGCGGCGAGCTCAACCGAGAGGCCTCCGGGACCAACGCCGGCAGCTTTCACTTCCAGATTGCGCTCCATCAGCTGACCGCGTGGGAGACAGACAACGTGCGCGATCGCCTGCAGACAGAGGTGCGGCTTCATGTCGATGCGGCGGAGATCTGGAAGGAGCTCGAGACCGAGCTCGACGGCCCGCTCGACTTCCACACGACCGGAGGGCTGATGGTTGCCGAGACACCGGACGAGTTGCAGCTGCTGCTCGACAAGCACGAGATCGAGGCAGAGGCCGGACTCGAGACACACGTCCTCACCGGGCGCGAGCTCCGCGACTTTGCGCCCTACCTCGCCGACGATCTCACCGGCGCCTCCTACTGTCCTTCGGAAGGTCACGCGAATCCGATCCTTGCAGCGCCGCTGTTTGCGCTGCGCGCGGCCGGGGCGGGCGCAGTCATCCGCACGCACGCCGAGGTGACGGGTATCGAGATCGACCCGGCAGGCGGCCCGAGCCGTTTCGTCGTGACAACGGCCGCCGGGAGCGTCCACGCCCACCGAATCGTGAACGCAGCGGGAGCCTGGGCGGGAGAGGTGGCGGAGCTCGTAGGGCTCGAGCCGCCGATTCGCGCCGAGGGCCTGCACCTCAACGTCACCGAGCCGCGAGAGCAGGTTCTCGGCCCCATGATCCAGCACATCGGGCGCCGGCTCACGCTCAAGCAGTCCGCGAACGGAACGTTCATCATCGGCGGCGGCTGGCCGGCGCGGCCGGAGCTCTCGCCGCAGCGCTACTCCACGACCTGGGAAAGCACGGCGGGGAATATCGCGGTTGCCGTCCGGGTGATGCCGATGCTCGCCGACGTCCGGATCGTCCGTACCTGGTCCGGCGTGATGGCCTTCACCAACGATCTCGCGCCGATGGTCGGCGAGTCGGCCCGCGTGCCGGGTTACCACAGCCTGATGGTGACGACCGGCTTCACGCTCGGCCCGGCGATGGCTCGGCTGCTCGCCGACGCCATGGCGACGGGCCGTGGCCCCATCCCACCCGAGTACTCACCCGATCGCGCCGCGGCGCACCCGACAATCACCTAGGAGGCGACGATGGACAGACACGACGTCGATTGGAAGGGCTACTGGCCGGCGTGCCCGACCCCGTTCACCGCGGAGGGCGCGGCGGTCGACACCGAGAAGCTGCGGGCGCTCCTGGATTGGTATGTCGGCGAGGGGATGCACGGCGTCTTCATCAACGGCACGAGCGGGGAGTGGTTCTCTCAGGCGCAGGAGGAGCGTCGCCTCGTCGCCGAGACCGCGATCGACCAGGTGGCGGGGCGGGTGACGGTCGTGATCGGCTGCACGTCGCTCACGGCGAAGGACGCGGTCGAGCTCGGTCGACACGCGCTCGCCGCCGGTGCGGACGGGATCGGCTCGACGCCTCCGCCTTACTCGAAGACCTATCCCGACGAGACCGTCCGTTACTTCCAGGATATCTCCGACGGAGTCCAGGGCCCCATCGTGGTCTACAACTGGCCTCATGGAACGAGCGTCGACATCGATGCCGATCTCGCGGAGCGCATCGCCGCGATCGACAACGTCGTCGCGATCAAGGACAGCACTCCGAATCTCGATCAGTTCTTCGAGACGACGAAGCGCGTCGTGGAGAGTGTGCGGGTGTTCGGCCCGTTCATGGGCGTCGCCGGCCTCGAGTTCCTGCTCGAGCGCGGTGGCGACGGGTTCATCGGCGGTGGCTCGTTGTGGGGCGCCCCCGACGCGGATTTCTGGGAGGCGGTCTGGCGGGGTGACGTGGCCGCTGCGCGCGAGCACGCCCGCCGCACCGATGATCTCTTCCCCAAGCTGTGGCTCCCCGGCGGTTGGGGCGGGCAGTTCGGGGCCTACCAGAGCCAACTCAAGGCGCTGATGGAGATGCTCGGTCAGCCGGGCGGGACCGTGCGCCCGCCACGACTGCCAGTCACCGACGTCGGCAGCCTGCAACGCATGCACGAGATCCTCGTCGAAGCCGGCCTACTGAGGGAGCCGGTGGAGGCCGCATGAGCACGTTTCAGGGGGTCGATCACGTCGGCGTCGGCGTGGGTGACATCGACGCGGCAATCGAGTTCTACGGCCGTCACGTGGGCTTCGACCGCGTGCTGTTCGACTACACGGGTGAGCTGCCGGGCCTCGAGTCGATAGCCGGCCGCATGCCACGCGCGCGGGTCGCGATGGTGGAGTCGAGCGGTGCCACTCCGGTGGGCCCTGCCCGGGTGAAGCTCGTCCAGGTGCTCGACGGGGACGGGCCGCCGCCCGTTCCCGAGGGACAGGCGTGGGGCGAGGTCGGCATCTGCGAGATCTGTCTGCACGTCCGGGGCGTGCAGGAGGTGCATGACGCGCTCGTCGACGCCGGCTGCGAATCGCTGATGAAGCCTATGAGTGCGGACGTGCCCCCATCCGGGATCAGTCTGGACATCGCCTACGTCGCAGATCCCTGGGGGACGAAGCTCGAGATGATCGAGTGGACGGGACTGTGGCGCTCGCTGCCCGGCCCTGCCCGCGCCGAGGGCGTGAATCACGTTGCCTTCGGTGTCACCGATATGGCACGAACGCGCGCCTTCTATGCCCGGCTCGGGTTCACCGAGTTGCTGTTCGAATCGGTCGAGTTCTTCGACCCGATGGCGCCGTGGTACGAAGCTCCTTGGTACGAGCCCGGGAACTTGCCGGCGCAGCACATGACGATGCCGATGCCCGCGCAGGGAGGGTCGATCGAGCCCGTTGTGCTGGACCCGCCGGGACATGACTGCCGCGGCGCCTGGGGCCACCTCGGGCCGATGGACTTCGGCATCCGCGTTGCCAACATCGACGCCGCCGTGGCACTGCTCGCGGGCGAGGGCGTGCGGGTGCACGGTGGGCCGCAGACGCTCGACGTCGGCTCCGGTGAATGGCGCTACGCCTACTTCGCGGAGCCCGACGGCAACTATGTCCAACTCGTCGAGCCACGCTACTGATCGTGGGCGACGGGAGCGAAGCCGTCCTGGCGCGCAACGTTCATGCCCTCGCGCACCCAGGTGACGCACGCGCGCGTGTTCGGTACGCCGTCGACGACGACGAGGCAGTCGAAGCACACCCCCATGCCGCAATAGACGCCGCGCGGCTCTCGCCCCGGCGTCGTCCGCAGCGCCAGGTGACCTTCGGCGAGCAGCAATGCCGCTATCGTCTCGCCCTCGTAGGCCGTCGCCGTCCGCCCGTCGAGGGTGAGCGAGACGGGAGCTCCGCGCTCGAGCCCGTGCCCGGGTGGAAGTCGTGCGGAGGTCCAGCTCACGAACGGCATTGTGGTCACACGGGCGGTGCGTGGCAACCCACGACTCATCCGAGAGGACAGGTGCGCGCATGACGATGTACGTTGCGGGCGAATGGAGGGGTGCGGCGCGCGAGGAGGAGGTGCGGAGCCCCTACGACGGAGAGGTCGTCGGGATCGTCCCGGTCGCCGACGCGAAGGACGCCACTCTGGCGGTCACCGCCGCGGTGGAGGGCGCCCGCGCCATGCGCGCGCTCTCGGCCTACGACCGTGCCGAGATCCTCCGGAGAGCCGCCGACGCTACGGAGGGTGCAGTCGGCGAGCTCGCGCGTACGATCGCGCTCGAGGTCGGCAAACCGCTCGTCGAAGCGCGGGGTGAGGCGGCGCGGATTCCTGCGCTCCTCCGCACGAGTGCGTCGGAGGGCGCGCGCATGCACGGCGAGACGGTGCCGGTCGACTCCGCCGCGAACGGCGCCGGCAAGCTGGCCTTCACATTGCGCCAGCCGTGCGGCGTCGTCGTCGCGATCGCGCCGTTCAACTATCCCGCGTTGCTCGTCGCCCACAAGCTGGGACCCGCGCTCGCAGCCGGCAATGCCGTTGTGCTGAAGCCCGCCCGACAGACGCCGCTGACGGCACTCCTCCTCACGCGCATCCTGCTCGAGGCGGGGCTGCCGGAGAACGCGATCCAGTGTCTGACGGGACCCGGGGCGGAGCTCGGGCGCGCTCTGTGCGCCGACCCGCGGGTGCGGAAGATCAGCTTCACGGGCTCGACCGCCGTGGGAGAGGAGATAACGCGCGTGGCGGGGGTCAAGCGCCTCTCGCTGGAGCTCGGCGCGAACTGCCCGTTGATCGTCCTCCCCGACGCCGATCTCGACCGGGTAGCCGCCGCAACGGCGACAGGCGGGTTCGTCAACGCCGGGCAGGTGTGCATTTCGGTGCAGCGGGTGCTCGTCGCCCGCGAGGTCTACGGCGAATTCGTCGAACGGCTCACACCGCTCGTCGAAGGGCTTCGCACGGGCCACCCGCTCGACGAGAAGACGGGGCTCGGCCCCGTCATCTCGGAGGCGGAGGCGATCCGTGTCGAGCGGACCATCAAGGCGGCGGTGGCGGCGGGGGCAACGCTCGTCACCGGAGGTGAGCGTGAGGGTGCGGTCGTCGCGCCCAGCATCGTCGGAAACGTCGATCCGGCGCTCGAGATCTCACGCAGCGAGCTGTTCGGGCCCGCGGTCGCATTGACGGCGGTGTCGGGCCTGGACGAGGCGATCGCGGTCGCCAACGACAGCGACTATGGCCTCGGAGCCGGACTGTTCACGAGGGACATCGACAGTGCCTTGCGCTTCGCGACCGAGGTCGACTGCGGCTCGATCCAGATCAACTCGTCGCCGCTCTGGCGCTCCGACCCGATGCCCTACGGCGGTCTCAAAGGGAGCGGCGTAGGCAAGGAAGGACCGCGGTCGGCGATCGAGGAGATGACAGAGCTGAAGACCGTGGTTCTCCACCGTGGTTGAGCGGCCGCCGCTCGTCGTCGGGTGGCGTCTTGACGGCGGGCGCACAGCGGGAGTAGCCTGTGGCATGACGCGTTGCGCACATGTGTGCGGCTGTCGAACACCGTTGGGCGGCGGCGTCGGATGAGCATCGAAGCGGCTGTGACCACCGTCGAAGAAGCCGACCGCCGTTTCGTCTTCCACCCGTTCACCCAACTCGGCCGGCACGAGCAGGTTGGATCGCCCAGCATGATCGTGGCAGGCAGGGGTGCGCGCGTACAGGACATCCACGGCCGGAGCTACATCGACGGGATGGCAGGCCTCTGGTGTGTCAACGTCGGCTACGGGAGAGTCGAGCTCGCCGAGACGATGCGCGTTCACGCCGAGCGGCTGGGCTACTACCACGCGTTCTCCTCGATGGGGACGGACACGCCAGGTCTGCTCGCCGAGCGCCTCGTCGAGATGGCACCTCCGGGGATGTCGAAGGTGTTCTTCGGCTGCACCGGCTCCGACGCTAACGACACCCAGGTGAAGCTGGTCTGGTTCTACAACAACGTGCTCGGCCGGCCGGAGAAGAAGAAGATCATCGCGCGAAGCCGCGGCTACCACGGCGTCAGCGTCATGTCGGCCGGGCTGACCGGACTGCCGGGCCTTCACGCAGACTTCGACTTGCCGCTGCCGATGATCCGGCATACGACTGCTCCACACCGGCTGTGGGAGGCGGAACCGGGCATGACCGACGCAGCCTTTGCCCAGAAGCTCGCGGACGACCTCGAGGCCCTGATCGTCGCCGAGGGACCGGAAACCGTGGCTGCGTTCATCGCCGAGCCCGTGATGGGGGCGGGCGGCGTAATCGTCCCACCCGCGACGTACTTCGAACGCATCCAGGCGGTTCTGCGCCGCCACGACGTGTTGCTGATCGCCGACGAGGTGATCACGGCGTTCGGCCGCCTGGGCCGGTGGTTCGGCAGCGAGCTGTTCGGAGTCGAGCCCGACCTGATCACGGTCGCGAAAGGGTTGACGTCCGGCTATTTCCCACTCTCGGGCTGCATCGTCTCCGACCGCGTCTGGCGTGTGCTCGTCGACGGCTCGGCGGGTGGGCCGTTCGGCCACGGCTACACCTACTCGGCCCATCCGCTCGCGGCTGCCGTCGCCATGGCGAACCTCGATCTGATCGAGAACGAAGGGCTCCTTGCGCAGGCGGCCGAGCGGGGCGCGCTGCTGAACTCATTGCTTCGCGAGGCGTTCACCGAGCACCCGCTCGTCGGCGAGGTGCGAGGGACGGCGCTGATCGCCGCGCTCGAGTTCGTCGCCCGCAAGGATCCTGCGGAGCGATTCGATCCGTCGCTCAAGGTCGGAGCCCGGGTCACGCAGCGCTGCCTCGAGCTGGGCCTGATCACCCGCGCGCTGCCGGCCGCCGACACGATCTCGTTCTCACCACCTTTCGTGATCACCGAGGACGAGGTCGGCGAGCTCGTGGGGATCGCACGCCAGGCCGTCGACGCCGTGGCGGCAGAGTTACGGGCCGAGGCCTGAGTCGATGAGGCGCTTGGGACTGATCGTCAACCCGATCGCGGGGATGGGGGGCCGGGTCGGGCTCAAGGGAACCGACGGAGCCGAGGTTCTGGAGCGAGCGAAGGCGCTCGGAGCGGTGCCCGTCGCCGCCGCACGCGTCGAGCGCGCTCTCGCGCGGATCGAGGACCGGTGCGCCGACCTGTGCGTCGTCGCAGCGGCGGGCGCGATGGGCGGAGAGCTCGCGGCCGCACACGTGTTCGAGACGGAGGTGCTGCCGCGCACCACGCCAGACGGCGGGCTCACCACCGCCGACGACACACGTGCCGCGGCCTGGGAACTCATCGGCCGCGAGGTCGATCTGATCCTCTTCGCCGGCGGCGACGGGACGGCGCGTGATATCCAGGACGTTGTCGGCGAGCGCCTGCCGATGCTCGGCGTGCCGACAGGGGTCAAGATGCACTCCGGCGTGTTTGCCACGACCCCCGAGAGCGCCGGCGACGTCGTCGCCTCCTTCCTGTCCTCCCTGCCGCGGGGCACCGTGCGCGCGGCCGAGGTGATGGACATCGACGAGGATGACGCTCGCGCCGGCACGATTTCGACACGTCTCTACGGAGCGGCGTGCGTTCCCGACGACCGGCTCCGGGTGCAGGCGGCGAAACTCGGCCCCTCGCCCTCCGATGAAGACGCGCTCGAGGCCGTGTGCGCCACTCTCGCCGACGGAATGGATCCGCGCCGCATCTACGTCCTCGGCCCGGGCACGACGACGCGCCGCGTGATGCGGTGCCTCGGGCTGCCGAAGACATTGCTCGGGATCGACGCGGTGCGCGGCGGACGACTGCTCGGGGTGGACCTCGGCGAGCGTGACCTGCTCGAGCTGATCGGAGACGAGCCCGCGACGCTCCTGATCGGCGTCGTCGGCGGGCAGGGCGCGCTGCTCGGGCGTGGCAACCAGCAGCTCAGTCCCGCCGTGTTGCGGCGTATCGGCGCCGAGAACGTCGAGGTCATAGCCGGGCTGAGGAAGCTCCTCGCGCTCGAGCCCCCGGTGCTGCACGTCGACACCGGCGATCCCGAGCTCGATGCCTCTCTGTGTGGCTATCGGCGGGTACACGTCGCGCCGCGACGCGACGTCGTCTACAGGGTGACCGCATGACCGCGCATCCGTACATGCCGAACTCGACGCCGGATCTCGAGCGGGAGCTGCTCGACGCCGTCGGTGCCCCCGACATCGAGGCGCTCTTCTCGCAGATCCCGGCCGCGCACCGCCTGAAGGGCGCTCTCGAGCTGCCGCCGGCGCTCGTTTCCGAGGCTGCCCTGCGGCGACACCTGGTCGACATGCTCGCTCGAAACGAAACCTGCGAGCGGAATCTCAGCTTTCTCGGCGGGGGTATCTGGCAACACCATGTTCCAGCGGTCTGCGACGAGGTCGTGCGCCGGAGCGAGTTTCTGACGCCGGTCTGGGGCACCCCGTCCTCGGATCACGGTCGCAACCAGGCCTGGTTCGAGTTCACGAGCCAGCTCGCGGAGCTGATCGGGATGGACTTCGTCGGCCTTCCGGTGTACAGCTGGGGCTGTGCAGCCGGTCATGCCGTCCGAATGGCAGCCCGTCTCACCGGGCGCTCCCACGTGCTCGTGCCCGACACGATGAGCCCTGAACGCCTCGCGGTGATTCGCACCTACTGCGGCGTTGCCGAGCTGCCGGGCCAGGTCGAGATCGAGCTCGTCGGCCACGACGCAGCGGGCGCCGTCGACGTCGCCGACCTCGAAGGTCGCCTCTCGGCGCGGACGGCGGCCGTTCTCTTCGACAACCCGTCCTTTCTGGGCGGCATCGAGCCGCGCGCCGCCGAGATCGCGGCGCTCGCCCGCAGCCATGGCGCCGAGACGATCGTCGGTGTCGACCCGATCTCGCTCGGCATCCTCAAGCCGCCGTGCGACTACGGCGCGGACATCGTCGTCGGAAGCACGCAACCCCTCGGCGTGCACATGTCCTGCGGGGGCGGCACCGGCGGGTTCATCGCGACGCGCGACGACCCCCGCTACGCGCACGAGTATCCAACGTTGCTCCTCAGCATCTCGGAGACGATCGCCGGCGAGCACGGCTTCGGCATCGCACTCTTCGAGCAGACCTCCTACGGCAGCCGCGAGGAGGGCAACGACTGGACGGGCAACTCCGTCTACCTCTGGGCGGTTGCGAACGCTGTCTACATGTCACTGATGGGACCGGAAGGCTTCGTGGAGGTGGGCCGGGTGATCATCGCCAACTGCCACTACGCTGCCCGGCGACTCGGTGAGATCGACGGCGTGCGAATCGTCTTTCCCGAGGGGTTCTTCAAGGAGTTCGTCGTCGACTTCGGCGCCACCGGCAAGTCGGTCGCAGAGGTCAACCGCGGTCTTCGCGAGCGGGGCATCTTCGGCGGCAAGGACCTCTCACGCGATTTCCGGGAGCTCGGCGAGAGTGCGCTCTTCTGCGTCACGGAGGTCCACACGAAGGCCGACATCGACAGGCTCGTCGTAGCCGTTTCCGAGGTGGTCGCGTGAATCTTCGGCGCTATCACGCCGCCGTCTGGGACGAGCCGCTCGTGATGGAGATGGGCGCGCCGGGTCGTCGTGGCATCGTCTTCGGCGAGGCCGAGCCGGGAATCAGGTCGGCCGTCGGTGAACCGCAGGCGCTCGTGCCGAGCGGGATGAGTCGCGCCGAGCGGCCCATCCTGCCCGAGCTCTCCGAGCCCGAGGTGCTGCGCCACTATCTCCACCTCTCGCAGGAGACGTTGGGGATGATGGGGGTGAGCCTGTTCGGGACGTGCACGATGAAGTACAACCCGCGGCTCGCGACCGAGCTCGCCTGCCGCCCCGAGATCGCCGAGCTCCATCCCGATCAGGACGAGGAGACCCTCCAGGGCGTGCTCGAGCTGGTGCACGGACTCGACCTGATCTTGCGCGGCGTGTCGGGCATGGACGCGTTCGTCTTCCAGCCGGGGGGCGGTGCGCATGCCGCGTACACCCATGCCGTGATCACGCGCGCCTACCATGCCGCCCGCGGGGAGCTCGGCCAGCGCGACGAGATCGTCACCACCATCCAGGCGCACCCGTGCAACGCGGCCACGGCCAATGCCGCCGGGTTCAAGGTCGTCACCCTGCCGCTCGAGGAGAACGGTTACCCGTCGCTCGAGGCGCTCGAGGCCGCCGTCTCGGAGCGGACTGCGTCGCTGATGGTGAACAACCCCGACGACATGGGCATCTACAACCCCGAGATCGAGCGATGGGTCGAGATCGTCCACGAGGCCGGCGGGCTCTGCTTCTACGACCACGCGAACTTCAACGGCGTCATGGGGAGGATCAAGGCGCGGGAGCTCGGGTTCGACGCCTGCATGTACATGCTCCACAAGACCTTCGGTGCGCCGAAAGGTGGTGGCGGCCCGGCGGTGGGTGCCTATGGCTGCACGGAGGAGCTCGCCAGATTCCTGCCGGAGCCCGTCGTCGTCCGTGAGGGCGACCACTTCAGGCTCGACCGCGACCGTCCCGACTCCGTGGGCAAGGTGCGTGAGTTCTGGGGCAACGTACCCCAGCTCGTCTACGCGTACGCCTGGAGTCGCGCGATGGGCGCAGAGGGGATCGCGCAGGCGGCCGATATCTCCGTGCTCGCCAACAATTACATGGAGCAGCGCCTGCTCGCGATCCCGGGGGTCACGAAGTCACACTCGCAGCTGACCGCGCCGCGCCTCGAGATGACCCGCTACAGCCTCGAGACCGTGGAGCAGGACACCGGCATCACCGTGTTCGACGTACAGAATCGGATGGTCGATTTCGGGATCGACGCTTTCTGGCTCAGCCACGAACCGTGGCTCGTGCCGCAGCCGTTCACTCCCGAAGCGGGTGAGATGTGGTCGAAGGAAGACATCGACGAGTGGATCGCCGTCGTCGCTCACGTCGTCGAGGAGGCGTACACCGATCCCGAGATCGTGCGCACCGCGCCGCACAATCAGGCGATTCACAGGCTCGGTCCGACCGACCTCAACGATCCGGCGCAGTGGGCGACCACCTGGCGCGCTCACATGCGCAAGCGTCGCGCAGACGCCGTCGCCGCCTCCACCGAAATCGCGTCACCTTGAGCGAGGCCTTCCCGGGGCTGCTCACGGGCCGCATTGCGCTCGTCACCGGTGGCGCTCGCGGCCTCGGCGCCGCGATCGTCCGCACCTTCGCCGCGAGCGGTGCAGTCGGCGCCGTCGTTGATCTCGAGCCGGGGCCGGTCCCGGATGATTGGGTGACGTTGGCGGCCGACGTGACACTCGAGGCGGACGTCGAGCGCGCCGTCGCGGCGACGGTCGAGCGGTTCGGTCAGCTCGACGTCGTCGTCGCGAATGCCGGGGTCGTGCCTCCGTGGAGTGACACGTCTGACCTGGACATCGACGCACTCGATGCCACGCTGGCGGTCAACGTCAGGGGTGTCGCGACGACGCTGAAATACGGAGCCCGGGCGCTCCAGGGGCGCGGCGGCGCGATCGTCGTGATGGCGTCACTGAACTCCTGGCACGCAGCGCCGGCCCAGGGCGCGTACACGGCCTCGAAGCACGCGGTGCTCGGGCTCGTCCGCACGGCGGCACTCGATCTCGGTGGCGACGGGATCCGCGTCAACGCCATCGGGCCCGGCCCGGTCGCGACGGAGGCATTTCTCGAGCGGTTGCGCCGCCGTGAAGCCCAGGGAGGGCTTCCCGTCGACGAAGCGACGCTGCAGGCTGCCGCCGGCACTGCGCTCGGTCGGATGGTGACCGAACATGACGTTGCCCGCGTAGCGCTCTTCCTGGCGAGCGACCTTTCCTCGGGCGTCACGGGTGTCCTCGTGCCCGTCGACGCCGGGCTGCGCTGAGCACCACCACGGGACGCCCCGTGTTCGGGGAACGAGCCGGGAATCACCAAGGCGAGGAATACCTCCGCAGGTCGAGGCGGGCTCGAGACCACCTCGACCCACAACTAGCGTTACCCCGGCGTCGCAGTTCGACGCTGCGACCGCGCGCGGTCGATCAGACGATCGAGAGGCAGCCAGAAGATCTCGTGGGCAACCCGGTCGGTTCGTTGAGGCGAGTCGTGGTCGGCGAGGAACCCTGGACGCGAACGGATCACGGTGTAGGTGACGCGTCGCGAGCGGCCGCCGTGGAGCCAGCGGAGGAACGCATCCGCGCCCGCCGTGCCAGCCGTGGTGTCGGCATCGCCGACGAAGATCTCGATCTCGGCGGCCCCGGGCGGTCGGCGTGGCGGCAGCGGGCCGATCGGCACGGCCGGGAAGATGCTCAGGACGGCTCGCGGGGTCGGCACGCCCCACATCTGGGCCTCGGACGCGTAGTAGAAGACGGCGCTCCCGCCGAACGACTTGCCTACGGCAACGACCGGCAGGCGCGCCTCGTGAATGCTTCTGAACGCAGTCGCGATGCCACGACGGAAGGCGTTAAGCGCCGAGGTCGTGGAATCGCCGGCGCCGACGCGGTAGCGGGGGTAGACGACGATCTGTCCGCGGGCACGGAGATGTGTGATCCAGGCTCCGAAGCCGACGGGGAACGGCGTGCTCCAGCCGTGGCCGAAGACGACGATGCCAATTGCAGGACCACGGGGTCGCATGACCCAGACCTCGTCCGCTCCGGTGCCGAGGCGCGTGACGGATGGGCCCCGCGCAGGGGTGTGCGCTCCTCGCCGCGCAGTTGAGATGAGGCGGTCGAGAGGCGCCCAGAATTCACGCTGCGCGGCCGGAGAACTCGACTTCGGCGCTGCGTGCGAGGCGACGAGCGCCGACGACGACCGGATCACCTCGAGGTGGAAGCGGGATGCGGGATGATGAGGGAGCCACGCCCGAAACGCCTCGGCTCCGCCCGACCCCGCCTCAGTGTCGCTCTCGCCGACCTGGATCAGCACACGGACGGCGTTCGGGAGCGGAGGGAGTGGCGCGCCGGCGATGGGCCCGGACGGGAAGACGCTGTCGACGGCCGCTGGCGTGGGGAGACCCCATGTGCTCGCGTTCGCGGCGTAGTGGAAGACGAGGCTGCCCCCGAACGAATACCCGGCCGCGACCACGGGCACCCGAGGGTGGCCCAGGTGGGCGAAGCCGATCTCGAGCGCTCGTCGGAACGAGGTGAGACGCTCGGCTCCGGCGCTGTCTCCGAGGCCCAGCTGGTACCGGGGGAAGACGACCGCGCTGCCTCCGGCAACTAGGTGATCGAGCCACGGTCGGAACTGTTGCACCCACTCGTCGGGCGTTGCGGCGGCATGGCTCTTCCAGCCGTGGGCGAAGACGACGACGCTCCGGATCGGCGTGCTCGGACGAATCAGCCAGACGGCATCGGCTCCTTGGCCGAACGGCCCTTCGATCGGCGGGGCGCCGGCGACGCGTTCTGCGTGAGCGGGTGACAGAATGCACAGCGCGGTCGCGGTCGCGGCCGCCGCCGTCCGCACGAGGACGCTGGTCATGCTCCACCGATGATGATCGCGGTGGCGATGACCCAGAGCGCGACGGACGCGAGGAGCACGCGATCCGAAAGCAGGACGTGTTCGGGTGCCTCGCCGAGGTCGTGCCGATAGATCAAATGGAGGTACCGAGCAACGCCCGCAACGACGAGTGGCACGGTTATCACCATCTCCCTCGAGTCATGTGCTACGAGGGTGTAGATCGTGTAGGCGGTGATCGCCGAGGCGGCGGTCGCCCAGAGCAACCTGTCGATGACGGGGAGTGAGTAGGAGCCGAGCGAGGATCGCCCTGCCGTCGCCCCTCGCTCGGCGAGTACGAGTTCGCCACGGCGTTTGGCGAACCCGAGGAAGATCGCGAGCAACGCGGTACACGCGAGCAGCCAAGGTGAGATCCGAACGTGGACGGCGGCCGCGCCGGCCGCGGAGCGGATCACGAAGAAGACCGCGATGACGGCGATGTCGACGAACGCAAGCCGCTTGAGCCGCAGCGTGTACGCGATCTGCAACAGGGCGAACGTGACGAGGAAGGCAAGCGACCGCCAGCCGAGCCAGGACGTGAGGCCGAGACCTGCAACCAGGAGCACGACAGCCAATGCGAGCGCACCGTCAGGCGCGAGGTCGCCGGCGGCGACGGGGCGAAAGCGCTTGACGGGGTGCAGGCGATCGTCGGTCACGTCGCACACGTCGTTGAAGAGGTAGGCGGCGCTCGCCACGAAGCAATACGCGCAGAAGGCAACGGTGGCCTCGAGCCAGCGTGACCCGTCGGTCAGCTGTGACGCGAACAGAAGCCCGGCGAAGAGAAGGAGGTTCTTGATCCACTGCCGTGGCCGCGCTGCAGAGAGCGCCGCGCCAACGGTGCGCCGGTGGAGCGAGCGTGCCACGACGCCGGCAACCTCGGGCGTCGCGGCGGTCACTTCGATCCCGATCCGAGCGGGGTGCGCCCGAGTCGACGATAGACGGTGAAGAAGTCGCGGTCGTCGGGAACCAGGTAGCGGTCGGGCGACTGTTGACTGTTCGGGACGAGCTTGGTCGGGTGGCGGCCACCGCTGCGTGCGTAGGAGATGAACGTCGGCCATTCGGCATTGATGTCGAGCTCCATCGCCCGCACCGCGCCCGCCCGGACGAGAATTTCCGCGAGCGACGTCACCGTCTGATAGTCGGCTGCCGCGTAGACGAGGTTGCCGTGACGGTCGATGCCGACGCCAGAGCGCCACACGCGGATCGCGTTCCCGAGCGTAGCGCCCCACTCGGGCCCCGAGCTCAAGTGCGCCGTGAGGCGACCGCGGTCGACTATGAGCGGGAGGTTCTGGCGAGCGTGGACGACCGCCGGGCCGGGTGTCGGGCCCCCATTCCACGAGACGATGTTCACATGCCCGTCGCGGTAGGCGATGAGCGTCGCGAGCCCGCTTCGCAATGGTTCGTAGGTCCGGCCGTTTGCGACGAAGCCGCCGTGCCCGTCGCGCCACGTGAACCCGCTATTGAACGTCGCGAGGAGGCGCCACCGCTGATCGACGGGCACCTGCATTGCGCCTCGCGGCGTCCCGGAAGGCGGCTCGTAGCGGCCGAGGTTCAGGACGAGCTCGGTTCGGGCCTGGTTCATCCAGGCGACGTAGGCGACGAATCGCGGATACGAGGGATCCGGTCGGAAGGTCGTCACGAGCAGCGCAGGAGGTAACGAAGCGTGCTGCATCGTGACGTGCCATACGCCTTCGCCCGGGAGCCGGGGGCTGATCACCGCGCGGATCGGCGACGGCAAGAACGTCTGCGCAGCGGGCTGCGGCCGAGGCGTCGCGTGGCTCGGTTGCGGAGCCTTGGGCGCTGTCGCCGAGACAGCGCCGACCGACGGCAGGGTCTCGAGCGGCGGCCCGCCCTTCTTCGGCGCCGTCCACGTGTAGTACAGCCGTTCGACATCGTTCACCAGCCAGGAAAATCCCGAAGCCCGCAGCCACTCGACGCTGCGAATCCCGAGCGGGAGGCTCGACGGCCGCATCATGGCTCGCGTGTATGAGAAGCCGATCGGGACGAGCACCACCACCATCGCGATGGCAAGCAGCCGGCGCATCCGGTGGCGACGTCGCCGCCGGGGCGGGCCCGCTCTCGGTCGAGCCGAGAGCGGCGCGTGCACTTCAGCCCCAGGGCCTTGGTCCGGCCGGATCATCGGCCGACGCAGCCCGCAGTCGACACCGTCTCCCACCGCCCATCGCAGGAACCCGGGCGGGGACGACCCTGTAGTCGGGCGTGCGGGCCGTGGGAACACCGGACCGTTATTTCTCGGTCGACGTCCGCCCACCTCGAGCCCGGTGCTCCATGGCTGTCGCATCGGGTGTGCGCGGATCGCCGGCGCATCGCTCGTGCAGCAGACGGTCTTCGTTCCTCCACGAACCGAGGGTACGCACGAGCGCCTGAGCGTTACCTGAATGCACCGCACCGCTCGTTGCGTGAGGCGGGGCGCTGCCGTTGCGCCACCTCGATCGGGTTCACCCTCCCTGAGCCGACGTCTTTTCAGACGTTGCGCGGTAGCGGCGGTGTGTCGGAGCTCGCGAGGCGCGGAGCGCGAGACGTCGAAATCGGCGGGCCGGAGGTTCGACTCCTCCTGGGTCGCGCCTCGGGGACTCGGCTTCTCCAACGGGCCGGGCCGATGGCTCAGGTTCGGATCCCCTGTCGCAGCAGGTAGGCGCAGAGGCCGAGCGACAGCAGCTGGGCGGCACCGTCTTCCTCGGCTGCGGCGAGGGGGACGGCCCAGATCGTGTACCACGACACGAGGTACGGGCTTGCGATGAGGATGATGCCGGCGGCGAGGCCGAGACGAGCCCGCCCGTGGGCGGCGCTGCGGAGAAGCAAGGCGTAGGCTGCGGCCAGCGCAGCGGCCGCCGCGTCGAGCGCGATCCCGTGGGGTAGGCCGAACGAGAGCCGCTGCGGGATGGCGGAATGAGATCCCTGGCGCGCGAGGTGTGCCAATGGGGTGGCTGCCCGCAGCCAGTGGGGCCCGAACGCGATGCTCGCGACCGCGGCGGCGCAGAAGAGCGACGCACCGAGCGTGAGATACCGGACGCTTCGACCCTTCGCGCGCTGTTCGAGCAGGTGGAGCGGCAGCAAGAGCAGCGGAACCCACTTGACGAAGCTCGCCACCGCCCAGGCGACGGCGGAGAGGCGGCGCCGGCCGGTTGCGGCGAGTGCGAGGGCTGCGAGGACGAGGGCGGCCATCCAGGCGTCGTTGTGCCCGCCGCCGGCGAAGTCGACCGCGAGCAGCGGGTTCCAGCCGACGAACGCGAGCGCGTAGGCCTTACGTCGTGCGAGGAAGCCGGCGAGGGCCGTCGCGGAGAGGACGGCCGCGGCTCCGATGACCTTGAATATCCACGCAGCTTTCGTGGCGGACGACCGGGCCATCAGAGCTATCGGCTCGGACGCGAGCGTGAACGCCGGCCCGTAGACCGACGTCGTGCGATGCCATGCGCCGGCCATGTGCGTGTAGGCGGGATCGCCCGGGAACGCTGACGGAGGCACCGAATACGGGTTGGCGCCGTGAACGCCGGCGATCCGCGCATAGTTCCAGTACGACCAGGCGTCGGTCGAAACGAGAAGCGGGGCGCCCAGGAGGCACAGCTGGATCGCGACCGCGATCGCCGCCACCGACCGGATGCTCGCCGCACGCCTGCGGAGGAGCGCGAGGCCGCCGACATAGGCGGTAAAGGCAAGTCCCAGAGCGAGGACGAAGACGCGTACCCAACTCCCGCCAGGATGCGCTCCCGTCACACCGACGCGTATCGCAGGCCCCGCCGCCCAGGCGGCCGCGCCACACACAACGACCAGAGCCACGATCGCCAACCCGACGACAACGACCCGCGCGTCTTGCCGCGGCATGTCCCAAGTATGAGCGGCTCGGCGCGCGGCCGCGGATTCTGCCATCGGCTACCCGCTCGCCCGCGGGCGTCGCGGGCCGCGGCCCTCATTGGCCTCTCATCTTCGGCTGCTCAGATGAGGGCGTGCGCAACGGTCGAAACCAGCGGCGTGCGCCGTCGCGTGAGGCTGGCCTCCGGCGACTGCGGCTCGCCACACGTGCGGCCATCGCAGGGGCTGCCGTCCTCGCCGGCGCATTCGCGGGCCTCGCCGCCGCGAGCTCGCCCGGACGCAAGCACACGCAGCCGCGGCCCTTGCCGCTGCCCCGCGAGACGCGGAGACCGTCGATGCAGACCATCTCGAATCCCGTCCCGCTCCCGGCGCCCGCCTCGGCCACGCCCCCACCCGCGCCGGCCGCCCAGCCACCCCTCGTGTCCTCGAGCCCGCCGGTTGCTGCGTCGGGGGGGTCGTGAGCAGACCGGCGTCCGCGTCGCTGCCGGGGCTCGGAACGACCGCCGTCGTAGTGACAAGCAATGCCGAGGCCCTCTCCGAGGCGGCGCTCGAGCTGCGGCGCGAGCTGGCAAGGATCGACGCGGCCTGCAGCCGTTTTCGTAGCGACTCGGAGCTCTCCCGCCTCAACCGGGCGGCAGGCATCGAGACGCCCGTGAGCCCGCTGCTCGCGGAGGCCGTCGGCGTCGCTCTCTGGGCAGCTGCGACTACCGACGGGCTCGTCGACCCGACCGTCGGCGCCTCGCTCGGGCTGCTCGGCTACGACCGGACGTTCACCATCGTCCGCGCGCGCGACGGAGCGACGATGCGCGCGCGCTATGCCCCGGCCGCCGGCTGGCAGCTCGTCGAGCTCGACAGGGAGAACCAAACCGTCCGGCTCCCGGCCGGCGCGGAGCTCGATCTGGGCGCCACCGCGAAAGCGCTGGCCGCCGACCGCGCCGCGCGCGCAGCAGCCGCGCGCACAGGCTCAGGCGTGCTCGTTTCCCTCGGTGGGGACATCGCAGTTGCAGGCCCCGTGCCCGACGGTGGCTGGCCCGTTCTGATCGCCGACGATCACGAAGCACGCCTCGAGGGGCCGGGACCGGTGGTGGCGATTGCCTCCGGCGGTCTCGCGACCTCGAGCACGCGCGTGCGCCGCTGGCGAATCGGGCAGACCGAGCTCCACCACATCGTCGATCCGCGCTCGGGACGACCGGCCGGGAGCGCCTGGAGAACCGCGAGCGTCGCCGCCGCCTCGTGCGTCGACGCCAACACGGCGAGCACCGCGGCCATCGTCCTCGGCCAAGACGCGCCTGCCTGGCTGACAGCGCGACGCCTGAGCGCACGACTCGTCGAGGCCGGAGGAGGCGTCGTCACGGTCGGTGCGTGGCCGGGCGAGGCAGCGTCATGAGCCTCGTCTTCGCGGCCACCGCACCGACGACGTACTGGTACCTGACGCGCGGTACCGGAGCCGTCGCGCTCGTGCTGCTCACGCTCGGGCTGGTTCTCGGCGTCATGGGCCCGACAGGGCTCCGTACCGGGCGCTGGCCGCGGTTCGTCGTCGCCGGCCTGCACCGCAACATAACGCTGCTCGCGGTGGTCTTCGTCACGCTGCACGTCGTCACGACCGTCGCCGACGGATTTGCGCCGATCGGTTTCCGTGACGCCGTGATCCCCTTCCTCTCGCCGTATCGCCCAGTCTGGCTCGGGCTGGGCACGGTCGCCTTCGACCTCCTGCTCGCGCTCGTGCTGACGAGCATGCTGCGCCGGCGGATCGGCCTTCGCATGTGGTCGGCCGTGCATTGGCTCGCCTATGCGTCCTGGCCGGTGGCGATGCTTCACTCGCTGGGGACAGGCACAGACGCCGGGCTCGGCTGGATGGCTGTGCTCGCGGCAGTCTGCGCGGCCGCGGTGGCCGCTGCCGTGCTGTGGCGCCTGCTCAGCTCCCCCGCAGCCGGACTGCCTCGCGCCGCAGCGCTCGGTGCCACCCTGCTCGCGGCAGTTCTCGGCATCGCGTGGTATCAAGCCGGGCCGCTCCAGCATGGCTGGGCGCGGCGTGCCGGGACGCCGGTGGCGCTCCTCGGCGTCGCGAGACGTGTGGCCCCGCAGCCGGTCGCTCCCTCGGTGCAAGAGCTTCCCGCGGCACCGTTCTCGGCCCCGCTCGTTGGGCGCTTCGCCCAGGCGGGCCCCGATGCAAACGGCCTCGACGCCGTCGCCGTCAACGCGATCACGCGCGGCAGCCTCGCCTCGCAGCTGCGAATCGATCTCTGGGGCATTCCGCTCGACGACGGCGGCGTCGAGATGCGGTCGAGCGAGGTGCATTTCGGCCCCGCGGGGGCTCCGTCCGCGTACACCGGGCGCATCGTCGGCCTCGACGGCAACCGCGTCGTCGTGGCACTTCGCAATGCGGCCGGCCGGTCGCTCTCGCTCGAGCTGCGCCTCCAGATCGACCGTGGCTCAGGGCGCGTCGGCGGTTCATTGCGGGCGTTGTCGAGCGGGAGCTCAGGAGGGAGCGAATGATGAGCGCCGCCGCGCCCCCCCGACGCGAATCGCGGCCACGGTTGCTGGCGGGCGTCCGCCGCCGGGACTTCCCTGCCACCCTCGAGGAGCACACTGCCTGCTACGGCGACTTCCCGGATCTCGACCCGAAGGGCATCGTCACGGCGGTCGAGGAGAGCGGGCTCCTCGGGCGCGGTGGCGGCGGGTTTCCCACCGGCGCGAAGCTGGCCGCCGTGCGCGCACAGCGAGGTCGCCGGGTCGTCGTCGCGAACGGCGTTGAGGGCGAGCCGCTCAGCCTGAAGGACAAGCTGCTGCTGCGGACCGTTCCGCACCTCGTGCTCGACGGCCTCGAGCTCGCCGCCGCGGCGGTGGGGGCTTCCGACGCGATCATCGCTGTTTCCGAGTCGGCACGACACGAGCTCGGCGCACTCGAGGTCGCGCTCCGAGAGCGGCGCCGGGCGGGACTCGACCGAGTCGGCGTCATCGTCGCGCCCGCGCCGGACCGCTTCGTCGTGGGCGAGGAGACGGCGTTGGTGGCCTGGCTCTCGGGCAAGCCTGCAAAGCCGACTCTCGTCCCTCCCCGGCCATCCGAGCGCGGTGTTCGGGGGCGTCCGACACTCGTCCAGAACGTGGAGACCCTGGCCCATATGGCGGTCATCGCCCGATTTGGGGCCGGTTGGTTTCGAACACTCGGGTCGCACGCCGAGCCAGGGTCGGCCCTCGTCACGCTCGCCGGTGCGGTCCACCGCCCCGGGGTCGTCGAGATCGAGCTCGGGGCGTCCGTACGCGAGGTCGTCGAGGGCGTGGGCGGAGCCACCGAGCCGCTCGGTGCCCTACTCGTGGGCGGCTACTTCGGCAGCTGGCTCTCCGCCTCCGAGGGGTACGACGTCGCACTGTTCGACGAGGACCTCGGCCGGCATGGGGCTCGGCTGGGCGCGCGCGTGCTCGTGGCACTGCCCGCGCGGACGTGCGGGCTCGCAGAGACAGCGCGGGTAGCCCGCTGGCTTGCAAACGAGAGCGCGGGGCAATGCGGACCGTGTCTCCATGGACTCGCCGCCGTCGCGGTTGCGTTCGAACGGCTGGCGGTCGGCGACGCGAGCGATCTCGCCCGGTTGCGTCGCTGGTTCGGAGAGATCGAGGGGCGCGGCGCCTGCCGGCATCCGGACGGGGCGGTGCGGTTCCTCGCAAGCGCGCTCGAGGTGTTCGGACGTGAGGTAGAGCTTCACGCCGGAGGCCGCTGTAGCGGCGGCGGCCACGCCGTCTTGCGCACGGACGTGGCGGCATGAAGCGGTTCCTGCAAGTGAACCCGATCGCCTGCGACGGCCGCGGCCTCTGCGCGGAGCTTCTCCCCGAGCTCGTTCGGCTCGACGATTGGGGCTATCCGATCATCACCCCCGGCGCGGTTCCACCCGAGCTCGAGGCACATGCGCGCCGTGCGGTCGATGCGTGCCCGCTGCTCGCGCTCTCGCTCATCGCCGAGAGCAAGAGCCGCTCCCTCGCCGCCCGCGCCTAGCCGTCGCCGCGGAACATGACGGCCCAGTTTGCCCACGAGTGCGCGGCGGGGAGGGTCGCCACGGCAAGCGCGACGCCGACGACGACGGCAGAGGCCGCGAGGATGAGCCGCGACGATCGGCCACCGACCCGCGAGCCCCTGTCGAGCTCGGATCCGATCAGGGGTGGAAGCAGCCGCACGTGCCACACCACGTGCACGGCCATTGCGAAGAACCAGACCACGAAAGCGGCCTTGTGCAGGCCCAGCACAACGCCGCCCCGGGGGCCGAGCACCACGAGAGCGATGCCCGTCCCGAACAGGGCGGCGGTCGAGAGAAGGACGACCGGCGCAACCAGGATCCGCATCGCGTACGCAGGCGGCCCCTTGAGCCGATACTCGAGACTGCCCGCGTAATAGCGCAGGAACCGGTAGCCGGTGCTTCCCACTTTCACCGCGATCGGCGGAACGAGCAGCATCCCGATGAAGACGTGAGCGGTGACGAGGTGCTGGATCCGCAGGATCGTAGCGCCCTCCGCTGCGAGCAGGACGAGCAGGATCGCCGCGACGATGCCCGTCAGACGCTCGTTACCGGCGGCGCCACCGCTTCCCCGGGCGCTCCGCGTCGCAGACGCGGGCGCCGACTTCTCGAGCGTCGCCATGCCCCATACTGGAGCAGTCGCAGATGAGACCCGAATGAGAGACGGCTCATCGCTCCCTCATGCACCGCAGCGAGAATAGGCCGATGAGACTGCTCGTGGTCGAGGACGAAGTGAAGCTGGCGCAGCTGTTGGCGCGCGGGCTCCGCGAAGAGGGCCATGCGGTCGACGTGGCCGGCCGCGGAGAGGACGCGTTGTGGATGGCCCACGCGGTCCCCTATGACGCGATCGTCCTCGATGTCATGCTTCCGGGCCTGGATGGGCTCGCCACCTGTCGTCGGCTCCGCGCCGAGGACGTGTGGACGCCGGTGCTCGTCCTGACCGCGCGCGACGCGGTCGCGAACAGGGTGGAGGGGCTCGACTCGGGCGCCGACGACTATCTCGTCAAGCCGTTCTCGTTCGAGGAGCTGCTCGCCCGCCTGCGCGCGCTGACACGGCGTGTGCCGGTCGAGCGGCCGGCGATCCTGAGCGCCGGAGACCTTCGCCTCGATCCGGCCGCACGGAGGGCCTGGCGCGGCGAGACGGAGATCGAACTCTCCGCGAAAGAGTTCGCGCTCCTCGAGGCGTTCGTCCGCCGCCCCGGTCAGGTTCTCTCGCGGGTGCAGCTGCTCGAAGCCGCCTGGGACTCGGCGTTCGAGAGCCGCTCGAACGTCGTCGACGTCTACGTGCGATACCTGCGCGAGAAGGTCGACCGGCCGTTCGGACGGGCGTCGCTCGAGACGGTGCGCGGTCGTGGCTACCGACTGGCAGAGGATCGCTGATGCGGTCGCTGCCGATCCGATTGCGGCTGACGCTCGGGTTTGCCGTCGCGATGGCGGTCGTGCTCGCGGTGATCGGCGTCTTCCTCTACCACCGCGTGGGCGCGACACTGGTCGCGGGCGTGGACGCCGGCCTGCGGGGACAGGCGACCGAGTCGTTGCCCCGGCTGGGGCAGGACAGCGACCTGGTCGACCCCGACGCACGGGCGGGCTCGACGGTGGCCGAGATCGTCGGCACCGGCGGCGTCGTCCGGTCGACCCCCCCGGGGCTCGCCCCGATCCTCGACCGCGGGAGCCTGGAGCGCGTCCTCTCCGGTCACGAGCTGCTCACCTCGATGCGCATCCAGGGGCTTCGTCACCACTGGCGCGTACTGGCGGTTCCCGTGCGCGGCAGCTCGCAGGCGCTCGTGGTGGCACGTTCGCTGGAGTCACGCGAGGAGACGCTGCACCGGCTCTTGCGCGAACTCTTGATCGTCGGGCCGCTCGGCCTGTTGCTCGCCTCCCTCGCCGGTTACGTGCTGGCCGCCGCCGCGCTGCGCCCCGTCGAGGCGATGCGCCGGCGTGCGAGGGCCATCTCGGCTCAGACACCGGGCCAACGGCTGCCCGTGCCGCCGGCGAGCGACGAGGTCTCACGCCTAGCCGAGACCTTGAATACGATGCTCGACCGGCTAGAGGGCGCCTTCGCCCACGAACGCCGCTTCCTCGCCGACGCGAGCCACGAGCTGCGCACGCCGCTCTCGCTCCTTCGCACGGAGCTCGAGCTGGCGCTGCGCCGCCCGCGCACGCGGGAGGAGCTCGAACAGGCGCTGCGCTCGGCGGCGGAGGACACGGAGCGGCTGAGCAGGCTGGCGAACGACCTACTTCTGCTGGCGGGCGCCGACCAGGACGGGCTTCCCGTACGACGTGCGCCGGTCGGGGTCGAGGAGCTGCTCGAAACGGCGCGTACCCGCTTCGGCCTCTGGGCGGGCGAGCTCGGCCGGCCGATCGAGGTCGAGCCGACCGCAACCGCGGTCTGGGCGGATCGGAATCGCCTCGAGCAGGCGCTCGCCAACCTGATCGAGAACGCGCTCCGGCATGGAGCCGGTACGGTCCGGCTCTCGGCGCGTGAGCGCGGCGCGTCCGTCGAACTGCACGTCGAGGACGCAGGCCCGGGCTTCCCGCCCGCGTTCATCGAGCGCGCCTTCGACCGGTTCAGCCGTGCCGACGAGGCGCGCGGCGGCGGCGGTTCCGGGCTCGGGCTCTCGATCGTGGACCTGATCGCCGGGGTGCACGGCGGCTCCGCAGGAGCCTCGAACCGGATCGAAGGCGGCGCCGACGTCTGGATCTCCCTTCCCGCCGCACCGGCCCCGGGCGGCGCACCGCGCCCGGCCGACGACCCTATCGCCCTGGCACACTCGCAGAGCCTCGTCGAGCAGGCCGCACGCCCTGTTGACGCGAAGGGGCTTCGCAAACGGTGAACCAGCTCTCTCCAATGCCGGAGATGTCCGCCCTCGCCCTCCGCCGACAGACCGTCGACTCGACGGCGGCGAGATAACGACTCATCCTGGCGGCCGGCGACCTCCGACACCCGGGCATACCCATCAGCCGTCTGCAACCGCTCTCTCCGCTTCTCAAACATCGGTACTGCTGTCCCGGTCGCGACGTAGGCTCGAGGCTGTGATCGATCACGTCACGATTCGGGTCCCCGACCTCGACGAGGGTCGCCGCTTCTACAGCCGGCTGTTCGAGCTGCTCGGGTGTCGTTCTCCGCCGGTGGAGGGCGGAGGATTCGTCGAATGGACCGACTTCTCGATCACACAGGAAACCCCGCAGCGACCTGCCACGCGGCGGCTGCACACCGGCTTCTACGCTGAGTCGCCCACTGTCGTCGATGCCTGGTGGCAGGGGATGATCGAAGCCGGGTATGAAAGCGACGGCCCCCCGGGCCCGAGGCCCGCGTATGGGCCTGACTACTACGGCGGCTTTCTCTTCGATTCCGGGGGCAACAGCGTCGAGGCCGTCCATAACGGGCCACGACGCCAACCAGGCGTGATCGACCACCTCTGGCTCCGCACCCAGTCCCTCGAACACGCCGGCCGCTTCTACGAGACCGTCTGCCCGACCGTCGGTCATACCGTCGAGCGCTACCGAGGGCGCACCCAAATCCGTGGTTCCGGCGCCACCTTCTCGATCGTCGAGGGTACACCCACCGAGAGCCTCCACCTCGCTTTCCAAGCCGCCGACAGGGCAGCGGTCGACGCCTTCCACCAGGCAGGGATCGAAGCCGGCTACACCTCCGACGGAGCTCCCGGAGAAAGGCCCGAATACCACCCCGGCTACTACAGCGCATTTCTTCGCGACGCCGACTCCCACAGTATCGAGGCTGTCTTCCATGACCGCTGATCAGCACCGGGGAGACCGGCAGCTAGCAGGCGCCCGGGAGCGGCGTTCCGCCGGGCCCGGTCAGGTGCTGCAGGACGGCCCCCTGCGCGAGTTGCAGGCAGTAGGACGACGCGTCCGCCCGTACGAGCGTGATCGGCGGCTGCACCACGGCCCCCGCGTATGAGCCCGTGGCGTTGCGTTGAGCGTCGACGCTCGCCTGGGCTCCGGTGAATGCCGCCCGCATCGTCGTGGAGATCAGGGCCGAGACACCGTCAGAGACGCTGCTCGACGCGCTGTCGGCGCCGGGCAGGAGCATCCGCCAGCCGCCGACGGCGACGGCCGCGATCATCAGGCCGACGGAAAGGCCGAGCCGTGTGGACATAGTTGGGGGTATCGGCATCGCGACGCCTCCCCTACAGCTCGAATATCCCCTGGTCCCAGTCGGCCCCGGCGCAGGTCGGCTCCAAGCCGTAGATCCCGGAATCGACGCGGAGCCGCCCGATCAGGCCGAGCACAAGCTTGTGCTCGGCCTCGTGGGCGGAGAGAAACGGGTCGACGGAGACGAAGAACGTGTCGGCGTCGCCGACCCGGGTGGCGCGCACGTCTAGGGAGCGGCGAGGCGGTGGCCGCCGTCGACCGGCAGCACGATTCCCGTGACGAACCCGTTCGTGAGGAGAAGCCAGATCGCCTCGGCCACCTCATCGGCCGTGCCGACCCGCCCGGCGGGCAGCGCTCCCGCAAGCCGATCGAACATCGCCTCGCGATCCTCGGCGGCGATCGCGTCCCAGGTGGGAGTCGCGATGATCCCCGGTGAGACGGCGTTGACGCGCACCGGCGCAAGCTCGACCGCGAGGGTGCGCACGAGCGCCTCGATCGCGCCGTTCACGGCCGCAGTCGCGGAGCCTCCTCGCATCGGTGTCGTCGCCGCCACGCCGGACACGAAGACGATCGACTCGCGTACGTCGGCGGCCTGAACGGCCGTGAAGGGTCCCCAGAACTTCGTCTCGAATGCACGTCGCGCCGCCGCCAGGTCGAGGGACCGCGCAGGTCCGCCCGCACGTGCGACGGGTGAGAAGACGAGGTGGTCGATCGGTCCCAGCGCCTCGAATGTCTCACGGACAGCGGCCTCGTTCGCGATGTCGAGCGCAACCCGCTCGGCGGCGACGTCCGCCCGCTCCGGTTCGCGGCTGACGACGACGACGTCCCACCCGGCGGCGGCTGCCCGGCGCGCGGCGGCGAGCCCGATGCCCGACGAGCCCCCGACGAAGACCGCTCTCATGCGCCCGCCGCCGTGAGCCGGTCGTAGGCCGGGAGGGTGAGAAACTCGACGTAGTCAGGACGCGTGGCGATGCTCTCGAAGATGGCGCGTGCGTCGTCGTAGCCGCTGCCGAGGGTGCGCATTTCCTCGTCGGTGATGCGGAGGACGTCGTCGGCGCTGAAGCGGCCGTGGTGGAGCCACTGCCAGATCTGGGAGCGGCTGATCTCGGCCGTGGCCGCGTCCTCCATCAGGTTGTTGATCGCGACCGCACCGGAGCCCTCGAGCCAGGCGGCGAGATACTGGATCCCCACGGAGACGTTGTTGCGCAGGCCGTCCTCGGTCGCCTCGCCCGGGGTGGCGGCGATGTCGAGGAGATCGGCGGCGGTGACTACGACGTCGTCGCGCTGTCGGTCGATCTGATTGGGCCGGTCGCCTAGCACGGCGTCGAACGCCTCGTACGCCGTCGACACCAGGTCTGGGTGGGCGACCCACGTGCCGTCGAATCCCTGCGAGGCCTCGCGCTCCTTGTCCTCGCGAACTCTTGCGAGGGCGACGGCGTTGACCTCGGGGTCGCGGCGCGAAGGGATGAACGCCGCCATCCCGCCCATCGCGAAGGCGCCGCGCCGGTGACAGGTCCGCACGAGCAGCTCGCAGTAGGAGCGCATGAACGGCACCGCCATCGTCACCGCCCCTCGATCGGGGAGCACCATCTCGGACCGGTGACCGAGCTTCTTGATCACGCTGAAGATGTAGTCCCAGCGGCCGGCGTTGAGCCCGGCCGAGTGGTCGCGCAACTCGTACAGGATCTCGTCCATTTCGAACGCGGCGAGGATCGTCTCGATCAGGACGGTGGCCTTGATCGTCCCCTGCGCCACCCCGAGCTGCTCCTGCGACCAGACGAAGACATCGTTCCAGAGGCGAGCCTCGAGGTGGGATTCGAGCTTCGGTATGTAGAAGTACCGGCCGTTGCGCGAGTGGTTGCGGAAGAAGTAGAGGCCGAAGTCGAACAACGAAGCCGACATCGGCGCGCCGTCGATCTCGAAGTGGCGCTCGTCGAGATGCCAGCCGCGCGGCCGGACGAACAGCACGGCAGGATCGTCCTCGAGCGTGTACCGCTTTTCCCCGATGTCGAGCGAGATCGTCCGGTCGAGAGCGTCGGTGAGGTTGCGTTGGCCGTCGATGCAGTTGAGCCAGGTCGGCGAGTTCGAGTCTTCGAAGTCCGCCATGAAGATGCGCGCCCCCGAGTTCAGCGCGTTGATCACCATCTTGCGGTCGACCGGTCCGGTGATCTCGACGCGCCGGTCGGCGATCTCCGCCGGCGTCGGAGCAACACGCCAGACGGACTCGCGGATCTCCGTGGTCTCGGGCAGGAAATCCGGCAACACGCCGGCTTGGAGCCGCTCGAGACGCTCCGCTCTGCGAGCGAGCAGCTCGCGGCGCCGCGCCCCGAACTCGCGCTGCAGGTCGGCGAGGAACCCCGTCGCCTCAGCGGTGAGGACGTCTGCGGCGTCGATCATCGCGAGATCATCGCACCTTGGGGCAAGGACCGGAGTGTCGCGTCGAGAGCCGTCGCGACACGGTCTGCATGCGCCTCAGAGAAGACGAGCGGCGGGCGGATCTTGATCACGTTGAGGCGTGGTCCGGTGGCGCCTACGAGGACACCGCGCCGGCGGAGGCCGTTGGCGACGATCCTGCCGACGTCGGCGCTCTGTGGCGGCTCGCAGTCGAGCTCGACGCCCACGAAGAGGCCCGGCCCGCGGACCTGCCTGACGACCGGATGAGATGCACCCACGTCCGCGAGGCGTGCGCGCAGGTACGCACCGACGCGCTCTGCCCGCTCGGCGAGCCGCTCACGCTCGATCACGTCGAGGACGGCCGAGCCGACTGCCGCCGCCACCGGCGAGCCGGCGAACGTGGAAAAGAAATGCCAGCGGTCGGCGAACTGGGCGGCGATCGCCGGAGTCGTCACGACGGCGCCCATCGGGTGACCGTTGCCCATCGGCTTGCCAAGGGTGACGATGTCGGGCACGACGCCGTCCTGGGCGAAGCCCCAGAAGGCCGAGCCGACGCGTCCGAAGCCTGCCTGGACCTCGTCGGCGATACACAGGGCTCCCGAGGCGCGCGCCTCCGCGTACGCGGCGTGGAGGTAGCCGGGGGGCACCGCGAAGATGCCGTCGCTCGAGAACACGTCGTCGTAGATCAGCAGTGCCGGGTCATGGCCTTCGTCATGGAGCCGCCCAAATGCGTCGTCGATCTCGCCTCTCACGCGCGTAGCGGCGTCGGGGGCGGCGAGGGTAGTGGCTCCGCCGATTCGCGCCACCCACGGCTCGAGCGCCGCAGGTCCGAGCTCCTCGGGCGACAGCGCGGCCGTTGCCGCCGTCGTGCCGTGGTAGGCATGTTCGGTGATCACCGCGCCACGGTTGCCGGTGACGGCACGCGCGACCTGAATCGCGACGTCGTTCGCCTCACTGCCCGAGTTGACGAACATGACGACGGAGAGCTCGTCGGGAAGCAGCGTCGCGAGGCGATCGGCATAGGCCGCCACCTCGTCGACGAGATATCGCGTGTTCGTCGTCAGCCGCTGCGCCTGCGCGGCGAGCGCCGCCGTGACCCGTGGGTGGGCGTGCCCTACCTGCGGGACGTTGTTGTAGGCATCGAGCAGCCGCTCTCCGTCCACGTCCGTCAGCCAGACGCCGTCGCCCGATTCGAGGCGCACGGGTTCGTCATAGCTCAATGACAGCGCCGGTCCGAGCCTCGCACGCCGCAGTGCCAGGCTCTCGGCGAGGGAAGGATGCGGCCGCCGGAGCACGCCGCACGCTTCCGCGAGCGCCGATGCGAGCGCCGTCGGATCGTGCTGTTCGAGCCGGATCAGGGTGTCGAGGCAGTCCTGGGCGTCGGCGAGGATGTAGTCGACGTTGTCCGGATGCAGCTCGGCTCGCCAGGAGGAGATGATGAGGGACTGGGCCATGCGGGCGGCCGCCAGATCCGGGACGAGCTCGAGCTCCAACGCCGTGAGCGGCCTGACCACGTGATACGCGGTCAGCACGTCGACGAGCGGGTCGACGGGGTCGTCGGCACCGAACGCCTGGTAGGCCGCAGCGATGGCGGGATCGATCACCGTACGCGTGTGGACGAGGTCGCCGAAGTCGACGATGGCCGCGATGCGCTCCGCGTCGTCGTGTTCGACGAGAAGGTTGCCGGGGTTGACGTCGCCGTGGATCGTCGAGAGCGGGACAAGACGGAGTGCGGGCTCGACGACGGTCTCGTACCGCTCGAGTCGGCGTTCGACGAGTCCTCGGCGGTCGGCAGCGAGGAATCCCAGCCTGGACCGAAGCTCCGGAAGCCGCGTCACGTCCCAGAGGAGCGCCCGCTGGGCGAGCGGGTGTGAGAAGCCGGCGAGCGCGCGGTCGAGACGGGCGAGAGCCGCCCCCACCGCACGGCGTGCGGCCGGGCTCGTCGGCCCGGGCGGGAGAGCCGCGCCGTCGCTGAAGGTGACGAGCTGGACGGCGTGGTCGATGCCCGAGATCGTGAACAGGCCCGTTGGCCGGCCGTCGGTCGTGCGGCGGGGTCGTGCGATCGGCAGAGCCGCATCGGCCCGCAGCGCGTGCTCCATCGCCAGAACCTGCATCTCGACGACCCCGACGGGGTCGGCGGAGTTGCCGACTTTGAGCACGAACGAGCGGTCGCTGCTGTCGATCCGGAAGTTGCGGTCGCGCTCGCCGTCCAGAGGCTCGGCCACGCCGTGGACGCCGAACACCCTGTGAGCGATCTCGGCAGCGAGCTCGGCCGAGACCTCGGGCGGGCGAGCTTCGAGGACGTCGTGGCTCACGGCGCGCCACGATAGCGGTTGGAGCCGCGCGACTCAGTCTGCCTCGTGGTCGCGTTCGCAGTTTTCGGGACAGGTGCACTCGGCGGTCTCGGCGCGGGTCAGCACGGCGGGGCGGGGAGATTGTTGCGGGCGGGCGGGCGGCGACGGACGCCTGAGCGTTGCGAGTAGTTGCAGCGGGCTCATGCGGCACTCCTCTCGGTTTGAAGGATTGCGGGCTGGATCTCGGTCTCGAACTGCTCCTCCTCGGTCGATCCGGTCAGTGCGAGCGTGGAGGCGGTGCCGCCCGAGATCGTCTGCAGCACCTGGTCGAAGTACCCTGCGCCGACCTCGCGCTGGTGGCGGGTTGCGGTGTATCCCTCGTCCTCGAGCTCGAACTCGCGCTCCTGGAGCCGCACGTAGGCGGGCATCGCCTCGGCGCTGTATCCGCGCGCCAGCTCGAACATCGACAGGTTGAGCGAGTGGAAGCCTGCGAGGGTGATGAACTGGAAGCGGTACCCCATCGCCGCGAGATCGCGCTGGAACGCGGCGATCTGGGCATCGCTCAGATGCTTGCGCCAGTTGAACGACGGTGAGCAGTTGTAGGCGAGGAGCTGGCCGGGGTAGCGATCGTGGATCGCGCCTGCGAACTTCTCGGCCTCCGCCAGGTCGGGGGTGGAGGTCTCGCACCAGATCAGGTCGGAGTAGGGGGCGTAGGCGAGGCCGCGTGCGATTGCGGCCTCGATGCCGGCCCGGATCCGGAAGAACCCCTCGGGCGTGCGCTCGCCGGTGCAATACTCGCGGTCGGCGTCGTCGATATCGCTTGTCAGGAGCGAGGCGGAGAGCGCGTCGGTGCGTGCGACGACGAGGGTCGGCACGTCGGCCACGTCGGCGGCGAGCCGCGCTGCGACGAGCGTGCGAACATGTTGCGCGATCGGCACGAGGACCTTGCCGCCGAGATGCCCGCATTTCTTCTCGGAGGAGAGCTGATCCTCGAAATGCACGGCGGCGGCGCCCGCCTCGATGAACGACTTCATCATCTCGTACGCGTTCAGCGGGCCGCCGAAGCCTGCCTCCGCATCGGCGACGATGGGGGCGAGCCAGTGGATCGAGTCGTCGCCCTCGGCGTGGGCGATCTGGTCGGCCCGCAGAAGGGCACTGTTGATCCGCTTCACCAGCGCGGGCGCGCTGTTGGCCGGATAGAGGCTCTGGTCGGGATAGGTGTTGCCGGAGAGGTTCGCATCGGCGGCGACCTGCCACCCGGACAGGTAGATCGCCTTCAGGCCGGCTTTCACCATCTGCACGGCTTGGCCGCCGGTCAGCGCGCCGAGTGCCGGCACCCATTCGTCCTCGGCGAGCAGGCAACGCAACCGCTCGGCGCCGAGGCGTGCCAGCGTGTGCTCGATCGTGACCGAGCCACGCAGGCGCTCGACGTCCTCCCTGTCGTAGGGGCGCTCGATGGTGTCGCTCGGGGTCATGCGCTCTCCTTTGGGATCCAAAATACGTGTTTTCGGATCCTATCTGAGGGTTTCTACCGGATCAAGGCCGATATTGAACTCTTTTCGGATCCCAAACAAATCCAATTCAGATGCGACGAACGCTTCCGTAGACTGCGAACGCGATGAGCACCCCGTCCACCAAGGCCGACGACATCGCCCGCGTCCTCGAGGACGAGATCGTCGGTGGTGCGATCGCGCCGGGCACCGTGCTGCGGCAGGAGCAGCTCTCGGAGCGGTTCGCCGTCTCGCGCACACCGGTCAGGGAAGCGCTCCGCCGGCTGGCGGCGCTCGGTCTCGTCTCGTTCGAGCCGAACCGCGGCGTCCGCGTCCGCTCGGTTTCGCCCGCCGAGCTCCGCGAAGCCCATCTCGTCCGCGCCGAGCTCGAGGCGCTCGCAACCGAGGTGGCGACGCCGAAGATGACTGCGGCCGACCTCGACGCGCTCGATGCGGCAGAGCGGCGCTTCTCCGAGCTGACCCTGGAACTGCGCGGCCAGGCACGACGCGGCGAAGCACGCGAGTCGTCGCTGTTCGTCGACTGGATGCAGGCGAACTACGCCTTCCACGACGTGATCTACGCAGCCGCCGCCATGCCTCTCGTCGAGCGTCTCGCGAAGAGCGCCCGCCGGACGTTCATCGGCGACCGCGTCTGGAGCGCCCGCGTCGAGCTCGACGAGCTGTACGCCAAGAACGACCTCCAGCATCGAGCGATCCGCGAGGCGATCGCGGCGGGAAGCGCCTCCGGCGCCCGGCTGCTCGCCCGTGAGCACGTGCTCTCATCGGGTCGTCTGATCGAGATCGTGATCGAGTCACTCGGAAGCGGCGGCCGTGACCCCGGGTGGGGGACCTGACGATCGGTGAACGGTCGGACGACGGCTTCGTGGCCCTGAGCGACCAGCTCGTTCGACGGGCCCGGGCGAGGTACGGCGGCGTCTTGCCGCGGATCGAGATGGGCCTGGCCCAGGCTCGGGCTCCCGTGGCGTGAGCCCTGCCGGCGGTGATGACGAGAACGGCCGACGGCGAGGCTAAAGTCGATCTCTGTCACGACGATGGCCGGGGGATCGCGAGATCCGAAGGGGCGTCCGCGCCGCGGCCCTCGACGAGCTCCGGGGCCTGCTCGGCGAGCAGTCGCAGCACGAGCTCGGCGCGGCGGACACGCTCGCGGCCGAGCTTCACTGCGATCTCCTCGAGATGGATCCCCGCGGGATAGATGTTCGGCGCATTCCTGAGCCCGAGCTTGACGTACATGGGTGCGGCCACACGGATCATCTCGGGCACCTCGTAGTGCCGAACGAACCCGCCCTGGTCGTCCGGCGCCTCGACGTATACGTCGAGCGGCGCGCTGCACCCGGCGCGGATCTCGCCGAGATCGTCGACCGACAGGTCGGTGCAGACATTGATCGTCGTCGCCCCGCAGTCCTGCAAGACGCGGGCCGTGGCGCCGTTCGCGCACGGAAGCAAGACCGACGTCTTGAGCACGAGGTCGGGTGGCAGATCGCCGGAAGAGCGCAGGCGGCCGAGCGTGGCGAGGACGCCCAGATCGCCGACGAGGAACGAGCGAATTCCATGGTCGAGGCCTCGGGTGACCTCGGCGAGGCATTGGTCGACCCCGGCGTTGCCCCGGGCCACGACCCCGACGGACGACGTAGCGAACGACTGGCCCCCGGTGTCCCACGCCCCACGAGGGCCGAGGAAGAGCGACACCTCGACCCCGTTCTCCCGGCCGAGCTGCGCCATCTCGTCGAGCTCGAGGTCGGTCAGCATCATGACGCCCGACCCCTGCGAAACGCGCCGCACCGGAACATCTCGAGCGGCTGCCTCGGCCAGTACCGCCCGCATCACACCCGGACCTTCGACGGACGGGATCTCGATCCGGTAGCGGAGGCCGTCGGCGAAGCGAAGGTCGCTCATCAGCTCCAGAACGTATCGAATGCCGCCGGGTCGCTCGGCAATGCCAGCACCTCCTGGACGAGCCCGTCCTCGATCCGGAACAGCAGTACCTGGTCGAGCTCGATCCGGCGCCCATTGCGCTCGCCGCTCGCTCGATACACGGCAGCGGCCCGGTCGTCGGATGCGAGCACGTCGATCAGCGACGAAGAGTAGGTGCCTCCTGTCTCTTTCGGCAGGCGTCCGAGGAAGCCGAAGATCGCCTCGCGGCCCCTGAACGTCCCCGCCATCGAGCCCTTGCCGGGGACGGTCCAGGTCGCGCCGTCGGCGAATACATCGCGAAGTGCGAACCCTCGTTTCTCGGCGAACGCATCGAAGATGCGGCGGACGAGAACTTCGTTCTCAGCGCGGGGAACGGCTCGCCTCCCAGCGGTCGATCAGTCCCTCGACGTGCTTGCGCTGAGCATCTCCAAAGGGGTAGAGCCAAAGCAGGCGGCGCGCTTCGGCAGGGTCGTCGTTCGCGACCGCAGCCTCGAGCCGTTCGCGCTCCGGCGTGGGCTGTCGCAGCTGCCTGCGGAGCCAGCGAAGGAGGCTCACCGTCTCCTGGTCGGCGGGTTGCGCCATCCGTCAGTCGTCCGCCGCGAGCCGCGTCCGCAGCCGCTCCAGCCGATCCTCGAGTCGGGCGAGCCCGGCGATCACCTCGGCGATGCCGGCGCTTGCCCGCTTCTCGAGGAGCGCCTCCCCGCTGCTTTCGGTCTCGCCCTCGCGGCTGCTCATCGGGCTTCAGCTTAACGCCGCGCGGGCCTGCGTCGACCTTCGAGCGATGATCTAGGCTTGTGAGGTGGAAACGCTGCTCGCGATCGCCAGCCGGCGCGACGAGCGACGCACGCTCACCGAGCCGTTGCCGTCCGAGATCGCGCTCCGGCTGCTCGATGCCGGCCGGCTTTCCGGATCGTCTCGAAACTCACAGCCGTGGGCGTTCGTGGTTCCGACCGGACGACCCCGGGTCGAAGCGCTCGCCGACGCCGTCTTCGTCCCGGAGAACGTGCTGACCGCCGGCCTCGTCGTGGCGATCCTCGTTCACGGCAAGGGGCCTGTCCTGTTCGACGCGGGTCGGGCCGCGCAGAGCATGCTCCTCGCCGCCTGGGCCGGCGGGATCGCCTCGTGCCCGAACGGGATCCGCGATCTCGCCCGCGCCCGCGACGCGCTGGCGGCGACAGAAGACGAGACGCCGGTGATCGTCCTCTCGTTCGGGATGCCGGAACGGCCGCGCGACCCTGAAAGGCACACGGTCGCGGAATGGAGTGGCAGGGCGAACCGCAAGCCGATCGACGAGGTCGTCAGATGGCTTCCGTGACGAGGATGAAGGGCGGCCTCGATCTCGGCGGCACGAAGATCCAGGCAGTCGTGACGGACGGGGAGGACACGGTACTCGGCCGGGCACGGCGCGACACCCCGCGCGAGGGCGGCCCCGACGCCGTCGTCTTCGAGCTCGCCGAAGCGTTGCGCGAAGCCCTCGACGGTGCCGGCGTGGAGCCGATGGGGATCGCCGGCGTCGGCGTCGGCGCTCCCGGCTCGATCGACGCCGCGACGGGAACGGTCCTCCAGGTCGCGAACATCGACGGGTGGGACGTCCCGTACCCCCTCGGACCTGCGCTCGCCGCCGAGGTGGGGCGGACCGTGACCGTCGGAAACGACGTGAACGTCGCGGTTGAGGCCGAGCGCCGGTTCGGCGCCGGACGGGACGTCGACTCGTTCCTGGGCGTCTTCTGGGGAACCGGCGTCGGCGGGGGCATCGTGATGGACGGTAGGCCGCTCACCGGGCGTGGGTCGGCGGGTGAGATCGGCCACGTCTGCTCCAAGCCGGGAGGCCGGCGTTGCAACTGTGGGCTCGAGGGGTGCGTCGAGGCGTACGCCGGCCGGGGCGCACTCGAGGAGAGGGCGCGGGAGCTTGCCAAGGATCGTCCCACCATCCTCTTCGACTTGATGGAGAAGCGCGGCCGCGGCCGCCTCACGAGTGGGGTCTGGCTGCGTGCGCTCCAGGCCGGCGACGAGTTGGCCGAGTCTCTCATCCAGCGCGCGGTGCAGGCACTCGGGGTCGGCATCGGGTCAGCGGTGACGCTGCTCGACGTCGAGGCGGTCGTGATCGGCGGTGGCCTCGGCGAGCGTCTCGGCTCCGACTGGCTTTCGCGGATCCAGGCTGCAGCGAACGAGCACACCTTCTTCCGACAGCCTCCCGTGTTCCGGCTCGCCGAGCTCGGCGATCTCGGAGGCGCGATCGGTGCGAGCCTGCTGGAGCCCTCGACGAGAAGGTAGCGATCATCACGGGCGCCGGCCGCGGTACGACGCCGACCTCCGGACGAGTCCTCGTACGTCAACGGCTCGACGCTCCTCGTCGACAGCGGTGCCGCGCTCTGAGCAAGGCCGAAAGCGTCAGGGCAAGTTGACGCGCGGCAGGCTGCGTGCGAGCAGCTGACCTAAGAACCGCCGGCTCTTGCAATGACCTCCGCGAACGTCGGCGGCGCGGCGTGGGCGAGATCGGGGATGACGCCGAGCGCGAGGGTGGCTTGCGGTGCACGAGCGGCGTCCGCACAGCCGTCGAACCGTGCCTCGCAGCCGCGGGTAGTTGACATCGGAGGCGCGTGGGTCTAGTTTTGTGCGATCGCCATACAAAACCCAACGCCGGGTTGATCGAGTCGACGCTGACATCCCCCATTTCGAGAGCACGCGCATGAGCTTCGAGCGTGCCCATAACGCACCGTTGCGCGCCGATCAGACGACGGTGCGGCGGGCGAATCTCGGCGTCGTGCTCCAGCAGATCGCGGGCGGTGAGCCGCGCTCGCGCGCCCGGGTTGCCTCCGACACCGGCCTGACGCGAGGGACCGTGTCGAGCCTCGTCGGCGAGCTGATCGAGCTCGACCTCCTGCGGGAGACGGGAGAGGGCCCGCGCTCCGGCCGTGTCGGCCGCCCGGCCCAAACCCTCGAGCTGGGCGACCGCGTCGTCGCGATCGGGCTCGAGGTCAATGTCGACTATCTCGCCGTCTGCGTCGAAGACCTGACGGGGACGGTCCGCTACGAGCGGCGCGTGCAAACGGACAATCGGCGCTCGAAGCCGGGTCCCGTCCTGAATCGATTGGCGCGGATGGCGTGTCAGGCGCTCGACGTGATCGACGCGGCGAACCTCCATCCGGCGGGCGCCGGGGTTGCCCTCCCCGGGCTCGTCGAGGCACCGACCGGAACACTGCTTCGGGCTCCGAACCTCGGGTGGTCGGAGATACCCGTCGCCGACGAGCTCGCGGAGCGGATCGGCAGGGTGCCGGTTCGCGCAGAGAACGAGGCGAACCTGGCTGCGGTCGGTGAGCACTGGCAGGGCGTCGCCCGCGGCCTCGAGAATTTCATCTGCGTGTTCGGCGAGGTCGGAGTGGGCGCCGGCATCTTCATCGACGGTGAGCTCTTTCGCGGCGCGCACGGCTACGGCGGCGAGTTCGGCCACATCACCGTCGATCGCAGCGGCCCGCTCTGCGCCTGCGGCAGCCTCGGCTGTCTCGAGACATTCGTCGGCCAGGAGGCGATCGCCCATCGTGCCGGCATCCCGGCCGGTGTCGGTGGCCATTCGCGCAACGTCACCAGGGAGCTCGTGCGGCGCGCCGAGAGGGCCGATCAGGCGGTCCTCGGGAGCCTGGCCGAAGCGGGCCGCTACCTCGGCATCGGACTGGCCTCGGCGGTGAACCTGTTCGACGTCGACGTCGTCGTGCTCGGAGGCTGCTTCGGTCCTCTCGCCCCCTGGCTCGTCCACGATGTGCGCACCGTCCTCGAAGAGCGCGTGCTCTCGGCCGCGTGGTCGGGCTGTGAGGTGCGTGCATCGGAATTCGGCGAAGGCGCCGCCGTACGCGGGGCGGCGGCCCTGACGCTCATGTCCGTCCTGGCCGAGCCGTGGCTCGTCACGACGCACACGGCCGGCGCCCGAGAGAAAGTTTCCCGATCATGAACGTCCGGCAACGACCAGGGGTCTGCCGCCGCCCGCCCAGCCAGGGCGCTGGGCGACGGCTGGTCGGCGCCGGAACGACCGAAGAAGGAGGTGTCAACCGCGCTCGAACGATTCGTGTAGCGAATTCACGGCGGAGGCATTGAACACGGCCCCTTTGGCCTGTAACCTTGCCCGGCCGCACGTCAAGGCACATCACCAGGAGGAGAACCATCGTGAAGAAATTTGTCATCGTGTCCGTCGTCGCACTCGCCGCGGTAAGCGTGGCAGTGACGGCGGCAGTCGCGAAGCCCGCTAAGAAGTCGGCGGCGGTCCAGGTCTGCGTCCTGCTGCCGGACACCAAGTCGTCCGTCCGCTGGGAGCAGTTCGACAAGCCATACTTCGCCAAGGCGCTCAAGGCCGCCGGCGTCACCTACTCGATCACCAACGCCCTGAACGACCCGCAGAAGCAGGTCTCCCAGGCCGACCAGTGCCTCGCCAACGGCGCCAAGATCGCCGTCATCACGTCGCTCGACACCGGCTCCTCGATCGCGATCCAGAAGAAGTTCGCGGCCGCGGGCGGCCAGTCGATCGACTACGACCGCCAGATCGTCGGTGGTACCGGCAAGGTCTACGTGACCTTCGACGGGAACGCCGTCGGCCGCGCCCAGGCCAAGGGCCTCGTCGCCGGCCTCAAGGGGAAGACGAAGCCCGTCGTCGCTCAGCTCTGGGGTGGCAAGACGGACCAGAACGCGTTCTGGTTCCAGAGCGGCAACAACGACATCCTGAACCCGCTCTTCGCGGCGAAGAAGCTCACGAGGGGCCCGCAGCAGTTCGTACCGGGCTGGCTTGCGACGAACGCCCAGCCGATCTTCGAGCAGATGCTGCTCAAGACGGGCAACAAGATCGACGGCGTCATCGCGGCGAACGACAACATCGCCGGTGCGGTGGTCGCGACCCTGAAGTCCAAGAGCCTCCCGGGGCTCCCGCTGACGGGGCAGGACGCGACCGTGCAGGGTGTGCAGAACATCATCTCGGGCTGGCAGACGATGACCGTCTACAAGTACGTGCCCGCCGAGGCCAATGCCGCTGCTCAGGCTGCCGTCGCCCTGCTCAAGGGCCAGAAGCCGAAGACCAACGGGACGAGGCCGAACGGGTCGAAGCCGGAGCCTACGTACGCGATCCCGGTGGTCTCGATCACCCGGAACAACTTCCGGCGCCTCTTCACCGACAAGTTCCTCAAGCGGAGCGACGTCTGCGTCGGCGAGTACGCGAAGTACTGCGTTACGCCTGCGCCGGCGCCGTCAGGGTCGTAGCAGTAGGTTAGGACATCCGTCGAGCCGGGAGTCGACTGCGCTGCAGCCGACTCCCGGCTCGTAATCCACACACAGGACCGCCATGACCACGACAGAACCCGCCACGGCACCACTGCTCGAGATCCGGAACCTGTCGAAGACCTTCGGCTCCGTCCATGCCCTCACCGACGTCGACTTCGAGGTGCGAAGCGGGGAGGTGATGGCGCTCGTCGGCGACAACGGCGCCGGCAAGTCGACCCTGATCAAGTGCGTTGCCGGCATCCACGGCTTCGACCACGGCGAGATCGTCTTCGACGGCCAGCCGGTGAGCATCCACGGTCCGAAAGACGCGGCGAAGCTCGGGATCGAGGTCGTCTATCAGGACCTCGCGCTGTGCGACAACCTCGACGTCGTCCAGAACATGTACCTCGGCCGTGAGACGCGAGACCGGCTCTGGCGCCTGAGCGAGCGCGCGATGGAGCAGCGCACGCTCGAGACGCTGAAGTCGCTCTCCGTGACCACGATCCGCTCAGTTCGCCAGCCCGTCGCCTCCCTGTCGGGCGGCCAGCGCCAGTCGGTGGCGGTGGCGAAGGCCGTCCAGTGGAACTCGCGCCTCGTCATCCTCGACGAGCCCACCGCCGCACTCGGGGTCGCCCAGACTCGCCAGGTGCTCGACCTCGTCAAGCGTCTCGCCGACAGGGGTCTCGCGGTCGTGCTCATCTCGCACAACCTCCACGACATCTTCGAGGTGGCCGACCGGATCACCGTTCTCCGGCTTGGCCGCGACATCGGCGTCTACGAGCGCGAGCAGACGACGCAACAGGAGGTCGTGCACGCGATCACCGCGGGAATCCCGACGAAGGTTGCAGGGATTGCCGGGACCGAAGCGGAGGTGGTGTCATGAGCGCGGCTCCCGAAGCAGCGGCCGCGGACGTCGGTCTTGCCATGGGTGACGAGCCGGAGGAGCAGCTCGGGGTCGGGCAGCGGATTCGCGACAACGTGAAGTCGGGCAACCTCGGCGTCCTGCCGGTGCTGATCGGCGAGGTCGCGATTGTCGCCTTCTTCGCCTTCACGGCGAACAACTTCTTCACCGCGCCCAACTTCATCAACCTCATCGTCCAGATGGCGGGCGTGACTATGCTCGCCTACGGCGTCGTGTTCGTTCTCCTGCTCGGGGAGATCGACCTCTCGATCGGCTACCTCAGCGGCATAGCCGCTCTCGCGGTGGCCGAGTTCCAGCTCGCCGGGAGCTCGCACGACTATCCCGGCCTCGTCGCCATCGCCCTGGCGATCGGCATCACAGGCTTGATCGGCGTGGGCCAGGGCGTGATTGTCGCCAAGGTCGGGGTGCCGTCGTTCGTGGTCACCCTTGCCGGCCTGCTGATCTGGCAGGGCGTGATCCTGCACGTGCTCGAGGATCGAGGCGTGATCGTGATCGAGAACAGCCTCATCAACGACCTCGCCAACTACTTCTTCTCGGACACCGCCGGCTGGATCATCGCTGCGATCATCACCGGTACCTACGCAGTCGTCGTTCTCGCCGGCGTGATCGGGCGCCGGCGGGCCGGGATGACGACGGGGACTCCCATACTCCCGCTCGTCAAGCTGGCTGGAGTCGCGATCGCAGCATTCGGCTCGGTCGCGATCTGCAACCGGGTCCCCCGCCAGGGCCTTCCGCTCGCGGGCCTGCTGATGATCGTCTTCCTCGTCGGCCTGACGTACCTCGCCAAGCGGACGCCGTTCGGCCGCCACGTCTACGCTGTCGGCGGCAACGCCGAGGCGGCCCGCCGCGCAGGCATCAACGTCAACCGCATCCGCATCATCGTCTTCATGATCTCGGGGCTGATGGCCGGGGTCGGGGGCGTCATCCTCGCCGCGCGCGTCAACTCGGTCGACCTGAACGTCGGCGGCGGCACGATCCTGCTCGACGCAATCGCAGCCGCCGTGATCGGTGGCACGAGCCTCTTCGGAGGCCGCGGCGAGGTGCGGAGCGCGCTGATCGGCTCGCTCGTGATCGCCACGATCGCCAACGGCATGAACACGGCGGGCTACAGCAACGGGACGATCTACGTCGTGACCGGCGTCATCCTGCTCCTGGCCGTGACGCTCGACACCGTCGCGCGCAGGCTCCAGGTGAAGTCCGGTCGCTAATGACCGATCGGTGCGCTCGCCCGCTCAGCGATACGTGACCGTTTCGCGCCGTCCTGTCTCGCTCGAGCGAACAATCGCGTCGCAGACCTCCGCAGCGCGGTAGCCGTCCTCGAACGTGGCACCGTACGGCGCGACGTCCGCGTCCTCCGCGATTGCGCGGAGCAGGTGGTGGATCTCGTGCACGAACGTCTCGCCCCAGCCGATGATGTGCCCGGGCGGCCACCAGAACTCCCAGAACGGGTGATCCGCCTCCGAGACGAGGACCGTCTTGAACCCGCGGGCCCGGTCGCCGTCGGCGCGGAACACCTGGAGCTCGTTCAGCTTCTCCATGTCGAAGGCGAGCGATCCCGTGGTGCCGTTGATCTCCCACTGGAAGGCGTTGCGGCGGCCGAGGGCGAGCCGCGTCGCTTCGATCGTCCCGATCGCGCCGCGCTCGAACTCGACGGCCGCCTCGATGGCGTCGTCGACCTGCCGGCCCGGGAGGAACGTGTGGACGAGGGCCGACACGGTGGAGATGTCGCCGACGAGGAAGCGCGCGAGATCGATCACGTGCGCGCCGAGGTCACCGAGCGCGCCCGACCCGGCCGCGGCGGCGTCGAAGCGCCACGTGTCGAGCGTCGGATCGTCGCCCCAGTCCTGGAGGTAGCGACCGCGGAAGTGGCGGATCTCGCCGAGCTCGCCCGCCTCGATCATCTCGCGGGCGAGGCGCACCGCGGGAACGAAGCGGTAGTTGAAGGCGCAGAGATGCTTGACGCCTGTGGCGGCGACGCGCTGCCAGATGTCGTAGCTCTCGTCGGCGTCGCGTCCGAGCGGCTTCTCGCACAGGACGTGCTTCCCCGCTTCGGCGGCCGCGATCGTCGGCTCGGCGTGGAGCGAGTTCGGGCCTCCGTTGTCGAACAGCCCGATGGCAGGGTCACTGACGATGTCGCGCCAGTCGGTCGTCGACCGCTCGTAACCGTACCGCGTGGCTGCGGCAGCCACCGCTTCCTCGTCGCGGCCGGCGATCGCGACGAGCCTCGGCATGAGTGGCGGCGGCCACGTCATGTAGGCGATCTTGCGGAACGCGTTCGAGTGGGCCTTGCCCATGAACGCGTATCCGAGCATCCCGATCCCGATCTCGTCGATCTCGCCGGCCGCCGCTACCGTCGGCTTCGCCCCGATTCCGCCCTGCCCATCACTCATGCGTTTGCTCCTCTCGGTCGGATCATCCGTTTGCGAGATACTACGAGTAGCCCCACGACCGCGAGGAGAACCCGCAGATGAGGACGTCACTTGGTATCTGGGCGCTCGGCCCCATGATCACGCGGTTCGTGCCGATGGGGTACCAACCCGAGCACACGAACGAGCCGACGGCGGTCAAGGTGCGCCGTGCGGTCGAGGGGCTCGGCGACCTCATGGACGACTACGAGTTCCACTATCCGGGCGAGCTGAGCCCGGAGAACCTCGACGAGGTGCGCGACGCGCTCGACGGGCACGGAATCGCGGCGGTGTGTACCGGGCTCCATACGGATTCGCGATTCGGTCGCGGCGGGCTGACGTCCCCGGACGCGGCCGTGCGGGCGGAGGCACGCCGACTGACACGGGAGACCGCCGACCTCGCGGGTGCGGTGGGCGCGAACATGATCTGCTGGCCGGGAATCGAGGGCTACAACTACCCGTTCCAGACCTCGTACGCGCAGGCGTGGGAGTGGTTCATCGAGGGGATGGCGGAGGCGGCGGAGACGTGCGCGAAGCACGATGTGAAGCTCTTCCTCGAGCACAAGAACTCCGAGCCGGCGATGAAGATCTTCATGCGCAACATCGGCATGACGCTGCATGTGATCCACACGCTGCGGGCTCAAGGGATCACGAACGTGCAGGTCAACATGGACTGGCAGCACCTGATCATGAACGGTGAGTCTCTCGGCGAGTATGCCGCGATGCTCGCGGCCGAGGGCCTACTCGGCCACCAGCATGCGAACTCGGGCTGGGGCACGTTCGACGACGACAACATGGTCGGTGCGACCGCGTTCATGGAGACGCTCGAGCTCGCCCTCGAGCTGCGCCGCGCGGGCTACGGCGAGAACGGCGAACGGCTCGGCTTCGACCTGTATCCGTATACGGAGGACGCCGTCGCCGCCGTCAGGCGCTCGGTTCTGCAGTGGAACTTCATCGACGCGGCAGCCGGGAGAATCGACGACGTCGCCCTGCGCGAGGCCCAGTCGACGAAGGATGCCGTTCGCGCCTACGAGATCGTGTACGCCGCGCTCGGTGCGTAGCACCGAGCGCGAACTGGCGGAGTTGACCGGACGGCTCGTCGAGATCGACTCGACGAACCCCGACCTCGTCCCCGGCGGGGCGGGCGAGGCGGAGATAGCCGCGTACGTCGCTGCGTGGCTCGAGGAGAGAGGGCTCGAGGTCGATCTCCGCGAAGCCTCTCCCGGCCGGCCCAATGTCGTCGGCGTGGCGCGCGGGACGGGCGGCGGTCGCTCCCTCATGTTGAACGCGCACATGGACACGGTCGGCGTCGCCGGCATGGAGAGGCCGTTCGCGCCGGTTCTGCGGGACGGGCGCCTGCACGGCAGGGGTGCCGGCGACATGAAGGGGTCGCTCGCCGCGATCATGCTCGTGGGAGCTGCTGCTGTGCGCGAGCGTTGGCGGGGTGACCTGATCGTCGCGGCGGTCGCCGACGAGGAGGTGGGGAGCATCGGCACCGAAGCTCTCGTTCGCGTGGCCAGCGCGGACGCCGCGATCGTGACGGAGCCGACCGATGAGGTCGTCGCCGTCGCGCACAAGGGCTTCGTCGCCTTCGAGGTCGAGACCGAGGGACATGCGGCCCACGGGTCGCGGCCCGACCTGGGGATCGACGCAATCGCGGCGATGGGCCCCGTGCTCTCGGGAATCGCCGAGCTCGACGTGCGGCTGCGTGAAGGTGGAGGTCACCCGCTGCTCGGGACGGGCTCCGTCCACGCGTCCGTGATCGCGGGTGGGCAGGAGTACTCGAGCTATCCGGCGCACTGCCTCGTCAAGGGCGAGCGTCGCACGATTCCGGGCGAGACCGTCGAGGACGTGCGCGCCGAGCTGGACGGGCTCGCCGACGGCACCGGCGCGGTCGTGCGCACGATGTTCCATCGCGACCCGTTCGAGGCCGCCTCCGACGCGCCGGTCGTGGCCGCCCTCCACCGACACCTCGGACATCACCTGGTCGGTGGGGTTGCCTTCTGGGCCGACTCCGCGCTCCTCGCCGATGCGGGGATTCCCACCGTCGTCTACGGGCCTGTGGTGGGAGGTATCCACGGCACCGAAGAATGGGTCGACCTCGCCTCGCTCGAGCGGTGCCTCGAGGCGTACCTGGCCGTCGCGACGGAGATCTGCGGATGAGACTGCGGGTCGTTCACGTGGGCGTCGGGCTGTGGGGACGGAGCTGGGCCGAGCTGATCGCGGCTGCTCCCGGCTACCGGCTCGTCGGGGTCGCCGATGCAGGAGGGCCGGGGCGGGCTTGGGCGGCACAGGAACTGGGCGTGCCGGCATTCCGGGACCTAGGGCGGGCGCTGCGCACGACCGGGGCGGAGGTGGTCGTGCTCGCCTCACCGCCTTCGACGCACAGGTCCCTGGCCGAACTGGCGCTCGGCGAGGGCTGTCACGTGATCGTGGAGAAACCGCTCGCCCTCACGATCACCGACGCTGCTGCGATCGCGGAGGCGGCACGCCGGACGGGCTTCCACGCGATGGTGGCGCAGAACTACCGGTTCCGGCGGCAGTCCCGCGCGCTCCGCGAGCTGGTTCGTGATCGCTCGCTCGGCCCACTCCTCGGAATCCGCATCTCGTGCAGGCGGGATCTGCGCGATGCCTGGATCTCGCGCCGCGACTGGCGCGGCAGGATGCCTCATCCGTATCTGCTGGACATGGCGATCCACCACGTCGACATGCTGCGCATGATCACGGGCGCCGAAGTGGTGGAAGTCGATGCTCGCAGTTGGAGCGTGCCGGACGCGCCGTTCAAGCACGACCCCACGGTGTCCGCGCTCCTCACGCTCGACGACGGCACGCCCGCCTCGTACGAGGGAACGTGGGCGGAGCCGCTCTCGCAGACCTCGTGGAACGGTGACTGGGAGCTCCTCGGGTCACGTGGCCGTGCGACGTGGTCGGGCGGCGTCGACGACGCTCTGCGCGGGACGGTGCGATTCGGGCGCCACCGGGAGCGTGCCCGGCGGGTGCCTCTCCCATCGCTTCGGGCAATCGACCGGCTCGGAGTGCTCGCGGAACTGCGCCGGGCGGTCGCAGCCGGCGACCGACCCGAGTGCTCGGCGGCCGACAACCTGCACAGCCTTGCCGTGATCCTGGCGGTTGCCCGCTCCACCGAGAGGCGTTGCCCCGTCGAGGTCGAGGAGGTGCTCGCGACGTGAAGATCGGGCTCTTCCTGGCGTTGTATGCGGACAGCACTCTCGAGGAGGCCCTCGACCTAGCGGCCGCCGCCGGCTGCGAGTACGTCGAGATCGTGTCGGGCGCGTCGAGCTCCCACTGCCGGCCCGCCGAGCTCCTCGGCGATCCTGTCGCATGCGAACGCCTGTTGACGCAGATCGCCGATCGAGGGCTCCAGATCTCGGCGCTCTCCTGCCATGGAAATCCGCTGCACCCCGACGTGGCGACGGCGTCGGCCGCAGACCGCGCTTACCGCGAGACGGTGCGACTCGCCGCCGAGCTCGGGCTGTCGACGGTGATCACGTTCTCCGGCTGTCCCGGCGAGTCGGAGCACTCGTTGCGGCCGAGTTGGGTCACCTGCTCCTGGCCGGACGACTATCCGCAGACGCTCGCCTGGCAGTGGGAGGCATGCGTGCTCCCCTACTGGGTCGAGGCGGCCTCGTTCGCCCGCGCACACGGCATCCGGGTGGCGATCGAGCCCCATCCGGGCTTCGTCGTCTACAACACGGCGTCGCTCCGGCGGCTGCGTGATGCCGTGGGCGATTCCGTCGGAGCGAACTTCGACCCGTCGCACCTGTTCTGGCAGGGAATGGATCCAATCGCCTGCACGCGCGCTCTCGGCGACGCGATCTTCCACGTGCATGCGAAGGACACGGGCTTCCAGTCGGAGCTGATGGCCGAGAACGGCGTGCTCGAGACGATTCCCGGCGACCGGCACCTGGAGCGGAGCTGGATCTTCCGCTCCGTCGGCGCCGGTCATCCCGTTGGCTTCTGGCGCGATCTCGTCGACGCTCTGCGGGAGGCAGGCTACGACGGATCGCTCTCGATCGAGCACGAGGACCCGCTGCTCTCGCGGGAGGAGGGGCTGGACCTGGCCGTCGCGACCCTGCGCGAGGCACTTGCCCCATGAGGGATCTACTCCCCTGCCAGCGCCTCGGCCAGCCTCGCCTGCGCGTTCTCGGTGACCGGCTCGCCGTGGGAGACGAGCACGCGTTCGACCGGCAGATCGAGCAGAGGCTTCAGGGCCTCGCGCAGCCGCCCGTGGTCGACCCCGGCCGGGAGCCACGATCGCGGACAGAGGCGGACACCCCCGTTGCCGTCCCCGAGGATGACGTCGCCCGGCACGATAGCCCTGTGTTTCGGGATCCAGTAGACGACCTCGGTGGCGCGGCCGCTTGCCAGGGCTTCGATGCCGCCCGGCAGCAGGTCGCCCGGGCGGAACACGTCCGTGACGGCACTCGTCCGGCGCTCGATCGCCGGACGAGCGCGGCTCGATGCATACAGCCGCCCGCCGTAGCGGCGAACCACCTCCTCGGCGCTCCGCGTGTGCCAGAAGACCGTGATCAGGACGTGCACCGGGAAGCCTGCGCGTTCCACGTCCCGGTCGAGCGCCGCCCAGAACTGCGTCGACTCCGATTCTTCAGCCGGCACGAGCGGGTCGATCAGGACGATCGCGCCGGGTCCCTCGTAGTACACGCAGCCGACCTCGTCGCGCCACTCCGCGTAGTAGGCCGTCCAGCGCCAGAGCCCCTCCGCGATCCGAGCGACGTGCATGGCACGTGAGCCTAGCGAAGCGCTCGTGGGGCTCGACGTCGGCACGACCGGCGTGAAGGCGGTCGCCGTCGCGCCGGACGGTCGCGTGATCGGCGTCGCCGAGCGGGGCTATTCGCTTTCGACGCCGCGTGCGGGCTGGTCGGAGCAGGATCCGGAGGACTGGTGGCGGGCGACCCAGTCCGCGCTCGCCGCACTCGGGCCGGTCGAGATCGTAGGTATCGGGCTCTCGGGGCAGATGCACGGCCTCGTCGCCCTCGATGCCGCCGACCGCGTCGTTCGGCCCGCGATTCTCTGGAACGACCAGCGAACGGCCGCCGAGTGCGCCGAGATCGAAGAGCGTATCGGGCTCGATCGGCTGATCGCCCTCACGGGCAACCGGGCTCTCACGGGCTTCACGGCGCCGAAGCTCCTCTGGGTGCGCCGAAACGAGCCCGACGCCTTTGGACGGATCGCGCGGATCATGCTCCCGAAGGACTACGTGCGCTTGCGACTCACGGGCGAGTGGGCGACCGACGTCGCCGACGCGTCCGGCACGCTGCTGCTCGACGTCGCCCGGCGCAGCTGGTCGGACGAGGTGCTCGAGGCTCTCGACTTGCCGGGGGCCTGGTTGCCGCCGGCGCTCGAGTCCCCGGAGGTGGCCGGCGTCACGATCGCTTGTGACGAAGTGCCACAAGGCATTCCGGTCGCCGCCGGCGCGGGCGATTGCGCCGCGGCCGCGCTCGGGGTCGGGATCGACCGCCCCGGCCCGCTGTCGATCGTGATGGGCACCTCCGGCGTCGTGTTCGCCGCACTTCCCGCGTTTGCGTCCGACCCTCGGGCACGGGTGCACTCGTTCTGCCATGCAGTACCCGGCCAGTGGCACGCGATGGGGGTGATGCTCTCTGCCGCAGGGTCGCTGCAATGGCTTCGTGACAGGATCGCGCCGGAGACCTCTTTCGCCGATCTCGTCGCAGAGGCGGAGGCGTGGGGCCCCGGCGTGGAAGGGCTCCTGTTCGCGCCGTACCTGGCGGGCGAACGGACGCCGCACGCCGACCCGTCGGCCCGGGCCGCCTTCACCGGGCTCGAGCTTCGTCACGACCGCGGTGCGCTCGTCCGGGCAGTGCTCGAGGGTGTCGCGTTCGGGTTGCGAGACTCGCTCGAGCTCGTCCGTTCGCTCGGCGGACCTGCCGACCGGGCGCGCGCATCCGGCGGCGGAGCGCGGGGTCTCTGGTTGCGCATCGTCGCCTCCGTGCTCGGCCTTCCGATAGAGCTCACGGCGGTCGAGGAGGGCTCGGCCTACGGTGCTGCGCTCCTCGGGGGCGTCGCAGGCGGCGTGTTCGCCGACGTGACCGAGGCGGTCGACCGGTGCGTGAAGGTTCGCGCGACCGTCGACCCCGACCCGGCCTGGCAGGCCGCCTACGAAGACACGTATACGCGCTTCCGCGCCTTGTACCCGGCACTCGACACCGTGAAGGAGCGAACGACATGACAGACCTCGAGGGAAAGGTGGCAGTCGTCACCGGGGCGAGCCGTGGCATCGGCGCCGCGACAGCCCGCATGCTTGCCGACCAGGGCGTGAGGCTCGGCCTCGCCTCACGCTCGGGCAACGACCTCGGCATTCCCGGCGCTGTGGCCCGGCCGACCGACGTCCGCGATCGCGACCAACTCGCAGCTCTCGTCGACGAGACGGTTGGACGTCACGGCGGGCTCGATATCGTCGTTGCGAATGCCGGAGTCGGTGCGTACGGACCGTTCGTCGAGCTCGACCCGGCGCACATCGACGAGATGATGGACGTCAACGCAAAAGGGGTCATTTCCACGGCTGCTGCGACGGTCCCACACCTGATCGCGCGGGGCGGGGGCGACTTCGTCTCGGTGGCGTCGGAGGCGGGTCGACGAGGGTTGCCGAACGAGGCCGTCTACTGTGCCTCCAAGTTCGCGCAGGTCGGTTTCACCCGCGCGCTCGACCACGAGCTCCGCCCCCACGGCATCCGGTGCACGAGCGTCTGTCCCGGCGGGGTTGCGACGGATTTTGCGATGGAGGAGGGGCGTGGTCGGACGCCGGAGATGCCCGAGCTGGCCGGGATGATGTCGGCGGTCGACGTTGCCGAGGCGGTGTTGTTCGTGCTTACGCGCCCGCGTGGGCACCGTATTCTCGAGGTGGCGTTCAGGCCCATGACCGAGACGAGCTGGGGGTAGGCGATGGCGGTGAAGTGGGGAATCCTCTCGACGGCGGACATCAACCGGAAGCTGTTGGCGGGCGCGGCGGAGTCGGACGATGTGGAGGTCGTTGCCGTCGGTAGCCGTGACCTCGGGCGTGCGGAGGAGTTCGCTCAGAGGTGGGGCATCGGGCGTGCCTATGGCAGCTATGACGAGCTGCTTGCCGACCCGGAGGTGGAGGCGGTGTACATTCCGCTGCCGAATACGATGCACAGCGAGTGGTCGGTGCGGTCGCTCGAGGCGGGCAAGCACGTGCTCTGCGAGAAGCCCTTCAGCCGCCATATCGCGGATGTCGAGCGTGCCTTCGATGCGGCGGAGGCGACGGGGAACCACCTCTCGGAGGCGTTCATGTACCGGCATCACCCGCAGGCGAAGCGTCTCGCGGAGCTCGTCGCAGCGGGTGCGATCGGTGAGTTGCGGGTGATCCGGGCGGCGTTCAGCTACTCGTTGTACGACGCCGACAACATCCGGTTGCGTACGGACGTCGAGGGTGGGGCGCTGATGGACGTCGGCTGCTACTGCGTCAGCGGCGCCCGCCTGCTCGGCGGCGAGCCGGAGTCAGTGGTCGGGTCGGCGCACATCGGCGTGAGCGGGACCGACTGGGTGTTTACGGGGCTGATGCGGTTCCCGGGTGACGTCGTCGCGTTGTTCGATTGCGGCACCTCACTTCCCGAGCGGGACGAGCTCGAGGCGATCGGGACCGAGGGATCGCTCTTCGTCGACGATCCGTGGCACTGCCAGAAGCCCGTGATCGAGCTGCGTCGAGACGGATCCACGGAGCGGATCGAGGTAGAGGCGGCCAACCCGTACCGGCTCGAGCTCGAGGACATGAACGCGGCCGTCCGCGGCGACCGGTCACCGCTCCTCGGCCGTGCCGACGCGCTCGGACAGGTGCGCACGATCGACGCCCTCTTCCGCTCGCTCGAGGGAGGAGGCGTGATCGCGCTCGGATGACGAGAACGTCGACGACCAGAGTGCCGTGGACAACTTCCACCTCACGGGGCCCGGCGTGAACGTGAAGACGAGCGTCAGCGGGGTCGGGTCGAAGACGTTCACGGTGACGCTGAAGGAGGGCCCTACGAGTTCGTGCGTGATCCGCATTCGAGCGCGATGAAGGGCTCGTTTACCGTCAAATGGGCGTTCTCCGGTGCGGGTGGAGGGCCTGAGGCTCGGCCTCCCCCTCGCTCGGCCGGCCTCAGCCGGAGCTCAGGGGGACGGCCTCGATGTGGCCGTCGACGATTCGCCAGGCCGCGAGCTCGTCGGTGCGCACCGTGTAGATCAGATACGGCCGCCCCGCCCAGAGGCCGATGTTCTGCACGTCTGTTCGCGACGGTCGAGGGGGCGAGGACACGTGCGAATGGAACACGGCCTGGACGACGTCACGGTCGTTCAGATCGGCCCACGTGACCGGGTCGATCTCGAGCTCGAAGTGGTAGGGCGACGGGGACGCATTCCGCCCGGGGACGTACTCGACTGCAGTGTCGTCCTCGAAGAGGACGAGGCCACACGCCTCGTTCGGCAGTTCGGCGTTCGCGTGGGTCACGAGCGCGGCTCGAACGTCGGCCCGTACTACCACCAGATCGTGCGTTCCATGGATTTCTCGAGTTCCTCGTCGGAGGTCTCCCAGAAGTCCGCGGAAAGGTATTTCCAGCCTGCGTCGGAAAGGATCACGACGATCACGCCCTCGTCCATCTCCTCGGCGATCTTGCGGGCGACGTGGACGGCCGCACCACACGAGACGCCGGCGAAAATGCCTTCGAGGTCAAGGAGTGCCCTCACCGCCCGTACCGACTCCTGATTCGAGACCAGCATCTTGCGATCGAGCTTCGTGACGTCGAGGATCGGCGGGACGTAGCCGTCGTCGAGGGAGCGCAGCCCCATCACGGGATCGCCGGGAAGCGGCTCGGCGGCGGCGACGACGACGTCGGGGAACGACTCGCGGAGGCGTTCGCCTGCCCCCATCAGCGTGCCTCCGGTGCCGAGCCCGGCGACGAGCACGTCGACACGGTCGAGCGCCTCCGCTATCTCTGCCCCGGTGCCCTCGTAATGGGCACGCGTGTTGGCCGGGTTGGCGTACTGGAACGGCATGAAGTACTTCGGATCCCGCTCGGCGAGCTCGAGGGCGAGTCGGACGGCGCCGTTCGAGCCCTCGGCGCCGGGCGACAGGACGATCTCGGCGCCGTAGAGCCGCAACATCCGCTTGCGCTCCTCTGTCGCGTTCTCCGGCATCACGCACGTCAGCGGGTAGCCCTTCAGCTTCGCGATCATCGCCAGCGAGTGCCCGGTGTTGCCGGATGTCGGTTCGAGCAGGTGTCGGCCCGGAGCAAGCTCGCCCGAGGCCTCGGCCGCGTCGATCATGGACTTCGCCACCCGGTCCTTGATCGAGCCTGTCGGATTCTGGCCCTCGAGCTTCGCGTAGATCTTGACGGTGGACTTCGGCGAGATCCTCGTCAGCTCGACGAGGGGTGTATTCCCGATGAGGTCGAGGAGCGATGAGACCACCGGCAACGACCGTGGCGGTGTCGACCCGCCAGCCATCGCGGGCAGCAGGATCACGGTCTCACCCGGCGCGACTGCGGTATCGAGCCCGTCGAGCGTGCGAACGTCTTCGCCGCCGAGATACACGTTGACGAACGTCGCGATCTCGCCGTCGCTGAAGATCTGGGCTGCGAGCGCCGGATAGCGAACGACCAGATCCTCCAGCACCGCGCGCACCGTCTCGCCCTCGGCTTCGACCTGGCGCTCTCCGCCCACCTCTGCGCGCAGCGTGGGCGGGATTCGGACGGCTGTCATGCGTGCACCGGTCCCTGGCAGAACTCGACGTAGTCGATGTACTCGTTGATCGTCGGCGTGTCTCCACAGACCGGGCAAGCCGGATCCTTCTTCACGGTGACCTCGTCGAAGGTCGTGTGCAGGGCGTCGAACAGCAGAAGACGGCCGGTGAGAGCCTCGCCGGCGCCGATGATCAGCTTCAGAGCTTCGCTCGCCTGGAGCGAGCCGACGATGCCCGGCAGGACGCCGAGCACACCACCCTCGGCGCAGCTCGGTGCCAGCTCCGGCGGCGGCGGCGCGGGGTACAAGCAGCGGTAGCAGGGGCCGACATGCGGATGGAACACGGTCACCTGCCCCTCGAAGCGGTAGATCGAGCCGTGGACGACGGGGATGTCGTGCCAGACCGAGGCGTCGTTCACGAGGTAGCGCGTCGGGAAATTGTCCGCGCCGTCCACGATCACGTCCCAGCCGTCGGCGAGAATGCGCTCGACGTTCTCGGAGGTCAGGCGCTCCTCGTAGGCGATCACGTTGACGTCCGGGTTGAGCGCCTCGATCGTCCGCTTCGCCGACTGGACCTTTGGTTCGCCGAGCGTCTTGGTCGAGTGCACGATCTGACGCTGGAGGTTCGAATCGTCGACGACGTCGGCGTCGACGATACCGAGGGTGCCCACTCCCGCCGCTGCGAGGTAGAGCGACGCCGGCGAGCCGAGCCCGCCGGCGCCGATCAAGAGCACGCGGGCGTCGAGGAGCCTCTGCTGGCCCGCTTCGCCGACCTCCGGGATCAGGATGTGGCGCGAGTAGCGGGCGCGCTGCTCGCCGGTGAGCACGCGCGGCTTCTCGAAGTCGAAGCCGTTGCGCTTCCAGTCTGCGAATCCGCCGGCCATCGAGGCGACCCTGTCGTACCCCAGTTCGGCGAGAGATTTTGCCGCGAACGCGGACCGAGAGCCGGCCGCGCAGTAGATGACGATCTCGCGTGCCTTGTCGGGGATGAGCGCCTCGACACGTGACTCGAGATTGCCGCGGGGTACGTGCACGGCGCCCGGGAGGTGACCCTCCTGCCACTCGTCCTGCTCGCGGACGTCGAGCAGCAGCGGTCGATCCGTCTCGTCGAGTCGTTCGCGAACCTGCGGCGAGGAGACCTCGTCGATCTCCTCCTTGACCTGTGCAAGCAGTTCTCGGTAGGTAGTCATTACTTTCCTGAGTATAGCGACGCGGGAATGGGGCGAAACGGGACGACTCCCTGGCTGTAACGCCGGCGGCGTCCTGGTGTTCCCGGCTACCGTCCGCCTGTGAGCGCGCGCAGCCGGATGGTCCTGATCGTCGCCGCACTGGCGCTCGTCGTCGGAGCTGCCGTCGCGGGAATCACAGCGGCGACGAACAGCCGCCCTGTCGGCGCCCCCGCAGTCGCGCCGGAGGCTCGCCCAGGGGCGCCGCCGCTCTCACTCGACCTCGGCGTCCGGGTCGATCGCGAGGCGCTCGACCTGCGTGAGGCCTTACGCCTCTACGAGACCGGGAAGCGCGTCGCCGCCGGGAAGCTCTTCGCGCGGCACGACTCGCTCGAGGCAAGGATCGGCGAATCCGTCAGCCGTTGGCCCGACGACACGGTCGCGCGACTCACCCAGTTGTCCGGTCTCCATCCGAAGAGTGCCGCCGTGCAGCTGAATCTCGGTATCGCGCAGTTCTGGTCGGGACTGGATGGAGCGAAGGCCGCCTGGCAGTCGGCGGCCGACCTCGAACCGGACACCGCGTACGCGGTCACCGCCGGCAACTTGCTCCATCCTAACTTCGCCCGCAACCTGCCGATCTTCGTGCCGGCAGCAGAAGCACCAGCCTCGATTCGGAAGCTAGGGCCTGCTGCGCAGTTCGCGACGATCGAACGCCGTGCCCGCGTCGGTTCGGTCGAAGACCGGCTCTTCTACGGTGTCGCGCTGCAGCGGCTCGGACGGCAACTGTCCGCAGAACGCGTCTACGCCACGGCCGCGCGGATGGCCCCCGATGACCCCGAGGCACGGGTCGCGGCGGCGGTGGGTCTCTTCGACAAGTCGACGCCCGCTCGGGCTTTTTCCCGGCTCGGGCCGCTTTCCCGCACGTTCCCGAACGCCGCCACCGTCCGGTTTCATCTCGGCTTGCTGCTGCTCTGGTCGGGAGAGGTGAAGGAGGCGCGTCGCCAGCTTCGTCTCGTTCGGACGGTCGAGCCGGGCTCTCCGCTTGCCGCTGTGGCACAGCGGTATCTGGACGAGTTGCGCGCGGCGGGCATCTGAACTCTTGGCGGATTTTTTTGACGCCGGGCGTGTCCGACGGCTACCGTCACCTCGGTTCGATAAAAGGGGGGCGGTTCTGAGCGCAGCTGAGTCGAGTGGAACGGCCCAGGCCTCCGTCACAGCGGGCGTCCTCGATCTGCTCGAGGTTCGTGCCCTGTTCGAGTCGGGCAAGGGTGCGGGCAGGCTCGACGCGGAGGAGATCGCGCTCGCCCTCGACGAGCTCGAGCTCGACCCGGCCCAGATCGACGAGTTCTACACGGCCCTCGAAGAGGCACAGGTCGACGTCGTCGGCGTCGAGCAAAGCGATGCCGAGGCGGAGAAGGAGTGGGCGGCCGAGGCCGAGATCTCCACCGACACGCTGCAGCTCTTTCTCAAGGACATCGGGAAAGTGCCGCTCCTCACCGCGGCACAGGAGGTCGAGCTCGCCAAACGAATCGAGCTCGGTGAGCACGCGGCGAAGCAGGCCATGGTCGAGGCGAACCTTCGCCTCGTCGTCTCGATCGCCAAGAGGTACCGCAACCAGGGTCTGCCGTTCCTCGACCTCATCCAGGAAGGCACGATCGGCCTCGTCCGGGCGGCCGAGAAGTTCGACTACCGCAAGGGCTTCAAGTTCTCCACCTATGCAACGTGGTGGATCCGGCAGGCGGTCGCGCGCGCGATCGCCGACAAGGGACGAACGATTCGAATGCCGGTGCACGTCGTCGAGAAGCTCAACAAGATTCACCGCTCGGAGCGCAAGCTACGCGCCGAGCTCGCGCGTGAGCCGACGGTAGCCGAGATCGCCCGCGACCTCGACTTCAGCGTGGATGAGGTCGAGCAGATCCGGCGGTCGGCGCAGACGCCCGTCTCACTGGAGAAGCCCGTCGGTGACGACGACGAATCCGAGTTCGGTCACTTCCTCACCGATGTGACGGCTCAGCTGCCGGACGAGGCCGCCGAGGTGGCGCTTCGTCGGGAAGCGCTTCGCTCGATCCTCGGCTCGCTGTCGCCGCGCGAGCGGGCCGTGCTCGAGCTGCGCTACGGCCTCGACGGCCAGCAACCCCGGACACTGGACGAGGTCGGGCGGGCGTTCAACGTCACGCGCGAGCGCATCCGCCAGATCGAGCACCAGAGCCTGAAGAAGTTGCGCGCGTTGGCCGAGGCCAACAACGTGCGGGACGTAGCGTGAGGGAAGCCGCGATGGAAGAGCGTATCGCGGCTTCCCTCCCGCATCTGTTTTCTGCACGCTTCGCGTGATCCTGAAGCCGGGAACCTACGGTTCCCTGTGAGCCCTCCCTCGTCGGGCGGCGAGAGCCGGGGAAGCCGCGATGGAAGAGCGTATCGCGGCTTCCCTCCCGCATCTGTTTTCTGCACGCTTCGCGTGATCCTGAAGCCGGGAACCTACGGTTCCCTGTGAGCCCTCCCTCGTCGGGCGGCGAGAGCCGGGGAAGCCGCGATGGAAGAGCGTATCGCGGCTTCCCTCCCGCATCTGTTTTCTGCACGCTTCGCGTGATCCTGAAGCCGGGAACCTACGGTTCCCTGTGAGCCCTCCCTCGTCGGGCGGCGAGAGCCGGGGAAGCCGCGATGGAAGAGCGTATCGCGGCTTCCCTCCCGCATCTGTTTTCTGCACGCTTCGCGTGATCCTGAAGCCGGGAACCTACGGTTCCCTGTGACCTCTCCCTTCCCCACAGCGCGGTAGCTCGCTGGACAGGCGCGGGGGCGCGATGGCACGGGGCTACACTTCTTCGGCCGTGGAGCTGCCGTCCTTCGACTCGCTGGTCGCCGAGCTCGCGGAGTTGATCGCGATCCCTTCGGTCAGCGCCGACCCTGCTCACGAGGCCGATGTGGCAACGGCTGCCGAGTGGGTCGCGGATCGGATTCGCCGTGCGGGTGGCACCGGCGACGTGATCCCGTGGGGCGAGCGGCCGCTCGTCGTCGGCGAGATCCGGGCCTCCAAGAGCCCCGAGACCGCCCGAACGATTCTTTGCTACGGCCACTTCGACGTACAGCCGCCCGATCCGCTCGAGCTCTGGGAGTCGGCGCCGTTCGACCTCGTCGAGCGCGAAGGCTGGCTCTACAGCCGTGGCGTGGCCGACGACAAGGGGCAACTGTTCATGCTGCTCAAGGCCGCGGAGCTACTCGCGTCGAGAGACGAGCTCCCCGTCAACCTCCGCTTTGCCTGCGATGGCGAGGAGGAGATCGGCGGGCACTCGATCGTGGAGTGGGTCGAAGCCGACCGCCGGAGCGCCGACGCGGCGATCGTCTTCGACAGCGGCATGGTCGAGCGCGACGTGCCGGCGTTCAACATCGCCGTTCGTGGGCTCTGCTATTTCCACGTCAAAGTGCGAACCGGTGCCCGGGATCTCCACTCGGGGATGTACGGCGGCGCATCTCTCAACGCCATGCACGCGCTGATGCAGACGCTCGCGGGGGTGCTGCCGCTCGGCGGGCGTCTTCCCGACGCGCTCCGTGTGGGCATCGTGCCCCCGTCGGATGCCGAGCGCTCTGCGTGGGAGGGGTTGCCCGCGGGCTCCGCCGAGATCGCGGCAGCCGGCTCCCGCCCGGCAGATCCGGCCGCGGCCGACGAGTTCTACCTCCGCACCTGGGCCGAGCCGTCCGTCGACGTGCACGGCATCCAGGGGGGCTCGCCGATCCTCCAGAAGACGGTGATCGCGGTGGAAGCCGAGGCGAACGTCTCGATTCGACTCGTCGGCGACCAGGATCCGGCTGTGATCGCACCCGTCTTCGAGTCGCTGCTCCGCGATGCTGCCCCCGCGGGCGCCGAGGTCGAGATAGCGATCCTGTCGTCCGCGCCCCCCGGCCTGATCCCGGCCGACTCGCCTGCCGTGCTCCTCGGCCTCGACGCGTTCGAGGAAGTGCTCGGGGTGAGGCCGTTGCTCGTCCGTTCCGGAGGGGCGATTCCGCTGGTCTCGGCTCTCGCAGCCCGCGGTGTCGCGACGGTCCTGACCGGTTTCGCCCTCAACGAGTCGAACATCCACTCGCCGAACGAGCGCATTCCGGCCGCCTACCTCCCCCTCGGGATCGAAGCGGCGGCAGCCCTCTACCGCCACCTCGCCGATCTTGGGTAACGCTCCGTTCTCCTCACCGCTCGCGGCCGAGCTGTCGGCGGGTGTGCTCGACCGATTTCTCCGCTACGTCCGCGTCGACACTCAGTCCGAGGAGGATGCTCCGACCTACCCGAGCACCGCCAAGCAGCTCGATCTCTCCAGGATGCTCATCGATGAGCTGCGGACGATCGGCCTCTCGGATGTCGAGTTGAGTGAGCACGGTTATGTGCTCGCCACGCTTCCGGGCACGGCGGGAGCGCCGGTGATCGGGCTGATCGCGCACGTCGACACGACTCCGGAGACACCCGGCGGCGGCGTCGTCCCGATAGTCCACGAGAACTACTCGGGCGGTCCGATTATCCTGGCCGGCGACCCGAGCCAGGTGATCGACCCGACCGAGGAGACGGAGCTCGGCGTGAGAGTCGGGCATGACATCGTCACGAGTGACGGCACGACGCTGCTCGGCGCCGACGACAAGGCCGGCGTCGCGGAGATCATGGCGGCACTCGCGTACCTCTACGAGACGACCGAGCCACGTGCCACGGTTCGGGTCGCGTTCACCGTCGACGAGGAAATCGGGCGAGGTGCTCAGTATTTCGACACCGAGGCGTTCGGCGCCGAGGTGGGGTATACGCTCGACGGCTCGGGTATCGGCGAGCTCGAGATCGAGACGTTCTCGGCCCGTCAGGTCCGCGTCACGATTCGCGGGCGCGGCGCCCACCCGGGCTCGGCGAAGGGCAAGCTCGTGAATGCAGTCAAGCTCGCCGCCGACTTCGTGTCGTCCCTGCCGCAGGACTCGCTCTCTCCCGAGACGACCGAAGGGCGCGAGGGGTTCGTGCACCCCTCGCGCGTCAACGCCTCGGTCGAGGACGCCGTCGTCACGTTGATCGTTCGCGACCACGACGACGCGCTCCTCGAGCAGCACACGGAGCTCGTGCGCCGCCTCGCCGCCGAGATCGAGGAGCGCGAGCCCCGGGCACGTGTTCGCGTCGAGGTGCAAGACACCTACGGCAACATGCGCGCGATCATCGACGAGCACCCGAGGGTCGTCGCTGCCGCAGAGGAAGCGATCCGTCGGGCCGGGGTCGAGCCCGTCCGCTCGATCATTCGCGGTGGCACGGACGGCGCCCGCCTCTCGGAGATGGGGCTTCCGACCCCGAACATCTTCACCGGGGGCCAGAACTACCACTCGCTTCGCGAGTGGGCGAGTGTGCAGGACATGGCCGCCGCTGCGGCAACCGTGGTCGAGCTCGTCCGCGTGTGGGCCGAGCCTGCTGGAACGGATTCGGGCGCCAATGAGGCCGACCGGTAGGGTCAGGCCGACGGCCGTCCTCTGCAGGGGGTATTGCGCGCGATCGAGGGATGCGCACGCGCGGATTCGAGATCTTGCAGGTAGATCAGGTTTCGTGGACGCCGCAGCCGAGCCATTCGTGGCCGAAACGGCGCATCTCGGCGATCAGCGGCAGGAGTGCAGCGCCCTTTGCGGTCAGCTCGTACTCGACCCGGGGCGGCGACTCGGCATAGCTGCGGCGGATCACGATCTCCTCTGCCTCGAGCCAGCGAAGCCGCTCGGCGAGCGTGCGAGGGCTGATCCCGGCACACGAATGCTCGATCTGGGTGAACCGGCGAGGGCCCTCCGAGAGCTCGTGGACGAGGAGCACCGTCCACTTGGCGCCGATGATCTCCGCACAGGCCGCCACCGAGCACGTCTCGGACTGGTGAACCTGGAGCATCGTGCGTGTAGCCACAACCCCAATCATACCCGCCTTGGCGGCCGAGAGGGCTCCGGGGTAGTTAGTCCCAGGGCGGCGGCTGGAAGACCCATCTTCCGCCCACCATCGTCGCTACGACCGTGACGGATTCGAGCTCGTCGGGGGGGCAAGTGAACGGGTCGCGCGACAGCACGACGAGGTCGGCGAGAAAACCGGGGAGCAGACGTCCCCGCCGGCGCTCGTCACCGGCGACCCAGGCCGGCGTGACGGTCGACGCAATCAGGGCCTGCTCGACCGTGAGCGCCTCGTGGGGGTGCCAGCCCGGGCGTTCGTCGATCGTCCGCAACACCCCGGCGCGGATGCCCGCCAGTGGATCGAGCTCCTCGACCGGGGCGTCGGAACCGTTGACCACGACCGCACCCGAATCCCAGAGGCTCCGGAACGCGTAGGCGCCCTCGACGCGATCCGGCCAGAACCGCTCCGCCAGGTCGCGATCCGACGGCGCGTGCGAGAGCTGGATCGAGCAGGTGATACCCAGCGCCGCGAATCGCGGGATGTCGGCGGCGTCGAGGCACTGGGCGTGCTCGATCCGGTGGCGCAGTCCGAGCGGTTCCCACGTTTCCCGCGTGGCCGCGAAGGCGTCGAGAGCATCACGGTTGGCCCGGTCGCCGATCGCGTGGACGGCCACGGGCCAGCCGGCTCGCGTTGCGCGGCGGACGATGTCCTCGAGCTCCTCGCGACTCGTGATCTGGACTCCGGAGCCGTCGAGCATCAACGCAGTCCGTGAACCCAGCGTTCCGTCCATGAACGTCTTTACGTAGCCGAGGCGCAGGAAGTCGTCACCGATCCTCGATCGCAGCCGGAGCTCGGCCAGCTCCGGGAGCCGGTCGGCGGGCAGCGACTGCCAAACTCGCAGCGACAGGCCTTCACGCTCGTGGATGCGCCCGAAGATCGAGGCTGCGCCGAGCCAGCCGTCCTTGTCGTGGACGGCGGCCACACCGCGTGCGTTCGCGACCCGGATGCCTTCGCGCGTAGCCTCGACCCACTCGTCTTCGCCGACAGCGACGAACCGATCGCGGAAGCACCACGCCGACTCCTCTCGGAGGACGCCGGTAGGCAGGCCGGCGGCGTCCCGTTCGACCACGCCTCCCGGCGATTCGAGGTCGCCGCTCGCCCGAGCGAGAGCCGCACTGTTGAGCCAGAGGGAGTGGTAGTCCCTCGACCACAGGGCCGCGGGGGTCTCACCTGTCACGGTGTCGAGCGCCTCGGCCGTCGGCCGGTCGGGCCAGGCCGCATCTCGCCAACCGGTGCCGCGGATCCAGGCATTCGCGGGATGGGCCGCGACGAGCGCCAGAGCGGAGGCCACCGAGTCGGCCTCCTCCAGGTGAACGTCGCGGCGCGCCAGCGCCCAGGTCGGGAAATGCACGTGGGCGTCCGTGAACGCAGGCATCACGCAGCGTCCGGCGAGATCCACCCGCTCGGGCGTGGGGAGCGCCCATTCGTGCGTGCCTACGCCCCCGGCGATCAGCGGGCCTGCGATCGCCAGGGCCGCTCCGCGGGGGAGAGACGGGTCGAGGGTGCGAATGACACCGTTGTCGAGGATCACGGACGTAGTCTCGCCTACCTTCGTGATCGACGGGGACCGGGGGCCAGCAGGTGGTCGCGCGGGCCGGATGAGCGATGCAGGCTACTCAGTCCTCGGGCAGGTCGCTCACCGTGCCGCCACGCCCGAGCGGCGGGGCGACCGGCATCTCCGTCGGGAAGTCCGACGTCTCCGGATGGAGGTCGAGGCGGAGGCCCCGTGGCATTCCGTCGTCGCGTAATCGGTGGCCTGGGCAGGCTCGAGAGCTTCCATCGCCCGTGCCAGCAGTCGTGCCTCGTCGGCGGGGGCTCCGTGCTCGTCTATCGGCCGTAACGCTCTCGATCCCGAGAGGTCAGCCGTCGGCAGGAATCGCGCGATCCACGTGGCGCGGTGGCGCCGACACCTCTGAGATCCGTTGTCAGGGACGGAGGGACGAGGCGTCGACGACCTCGAAGGCCGATCCGGGCACGCGGCCGAGAGTGTGAAGGTCATCATTCGACCAGTGTGGATCAGGCACCCCGGAGACGAACCAGTCGGAGCCGTTGTCGGCCACGATCATCCCGTACTCCTGTAACGCCCTGAGCACGACGCGCGACTGCCGCGGGAAGCCCGAGATGTCGAAGTCGCTCTTCAGCCGTAGCCGGGCGCCCATCGGCGGCAGCGCCGGATCGGTCAGTGAGCTCGCGAAGTGACGCGCGGGCCAGACGTAGGCGCGGCGGGTCCGGGAGACCGTGAAGCGCAACGCATGGTCGATCCTTCCACGGGAGACCTCGTCGTAGCGGGCGAGGCCCGGCAGGATCGGAAGTCCGGCCGCGTCCGCCGACGTCCAGCCTTCCGGCCGGAGCCGATTCGAGCGCAGGTTCCAGATCGCGCCCGAGCCTGCCGTCCAGCGCTCCCCGACTCGGCGCAGCGCGAACAACTCGTAAAGGCGGCACGCGTCGCGGTCGACGATCAATGCGTGCCGGTCGCCCTCCGCTGCCGCGCCTCCTTCGATGCGCACACCTGCCGGAATCGGGTACGGCCCGCGGTCCGACTCGGCCGCGTACTCGAACCTGACCGTGCTCTTGCGCTGGCCCTTGCCGACGACGGTGATCGGGATCCCGATCGGGCCACCGTCCCACAGGCCTGAGCCGAAGTCGGCGTGCATCGTCTTGGTCGCCCCGATCGCGGCGATGGTCGCAGCCGAGCCCGGTGCTACGGGCAGGGTGTCGACCCGGCGGTTCCACGCGTTGTCCGCAGGGAACAGAGCACACGTCCTAGCCTGAGGGAGCGGCGCTCCCCATGCCGCCGTCGCAGCCACGGCGGCGATGAACGTTGCGGCGGCGACGATCCTCATCTATCCGATCTCGGCACCGGACCGCCCTGGCTCAACCCTCGATGTAGGGCGGCGTTGTACGCGGATAGCGCGCGCGTACTCCGTCGATGAAGGTCGCGAGCTGTTCCGCGACGGCCGGGTCGTGGATCTCGAGCACGTTCTCGGCGTTCCGTTCGCCCGAGCGCGAGAAGTTGAAGGAGCCGACGAAGGTGACATCGTCGGCCACCACGATCTTCGCGTGCATGAAGTCGTGCAGCGAGTCGGGCGTCCAGCGGGTCGACAGCTTGCCGGAGAAAGGCGCACCTCGTAGGACGGTGTTCAGCAACGGGATCTTCCACGCGCTGACGCCGTTGGTCTGCCACTGGTGGAATACCTCGTCGACCTGGGTCTCGTCGACCACGCCGGCGACATCGCAGCGGTGCTCGCTCACGACCTCGACGAGAGTGCCCAGGATCGGCCCCGAGGTCAACACGGGCGAGGCGATTCTGATACGCCGCCTCGCCCGTCCCAGGAACTTCGCCACACGATGGGAGAGTGCATCGCCGTACTCGGGCGTGAACCAGGCCCGCACCTCGATCCCCTCGCCGACCGAGACCGGTCGCGGCTGGACGTGCCCGGTGTGCTCGACCGTGCCGCGCTCCCACAGCTCTTCCATGTTGATCGTGAATGCGCGGGCGAGGTCGGGTGCGGCCAGGACCCGCACGATCACGTTCTCCTGTCGCCTCCACGAGTCATCGGTCCAGTTCGTCGAGCCAGACCAGACGTCCGTGACATCGCGGACGACGAACTTGTGGTGCATGAGGTCGGGCACCCCCGCGATCCCGCGTGTGGGCACCGGGAGTGCCTCGACGGCCTCGGGCTTCGTCTCGGGCGGTGGCGGTACCGGGATCGGCCCCGGATGGTCGACGTTGTAGACGAGCCGGATCGCGACGCCGCGTTGCTGGGCGGCGAGGAGCGTTGCGAGGACGAGAGCTCCGGCATCGGTCTCGAACCGCACGTCGTACAGCGCAAGGTCGAGGCTCGTCCTCGCGGCACCGACGAAGGCCGCGACCTCGCGGGCGATCTCGGCGGGCGTCTGGCCGCCGTCGGTCAGCGTCCGCAGCTCGATCGGCATCGCGTTCAGACGGCGGCGTTCGCCCGCTGCGCCGCTTTGCGCGCGCGCTTGGCCGCCTGGTAGTCGACAAGAGCTTGCGGGGAGTCGACGTCGCCGAGGCTCAGGTGCTTCGGTGCGAACTCCTCCCACCCGGCAGGGCGAACGCCGAGGCGCTTGGCGAGCACTCCGACCATCGTGCGGGCTTTCATCTCACCGATACCGGGCAGGGCCAACAATCGCCGTTCGAGCTCGGCGCCGTCGCGTGCTCCGGCCCAGACCGCGGCTGCGTCGCCACCGTACTCGCTCGCGAGCACCGCGCAGTGCTCCTGCACCCGGCGAGCCATGTTGGCTGGGAAGCGGTGGAGCGCGGGCTTCGCCCGGAACACCTCCTCGAGTGTGTCGGGATCCATCGCAGCGATCGCGGTCGCGTCGAGCCCGCCGAGTCGCTTCGAGAGCTCGAGAGGGGAGGAGAAAGCCTTCTGCACGGTCACCTGCTGGTCGAGGACGAAGCCGATCAGGAGCGCGAGCGGGTGCTCGCCGAGGAACGCGTCGGCCTCGGGATCACCGGTGAAATGGAGCGCGCTCGCCATCGGGGCGATCCTAGCGACCGGCGACGATGGGCTCGGGTCCGACCTCGACGGCGTCCCGACCATGCGCTCGGCGGTCGGGAGGGTCGTCGGAGTCGTCTCGCACGCGCGGCGACCCGCGGGCGGTGTCGCCGCCGACGATCTCGTCGCATCAGGTGGCCGTCTCGCCCTGAGGAGTGGGACCGGCCGCCAGACACGTCCACCGACGGGTCGGGCGGGTTACCCTGCTCGAATGGACGCACTCGCTTACTTCACACCAGCGACGCGGTCCTGGTTCGAGCGCGCGTTCGCCGGCCCGACGCCTGCGCAGGCGGCCGCGTGGCCCGTCATCGCGGGCGGCGTGCACGTCCTCGTGCAGGCCCCGACCGGCTCGGGCAAGACGCTGGCAGCGTTCCTCACCGGCATCGACCGCCTCAACTCCCGGCCCGGTGAAGGGCTGCGGCTGCTCTACGTGTCACCGTTGAAGGCGCTCAACTACGACGTCGAGCGCAACCTGAGAGGACCGCTCGCAGGCCTCGGCTCGACGCTGTCGGTCGGCGTCCGCACGGGGGATACGGATCAGCGCGAGCGCCGCCAGATGCTACGCAATCCGCCGGACATTCTGATCACGACCCCGGAGTCGCTCTATCTCCTTCTCACCTCGCAGGGCCGGGAGATGCTGCGTGGGATCGAGACGGTCATCGTGGACGAGGTCCACGCCGTCGCAGGCACCAAGCGCGGCGCCCATCTCGCGATCTCTCTCGAGCGGCTTGTCCGGGTCGCGGACCAGCCGTTCCAGCGCATCGGCCTTTCCGCGACCCAGCGCCCACTGGAGGAGATCGGGCGCTTCGTCTCCGGCGGCCGGCCGATCGAGCTGGTCGACGCCGGCTCCCGCAAGGATCTGGATCTCGAAGTGGTCGTGGCGCTCGAGGATATGCGCGAACCGGGGTTGGATGCAGGCCTGAGCCAACCCGTGTTGCCGGACGGCGTGCAGATGGCGGCCGGCTATGAGGCGACGGCGCGGTCGATCTGGCCGTCGATCTACCCCGCCGTGCTCGACCTCGTGCGCCAGCACCGGTCCACGATCGTGTTCGTCAACAACCGGCGGCTCGCCGAGCGGCTGGCGGTGCGCCTCAACGAGCTTGCCGACGAGACGATCGCGCGCGCTCACCACGGCTCGCTGGCGCGCGAGCAGCGTGTCGAGATCGAGGAGCTGCTGAAGGCCGGGTTGATCCCGTGTCTTGTCGCCACCTCGTCGCTCGAGCTCGGGATCGACATGGGGGCGGTGGACCTCGTGATCCAGGTCGAGAGCCCGAAGTCCGTCGCGCGAGGGTTGCAGCGTGTCGGCCGCGCCGGCCACGACCTCGGAGCGGTTTCGAAAGGCCGTATCTTCCCGAAGTTCCGTGCCGACCTGCTCGAGTCCGCAGTGGTCGCGAAGGCGATGCGGGAGGGCCTGATCGAAGAGACCCAGATTCCCCGCAATCCGCTCGACGTGCTCGCGCAGCAGGTTGTCGCGATCTGTGCCGACGACGAGATCTCTGTCGACGATCTCCACGAGCTCGTGCGCGGTGCATACCCGTTCGCCGGTCTGGCCCGTGCCCAGCTCGAGAACGTGCTGGACATGCTCGCGGGCCGTTACCCATCGGACGAGTTCGCCGAGTTACGGCCGCGCATCGTGTGGGACCGCACGGCGGGTGTCGTCAAGGGTCGGCAGGGGGCCCGGCGCCTGGCGGTCACGAATGCGGGCACGATTCCCGATCGGGGCCTCTTCGGCGTGTTCCAGGTCGATGGTGGCGGACGCGTGGGCGAGCTCGACGAGGAGATGGTCTACGAGGCCCGCCAGGGGCAGACGTTCATGCTCGGTGCGTCGACGTGGCGGATCGAGGAGATCACCCGCGACCGCGTCCTCGTCTCGCCCGCCCCGGGCGCCCCGGGTGCCGTTCCGTTCTGGAAGGGTGAGGGCGTCGGCCGGCCGTTCGAGCTCGGGGAGAAGATCGGGCGCGCCTCGCGGGAGATCGTCGCCCTCTCGGACGCAGTTGCTCTCGAGCGACTCGGCGGTGACTACCACCTCGATCCGCTCGCAGCCAGGAACCTCCTGACGTACCTTCGCGACCAGGCCGCGGCGAACGGTGGTGTCGTTCCCTCCGACCGAACGGTCGTCGTCGAGCGCTTTCGTGACGAGATCGGTGACTGGCGCGTTTGCATCCTGACGCCGTTCGGGGCGCGGGTTCACGCACCGTGGGCAATGGCCCTCGGCGCGCGCCTCCGTGACGCGGTCGGCCTCGAGGTTCAGTCGATCTGGTCGGACGACGGGATCGCCCTCCATCTGCCCGAGGCCGACGTACCGCCGCCGATCTCCGATCTGGTTCTGACACCGGACGAGGTCGAGGATCTCGTCGTGCAGGAAGTGGGGCAGACCGCACTCTTCGGCGCCCGTTTTCGCGAGAACGCAGGCCGCGCGCTACTGATCCCACGGCGCCGTCCAGGGCAGCGGACGCCGCTGTGGCAACAGCGCCTCAAGGCCCAGAGCCTGCTCCAGGTTGCGCGCAACTACGGCTCGTTCCCGATCGTGCTCGAAACGTACCGCGAGTGCCTCCAGGACGTCTTCGACCTGCCGGCGCTGAAGGGGATCCTGCGTGGCCTCCAGTCGCGAGAGCTCGATCTCGTCGAGGTCGAGACGGCGTCGGCCTCGCCGTTCGCCTCGTCGTTGCTCTTCGCATACGTCGCGACATACATGTACGAGGACGACACTCCGGCGGCCGAGCGTCGGGCACAGGCCCTCTCCCTCGATCGCGACCTCCTACGCGAGTTGCTCGGGCAGGAGGAGCTGCGGGATCTGCTCGACCCGGCCGCACTGGCAGAGGTCGAGGCACAGCTGGCCGGGACCCCGCGCTCACCGGACGAGCTGCACGATCTGCTGCGCCGCCGTGGCGACCTGCGCGACGACGAGGTCGACGCGACGCAGGGGGCGGTGCTCGAGGCGGAGCGGCGCGCCCTCCGGGTGCGGGTCGCGGGCGAAGAGCGGCTCATAGCCGCCGAGGACGCGGGTCTCTTCCGTGACGCACTCGGGGTCATGCCGCCCGGCGGCCTGCCCGAAGCGTTCCTTGATCCGGTGCCCGATGCGCTCGGCGTCCTGCTAACGCGTTTCGCGCGTTCGCGAGGGCCGTTCACGACGGCCGAGGCGGCGGTACGCTACGACCTCGATCCGGTCCTGGTCGAGAGCCTGTTGACAGGCCTCGAGCGCACCGACCGGCTTGTCCGGGGTGAGCTCCGCCCCGGCGGTGTCGAGCGTGAGTGGTGTGATCCGGACGTGCTCCGACGCCTGCGCCGAGCATCGCTCGCCGCGCTGCGCAAGGAGGTGGAGCCTGCCGAGCAGGGGGCCTTCGGGCGCTTCCTTCCCGCCTGGCACGGGATCGATCGGCGAGCGACCCTCCGTGAGGCGCTGGTCCCGCTCCAGGCTCTTCCCCTACCGGTCTCGCTGTGGGAGAGCGAGGTGCTTCGCCGCCGCGTCCCGGGCTACCAGCCGGCCTGGCTCGACGCACTCTGCGCGACCGGCGAGGTCGTGTGGGTCGGTGCCGGCCTCGACCGCGTCGCACTGTACTTTCGAGCGGACGCGCCGCTACTCGGTGCGCCGGCCGCCACGCCGGCTTCCGACGACGAGCTCGCAGAGGCGTTGCGTGGTGCGCTTGGCCGTTCGGCGGAGTTCTGGCCCGATCTGCTCGTCGCAACCGGGCTGGACCCGGAGGCAGCGCTGCCGGCCCTCTGGGAGCTCGTGTGGGCCGGCGAGGTCACGAACGACGCGTGGACACCGCTTCGCGCGGCCCGTCGCTACGGCACGCCGGTCGTCGATCGCCGGCCACGCCGCTTCGCACGTATGCGGGCCGCCGAGACGGCCTCGACACAGGGGCGCTGGTCGCTCACCTCGCGGCTGTTCCCGACGGCCGTCGATCGGCGCGCTCTCGCGGAGCTGTTGCTCGAGCGGCAGGGGATCGTGGTGCGCGACGGCGTTCGCGGCGAGGGCATCGCCGGTGGGTACGGAGCCGTGTACGGCGAGTTGCGCGCGCTCGAGACGATCGGGGCCTGTCGTCGTGGATACTTCGTCGAGGGACTCGGCGGCGCCCAGTTCGCGTTGCCGGGTGCGGTCGAACGGCTGCGCGAGCAGCGAACCGGTGCCGAGGACGACGTGCTCGTGCTCGCTGCGGCCGACCCTGCCCAGCCGTACGGCGCGGCTCTGCCATGGCCGCGACGAGCGGGGGCGCGAGCAGCCCGGGTCGCCGGTGCCCACGTGGTACTGCTGGGCGGCTCCGCCGCTCTCTACGTCGAGCGCGGCGGCCGCACGCTCGTTCCTCTCCGCGAGCCCGGTGAGGAGTGGTTGCGCCCGGCACTGACCGGGCTCGCACAATGGGTGCGAGAGGGGCACACGAAACGCCTTGCCGTCGAGCGGTTCGATGGTCGGCCTGTCGCCGAGACCGAGGCGATGCCGCTTCTGGTGGACGCCGGGTTCCTGGCCGGACCTCGCCGTGCCGTCCTCCGACCGTAGAGGACGCCCGGCTTCAGCAAGGCGTCGAGCGAGCGGCGGGCGTTCCTCTCCCGACGAGCGACGCAAGGCTGAAGCCCGGCGTCGAGTAGCCACGGCGTCTGCAGCTACCTTCATTCGTGATGAACGTCTTCCGCGTCATCCCCGGCTACGAGGAAGAGGTCTACACGGCCGGCAAGGAGCCCTTGCTTCTCCTGCTGCTCTCGTTCCTTCTCTCGTTCGCCCTCACCCGGCTGTACACGAGGCTTGCACGACGCCATGACTGGGGCAGCGGTCGCGTGGGCCCGATCCACGTGCATCACATGGTTCCGGGCCTCGTGCTCGTCCTCATCAGCGGGCTGATCGGGTTCTCGACGTATTCGAACCCGGCGTTCGTCGACCTCGCCGCGATCGCGTTCGGAGCCGGCGCGGCGCTCGTCCTCGACGAGTTCGCGCTCGTCTTCCATCTCGAGGACGTCTACTGGGAGGACGAAGGCCGCCAGTCCGTCGTGGCCACCGTCCTCGGCGCAGCCGTCATCATCCTGATGCTCGTCGTCACGGCCCCGTCCGGCTTGCACAGCGACACGTTCGCCGACCGCAGTCGCATCTTCGCGCTCGGGTATCTCGGTGGAAACGCGTTGTTCGCGCTGATCTGCTTCCTCAAGGGCAAGCCGTTCGTCGGCCTGGCCGCGATCTTCATCCCGCTCGTCGGGCTCGTGGGGGCGACGCGCCTCGCTCATGCGCGGTCGCCGTGGGCGCACGTGTTCTACGACGAGGCGAAGCTCGAACGCGCCCGCGACCGGTTCTCGCACTGCCTCGGACAGCGGCTCCGCAACCGGGTCGTCGCGGTGCTCGGTGGCTTTCCGCACCGCCCCGCGCCCCATTCCTGAGTCGCCTTCCGCGGCGAAGGCCGGGGCTCAGATCGACACGAGCAGCCCGAGCACTACACCGAACAGCAGGTGGCGGAACGTCGCCTGGGCGAACGCTCGGCCGGATCGCGACATGGGCGGCAGCTCCGGCGCCCCGCGGGCCGGGTGACGCCGGTCCACAACGAACGTCAACGGGTAGGTGACGAGGTGCTCGACCATTGCGAACGCGATCGCGAACCGGAAGGCATTGCCGCCGATCCAGTCGTAGAGGGCCCAGAAGGCGAGACCGGCGACGGCCCCGTTGACGATGTGGACGACCCACCCGACGGCGCGCCAGTGCCGCCCTCGGGTCACGAGCTTGCCCAGGAGCGCGATGTCCGAGTACGTGAACCGGAACAGCTTCTGGTCTATGGGCTCGACGAGCCCCCACGCGGCCGCGGCTGTCGCGCCTGCGAGACCGGCCCGCAACCACGGGCTCATCCGGTCGCGATGTTCCGCAGTCGCCCGACCGCGAGGTCGAGTTCTCCGGCGGCGTATGTCGCTCGGAGCTCCCGCGCGATCTCAGGAGTGGTGCCCGCTCCTCCGACGACGAGGACGGCGTCGGCCGGCGGCGTGGCGGAGGCGAGCGACGTGCGCAACAGCTCGACGGTTTCGTCTCGAGCGGCACTGATGCAGAGCATCGTCGCGCCGATTCGGTCGGCAAACGCAATCGCGCTGTCGACCGGTGTGTCGGCACCGAGGAACTCGACCCGCCAGCCGTCGGCTCGGAGCATGACGGCGAGCATCAGGAGCCCGATGTCGTGCTGCTCGCCCGGGCCGCACGCGAGCACGGCGACCCCGTGTACGCTCCCCCGCCCGTCGGAGATCAGTTTCCCGAGGTGAGCTCGGACCTTGGCCGTGATCGCGTGCTCCTGCGCGATTGTCAGCTCGCCGCGGTGCCACGCGTCGCCTGCCCAGCGGAGAGCCGGGGTGACGACGTCGGTCAGCGCCTGCTCGAGCGAGAGTACGGCGAACGTCTGGTCGAGCGTGGCGGACAGCGTGAGCGGCTGGCTGTCGCCGATCGACGCGATCAGCGCGTCACGGAGTTCTCCGGGATCGGCAGACGCCGCGCGGCCGGCTTCGTCGAGCACCCGGGCAGCCTCACCGATCCGCCAGCCCGCGCGGATCCGGTCGCGGAGCCATTCCACGCGCTGGACATCGGTCTCGGTGTACCGTCGTTGGCCCCCGACCGTGCGGGCAGGTCGGAGCACGCCGTGTCGCAGCTCCCACTTGCGCAGCGTGTCCGGTGCCACCCCTGTCCGCCGGGAGAGTGCCGCGATATTGAGGAGAGGAGCCGCCATGCCCTAATTCCTGGACGAATCCTAGACTACGAAGGAATCGAACGCTCGTCTCATGCCCGAAGGCGACTCACTTCACCGCGCGGCTGCGCGGCTCCGCTCGCTCGTGGGGTTCCGCGTGGCGGCGTCCTCGCCACATCCTCGAGGGCTCGTCACCGGCGTCGCCGCTGCCGTACACGGCCGTCGGCTCGAAGGTGTCGAGGCGGTCGGGAAGCATCTGCTGCTCCGGTTCGAGGGCGGCGTGACGGTTCGGAGCCATCTGCGCCTGAGGGGGCGCTGGCATGTCGGGCCGATCACTCCGGCACGAACTGGTCGGCCCTGGCTCGTGCTTCGAGCGGGCGGCGTCGAGGCGACGCAGTGGCACGGCCCCGCGTTGACGCTCGACCAGCGCGCCGTGCGGCGGCTCGGGCCCGACCTGCTAGCGGAGGCCACCGATCCGGCGGCTCTCGTCCCGGTCCTTCGCCACGGTGGAGCGGGGCGGTACCTCGGCGAGGTGCTCCAGGATCAGCGTCTTGTCGCCGGGGTGGGAAACAGGTGGATGTCGGAGGTGCTGTGGGCGGTGGGGCTCTCGCCGTGGCTTTCCGTCACGGAGGCGAGTGACGACGAGTTGCTGGCGGCTCTCCGCTGGGCACGGGCCAATATGCGTGCGTCGGTTGCTGCCCCCCGGCCGACTCGCTCCGTCTACCGGCGGGCAGGCCTATCGTGCGGGCGCTGCGGGGCGGTGATCGTGGCACGTGGTCAGGGCGACTGCAACCGTACTGCGTACTGGTGTCCCGGCTGCCAGCGCGGCTCGGCTCGGCTGACGACAGGAGATCCGGCCTCGAGCGCGTAGACCTAGGCGTGGCCCTCCGAGCTCCGCATCTCTACGGATCGCTCCGCAGCTTTGTGCTCGGTGCGTTCGCGTACCTCCTCCGCGAAATCGATGACGGCGCCGAGTTGTCTGTCGCGTTCGTCGAGCACGAGCACTCCGGTGGCCCCGCGCTCTACGAGTACCGTCCGCTCGTGCGAGCCTTCGTCGAGGAGCGGGCGGCGCGGCTCCGAGGCAGGGACGACGCGTTGATCGCGCTCGACGAGTTGCGGCGCGAGCCCGCCGCTGCGATCTTCGCACGGGCCCACGCCGGACCACGACCGTCCGCCGACGAGGCACTCTTCCGCACGGTTCTGCTCGGTCTGCTCGTGTCCACCGCCGAGGCATGTGGAGGTTTCGACTGGGACGACGATTCGTTCGACCGCGCCTACATCGAGCTCGAGCGCTCGCTCTTCGGCGAGCGTCGAACGTACGCGGCGGTGGCTCCCCTCGTAGGCATCTCGGTGGCGACCCAGTTCGAGCTCGCACCCGGGTTGCGAGTACGTGCAGCGGCGGACGGGGAGTTGGCCCGTCACTGGCCCGAAGCCGGTTCGCTGGTACCGAAGGACTTCGGTCGTGAGACCGACCGCTACTGCGTGCTGGAGCTCCGGAGTGCGCTGGCGGGGGCTGAGGACCCTCCGGACGCCCCCGCGGAGATCGCAGACGCTGTAAGCGCGATCCGGCTGGCGACCGCCGCCCCGCTCGCCGCCGGCCCGGTCCTGTTCGAGACGCTCGACGGTCGCCCCTTCGGAATCCGGCCTGTCCTTCCGATCGCGGCGACGCAGCCTCCGGGCGACCCCACCCGACTGGACTCGTTCCGCGGGGCGCTCGCAGGTGAGTTGCTCCTCCGGCTCGTGCTCGCCGACGCCGACAATGCTCTCGCCGAGGCGCTCGACCGCTGGGAGCTTTCACTCTTCCAGAACGAGCCGTTCCGCTCCGAACAGCTGCGCGCGGGCTTCGTCGCCCTGCTCGGGGAGACGTGGCCGCTCCGGGCCGCCGTTCTCCTCGAGGCCGAGTCCGGCGGGCGATTCACGCTCCATGCGGAGCTGATCGGGCTGGCCGGCGGCGACGCCTGCACTTCTACCACGGTCGATGCCGCGAGGCGTGCGCTTGTCGAGGCTTTGCAGCACGGCGATCGTCCGGCGCTCCTGCGTGAGCTCGACGAGGCTCTGCTCGGCGTGCGTGACCGCCGCCCGCTCGACGTCGCCGTCTGAGGCCGCTCGGATTCGCCCAGCCGCCCTTCGCTGTGGTTCCTCCGTTCAAGCTCGTCTTGCCGCAGCGCGCGTCTGATCGCGACAGCAGCCGGCGCAAAGTCGACACGGAGACGGCACAGACACGTCACGGGTTCCTCTCTAGCCTCTTGTGTATGGAGGAGGCCCGCAGAGTGATCGAGCGACTGGAGCGAATCGAGGCACTCGACCGGTCGACGGCGGATCCGGCGGAGCTACTGGCCGAGGTACGGGGCCTCCTCCACGACGCCGAAGCGTGGGTACGAGTCGAGGGGGGTGATGCCGCTGACGATGCTGTCGCCCGGCTACGAGACGCGCTCGCGCGAGATGCAGTGCCGGTCTGAGCGGCATGGGCCCGTCACGCGCACGACGGCGACGCGTCGACCGGAGACGACCCCGGGTCGGGCACGACCGCCGGCGCGCTCGAATCATCGGCGACTGCGCGGTCGTCAACGCCGAGGGAACCGCAACGTGGGATCGCGGGGACGGCGAGATCATGCAGCTTCCGTACAGACTGACGGCCGTCCTCGTGCGACGCGCGGATCGCTGGCCCCGGCATCCGTCCCACGGTTCCGAGCCCTCGTCGCTCGACCTTCCCGCGGCTGATGTCGGCGTCCCGAAGAGCAGCCGGGGGAATCGTCTAGGCTGAGCCGGTGATCACGCACTGGGACGAGGTCGGGAGCGTCCGCCGTGAGCGCGGACACATCGCAGCCTCGTGGCAGCCGTTGACAGGTGCGCACTCGGTCACCGCCGGCGCGCAGCGCATCTCGGTCGACCCGGGCAACTGGGCGACGCCGTTGCATCTCGAGGGCTCGGAGGAGGAGATCTTCTACGTCCTCTCGGGCACCGGCGTCTCGGTGCAGTGGGACGGTGAGAACGAAGAAGCCTTCGGTGTGCGCGCCGGGGATTGTCTCGTTCACCTGGCACTCGAGCACGCCCATACGATCGGTGCCGGCGACGATGGCCTCGTAGTGCTGGCGTTCGGGCAGCGGCACTACGCTGCGAACACCCTGCTTCCCCGGGCCGGCGTCTCGTGGCTGGGACCCACCTGGGTGCTCGAAGGCGCGTCGGACGACCACCCCTGGGCGCGCGAGGCCACCGTCGGACCTCCCACCTGGACAGAGCTGGCGGAGCGGCCGCCGCGCATCGTCAACGTCGCCGATGTCGCCGTTTCCGAACGTGCCGGTTCGACCGTTGCGCATGCCTGCCGCCGGCTCGGCGCTGCAGCCGGATCGGAGCGCACCGGTCTCGCCCACTTCGTCGTTCCGCCCGGACGCCTGATGAATCCTCCGCACGCGCACTCGGCCGAGGAGGAGATCTTTGTCATCCTCGACGGAAGCGGGGCGCTGCTCTTGTATCCGAGCCCTCGCGTGGGCGGCGAGATCGAGGAGTACCCGGTGAGTGCGGGGTGTACGATCGCACGGCCCGCCGGCACCCAGAGGGCGCACGCGATTCGCGCGGGGAGCGACGGTTTGACGCTGCTTGCCTTCGGGACGCGTGATCCGAACGACATGACGTACTACCCTCGTTCCGGGAAGATCAGCTTCCGTGGCGTCGGGGTCATAGGCAGAGTGGAGCAGGTCGAGTACTGGGATGGCGAGGATTGAAGGAGAGCGGTGGACCGCGGTGAACGAGGCGCCATGGGATTCGTCCGTCTGCTGCCGCGCTCTTCCTCCCGGCGCCCGAACTCGCTCGTCGAGGCCGAATACGAGGTCGATGTGAGCGGCACCGAGCCGGAGCCCCTCGTCGAGCTGCCGGTGCCCGAAGAGTTGCACGCTGCGATCGCCTCCGCGCCGCTCGTCGTGCCGCAGGCGCCTTCTCCGGTCATGATCGGCTCCCGCGTGATCGCATTTGCGAACCAGAAGGGCGGGGTCGCGAAGACGACGACCACGCTGAACCTCGGTGTCGCCTTCAAGGAGATGGGCTACCGCGTCCTGCTCGTCGACCTCGATCCGCAAGGGAACCTCACCATGAGCCAGGGGCTGAATCCCGACACGATCGAGACGTCGATGTTCGACGTGCTCGTGCGCAAGATCCCCATCTCCGACGTCATAGTTCGCCGTGAGGTCGACCTCGCGGTCGCTTCGATCGACCTCGCCGGTGCCGAATTGGCGCTGGCCGCGCTGATCGGGCGTGAGCGCGCGCTCGAGAAAGCACTCCTCGAGGTACGGGGCCGGTACGACTTCATCCTCATCGATACTCCTCCCTCACTCGGGCTGCTGACGATCAACGCGTTCGTCGCGGCCACCGGCGTGATCGTGCCTGTGCAGTGCGAGTACCTCGCACTTCGTGGGCTCGTCCAACTCGAGAACACGCTCGCGATGGTGCGCGAGAACCTGAACCCGGCAGTCGGGGTGGAGGGCATCGTCCCGACGATGTACGACGGTCGTACCCTGCATGCCCGCGAGGCGGTCGAGATCCTCGAGGAGAACTTTGGCGATCTCGTGTACAAGACGCGGATCCGGAAGACCGTGCGCTACGCAGAGGCGCCGGTGAAGGGCAGTTCGGTACTCGGCTACGACCCGACCGGCACCGCGTCGGAGGCATATCGCGAGCTCGCGAAGGAGGTGCTGAATGGCGCGGAAGCGCGCGAGCATGCGTGAGGGGCCGCTCGCCGAGCTGTTCCGCGCGACCGAGGCGGCCCAACGCCAGGAGGGCGACGACGAGCCGCCCGACGAGCCGTTGCCGCCTGCCGCGGAAGCCGACGACCAGCAGACTCTGATCCAGGAGCCCCCCGCAGACGTACCTGACTCGGCTCCACCGAAGAGGAAGCGGCGCGAGGAAGCGGCGCTCGAGGAGACTGTCGAGCACGTCCACGACTTCGACGTCGACCCCGCCGCCGAGCCACCCGTCGCCGTCAAGGCTCGGTCCGCGCCGAAGCCTGTCGCCAGCCGGCCGGTCGCGAAGCCCGAGCCCCCGTACGAGCCCCCCGCGAGCCGGTTCCTGCAGCCGATGCCGGAGGGTGCGCCGAGACTCAACGTCGGCGGCGAGGCCGCCTCGTACCTCGCAGTCATCCGCGTCGTCGGGGTCGGCGGCGGCGGGCTGAACGCGGTCAACAGAATGATGGATGCCGGCATCGCACAGGTCGACTTTGTCGGTGTGAACACTGATATGCAGCAGCTCAACCTGTCGGACGCCCCGGTGAAGATCCATATCGGCGAGGAGTTGACCCAGGGCCTCGGCTCGGGCGCCGATCCGGAGACCGGCCGGAAGGCTGCCGAGGAGGCCTACGACCAGGTGCGGGCCGCCTTGAGAGGCTCGGACATGGTGTTCGTCACCGCAGGAGAAGGCGGCGGCACCGGGACCGGAGCCGCTCCGGTCGTGGCGAAGATCGCCCGCGAGCTCGGCGCGCTGACGGTGGGCATCGTGACCACGCCGTTTCGGTTCGAGGGCACGAAGCGTCGCCAATCGGCCGAGTCGGGCGTCGAGGAGCTGCGCGCGGCCTGCGACACGGTGATAGTGATCCCGAACGATCGGCTCCTCGAGGTTCTCGATCGGTCGACGTCGATGGTCGATGCGTTCAAGATCGCTGATGACGTCCTGCGGCAGGGTGTCCAGGGCATCTGCGACCTGATCACGATGCCGGGGCTGATCAACCTGGACTTTGCCGACGTGCGCACGATCATGTCGGACGCCGGCTCGGCTCTGATGGGGATCGGGTACTCGGAGAGCCAGAATCGTGCCCGCGAAGCCGCCGAGCGCGCACTGAAGTCGCCGCTGATCGATACGGAGATCGTCGGCGCGAGGGGCATTCTGCTCTCCATCGCCGGTGGTGAGGACCTCACTCTGCTCGAGGTCAACGAGGCGGCCGAAGTCGTGCGCGGCGCCGCCACGGACGACACCAACATCATCTTCGGTGCGACGGTAGACGAGCGTTTGAACGGCCAGGTGTGGGTGACGGTTATCGCAACCGGCCTCGGCGGCAGTCACCGCCGATCGTTCACGCCGTCGTTCGCGGCAACGGCAACCTCGACACGGAGCGGGCCGCCCGAGCGCTCCGCCGACTCCGAGTTGCCGAGCTTCTTGCAATAGCATCACCCGCGCGTTGCTTCCCGCCGACAACGACGCTCGCATCGACTTTCGGCCACTCGCGGCGGATGACCTTCGCCTCGTTGACGAATGGCTGCACCTCGAGCACGTACGCCGCTGGTGGGGCGATCCGGGCAGCTACACGGACGTCGTCGACTACTACCTGCCGGCGATCGAGGGCCGCGATCCCACCGACCTCTACGCCATCACCGTCGAAGAGAAGCCGGTCGGGCTCATCCAGACGTACCTCGTATCGGACTACCCCCGCCACGCGACGCTCGTCGACGCCGGCGAAGAAGCGGCGGGACTCGATCTCCTCATCGGCGACCCGGGCCTCGTCGGCCGCGGGCTCGGATCAGAGGTGATACGCGCCTTCGTGGACAGCGTCGTGTTCGCCCGCGCTGCGACGCGCTCGTGCGTTGCCGACCCCGACGTCCGCAACGGCGCCTCGATCCGCTCGTTCGAGAAAGCAGGGTTCAGACGGGTGCGCGACTACCACGACCCGAACGACGGCCAACTACACGCGCTGCTCCGAATCGAGCGATAGCAGGGCGCGAGACCGGCTCAGACTGCCGGGAGCAGGACTGTCGCGCCGAACGCGATCGCTGCCAAGCATGCCGCGGCCCCCACTGCCGCGACCCGAACGAACGGCCGGACCCAGGGCCCCGCGAGCGCCAGAGCACCGGCAGCGCCGACCGCTACCCCCGTGAGAAGTTCGACGGCCCCGAAAGCGATTCCGGCCGAGAGCGCCGTCCGGGCCTCGACTCCCTGAGATCCGAGCGCGAGCGCCACCGCGGCGCTTGCCAGGCCCACGTTCCCCGGGGTCAAGGGAAGGAGGGCGGCAAGTTCGACCGCCGGCACGAGAACGAGCGCCGCACGCAGTGGATTGTCGATCCCGAGGGACGCGACGACCGCTGTCGCCGCGGCCACTTTTGCCGCGGCGCCTGCCAGAGCCCAGCCCGCGACGATCGCGAGATCACGCGGCGACGCCGCAAGCGATCTGAAGGCGGCGAGCAGCTGCTCGATCCGCACCGGAAGCGAGAGTCGGCGCGAAGCGAGCGATGCGAAGGCTGCGCCTCCCAGGATCCCCCCGATGACGAGCAACGGCCAGAGTGGCAGTACGCCGCCCGCGCTACCAATGGCGATCAGTGCCCCGAGCCAGACGACGCGGGTCACGCCGACCGCGGCCGCCGCCCCTCCGACGGTCCAGCAGCCGCCGTTCGTGACGCGGCCGAAGAGCGCCACGCGCAACGCAGATCCGACGTGTGCCGGTGCGAGGGCATTGACGCCGCAGCCCACCGCATACCGCGCCGACGCGTCGACGACCGGTAACGGCGAGCCGCTCGCTCGGAGCGCGGCGCGCCACGCGAGAGCGCCGCACGCGCTGGTCCCGGCGAACGCGAGACCGGCGATCCAGAGGAGGCCGGGATCGGCTGCGCCGAGGCCGCCGAGGGCATCGCCGACCCGATGACCGAGCAAGGAGGGACTGAGACAGAGCACGGCGAGGAGCGCAAGGGAGGCCCCTGCCATGGCCGCATGTCGTTTAGTCAGGTGTGTCCGCATCGGCGCCGCACCATGGGTCTCGGCATCCGACCGCCTGCGCTTGAGGGATGTCACGCGAACGAGGCTCCCTGCCGACGCGCGGAGGTAGGCACGTGATCGGGCGGAGAGAAACCGGGAGGCCACGCGAAGTGAGACGTCTTCCGGAACGCGATGCCGGAGATCCGTTCATTATCCGAACATCTTCCTTGCCCGGTCGGGCGAAGGATCCACGTCACGAACGTCTCTATCGCGGCCGCCGCCCGCGATGGAGGAGCAGTCTCTACGCTCCTTGCATGCGTGGAGCCGTCGCGGCTGGAAACCGTCATACCGCCGAGGCGGGTGCATGGGCCCTCTCGCAGTCGGGGAATGCCGTCGACGCGGTCGTGGCGGCCTCCCTCGCGGCGTTCGTCGCAGAAGGGCCGCTGACGGGGCCCGCCGCCGGCGGTTTTCTGCTCCTGCGCGATGCCGGCCGAGAGCCCGTGCTGCTCGACTGCTTCTTCGCCGTCCCGTCGCGGGCGCAGGAACCGATGGACGAGGTGCTGATCGACTTCGGAGACGCTTCGACACAGGTCTTTCATGTCGGCGCCCCGTCCGTGGCCGTGCCCGGGCTCGTGGCAGGGCTCGCCGAAGCCCATCGGCACCACGGCAGGCTTCCGTGGGCAGAGTTGTTCGAACCGGCGCTCGACCTTGCCAGAGCGGGGGTGGAGATGACGGGGCCGCAGCAGTTCCTGCTCGAGATCCTCATGCCCGTGCTCGAGCGCACGGTCGAAGGCCGCAGCATCTACGGTTCCCGGGTCCGTGCGGAGACAGCGGTGATGGTTCCGGGCCTCGAGCGCGTACGTGACGACGGTGTGATCGGCGTCGCCGATCTCTTCCCCGAGCTCGCAGCCGATATCGCCTCGTATCGTGTGCTCGAGCGCGTGCCATGCGAGGGATCGATCGCCGGGATGCGGGTCGTCACGTGCCCACCGCCGTCGATGGGCGGCGCCGTCATCGCCGCAGGTCTGGCACGGATCGACGGCTGGGAGCGTTCGGGGCCGGCGACACTCGCAGCCATGCTTGTGAGCGCCCTCGAGGCCGGGTACGACGCGAGACCACAAGCCGCTCCGCTGACAGGAACGACACACGTCTCGGTGCTGGACGGGGATGGCAACGCGGCCGCTCTCTCGTCGACACTCGGGTCGGGCTCGGGGGTCTTCGCCCATGGGTTCCAGCTGAACAACATGCTTGGCGAGCTCGACGTGATCGGCACCGCGACGCGACCGCCCGGAGATCGCCTGCCGAGCATGATGGCTCCGACAATCGTGCTCGATGGCGACCTACCCCGCCTCGTCGTCGGCAGTGCCGGGTCGGTGAGGCTCTCCGGCGCGATCCTGCAGACGATCCATCACGTCGTCGCCGGGAGTCTTCCGGTCGCCGAGGCGATCGACCATCCGCGCCTCCATGTCGAGGACGGGGTAGTGCAGATCGAAGGAGGTTGGCCGGAGGAGACGGCGCAGCACCTGCAGCAGGCGGGACATCGGGTGAACCCCTGGGCGGGTAGAAACCTGTATTTCGGAGGCGTCTCGGCAGTCGAGCGCCGACCCGACGGGCAACTCGCAGCTGCCGGTGATCCGCGGCGTGGAGGTCACGGGGTCGTCGTTCCGTGATCAGCATTCGTCCCGCGGAGCCGGGCGATGCCCAACCGCTCGTGGAGCTCGCGGGCCAGGTCGGCGGCGAGGAGGGCGCGTGGCTGTTGACCACGGATGCGTGGCGGAGCGTCGCGGAGGAGCGGCGGTACCTCCGGGCGGTCAGGCGTCACCCAGACGCGGCGGTCTATGTAGCCGAAGACGGAGAGCGCATCGTCGCCAGGCTGTCGTTGGCCCGCGACGTCCATCCGGCGAGTCGCCACGTTGCCGATCTCGGTCTGATGGTGGCCGCGAGCCATCGGCGGCGCGGTGTCGGGCGCGCCCTGCTCGACCAGGCGGTCGCGTGGGCCGAGAGCATTGGTGTCAGAAAGCTCGAGCTCCACGTCTTCCCCTGGAACGAGCCGGCGATAGCCCTGTACGAGTCGTTCGGCTTCGAGCGCGAGGGCCTCCGCAAGGGCCACTACCTGCGCGATCGTGTGCCCGTGGACGCGATCCTGATGGCGTTGCAGCTCGACGACTCGGCGTGAGCTAGTCCTTCTCTCGTCCCTTCTGTTGTCTCTCATGGCGACAGTGTGAGGGAAAGAGCGTGTCGCGTCCGTCACGATTCTGTGCCGTCTCTGCCGCGCAGAGCCCACCTCGGCGGTGACGACGACAGCACCTGGCAGCGCGGCCGGCGAACCGGCGCCGGTGCCCGGCGCCGTTGTAGCATCGGCCCGGATGATTCTGCGTGTCGATCCCGACCGCCTGCGTGCGGACTTCGACGCGCTTGCCGGGATCGGCGCCACACCGGACGGAGGCCTCGAACGGACGACGTTCTCCGAGGCACACCTCGCCGCCCGAGCCTGGTTCCACCAACGGGCAGAGGAGTCGGGATTCGTGACGCACGTCGACACCGCAGCCAACTACTCCGCTACTCTCGCCGCCCGAGACCCAGGGGCCCGGACGTTGTTGCTCGGATCTCACCTCGATTCGGTTCGCCGCGGCGGCCGATACGACGGCGCGCTCGGCGTGATCTGTGCGCTCGAGGTCCTCCGCGTCGTGAAGGACGCAGGTCTGGAGCTGCCGGTCGCGCTCGAGGCAATCGACTTCACCGATGAGGAGGGAACGCTGATCGGCACCCTCGGCAGCCTTGCTCTAGCCGGGCGCCTCTCCAGAGAAGACCTCGGCTCCCCGCGCGGTGGCCGCGACGATCTCCTCTCCGAGCTCGCCCGGATGGGACTCACGGAGGATGACGTGCTCGGTGCCCGGCGCGATCCGGCGACGCTCGCGTGCTATCTGGAGCTCCATATCGAGCAGGGGCCGGTGCTCGAGAGGGAGGGGATCGACATCGGCATCGTCACGGGCATCACCGGTGCCAGCTCATTCCAGGTCGTGTTCACGGGCGATGCACGGCACGCCGGCACAACGCCTATGGATGCCCGGCGCGACGCTGCGATCGGCGCAGCATCCTTCGTTCTCGCGGTCAGGGAGATCGTGACGCGCGACTTTCCCGGCTGCGTGGCCACCGTGGGCGACATCACAACCGAGCCGGGCTCGTTCAACGTCGTTCCCGGCCGGGCGACGTTGCGAATGGAGTGCCGATCACTCGAAACCGCAAGACTCGTCGCTCTCGAACGAGCGCTCAGCGAGAGGGCCCACGCCGCGGCCGACGAATTCGGGCTCGCGGTCGCCGTCGAGCGGGTCGGCAGTTCGAAGCCGACCACCACGGACGATGACGTATGCAGCGCGCTCGCGAATGCCGCTTCGGCCCTCGGTCTGACGACCATGAGGCTGCCCTCCGGCGCCGGGCACGACGCGCAGTCGCTTGCCGAGATCGTGCCGAGCGGAATGGTGTTCGTGCCCTCCGTCGGCGGTGTCAGCCACGACCCGGCCGAGAGCACCACCTGGAGCGACTGCGTCAACGGCGCGAACGTCCTCCTCAACGCCGCGCTCGCGCTGGCCACGTCCTCACCGGCGCACGCGAGCTAGCGAGGTAGCGATCGGGGAAGCACGAGCTCCTCGAGCAGGGCGCACCCGGGCTTCACGTCCTGCCACGTCTCGATTGCGAGCCGCAGCTCCACGAGCGCTCCCGTCGGAAACGCGTCTGGGCCGGGTGGCGCGAGCACGCAGGCGAGGTCGTGCAGGCCGGGATTGTGGCCGATGACGAGCACGTCCCCGAAGTCGTCGGGCACTATCCGAAGTCGCTCGACCAGGTCCCCGGCCGATGCGTGGTAGAGGCCGTCCTCGATCTTCACCACGGGTGAGCCGAGACCGCCGGAGATCAGGTCGAGCGTTGCGCGCGCGCGTCGCGCCGTCGAGCAGAGGACAAGATTCGGCCGGACGTCGTTCGCTGAAGCCCACCTAGCAATGCGCTTCGCCGCCTTGCGCCCGCGTGGCGCGAGTGGGCGGTCGTGATCGGCGAGTCCCGGCTCGTCCCAGCTCGACTTCGCATGGCGGAGCAGCCAGACGCGCTTCACCACCCGCGCCTCCAACCGTGCACGAGCGAGACCTGCTCCGGCGTCTCGGGCGACGGTCGTCCGGATGCAATCCCGGATCGCAGCTCGGCGATCCGTGCGACGGCGTCGCCGCCGTCGAGCCCATGGCGGACGAGCCAGCAGCCGATCACCGTGCCGGTGCGGCCGACACCGCCCCAACAATGCACATACACCTTGCCGCCCCGCGCGTTGGCCGCGTCGATGTCGTCGAGGATCTGCATCAGGTGGCCCGCGGTCGGTGTTCCCATGTCGGGAATCGGGTGGGCGAGCCTGCAGGCACGTCGAAGCAGGTGGGTGTAGTCGTCGAGTGGGTCGGAGGGATGCGTCAGGTCGACGAACACGGTGACGCCCTCGTGCTCGAGTGCAGTGACGGCCTCGGCGTTGTCGGGATAGGCGCCCGCGAGAAGTCCGTCGCTCACCGCGTATTGCAACGGGGTCGGCATCACGGGGAACCTACACGGCACCCGTCGTCGGTTCGCCCGCGGCTTCCTGCACCGCCTTCCGGGCTGCGCCCTCCGAGAAGCCGCGACGCGCGAGGACTGTGATCATCCGCAGGCGACCGGGGTCGTCGGTGACGGTTCGGCGGCCGAGCGTTGCACGCGCAAGGGCGATCTCGTCAACGGTCCGCCGTACTCCGCCTCGAGAGCGGGCTCGGCGAGCGAGCCCGTGAGACCGCGCGAGGCTACCGTTTGCGCGATGGTCGTTCGTCTTTTCCTTCTCACGGTCGCTGCGACGCTGCTCGGCGGCTGCGGCGGCAAGGATGACGAGGCGCCCGCCTCGTCGACCGAAGCCACGACGACCACGGCCGCCCCGAACCCGGCACTCGAAGGTGCGTCTACCGAGCCCCTCGTCTGGACGTCGGCCGTCACCAAGACCGCGTTGCTGACGCATGTACGCACAGGACGCCGGCAAGGGTATGACCGCATCGTCTTCGAGTTCGACAAGGGCACCCCCGGCTACGACGTGCGGTACGTCCAGCCGCCGGTGCATGCCGACGGCTCCGGCGAGGCGGTCGCGATCGGCGGCGGCGCCGTGCTCCTCGTGCGGATGGAGCCGGCTCTCGACGCCGACCTCTCGCAGGAGTCGGCGCCACGGACATACACCGGTCCGACGCGCCTCTCCCCCGACACGGAGGCAGTCGTCGAGCTCGTCCGCATTGGAGGCTTCGAGGCCGTGCTCACCTGGGCGATCGGTGTCGACGAGGCGCGGCCCTTCCGCGTCATACGGCTGGAGAAGCCGGCGCGCATCGTGATCGACGTCGGCACCGGCTAGTGCTGCCGGAATGGATGCAATGGATCTCGAAGATCTCGCCGGCGACCTGTGCGCTACGCGGGATCCGAGGCTCGATCCTCGACGAGGACGGGGCCGGGAAGCACCGTTGCCTCGTTGGTCTCGCAAGCCGACGACAATCTCTCCGCAATTTGCACTCTTCCCGTTCGCAGGCCCCTTGTCCCAACCGGCCGGTGGCCGTATCTTCACCAGTGCACCGAGCACGGGGCACCGGAGGTTGAAGGCCTCCCGAGCGATTGACGCGAAAGCGACGGTTGGTCGGGGAGCTGGACGAAGGAGCTACCGACCCGGTGCATTTTCTTTGGTCCCCGTGAGGAACACGACAGGGATCGGGCGTTTCGTCCGGCGGGCGTACGCGGCGTACCCGGGGTGCGTGGCGGTGATCGTCGGCCAGAGGCGGCCGTGCTCGTCCTCCGTCGCGGCTCGCGCCGTCACCGATCTCGAATATGCCCCGAGCGTGATCGTCGCCAGGGGCTGTTCCCGCAGGTTCAACCACCAGGCGGGTGCCGTGTCCTCGCCGCCGTTCGACGCCACGACTACGATATCGCCGCCGTCCTCGAAATAGGTGAGCGGCGTCGTCCGGGCTCGCCCCGACCTGCGGCCCGTCGTGGTCAGCAACAGAACCGGCATGCCGGCTACCCGGCCGAGCAGTCGGCCGCGAGTCAGCCGGTAGACGATTCGGTGACCACGGCCCATGGCCTTGATCGCAGCACGCCGAGCCCTCATCGAGTGCTATACGGTGACGGCGACGGCACGCCGCCGCGCCGGTCGCGCGTCCAGCCGGTCGACGTACGGGAGAATTCCGCGGGGAAGCTCCGTGAGCTCGGCCGTCCGGGCAAAACCGAGCACCGAGCCGACGACGATGTCGGCAACCGAGAACGAGTCGTCGACGAGGTAGTCCTTGTCCCCTAGAGCGTTCTCGATCACCCCCACGGTTGCGACGAACCGGGCAGTTGCGCGATCGACGATGTCGAGAGCGGGCGCACCGTCGTCTCTCCAGAGCTGACGGGAGATGTCCACGAGCGCGCTCTCGACGTCGGTCATCCCGAAGAAGCACCACTGGTAGTGCAGCGCTCGCTCGTGCGAGCCGAGCGGCCCGATCAGGCCTGCGTCGAGGTTCTGGTCGGCGAGGTGGAGGATCAGGGCGGCCGACTCGAAAACGGGACCGCCTTCTTCCTCGAGCACGGGTGCACGCCCTAGCGGGTGCAGAGCGCGGTACTCGGGCGTCTGCTTGACCTCGCGGGACATGACGGTGAGGTCGAACGGGATGCCGAGCTCCTCGAGGAGCCAGAGCACGCGTGTCGACCGGGAGCGGGGCTGGTGGTGGAGTCGCATTCGCGCGATCCTAGCCGGGTCGCGGGCGGCGGGCTCCGCGACGCAAGGCAGCCGGAGCCGGTGCCGGGCGACGCCGGGCTCATCCGGGAGTTGTCCGGGGAAGTGCGAGCACCCCGGTCGAGTGCTTGAATCCGACGGGATGACGACGCCCTCGACCCGGTTCGGACGTGTTCGGCTCGGAGGCTCGGCGCCGCTCCTGCCGCACCTCGCAGACTTCTACGGCGACCGCCTGGGGCTCGGGCTTTCGCTGCGGAAAGGCCGAGAATTGGCCGTCGAGGTGGGGGAGTCGGTGCTCGAGTTCGACGCCGTCGGCGGCTCGCCGTTCTATCACTTCGCCTTGCTCGGCCCGGGCAACCGCTTCGGGGAGATGCTCGAATGGGCCGGCGAGCGCGTCAAGCTGCTACCCGAGCGGAAGACAGGGGATGTCGTGTTCGACTTCGCCCACTGGGACGCGAAGGCGTGCTATTTCCACGATCCGTCCGGCAACATCGTGGAGCTGATCGCGCATCGGGCCGTCGGCGAAGCCCGTGCGACCGGAGCGTTCACGGCGGGTGAGCTGCTCGGAGTCTCGGAGATCGGCCTCGTTGGAGATCCGCCGGCGCTCGCAGGCGCGCTCGAGCGCGAGCTCGGGCTCGAGGTGTGGAGCGGCACCGTGACGGGCGAGCGGAGCCTCGCATTCGTCGGCGAGCAAGCGAGGACGCTGATCCTGTGCCGCCCCGGCCGGCCGTGGCTCCCCACGACGCGGCCCGCGGAGGCACACCCGGTCGCGGTCGTGCTTGCGGGACAGGCGCCGGGTGAGGGGTCCCTCGAGGGTGGCGGCCGGGGTAGGTCGTCCGGCAACTCGATGGTCGACCGTCCGTCTGTGACAGCATCCCGATCATTCCGTTACGTCCCTCCAGGAGGCTGAGATGGCACGACCCGTCACCTTGTTCACCGGCCAATGGGCAGACCTGCCGCTCGCCGACCTCGCCGCCAAGCTCGGAACCTGGGGTTTCGACGGCGTCGAGCTCGCCTGCTGGGGCGACCACTTCGAGGTCGACCGGGCGATTGCCGATCCCGGCTACGTCAAGTCGCAGCGGAAGCTGCTCGAAGGGCACGGACTGGGCTGCTGGGCGATCGGGGCCCACCTCGTCGGCCAGGCGGTCGCCGACCCGATCGACCCCCGCCACAAGGGAATCCTGCCTCCCGAGGTCTGGGGTGACGGCGATCCCGTCGGCGTGCGGCAGCGTGCCGCCGATCGGATGAAGGACACGGCGCGGGCAGCGGCCGCTTTCGGCGTCTCCGTCGTCAACGGCTTTACCGGCTCTCCCGTCTGGCACATGCTCTACTCCTTCCCGCCGAACGACTTCGACGCGATCGAGCGCGGCTATGGGGAGTTCGCCGAGCGCTGGGGGCCGATCATCGACGTCTTCGACCAGGAGGGCGTGCGGTTCGCGCTCGAGGTACACCCGACCGAGATCGCCTACGACTTCGTCACGACGCGCAAGGCGCTCGACGCGATCGGCGATCGAGCCGGCTTTGGGATCAACCTCGATCCGAGCCACTTTGCACACCAGTTTCTCGACACCGCCGCGTTCGCGATCGAATTCGCCAACCGGATCTACCACGTCCACGTGAAGGATTCGCGCCGCTCCCTCGACGGGCGCAGCTCGATCCTCGGCAGTCACCTGAACTTCGGCGAGCCCCGGCGAGGTTGGGATTTCGTCTCACCCGGGCACGGTGACGTCGATTTCGAGGACTTCTTCCGGGCCCTGAACCGGATCGGGTATTCCGGGCCGCTTTCCATCGAATGGGAGGACTCGGGGATGGATCGGGAATGGGGCGCGCAGGACGCGCTCGCGTTCGTGCGCCGCACCGACTTCGCCCCGTCGCTGGTCGCCTTCGATGCGGCCATGCAGCGAGACCCATAGGGCGATCGCCGCCGACCGGCCGTCGGCCAGGCGTGGCGCGGGCAAACGCCACCGGCTTCGTACGGCGCCGATTTCCGGCCCGGTCTGCCGTCGTCGTTCAGCCGGCGCCTCCGCACGAGGATCCGTTTCACCGCGCGTCTCGCGTCGCATGGCTACCGTTCCCGCGTCGACGCCTCCGCTCTCGCCGCGACGCCGAATCCCTCGTTCTCGAGCGCGTTCTGGACGCTCTCGCGCGCCTTGTGGATGCGCCACTTCGTCGTCGAGAGCGTGATCTCGAGCGAGTCCGCGATCTCCAGGTACGAGAGGCCGACGACGTCCCTGAGCAGCAACGCCGCCCTCAGGTCGACGTTCAGAGCCGCTACTGCGGCCCAGAGGGCCTCGATCGGCTCGGCCTGCTCGAATCGCGCCTCCAGTACCGTCGGCGCCGCGACATCGTCGATGTTGATCACCCGCGGGCGCCGCTCGATCGCGCGTAGTTCGTCGACCACCCGGTTCCTCGCGATCTGGAACAACCAGGTGCTGAACGCCGAGCGCTCCGTGAACGTGGGCAGTCCTCGGAAGGCGTTGAGAAAGACGTCCTGGGTGATTTCCTCCGCGAGCCGTCGGTCGTCGACGAGGCGGTACACGTACGTGAATACGAGCCGGTCGTAGGTGCGAACGATTGCGGCGGACGCCCCCTGGTCGCCTCGGCGTGCGCGTCGCAAGCGTCGCGGCGTCCGGCTGTGCTAGAGCTGATTCGAGCTGTCCCATGGCGCCTCTGCTGTCGGTATTCGCCGTTGGCCGAGCCGACTCCTTGCTCGGCGGCGTCCTTGTCCCCTTCCTCACGTCCCGAACTGGTTCACCCAAAGGGTCACGTTGCGGTCGCCTCCGAATCGAGGGATCTTTTCCACTGCTATTCCCTCCGTGCGCCAGGAGGGTGTGAACAGGTTCTCGCGGTGCTCGCTCGAGTTGAGCCAGCCGTCGAGTGCGACTCGTGGTGACCCGAAGCGGCCTTCGGCGATGTAGAGGTTCTCGCCCCAGGCTCCGGAGTACCCGGCTCCACGGGCATCGGCGGCGGCGTCCTCACCGCAGGCGTCGTGGTTGAAGTCGGTGCAGCGGACGATCTTGTCGGCCTTCGCCAGCGACGACCGATTGAGAAGCCCGACAGGGCTGACGGGCTGCAGCCCGCGTTTGGCACGGGCGTAGTTGACGAGGCACACCATCGTCTCGGCCTGGTCGCGCAGCGGCGCGTCGAGACCCTCGCCTCCCGCGCACGCGCCCTCGGGTGCGAGGTAGCGTTGCCACGGGTCGTTCCTCGCGTAGAGCGGGTCTCCGTGCAGGGTGATGGCGGGCAGGCCGGGCAGGATCGAGAAGGTCGCGTCGTCGCGGTAGCTGTGCGAGCCGATTCCGAACCCGGCGGAGCCTCCCCCGCTCTGTCGCGCGACGACGGCGGCGATCAGCGCCGCCGCGAGCGCGGCAATCAGCGCGAGCCTCACCATCTCCTCTCGATCGGCGGCACAGTGCCACGGCTTGAGCCCTGCTTCACGATCCGCTCGGGTATTTCGGGCGCCGATCCGGGATCCGGCACGACAGATCACGACGGTCGCCGTCGCGTCGGTCGAGGCTCATCTGTAAGAGGGTCGTCCGATCCCGACGACATCCTCGAGACATGCCCGTTCAGCTCGTGCTCGATCTCTTCGCCCCGCCCGCTCCGCGGCCTGTGCGGGAGGGGCTTCCTGGGAGGGTCGCCGAGCGGAGCGACGTCCCTGCCCCCGCAGCCTATGCGGTCTTCGATTGCGAGACGACCGGCACCAACCTGGTCGACGACGAGATCGTTTCCCTGGCGCTGATGCGACTCGACGCGAATGGGGCAGAGACGGCGCGATTCACGCGGCTCGTACGGCCGTCACGCCCCATCCCCGCGGACGCGACGGCGGTGCACGGCATCGCCGACGGGGACGTCGCCGACGCGCCCCGGTTCGGCGAGATCGCAGACGAGCTGCTTTGCCTGCTCGACGGGGCAGTGTTCGTCGCCCACAACGCCGGTTTCGACCTGAGGATGCTGCAGCACGCATTCGCCGGCGGAGGGATCACCTACCGCCCGGACGCGGTGGCCTGCACGCTCGAGGCTTTCCGGCTGCTGGAGCCACTCGCCGAAAATCACCGCCTGCAATCGATCTGCGAGCGGCGGGGGATTGCCCTCGACGAGGCTCACGAGGCGATGAGCGACGTGCTCGCGACCGCCGGGCTACTGCGCGTGCTGCTCGACGAAGGTTTCGCGCCGGAGACGGTCGAGCTCGATCACAGTGCTTACATGCGGCTTCGCTCTCGCGGTGACATGCGGCCGGCGTCCGAGCCGCAGATCCGCAGGGTCTTCGGGCTTGCCCGCTCGGCAGGACTCGTGTTGCCGGACGGCAGTGCCGACCGCGATCGCGTCGTCGCGTTCGTGGAACAGGTTGCGGGAACCTCCGAGGTCGAAGCGCTCACCCGCGCCCAGGTACAGGACGTCTACGACGCGCTCGACGAGCTGATCGAGCGGGCGGCTGCGCTTGCGCCTGCGGCATCGGCGTAAGGCGAGTGCGGCCTCGACCGAGTGCCTCTCTACGACGAGTAGTCGAACGGGCTCGCGAAGGCGCAGTTCCCGCTCAGCTCCCAGGCGAACGGGTCGTCGTCGACGACCAGCTCGTCGGCCACGAGTTCGGTGCCAGGATTGTCGTAGCCCGGAATTCCGCAGGCGACGATCTCGTCGGTCTCGAACGGCCGCGTCGCCGCCATCGTCACGGCCCGACCCACCCTGAGCTCGTGACCGGAGACGCCGTTCTCGATCGCGATCGCGCTCGTGCGGACGTCGATCAGCTTGCTCGGCTTCGAGACCCACGGCAGCCGCAGGACGGCCTCGCCGCCGAGCTCACCGGTCAGGATCGCGGCCAGCGCCTGCCGCTGTTCATCGGTGCCGCGCTCGTCCACGTGGACGACGAAGGTCCAAGGCGACCCCGGCTCGTCGTCGTCGTAACGAATCACGAACGCGGTTGCGAGGCCGCTCAGGTCCACCTCACCCGCGTGACCCTCCTCCACGAGCCAGGAGAGCACCCCGAAGCAGATGCCGTGCGTGGAGCGCCCACCCTTGCGCCCCGAAATCATCCGACATGGGCAGATCGCGTCGCAGTTGCACGACTCGAAGTACGAACCGCGGACCCGCCACGGGGTGAGCCTGTGAGCACTCACCGGGTCGATCACGAGAGGGGGTGGGCGGGTGAGAGCAGCATTTCATCCATCTTCAGGTCTGACCCCGGGCGGGTCAAGCCGGGGACGCTGCCGGGTGCTACCGCCACCCAGAGCCCGAAGCACATGAGCACGACCGCGAGCACCCGGGCCACCTGTGCGCCTCCCGGGAGCACCTTCTCGGCGAACACGATCGCCGCGACGACGACCATCCAGGTGATGCTCATCACGCCGACGGCGAACAGCACCAGCATCAGCGCCCAGCAACACCCCACACACCAGGCGCCGTGCTCGACTCCCATACGTACGGCGCCGCCGAGGCCATCGCGCCAACGGTGCATGACAAAGCTCAGCGGGGTGCGGCAATGACGGAGGCAGGCTCGCTTCAGCGGCGTCAGCTGATAGGCGCCGGCGAGCGCGATCGTGCCGCCGGCGATTGCGGGGCCGGCCCTGTCCCAGGCGAGGAACGACGGGTCCGCACCGCGTACGAGACGGAAGAGCCCGTACGCGACAAGTCCGAATGCCGTCCAGGCGATCAGATAGCCGGTCAGGAACAGCACGGTGGCCAGATCGGGCCGGCGCGCCGACACCGAGGCTGCCTTCGAGAAGAGCAGCACCATAGGCGTCGCCGACGGGAGCATCATCGCCGCCATCATCGTCACCCAGATGCCCAAGTACCAGCCGGCCGAGCCGAGATCGGTGCCGGGGCCCGCGTCCATGCCGCGCATCCGCGCGATGACAACCACCCAGGCGGCGAGCGTCCCACCCAGGAGCGCCGTGACAACGCCGGGGCGGAGCGCCCGCTCCGCGATTGTCGCCTCCCGTCGCATCCCGTGCCTCCGCCGTCGGGAAGCCAAGTGTCGATCACCACGGATTCCGCGTCAAGCGTCCCGGAACCTCCGACGGGCGGGTTCGACCCACTCCGACCACCCTTCGACGTGACGGCCGCGTGACTCGTCCTGCCGGAGTCGCGACTCAGGCGACCGCAGGGAAGCCCTGCGTGAAGAGCACCCGCCCGTCGGCGAGGATCGTCATCGCCTCGTAGCCGGCCAGTCCGGCTGTCCACCGCGCGCACCGTGGTCCCATGGCGAACGCGGACGTGGCGTACGCGTCGGCGGTCGCGAGATCCGGGCCGGTGACCGTCACCGACAGAACGCCGGTGGGGGGCCGGCGCGTGTGGGGGTCGATCACGTGATCACCGCGCTCGTACGCGCCCGATGTCGCGACCGCGAGATCTCGCGTCTCGAGAACGGCCGCGACGCGATCGCGCTCGAGCGGATGCTGGATGCCGACCCGCCACCTGTTCGCCGGCAGCGCTCCTCCTCGCAGGCGCGTGTCTCCGCCCGCGTTGATCGTGTAGTTCGTCGCGCCGGACGCGTCGAGGAGGGCGGCGGCACGGTCGACAGACCATCCCTTCACGAGTCCCGACGGGTCGAGCCGGCGCGACGCTCCGGCTCGAACGTCGAAGTAGCCACCGGTCTCGTCGCGCAGCTGCTCACAGCGGGAGAGCACCGCACGAACATCGGGGTGTGCCTGTTCGAACGAGAGCTCACCGCGGTCGATGCGGCAGACCTCGCTGTCGGGCTTGAAGGTGCTGAACCGAGCGTCGACAAGGCGCAGCCAGTCGAACACCTCGTCGATCGCGTCGCCACCGACGTGGTCGTCGCGGGCATCGACGATGACGGGCATTCCCATCACGTGTTCGACGCGGCGAAGACCGGGTGCGACGGCAGGCACCGGTCAGACCTTGTTGGCCTTCACGAGCGCCTCCTGCAGCGATTGTACGAATGCCTCGCTCGTGTACGTCGCTCCCGAGATCGTGTCGACGTTCGCGCTGTGCGACTGCAGCGCCTCCTGGCGGAGCAAGGGCAGCGCCTGTTGCATGATGTAGAGCGATCGGTCAGTGTGGTACGAGAAGGTGCCGCCGATGTCGGTCCACTTCCGCGCCACCTTCTTGACGCCGTTGACCACGGCGGTCGTCTTGCGCACGGTAACGCTCACCTGCACCGTGCCCCAGCGATCGGCTTCGGCCGCCGAGCCCAAGACCTTTCGGGTGACGACGGTCTTCTTCGGCGCGGTCGCCACCGCCGCGTACTGTTCGACCGCGGCGACGGCATTCGCCGTGGGGAGCACAATCGTCGCGACTCCGAGGGCTGCCGTGAACGTTCGATGCATAACCTGCTCCTCTTCGGTTCAGAGCGCGAAGCGCTCGGTGTGGATGTAGCGGGGTGGGACCTGGGCCTTGCAAACGCTCCTGCGGGTGGCGTCCGCCATCGCGGGCGGCCCGCAGACATACACCTCGCGTTCGGCGATGTCGGGCACGAGCTTCTGCAGGTGAGCGGGTGAGAGGAGCCCGCGGCCGTCCGGGGACAGGTGGTCGCCGACGACGACGTGCAACGCGGCTCCCTTCCTTCCCGCGAGCTCGCGGAGCTCCTCGCCGAAGATCACGTCCTCGTCGCTGATCACCCGGTAGACGACCGCGAGGTCGCCGTCCATCTCCTCGAGAAGCGACCGGATCGGGGTGATTCCGATGCCGCCTCCGATCAAGGCCACCTTGGGACGGCGGCGGACGGCGTCTGTGAAGACGCCGAACGGCCCTTCGGCGAGAACGTGCGTACCGAGGGGGATCGCGGCTGCTCGGCTCGTGAAGTCCCCGAGGTCCTTGATCGTGATGCGGAGCGAGCGGCCGTCCGGGGCCGCCGAGAGCGAGAAGGGGTGCGAAGCCCACCACCCGTCACGGGTGAGGAAGCGCCAGAGGAAGAACTGGCCGGCCCTCGCGTGCAAGCGGTCGAGCCTGCGGCCGTCGATGCGCAACGAAACAGCGCCGCCGCCCTCGTCGACGACCTCGGCGACGCGCATCCGAAAGCGAAAGCCGTTCACGATCGGCACGAGCAAGCGGAAACCCACGACGAGCGCCAAGGTCGCGAGATAGAGGCAGCGCCAGTAGTCGGCGGCAAGCCGGTCGAGGACGAGCTCGTTGCCCGTCGGGATCTGGTGGAACCAGGCAAGTGCGATCGACGCGTACACCGTGAGGTGGATGGCGTACCAGGCTTCGTAGCGCACACGCCGGCGGACGACGACGATCGAGCTCAGAACGACGACGACGAGGAGGGCCGTGCCGATGGTGGCGGTGATCATGCCGGGGTAGACGCCGCCCGTGATCATCGTCGAGATCTCGTTCGTGAGCGGCAGCCGGTCGAGCGCCGCGTAGCCCCAGACCGAGAAGACGACGTGTGCCAGCACGAGATACAGGCAAGCGTGGCCGTTCCAGCGGTGCCAGACGGTAAGCCGGTCGAACCCTACGGCCCGCTCCACCCACGGGATGCGGGCGAGGAGCACTACCTGCAGGAGCGCTGAGTATGCGCCCAGGAGGCCGGTGAGCCGGGCGATGCTCGTCAGCAGGTCGCCGGTGCTGTGAACGTGCGTGATGTTGCCGCCGTGCGCCCACAGCCAGACGATCAGAAGCGCATTTGCGACGACGAGCGCGGCTGCCAGGAAAAACGCGATCCTCTGGCGTGTGCGGCGTTCGACCCGGGTGTGGGCAGGCGCGAATCGGGGGGCCGGCGTCGCGGTGGCGCGGACGTCGCTCATGGCAAGGAGTCAAGCAGCGGTCGCTGTGAACTCCCTGTGATTCCCATCAGAACCGGGTCAGCCTTCGGTTGCTGCCGGATGATCAGCAAGGGTTTTCAGCCAGTCATCGACGACCTGGAACATCGGGTCGGTGACGACGGCGGCGGGGAAGAGCCCCGTTTCATGGGCGCCGCGGAACGCCTCGAGCTCGACGCCGCCGGCGAGTGCCGGGGCACGGCCGCCCTGGGCCTCCATGCCGTGGCACGAGCCGCAACCGAGCCCGGTCTGGTAGGCCTGTTTGCCGAGCGCCGATCTGTCGACGTTCGTAGCGATGCCGGCCGCGAGCAGCGAAGCACCCCGGGCCGTCTGGGCGAACTGACCACCGGCATCGATGCCCACTCCCTGCGCATAGACCATCTTGCCGCCGACGAAGCCGACTCCGACCGTGAGTAGCAAGGCCGTCGCCGCTATGCCGGCACGCACGCCGAACGTCGGAACGATGCCTTTGGCAGCCGCCCGCCACCAGATCCAGCCGAGAAGTAGGAGCGAGAGGCCGAGAACGACGCCGAGCCCGAGATGGATCCACACCAGCTTGGCGGTGCTCCCGCGGAGCGTTCGCTGGGCGCTGCCGAGCACGAGGAGCCCGCTGAGTACGGCGACGACCGCACCGGCCCCTCCCGCAGCGAGCACCCACGGTTGCGTGCGCCGCACGAGATCGCCGCCCCGCCCGAGCCGTTCGAGAACGACGAGGAGGGCAAGCACGGGAACCGCGAGCAGCGGCAGGTGGACGATCAGCCCGTGGACCTCCGACAGTGACGGCATCGCGGGCCCACGGTAGGCGCACTCACGTTAAGCGCACCCCCGCTGCAGGTTAGGAGTTCGCCAACCAACCTCCAGCGGCGCCGGTCATCCGTCGTCCGGTCGCCGGACGATGAAGGGTCAGTCGGCCGGCTGGTAGCGGGCGACGCTGAACGCGAGGATGAGGGTCACGTCCATCACGAAGATGGCGAGCCCCGTGGTCAGGGTGGCGAGCTGTGCAGCCGGTGTGTTGTCGACGATGAAGACGAGCTCGATCATCCCGGCGATGACGAGGTAGCCGAGCAGTGACCAGCGCGCGACGACGAAGAACGTCCGCCAGGCGAAGTCGGAGATTCGGCTCACCGCGATGACCGCGACGAGCAGCAATCCGACCGCAACGACGTCGAGCACCACGGGGATCACGAGCGACGGGTCGTTGGCGATGTTCGCGGCGAGATAGATCGTGCCGATGATGACGAGCACCATCGACGCGAGCGCGGTCTCCGCGATCGGTGGCAGCTTCCGGATCACGGTCGTGGGCGCCGGGGTTGGGTGGACGGTTTCGCTCAATGCGTTGCGATGTAGGTCATGATGATCAACGTCGCCACCTGCATCGTCCCCGTGATCCCGGCCGTGTAGACGAAGCGCTGCATCAGCTTGGCGATCAACTCGCCGTTCGGCCGTGGCTTGCGAAGTTCGAAGAGGACTGCGAGGTTCGCGGGCTCGAGCACCCCGATTGCGATCGTCGCCATCACCCCGACGACGATGTAGGACGCGACGAGCCAGGCGTGATGGGGATAGCCCGCGTCCAGATAGCCGAGATGACGTGCGAGCTGCCAGCCCGGTGCCAGCGTCATCGTCACGAGCGTCGGCATCAGGAGAAGCATCACGGGCATGAACCGGGCCGAGAACTCCACCCGTGCGGGGATCGACATGCGTCCCATGATCGGCCCGATGACGAAGCCGACGAAGAGGTCGATGCCTGTCCACATCGCACCTCCGACGACGTGGGAGAAGCCGAGCGCCCACAGCCAGTTGCCGGCGATCGCGACGACGATGAAGACGGCGACGGCACCGACTATCGGGAGACCCCGGAGCGGGACGATCGTGGCGGGCGGCCGGGGGAGCGCTGTTCCCTGCCCGTGCGGCACGACCGCTACGGGGTGCTGCGCCACCTCTGTCATCCTCCGCACCTCCCGGTGATCACGGCCGTTGTCTCGGCGACAATATGCGATCGCCGCCGGATGTCCAGTTCGAGCCTGAGGCTTTGCGCCCGCCAGACCATGGGCACTACCCCTGGATCGTGAGGCTCTCGATGTCCCTCGGGTAGGAGGTGAGGATGTCGATCCCGTCGGCGGTCACGGCGACGGTGTCGGAGTGGCGGAACCCGCCCACCTTTGCCGAGTAGAGGCCCGGCTCGATCGTGAACACCATGCCGGGCTCGATCGGCGTGTGGTCGCCGAGGTCGAGGAACGGCGCCTCGTGGTTCCGAAGCCCGATTCCGTGGCCGACATGCTGCCTCCAGTACTGCAGGAGGTCGTTGGCCTCGAAGTAGCCGAGCACGGCTTGGTCGACGTCGGCGCAGGTGACGCCGGGACGTAGCGTGTCGAATGCGACCTGCTGGGCGGCGACCGTATGGTCGAACAGGCGCCGCATCTCGTCGGTCGGCGCGCCGATGATCATGGCGCGCTCGAGCTCGGCGTTGTATCCCGAGACCGGAGCGCTGGTCTCGGTGACGAGAACATCCCCTGCCTGGAACTCGATGTTGTGGGCGACTGCGTGGGCCCAGGAGCTCCTGAAGCCGATCTGGCCGCGATACCCTGCTGTAGCGCCGTCGGACGACGCCTGCTGGCCACCGTACGCCGGGCCGAGCGCCTCGACCATGGCGAGCGAGGCCTCGTAGCCGGCGCGGAGGCTGGCCTGCGCCTCGGTCACTCCCGGGCGCGTGTACTCCTGGAGCAGCCGGTGCGCGTGCTCGCACCAGCGGGCGCTCTCCCGGATCAACTCCACCTCCGCCTCGCTCTTGCGCGCCATCATGTCCTCGAGCAGCGGTGCCAACAGGATTACCGCACTGCCGTCCATGACCTCGTTCAACTCCGGTCCGTGGTAGCCGAGGATTCCCGGATACCCGTCGTGGTCGGCCCCGAAATCCCCTCTGATCCCCATGTCCGCGAGCACGCGGGAGAGGATGCTCAGCGGGTGCTCGGCGCCGGGATACTCGGGATACGACTCCACGCGCTCGAACGCGGTCTCGGCCCGCACGCGCTCGACCTCGAACTCGGGCACGAACACGGCGACGTCCCCGGACGCGCCGACGACAAGCGCGACAGGACGTTCGGTCACGAGGAAGTTGAAGTCCGTCAGGTACCGGATGTAGTCCGCATCGAAGAGAACGAAGCCGGTGAGCTCGTAGCTCTCGACGCGTCGCAGAAGAAGAGAGCGTCGCTCCTCGAGCTCTGAGAATGGGATGCCGGTCAGTCGTTGCATTACCGCGTTCCTCGGCACGCGTTCCGAGACCCTGAGCCTACAACTCGGAGCACTCTGCGGCGAGCCCAGACCGCGCCTCCGGGGTCTTGGCGGCTCACGGCTCGAGCTCTTCGAGCGCGGGAGCAGGGCGGAGCCGGTGCCCGCGAGCACGCGGGCCGCGACACCCGGGCAGGCGGCTTCCTGTAGCGACCGGAGGACGTTCCAGGTGACGGGCCTCCTCGCTGTTCTCACTGCCGAGGCGGCCTGCCTCCGCATCGGTCCACCTTCCTGCGATTGCGTCCGCGATCAGGTCTCGGACGGCGACGGTGAGAGCACCGGCGGTCGCCGTCGACCCGGTTCCCAGCTCAGCCCACCGACCGAGCTCGACGGCCGAAGGGACGTGTCCGAAAGAGCGTCTTGTGGTGCCAGGGCGGACGGCCTACCGTCGTACCCATGACGACGGCCGAGCTCGAACGTCCCATCCGCGGCGGCTTTAGCCGCCGGGCAACCGACCATCGCGAACTCCCGCGGCACGAGATCGACCTCCACGTGCTCGACGCGGTCGACGGCGCAGGTGGTGCAACCGACCTGTTCCCGTCGGTACGTCTCTCCGACGACTCCTCTGCTGCCCTGGCACGCCGCAGCTTGCCGGAGTTCGATGCGCACGCATCGGCGTCGACCTGGATCGTCGGGCAGGGACTGAAGCTGCTCGACCCTGCCGAGCGGCAGGGCATCATCGAGGGGTGGCGCGTTCACCACCGCGGCCGCTGGCCCTCACTGATCGTCGACGACGGCTGCGACGTGCGAATCGGCCGCTCCGTCGTCACCGATCGCGTGCGCGCCATCCTCCTGGAGTGGCTGCCGCTCTCGCCCATCGACCTGGCCGTGTACGAGGGTGGGCTGTTCCGCCGCTCACCCGCCCACGCGCTCGCCCTGATCGTTCGGCCGCCCACGATCTGGACGATCGACGAGGCGGTGGCAGCGGATCGGCTTGCTCCCCCAGGCCGGCGGTTCGTTCCGGCGAGGTTCGACGCGGTCGAGCGGCATGCCCGGGGACGACTCTGCGACGAGCAGCTCACTCATCTCCGCGCAGCCGTGAGCAAGATCGAGACGCAGCTTCCGCTCCATGCGTTCCCGGTCGCGAGCGCCACCGTCGCGGCGGGGTGCGCCGTGATCGCAGTCGACGACGACTGGTGTGCAGTGATCGCGGCGCGACAGCTCGCGCGCTACGCGACGAGCGCCCTCGTCGCCCGCGAGGCGTCGGTCAGGGACACTTCCTGACCGAGGCCCGGCCGCCGGAGTTCGCGTCCTTGCACCGGCTGCTACTGTGGGCATCAGTTAGAGCGAGTTCGGTCTGCGCGTGTGCGCCTTCCCTATGCGTTCGTAATTTGTGGTGGGAGGTGTATTTCTATGGCAGAAGGAACCGTTAAGTGGTTCAACGATGCGAAGGGCTTCGGTTTTATCGAGCCCGCCGAGGGGTCGAAAGACCTGTTCGTGCATCACAGCAACATCGCCGGTGACGGCTTCAAGTCGCTCCCGGAGGGGGCAAAGGTCACGTTCGAGGCCCGCGAGGGCGCGAAGGGCCCGGAAGCGACGAACGTCGTCGTCGTCTCGTAGTCCGGTCGTTGGATGCCCGCGGCCGCTTCGGCGGCCGCGGGCGCCGCGCCGTCCACCGGCTCGACGAAGGGAGATGCGCCATCGCCGTCAAGGAAGAGAAAATCGAGATGGAGGGTGAGATCACCGAGGCCCTCCGAAACCGGATGTTCCGGCTCAAGCTCGACAACGGCCACGAGATGATCGGGTACACCGCGGGACGAATGAAGCGATATCGGATCCGGATGCTCCCCGGCGACCGCGTGCGAGTCGAGCTTTCACCGTACGACCTCGATCGCGGCCGCATCGTCTACCGCCTGCGGTAACACCGCGCGACGCGAATGGCCGACCGAATCGAACAGCTGCACGCCGAGCTCGCCGCGCTGCTTGCTCTTCACGAGCCGACGCTCAGCGACGGCGAGAGGGCCGATCTCGTGCAGCTCGAGGAGCGCTGCGGATGGCGGCCGGGCAGCAGGCCAACGCGGCCGGAGCGGAAGGTCATCGCCTTCCTCGACTTCTTCGACCGGGCAGAACAGCAGGAGCTCACCGACCGCACGCTGACCGGCGGCTCGGTTGACGATCTCCGTCGCGCGTTTCGCGAACGACTCTCCGCCGGGACCTAACTCACAGGGGGCCGGCGTCTGCGGAGCGTTCCCGTTCCGCCTGCTCGATGACGCGGCGGATAGCGCGTTCCTTCTCGCCGTCGTCTGCGAACGGTCGACCGTCGATCGGCGGGAGCTCGAAGGGGCTCTCGCGCGGATCTGGCCCGATCTCGCCCGAGGGCTCCTCAGCCGCCACGTCGCATCCTCATCCACGAAGCATCTCCGTTTCCGGCGCAATGTCGAGAGGTGGAGCAGAATCGCCGGGAGGGGACAACATCCTTCTCAACGACGACGTCGGGCTCGAACCCGATCTCACCGGTTAGGCTCGGCTTGCGGCACCCGACCCTGCGCGCCGGATTGCGTTGCGCGTCCACGAGATGCCGTGCCAGCCGCGCGTGACGAACGAGCTGAGCAGAATGACGTTCAGTCCGCCCCAGTAGATCGTGCCGAGAAGCAGGATCGGATCGGGGAAGGTGCCGAAGCGGAGGGCGTAGATCGCGATCGCGGCAGTCGCGAGCACGATGGACGTCTGCGGCAGCGTATGGCGCCAGTGCCAGCGTTCGTCATTCTGCTTGCGCGTCACCTTGTAGACGGGCTTGCGGTTCGGGCCGCTGATGATCGCCTGCAGGGAAGCCTTCATGTAGATGGGGGCCAGACCCACCCACATCGTCCGCACGTGCCACAGCGCCCGGTAGGGACGGCGCTGCCGCTGGCGGCGATCGTTGTAGGGGTGGTTGAGGGCGAGCAACCACCCCTCGGTTGCGAGCACGAGCGGCAGCATCCGCGTCAGGTAGCCCGTTGTGCCGCTCTCGAGAGGAACCCAGCCGAGTAGCGCAAGCGCGACGCTCGGGGTGTAAACGAGGATGGTGAAGCTCGAGAGGTAGAACAAGAGCAGCTCGAGGAACTGTGAGCGCTGCCGCAGGCCGAGGCCACGCAGGTTGCCCCACACCATCAGCCGGACGGTGTCGATCGCCCAGGTGCCACGCTGCTTGTAGACGTTGGGGACGTCCTCGGGCGAGTGCTGCGCGACCGCGCCGACGATCGGTAGGTACATCCCACGCCACCCTCGGCGCAGCGCTTCAACGCCCGACTGCAGGTCCTCGACGAGATTCCACGTCGGGAACTCGCCGATCTCTCGGAGCGCCTCGCGTCGCCACACGACACCCGAGCCGCACGGAAAGACGGCGTTCGCCGCGTTTCGGGCGAGCATCTGGCCGCGGTAGAAGATCGCCTCTCGATTGTTGAACGGGTCACCGGCGCTGACCTGGGCCTCCTTGATCGTCTGCACGAAGGCGAGGCCGTCGTCGGCCTCGAGTTGCCCAACCGCCTCGCGGAGGAACCCGTCCGATCCGAGCTCGTCGTCCGCGTCGCGCGTCTCGATGTACCGGATATCGGAGTACTGCGCATCGATGAGCGCAAGCGCGGAGTTGAGATTTCCGGCCTTCGCGGCCCCGTCCCGCCCGGGGGCAAGGCGGGGCGGAGGCGAGTGATACAGCACCGGCAGCCCCGCGAGCGCGCGTTCCAGTGCGGGCTGATGGCCGTCGTCACTTACGACGACGACGACCCGGTGGGCGGGCCAATCCTGTTCCAGCACCGAGAGGACGGTACGCAGGATCATGGGGATCGGCTCGCCGCAGGTCGGGACGATGACGGCGACCGTCGGCTCCTCGCCGCTCTCGACTGCGTGGCGCTCGGGGACCTCTCGCCACCAACCGTTGGCGACCGCGAGCAGCCCGCACGCCAGGGTGAAGAGATTCGTGACCGCAAACGGGATGGAGAGCCACGGCAGCCCCGTGTTCAGCGACTCGAGCATCCACGGCACGTACAGGAGCGTCGCGACGACGAGCAGCGCTCCTGCGATCCGCACTGTCCGTTGACCGCGGAGCGGCGGGTAGTCGTCGCCGAAGGCGCGCGCTGCAACTGCGATCGGTCCGGATGGTGCCGGTTCGATGGTCGGCAGCCCGAGAGGCGTGGTGGCGGCCACGAGAGAGGCATCGGCACGGGCGAGCCCGGGCTTGATGCGGGCGCCGCGTCGCCCGCATCTGCCGATGCGGACTTACTACCGACCGCGATCAGCGTCGATTCCGATGCGTCGTGGTCGCCGTGGTGCGAGGTTGGAGGTGATGCGCAAGGCTGGCGCAGACTCTCGGACCAAGGAGATGTCATGGCGACCATCGAAAAGGTGGCAACCTACGAGGCTCCCGGGCGGCACGACAGCCCGGTTGCGCTGAAACCACGCTACGAGAACTTCATCGGTGGGCACTGGGTGCCGCCCGTGGACGGTGAGTACTCCGAGAACCTGACACCCGCGACGGGCGAGGCGTTCACCGAGGTGCCTCGCTCGACCAAAGCGGACGTCGAGCTCGCGCTCGACGCGGCCCACGCTGCGAAGACCGGCTGGGGCGAGATGTCGACGACGGAGCGCTCGAAGGTGCTGAACAGGATCGCGGACGCGATCGAGGAGCACCTCGAGATGCTCGCCGTCGCCGAGAGCTGGGAGAACGGCAAGCCGGTGCGTGAGACGCTGGCGGCGGACATCCCGCTCGCGGCCGATCACTTCCGCTACTTCGCCTCGGTCATCCGCGGCGAGGTGGGATCGATCTCGGAGATCGACAAGGACACGGTCGCCTACCACTTCCGTGAGCCGCTGGGCGTCGTCGGTCAGATCATCCCGTTCAACTTCCCGATCCTGATGGCGGCCTGGAAGCTCGCCCCGGCTCTCGCCGCAGGCAATTGCACGGTGATCAAGCCGGCGAGCCCGACACCGTGGTCGATCCTGAAGCTGGCGGAGCTGATCGAGGAGATCGTCCCCCCCGGAGTGCTCAACATCGTCAACGGCCCGGGTGCCGAGGTCGGGATGGCGCTTGCGACGAGCAAGCGCATCGCAAAGATCGCGTTCACCGGCGAGACGGTGACGGGACGGCTGATCATGCAATACGCGGCCCAGAACATCATCCCGTCGACGACGGAGCTGGGCGGCAAGTCGCCCAACATCTTCTTCGCCGATGTGATGGCAGAGGATGATGCGTTCCTCGACAAGGCGATCGAGGGGCTCGTGCTCTACGCGTTCAACAAGGGCGAGGTGTGCACGTGCCCGAGCAGGGCCCTGATCGAGGAGTCGATCTACGAGCCCTTCATGGAGCGCTGCCTGGAGCGGATCGCCATGATCCGCCAGGGCCACCCGCTCGACCTCGAGACGCAGATCGGGCCGCAGGTCTCGGTCGCGCAACTCGACAAGATCGAGAGCTACGTCAAGGTCGGCCTCGACGAGGGCGCCGAGCTGCTGATCGGCGGCGAGCGCAATCACCTCGGGGGCGAGCTCGAGGGCGGCTACTACTTCAAGCCGACCGTCTTCAAGGGCCACAACAAGATGAGGATCTTCCAGGAGGAGATCTTCGGCCCCGTGCTCGCAGTGACCACGTTCAACGGTGAGCAGGAGGCGCTCGAGATCGCAAACGACACGCCGTACGGCCTCGGTGCCGGCGTGTGGACGCGGGACACGAGCAGGGCGTTCCGGATGGGCCGCGGCATCCAGGCCGGGCGCGTGTGGACGAACTGCTACCACCTCTATCCGGCGCATGCCGCCTTCGGCGGCTACAAGGGATCGGGCGTGGGCCGCGAGAACCACAAGATGATGCTCGACCACTACCAGCAGACGAAGTGCCAGCTCGTCAGCTACGACCCGAACCCACTCGGGTTCTTCTAGAGGCGGGAGACGACGTGGCCGGAGGGATCGTCGCCACCGACGCCGCGCTCGCGGCGATCGAGCGCCTGACGGCAACGCACGGAACGCTGATGTTCTACGAATCGGAGGGCTGCTGCGACGGCAGCTCTCCGATGTGCTTCGCCGCCGGCGAGCTCCTCCTCGGGCCTCACGATCTCCGGCTCGGCGAGGTCGGCGGCGTGCCGTTCTACGTCGATACCGATCAGTACGAGCGCTGGAACCGGCCCGACCTGCTCCTCGACGTTGCGGTGGGCCCGGCACCGGGCTTCTCGCTCGAGGTGCCCGGCGGGCGTCACTTCGTGACGCGCGGCGTCCCTCGCGAGTGAGTCGCCAGGCTCTTTGAGCCCGGTAGCCTCGCTAACGTGGCGCTGCCGTGAGTCGATTCCTGCGTCAGCGCCTGCCCGGCGACGAACAGCACGCCTCGAGCCTCGAGCTCTTCTACGACCTCGTCTTCGTGCTCGCCGTCACGCAGGTCTCGCATCTCCTGATCGACGACCTGACGTGGCGCGGTGCGGCCCGCTCACTCCTCGTCCTGCTCGTCGTGTGGTGGGCGTGGAACTACACGACCTGGGTCACGAACATGCTCGATCCCGACTCGGTGGTCGTGCGGCTTCTCGTTCTCGGGATCATGTTCGCCAGCCTCGTGATGGCGGTCGCCATCCCACAGGCGTTCGGCAGCCGTGCGCTGCTGTTCGTCGGCGCGTACGTCGCGATTCAGGTCGGGAGGCACGCATTCCTGACCTTCGTCGTGGCGGCCCGCGGCTCGCCCGAGCGGGAACCGGCAGCGCGCATCCTCACGTGGTTCGTCGCTTCGGGCGTGTTCTGGCTCGCGGGCGGGCTCGTCTCGAGCCCTGCGCGTATCGCGTTGTGGCTCGTCGCGCTCGGGATCGACTACGCGGCGCCACTCGTCCTCTACTGGGTGCCCGGCCGTCCACCGCTCGAGCCAACCGCGTGGGAGGTCGAGACGTCGCACTTCGCCGAGCGTTTTCAGCTCTTCGTCATCATTGCCCTGGGCGAGTCGATCGTCGTCACGGGCGCGACGACTGCCGAGCTGCCGCTCGGCGTGGCACGTCTGACCGCCTTCGCGCTCGCGTTCCTCTCGACCGCGGCCCTGTGGTGGCTCTACTTCGACTATGTCGCCGCCATCGCGCAGCGGCGCCTCGAGCTCTCGCCCGACCGGACGACGCTCGCGCGAGACGGGTACACGTACCTGCACGTCGTCCTCGTCGCGGGTGTGATCGTGTCTGCGGTCGGAGACGAGATCGTGATCCTGCATCCCACCGAAAGGCTGCCGGCCGCCGAGCTTGTCGCCGTCGTCGCAGGCCCGGCGATCTACCTGGTCGGCCACGCGCTCTTTCGGCTGCGCATGGCCGGCTCGATCAGCGGGAAGCGACTTGCCGGTGCGATCGCATGCGTCGTCGTAGGGATCGTGGGTGCCTTCATCCCGGCGCTCGTCGTGGCGGCGATGATCGTCGCCGTGCTCGCGGCCGTGATCACTTCGGAGTACATCGCCGGCCACCGCCGTCGCAACCGCGGCGAGCCGTCGCCGATGCAACAACTCGAGATTGTGGTTGACCCACTTGGGTGACCGTACGATGCACGCTGTGTCGCGGATCGAGGATTACGCGTTGCTCGGCGACCTGCAGACGGCAGCCCTCGTCGCGCGGACGGGATCGATCGACTGGTGCTGCTTCCCGCGGTTCGACTCGGGCGCCTGCTTCGCGGCGCTTCTCGGAACGCCGGATCACGGAAGGTGGCAGCTCGCTCCCGCCGGAGAGGTGCACCGTTCGACGAGGCGCTACCGGCACGACACCCTCATCCTCGAGTCGGTCTATGAGACGGACGAAGGTAGCGTCCGGGCCGTCGAATTCATGCCGCCGCGCGGGACTGCACCCGACATCGTGAGGATCGTCGAAGGGCTGGACGGCCACGTCCGCATGCGGTCGGAGCTGGCGATCCGATTCGACTTCGGGAAGATCGTCCCGTGGGTGCGACGGGTCGATCACGCCCGGGTCGCCATCGCCGGTCCTGATGCGCTTTGTCTCCGCACCCCGGTCGAGATCCACGGGGAGAACCTGACGACCGTCTCGGAATTCACGCTCGGGCCGGGTGAGCGCGTTCCGTTCGTGCTCACGTGGTTCCCGTCGCATCAGGAGCTGCCCGACGAAGTCGACCCGGAGGTGGCGCTTTCCGAAACCGAGGAGTACTGGCTCGAGTGGGCGGCTCAATGCGCTCACGTGGGCGACTATCACGAGGAGATCCACCAGTCACTGCTGCTGTTGAAGGCACTCACGTACGCGCCGACGGGCGGGATCGTCGCCGCGCCGACGACCTCGCTGCCCGAAGAGGTCGGCGGAGTCAGGAACTGGGACTACCGGTATTGCTGGCTTCGCGATGCAACCTTGACATTGCTCGCGATGCTTCACGCCGGCTACAGGGACGAGGCGATGGCCTGGCGCCAATGGCTCCTCCGGGCAGTTGCCGGTGACCCGGCCGACGTCCAGATCATGTACGGGATCGCAGGCGAGCGGCGACTCGACGAGCGTGTGCTGGACTGGCTGCCGGGGTTCGAGGAGTCGCGCCCCGTGCGCGTCGGCAATGCCGCCTCCGAGCAGGTTCAGCTCGACGTCTACGGCGAAGTCATCGATGCCCTTTACCAGACCCGCCGGCACGGAGCGCCGGCCGACGACAACATCTGGTCGCTGACCCGCAGGTTGCTCGAATGGCTGGAGGACGGCTGGCGTCGCGAGGACGCGGGTATCTGGGAAGTGCGGGGGCCGAACAGACATTTCACCCATTCGAAGGTGATGGCGTGGGTCGCGTTCGACCGGGCCGTCTGCGCCCATGAGGAGTTCGGGCGGGAAGGCCCTGTCGAGCGCTGGCGCGAACTCCGGGACGAGATCAAGGCAGAGGTGCTCACTCTGGCCTGGAACGAGGAGAAGGGCGCGTACTCCCAGTATTACGGCTCCGACGAGCTCGACGCCAGCGTGCTGTTGATGGGGCTGGTCGGCTTCCTCTCCGCGACGGATCTGCGGTTCGCCTCCACGGTCGACGCGATCCGCCGCGAGCTCACACGTGACGGGCTCGTCCTCCGCTACCTCTCTCACGCCGACGGCAACGTCGACGGGCTACCCGCCGGCGAGGGCGTGTTTCTCCCGTGCTCGTTCTGGCTGGCCGAGGTTCTGGCCCGGCAGGGGAAGATCGACGAGGCACGCGAGCTGTTCGAGCGTCTGCTCGACATCCGGAACGACGTCGGCCTCCTTGCCGAGGAGTACGACCCTGTGGCCGCGTGCCAGCTCGGGAACTTTCCGCAGGCGTTCACGCACCTTGCGCTGGTCGGCGCCGCCCTCGCGATCGGCGAGGGGCGGGGCATCCGCCAGGACACTCACACCCACGTGATTGAATCCTGAGCGATGGCGGAAGCTCATCACATCCGGATCGAGTACTGCGTGCCCTGAAGCGCGCGGCCGAACGCCACCAGGCTGGTGGCGCGGATCCTGGAGGAGATGGAACACGGTGTGGGCGCAGTCGAGGTTGTCCCGGGCACGGGCGGCATCTTCGACGTGCACCTGGACGGCGAGCTCGTGTTCACGAAGTCGATGCTCGGGCGCTATCCGGAGCCAGACGACGTGATGTCACTGCTTCGAGCTGCGCTGAACGGCTGATGAGCCCTCAGTGGTCGCTTCGTCCCATCGACTCGACGAGCTCGAACAGCCGGTCGGGCAAGCTGCGGATCCCGTGTATCTCGCCGCGGGCGACGAGCAACCGGTAGACGAGCGGCCCCACGAGGACATCGGTTGCGAGCTCGACGTCGAGACCCTGGGCGAGCTCGCCGCGAGCGATACCGCGACGCAGGATGTCCCCGATCCGTTCCCGTCCGGGGACCACGAGCAGCCGATCGACGAGTTCCCGGAGCTCGGGGTCGCCGGCCGAGTCGACGACGAGCCGAGGCATCAGGAGGTTCCAGCGACTGGCGGGTGCTCGAGCGAAGCGCCCGCGGATCAGCTCCAGGTAGTCGCCGCGCGAGGTTCCGGTGTCGGGAAGGGCTGATGACGCCGGAAACGCGAGCAGTCCGAGCGCCGCCACGACGAGATCGGACTTCGATCGGTAGCGACGGTAAATCGTCGTCTTGGCGACGTCGGCCGCCGTGGCAACGCGTTCGATCGACACACCCCGGAGCCCCTCGTGGACGAGGAGCTCCAGGGTAGCCTGCAGGATCGCGCCGTCCGCCTCCGCGCTGCGCGGGCGGCCGACGCCGCGTGGCTTCGTCATGCGGCTGCCGCCTCCAGTTCGACGGGACGGAGCTCGACGACCTCGCCCTCCGGCCGTGTGTCGCGAGCCGGGAGGAAGACGAGGGCGAACAGCGCACCCGCGACGGCGACGCCGGCGGCCGCGAGCGATGCGGTCGACATCCCGCTGACGAACGCCTCGTGTGCCGAGGCGACGAGCGGGCCGTGACCGGCAGCCACGTGCAAGGCACCGCCGAGTGAGTCACGGGCTGCCGCCGCTGCGGGCGCGGGCAACCCGCTCACGTCGACGTGAGAGCGGTAGTCGCTCGAGAGCACGCTGCCCAGGACAGCGACGCCGAGAGCGCCTCCCACCATCCGGGTCGTGTCGTTCATCGCCGAGCCGACGCTTGCTTTCTCGAGCGGCAGTGCCCCCATTACCGAGTCGGTCGCCGGTGCCATCGAGGATCCCATGCCGACACCCATCAGGACGAGCACGCCGGCGACGAGTCCGTAGCCCGAGTCGACCTGTGCAGTCGAGAGCAGGAACAACCCGAGCGCAAGGAGGGTCAGGCCGCCGGTGACGGTCACCTTCGTGCCCAGCTTCGCGGTCAGCCGTGTCGACGCCCCGGCGCCGGCGATCAGGCCGACGGCGACGGGGATCACGCGGGCGCCCGCCTCGAGCGGCGAGTAGCCGAGCACTGACTGCAGGTACTGGGTGAGGAAGAAGATTCCGCCCATCAGCGCGAAGAAGACGAGAGCAATGGAGCCGCTTGCGCCGCTGAAGCGCCGGTTGCGGAACAGCCTCACGTCGAGCATCGGGTGCGGCGTGCGCAACTCGTGGATTGCGAATGCCGCACCGAGCACCGCCGCTGCCCCGAGCGAGCCGAGGATCGTCGAGCTCGTCCAGCCGTGGGAGGGTGCCTCGATGATGCCCCAGACCAGCGCCGTCAAGGACGCTACGGAGAGCGCCGCGCCGAGACCGTCGAGTGGCGGTGTCCCGGGATCGCGCGAGTCGGGAACGAGCGGGCCCACCAGGATGAGGCTCGCGAGCACGAACGGGGTGTTGACGAGGAAGACGGCGCCCCACGAGAAGTGGGCGAGCAGAAAGCCACCGCTGACCGGGCCGATCGCGATCCCGAGGCCCGACACCGCCGACCAGATCGCGATCGCCCGCGCCCGCTCTCCGGGCGGGAAGACGTTGGTGAGGATCGAAAGTGTTGACGGCATGATGAACGCGGCACCGAGCCCCATCAGGGCACGGCTGCCGATCAGCATGTCGGCCGAGCCGGAGAACGCGGACGCCAGAGAGCCGGCACCGAAGACGACGAGCCCGCCGATCAATGTGCGTTTGCGGCCGAAGCGGTCGCCGAGGCTTCCTGCGGTGAGCAGGATTCCGGCGAAGACGAGCATGTAGGAGTCGACGATCCACTGCAGCTGGCTCGACGACGCGCTCAGGTCTGACCGCAGGCTCGGCAAGGCGACGTTCAGGATCGTGTTGTCCAGCCCGATCACGAGCAGTGCCAGGCAGAGGACGCCGAGCGTCCACCAGCGGCGGTTGTAAGCGGTGTCAGCAGACATGTGGTTCCTCCTCAATACGATACGGTTGCGTTTCGATATGAGGAGCATGCACCCACGCTGTGCTGAAAACGGTGCGGCCGACCGGAATCCTGCGGTTCGGTAGTCCGAACCTTCGCCTGGGCCGCGCCGTGCTCGAGTCGCCTCCGACGTCAGGCGAAGCCGGGCATCCGGTGACGGCGGCTACGGCACCCAGCGCTCTGCGAGCGGTGTCACCTGGAGCTCGTGCGTCGCGCCGCGGGCGCCCTGGTCGGCGAGGAAGAGAACCGCGGAGGCGAGCTGACGTGGGTCGGCGAACGCAGCCTGCGCCGGTTGCCCGTCGTCGATCGGCTGAATGCCGGCGTCGACGATCAGGAGCGCGACGTGAATGCCCTCGTCGCGGAGCTCGAGTGCGGCGGCCTGCGTGATCGCCCTGACAGCGAACGCCCCGGCGGCCCAGAGGCCTCGCCCGGCCGCGGCCCGACGAGATGAGCCACCGGTGACCTGAATCACCGTCGCCGGCGTTCGCTGGGCCTGCAGAAACCGTCCCGACGCCGAAAGGAAGGAGAAGGCCGAGCGCGCGGGTGCGACCGCCCAGTCGTCCAACGAGCTCGGCGGGGCGTCTGCGATCGGGCCACCGCCGAACGGGCCTACTCGGTCACCTCCGTACGCGGAAGCGGCATTGACCACGAGGTCGACGCCACCATGAGCAGCGGCCGTGCGCTCGAGCACCTCGGTCACGTTCCCCTGATCCGTCACGTCCGCGCTCAGGGCAAGCGCTCCCGCGGCCTCCACGCCCGCCAGCGTCGGCTCCGACCGAGCCACCCCCGCGACGGCCCATCCCTCGTCCAGCAGCAGCTCGATCACGGCTCTGCCGAGATTGCGCGCTCCGAACACGACTGCGCTGCGGCGAACTTCGTCCGTCTGGTTCATCTGCGACTCCTCGCTGTTGGGCCTGCAGCCGGCTTCGAGTCGCCGCGGTCCAGTCATTCCCGGTCGACCGCGGATCAGAGCTCGAGTGCGTCCACCGCCTGCTGGAATTGGTCCTCGCGGACGTAGACGACGTACCCGAACGAGCCACGACCGTCGCTCACGCCGGACGAGGCATACACGTTGACCCCGGCCTCGAACAGGCGCTCGTGTAGGCGCGCCAGCCGGCCGAGCTCGTCGTCGCCCTGTACGAGCAGCGCGTAGTGCGGGCCTTCGACCTCGATCCGCGCAAGCCGAGCCTCGGCCGCGAACTGGGTCGGATCCTCGGGGAAGATCGCGAACTGGGCGCGATTCTCGCCGCTCGGCACCGCGGTGAACGCCAGCAGGTTGACTCCCCGCGCGGCGAGGGCGGAGAGGATCCGATATGCCGCACCGGTGTCGTCACGGGAGTCGACGTAGTAGTACTCGCAGGGACGGACCGAGAAGGTCATTCTGCAGACCATTCTCGCAGGCTTCGCCGGCTGCCGTCAGCAGTGGTGCGGGCGACTCGGCCGAAGTCCCTGTGCCGTAGAGTCTGCGACCGTGGCGCTTCCAGTAGCCTCGGTTCCGTTGTTGCACGAGGTTCGCCGATGCTGAGGAAGGTAATCCTCGCGGCGGCCGAGAGCCCTCGTCTGGGACGGGTCGTACGCCGGCACGGGATGCGGCTCGGTGCGAGCAGGTTCGTCGCCGGGGAGACGCTCGACCAGGCTGTCATCGCACTCCGGCGGCTCAACGACAACGGCTTGCGGGCCAACACCACGCTGCTCGGCGAAGGCGTCCGAGGCGAGGCCGAAGCCGCAGCCGTCGTCGGTGCCTACAAGGCGATCCTCGAGCGCATCGCGGTCGAGAGGCTGCGCGTCAACGTCGCCGTCAAGCTCACGCACCTCGGTCTGTCGTTCGATGAATCACTCACGCGGGCGAATATCGGCGAACTGGTCGCGCACGCTGGACGGCTCGGGAATTTCGTCCGCCTCGACATGGAGGAGTCGTCGTTCGTCGACGCGACTCTCCGGATATTCAGAGAGCTGCGGGAGGACGGCCACGAGAACGTCGGCACCGTCCTGCAGTCGTATCTCCACCGTTCTCCGGGCGACCTCGAAGGGCTCCTCGACCTCACCCCGAACCTCCGCTTCGTGAAGGGTGCGTACCTCGAGCCGGAAGCCGTTGCCCACCCGAAGAAGAAGGACGTCGACGCCTCGTATGCCCGGCTCGTCGAGCGTTCCCTTTCGGCGAGTGGCTTCACCGCCGTCGCCACGCACGACACCGACCTCATCGCCCACGTGGTCGCCTTCACCGAGGCGCACGAGATCCCACGCTCACGCTTCCAGTTCCAGCTGCTCTACGGTGTCCGGGCCAAGCTGCAGCTCGACCTCGCGCGGCAGGGGTACGATGTCCTCGTCGCAACTCCGTTCGGGCCCGACTGGTACAGGTACCTGATGCGCCGCCTGGCAGAACGGCCGGCGAACGTCCTCTTCATTGCCCGCAACCTCGTCCGGCGCTAGTCGGGTCGCGGAGCGCGGGTAACGCCGAGGCTCTAGTCTGCGTTGCGACTCGTACGTTGGCGGTGGAGGTGAGATGGGTCGGTCATGCCTTGGTGACGGAGCATTTCGCGGGGTGACTCGTGTGTGATCTGCACGACCATCAGGGGCTGCCGCCGCTCGCGGCGGACGAGTTCGTGTTGGACACACCCTTCGTGCGGGACCTCGTCGCCAAGGTCAGGGAGACGATCGGGCGATCGGCGGGCGCCTCCGACGCTTGCGAGGCGATCAGGCCGATCTTCGCGCAAGCGCTCGCTCGACGCGACTGGCTCCCGGCGACCTTTCGGCGGGACGTGCCCGAGAGCGGCATGGGCGGCGGCATCGGCCAGTGGCTGCTCTTTCGCTCTGCCGACCGTTCGCTCTGCCTCTTCAGCCTCGTCGTACCTCCCGGCTCCCAGACCCCGATCCACGATCATCTCGCCTGGGGGCTCGTGGGTCTGTACCACGGCAGCCAGGACGAGGAGTTCTATCGGCCGTTGAACGGCACGATCGAGCTGATTCGCAGGAGGCCGCTGGACCCCGGTGACTACTACGTGCTGCTCCCGCCGGCCGACGATGTCCACCGCGTCCGGACGACGTCCGCCGAGACGTCGGTCTCGATCCACCTGCTCGCGAACGATACGGGTTGCGCGGAGCGCCACACGTTCGACGAGCACACCGGGGCGGCACGCCCGTTCCGATCCGGGTATGCGAACGCCGAATGCGAGGCTCCAGAAGTCACGTGATCGGGCTCGGCCGGCGCGCCGACCGCGCCTCAGCCCGGCGTCGAACGCTCCGTCTGAAGCATGGCGGCACCCCGGTCGGCATTGGCCGTCAGCTCCGCCAACCAGGTCGCCTGCGCGTCGGAGAGGGGCCGCTCGAGCTTCCACCTCCAGTTGGTGCCGTCGGCCGTGCCGGGCCGATTCATCCTCGCCTCGCTCCCGAGCCAGAGCAGATCCTGCGCCGGAACGATCACCAGCTCGTTCTCCACGTCGAGCACGTTCTGCAGGAGAGCACGGTGCTCGTCTTCGGTCGAGCGAGCACCGGCGCCGAGCTGGGGTTGGTTGTCCCTGCCCCAGCGGTGCCACCAGCCGGCCAGCGTGTCGGAGTCGTGCGTCGACGTGTACAACACCGAGTCCGAGCGCCAGTCGACATCCGACATACGAGCGACGACGTTCATGCCGGGCAAACCGACGGCCTCGCGAAGCGCGACCACGTCCGGCGTGATGTGGCCGAGATCCTCGAGGATCAACGGAAGGCCGCCGAGCCGCTCGCGTGCTGCGTCGAAGAATGCCATTCCCGGTCCCTCGCCCCAGAATCCCTTCGCAGGATCTTCCTCGTCGAGCGGTAGCTCCCAGAACTTTACGAGGCCGCGGAAGTGGTCGATCCGCAGAAGGTCGAACAGCTCCAGCTCGCGCTCGAGCCGCGCCAGCCACCAGGCATAGCCCTCGGCCGCATGGGCCGGCCAGTCGAACACGGGCATCCCCCAGCGTTGGCCCTCCGGATGATTCAGGGACGGGGCCGCGCCGGCGACCACCGAGCGATCGAAGAGGCCAGGATGTGTCAACGCATCGCACGAGTCGCCGGCCACGTAGAGAGGGATATCGCCGATCAGCCGGATTCCGCGCTCGTTCGCGTACCGCTTCAGGGCCAGCCACTCCCGCTGAAACCGCGTTTGCGCTCGCCGCTCGGGTTCGCCCGCGAAGCTCACCCACTCCTCGAGCCAGCTTCCCTGCGGCGCACCTTCCTCGCCGTCGCCGCTGTCGTAGCGCAGAGACCCCGCGGGAGCGAGCAGTCCCTCGTATCCCGCGAACGCCGACCGCGACGAGTAAGGCGATCCGAGCTCGTCGGGGATGTGCAGCGGCAGCAGTTGCCACCACGCCTGACCGGCTTCGACGAGCCAGTCGACGAATCCGTACGCCTCTTCGTCCAATCTGCCGGACGGGAGCGACGTGACATGGAGCAGCACGCCGCTCGAGCGCTGGGAAGCCGACACGACGTGCTAGCGCCCGAGCACCCGGGCAATCGCCGCGACATGCTCGGGCGTAGAGCCACAGCACCCGCCGACGACTCGGACCCCCTGCTCGACGTAACGCGCGAGGTGCTCGGAGAGCATCTCCGGCCCGGCCTCGTAGACGACCTCGGCGCCGACGATCTGTGGCACGCCCGCGTTCGGCTTCACCCACACGGGAACGTCGCCGGCGGCAGCCAGGATCTCGGTGACGACCGTGTCCGCATCCTTGAGCGAGCGCCCGCAGTTCGTGCCGACGGCAGCAATGCCCAACGGGATGACCGCTTCCACCGCGTCGGTGGGACTCAACCCCATCATCGTGTGCGCGCCCATGTCGAACGAGAACGACACCACGAGCGGCAGGTCCGTCACGCTCTGGATTCCCTCGACCGCCCACACGGCCTCTTCCACGGCGAAGATCGTCTCGAGCACGAGCAGGTCGACGCAGCCGTCGGCGAGTGCCTGAGCCTGTTCGGAGTACGCTGCGACGGCGTCCTCGCGGTTCAGAAGCCCATAGGGTTCGATCAATCGCCCGCTTGGCCCGAGCGAGCCCGCCACGAGCCGCCCGGCGCCCGCCCCTTCTCTCGCGAGCTCGGCGGCGCGGAGATTCACCTCGCGGGCCCTTCCGAGCAGCGGCCCCTCTGTGAGCCGAAGCGGCGTCGCCCCGAACGTGCAAGTGAGAACGATGTCGGCGCCCGCATCCACGAAGGCCCGATGGAGCTCGACCACGCGCTCGGGTGCCTCGAACAGCCACTCTTCCGGTGCAAGCCCGGGCTCCATGCCCATCGTCTGGTAGTTCGTGCCCGTCGCACCGTCGGCGATCAGCACGCCCCGATCGGCCAGCAGGTCTGCGAATGACGGTGTCTTCGTGTTGCCCATCAGTCCTCCTCGCTCGACATCACCCCGGGCGTGGCACCTTGCGTGTGACGCAGGTTGCCGAGGCGTCGGTGGGCCGGGGCCCTCAGCCTCTCTCGATGCGGAGCGGTGATGGCACCGCCTCCGGCCAGCACCATACCGACGAGCCCCGACGCCGGGCCCCAGTCTGGTGCCGGAGCGTGTGGCTCCCCTCACCGCCTCATACGTCGTAGATGCAGATCAGCTGCGGTGGGGCGCCTTCGACGGAGCGAACGTCGGCGACCACCCAGCGGTCACCGTCGACTTCGATCACCGACTCTTCGGCGATGTCGGGAGCGAGCCGCAGCGTGTGGCGCCTCGGGCTCCCGGCGAGCAGCACGATGTCGTAGACGACGCTGTGGTCGCCGACCCGGTCGACGACTGCGAGCCGGTCAGCCCGTTTCACGATACTCGGCTCCCGCACCGCCCTCGAGCGCGGTCGGCTCGCGGCGTCTGACCGGCCCGGTCCAGTGAGTCCGCTGCAGTCGGTGGATCTCGACGATGATGCCGTCGTCGAGTTCGAACAGGCGCAGTCGGCGAAAACCGACCTTCGCGAGAACGCGCGCAGAGGCGAGGTTTTCCACGCGGCAGCGGCCGATCAGCTCCTCGATTCCACAACGGTCGAACGCCTCGTCGCGCGTGGCGAATGCGGCCTCGGTGGCAATCCCCTCACCCCACCGGGACGCCTCGACGAAGTATCCGATCTCCACGTCCTCGTCGCGCGACCCTTTCCCCGGCCCGACGCGTGAGAGCTCGACGAAGCCGAGCCACTCGTCGGTCTCGGCCTCGATGATGGCGCGCTTGCCGAAACCGAAGAGTGACCATTCTTCGAGGGAACGCTCGTGCTGTTCGAGCGCACGCTGCCGGTCGAGCGGTTCGGCGCGGATGTACCGGATCACGACGGGATCGCACATGAAGCGTGCGAAGCGCTCGAAGTGCGAATCGTCCCATGGCTCGAGGCGCAAGCGTGCGGTCTCGACCACGGCGCGCACGCCGAGCTCGGTCGGGCGAGTGGCCATGGCAGACACATCGGCGGTTCTGCCCTCGGGCTTTACGGTCGCGTGGTGTCGGTTTCCCCGGTTACAGCGTCGCGACGTGCGCGGTCAGCGCCTCGATCGGCACGACCTCGAGCGCCCGCTCGTGAGTGGCGCCGAGAACGACAGGTGCCGCCGCGCCCGCCTGATAGGCCTCTAGCCATCTCGCGGCGCACACGCACCAGTGATCGCCAGGCTGCAGGCCCGCAAATCCCCATTCGGGTCGGGGGGTCGAGAGATCGTTGCCCGCCTGCAGGCTGAACGCGAGGAACTCCTCCGTCATCACTGCGCACACCGTGTGGCTCCCGAGATCCTCTGGCCCGGTCGAGCAACACCCGTCGCGAAAGAACCCCGTCACGGGATCGACAGAGCATGGCAGCAACTCTCCGCCGACGACGTTGCGATCGGGATCGCGGTTCACGCCCTCACTCTGCCAAGATGATCGGGCACGTGCGAGGAGCAACCATCTTGCGCGCGCTTCTCGTCGCAAGGGCAGCCCTCATCGTGCCGCGCTCGTCGCGCAGTCCGTCCAGGGCGGACGGAACAACGGTCTCGAGGCCGAGAACTTCTTCAGCTACTTCACGGTGCTCGAATTGTGCTGCTGCCGCCGTGCTCGCGGTCTGCACAGACCTCGTATACGCAATCCTGCTCGCGCCTGCTTCGGCGATTCTCGTCACCATCGTCGGGCTCTCGGCCCTGCCCGCCTACGGGACGGACTACCTCGCGTGTCGTAGGCTGTCGCCGTGGATGCAGACGCCGTCGAGATCCGCGTGCTCGGCTGCCTGATCGAGAAGCAGCGAACGACCCCCGATTCCTACCCGCTGACGCTCAACTCGCTGCGTCTCGCCTGCAACCAGGCGACCAACCGTGACCCCGTCGTCGACTACGACGAAGAGACGATCAGGGACGCGCTGCAGCGGCTGTGGCGCAAGGAGTGGGCGCGGCTGGCATCGGGGCAGGGCAGCCGCGCCGTCAAGTACCGGCAGCTCGTCCAGGAGACGCTCGGGCTCGCTGACGACGAGGCCTCGGTTCTCTGTGTGCTCATGTTGCGGGGTCCGCAGACGCCCGGCGAGCTGAAACAACGAACAGACCGGCTGCATCCCTTCGACGCCCTGGCCCGGGTGGAGGAGACGGTCGAGCGGCTGGTCGAGCGCGGTCTTGCGCTGCGTCTCGAACGCCGACCCGGACAGAAGGAAGTGCGTTATGCCCAGCTGCTCGGCGGCGAGGTGGAGGATGGGGCGGGGAGCGAGGCACCCCGCGCATTGCTCGCCCACGATCCGCTCGAGGAGCGGGTGGCTGCACTCGAGGCGGAGGTCGCCGCGCTCCGCGCTGCGCTCACCGATCTCGGTCTGTAACAGCGACCCGCCGCCCCGACGAGCCGAGTCGGCATCCGCCCTCAATCTCTCAGCCGCGCTGCCGGAGCGTCACCGATACGGTGCGCGCCTTGCCGTCTCTCACGACCGTCAGCTCGACGTGATCGCCGGGCCTCTGGCTATCGATGATCCCGCGCAGCTGCTCCGCCGTCGTCACCCGCATCTCGTCGACGGCCGTGATCACGTCGCCTCCGGTCGGGTAGCTCGTGCCGTCGATCGTCTTGCCGCCGGTCGCAGCTTTCAGCCCGGCGGTTTCGGCCGCGCTACCCGACTCGACGGAGCGGATCGCGACGCCGGCGGCCGCGCCGAGCTTTGCAGCCGCTTGCGCCGAGACCGTCTGCACGGACACCCCCAGTCGGGCGTGCTGCGCCGTCCCGGTGGAGATCAGCTGTGAGGCGACCGAGGCCACGGTGTTTGCCGGGACGGCGAAGCCGACGCCGTCGTTGCCGCCGGAGTCGCTCTCGATCTGGGAGTTGACGCCGATGACGTCGCCCCGAGCGTCGAACAGTGGGCCGCCGGAGTTGCCGTGGTTGATGGCCGCGTCTGTCTGGATCGCGCCTTCGATCGGGGTGTTGTCGGGCGAGGTGATCTCGCGGTTGAGTGCGCTGACGACCCCGGTCGTGAGCGTGTTGGCGAGACCAAACGGGGCTCCGACGGCGACAACCTCGTCGCCAACCTCGACCTTCGACGAGTCGGCGAGCGTCAGAGGGTGCAGCTGAGACGCCGTGGCGGTGATCCTGATCACCGCGACGTCGCTGGCAGCGTCGGTACCGACGACGGTCGCCCCATAGGTGGAGCCGTCCGCGAAGAGGACCTTGACCGAGTCGGCGCCCTCGACGACGTGTGCATTCGTGATCAGGTGGCCCTTCGTGTCGTACACGAACCCCGAGCCCTGGGCCTGCTGAGACTGGGAGCCGAACGGGTCGTCAGTCGTCGACGTAACGAGGACCTCGACGACCGATCGGGCGCCGCGGGCGGCGATGGTTCGGATCGAGTTCTCTGTGGACGTGCTCGCGACGCCGGCCTCTGTCGGTGCGACCGAGACGGTCACCGTCGCCGTCTCGCTCTGCGTCGTCGCATAGAGTGCAGCCCCGACCCCTCCGCCGACCACCGCGATGGCGACGGCGCCTGCGATCGTGGCGCCGCGCCTGAAGCCTGGAGAGGGGGTCATCGCGTCCTTCGGTCGTCGAGTCGGGTTCCGTCGCACGACCATCTCAGCACAGGAAACTGTGAACAGGTTGAGAGACGCCTGAGGGGCACCTGCGTGCTCGTGCGTGGTCAGCCGTCGCGAGCACCCAAGAATAGGAGGGGTCGATGACGTCCGTTCAGGTGACGATTGGCGCTATCGAGCACCGTCCCGCCGGGGCAGTACGATGGCCCTCCCGATGAGCTCCTCGTTCGTTCACCTCCACGTCCACTCCGAGTTCTCGATCCTCGACGGGGCGTGCAGGATTCCGGCGCTCGTCGACAAGGCGGCTCGGCTCGAGATGCCGGCGGTCTCGCTGACTGACCACGGCTCGCTCGCGGGTGCGATCGACCTCTACAAGGCTGCGCGCGGCCAGGGGGTGAAGCCGATCATCGGCTGCGAGGTGTACGTGACGGACGATCGCCGACAGCAGGCGAAGGGCACCGCGCACCTGACGCTCCTCGCCGAGACGACGGCCGGCTACTCGAACCTGATCAAGCTCTGCTCACTCGGATATCTCGAGGGGTACTACTACCGACCCCGGGTCGACTGGGCGCTGCTCGAGCAGTATGCGCCGGGCCTGATCGCGCTCTCCGGCTGCCTGTCGGGCCGGGTCTCGAAGGCGATCTCCGAAGCCCGGATGGGCGATGCCGAGATGGAGCTCGATCGACTTGCGCTGATCTTCGGCCGCGACAACACGTACGTCGAGCTCCAGAACGCGCATCTCGACGTTCAACAGCCGGTGTTCCAGGCGCTCCCCGGCCTCGCCGCGAAGCGTGGCCTGCCGTTGGTTGCGACGGGCGACGTCCACTACCTCGATGCGACGGACGCGTACCCGCACGAGGCGCTGCTCTGCATCCAGTCGGGGGACTCGCTGAAGAACCCCAATCACTGGAAGTTCGGGACGAACGAGTTCTATTTCAAGACGCCGGAGGAAATGGCGCTCGACTTCCCCGGGCACGAGGACGCCATGCGCCGCACGCTCGAGATCGCCGAACGCTGCAACGTCGAGATCGAGCTCGGTCGAATCCTGCTGCCGACGTTCCCGACGCCCGATGACCGGGACGCGTTCGACTACCTCGTCGAGCTGTGCGACGCCGGGCTCGCGAAGCGCTACGACAAGGTGACGTCCGAGCTGACCGAGCGCCTGCAGTTCGAGCTGAAAACGGTGCGCGAGATGGGTTTTGCCGACTACTTCCTCATCGTCGCCGACTTTATCGCCTTCGCGAAGCGCGACGGCGTCTCGGTAGGGCCCGGTCGCGGCAGCGCCGCCGGCTCGCTTGCCGCGTACTGCCTCGGCATCACTGATATCGACCCGATGCGCTACGGGCTGCTGTTCGAGCGGTTCCTCAACCCGGCGCGCAAGGACATGCCCGACATGGACATCGACTTTGCCGTCGAGGGTCGCGAGCGGGTGATCAACTACGTCGCCGAGAAGTACGGACGCGACCGGGTGGCTCAGATCATCACGTTCTCGACGATGGCGGCGCGGGCGGCGGTGCGTGACGCCGGTCGGGTGCTCGAGGTTCCCTACGGCACCGTCGACCGGATCGCGAAGATGATTCCCGAAGGACCGGGGCAGACGCTCGAGGAGGCACTGAAGCCGGGCGCCGAGCTGGCGAACGCCGTCAAGGACGACCCCGTCGCCAGAGAGATCATCGACCTGGCCCGCCCGCTCGAGGGCCTGACGCGGGCGGACTCGATTCACGCGGCCGGGGTCGTGATCGGCGCACAACCGCTGATCGACGTCGTGCCGCTGCAGCAGAAAGGCGCGGACCAGGAGGTGGTGACCCAGGTCTCGATGAAGAACGTCGAGGCGCTCGGTCTTCTGAAGATGGACTTCCTCGGCCTCCGTAACCTCGACGTGATCGACAAGGCGGTCGGCCTGATCGGCGACGGGCTCGACATCGGCACGATCCCGATCGACGACAGGAAGACGTACGAGATGCTGGCACGCGCCGATTCGGCGGGCGTCTTCCAGTTCGAGTCGTCGGGGATGCGCGATGCGCTGCGCCAGGTGAAGCCGACCGAGTTCGAAGACCTGATTGCACTCGTCGCCCTGTATCGGCCGGGCCCGATGCAGTACATCCCGAGCTACGCGGCGCGGAAGAACGGCCGGGAGGCCGTCACGTTCATCGATGAGCGCCTGAAGCCGATCACCAGCGACTCACAAGGGATCTGCATATACCAGGAGCAATACATGCAGATCGCCAAGCAGATGGCAGGCTTTTCCCCTGCCGAGGCCGAAACGCTCCGGCGGGCGATCGGCAAGAAGATCCACGAGCTGATGGCGTCGCTGAAAGGCAAGTTTTTGGATGGTTGCGCGACGAACGGCGTCACACCGTCGGTCGCAAACCAGCTCTGGAAGGACATGGAGCAGTCGCAGGACTACTCCTTCAACAAGGCTCATTCTGCATGTTATGCGTTGATCGCCTATCGAACCGCCTGGCTGAAGGCGAACTACCCGTGCGAATACATGGCGGCACTGATCTCGTCCGTGATGAACACGAAGGATCGAGTTCCGCTGTACGTGAGCGCCTGCGACGAGATGGGGATCGAGGTGCTTCCCCCCGACGTGAACGAGTCGGCCACCGACTTCGCGGTCGTGGCCGGCAAGATCCGCTTCGGCCTCAACGCGGTCAAGAACGTGGGCGACAACGCAGCGCGGGCCATCATCTCGGCGCGCAAGGGAGGCGGCCCGTTCGCGACGATCTGGGACTTCACCGAGCGCGTCGACCCGCAGGTCGTCAACAAGCGGGCGCTCGAGTCGCTCGTCAAGTGCGGAGCCCTCGACTCCACCGGTGCGTCGCGGATGGGGATGCTCGGTGTGCTGGAGCAGGCGCTGGCCTACGGGCAGAAGCTTGCGGCCGATCGGCTCGCCGGACAGGGATCGATCTTCGACCTCGGCTTGGGTGGCGCGGAGCCGGAAGAGGAGGTTGCCCGCAAGCATCATCCTCCGGTCGCCGCGAGCGAGTTCGAGAAGGCCGAACTACTGAGGCTCGAGAAGGAGACGCTCGGCCTTTACGTCTCGGAGCACCCGCTCAGCGCGGTCCGAGACCAGCTACGTCGCAAGACCGACGCGACGCTGGGTGAGCTCGAGCGTCGGCGCGACGGCGAGGTCGTGATGGTCGGCGGGATCGTGTCAGCCGTCAAGCACTTGACCACCAAGAAGGGCGAGCCGATGGTGTTCCTGCAACTCGAGGATCCGACCGGGTCGGCCGAAGCCGTCGTCTTCTCCGCCACCTATGCGACGGCCCGGGAGCTCTGCGTCGCGGACAGGATCCTCGTCGTGAAAGGGCGCGTCGACCACAAGCAGCAAGGTGAGACGAAGCTGATCGCGCTTGAACTGACGGCGTTCGAGGCGGTGCCCGAGCGGCGCGATGTGCGCTTCAGGTTGGACGCACGGCTGGCGGCGGCAGGGATCATCGAGGAACTCGCACGCCTGGTCAAGGAGTATCCCGGAGACTCCCCGGTGTACGTGGCGCTCGAGACATCGCTCGGTGCCCGCACGCTTGCTCTCGGCCCCGGCTACCGGGTGCAACCGGATTCGGACTTCATCGCCGAGGCGAAGGCTCTGTTGGGAGAGGCATCGGTTGCGTAGCGCCGTCGAGGGCTCGCCGCTGTCCGGCGGCTCGTCTGACGAGGGGACGCGTGGGCAGGCGAGTGCGGTCGTCAGCGGGCGACTGCGAAGAGGTGCCAGGTGTCCGGGATGCCCTTGAGCTGGTGATCGCCTCGATCCTCGAATCGGAGACCCGAGCCGGCGACGAGGTCTTTCACGGTGCTCGAGACGAGCACCTCGCCGGGCCCGGCGAGCGCCGATATGCGAGCCCCGGTCGACACCGCGATCCCGGCGACCTTGCCGTCATGCAGCTCGCATTCGCCTGTGTGGAGTCCGGCCCGGATCTCGATCCCGATCGTCGGGAGCGCATCGCGAATCGCCGAGGCAGCCTGGACAGCACGGGCGGGACCGTCGAAGGCGGCGAAGAACCCGTCACCGGCCGTGTCGAGCTCCCGCCCCTGATAGCGGGACAGCTCGCGGCGAACGATGGCGTGGTGCTGCTGAAGTAGTTGTCGCCAGGCCGAGTCGCCGACGCGCGCAGCGAGCTCGGTCGAGCCGACGATATCCGTGAAGAGAATGGTCGCGAGCACTCGCTCGGAACCACCGCGATGGGACAAGCGCGCGACGAAGGCAGCGTTTGCCTCCATCGTTGCGCGGTGGGCTTCGTCATCGACCCAGGTGTAGACGCCGAGGAGGGGCGGTAGATCCACGAGCTCGGAGCCTCGAATCCGCTCCGCAGCGAAGTGGCCGGGGCCTGGAAGGGAAGGCCGTGGGAGGATCAGGGTCGGAACGCGGACGGCGCCAAGGACGTCGGCGACATCGAGCTCCATCGCCGCGCGGAACGACGTCAGCGCGGCGCCCGGGCTGAGGCTGCGCCGCATGTGCCAGACGAACCAGTCGCGGAAGCCCTCATCCTCGGCGACCTCGGGTGCCCACTCTCGGGCGAGCGCTTCGAGATAACCTCGCTCGCCCCAGCCGGCGCGCACCTCGGCGAGACGCTCCCGCCATTCCTCCTCGGTCGGCGCCCACGGGTAATCCGCCGAACGTGTCCCCCTGACCCTGGGGTCGAAGAGGACGAGACCGGCACACCGCTCCGGATAGGTCGCGGCGAACAGCACGCCCATGCCAGTGCTCGTACCGCCCGACCAGAGCACAGCGCTCGTCGACCCGACGGCGTCCATCACCGCCCGTATGCACGCTTCGACGGCTACACCGCCGAAAACCAGGAGCTTGCTCGGAGCTTCGATCCTGACCAGGAGCCCGTCTCCGATACATACGCTCGCTTGTCTCCTGACGGCGCAGAGCACTGGCCCATCGTTCTCGGCCGTCTCCAGCCGAGGATGCCGTACAGCGCACGATGCCTCCCTCGATCCTCGCGGCCGGAGCCGACGTCTGGATCGTCGAGGAGGAAGGAGCGATTGCGGGGAGCGGTACCTTCGTTCGTTCCGGCGATCACGTCGCGATCTACTGCATGGCGACAGCAGCGGGGTTCCAGAGGCGGGGGATCGGGCGCGCCGTGCTCGAAACGGCGATGGGCCATTACCTCGAACAGGGTGTGACGACGTTCACGCTCGAGGCGACGGCAGCAGGCCTCCGTCTCTACGAGCAGGTTGGCTTCGAGACCGTGGCGCACGCACCCGCGTTCGTGATAGGTGCCTCGACCCAGTTCTCGAGCTAGCCCGCACAACGCCTGGCCCCGTCGTTCCAACGTCCAAGCGTGGCTCGTGTGATCCGACGTGGCTTGAGCCAATCGACGGGTCTCCGCCTCGACGCCTTGTTCTCCTCCGCGGCGTATGGGAGGTTAGGGTCGTTCACCGGTCAACCGAGGGAGCCGGACGATGATGATTCACTCGCGGGTCGAGAGCTCGCATCTTGCCGGCAACCTGTTGGGGGATCCGAGCGAGCGGGATCTGTTCGTGTACCTGCCGCCGGGATACGAGGAGTCAGACCGGCGGTATCCGACGGCCTACCTGTTGCAGGCGTTCGGCGAGACCGTTGCGGAGATGGTGACCCCGCCGACCGACGGGGAGCGCTGGCGGCCGCCGATCGAGGACGTCCTCGAGCCCGTCTTCCGGCGAATGGGCGTGCCGCCGATGATCGTCGCGATCCCGGACGGCTGGTCGCGCTGGGGCTGTGGCCAGTGGGTGGACTCGCCGGTGACGGGCAACTTCGAGCAGTACCTCGTCCACGACGTTGTCATGGCTGTCGACGCGACCTATCGGACGATCCCGGATCCGGAAAGTCGAGGCGTGTTCGGGTTCTCGTCGGGAGGATTCGGCGCCTGGAACGTGGCCTCGCGCAACCCCGACGTGTTCGGCGCGTTGGCGATGCTGTCGGGCGACTCGTTCCTGGACATGACCCACAAGTTCATGCCGTACAAGTACTACGACAGCATCTGGCCGGAGGCGCCCGACGGCCCTGTCGAGGGGAACATCTGGTCGCAGCTCGTCTACGACTACTCCGCCACCTATTCGCCCAACCCGGAGAACCCGCCGTTCTACGTCGACCTGCCCGTGGCCTGGCCGAGCGGCGAGTTGATCCAGGAGGTCTGGGACCGCTGGCTCGCCTTCGACCCGGTCGTCAACGTCCATGACCGCCTCGACAACCTCCGGAAGCTATCCGGCATCCTGCTCGACGCAGGCTCGCACGACGACTACAACCTGCACTGGGGCCACCGGCTGCTCAGCCACTACCTCGACCAGGCCGGAATCGCCCACGAGAGCACCGAGAACCCTGGCAACCATGGCGGCCGAGCGAACGAGCGCTACCAAACAGCGCTCCAGTGGCTCTCGAAGGTGCTGCGCCCCGACATCCCGTGACCACGTCGCCGTGCGGCGCTTCGTGTGGGCTGCGAGGCATGGGCCGTCAGTGAGGGGCTGCAGATAGGCGAAATCCGTGCGCTCCTAGGCGAGGCATCAGTTGCGTAGGGCCGCCTGGCGTTCAGCGCTGTCCGGCCGCTCGTCGGGCGAGTGGACGCTTGCGCATGCCACCGAGCACAGCCCCGAGGCTTACGTTGCCGTGATGGTCATGCCATCGAGCGCGCGCAGCAGCCGCGCCGGAGTCGGCTGACGCTACTCGAAGGAGTCGGCGACGATCTGCGGCCAGACAGCGGTGAGGGTTTTGTTGAGGGTGCAGCGTGCGATTGGGCGGCCGCGCTCCTCGTTGTCGATCGGCATGAAGATGCGCGCGACGATGCGGTACTTGTGGCAGATGCCGGCGGCGTCTGTGCGGGTGAAGTTGACGAGCAGCGCCTGCCGTCCGTTCACGTTGGGTCGCCAGTAGCGGAAGCTGACATGCGCGGAGGCGACAGGTGGCAGGCCGCGGCCGAGCACCTCGAGCGCGCCCGCCTCGCCGTAGTTGTGGGCGATCACGACGTCGATGCCTGTTGTGTGGCGCTCGACGGTGCGTACGAGACTCGGCCAGCCGATCTCGTCCTGGTAGTCGCCGCGCGCGCCGATGACGCCGAGCCGGTCGGCCGTCTTTTCCGGTAGCACCGGCAGCGTGATCGGCAGGAGCACGAGGCTGACGGCGACGTAGGCGATGCCGACTGTCCAGAGGCGCCGCCTGGTCGCCCAGCGGTCGAACGGGATCGCGCCAACTGCGAGCGCGAACAGGATCGAGGGCAGGCCGTAGTAGGACTTGCCGCCGAGGACGAAGTAGGCGATGACCGTGCCGGCGACCGTCCAGCCGAGCGGCCGCACTATTCGATCGCGCACAAGGAAGACGACGCCCGCGACCGCGATCGGGACGGCGACGATCAAACCCCGTCAGCCCGCGCCTTGCGGCCCGTGCAAATGAGACGGCGCATCTTCCGTCATGACGGCGCACCAAGCGAGAGGACCCTCGCGCAGGCGTCAGGCACTTATCGGCCGAGGCGCCAGGCGAGTATCCCACCCGATTAGGCTGGGCTTCATGGTCGAACCGACGTACACCGTCAGGGCTCTCGATCAGTCGACGTGGGCCGCGTTCGCCGTGTTGGTGGAGCGCAACAACGGCGTCTTTGGCGGCTGCTGGTGCATGGGGTTCCACCCCGAGGGGGTCGGCAGGGGAACCACGCCGGCCCGTAACCGCGAACGGAAGCTTGATCGCGTTCGCGCAGGAACGGCCCATGCGGCGCTTGTTTTCGACGGGGACGACTGCCTGGGCTGGTGCCAGTTCGGGGCACCCGACGAGGTGCCCCGGATCAAGAGCCGCGCGGCGTACGAAAAGGGGCGGACGAGCTCGCCAGACTGGCGGATCGCGTGTTGCTACGTCGGTAAGGGGCACCGGCGTCAGGGCGTGGCCACCGCGGCGCTCGCCGGTGCAGTCGATCTCATCGCGGGCCTGGGCGGGGGAACCGTCGAGGGATACCCGGAGGACGCCGGCCCGGTGCCCGCCGGCTTCCTCTACAACGGTGCTCTGTCAACCTACGAGAAGCTCGGCTTCATCCGCGAGCGTAAGATCGGCAAACACCGCTGGGTCGTGACGACGGTCGTCGAGCCGGGGTCGTAGAAGACGCGAGTCAGACCGCCGGCCACGCCGGTCTGCAGCCGTTGTAGGTCGGCGACCGACCTCGGGTGACTGTGAACTGTGCGCGAGCGAGGCTCACTTCGCGTCATCTGTCCGGATGCAGTCGAGACGTTGTTGCCGTCTTCTATCGGAGGAGCAGCATGTCGAGGCTGTCGGCGAGCCAGTCGGTGTAGCGGTGGCGTGTCCAGCGGCGAACGCGGACGAGGAGTTGATGCAGCTCGGGGCTGGTGAGCGCCCAGACGGTTTCAACGGCTTCGTCGGCCGGGAGGCGTAGCGGTCCGTTGGCGGCGAGGGCATCGACGAGCACGGCGAGGTTCTTCAGGCGCCCGGCGTGCAGTCGGGCGAGGAGGTCAGCGAGCTCGGGCTCGGATCGGGAGGCGCCGGCGACGATCGCGACGATCGGGGCGGCACGTTCGAGGCGGAGGACGATGTCGGATGCGAAGAGACGCAGCTGCTCGTGCTGGTCGGTCGTGGCGGCGAGCGTGCGAGGCCCGTCCTGCTCGGGGACCGGCCTCGGATCGTCTCCGCGAACGGCACGACCGACGAGCTCGCCGAGGAGTGTGCGCTTGTTCTGGAAGCGGGCGTAGACGGTTTCCTCGGAGACGCCCGCTCGCTCAGCGATCGCGGAGACGCTGGCACCGTCGAAGCCCCGCTGCTCGAACAGTGTGGCGGCGGCGTCGAGCACGCGCTGCCGCGTCTGCTCGGCCTGCTCGAGGCGGCGCTCGGAGCGGTAGGAGCGAGCCTTGACTTCGCCGTCCATATTAACTACGGTACCAGCTTATTCAATAAGGTAATGCTTTATCGAAAAGGAAGGATCATGTCGCGCAGTCCCGAAGAGCTCGTTCGCCGCCTGATCGAAGAAGGGTTCAACGAGGGGAATCCCGACGTCGCCGACGAGCTGATCTCGCCCGACATGGTCGAGCACCAGAACTTCGGCCCTGACCACGCACCCGGGGCCGAGGGCGTGAAAGCCGTGATCGCCTCGCTTCGGCGCGCATTCTCCGACTTCCATCTCGAAATCGACGACCTCACCGTCGACGGAGACACCGTCTGGCTTCGCATGACCGGCACCGGCACCCACGACGGCTCCTTCATGGGCAACCCTCCCACCGGCCGCTCCATGCGCACGGACGTCTTCGACAGCCTCCGGGTCGAGAACGACCGCATCGTCGAGCACTGGGGTGTCCCCGACCGACTCGGCACCCTCTTCCAGCTCGGACTCGCCCGCCCGCCGGCCCGTGCGGCCGAACGGGCCCCTCAGCCCGCATGAAGAACCCCGGCTACCGCCGCCACCGAGGCCACGCCCCAACTGACATTGACATTCCATCCCTGGCGCAGGCGAGGCCAGTGGCTCAAGCAGCTCTCCCGAACGTTGGCGCAGGCGACCGTGCTTTCTCCGGGCTGACGGTTCGTTGTGGGCATCGATCCTCTAGGCGACCTTCCAACCCTCCTAGGAGAGGCATCTGTTGCACAGGGGCTGACGGGCACGCCGCGTTCGCCCGGGCCCGCGTCGCTGATGTGCTGCGTCCGACGCCGAGAGGGCGGGACCGACGTTAGACCGCTGGCAGCGCGCTTCTACCGCGATGTCCTCGGCGCGACGCTCGTGCGAGAGTACCCCTGGAGGGATGCAGGAGCGGCGTTGGCATGAGAGCGGTCGCCGGTCTAGACTCGGCAGGTCGAACGAGGAGGAAGACGATGTACGTCCGTATCGCGAGGTTCGAAGGGGCAGACGGAGATTGGGACGAGCGGATCGGCGAAGTTCGTGAACGAATGACGTCCGCACAGGGAGCCGCGGATGGGCCGCCGATCAAGCGTGCGTTGATGCTCGTCGACCGCGAGAACGGTCGCGGGGCGGCCGTCGCGTTCTGTGAAACCGAGGATGACCTGCGCCAGGTGGATGAGTTCATGAACAACATGTCGCGGCCCGGCGGCTCCGGCACTCGCTCCTCGGTTGAGTTGTTCGAGGTCGCGGTCGACTCGGAGCGGCTCTAGAGGCCTGCGTCGCAAATAGGGTGCCATGGCGTGCCGTACCCGGCCGCCATGGGGTCGATCGGCCGCTCCGAGGTACCGGTCCGGAGTTTGCCCGTCGACAGAGACCAAGCCGCTGCTCGGGTGACGGTGCCGCACGCGATGGGTGGTGACCGTGGGCAGCGGGTGGGCACGCTCGCACCGAGAAGACTTGGGCGAGGTGACGGCCTCAGAACGTGCGCCGCTCGCTTCCGCCGGGATTGCTGCCAATCAGCCGCCCCTCGAGCCCGCGAGATGCCGGCTTTAGCTCCTTGAGTCACGCTCGGGTGACCCCCGACCTGGCGCAGGCGACGCTCGTTCGCGTAGATGGTCTTCTGCCGTGTCGAGGCGGCCGGGTGCCAGCGGGGCGGGTCTGATATTATGAAACCAAATGGTTGTAGGTCGATCCGATCGAGAGCGAACCAACCGACTCTTCCATGCGCTAGCCGACGCAACGCGACGCGACATCGTCGCGATCGTGCTGCACGACGAGCAGAGCGTGTCCGACCTTGCACGCCGGTATCCGATGAGCTTCGCTGCGATCCAGAAACATGTGGCGGTGCTTGAGCGGGCCGAGCTCGTGACCAAGCAGCGGCGCGGACGGGAGCAGCTCGTGCGCGGCAACGTCGTCACCATCCGACGGGCACACCACCTTCTCGACCGCCTCGAGCTCGTGTGGCGCGAGCGGATCGACCGCTTCGGCGATGTCCTAGCCCAACCCCAGGAAGGAGCACTCCGATGAGCGTCACCAGCGTCCGCAAGAACCCCGAGGCACTGACCATGTCCATCACGGCGACGTTCGACGCCCCGGTCGAGAAGGTCTGGCGTGTGTGGGCCGACCCGCGGAAGCTCGAGCGCTGGTGGGGCCCACCGACCTATCCGGCAACCGTCCTCGACCACGACCTCACGCCCGGAGGACGCGTTACCTACTTCATGACAGGCCCCGGAGGCGACCGGCCCCGAGGGTGGTGGCGGGTGCTCGCCGTCGAACCGCCGCGTCGCCTGGAGTTCGAAGACGGCTTCGCCGACGGCGCCGGCGAGCCCGACCCGAACATGCCTACCACGACCACCCGGGTTTCCTTGACAGAGCTCGATGCCGGCGGCACGACCATGGCGATCGAGACGACGTTCGCGACCCTCGAGGCCATGGAGAAGATGGTTGCGATGGGCATGGAAGAAGGCATTACGCTCGCCATCGGGCAGATCGACGGCTTGCTGAGCTGAGGCCGGCGTGCACCGCAGCCGAGCACGAACAGTGGCGCTGGGCTTGAGCCGTGGTGTGCTGGCTCGTTGCCGGCAAGAGGTCAGGCTGCTCGGCGCAGGGATGTTCTCGCTCCTGTCGGACGCGGGACCTGCGGCTAGAGCGGGTCTGGCGAGATTCGTTCCGCGAGTGCGCCGAGGATCTTCGCCTGGATCGACGGCGTCTCGTTCAGCAGTCGCTGGAACGCCCGGCCCGTGATCACGAGCAGGCGGACCGGGCTTGTCGCAACCACGGTCGCTGTGCGCGAGGTCTCGGTGACGAGTGCTATCTCACCGAAGAAGTCGCCCGTCTTCATCGTGCGGAGCCTGCGGCCGTTGCGCTGTGCGTCGACCGTCCCCTCCACGAGCACGAAGAACTCCCGCCCCTTGGCGCCCTCGTCGATCAGCGTCGTTCCATCCGGCTGATAGAGCTCGTCGGCGAGAGCCGAGATTTGCCCCAACTCCTTCTGCGAGCACCCCGAGAACAACGGCACGCCACGGAGCAGGTCGACCTTGGCATTACGGCGCAGCTTCATCCGGAGGATCCTAGGGCTTACGCGGGGCGGGTGCGTGCCCGCGAGTGGCGCGCGAAGGAGCTCGGTCGGTTCAATCCTTCGCAAGAGATGACCTGGCAGCCGGCACCGCCGAAAAGACGAAATCCGTCTCGGCTCAGCGCTCACGTAGGCGCCGTGCGCCACCACCGATCCCGACGCACACGACCCACCCGGCGGCGATGATCGCGACGCTAGGCCAATAGCTCGGGCCGGCCTCGCCTCCGGTGAGGATGAGGCCGACGGTCTGAACCGCAAGGACGAGCGCGAATGCCGCGGCGGTCAACTCGAGCGAGCGCACGTTGAAGCCGCGATACCAGCCGATGAGCAAGGCGAGGCCGGCAGCGAGCGCGATCACGGCCAGAAGTCTACGACCGCCAGCACGCCGACTACGCTCGCTCGGTGAAGCCTCGGACGCTCGACCTCCACATCGACGATCTGTGCGCCGCGTACGGAATCCGGCGTCTCGCCGGCAGAGGGCGCGCAGTCGTCATCCGCATCAAGCATCGCGACGGCCGCACGGAGCGCCGCCTCGAGATCCGCGTCCCGCCCGTTCGCGGCCAGGTGAGTTACTTCGTCGCTCTACACGAGATAGGCCACCTCGTCGGAGTCGGCCGCGGAGGGCGCCGCCTCGAGAGCGAGGAGGCCGCGTGGCGGTTCGCACTGTCGGAGGCGCTCGTCGCGCCCACCGATGCCACACGCCGCCGGATCGGCAAGCGGCTGCGGTCGTACGCGACCTGGGCGGAGCTCCGCTCCCGTCGACGCCGCCCGCCGTTCGTTCCCCCTGCAAACGACCCGTTCTGGCAGCTGCTTTCGTGGCTCGAGCGTTGATCCGGCGGCAAGGGAGACCCCATCCCTTTACGAAGTCCTCACGCGACCTCGGCAATTCCCTGAAACGAATGACGTAAAAAGGGGAGATCCGTTCGGGCCTCGCGACCGAACAATAGGTGTGACCCGACAGCACTGAGAGGCGATCATGTCTGCGGCAGAGCTTCAAGAACGACCAGATGTCGAAATCGAGCTCGTCGAGCGGTGGCGCGCCGAGTCGCTTGCGCGCGTGGGCTACGACCTCGAGTCGTCCGCCGTGCTGGCGGCTTCACACGAGGTCGACCTCCACCTCGCGATGCGCCTGCTCGAGCGCGGCTGCCCGGTCGACCTCGCGCTCCAGATCCTCCTCTAGGCGCCGTTCCCCCGGCACCCTGACGCCCGGTCGCGAGCCGGGCGTCACTCGTTGAAGGCAGAGAGGCGTCCTGCCCTCCGGCGAGAATGCGACAGCATGAGCCCGGAAACCATCGCCTCGATCCCTTCGCCGGCCAACGGTGCCGTCGACCTGGGGCCGCTCACGATCCACATGTACGGGCTGACCCTGCTCGCCGCGATCGGCATCTGCATCTGGATCACCGGCACTCGATTCGTCAACCGCGGTGGTGACTGGGACCTGATCTTCCGCTGCGCCGTCTGGGGCGTCGGAGCAGGCATCGTCGGGGCCCGCCTCTACCACCTCGCGACCAGCTGGAACGAGGTGCCCGACCAGTGGTGGGGCCCGCTAGCGATCTGGAAAGGAGGGCTCGGGGTGTGGGGCGGGATCGCCGCCGGGTGTCTGGTCGGCGGTCTCATCGCGAGGCGTGCGGGGGCGGACGTCTGGCTGCTCGCCGACTGTCTCGCACCGGGCCTGCTCGTCGCACAGGCGGTCGGCCGGATCGGCAACTGGTGGAACCAGGAGCTCTTCGGGAGGCCGACCGATCTACCGTGGGGCCTCGAGATCGACCCGGCACACCGGCCGCTCGCATCGATCGACCGGGCGACGTATCACCCTGCGTTTCTCTACGAGATCCTGTGGAATCTCTTCGTGGCCGTGCTCCTCGTCTATGTCGTCGAACGCCGCTTTCACCCGCGACCGCCCGGGCTGTTCGCCCTCTACGTCGCGCTCTACTCGTTTGGTCGCTTCTGGATCGAGTTCGTCAGGATCGACCCGGCGAATCACATCGCCGGGCAACGCGTCAACACGTGGGTCTCCGGGCTCGTCTGCATCGCGGGGCTCGTATGGTTCTGGCTCTCGCAGCGACGCCACCGCTCCCTCGGCCCGGCCGCCCCGCCGCCCGGCCCGAAGATGGCCGTGCCGAAGAGCCGCGTCCGACGAGGGGGCTAGGGTCCGACCGTGGCCACTGCCGTCCGCGACCTCGAGCTGGACCTCGATGCTTTCGAAGGACCGTTCGACCTCCTCCTGACGCTCCTTCTCAAGGACGGGATCCAACCCTCGGAGATCGACATGGCCGGGATCGTCGTCGCGTTCGTCGAGCGGCTCGCGGAGCGCGATGAGCTCGATCTCGACGCCTGCGGCGAGTTTCTCGTCCTGATCGCGGCGTTGCTCGAGCTGAAGGCCCGGCACCTGTTCCCCGAAGAGGAGGCCGAGCTCTCCGAACTCGAGCCGGAGGAGGCGGCCGAGGAGCTTGCGCGGCGCCTGTCCGAGTATCGACGTATGAAGCACGCAGCCGTGTGGTTGCGCGAGCGGCTCGACGGGGAGCGCGAGCGCTACTTCCGGGTCGGTCCGGCACCGCTTGCACCTGACCCAGAGAGGCGGCTTGCCCCGCAGGAGCCGTTGCGTCTCGTGGAGGCCATTCGGGCGTTGGCCGTCGAACCGCCGCATGTTTCGCTCTCACACCTGGCGCTCCGGTTCCCGCCCGTCGCCCAGTTCGTCGAGCGCTTCCGGGCGGTGCTTCTGCGCCGTCGCCGGTTCGATTTCGACATCGAGGTCCAGGGTCTATCGCGCGTCGAGCAGGCAGTGGCGTTCCTCGCCCTGCTCGAGCTCCGCAAGGAGGGCGAGATCGCGATCTCTCAGGCAGCGCCGTTCGCCCCGATCCGGGTCTCCCGCGCCGCCGACGCCGCCTCTCGTTCCGACGACGGAAGGATTCTGCAATGGACAGCCCGCTCCGCCTGATCTCCTCGAACCCGGTCGACGCGCTCGCCCGCACTGTCGAGGCGCTCCTCGTCGTCGCCTCGCAGCCCCTCACGGTCGCTGAGCTCGCGGAGGCTGCCGCCGATGACACCGAGAGGATCGAGACCGCGCTCGGGTTGTTGAGCGAGCGCTATCGCGAGGGCCGCAGCGGCATCGTCTTGCAGCAGGTGGCAGGCGGCTATGCGTTCGGCGCCGCTCGCGAGGCCGCCGAAGCATGTGGGCGCCTGTTCGAGCGCCCGATCGAACGAGGCCTTTCGCAGGCGGCACTCGAGACGGTGGCGATCGTCGCGTATCTCGGTCCGGTGTCGCGGCCCGAAATCGCCCGCATCAGGGGCGTCGCCGCCGACTCGGCCGTCGCGTCGCTCGTCGAGCGAGGCCTGATCGCGGAGGCCGGCCGCGAGAGCGGGCCCGGCGGCGCGGTCCGCTACCGCGTGACGACGCTCTTCGAACGCGTCTTCGGGCTCGAATCACTTGCGGCACTGCCGCGGCTCGACGACGTCGGCCCGGACCAGGAGGCGATCCGCGATCGGCTGCTCGAGGTGGCGGAGGCGCGCGCCTCGTAGGCGACGTCAACGCTGCGGAGAACCTACGCACGCCCTTCCAGAGGCGCGGCGCGCGGCAGCACCTGCTCGCGTATCGTCGGACAGACGAGAGCGAGCGGGCAGCCCCTCATGACGACCGAAAACGGACGAGCCGACGCCCCCGGACACGGGTGGATCGGGTCGTTGTTGCCGGGGGTCGAGATCGCGCGCGCCTATCGCCGGGAGTGGCTGCACCGCGACGTCGCCGCCGGTCTGGCGCTCACGGCGCTGCTCGTGCCGCAAGGGATGGCCTATGCCGAGCTTGCGGGGCTGCCGCCCGTCACCGGTCTGTACGCAACTGTCGTTCCGCTCATCGCCTATGCCCTCTTCGGACCGTCCAGGATCCTCGTCCTCGGTCCCGATTCGGCGCTCGCGCCCCTCGTCGCCGCCGCCGTGATCCCGGTCGCCGGCGCCGACCCGGCCGAACGGGTAGCCGTGGCGGCGCTCCTCGCGCTGATCGTGGGCTCGCTCCTTTTGGTCGGGGCGATCGCCCGACTCGGCTTCCTCACCGACTTGTTCTCGAAGCCGGTCCGGGTCGGCTACCTGGCTGGAATCGCGCTGATCGTGATTGCCGATCAGCTTCCGCGCCTCCTCGGTGTTCCGGTGGCGGGTGGGAGGTTCGTCGCCGACGTCGGCGACTTCGCCCGGCACGTCGACGAGGTCGACCCGACGACTGCAGTGATCGGACTGGGATGCCTCGCGGTCGTCCTGGTGCTCTGGCGAATCGCGCCGGCAGTGCCCGGCATCCTCGTCGCCGTCGGCGGGGCGGCGATCCTCGTCGCCGTTCTCGACCTGAACGTCGCGGTCGTCGGTGCCGTTCCCGGCGGCTTGCCCTCCCTAACGATCCCGTCACCCTCGGTCGATGACCTTGGCCGGTTGACGCTGAGCGCCGGAGCCATCGCCCTCCTCGCATTTGCGGACACCAGCGTCCTCTCCCGGAGCTACGCGTCGCGACTCGGCGATCGGATCGACCAGAGCCGTGAGCTCGGCGGGCTTGCAGTTGCCAACCTCGCGACAGGTCTGTTTCAGGGCTTTCCGATCTCGAGCAGCTCGTCGCGGACACCCGTTGCCGAGGCGGCGGGTGCCCGCACCCAGCTGACCGGCGTCGTCGCGGCGGTCACTGTCGGGATCTTGCTCGTCCTCGGCACGGGCCTGCTGAAGGACATCCCGACCGCCGCGCTGGCCGCGGTCGTCATCGCTGCTGTGCTGCGCTTGATCGATCTACCGGCACTGCGCTGGCTGCTCCGCGTGAACCGCCGCGACTTCGCCCTTGCTGTCGCCTCGTTGGTCGGCGTCCTCGTGCTCGGAATCCTTCCAGGCGTCGGATTCGCGGTCGCCCTCTCGGTGCTCGCCGTGCTCGAACGCGCATGGCACCCGTACTCGGCCGTGCTCGGACGTGTGCCGGCACTCAAGGGCTACCACGACACCCAGCGTCACCCCGAGGGGGTGCAGGTGCCCGGCCTGCTCCTCTTCCGTTTCGACGCACCACTGTTCTTCGCGAACGCCGAAGTGTTCCGGGACGCTCTTCACCACGCGCTCGCAGACTCGCAGGAGCCGGTGGTGACGGTCGTAGTCGCAGCAGAGCCGATCACCGACGTGGATTCGACGGCGGCCGAGGTGCTCGGTGAGATCGCCGGCGAGCTCGAACGGGGGGGATCCGGCTCGCGTTCGCCGAGCTCAAGGGGCCCGTGAAGGACAGATTGCGCCGCTACGGGCTCGTCGAGCGGGTCGGCGAGGAGTGCTTCTATCCGACGATCGGACTCGCTGTCCACGCGTACGTCGCGGAGCGCGGCATCGACTGGCGGGACTGGGAGGACGGTCGCGAAGAGCAGTGATGTGCCGACGACCGGCGGGGAGAGCTGCTTCGGAGCCGGCTCCCGCTCAGATCTGCCACACGCCGTTGCGGAGCACCGGCACGTGGACGCCGGCGGCGGTGATGCCGTCGACGTCGAGCTCTGGGCTGCCGATCATGAAGTCGATGTGAATCTGGCTCTCGTTGACGAGAGACTTCTCGGCCTCGTCGGTGACGGCGACGGCATAGCCCGAACCGAGTGCTACGTGGCTCGCTGCGTTCTCGTCGAGCAAGGTGTCGAAGAACACCGTCTCGAGTGGGCCGATGCGCCCGCCGCCGTCGACGAGTGCGAGCTCGCCGAGGTGCGTGCCGCCATCGTCCTTCGCGCAGGCCGAACGAAGGGCCTCTGCGTTCTGGTCTGCGTCTATCTTCACGGCCCGACCGGACTGGAATTCGATCCGGATGCCGCTGACGATCGAGCCGTACAGCTCGAGCGGCATCGTCGCCGACACGTGGCCGTCGACCCGCAGCGGGTCGGGCGTCGTGAACGTCTCCTCGCTCGGCACGTTCGGGAAGTGTTCCAGGCCGTCGACGGTCGTGAAGCCTCCGGCGTGCCAGACCGACGATGCGAACAGGCCGACCGTGAGATCGGTTCCCGGGCCGTACAGGTGAATTGCGTCGAAGCGCCGGTCCGTCAGCGCCGTCGCTCCCTGCTTGACCGTCGTCACGCGCTCACGCCACGCGCCCGCGGGATCGTCGGCATCGAGCCGGCAGACATGCGCAACTGCCTTCCAGAGGCGGTCGTAGGCGTCGTCCGGGTCGGCGTCGGGATAGACGGCCTCCGCCCAATCCCGCGTCGGCGCGGGCGCCACGCACCAGTTCGTCGTCCGCCCGTTCACGACGCGGCCGGTCTCCGGCAGGTAGGGGAGCAGGTCGGCGCCGGCGCGGTCGGAGGCGATGCCCGCGAACGCACGCGGCGCCTGAGGCCCGCTCAGGGAGATCCGCGCAGCGTGCTCGGAGGCGAGGCTCAGTAGCCGGTCGCGCATCCACGGCGGGATGTAGTCGAGCGTCTCCGGATCGCCGTGCAGCAGCCGCTGGCGCTTGACCCACTGATCCCAGTAGAGGACGTCGACGTAGCGGGCGCCGCGCTCGTACGCGGCGCGGGCGATCTCGCGGGTCAGTTCCTCCTTGCCGAGGTAGCTCGTGACGCCGACGAGTTGGCCCGGCTGCACATTCGCGCCGAAGCCGACGATCAGGTCGGCGAGTCTCCGTGTCCAGTCGGTGTAGTCGCGCACAGCGCGAGACAGTAGCGACAATGAACGGATGCGCCTCAATCGTTTCCTCGCCCGTGGCGGCATTGCGTCGCGACGGGCCGCCGATGAGCTGATCAAAGCCGGCCGCGTCTCGGTGAACGGGCAGCGAGGCGAGTTGAACACGTTCGTCGCCTCGAGGGACGTCGTCGAGGTCGACGGCGAGCGAGTCGGCAAGCAGGAACTGGCTCACGTGGTGCTCCACAAGCCTCTGGGCGTCGTGACGACAGCGTCCGATCCGGAAGGGCGACCCACGGTCGTCGACCTCGTCGGTCACGACACGAGGGTTGTTCCCGTGGGGCGGCTGGACATCGACACGAGCGGCGCCCTGCTGCTCACGAACGACGGCGATCTCGCCCACCGCCTGGCCCACCCCCGCTACGGGGTCGAGAAGACGTACGTGGCCGATGTCGAAGGCGACCTCACGCCGGCTGCGGTGGCGGCGCTCGCATCGGGGGTCGAGCTCGAGGACGGCATCACCGCCCCTGCGCGGGCGCGTCAGCTCGGCCGGGCGCGAGTGGAGCTGGTGCTCCACGAAGGCCGCAACCGACAGGTTCGGCGCATGTGCGAGGCCGTCGGCCATCCGGTCGTGCGGCTGCGGCGCACCGCCTATGCGAGCCTCGACACGCGTGGCCTCGAGGTGGGTGCATGGCGACCGTTGACCTGCGACGAGGTCGACTCGCTCCGGCGGTTGGTGGGGCTGTAAGAATCGCGCCGCAGCTGCGATTTACTCGAACCAGACAAGCGTCGCGAGCACGACGTAGAACGCGACGAGCGCCAAGCCTTCGAAGAGCACGGCCTTGCCGTCGCCCGTGATCTGCCACACGGCGATTGCCGTCAGCGCCAGCGCGCCGAGGAAGACCGGCTCGATCACGAACGTGAGTTGCTCGGTGAACGCCAGCGAGACGATCACGAGCACGGGATAGAGGAAGCACGCGATCTGCGCCACCGAGTTCTTGACGACTGAGATCGCGAGGTCATTCTGCCCCTTGCGGGCGAGCTGGACCGCGACGACGTTCTCAACCGCGTTCCCCGCGATGGCGACGATGACGAGCCCGGTGAACGCCTTCGAGATGCCGAGCTTCTGGACGGCCGGGTCGATCGCGTCGACGAACCACTCCGAGACCAGCGCGGCCGTGACTCCTGCCACCGCGAGAAGCACGATTGCGACGGTGAACGGGAGGACGGCATGCGAGGCGTGCTCGAGCGAGGGCTCGGAGTGGCGGTCGGAGCGGAGATACCCGTAGATCCACGCGCCGTAGACGACGAGCAGGCAGACGGCGCCGACGACCGAGATCGCCACCTGGTGATGGCTCGCCCGGTCGCCCACCTGATCGGACAAGCCGAGAATGGAGATGAGGAACACCGCGAGCAGCATCAGGGTCGCGGTGTCGTTCGGGAGCCGAGCCTGGAACGTCATCGCCTCGTCACTCGACGCCGTCGAGCCGGCGATGATTGCGAGCCCGAGCACGAGCAGCGCGTTGGCGAACAGGGAGCCCAGGATCGAGAACTGCGCCACCACGATCTCGCCGGCCGAGAGGGAGAAGAGGACGATGAACAACTCCGGGAGATTCCCGAGTGTCGACTGCAGCACGCCGGTGACGGCCGGCCCGAATCGTGCACCGACCGATTCGGTCGCCACGCCGATCGTCCAGGCGACGCCTCCAAGCGACACGCCGGTGACGACGAACACCGCAACCGGGGAAGCGTGCGCGTAATGGAGGGCGCCCCCGAGCGCCGCCACGGCGAACACCGCGATTGCGATGCCGATTGTCCGCTTCACGGCAGACGAACGAACCCCATGGTCTCGTACATGCGCTCCAGGGTGGACTCGGATGCCGCCCGAGCCTTGTCTGCCCCAAGCTTCAACAGCCGCAATAGCTCGGTCTCGTCGACCCGGAGCTCCGCGTATTGCTCCTGCACAGGTGCGAGCAGATCCACGACTGCTTCGCCGACGTCCTGCTTGAACTGCCCGTAGCCACTGTCGCCGTAGTGCAGCTCGATTTCCTCGGGCGGGCGGCCCGAGGCGACGGCGAGGATATCGATCAGGTTCGAGACGCCCGGCTTGTCATCGGCGCGCCGGACATCTCGGCCCGAGTCCGTCATCGCCGAACGGAACTTCTTGCGAACGAGGTCCGCCGGGTCGAGCATCCCGATCGTGCCCTGTGAGGTGCCCCCCGTCGTCGACATCTTCCGGGTCGGTTCCTGCAGATCCATGATCCGGGCGCCGATCTCGGGGTAGACCCCCCGGGGCACGGTGAACGTCTCGCCGAAACGCGTGTTGAACCGCTCCGCGACGTCCCGCGCGAGCTCGAGGTGCTGGCGCTGGTCGTCGCCGATCGGGACGATGTCGGCCTGGTAGAGCAGGATGTCGCCGGCCATCAGCACCGGGTAGGTGAAAAGGCCCGCCGAGACGAAATCACGGCGATCGGACTTGTCCTTGAACTGCGTCATGCGGCCCAACTGGCCGTAGCTCGTCACGGCCGAGAGCAGCCAGGCCGCCTCGGCGTGTGCGGTTACATGGCTCTGGGCGAACACCGTCGAACGCTCTGGGTCGAGGCCGGTCGCGATGAGCATCGCGTACAGGTCGAGTGTGCGGGCGCGCAGGTCCGCCGGCTCGTAGTCGGTCGTGATGGAGTGCAGGTCGACGATGCAGAAGAACGCGTCGCCCTGTTCCTGCGTGGCGGCGTACTGCCGGAAGCCGCCGATCAGGTTCCCGAGGTGTTTCTCGCCGGTCGGCTGGATACCGGAGAAGATGCGCATGGAGGTCCTTTCGCTCGCGTTCGCGGCCGGGAGGTTCAGTGCTTACGGCCGCGCGGGTTCGCCTGGCTTCGTCGGTTCAAGCGCGCCAGGACAAACCGAGGAGGTGGAGCGCGGACATCGTGCTTGTTTTCTAGCCGTTTTGAGGCGCAGCGTCAAAAGGGCGCGCGTCTACACTGGGCCGATGGCCGTGACGGATCCCACCTGGACGCCCTCCTCCTGGCACGGGTTCCCTGTGCTCCAGCAGCCCGAGTGGCCGGACCCGGCAGCGCTCGCCGCCGTTCGAGAGCGGTTGAGCCGACTGCCGTCCTTGATCTTTGCCGGGGAGGCGCGCGCCCTCAGACATGCGCTCGGTGAGGCAGCCGGCGGTCGTGCGTTTCTGCTCCAGGCGGGCGACTGTGCCGAGTCGTTCCACGAGCTGTCCGTGATCGCCATCCGGGAGCGGCTCAAGCTGCTCCTGCAGATGTCCGCGGTCATGACCTACGGGGCGACGCTGCCGGTGATCAAGGTGGGTCGCCTGGCGGGCCAGTTCGCAAAGCCTCGCTCGTCGGCGACCGAGTTCGTCGACGGCACGGAGCTGCCGTCGTTCCGTGGCCACGCGGTTCACTCCGACGAACCGACGCTCGCGGCCCGGACGCCGGATCCCGAGCGGCTCGTCCAGGCGTACTACCAGGCCGTCTCTTCGCTCAATCTGCTGCGGGCGTTCACGAAGGGCGGCTTCGCCGACCTGACGCAGGTCCACACGTGGAACCAGGAGTTCGTCGCGAGCTCGCTCGAGGGTCGCCGGTACGAGACGATTGCGAACGAGATCGGACGAGCCCTGCGCTTCATGCAGGCGATCGGGATCGATCTCGGCGACGAGCGCTCGATTCACGAGGTCGACGTGTGGACGAGTCACGAGGCGCTGCTCCTGGATTACGAAGAGCCGCTCGTGCGGAAGGACTCGACGACCGGCGACTGGTACGCGTGCTCGGGTCACTTCCTCTGGGTGGGCGAGCGAACTCGTCAAGTCGACGGAGCCCACGTGGAGTTCCTCTCAGGGCTCCACAACCCGGTCGGCGCCAAGGTCGGCCCGACGATGACACCGGACGAGCTCGTCGCACTCTCCGAGCGGCTCAACCCCGACCGTTCCGCGGGGCGGTTGACCCTGATCACCCGCCTCGGCGCAAGTCGCGTGCAAGAGCTCCTGCCGCCGCTGCTGCGGGCGGTGCGCGATGCCGAGATCCCTGTCGTGTGGGTGTGCGACCCGATGCACGCCAACGGGTTCGTTACGGGCTCCGGCCACAAGACCCGCCGCCTCGACGACGTGCTGCGCGAGATCGAAGGATTCTTTGCGGCGCACCGCGAGGTGGGAACGTGGCCGGGAGGTGTCCATCTCGAGATTACCGGCGAGAACGTGACGGAGTGCCTCGGCGGCTCGGAGGCCGTGCTCGAGGAACAGCTCGATACACGGTACGAATCGCTCTGTGACCCGCGCTTGAACGCCCGTCAGTCGCTCGACCTGGCGTTCCGGGTCGCCGAGCTGATGCGAGGGTAGTGGCGGTCGTGCGTCGGAACATCACCGTCGTCGGAACGGGTCTGATCGGTGCGTCCGCGGCACTCGCCGCGCGGCGGGCCGGCGCTGCCGTGCGGGGCTGGGATCCCGATCCGGACGTGCTGCGGGTGGCGACCGAGCGCGAGGCGGTGAACCCGGCCGCGACGCTCCGCGAGGCAGTCGGCGGCGCGGACCTCGTGGTGGTCGCGGCGCCCGTGGCCGAGTTGCCCCGCGTCGTTCGTGAGGTGCTCGCGCACGCTCCCGAGGGTTGCGTGGTGACCGACGTCGGCTCGACCAAGAGCGCCGTGTGCGCCGCCGCCGGGGGAGACGGCCGCTTCATCGGTGGCCATCCGATCTGCGGCGCGGAGACGAGGGGCCCAGAGCGCGCGAACGCCGAGTTGTTCGAGGGTGCAACGTGGTTCCTCACCCCGACCGCCGGGACGGGCCCGGAGTTGCTCCGCATCGTGCATGGATTCGTGACGACGCTCGGCGCGCGTCCCGTGGTGATCGACGCCGGCGCTCACGATCGGCTCGTCGCCGTGACGAGCCATCTGCCCCACGCGCTTGCAAACGTGCTCCTGAATCAGGCCGGGGCAACGCGTGTCGATGGTCACGACCCGCTTCAGGCTGCGGGTGGATCGCTCCGCGACATGACACGCATTGCCGGCGCCAACCCGCGAATCTGGGTCGATATCTTCCTCGACAACCGCGAGGCGGTCGTCGCAGCCCTGGGAGAGCATCGCCGCCGGGTCGAACAGCTCGAGACGGCGCTAACCGCGCAGGACGGTGGCCAGCTCGCGAGGTGGATAGCGGAGGCGGCGGGAAACCGGCGTCGGATGCTGGCCACTGCCCACGGTGACCCGGGGGCCCTGCAGCGGCTGAGGGTGCACCTGCCGGACAGGCCGGGCGTGCTCGCCGGCATCTTCCAGGCGCTGGGAGCGGAGCGCATCAACGTCGAGGACTTCGAGATGGATCACCTCTCGACCGACCGGGGCGGCACGTTGGCGGTCGTCGTCGCGGGAGAGGACGAGGCGGACCGCGCTGCCGTCCTGCTCGAGGCGCACGGGTATGCGGTCGTCGTGGCGCCCGTGATCGACGAATGAGGGTGGAACCGATGACCCGTCTCGTAGGCCATATCGCGGTGCCCGGTGACAAGTCGATCTCACACCGGTCGGTGCTGCTCGGCGCACTGTGCGACGGCGAGACGCGTATTACCGGTTTTGGCCGTTCCGCCGACACCGAGGCCACGATCGAAGCGGTTCGCGCTCTCGGAATCACCGTGTACGAGCACGGCCACGACACGCTGCACGTCTTCGGCAAGGGCCTCCACGGGCTCGCGTCGCCGGGGCGACCGATCGACTGCGCAAACGCCGGCACGCTCGTCCGGCTCCTCGCGGGCATTCTCGCGGGCCAGAGGGGCCGGCAGTTCGAGCTGACGGGCGACGCATCGCTGAGCGCCCGCCCGATGAAGCGCGTGGCCGAGCCCCTCGGCCGGATGGGTGCGGGTGTCGAGACGGAGGATGGTCATCTACCGATGAGCATCGAGGGTCGTCCGCTGCGGTCGATCAGCTACGAGTTGCCCGTCGCCAGCGCTCAGGTGAAGTCGGCGATCCTGCTGGCGGGCCTCTACGCGGCAGGAGAGACAACCGTGGTCGAGCCGGCGCCGACACGCGACCACACCGAGCTCATGCTCGAGGCGGGCGGAGCGTCGATCACGCGTAGGGAGAAGAGCGTGACCGTGCGGCAGGCCGAGCGACTCGAGTTCGGCGAGATCGAGGTGCCGGGGGATTTCTCCTCGGCGGCACCGTTCATCGTCGCCGCGACGCTGGTTCCCGGCTCGGAGCTTCATATCCACGGCGTCAATCTCAATCCGCGCCGGACTGGGCTTCTGACGATCCTCGAGCGGATGGGTGGTCGGGTGACGGTCTACAACCGCCGGCACATCGGGGGCGAGCGCGCGGGTGACCTGGAGGTGCGCTCGGCAGAGCTCGTCGCGACGACCGTTCTCGGGCCTGAAGTGCCGCTCGCAGTCGACGAGCTCCCCCTGTTCGCCCTCGCGGCGTCGTGCGCGCATGGCAACAGCCGTCTGCGGGGAGCAGAGGAGCTGCGGGCGAAGGAGTCCGACCGTATCGAGGCGACGGTCGACGCCCTTCGCGCGCTCGGCCAGCACGTGTTCGCGACCGAGGATGGCTTTCGGATCCGCGGTGTCCCGACCCGACCGCGTGGCGGCCGGATCGAAAGCCGTGGCGACCACCGGATCGCGATGCTCGGCGCGGTTGCCGCACTCGGCTCGCAGCACGGCGTCGAGGTCGAGGATGCCGATTGCGTGGCAGTAAGCTTTCCGGGCTTCTTCGAGCTCCTGGACTCGCTCCGGAGGGAGGCCGCGGCATGATCATCGCGATCGACGGCCCCGCCGGGGCCGGCAAGAGCTCGGTCGCCCGCGAGCTCGCGTCCCGGCTGGGCTTTCGGTACCTCGACACGGGGGCCATGTACCGCGCGCTGACGTGGTTGGCGCTGCAGCGCGGGACTGCCCTCGACGACGTGCCGGCCCTGGTGGAGTTGGCTCGGGAAAACCCAGTCGGGTTCGGAGCCGGCGAGGCCGTCTCGATCGCGGGACACGATGTCACGGAGGAGATCAGAGAGCCGGTGATCGACTCTTCGGTCCCGGTCGTCGCCCGGCACGCCGAAGTCCGCGAGGTGATGCGCGAGCGCCAGCGCGCCCTCGGCGAACAGGGCGACTCGGTGATCGAGGGACGGGATATCGGCGTCGTCGTCGCGCCGCACGCCGACCTCAAGGTTTGGCTGATCGCAGACCCTCAGGTGCGCGCGGAGCGGCGACACGCAGAGAGGGATGGGATCACCGTCGACACGCTCGCGGACGAGATGCGACGCCGTGACGAGCGGGACGCCGCCAACACCCACCGCGCGTCCGATGCTGTCGAGGTCGACACGACGCTGCTGAGCCTGACCGAGGTCATCGACCGGATCGAAGGGCTTCTGCGGGAGCGGGTCGCGTGAGCACGTCGGCGGACAAGGTCTGGGCCGTCGGCAGGCTGACGATCGGCACGGCGGTCAGGGTCACGGCCCGGCTGAAGGTCTACGGCCGGGAGCGGGTTCCGGTGACCGGCGGTCTCGTGATCGCCTGCAATCACTTTCACTGGGTCGATCCTCCGGCGCTCGGATCCGCGTGCCCGCGGACCGTCTACTTCATGGCAAAGGTCGAGGCGCACCGCGTCCCGGGGCTTGGTGCGCTCATCCGGTCCTTCGGCACGTTCCCTGTCCGGCGTGGCGAATCGGACCGCGAGGCGGTGCGGACGATGCGCGCCGTGGTGCGCGACGGGTTCGCTCTCGGCCTCTTCGTCGAAGGAACCCGCCAGAAGAGCGGCGTTCCGGGAGCGCTGCAACCCGGGGCTGCGATGGTTGCGCTCCAGGAGGACGTCCCGGTCATCCCGGTCGCGATCCACGGGTCGCAAACATGGAAACCCGGAAACTTCCATCCGGTGTCACTTGCCTGGGGTGAGCCGATCCGGTTCGAGGGACTTCCGAAGGGCGGCAAGGGCTACCGGGAGGCGTCGGCGATCCTCCAGGCGAAGATTCGCGAGCTGTTCGACTTCCTCGTCGAGATGCACGACCTCGGGCGTCCGGACGCAGTGCCACCTCGATGAACGAGACGAAGGTCACCGAGGAGGTCGAGGCACCGCGCGAGCTCGCCGGCACGGTGGCGATCGTGGGTTTCCCGAACGTCGGCAAGTCGACCCTGATCAACCGGCTCACGCAGAGCCGCGCGGCGGTCGTCCACGAAACCCCGGGCGTGACTCGTGACCGGAAGGAGCTTCTCTGCGAGTGGACGGGCACCTGGTTTCGGCTGATCGATACCGGCGGTGTCGACGAGGCCGACGGTGGGCCGTTCGGAGCCAAGATCGCCGAGCAGGCCCGGGCCGCGATCGACGAGGCCGACCTCGTGCTGTTCGTCGTCGATGCGCGTGCGGGGATCACGCCCGGCGACGAGGAGCTCGCGGCGATTCTCCGCGCACTGAAGCGCCCGGTGCTCGTGCTTGCGAACAAGATCGACGATCCGCGCCGCGACAGCGAATCGGCGATCTTCCATCGGCTCGGCCTCGGCGACCCCTGGCCCCTGTCAGGGCTCCACGGCCACGGCACCGGCGATCTCCTCGACGAAATCGTCTCACGGCTTCCGGGCACGAGCGAGGTGGCGATCGGCACCGAGGCGATCCGGGTTGCGATCCTGGGGCGCCCGAACGTCGGCAAGTCGTCGTTGCTGAACCGGCTGGTCGGGCGCGAGCGCGTGATCGTCTCGGAGGTGCCCGGCACCACTCGTGACGCGATCGACACGGTGCTGCAGCGCGGCGAGACGACGTTCGTCCTCGTCGACACGGCGGGCCTGCGAAGACGCCGCAAGCAGCGGCAGGGGATCGAGTACTACTCCGAGCTGCGCGCGCTCCAGGCGGCCGAGCGGGCCGACGTCGCCCTGGTGCTGTTCGACGCGTCCGAGGGAATCGTGGAGCAGGACCTGGCCGTGGCCGACATCGCCCGCAAGGCGGGCTGCTCGACGCTCGCGGTGTTGTCCAAGTGGGACGTGACAGAGCTCGACATCGTGGAAGCACAGGGGCACCTGACGCGTCGCCTGCGACAGCGGCCTCCGGTGATCGCGGTGTCGGCGAAGTCGGGGCGTGGCATCGGCCGCCTGCTGGACAAGGTCGAGGAGCTCTTTGCGAAGCACAACGGCCGGATCACGACCGGTGAGCTGAACCGAGCCCTGGGCGAGCTGAAGGAAGCGAGGCCCGGTCCCCAGGGAGATCGGGGTAGACGGTTGAAGCTCATGTACGGCACCCAGGTGAGCACCCGCCCGCCGCGGTTCCGCATCTTCGTGAACGCCCCGAGCCTGGTGACGAGGGACTACGGCTACTGGGTCGAGAACGAGCTCCGCAAGAGGTTCTCGCTGGAGGGCGTGCCGGTCTCGATCGACTTCGTGAAAAGCGAGTAGGGGTTGCGCGTGACGGTCATCGGCGGCGGCTCCTGGGGAACCGCGTTCTCGGTTGTCCTCCGCGATCACGGCCACGACGTGACTCTCGCCTGCCGCGACGCCGAGCAGGCCGCGGCGATCGCGGCGACCGCCAGGAACCCGCGCTACTTCCCACACGTCGATCTCCACGGGATCGCTGCCTCCACGATCGCAGCGGCGCCGGTCGCGGAGGCCAACCTCGCCGTCGTCGCGGTCCCGAGCGCCGCGTTCGCCGAGACCGTAGCCGCGCTTCCCGGTGGCTGCCCGATCCTCAGCCTGTCGAAGGGCCTCGATCCTGCCAGCGGCCGGCGACTCTCGACTCTCGTCACGAATCGGCCGGTCGCGGTGCTGTCGGGCCCGAACATCGCAGACGAGATCTCACGCGGCCTGCCGGCTGCTGCAGTGATCGCCGGTGAGGACCGCGCGCTGTCGGTTCAGCTTCAGCTTGCCGTCACGTCACCGACATTCCGCGTCTATGTGAACGACGACGTGGTCGGCGTCGAGTTGTGCGCCGCCGCCAAGAACGTGATCGCGCTCGCCGCGGGCGGGGCGGACGGGCTCGGGCTCGGCGACAACGCGAAGGCCGCGCTGGTCGCCCGCGGCCTGGCGGAGATGGGGCGGTTTGCAGAAGCGGCCGGCGCCCGGCCCGAGACCTTCGCGGGCCTCGCGGGCATGGGCGACCTCATCGTCACCTGCTGGTCGAAGTCGGGCCGGAATCGCCGCTGTGGCGAACTCGTCGCGCAGGGAGCGACCCCCGCGGAGGCGGTCGCCGAGATCGGGATGGTCGTCGAGGGATTGACGACTGCACCCGTGCTTCGCGAGCTTTCGCATGCCCTCGATGTCGAAATGCCGATCACGGAAGGTGTCTGTACGGTGCTCAACGGCGTCCCGCTGACCGAGCTCGTCGCGACGCTGATGCAGCGTGACCCAACTTCGGAGTGACAGCGAACCAAAATTGACTAGGCTCTGAACCGTGAGCACACGATCGTTCAGCTTCAGCTCCGAGTCGGTCACCGAGGGCCACCCGGACAAGATCGCCGACCAGATCTCGGATGCCGTCCTCGACGCGGTCCTCACCGACGACCCAAATGGGCGGGTTGCCTGCGAGACCCTGATCACGACGGGCCTCGTTGTCGTGGCAGGCGAGATCACGACGACGACGTACGTCGATATCCCACGGCTCGTTCGGAAGACGGTGGCGGACATCGGCTACACGCGGGCGAAGTACGGTTTCGATGCCGAGACGTGCGGTGTCGTCGTCGCGCTCGACGAGCAGTCGTCCGATATCGCACAAGGCGTCGACGAGTCGTTCGAGGTGCAGCACGGCGACCAGGATCCGATCGATCAGATCGGCGCCGGCGACCAGGGGATGATGTTCGGCTACGCCTCGAACGAGACCGACGAGCTGATGCCGCTGCCGATCCAGCTGGCTCATAGGATCACGCACCGGCTCTCCGAGATTCGCAAGGCCGACGTACTCCCGTACCTCCGTCCCGATGGCAAGGCGCAGGTGACCGTGCGCTACGAGGTCGACGAGCACGGCCGTCAGCGTCCGGTCGAGATCGAGCGTGTCCTCATCTCGACCCAGCATCGCGACGGGCTCGATGCCGAGACGCTGATCAAGCCTGACCTGATCGACCACGTTCTGCGGCCGATTCTGCCCCACGACCTCTACGACGAGCGCCGGTTCGACGAGCGAGACTTCGTCTACGTCAATCCGACGGGCAAGTTCGTGATCGGCGGGCCGATGGGTGACACCGGGTTGACGGGACGAAAGATCATCGTCGACACCTACGGCGGCGCCGCACCCCACGGCGGTGGTGCGTTCTCGGGCAAGGATCCGACCAAGGTCGATCGCTCGGCCGCGTATGCGGCTCGCTACGTGGCGAAGAACGTCGTCTCTGCAGGGCTCGCGGATCGCTGCCAGATCCAGGTCGCCTACGCGATCGGCGTCGCGCATCCGTTGAGCGTGCTCGTCGACTGCTTCGGAACGAACGTCGTTTCACAGGAGACGATCGAGAGCCTGATCCGTGAGCATTTCGATCTTCGGCCCGGGGCGATCATCCGCGACCTCGACCTGCGGCGGCCCATCTACCAGAAGACGGCGTCGTACGGTCATTTCGGCCGCGAGGACGCCGGGTTCACCTGGGAGCGCGTCGACAAAGCCGATGCGCTCTGTGCCGCAGCGGGGCTGGCCGCACCCACGTCGGTGTAAGACCGGACGCGCGGCGTCGATCGCATCGCCCGGCGCCCGTCGTGGTCGGGCGAGACTGCTCCTCGGCGCTACGCGGCCGGGCGCACGTACAGGCCTTGCGCCGACTTCTCGTCGATCGCGCGGTCGTCACCGTCGAGCTCAACGGCGAGCGGGCCGTCGTCGGGTGAAATCTGCCGGAGCACCGTTGCGCCGGGAGCAAACCCGTTCTCGTAGAACCAGTGGAGCAGGTCGCCGTCGTGCTCCGCGAGCCGTACGATCTCGGCCGTGTCGCCCGGGGCGAGCTCGGCCAGCGAGACCAGCTCGGCGTTCTCGGCCTGCTCGACCTCGGTTGCAATCGGCCAGCCGTGGGGACAGCGATCGGGATGCCCGAGGCGCTCGTTGATTCGCTCGACCATGTCATCGGAAAAGGTATCTCCGAGCTCGTCGGCGTGGACATGCGACTCGGCGGCCGTATATCCCATGAAGTCCGTCAAGAAGCGTTCGATCAAGCGGTGCTTGCGGACGACGCGCTCTGCGCGCTCGATGCCCGACGGCGTCAGGATCGCCTCCTTCTGTTCACCTCGCTCGACAAGCCCGTCGGCCTCGAGCCGCTTCAGCATCTCGCCGGCGGAGGCCCGCGAGACTCCGAGCATGTCGGCCACTCGCGAGGCGATCGCCTTCGATGCCGTCGCGGGGCGATACTCGCCGACCGGGAAGGCGAGGAAGTAGATCGTTTCGAGATACTCGTCGACCGAATGCCCCTGCCCGTGCGCCACGTTCTACCTCCGGTTGACGTCGTCGACCCGCTGTCACTATAGTGGCCCGGTCTTGTAAGGCATCCCTTACAGATCCGACTCGGAAGGCAGGTTCGTGTCACAGGCGCAGATTCTCGTACTCGGTGCGATCGCCGGTCTCACCATCTTCCTCGGCCTTCCGGCAGGCCGCCTGCGCCGCATGTCGACCCGAGCCGGTGCCTTGCTCAGCGCGATCGCCACCGGCATCCTGCTGTTCCTCCTCTGGGACGTTCTCGCGGCGGGTATCGAGCCGGTCGAGAGGGCGCTGAACGCCGCGGCCGTCGACCACGACGGGACCTGGGCCCGGTTCGCCGGGCTCGCCGCGATCTTCGTCGGGTGCTTCACGGTCGGCCTGATGAGCCTCGTCTACTTCGACCAGCTGATTGCCAAGCGCCGTCGCCGGGACGGTTTCCTCAGCCTCGGCGCGGCAGCGCTCGCAGAGTACGAACTGCGTCCGGGAACGCTGTCCCCGGCCCAGTCGCTCTCGCTCATGATTGCGGCGGGGATCGGCCTGCACAACTTCTCGGAGGGCCTCGCGATCGGCCAGTCGGCTGCCTCCGGCGAGCTCAACCTCGCCCTCGTGCTCGTGATCGGCTTCGGCCTTCACAACGCGACCGAGGGCTTCGGCATCGTCGGCCCGTTCTCGGGCACGCGCGAACGACCGAGCTGGGGGTTCCTGCTGCTCGTCGGCCTCATCGGTGGCGGCCCGACGTTCTTCGGCGCGCTCCTCGGCCAGGCGTGGGTCAGCGAGGCCGTCTCGATCGCCTTCCTCGCCCTGGCCGCCGGCTCGATCCTCTATGTCGTGATCGAGCTGCTCGGCGTGTGCCGTAACCTCGGTCACAAGACGGTGGTGGCCTGGGGGCTCACCCTGGGCCTCATGCTCGGGTTCGCCACCGATTTCGTGCTCGTGGCAGCCGGGGCGTAGACGAGCTCCCGGGGGTCGGTCGGCCTGCCGACTACCCTGAGCGGATGCCACCGGCATCCGTCTACCCGCTCGTCTCCTCGCGCGCGGTGGCGCGGTCGTTCACCTACGACGTGCCGGACGACGTCCGCAAGGGCGCCATCGTGCAGGTGCGCCTCGGCCGAAGCACGACCCGCGGCGTGGTCGCCGAGGTCGATGTCGAGCCCCCGGCGGGGATCGCGCTCGCCGCGGCCGGAAAGGTGCTCGACGAGATTCCCCCGGTGCTCGTCGACCTGGCGCTCTGGATCGCCGATTACTACGGCACGACGCCGGCACGCGCGCTCGAGCTCGTCGCTCCGCTCCGCCGGACGCCCCGCGGGGAGCGTCCCTCTCCGGCCGAGCGCGAGTCGCTCCCGGGTGAGCCTGCCCCCGCCGCGCTCACCCCCGAGCAGGTCGTTGCCGTCGCTCGCGTTGCCGCCGGGCTCGGTCAGGCGTCGGGTGGGCACCTCCTGCTCGTCGGGCCGACGGGAAGCGGTAAGACCGAGGTGTACCTCAAGGCGTGCGAGGCGGCACTCGCGCGCGGTCTCGGCACGATCGTGCTCGTGCCCGAGATCGCTCTGGCGCCCCAGACGGTCGGCAGGTTCCGCGAACGGTTCGGCGACACGGTCGCGATACTCCACTCGGCCCTGGGGCGGGCCGAGCGACGTGACGAGCGTGATCGTGTCGCTCGTGGCGAGGCGCGGGTGGTCGTCGGGGCGCGGTCGGCTATCTTCGCTCCGATTCGCGATCTCGGCCTCGTGATCGTTGACGAGGAGCACGACTCCTCGTACAAGCAGGAGTCCGACCCACGATACGACGCCCGAACCGTCGCGGCGAAGCGCGCCGCCCTCGAAGGCGCCGTCGCCGTCTACGGCAGCGCCACACCGAGGCCGGAGAGCTGGGCCACGCTCGAGCGGGTCGTGCTCTCGGCGCGAATCGGCGCTCCGATGCCTCGGGTGCGGATCGTCGATCTTCGTCGAGAGAGCGGATATCCGCTCTCTGCGCCGCTCCTGACCGAGCTCGGCCGGGTTGCCGAACGGGGCGGTAGGGCGATCTTGCTGCTCAACCGGCGAGGGGTGACCCCGGCGATCCACTGTCGTGCCTGCGGCCTGTCGCGTCGCTGCGGGAACTGCGACGTCGCGTTGACCTTGCACGGCGACGGAGGCCTGCACTGCCATCACTGCGGGTACCGCGAGCCGGTGCCGGAGACGTGCCCGGGATGCGGGTCGGCCGAACTCGCGCACATCGGCGCCGGTACCCAGCGTCTCGAGAAGGAGCTCGAGCGGAACGTGCCCGAGCTCGAACGGATCCGACTCGACGCCGACACGGCTGCGCGCCCCGGCGCGCTGCGCGCGGCGATCTCCCGGTTTCGGTCTGCGCAACGCGCCGTGCTGATCGGAACGCAGATGGTCGCGAAAGGCCATCACTTTCCCGGCGTCGATCTCGCCGCCGTCGTCGACGCAGACACGGGCCTCGCGATCCCCGACTTCCGGTCGGAGGAGCGGACGTTCCAGCTCGTCACGCAGCTCGCCGGACGGAGCGGGCGCGACGCTCCGGGGCTCGTGCTCGTCCAAACGTTTCAGCCCGACGCCATGCCGTTCCAGTTCGCGCAGAGGCACGACGTGGCTGGGTTTCTCGCCGAGGAGCTCCAGCGGCGTACGGCCCTTGGCTATCCCCCCTTCAGCCACCTGGTCTCGATCGTCGCGTCGGGGCCTGACGCGGCAGGGGTCGCCCAGGTGCTTCGCGAGGTGCGCGCCGGCCTGGAGGGTATCGGGGGAGCACTCCTCGGGCCTGCGCCGCTCTTACGCCTCCGGAGTCGCCACCGAGCCCAGCTCGTCGCGAAGACCAACGAGCCGCGGGCGCTCGCCCGGCGCGCGGCGGCCCTTCTCGCCGCTGCGAGCCCCGAGTTGCGCCGACGAGGGTTGACCGCCGTCGTCGACGTCGACCCGCAGTCGCTGTGATCACTGACTCATCTAGACTCGCCGGCATGAGCGACCACGACGCGCACGACGATCACGATCACGACCACGACGCCCACGACGACGGTGAGCACGATCACGACGAGCAGACCGAACGGCAGGCTCGCCGCCGGCTCGCGCTGTCCCAGATCCGCCAGTACGGCGATCCGGTGCTACGAATGCGCGCCAACGAAGTCGCGGAGTTCGACGAGGAGCTCGCCCAGCTCGCCGAGCGGATGATCGCGGTCATGCACGATGCCGAGGGCGTCGGCCTGGCCGCGACGCAGGTCGGGATCCTCCGACGGCTCTTCGTCTTCAACGACGAGGACGAAGATCATGTCCTCGTCAACCCGGTGCTCACGATCGTAGGCGAGGGCACCGAGATCGACGAGGAAGGATGCCTCTCGCTCGGGCCGGTCCGGATGCCAGTCGGGCGGGCGCTCGCGGTGACGCTCGAGGGTCGCGATCTGCAGGGCGCAGTGCTTCAGCTCCAGCTGGAAGGTCTGCCGGCCCGTGTCGTGCAGCACGAGCTCGACCATCTCGACGGCAAGCTGATCATCGATCGCACCGATCCGGAGTCGCGGCGCGAGGCGATGGCGCAGCTGCGGCCGAGGCTCGTCCTGACGAGGTAGAGCCATGACCCGGATCGCCGTTGCGGCAACGGCACCGTTCGGTGCTGACGTGCTGCAGCGACTTGCCGCGCACCATGAGGTCTCGGCCTTGCTCACGCGTCCTGACGCGCGGCAGGGCCGTGGTCGCCGGGTCGCGCCGCCGCCGTCGAAGATCGTCGCCGAACGCCTCGGGATCCCGGTGCTGCAACCCGATCGGCCGACGTCGGATCTCGACCTCGGCGCCCCCGTCGTCGTCGTCTGCGGGTACGGGCTGATCGTCCCCGAAGACATGCTCTCGGAGAGGAGATGGCTCAACGTTCATCCCTCCCTCCTGCCACGTTGGAGAGGAGCAGCGCCTGTCGAACGTGCGATCCTCGCAGGAGATCCCGAGACAGGGGTGACGATCCACGAAACGGTCGGAGAGCTCGACGCCGGGCCCGTTGCAGCACAGGCTCGGTTCGAGATCGAGCCAGACGACGACGCGGGCTCGGTGTTCGACCGTGCTGCGGTCGTCGCGGAGAGACTGCTGGACACCGTCCTTGCCGATCCGAACCTTTCCTTCACGCCGCAGAACGCGGCCGGTGTGACGTACGCGGAGAAGATCGCACCTGCCGATCGCCTGCTCGATCTCGGGCGTCCGGCAGACGAGCTCGTACGCCGGGTACGGGCGCTCTCGCCGCACATCGGCGCACGAGCGGACCTGAGGGGCCGCCCGGTGACGATCTGGCGGGCGCGGGTGGGGGAGACCGGCGAGTTCGAGCCGATCGAGGTCCAGCCGGATGGAGGCAAGCGGATGGACGCTGCCGCCTGGCTGCGCGGCCTGCGCCGATGACCGCCTCGATCTCGCCCTCACGCGCGGCGGCTTTCGACGTGATCCGTCGAGTCTTCGAAGACGAGGCGTACGCCGACCGCGCCTTGCGGGCGGCATCGGCGGGGCTCGACGACCGTGACCGGGCGCTCGCCCGACAGCTCGCGTACGGCACGGTGCAACGGGCGCGAACACTCGACTACGCGATCGAGACGATCGGGCGGAGGCCGGTAAGGCGCCTCGACCCCCCTGTCCGTGCGGCCCTGCGGCTCGGCGCGTTCCAGCTCGCGTTCCTGAACGGGGTGCCGAGATACGCTGCGGTCAACGAGTCCGTCGAGCTCGTGCGACGAGCCCGGCTCGAACGGGCTGTTCCATTCACGAACGCCGTGCTGCGACGACTGGCCGACCAAGGCCGGGCGTGCGTCGCAGGGCTGCCGGAGTCGACCTGGCAGGACGCCGCGCTCCGGCATTCCTATCCGGACTGGATTGCCGAGACCTGGTGGCGCGATCTCGGGGCGGAGGGGGCGCTGGCGCTGATGCGGGCCGAGAACGAGGCTCCCGCCACCGTCGTCCGTCTTGTCAGCGGCGAGGTCGACGGGGTGGCCGACGCTGATGTGCCCGGCGCCTGGCACGTCGAGCACGTCGATGGGGTCGCATTCGCCGAAGGCCGAATCTGGCCACAGAGCGTCGGCTCGCAGCTGGCCGGGCTGTCCGTCGGGTCGGTTACCGGCGAGCGCGTACTCGACCTCTGCGCTGCGCCGGGTGGCAAGGCGACGATGCTGGCCGGCGACGTCGTCGCCGTCGAGATGAACGCGGCGCGCGCTCGAGAGCTCGACGAGAACGTTCGCCGCCTTGGTGCGTCGAACGTCCGCGTCGTGTGCGCCGACGGACGCAATTTGCCAGCCGAGCTGGCCGGTTTCGACCGCGCGCTCGTCGACGCCCCGTGCTCGGGGCTCGGGGTGCTGGCGGCCCGACCAGATCTGCGCTGGCGCTCTCAACCGCTGCCGGAGCTCCAGCTCGAGCTACTGAACGCTGCCGCGGCCCGCGTGCGCCCGGGTGGAACCGTGATCTACTCGGTCTGCACTGTGAACCGTGACGAGGCCGAGGCGGTCGTCGACGCAGCCGGGCTGATCGTCGACGGCTCGCTCGCCGAAGCCTGGCCGAAGTTTCGCCACGCGACGCGTCCGGAGTTCCTGCAGACCCTGCCGCACGTGCACGGAACGAGCGGCTTCTTCATCGCGCGGCTTCGCGTGCCGTGAGCAACCCCTTGTGACACTTTGTCACGAGGGCGGCGCCTCGGGGCGGGGTTAGGATCGCGCCATGGGATGGAAAACGTGGATTCGGGCCGGCGGCGAGATCGAGCCGTCGCTGTACGCCGCCGACTTCATGCGACTCGGCGATCAGATCGAGTCGCTGCTGAAGGTGGGCTGCCGGATCTTTCACTTCGACGTCGGAGACGGTCACTTCGTGCCCCCTGTGACGATCGGTCCCGTCGTTCTGCGATCGATCGCACCGATGATCCACGCTGCCGGTGGGGTGCTCGACTGCCATCTCATGGTGAGCGATCCGGCTCACCATCTTCCCGAGTTCGCCGAGTCCGGAGCAGACTCCGTCACCTTCCACGTCGAAGCGACCGACCAGCCCCGCGAAGTTGCGGCGAGCGCGCGTGCCCTCGGGCTCGCCGTCGCGATCGCGTTCAATCCTGGCACCGAGCCCGCCCACGCGGCCGCGTTTGCCGGGGAGGCCGGCGCAGAGATGATCCTGTGCATGAGCATCGAGCCGGGATACTCCGGCCAGCCGTTCATGCCGGCTGCATCCGGCCGGATCCAGGCCCTCGCAGCGTTGGTCGATGTCCCGATCCAGGTGGACGGCGGCGTGGGGGAGACGAACGCGAAGGCAGTCCGCGACGCAGGGGCGGCGCTGCTCGTGGCGGGAAACGCGATCTTCGCCGACGGGGAGCCCGCCGCTGCCTACACCCGCATGCGCGCCGTGATCGCATGAGCCTCGACCGGGCGCTCGAACTTGCAGCGGCCGCGCTCGGCGCCCCCTACCCGAACCCCGCCTACCCGAACCCCGTGGTCGGTGCGGTTCTCGTCTCCTCCGATGGTGCGATCGTCGGCGAGGGCGTAACCGAGCCATACGGCGGCCGGCACGGCGAGATCGTGGCGCTTGCAGAAGCAGGCGAGCGGGCGCGCGGGGGCACGCTCTACGTGACCATGGAGCCGTGCGCGCACCACGGGCGCACTCCGCCGTGCGTCGACGCCATCGTTGCGGCCGGCGCTGCGCGCGTGGTTACGGGCTGCCGTGATCCGAACGGGGAGGCGGCGGGAGGCCTCGAGCGGCTCAGCGAGGCCGGGATCGAGGTCGTACTCGAGGATCGCTTCGAGGCCCGCCGCCAGAACGAAGCGTGGCGTACCTGGGTCGCTCGCGGGCGGCCGTTCGTCGTGTACAAGGTCGCGACGACGGTCGACGGCCGCGTCACCGTGCCGGGTGAACGATGGGTGACCGGGGAGGCATCGCGGCGGCTCGTGCACGAGCTGCGATCCAGGTCGGATGCCGTCGCCGTAGGCATGGGAACGGTTCGTGCGGATTCCCCCCGCCTCGACGTCCGCGATGTTCCCGCAACCCGGCAGCCGCGGCGGATCGCCTTCGGTCGCGGGCCGCTGCCGGGCGGCTCCACGCTCGAGCTGCACCCCGGAGCGCTGGACGACGAGCTGGCCGCGCTCGCCGGTGAGGGTGTGCAGTCGCTCCTCCTCGAGGGCGGGCCGACCCTCGCGACGGCGTTCCTGGAGGCGGACTTCGTCGACAAGGTGCTCGTGTTCGTGGCTCCGACACTGGCGGGCGCCGGGCCGCGATTCCTCGGCGACCTCGCGGCGCCGAGGGCGTTGCTTCATCTCTCGAGCCGGCGTTGCCAGGGCGATCTGCTCGTGGAGGCTTACCTCCACGAGCCCTAGAGGCTGATCGAGCCTCTGGACCTCTGCCCGCGGTAGCCTCCCGGCATGTTCACCGGGATCGTGAGAGAAGTCGGACGGGTGGTGTCCCTCACAAGTGTCAACGACGGCCTTCGCCTGGAGATCGAGGCACCTGTCACCGCCCCCCTCGTCGTCGTCGGGGGTTCCGTCGCGATCAACGGCGTTTGCCTGACCGCGGAAGCGACGGCTTCCGACCTCCTGGTGTTTCACGCCGTGCCCGAGACCTTGTCCAGGTCGACGCTCGGTGAGCTCGGACCCGGGGAGAGCGTCAACCTCGAGCCGGCGCTGCGGGCGGGCGACCCCATGGGAGGTCACATCGTCCAGGGTCACGTCGACGGGATCGGTGGGGTGCGGTCGATCGCGGCGGAGGGCGAGGGCCAGCGCGTCGTGGTCGAGGCGTCTGTCGACACGTTGCGCTACTGCGTCGAGAAAGGATCCATCACCCTCGAGGGCGTCTCGCTGACGATCGCGGAACTGCACGAGGATGCTTTCGACGTGGCGCTGATCCCGCAGACGATCGCCGGGACGACACTTTCCGAGCTGGTTCCCGGTCGGCGCGTCAACCTGGAGGTCGACATCCTCGCGAAATACGTCGAGCGCCTACTCCTCGCCCGCGTCCGGGAGCTGTAGGGCGGGCTGCCCGTCAGGGGTACGATGCGCGGGTGAGCACCGAGGCGCCGCATTCCGTCTTCTCGTCCGTCGAGGAGGCGATCGAGGAGATCCGAGCGGGTCGGTTCGTGGTCGTCGTCGACGACGAGGACCGCGAGAACGAAGGCGACCTCACGATCGCCGCGCAATTCGTCACGCCGGAGACGGTCAACTTCATGGCCACCCACGGCCGGGGGCTGATCTGTCTCTGCCTCACGCCCGAGCGGTGCGAGGAGCTCGGCCTCCGTCAGATGACCGATCAGAACGAGACGCCGTTCGGGACGGCTTTCACCGTTTCGATCGAGGCCCGCGAAGGCGTTTCGACCGGTATCTCGGCGCAGGACCGGGCCCACACGATCCAGGTCGCGATCGACCCCACCTCGACGGCGCACGACCTCGTCCAGCCCGGCCACGTCTTTCCGCTCCGGGCCCGCACCGGGGGTGTCCTCCAGCGCTCCGGGCAGACGGAAGCGGCTGTCGACCTCGCTCGACTCGCGGGACTGGTGCCCGCGGGTGTCGTCTGCGAGATCATGAACGAGGACGGGACGATGGCCCGGGTGTCGGACCTCGTCGGGTATTGCGAGTTCCACGGGCTGAAGATGGTCACTGTCGCCGATCTGATCGAGTACCGGCGCCAGCACGAGAAGCTCGTCCGGCGCGTCGTCTCCGTGCGGCTGCCGACCGCCCACGGGGTCTTCGAGGCGGTCGCCTACGAGGAAGTCCTGACCGGCAAGCACCACGTCGCGCTCGTCAAGGGCGAGGTCGACGGCGCAGACGACGTTCTCGTGCGCGTCCACTCGGAATGTCTCACCGGGGACGTGTTCCACTCTCAGCGCTGCGACTGCGGCGAGCAGCTCGACCGTGCGCTTCGACGCATCGAGGAGGAGGGGCTGGGAGTGCTTCTCTACCTCGCCCAGGAGGGGCGGGGAATCGGCCTGCTCAACAAGCTACGCGCCTACGAACTGCAGGAACAGGGTCTCGACACGGTCGAGGCGAACCTCAAGCTCGGCTTCGCAGCCGACGCGCGCGAGTACGGCATCGGCTCCCAGATTCTGGCAGACCTCGGGCTCACCTCGATCCGGGTGCTGACGAATAATCCGAAGAAGATCAGCGGAATTTCGGGATTCGGGCTCTCGGTCGTCTCGCAGGAGCCGATCGAGATCGAGCCCAACCCCGAGAACCGGGAGTATCTCGACTCCAAACGGGACAAGATGGGGCACACGATCGGACAACCAGAGCATCACCAACGGGTGCGGTTCGACCCCGAGAGCTCCTAGCGAAGGCGAGGCTGAGACGTGAGCGACCGGTACGAAACCCCCCGTTGGGACGACGAGCTCGAGGAGCTCGGGGATTCGGACGCCGCCGCCGAGGGGGCGGCGATCGGCGGGGTGGGTGAGTCCGACCTCGACGCTTCGAGCGAGAACGTCCTCGACGGGTGGCCCGAAGCCGAAGGTTCGATCGGGGGCTTCGAGGCCGAGGCAAGCGCAGCCGTGGCCGAGCCCGACACCGATAGCCCGGAGGTCGACGCGCCGGCTGAGGATCTGCCCGACGCTCCACCGCCGCTCGCGGACCATGTCTCCGCCACGATGGAGCATGCCCCGGGCGAGTTGACCGTGCCATCAGGCTATTCGGTGCTCGAGGGTGCGGCGATCGGGGAACGCCGCGCCGTCGGCATCGTCGTGGCGCGATTCAACGGCGATGTCACGACACGACTGCTCGAGTCTGCATTGGCCGAGCTCGATGCCCTCGGCGTCTCCCATGACGCCGTCACCGTGATGCCTGTTCCCGGCGCGTTCGAGTTGCCACTGGCCGCCATGGCCCTCGCGAAAACCCGTCGCTTCGCCTGCATCGTCGCGCTCGGCTGCGTCATCCGTGGCGACACACCTCATTTCGACTACGTGTCGGGCGAGGCAGCGAGCGGGCTGCAGCTCGCCGCCATCGAGACAGGCGTACCCGTCGCGTTCGGCGTGCTCACGCTCGACCGCGCCGACCAGGCGGAGAGCCGCACCGACAAAGGCGCGGAAGCGGTTCGCACCGGCCTCGAGATGGCCGATCTGTTCGCGAACCTGCGAGCAGCTGCGGCGAGATAGGGGACGGGGTACAAATCCGTCCCCTTGTAGGCTTCCGCTACCATCCCAAGCCGCATGTCCAAGATCTGCTCTCTCTGCGGGAAGAAGCCCGGCTTCGGCAACAACCGGAGCCATTCGATGGTGGCGACCAAGCGCCGCTTCAACCCGAATCTCCAGCGTGTCCGGATGATGCTCGACGGCAAGGCAACCCGCGCCTACGTCTGCACGCGCTGCCTCAAAGCAGGCAAGGTCACCAAAGCTATCTAGCAAGATCTGGTTGCCTTTTCTGCAAGATCTCGGATCCGCCGGCGCGGAACCCTTGATCGCACGCAGAACCCCTCAAGGGGCCGGCCCGCCGGCCTTTCCCGGCAGTAGCGTTGACCCGCTCCGGCATGTCTCGAGGGTTCCTGCGTAACCCTGGGTGGGCCGGCGTCGTCTAACCTCGCGGCGTGGACAAGAGCACCCATCTCGCGTGCACCACCGACCTCGGACGCATCTCCGTCTCGGCCGAGGCGATCGCTCAGGTCGTCGGACATGTCGCTGCCGAGAGCTACGGCATCGTCGGCATGGCCGGGAGACGATTTCCCCGGCTCCCCGGCCGGGAACGGCTCACTGACGGGATCGAGGTGAAGGCCCGCGAGGGCGGACTCGAGATCGACCTCCACGTCATCGTCGAATACGGTCTCAACCTCGCAGAGGTCGCCGCCACCGTGCGCACCCGCGTTGCGTATGAAGTCGAACGGCAGACGGGTCTCCCGGTCACGGCCGTGGAGGTACGCATCGAAGACGTCAGGCGTTCGTCGTGAATCTCGACCGCGCCCGCGAGATCGCCCGCGCGGCCCTCCGCAACCTCGAGGCGAACCAGCAGCGAATCGACGATCTCAACGTCTACCCGGTTCCGGACGGCGACACCGGCACGAATCTGACGCTCACCGTCCGCGCTATCGTCGACGCGCTCGAGAAGTCCACCGCGGAAGGGCACGAAGCGGTCGCCCGCGAACTCTCCCGCGCGGCGTTGATGGGCGCACGCGGGAACTCCGGCGTCATCTTCAGCCAGATCGTCCGCGGCTTCGCAGACGTCCTCGGCGAGCGGGATCCGATCGATGAGCCGATGATCGCCCGGGCGTTCCGCTCGGCGAGCGACGCCGCCTATCGGGCCGTCCGCCGCCCTGTCGAGGGGACGATGCTGACGGTGATCCGTGAGATGGCCGAGGCTGCGGAGTCCATCGAAGCCAGGGGGCTCGACCGGCTTGCTCTGCTGTCCCTCATCGTCGCTCGCGGCGAGGACGCCCTGGCTCGAACGCCCGGCCTTCTCGCGGTGCTCGAGGAGGCCGGAGTCGTCGATGCCGGCGGGGCGGGACTGCTCGAGATCATCCGCGGTGTTCGGGCTGCCGTGGCGGGCGAACCGGTCCCGGATGCGCCTGTCGAAGCCGTGACGCTGTCCCTCGAAGCGATGCACATCGAGCTCTCGGAGTACCGCTACTGCACGGTGTTCGTGGTCGAGGGCGACGGCCTCGACGCCGACGGGCTCGAGCGCGAGCTCGAACGCCTCGGTGACTCGCTTCTCGTCGTCGGCGATGCCACCGCGCTGAAAGTGCATGTCCACACCGACGATCCGGGTGCGGCGCTCAGCCTCGGAACGGCAGGTGGCCGGATCGACGGCGTGGAAATCGCGGACATGCACCGTCAGACCCTCGAGCGCGAGGCACGCCTCGCCGACGGTTCGCTCGAAGGCCTCCCGACTCTCGAGACGGGTGTCGTGGTCGTCGCTCCGGGAGAGGGGAACCGCCGCCTCTTCAAGAGTCTGCGCGCGACGCGGGTCATCGAGGGCGGGCAGACGATGAATCCGTCCACCGAGGACATCGTGGCCGCCGTCGACGCGACACCGGCCACCGAAGTGATCGTGCTACCGAACAACTCGAACGTGATTCTCAGCGCGGAGCAGGCCGTCGACCTCGCCAACAAGCCGATGCGTGTCGTTCAAACCAGGTCGGTGCAGGCGGGGCTGGCAGCGATGATCGCCTACGACCCGGAGCGCGCCGCGGCCGAGAACGAGCACGCGATGGTTCGCGCCCTCGAAGGAGTCGCCACGGGAGAGGTCACGATCGCATCGCGCGACGTCATCCTCGACGGCATCGAGGTGCGAAAGGGTGCGTGGCTCGGGTTGGCAGACGGCGAAGCCGTTGCAAGCGGACAGAGCTTCGACACCGTTGCCGAAGCCGTTGTGGAGCGTCTTCTCGACGGCGGCCGTGAGATCCTGACCCTGCTCACGGGGGCGGACGAGCCGCACCTCGGGACGCTGGTCGACGAGATCGGCGCGCGCCACCCCGAGATCGAGATCGAGATCCATTCCGGCGGCCAGCCGCACTATCCGCTGCTCCTCTCGGCGGAATGATGACGGCGATACGGGTGCTGCTCGTCGAGGACAACGAGGTGTACCGCTCGACACTCGAGTTGCTGCTCGACGGTCGGGACGATGTGGAGATCGTCGGCTCGGTGGCCGATGGACAGGCAGCGGTCGCCGCTGCCGAGCGTCTCGACCCCACCGTCGTTCTGATGGACTTCAGGCTGCCGGACATCGACGGGGCCCAGGCGACGGCCGCCGTTCGGGTCGTTGCGCCGAACGCTGTGATTCTCTGCCTGACAGCCGAGGCGACCGACACGGACCGGTTGGCTGTGCTCTCCGCCGGAGCCGTCGGTCTGATCGAGAAGGGCCGATCGATCGACGATCTCGTCCAGGCAATCCACCTGGGTGCGAGGCGCAGCCTCGACCGACCTTCGGCAACGGTCCGTCCCGAGACCGACCGAGGGAAGTCGACCCCGTGAACCTGACGAACGAGAACACTGCCATCGTGCTCGACTCGACGTCCGACTTTCCCGAGGCCGGCGCGCGGTTTCCGAACATGCGCGTCGTGCCCCTCTACGTCAACTTCGGCTCCGAGAGCTTCAAGGATCACGTCGACATCGGCTCCCAGGACTTCTATCAGCGGTTGCAGGAAGCGCCGACACTGCCGACGACGTCGCAACCGACGCCGCAGGACTTCGTGGAGGCTTTCGAGCAGCTCGCCCGCTACGAGAGGATCTACTCGTTACAGCTTTCGGCGAAGCTCTCGGGCACCTTCCAGTCGTCCGTGCTCGCAGCCGCCGAGCTCGGCGGCGAGCGGATCCGCGTCGTGGACACCGAGACCGCGTCTCTCGCGGTCGCCCTTCTCGCCCTCGCGATCCAGCGTCGCCTGGCGCGCGGCACGAGCGACGATGAAGTCGCCGCGCTCATCGATCGGTTCAAGCGCGACAACGGCGTCGTCTTCACGGTCGGCACCCTCGAGTACCTCCAGAAGGGCGGCCGCATCGGCCGCGCTCAGGCTCTTGCCGGGACGCTGCTGAACGTCAAGCCGATCCTGTCGGTCGACGAAGGAGTGATCCATCCGATCGGCAAGGTGCGGGGGCGGCAGAAGGCGCTCGAGGAGTTCGGTCGCGTGTTCACCGCCGCGACCGAGAATGTTCCCGGACTGCGGATCGCGATCGCCCACGCCGATGCTCCCGAGTGGATCGAGGTGCTGAGCGATCTCGTCGCGAAGGCGCGCCCCCGGGCCGAGATCGAGCTCGTCGAGAACCTCGGTGCCGTCGTCGGGACACATGCCGGCCCCGGCGCGGTCGGCTTCTTCTGGTTCCAGGACTAGCGCGTAAGCGCCTGCGACCGCCACACCGACGCAGCGTTGGGGCTAGTCGTCGCTGTCCCCGTCACTCGGCCTCGGCGTCGGAGGGCTCCCGTGCGACGAGCCGTCGTCGCTCCGGGTCGTCGTGATCACGGGAGTGGTGATCGTCTGGGTCTGCTCGGAGAAAACGGCGCGTGGGCTGAGCTTGCCGACCGGATCGTGAGCGTCCTGCGTCAACCTCAACAACGTGAAGTTGAGCGCGATCCCCGCTGCGGCGACGGCGCCGACGAGCAACGCTCCCACGAGGGTTCTCCGCCAGGACCGCATCGCTCTAGGTTACGCAGCGGTCGCGAGCTCGCGTCGGGCGGTCGCCACCTCGGTCGGTCGATTGCCGAGCAGAACCGCGACAGGCTTTCCTTCGGCATCGACGTATCGCGCCCGGAACGACTCGGGCCCGCCGTCCAGCTGGACGTTCGCCCAGCCGACGGTTGTCCCGACCATCTGCAGACGGAGCCCGAACTGGTCCGACCAGAAGTAGGGCGTCGCGGTGTACGGCCTGGGCGTGCCGAGGATTGCCGAGGCGACGGCGGTCGCCTGCCCCGAGGCGCTCGTCCAGTGCTCGACACGCTGCCCGTCGAAGGTCGCGACGTCACCGCAGGCGAACACATCCTCGTGCCTGGTGCGTCCGCACGCGTCGGTGGCGATCCCGCCGTTGCCCGAGAGCAGGTGAGACGCGGGCTCTGCTCCGATTGCCACGAGCAGCGCGTCGTACGCGATCGACGTCCCGTCGGCGAGATCGACCCGATCCGGCCCCACCCGCGCGACCTGCGCTCCCAGGTGAAGGTCGACTCCCTCGGCCCGCCAGCGGTCCGCGAGCAGGTGTCCGACCTCTGCGCCCGCGACGCGGGCGAGCGGGGCGGCTTCGACCTCGATCATCGAGACGTTCGCTCCCAGACCGGATGCCGTCGAGGCGACCTCTGCCCCGACGAAGCCGGCGCCGATGACGACAAGCCTCCGGTCGGGGCGGATCACAGCCCGGAGTGCAACGGCGTCCGCAAGCGTCCTCAGGTGGTAGACGTTGGGAAGGTCGACACCGGGCAGTGGTCGGGCGCGCGCTCCGGTCGCGAGCACGAGGTGCGTCCAGCGGAGCTCACGCCCCTTGACGAGGACGAGACGTCGATGCAGGTCGACATGCTCGACGATGGTGTTCAGCCTGAGGTCGATGTCGCGTTCGGCCCAGGAGCCCGGGGGGCGCAGGAGGAGATCGGCCTCGGCTCGGGTCCCGGCGAGAAACTCCTTGCTCAACGCCGGTCGCTCGTAGGGTGCGACGTGCTCGGCCCCGACGATCGTGACGGGGAGCTCGCAACCGCCGGCGCGAAGGGCCTCGGCGCAGCGCGAGCCGGCCAGCCCGGCGCCGACGATCACGACGCCGTTCATGCCGCCGGCTCGCTCGTCTCGAGCTCGTAGACGGCGATTGCCCCCATGGGGCACGACCCGGCGGCGTCGAGCACCGCTTCGTCGTCGGTCTCGGCGACGAGCAGCGTCGCCAGACCGACTCCGTCCAACGCGAAGACGGCGGGAACATCGCTCACGCAGCTACCAAACCCGCTGCAGAGTGACTGGTCGATCTCGATGTGGAAGGTGCTCATGCGGCTGCTCTCCTTGTCGTGGTCTGATGTCGGTCGCGGGTGTGACCTTGCGGCGTGCCGTCCCGGGTGTGGGAGGCACGAGGAACCGCCAACTGGTCGCCGCTGCGACGGAGCCGACGGCGAAGACATAGAGAGCGAACGCCCACGGTCGCGAGGCGTCCGTCCCGGCGGCGATGCCGTGAACGGTCGCTGCCCCGAAGATCGCGTACGTCGCCCAGTGAAGGCGTCGCCAGTTCTTCGTGCCGATTCGCTTGCGCATCGAGAACGAGGCGTAGACGAGCACCATCATCTCGGCGGCGAGAATCCCGAACGACGTCCAAACGGGCCGGTACGAGACGAGACCCGGGATGAAGAGCCCTGGGATGCTCACCTTCACCGTCGTGTCGAGCACGAGTGCTACGGCGTGCCCCGCAAGTGCGCCGAGGCCGAGCATCGCGAGGATGCGATGGAGGTCGGTGACGGCGGCCGGCTTCAGAGCCCTGAACGGGCGTGACTTGACGAGGAGCCCGGCGAGGACGGACAGCGTCAGCATCAGGTATGCGGTGATCCCACCCGCACGGGCGAGGAGCCAGAACGTCGGGTCGTGCCTCATGCGAGGCCTCCTGCCAGAACGGTGCGTCCGTCGTGGGTGACGACGACGTGAGGGAGATCGACCTCGGCTCCCAGGAAGGCGGCCTTGGCGGCCACCTCGGCGGCCGCCGCAGAGCCGGCGACGACGGTCACGCGGAGCGGTGCGTGCGTGGCGGGCCGCCCGGTCGAGGGATCGATCAGGTGGTGTCGTTCCTCGCCGCCCCGGATCCAGCGGCGCCGATCTCGTCCGGACGTGGCGATTCCGCCGTGCGTCAGCTCGAGCGTGATGTCATCGGTGACTCCGACGGGCCACGAGCCGCCGCGGACGGCAAGATCGCCGCCGGCATTGACCAGACAGGGGCCGACCACCGCGAGGAGCTCTGCGACTCGGTCGACCGCGTAACCCTTGCCGATGCCTCCGAGGTCGAGGCGGCTGCCCGGCTCGAGCACGATCCGCCTCCCTTCGACGCGAACACCGCCGGCGCATCGGGCAGCGGGTGCGGTCGGTGCGGCAGGCGCATCCGGAGCCACTTCGTCGAACGTCCGGTCGTAACCGGCGGCGACGACAGCGTCGTGGACCGTCGGGTCGAACAGACCACCGGTTGCTTCGCGAGCATCGAGGGCGAGCTCGACGACCCGAACGAGATCCCGGCTTGCGTCGACGACGACACCTTCGCGGTTGAGCAGCGAGAGCTCGGAATCGTCGCGGAAACGCGACATCGTCTGCTCGAGCCGTTCGAACTCCTCCTCGGCCCGGTCGAGCGCGCATTCTGCGCGCTCGCCGGGCTCCGCGTCGAGCAGCAGCTCCACGTCCGTGCCCATCGCGCTGAACGTCCGCCGAAGCATCACGACGTTCGTGTGATCGTGAGGGCCGGGAGGTTGACGACGCGGACGCTGGGCGCCGCGGCGTACCCGGAAGACGACGATGACGTCGCGGTCGACTGCGACACCTGTATCGACCGGGCCTGAGCAGCGGCGAACTGTGCCTTGGCCGCTGCGATCTGCGCGTTGCGGGTTCTCAACGCCTGCTTGTACGTTGCCATTCGGTTGTTGACGACCTGCTGGACGAGTTTCGCGTCGGTCCGCAGCCGTTGCTCACGCTGTGCGAGTGCCGCGAGCCGCGGGTCCGGCTTCGCTGTAGCCCACGGCTTCGCGGCAACGGTTGCCCAGCTGACGAAGAAGATGACGACCGCGATGACGACCGCGTAGAGGCGATGGCTCGTGTCAGTCATCCTGTCCAGCTCCTTTGATCTCGGACTCGTGCTCTCCCTCTCCGCCCGCGCGATGCTTGACCACGATGACGGGTGGCGGGCGGTGGTAGACGACCCGCACAGGAGCGGCGCTCTGGACGGGGGCACTCACGGCGCTCGATGTAGACGGGGCGACAGTCGCTGCGGTGGGCACAGGCGGCAGCGCCGGCGTCTTCTGCGCGAGCGCCTTCAGGAGCGATGCTTCGTAGCGGTTGAGCTGGGCGGTGCGCTGGGCAACCTGCTTGTCCGTGGAAGCGTGCGCCTGGTTGCCGAGGGAGAGGGTGCTCCCGAGTGCGAAGACCCCAGCGACGGCTGCGAGGCCGACGGCGAGTGAGACGATCAGTGCACGACTGCGGTTCATTGCGAGACCTCCGATTGAGATGTGCCTCCCGAAGGTAGGGCCGCTCTGGCAATGACCGGGCCAGGAGAAGGCAAGGACTTCGCAAGAACTCGTGATTGATCCTGCGTGGGGCGGATCCGCGCCCTACGATCAACCCATGCATCTGCTCGTCGTCGAGGACGAAGACTCGATCGCGGAGCCGCTGGTCGAAGGCCTCCGCGCCGAAGGATTCGAGGTGACACGTGTCGCCACAGGGGAGGCTGCCCTCGACGCGCCTCCCGTCGATCTCGTGTTGCTCGACGTCCGTCTCCCCGACATCGACGGGTTCGCGGTCTGCCGCGAGCTGCGGGCGCGCTCCGACGTTCCGATCATCATGGTTACGGCGAAGGGCGAGGAGATCGACCGCGTCGTCGGCCTCGAGCTCGGCGCGGACGACTACGTCGTCAAGCCCTTCGGCTTGCGGGAGCTCGTTGCGCGGATCCGCGCCGTCGCACGCCGCACGCCGGGCCGCCATGAGGCACGCGAGACGCTCGTCGTCGGCGAACTCCAGGTCGACGTGCCTGCGCGCCGGGCGACCATGAGCGGGCGCGAGCTACAGCTCACGTTGAAGGAGTTCGACCTGCTCGCGTTGCTCGCGTCCGAGCCCGGGGTCGTCGTCGACCGCCGGAGGATCCTGCGCGAGGTCTGGGACACCACGTGGTACGGCTCGTCGAAGACCGTCGACGTTCACGTGGCGGCCCTGCGCAAGAAGCTCGGCGACCCGACGCTGATCGAGACGGTGCGCGGGGTGGGCTTGCGGCTGCGCGCATGACGCAGCGGCTGCTGATCAGCTACCTGTCGCTCGCGGTCGTCGTCCTCGCGATGCTCGAGGTGCCGCTCGGGTTCATCAACGCGCGAGGCGAGCGAGCCCAGCTGACGGCAAAGGTGGAGCGGGACGCCGTCACGATCGCGTCACTTGCGGAGAGCACGGTCGAGGGTGACACTCCGACGACGAATCTGCCGGCGATCAAGGCGCTCAGCCTCCGTTACGCCGCCGACACCGGGGCGCGCGTCGTGATCACCAACCGGCAGGGCCTCGCGCTCGCCGACTCCGCGCCGCCCGCGCCCGGCCTGCGGACCTTCGCGACCCGGCCGGAGTTCCGGGCCGCACTGCGCGGCGACGTCGCAACGGGGACTCGTCATTCGAGCACGCTCGGCTACGACCTTCTGTACGTGGCGGTGCCGATCGCGTCGGGCGGCACCGTCCTCGGAGCCGTCCGCATCACGTATCCGACGTCCGAGCTCGACCGGCGCGTGCGCAACTACTGGCTCGTGCTCGCCGGGATCGCCGCCGTCGTGTTGGCGGCGGCGGCGCTCATCGGCCTCAGCTTTGCGCGCTGGATCCGGCGCCCGCTGGCCGGGCTCGAGGTGGCCGCGGCGGACGCAGGCGCGGGAGACCTCTCGGCGCGGGCTCCGGTGCCCGATGCACCGCCCGAGTTGCGACGGCTCGCACTGGAGTTCAACGACATGGTGGCGCGCGTCGAAGGGCTCGTCTCCGTGCAGACGGAGTTCGTCGCGGACGCCTCGCACGAGCTTCGTACGCCGCTCACGGCGCTGCGGCTGCGGCTCGAGAACCTCGAACGTCACATCGGCGATGGCGGTCGCACGAGCCTCGCGGCCGCCGCGACGGAGGTGGAGCGCCTCTCCGGCCTCGTCGACGAGCTGCTTGCCCTGGCTCGCGCGGACGCAGGCACCGCCCCGGCCGAGACCGTCGACCTCGTCGAGGTGGCAGCGGCCCGGATCGACGCCTGGCTGCCGATTGCGGGGGAGGTGCGCCTGCGGCTCGAAAGGTCAGGGCCCGTCAAGGCGCGAGTCGGCCCTGATCGCGTCGCCCAGGTGATAGACAATCTCGTCTCGAATGCTCTGCGTCACGCGCCGGAGAGCTCCGTCATCACGGTTTCCGTGACGCGGGCGACCGGGGGGCTCGCCGAGCTCTGCGTCGCCGACGAGGGCCTCGGGATGACCCCGGAGCAGAAAGCACGCGCCTTCGACCGCTTCTGGCGCGCCGGCACCGGCTCCGGCGGGTCGGGTCTCGGTCTCGCAATCGCGAGACGTCTCGTCGAGGTCGACGGCGGCACGATCGAGCTCCGGGACGCACCCGGCGGCGGTCTCGTGGCCGTCGTCCGCCTGCCCGCCGCCCGGGCCTAGACCCGGAGTCGCCTCGCAGGGGCTCGCCTCGGCGCCGACCCGCCCCGGTCCTATACTCGGTCCCGGTGCCACGTGCGCTCACAGAAACCCGGCTCCCGGTCACCTTTGCCGGCCGGGAGCCGCCACCTCGGTGGCCCCGTCCGCGGAGCGCACCGCGCCCCGAGCTTCTCCAGGCCGGGGTCGAGACGCTTCCGCGGGTGGGTTCAGCGGTGCGTGGCCGCCTCGCGAAGCTCGGGCTCCGTACTGTCGGTGACCTGCTCGCCCATCGGCCGCGCCGCTACGAGCGACCGATCGACGAACGATCGATCCGGGACCTCTTCGGCGAGGCGGAGGCCGTGATCGAGGGAGTCGTTCTGGGTACGACTTCGCGGCGCGGCCGCGGCCGTCTGCGCATCCTCACGGCCCGGGTCGCCGACGGCACCGGTGAGATCAAGGCGACGTGGTTCAACCAGCCCTGGCTCGAGGCACAGCTCGTGCCCGGGACGCGCGTGCGCCTGCGCGGCAAGCCGAACCGCTACGGCTTTCAGGTCGAGAGCTATGACCTCGGCGAGGCCACGGAGACCGCCGACTACGCACCGGTCTACCCGGCCAGCGGTGCACTCGCCCAGAAGCAGCTGCGCGCGCTCGTGGGGGCGGCGCTGGAGCGCGTTCGGGCCGAGGGTGATGCCTTGCCGGCGGCGCTTGCGGCCTCGGAGCGGCTGCCGCTTCGCGCCGACGCCCTCGTCGCGCTCCATCGGCCGCGATCGCCGGAGGAAGCGGAACTCGGCCGCCGGCGCCTCGCCTTCGACGAGCTTCTCGTGCTTCAGCTCGCTCTCGCCCGCCGCGCCGCCGAGCGAGAGCAGCTCGTCGCGGAGGCTCTGCCTGCTGCGGGGGATCTTCTGCGGCGGTACCGCGACGTGCTCCCGTTCACGCTCACCGATGATCAGGAGCGTGTCATCGGCGAGATCGATCGAGATCTCGCGACGACGACGCCGATGCAGCGGCTGCTCCAGGGAGACGTCGGGTCGGGTAAGACGGTGGTCGCGCTCGCCACGCTCCTCCGCGCTGTCGAAGCAGGCCGGCAGGGCGCCCTCATGGCACCGACGGAGGTTCTTGCCGAGCAGCATTTCCTCACCATCGAGGGCATCTGCACGGAGCTCGGCGTGCGCGTGGCGCTTCTGACGAGCGCTCTCAGCCCCAAGGAGCACGCGAACGTGCGTCAGCTTCTCGCATCGGGGGACGTCCAGATCGCCGTCGGGACTCATGCCCTGATCCAGCGTGAGGTCGCGTTCCACGATCTCGCGGTCGCAGTCGTCGACGAGCAACATCGCTTCGGCGTCGAGCAGCGCTCGGCGCTCGCCGAGGGACGCAGCCCGCACGTTCTGCACATGACGGCGACGCCGATCCCGCGAACGCTCGCTCTCACGGTCTACGGCGATCTGTCCGTGTCGGAGATCTCGTCTCCACCGGCGAACCGCAAGGCGGTCGTGACCGCCTGGGTCACCGACGACCGCAGCTCCGAGGCGTACGAGCGCCTGACGCGGCATCTGGGCGACGGACGTCAGGCGTACGTCGTCTGCCCTTTGATCGAGGCATCCGAGACGACGGTTGCGCGGGCCGCCGAGGACGAGGCGGAAAGGCTGCGCCGTGCGGAGCTGAGGGGATTCCGCGTCGGCTGCCTGCATGGACGGTTGAAGCCGGCCGAGCGGCGGTCGATCATGTCCGCATTCAAGGCCGGCGAACTCGACGTGCTCGTCGCGACCACGGTGATCGAGGTCGGAGTCGACGTGCCGAATGCGACGATCATGATCGTGCAGGAAGCCGACCGCTTTGGCCTTGCCCAGCTCCACCAGCTGCGCGGACGGGTCGGGCGCGGTGCGGAGCAGTCCTACTGCCTGCTGGTCTCCGGTCCCAAAGAGGAACTGACCGACGTCGCCCATGACCGCCTCGAGGCGATGGTCGCTACGACGGACGGGTTCGAACTCGCGGAACGCGACCTCGAGATCCGTGGCGAAGGCCAACTGCTCGGCGCCCGCCAGTCGGGCCTCTCCGACCTGCGCTTCACACGGCTTCGCCGGGACCAGGATCTGCTCGAGCGAGCGCGCGCCGCGGCGGCGACCCTTGGGGCGGAAGGCCTCCTCCGCGACGCCGTCGAGACCCTTCTCGATGCCGACCATCTCGGGGCCTCGTGAGGATCATCGCTGGTTCCCGTCGCGGCGCCAGGATCGCCGCGCCGAAAGGGACCGCCACCCGGCCGACCGGCGACCGGGTTCGTGAAGCGGCCTTCAACCTGGTCGGCCCGGTAGACGACACCTCGGTCCTCGATCTCTTCGCGGGATCCGGTGCCATGGGCCTCGAGGCCCTGTCACGCGGCGCGCGTCGCTGCGTGTTCGTCGAATCGGATCGAGGCGCGTGCGTGGTGATCCGCGCCAACCTCGAGAAGCTTCAGCTGGTCGGGGCCGTGCTGCTCTGCAAGGATGCCTTCCAGGCGTTGCGAGAGGAACGCGGGGCGGGCCGCGCCTACGACCTCGTGCTCGTCGATCCGCCGTACGGTACCTGGCCCGATCTCGAGCCACGCCTCGCAGGGGCGTTGCCCGCGGTGCTCGCACCCGGCGGCGTGCTCGTGGTGGAGACGCCGGCGAAGCTGGAACCGGTGCTTCCGCTCGCTGTCGTCACCAGCCGCCGCTACGGTTCGGCACGGATTACGCTCTTCAGCCGATGATCACCGCTATCTGCCCAGGCTCGTACGACCCGGTCACCCTCGGCCACCTCGATGTGATCGGACGGGCCGCCGCGACGTTCGATCGTGTCGTCGTCGGCGTCGTTCGCGAGCCGCACCACAAGCAGACCCTCTTCACCGTCGAGGAGCGCGTCACCTTTCTCGAGGAGGCGCTCGAAGGCCACGACAACGTCACGGTCGACGTCTTTCACGAGCTCGTCGTCGACTTCGCGCGCAAGCACGATGCGAAGACGATGGTCAAAGGCCTGCGCGTGATCGCCGATTTCGAGTGGGAGTTCCAGATGAATCGCCTCAACCATCTGCTCGCACCCGAGATCGAGACGATGTACGTGATGTCAAGCCCGCAGTACAGCTTCATCTCGTCCAGCGGCGTAAAGGAGATCGCATCTTTCGGCGGAAAAGTGGACGAGCTTGTGCCCGAGGCCGTGGCGCGCCGATTCAGGGAGATGTTTCCGAACGGTCGACCCGGCGCCCCGCTGAGCCCTCAGGAGTAAGATCCGACCATGGACGTACTCGTACTCATCGACAAGCTCGACGATCTCGTACACAACGCGAAAGCGGTGCCTCTCACCGACCAGGTGCGCATCGATCGCGAGGAGATCTACGACATCCTCGATCAGATGCGCGCCACGATTCCCGAGGAGATCAAGCAGGCCCGTTGGATCGTCAAGGAACGCCAGGAGATGCTTGCCGAGGCGAAGCGCGAGTGTGATCGACTGGTCGGCGAGGCGCGCGAGCAGGCGGTGCGCGAGGCGTCGCAAACTGAGATCGTGAAGCTCGCCGAGCGACAGGCACAGGACATCGTCGACGATGCGCGCCGGCAGGCTCGGGAGACGCGACTCGAAATGGAGGATTGGGCCGACGGGATCCTCTCGACGCTCGAGGTCAACCTCGACAAGTTCCTCGTCGCTGTTCGGCGCGGCCGCGAAAGGCTGCACGAGCGCTCGCAGGAGACGGTCATGTCGGGAATCGGGCCGATCGACCCGGTCGGCTCGGCAGCTGACGACGACTCGTACGTGTAACGGCGCGGCGCCCTGCGCCTGCCCCGATCAAACCGGCTCGCTGATCGTTCGAATCGAACGCTACCGCAGGCTACGCTGATCCGATGACGACTTACCCTCTCCGCCGCCTCCGACTCCGCCTCGGGGAGGAGCACCGCGAGGCTGTCATGGTTGCGCTTCAGCCGTTCGACCTCGGCGGCGAACGGTACCTGCCCGTTCCGGCCGAGACCGAGGCGGCGTTCGAGGCCCAGCGGGCCACGAGCGGAGACGTGTTCGGCCTGTCGTTCCGGACGCGCCTCCACGGGCCCTGTATGCGCTGCCTGGAGGACGCCGTCGTCGACGTGACGGTCGACGCCCGTGAGTATCACGCGACGGCGGAGAACGCCCCGGACGATCTCCGGTCGGAGTACGTCGTCGACGGAGAGCTTCAGCTCTCCCAGTGGGCACGCGACTCGATCGCCACGGCGCTCCCCGACCAGATTCTCTGTCGGGGAGACTGTGCCGGGCTCTGCCCGGTCTGTGGCAAGGACCTGAACGACGAGCCGCACGGTCATCACGAAACGGTGGCCGATCCACGCTGGGCGGCGCTCGAGGCGTTGCGCGAGGAATGAACACGCTCTCTCCGCGAGCCCGTATCGTTCTCGTCGAGCACGGCAAAGTCGCGCTGATCCAGCGTGTGCGCGACGGCCACACGTACTACCTCTTCCCGGGTGGAGGCGTCGAAGAGGGAGAGTCCCCGGAGGAGGCGGCCCGCCGGGAGGCGGTCGAGGAGCTCGGTGTCGAGGTCGAGCTCGGACCGCTCGTGCACCAGGAGTCGTTCGGTGGCACGATCTTCCTCTACTACGATGCGTGGATCGTCGGCGGAAGCTTCGGGACGGGAAGCTGGCCGGATCACGCCCTGCTGACGGACCGTGAGCGAGAACGAAACGGTACTCACGAGCCGGTCTGGGTACCGCTCGAGGCGCTATCCGGGCTCGATATCCGGCCCCGGGCTCTCGGAGCGCTCCTCACGCCCTGAGGCGTAACTGGCGCTGTACGGAGGGCAGTGCGCACATCACCCGCCACGTGCCCCTCGTGCCTCGGCTTCCGGTAGACTCTGCGGCCGCCCATGGCTGTCCCCAAGCGAAAGACCTCGAAGGCCCGTCGCGATAAGCGCCGAGCCCAGCACGGCATCGCCGCGCCGAGCGTCAACGTGTGCCCGAACTGCGGTTCGCCGACGCGTGCACACCATGCTTGCCCGACGTGCAAGACGTACCGGGGCCGCGACATCCAGCCGCTCGGAACACCCGCGCCGTAACGAGCATGCGCCTCCGGGTCGCTGTGGACGCCCTCGGCGGCGACCATCCCCCGGGCGAGATAGTCGACGGCGCGGTCGCAGCCGCAACCGGGAAGATCAGACCGGTCATCTACGGCCCGGCGGACCTGGAGACGCACGGTCTCGATCACGTCGTCACGAGCGAGACGGTCGAGATGGACGACAAGCCCGCAGAGGCCGTCCGCGGCAAGCCCGACTCCTCACTCGTTCGGGCGGTCCGCGCCGTTGCGGATGGCGAGGCCGATGCCGTCGTCTCGGCCGGGAACACCGGCGCCGTGCTCGCGGCGAGCCTCCTCCACATCCGGCGCCTGAACGGCGTCTTCCGGCCCGGGATCGCAGTCGTCATCCCCACGGACCACGGGCCGTCGGTCCTGATCGACGCGGGAGCGGGCGCGGACGCGCGGCCGGAGCATCTGCTCCAGTACGGTCACATGGGGGCGATCTTTGCCGAGGAGGTGCTGGGCATCTCGACGCCGCGCGTCCGTCTCCTGTCGATCGGTGAAGAGCCCGAGAAGGGGAACCAGTTGACCCTCGACGCGCATGCGCTTCTCGCAGCGAGCTCGCTGCGCTTCGAGGGCAACGTGGAGGGACGTGCACTCCTCGAGGGCGAGACAGACGTGATCGTGTGCGACGGCTTCACCGGCAACGTTGCACTGAAGACGCTCGAGGGCACGATCCGCAACCTCCTCATCGCTCTCCGCTCTGAGGTCGAGGCCACCACCCGGGGGAAGCTCGGCGGCTTCCTGATCCGGCCGGCCGCGAGGAGCCTTCGGGCGCGGCTGGATCCCGAGACGACCGGGGGCGGCTATCTCCTGGGGCTCCGCGGAATCGTCGTCATCGCGCACGGCTCCAGCTCCCGGGTCGCGATCGCCAACGCGATTCGGCTGGCTGCGCGTGGGATCGACCACGACATCGTCAGCCGCTTGCGGGAGACTCTTCCGGGGCGCGTGGTAGAGTCGTCGCGCTCCACGAACCCGTCCGGCACAACGAGAGGTTGAAGAACAGTGGCACTGTCCCGTGAAGAAGTAGCCGAGCGCGTCAAGTCGGTCCTCAGCGAGCAGCTCGGGGTCGACGACGGCGAGCTCTCGGAGGAGGCCTCGTTCCAGGAGGACCTCGATGCTGACTCCCTCGATCTGGTCGAGCTGATCATGGAGCTCGAGGATCAGTTCGGAATCAAGATCTCGGACGAGGACGCGCAGAAGATCACGACCGTCGGCCAGGCTGTCGACTACGTCGTCGCGCACCAGTAAGACCGACCGCTCGGGGGAGGGGCGCGCGCTTGCGCGCCTGATCGAGGCCCTTCCTCCCGAGCGGCGCGATCACGTGTTCACCCACACGTCGTGGGCGCCGGATCGGGCGTCGTCGTACGAGCGCCTGGAGTTTCTCGGCGATTCGGTGCTCGAGCTCGCAATCGCGAGAGCACTGTACGATCGCTTCCCCGACGCATCCGAAGGGCGTCTCGCCAAGATCAGGGCACACGTCGTTTCCCGTCACAGCTGTGCAGCGGTGGCGAAGGAGCTCGATCTCGTCCGTTTTCTCCTGCAACAGGCGCAAGACGTTCCGGGGGCGGAGCTCGGCCGGATCTCCCAGAGCCGCAACGTCCTCGCAGCATTGCTCGAGGCGGCGATCGCGGCGGTGTACCTCGAGCACGGCTTCGAGGAGGTCGAACAGGCCGTCGTCGAGGCCTTCGACGCGAGGATCGAGTTCGCGCGCACGGGTCATGTCGACAACAAGACCGAGCTACAAGAAGCGCTCGCGCGCTCCGGCAACCAGGTGCAGTACGAGGTGATCGATGTCGAGGGGCCGCCACACGAACGCCGCTTCGTGTGCGTGGCGCGGATCGCCGACGAACAGGTCGGGATCGGCAGGGGCTCGACGAAGAAGGCCGCCGAGCAGGAAGCAGCCCGTCAGGCGCTCCAGGCGATGGGGATCATGGCCGCGGACATGTGACCCGGCGACATCAGCCGTCCGTATGAGCCTCGGGCCAGGGCGGGCCGGCGGGCCGGCCCTTTCAGGGATCTTGCGTGCGATCCAAGGATCCACGCCGGCGGATCCGAGCCGGGCGGACGTTCAACGCGGCTCGAGCAGGTAGTGGCTGACGATCCACTCCGTTCCACCCGCGTAACCGAACAATTCCGCGCAGGAGAGAAAGAACGCTCGCCACTCGTTCAGCCTTGCGTGCGAACCGAGGATCGCGAGCGCCTCCGGGCGGTTCGCGTCGAGATTCTCGAGCCAGGCGCCTGCCGTCCTCGCGTAATGCTCGCCGCCGACCCGCCAGTGGTCGCGCACGACGAGGTCGTCCGTGAACCGGAGCAGCAGGTCGTCGGAGGGCATGACCCCGCCCGTGAAGAAGCGTCGACCCATCCACGATCGCTCGAACGCGTAGGGATGGCGCACGTGGGAGAAGACGTGGACGAACAGCTTCCCGCCTGGATGCAGCACGTCGCGCACGCCGTGGAGGAGCGCGTGCCAGTTGCGCATGTGCTCGAACATCTCGACGGAAACGACCCGGTCGAACCGTCGGTCGGTCTCGAAGGCGTTGATATCGACGGTCACGACCTCGACACTCGCGTGCCCGAGTCCGTCGACGAACGCCTTCTGCGGCTTCGAGTTGGACACGGCGAGCACGCGGCACGAGGGGTACCGCTCTGCGATCCATCCGGAGAGCGAGCCCCAACCGCAGCCGAGATCGAGTACGTCCATGCCGTCCTCGATGCCGGCCCTGGCGCAGGTGAGCTCGAGCATCGTCTCCTCTGCGTCGGCGAGCGTTTGGACACCCGTCCCCCAGAAGCAGCCCGAGTACTTCCGCCGTGGTCCGAGCGTGAGCCCGAAGAACTGCTCCGGCAATCCGTAGTGCTGGTCGTTCGCCGCGGCCGTCTCGACCGCGATCGGCCCGTCGGACATTGCCGCGACCATGTCCTCGAGTGCGTCGAGCCCCCGTCTCCGCTCACGACGCAAGCGCAAGCGGCAGTGCTGCGCGATCGCGAGGCGCAGCAACGGGTCGGGGAGCAACCCGCCGGCGACGACGCGATCGGCGATCACGCCGGGGTGGCCTTCCGCTTCGGAGGCAGCGGCACGAATGGGAGCGAGAACACGATCGCGGCGCTCGCACCGAGCGCCCCGACGACGAGCAGCAGCCGGGGAGACGAAATCATCTCGGGACTGTATTCGCGCCGGAAGGCGAGAAGGATCACTCGGCCCGTGGACCTCCGGAGGCACCCCCGGGAAAACGACCGGCGGGTCGGCTGCCCTTCACGGATCGTGCGTTCGTTCGAAGGATCCGCGCTCACGGATCTTTCGATCCTGCGGGAGGGAGCAGCGCACCCCGACCGCGGGCCTCGACCCCGGCGTCCGTCGTCCGCGAGTGTCGTTAGCGTTGCCGTGAGTGCACCTTCAGTCCATCAGGATTCGCGGCTTCAAGTCGTTCGTCGACCCCCTCGAGTTGAAGCTCGAGCCGGGAGTGGCCGTCGTCGTCGGGCCGAACGGCTCCGGCAAGTCGAACGTCGCCGATGCGATCGTGTGGGCGGCAGGATCGCTGACGCCCTCGGAACTCCGCGCTGAGAAGCCAGACGACGTCCTCTTCGGCGGCTCGTCGACCAGGCCGGCTGCCGACCACTGCGAGGTCGAGCTCGTCTTCGACAACGAGGACGGAGGCTTCGGTGACGAGGTCGACTACAACGAGATCGCGATCACACGCCGCCTGGTGCGCGGCGGCGAGGGCCAGTACCTCGTCAACAAGGCGCCCGTCCGCCGCACCGACCTCGTCGAGTTGCTTGCCGATGTCGGTCTTGGCGGGTCGATGCACTCGATCGTGTCCCAGGGCAAGGTCGACGCCGTGCTCGCCTCGAAGCCCTCGGACCGACGGCACCTCGTCGAGGAGGCGGCCGGGCTCGGCAAGTTCAAGCGGCGCAAGCATCGGGCCGAGCTCAAGCTCGCCCGTGTCGCGACGCAGGTCGAACGGGCCAAGGACGTTGAGGAGGAGGTGCGAAAGCGGCTGCGACCGTTGGCTCTTCAGGCGACGGCGGCCGAGCGCGCCGAGAAGCTCGCGGTCGAGATCGCCTCGCTCCGAGCGAGGATCGCGCAACTCGATCTCGCGGCGGTGGCTGAACGCCGAGCCGATGCAGAAGCGCGTCGCGACGCGGTCGCGATCGCTCGCCGCAGTGCGCAAGAGAAGCTGACCGCACTTCTCGAGGAGCGTCGGCAGGCCGAGGACGAGCTATCGGACGCGGCCGGCGGCCGGGAGACGGCTCTTGCCGCCCTTTACCGCCTGCAGGGTGCCGGCGAGAGATTGGTGCTGCGGCGTGAATCGACGGCGGGGCTGGAGGAGCGCCTGCGGGAGGACCTCGCAGAGGCCGAGCGTGCGTTCGCGGACCGCGGTGACGAGGCGGTGCAGCGACTCGAGGATGCGGGTCGGGCTGCTGCTGCTGTCGCGCGCGATGCGGCCGAGGCTCACGGCCAGGCGGCGGAGCGGGCGCGCCTTGCGCACTCCCGCGTCGCGGCCTACGAACGCCACCTTTCCACGAGCGCCGAGTCGAGGCTCGCCGAATTGCGGTACGAGCGCGGCGGTGTGGAGACTGCTCTCGCCGACGCGACGGGCGGTCAGGACGGCGCCAACCGTCGTCTTGTCGCCCTTGGCGCAGCTCGCGAGCGCATCGGCCTGCGCCTGGAATCGACCGCGACCCTGGTCGAGACGCTTTCGCGTGACCTCGACGAGGCCCGAGCGATTGCCCGTCACGGGGGACTCACACCGGCCGAGCTCGAGGGACGAGCCAACAACGCGGCTGCCGCAGCACGTGCCGCGGCCACGGAGCGTGACGACGTGGCGGAACGGTCGCGATCGGCTCATGAGCGGCTGCAGGCGCTCGAGCGTTCGATAGCGGAGCGAGAGGGTATCCCTCCGGCAGCGAGCGCGCTCGCGGTCGCCGGGGAGACGCTGGCGCTTTCGGCCCTCGAGGCGGAACCCGGTGCCGAGCGCGCCGTCGCAGCGGCTCTTGCGTGGCGCGCTTCCGCGGTGCTCGCTCGCGATGCGCGGCGCGGGCTCGAGCTGGTCGAAAGGATCCGCCGGGACGGGCTCGGCAGCCTGACCGTGGTCGTCGATCGCGACCCCGCTCCCGCCACCGCACCACCCGTCAAGGACGCCCAACCGCTCCGCTCTCTCGTGGCCGGCGACCCGGCCGCTCTTCGCCTGCTCGACGGCGTCTGGCTCGTCCCGGGGGAAAGGCTGCTCGACGCCACTCACGGAACGGTGATCACCGCTGAGGGTCACGGCTACGACGCCGAGCGAGGTGAGCTCTGGTTTGCGGGCGAAACCGCCGAGGCGGTGCTACTCGAGATGGACGCTCGTCGTCGCGCGCTCGCCGACGAGGCCGACGAACTCTCCGGCCGCGCGGCGAGCGCTGCGCACGCGGCCGACGAGGCGGCCCGGGCAGCGGTGTCGGCGGAGGAGGCGTTCGCGGTCGTCGCTCATCTGCGGGAGCGCAACGTGGATCCGACGTTCGTCGGTCGGCTCCTGGACCTCGCTGCCGGGCTCGAAGCGGCGCTCGGTCGGGCGCGAGATGCTGCGACGTGCCTCGAGGAACCTCTCGCGGCGCGCCTCACGATCGGCGCGCAACAGGCGGGCGAGCTCGGCGCCGAGTTGCGGCGCCTCTCCGCGCTCGAGGCCGAGACGGCCCGTGAGGCCGCGGACGCGGTCGAGCGGGCGCAGGTAGCCGAGGTCGTCGTTGCTCGGCTCGGCGGCAACCTCGACGAACTTCCTCCGGAGACGTCAGCATCGCGCGAGCAGCTCATCGGCGAAGCCGCGTCGCTGCTGGCGCTTGCCGAGGGCGCGGCGGCCCGTGCCGTCGAGGCCTCCGACCGAGCCCATGCCGCAGACGCCTCGCTTCTCGAGCGGGCGCCGCGAAAGTCGGCGCTCGACCCCGACATGCTCGTCAGGCTTCTCGATGCCGTGGGCGTTCTCGGTGCCGGACTGGAGCGCGCCGGAACTCTGGCCGCGCGACTCGAGGCGCCTGTCCGGGCCCGCGTCGATGCCGGTGCGGAGCGTACGGCTGCTCTCGGTGAAGAGCTGCGTCGACTCGGCGCCGAGGAGGTCGCGGTGCGGCAGCAGACGGACGAGGCAACGGAGCGCGCGACACTCGTTCAGGTGGAGCTCGCGCGCCTCGACGCCGAGAGCAACGAGGCCAGGCGGCGATTCGACGACGCAGGTTCACACGAACCGGCTGAAGGCGACGATCGCACCGAGCTGGCGGCTCGGACCGAGCGGCTCGACGCCCGACGCGAGGCGCTCGGGCAGGTCAACCCACTCGCCAAGGAAGAGTACGAAGCGGAGAAGGAGCGCCTCGAGGAGCTCGCACTGCAGCGTCAGGATCTCGAGGCGTCGCTTGCCGAGATCTCGAAGCTCCGTGAGGAGCTCGCAGAGACCGTGCAGCGGCGCTTCACCGACACGTTCGAGACGGTGGCACGGAACTTCGAGGAGGTCTCCGCCACGCTCTTCCCGGGTGGCGAAGGCCGGCTGCGCCTGGTCGAGCCGGACGAGGAGGGCGACGGCGGTGAGCCCGAGGCCGGCGTCGAGGTCGAGCTCCGGCCGGCGGGAAAGAGGATCACCCGCCTTTCCCTGCTGTCGGGCGGCGAGAAGGCTCTCGGGGCGATCTCGTTCCTCTTCGCCCTCTTCCTTGCGAAGCCATGCCCGTTCTACCTCCTCGACGAGGTGGAGGCGGCCCTCGACGACGCGAACGTCACGCGGTTCGTCGAGCTCTTGCGCCGATACTCCGACCGGGCGCAGTTCATCGTGATCACCCATCAGAAGCGCACGATGGAAGCTGCCGACGTCCTCTACGGGGTCACGATGGGAGGCGACGGGGTGTCGCAGGTCGTCTCCCGGCGTCTGCCGCAGCACGCGCGCGATCACGCTGTCGCTTCCGCCTGACGTGGCTCGACGCCGCCGGTAGCGTTCCGCCCGTGTCGAGAACCTGGGCAGAGCTCTTCGGTGACGAACCGACCGCCGCGGACGAGCCCGAGCGGGCAGGGTTCTTCGGCCGGCTTCGCGAGTCGCTTGCGAAGAGCCGTCGTGCCCTGACCGCCGAGATCGCCGCGGGTACGTTCGACGCGGGCGACGAACAGGCGTGGGAGCGGCTCGAGGAGGCGCTCATTCACGGTGACGTAGGCGTTCGCGCAACGGCGGAGATCGTGCGGCGACTCGAGGCGCGAGGGGAGCTGGCCGACCTCGGTGACGCGCTCGCCGAAGAGATCGAGCAGCTGTTCGGCCCCGCGCCGACGCTCGATCTCGAAGCGAAGCCGACGGTGATTCTCGTCGTGGGCGTCAACGGCACCGGCAAGACGACGACCGTCGGCAAGCTCGCGCAGAAACTGCGCGAACATGGTCGTACCGTTCTCGTCGGGGCAGGGGACACCTTTCGGGCCGCCGCCGAGGAGCAGCTCGAGATCTGGGCCGAACGGGCCGGCGCGGACTTCGTCGGTGCGCCGACGGGTGGCGATCCCGCTGCGGTTGCCTTCGACGCGGTCGAGGCTGGGCGGGCACGGGGTCGCGACGTCGTGATCGTCGACACCGCCGGCCGCCTCCACACACAATCGAACCTGATGGACGAGCTCGCCAAGGTCAGGCGCGTGATCGAGGGTCGGATCGACGGTGCGCCGCACGAGACCCTCCTCGTCGTTGACGCGACGACGGGCCAGAACGGCCTTCAGCAGGCCCGCCTGTTCGGCGAGGTGGCCGGTGTTACCGGAGTCGCGCTGACGAAGCTCGATGGATCGGCCAGAGGTGGGGTCGCCGTCGCGATCGCGTACGAGCTCGGCCTGCCCGTGAAACTGGTCGGCGTGGGTGAGGCTCTCGACGATCTGCGACCGTTCGACCCCGGCGAGTTCGCCCGAGCCCTCGTCTCTCGCTGACCCGTCTCGCCGCGCCGTTCGCGGTAGATCGGGTCGCGCGTCCGTACACTTCACAGCCGTGTTCGACGCCCTCTCAGACCGGCTCCAGGCGACCCTGGGTGATCTCGGCCGCGCCAAGCGGTTGGACGAGGAGGCCGTCAACAAGGCGATGCGCGAGATCCGCCTCGCGTTGCTCGAGGCGGACGTCAACTTTCAGGTCGTCAAGGACTTCGTCGCCGGCGTAAAGGCAGCGGCTCTCGGGGAGGACATCCTCTCAGGGCTCAACGCGGGTCAGCAGGTCGTCAAGCTCGTACACGACCACCTCGCCGAGCTGATGGGCTCCGGGGACTCGCAGCTCGCCTTCGGACGGCCGCCGACGGTCATCCTGATGACCGGGCTCCAGGGCTCGGGCAAGACGACTGCATCTGCCAAGCTCGCCCTCCACCTGCGCCGACAGGGCAAGCGGCCGGGACTCGTCGCGGCCGACCTGCAACGGCCCGCTGCGATCGATCAACTCGAGCAGCTCGGCAAGCAGATCTCGATCCCCGTCTATCGCACCGACACGCAGGACCCCGTACGCGCCGCAGCGGAGGGCCTCGATCGCGCAAAGGCAGACGGCCTCGACGTGGTCATCGTCGACACCGCCGGCCGACTCAATGTCGACGAAGCGCTCATGGAGGAGCTCGCGCGGGTTCGTGACGCCGTCAAGCCGCTCAACGTCCTCCTCGTCCTCGACGCGATGACGGGCCAGGAAGCCGTCAACGTCGCCGAGGCGTTCCAGGAGCGCATCGCATTCGACGGCGTCGTGCTCACGAAGCTCGACGGCGATGCCCGCGGCGGGGCAGCGCTGTCGGTCAAGGCGATCACCGGCAAGCCCGTCAAGTTCGCGTCGGTCGGCGAGAAGCTCGACCAGCTCGAGGTATTCCACCCCGACCGGATGGCTTCGCGGATCCTCGGGATGGGCGACGTACTGACGTTGATCGAGAAGGCCGAGGCTGTGGTTGCGGAGGACGAACAGGCCGAGATGGAGCGCAGGATGCGCGCCGGTGAGTTCACCTTCGACGACTTTCTCCAGAGCTATCGGATGCTGCGGCGAATGGGTCCAGTCAAGGGCGTCCTGAAACTGCTACCCGGCATGGGGCAGCAGCTCGACGGGCTCGACATCGACGAGAAGCAGATGGCACGCGTGGAGGCCATCGTGCTATCGATGACACCTCACGAGCGGCGTGTGCCGCACCTGATCAACGGGCCGCGCCGCCGCCGGATCGCGGCCGGTAGCGGTACCACGATCGATGATGTCAACAAGCTGCTCGCTGCCCGAAAGCAGATGCAGAAGATGATGAAGCAGTTCGGCAAAGGGAAGCTGCCGACGTTGCCGCCCGAGCTGACCGGCGGCAAGCCTCGCCGATGATCGGCACAATCCCAGTCAAACAGGAAACGCACGAAGGAGGAGAATGGCTGTTCGCATGAGATTGACTCGGATCGGCTCGAAGAAGAACCCGATCTACCGAGTTGTTGTCGCCGACTCGCGCTCTCCGCGCGACGGTCGCTTCATCGAGATCGTGGGGCGCTACAACCCCCAGACCGACCCGTCGACGATCGAGCTCGACGAGGCCAAGGTCAAGGACTGGCTCGCCAAGGGGGCTCAGCCGAGCGACCCGGTCGCGAAGCTGATCAAGGCAGCCGGCATCAGCGCCTAGACCAGTGGCCGAGCTTCTCGCCTGGATCGCACAACACCTGGTCGACGACCCGAGCGCGGTCAGCGTCGAGACGGTCGAGCGAGACGACGTGATCGTCCTCCGCCTCCATGTCGCCCCCGACGACGTCGGCAAGGTGATCGGGCGGCAGGGCAGGATCGCCCGTGCGCTTCGTACACTCGTTCGCGCGAGCGGTGCGCGCAGCGAACGTCGCGTCGTCTTGGAGATCGCCGACTGACCGCGGACGATTCGTTCGTGCCGGTCGGTCGTGTCGGCCGTCCACACGGGCTCGACGGCGCGTTCGTCGTCGAGCGGGGAAGTAACGACGCGAGCCGGTACGTCGTCGGCGCCGTGCTCCACGTGAACGGAATACCGGCGACGGTCACCGTCTCTCGCCGTGTGGGTCGTGGTCGGTACGCGATCCGCCTCGACCGGTCTGTCCAGCGGGGGGAAACGTTGACGATCCTTCGAGCCGATCTACCAACCCTCCCCGAGGGCGAGTTCTACACGTTCGAGATCATCGGCCTCCGGGTCGAAGAGGTCGGAGGGCGAGTGCTCGGGACCGTGCACGACGTGCTCCCGGGGCCGGCCAACGACAATCTCGAACTCGACGACGGCACCCTAGTGCCGATGATCGAGGATGCGATCCAATCGATCGACAGAGCCGGGGGCATCGTCCTTCTCAACCCGGGCTTCATCACCTGACCGATACCCTGGCCCGGTGCGCCTCGACGTCTTTACCCAGGTCCCACATGCATTCGGCTGGCTGACCGAGCAGAAGCCGGTCGCCACCGTACTCGGGACGGAACTCGAGCTTCGGCTCTTCAACTATCGGGAGACGACGCCGTTGCGCGCCGGCCAGGTCGACGACTCGCCGTACGGCGGCGGCGCCGGAATGGTATTGCGCGTCGACGTCGTCGCCGCGGCGCTCGAGGCGGTCTACGGCGCTCATCCTCCGGGTCGTCTGATCGCCCTCACTCCGCAGGGGCGACAACTCGACCAGGCGCTCGTCGAGGAGCTTGCTTCAGAGCCTGCTGTCGCCCTGCTCTCGTCGCGGTTCGAGGGGTTCGACGCCCGAATCGTCGACCACCTCTGCACGGACGCGATCTCGATCGGTCCCTACGTCCTCTCCGGTGGCGAGTTGCCGGCGATGGTGCTCGTCGACGCAATTGCGAGGCGGCTGCCGGGGGCTCTCGCGGCAGGTTCCGGCGAGAACGAGAGCTTCAGCGCTTCGCTCGCCGGCGGTATCGAATACCCGCAGTACACGCGGCCGGCGGCGTTTCGCGGCTGGCAGGTGCCGGATGTGCTCCTTTCGGGCAATCACGCCCGGATCGACGACTGGCGGGTCGAGCAGAGTCGCGCCCGGAGTGTCGTGTGAGCGACGTCGAAGACCGCTCCGGGGACACGGAGCACGCGCTGCCAGAGCCCCCGCCCGCCTCCACCGGCCGAGCGTCCCCTCCCTCGAGCGACGGCAGTGACGCTGCCGAGGACCAGGCGCGGCCGTCGCGTGAGCCCTCGGTTGCGACACTCGAGCCGATGCCTGCGGCGCCGGTGCCCGACGCGTCGGCGCGACCCCGCCACGGCCACCGACACTCGCGGAACCCTGTCGACCGGCTCACACGCGGCCTGCCGAACCCGCTTCGGGTTACGATCGACTGGATCGTCACGATCGTCGGCGCGGTCGCGATCGTCCTGTTGGTCAAGGCGTTCGTCGTCAACCCGTACCGCATTCCGTCGTCGTCCATGGAACCGACGTTGCATTGCGCCCAACCCGCGATCGGTTGCGAGGCTCGCTTTTCCGACCGTGTGCTCGCCAACAGGTTCCTCTACCGGCTGCGCGATCCACGTCGCGGCGAGATCATCGTTTTCAAGACCCCGTCCGCAGCTCAGGTGAAATGCGGCGCAGGGGGTACCTTCGTGAAGCGCCTGATCGGGCTTCCCGGCGACGTCGTGGAGCTGCGGCTCCGCGCCGGTGACGGCTACGTCTATATCAACGGGCGGCCCCTGAACGAGCCGTACGTCGAGAAGGCGCGCCGCGGCGCAACGCAGGCTTTCGGGCCGGTTCGGGTCAAGCCCGGGAACTACTTCATGATGGGCGACAACCGGTCGCAATCGTGCGACTCGCGCATGTGGGGCACGGTTCCGCGAAAGAACCTGATCGGGAAGGTCTTCGCAACCTACTGGCCGCCGAATCGGGTGAGTCTTCATTAGCCCGCAGATCAGGATTGCCCGAGCGGGGATTCCTGATCGCAAGGATCCCTGAAGCCGGAGCCTACGGCTCCCGGGACCTCCGTTTCGCTCGTCAGGTCAGGCCCGGCGGCGCTTCCGGTACACTCTCCACCCGGCCCACAGGCCTCCTCTTCCCATGAGCACGATCATCCAGAGCATCGAGCAGGCGCAGTTGCGCCAGGTCCCGGTCTTCAAGGCCGGGGACACCGTGCGCGTCCACTTCAAGGTGATCGAGGGCACCCGCCAGCGCGTGCAGGTGTTCGAGGGTGTTGTGATCAAGCGGCACGGGTCGGGCGCGCGTGAGACGTTCACCGTCCGGAAGCAGTCGTTCGGCGTCGGTGTCGAGCGCACGTTTCCACTCCACTCGCCAAAGATCGAGAAGCTCGAGGTCGCGATGGTCGGCGACGTCAATCGCGCGAAGCTCTATTACCTCCGCGGCCGCGTCGGCAAGAAGGCGCGTATCCGCGAGCTGCGCTAGTCGTAACGCGCCGGCCCGTCGTTCCGAACTCGGCCCGAACGCGGCACGAACACGTTCCGCTGCGGGCGATATCCTCGGGCCATGAGCTCTCCGCCCGGGCAGCGACTCCTCAGGTACGACCGGCGTCTAGGGGTGCGCTTCGTTGCCGGTGCCGACGAGGCGGGTCGGGGCTCGCTCGCAGGGCCGCTCGTCGTGGCCGGCGTTCTCTTCGACTACGCCACGCTGCACGGCCGGCGAACGCGAGCGCTCGCCCTGCTGAACGACTCGAAGCAGGTCGATTCCGAGGTACGCGAGCGGCTCCTCCGAGCCGTCATCGACGCGGCGGCGCGCATATCGGTGCGCATCATCCCGGCCTGTGACATCGACAGGAACGGCCTCCACCGCTCGAACCTCTGGGCGCTCGGCGCTGTGCTCACCGACCTTTCGCCCTGGGCGGACGTGTGCCTGGTGGACGGGTTCCGGCTCGGGCCGCTTGCGCCCGCACACCGTGCTGTCGTCGACGGCGATACGCGAAGCGCCGCCGTCGCGGCAGCCTCGATCGTGGCCAAGGTGACCCGCGACAGGATCATGCGTCGGCTCGATTCGCTCTACCCCCTGTACGGGTTCTCGCGACACGTCGGCTACATCACCCCCGGACACTCGACCGCTGTGCGCACACACGGGCCGTGCGCGCAGCACAGACTGTCGTACGCGGCCAAGTGCTACGAGCCCGAGCCCGCGGCTGCGTGAACAGAGGAGAGCGACGAGCGCTCTGGCACTATCGCCTGCGCGGTTATCGGATCATCGGGGCGAACGTCAGGGCCGGCCGCAACGAGCTCGACCTGATCGTACGGCGCGGACGTGATCTCACGTTCGTGGAGGTGAAAGAGCGCCGGACGGAGGGCTTCGGCGGAGCCGTCGGCGCAATCGACGCCGAGAAGCGCCGCCGAGTCCGTCGTGCTGCCCAGGTGTGGCTCGCTCGCAATCCGCAGGCGCCGAACATTCGGGTCGGATTCGAGGTGATTACGGTCGAACAGGGGCGCCTGGCCCGCTTTTCCTCGGCCCTGACCGACGAGTAGCGGGACGATCCGCGAGGAGACGGGACACACGCGGCGAAACCGATCGCCGTGGCAGCCACCCAGGAAGCGCTCTACCGGGCGCACGATCTCGAGTTGTCATGGTCTGAGGCGACGCTGCCCGAGCGCGAGCGGACGAAGCATGTTCACCGGCTGCATCCATACCTCGGGAAGTTCATCCCGCAGCTCGTCGAGACACTGCTCGAGCGGCACGTTCCGCCGGGCGGCCGGGTTCTCGACCCGTTTGCCGGCTCCGGCACGACGCTGGTGCAGGCCCTCGAGTCGGGCTATGACGCCACCGGGGTCGACATCGCAGGCTTCAACGCACTGCTCGTGAGAGTAAAGACGCGGCCGTACAACCTCGACGCGTTACGACGGGACCTGCTCTGGGCACATGCCGAGGTGGAGGGATTCGAGCCGTGCGGACGGTACCCGCGCGATGCGTCTGCCTACGTGCGCGCGTGGTACGCGCCGGCGGCGGCAGAGGAACTCCTTCATTTCCGCTCCCTCGTCGAACAGGTCGGCTCGACTGACGTGCTCCGCGTGGTGCTCGCCCGTTCTGCTCGATCTGCCCGGAGAACGGTCCATTTCGACCTCGACTTCCCGCGAGAGCCCCAACTCGAGCCGTACTGGTGCTTCAAGCATCGGCGTGAGTGCAGACCGGTCGAAGCAGCACGCAGGTTCCTCTTGCGCTACACGCTCGATACGCTCGAGCGGATCGAGGCGTTCGGTGCCGCAAGAGCCGGCGGGCGCATCGCGCGGATGTTGCACGGCGACGCCCGCGTGATCGATCTCGGGGGCCCATATGACGGTGTCGTCACCTCTCCGCCCTATCCCGGGCTGATCGACTACCACGAACAGCACCGGTACGCGTACGAACTTCTCGGTGTCGACGAGCGGCGCGATCTCGAGCTCGGTCGGCCCGCCCGAGGCACCGGGCGCGCAGCGATCGAGGAGTACGTCGGTGGGATTGCGCTGGCGCTCGAGAACGCCCGCTCGGCTCTCGTGCTCGGGGGGAGGATGTGCATCGTCGTCAACGACCGCCGCGGTCTCTATCCCGAGATTCTGCAGCGGGCGGGCTTGCGCCTCGTCGACCGTCACGAACGGCACGTCAATCGTCGTACCGGGAGGCGCGCGGGCGAGTACTACGAGTCGATTCTCGTTGCAGCGGCGCGCTGAGCGCCGTCCCTGAACGACGTGGCCGTTCGCCTTCGGCACAGACACGGCGCAGACACGGCACGGGTTCCGACGTAGCGTCGGAGGAGTGGTTGTTCGAGCCGTCACCGCTGCCGTCGTCGGGCTCGACCCGCGCCGGGTTGACGTCGAAGCGCACCTGGTCTCCGCCGATTTGCCCGCGTTCTCCATCGTCGGGCTCGCCGATCGCGCCTGCCAGGAGGCCAAGCACCGGGTGCGCAGCGGCATCGTCAACGCGATGCTGCCCTGGCCCGCGAGGCACAGGATCACCGTCAACCTCGCACCTGCTGCGCTGCGCAAGGAGGGATCGGGGTTCGACCTCCCGATCGCCCTCGCTCTCCTCGCCGGCTCGCACCAGCTCCCGCCCGCCCGCCTACTCGAGCATGCCTGCGTGGGTGAACTCTCGCTCGACGGCCGCATACGCCCCGTCGCGGGAACCATCGCCGTCGCCGAGGGTGCCCGCCGGGCCGGCCTGACGCTTCTCCTTTGCGCCGCCGAATCCGCTTCCGAGGCGGCGCTCGCCGGAATCGATGCCATTCCCGTTCGTCACCTCGCGGAAGCCGTCGCGTACCTCCGCGGCGAGGAAGACATATCGTTCGCCACCCCGCCGGGAAGCGACGAGCTCGAGGAGCCGTTCCTGCCCGACCTCGCCGAGGTTCGGGGCCAGGAGCGTGCCCGGCGAGCGCTCGAACTGGCCGCCGCGGGGGAGCACAATGTGCTTCTGGCGGGACCGCCGGGCACCGGCAAGACGATGCTCGGACGGCGCCTGCCGGGTATCCTGCCGCCGCTCACCCGCGACGAGGCGCTCGAGGTGACACGAATCCACTCGGTAGCGGGCACCTTGCCCGTCGGTCAGCCGATCATCCTCGCGCCGCCGTTCCGCGCCCCTCACCACGGTGCCTCGGCCGCCGCCATCGTCGGCGGCGGCGCCGTTCCGCGCCCCGGCGAGGCGAGTCTCGCCCATCGCGGCGTCCTGCTCCTGGACGAGTTGCCCGAGTTCCCACGACCGGTGCTCGAATCGCTGCGACAGCCACTCGAAGACGGCGTCGTCTCGGTCGCCCGCGTCGGCGGTCACGCCCTCTTTCCCGCTCGCTTCCGACTCGTCGCGACGATGAACCTGTGTCCGTGCGGTGGACGAGGAGATCCGGCAGCCGACTGCGGCTGCAGCCCGCAGCGGATCATCGCTTACCGCGAGAAGGTGTCACGCGCGTTGCTCGATCGTTTCGACCTGGTGGTGGCGATGCCGAGACCGCGCGCCGACGAGCTGGCTGCGCCCCCGGGAGAGGCATCGGCGGCGGTCAGATCGCGAGTTGTGGCGGCCCGAGAACGGCTGCGCGACCGTGATGAGGTTCGCCGAACGGAGGCGGCGTCGGCGCTGCTCGATCGGGCTGTCGACCGAATCCCGCTCTCGGGACGCGGTCGAGCGCGGGTCGCGCGCGTCGCCCGTACCGTCGCGGCGATCGCCGGCGCCGATGCCGTTCTGCCAGAGCATCTCGCCGAGGCCCTTTCGTACCGCTCACCCGCCGGGGTGCCCGTCGCGTGACCATTCGCAGTGTGCGGCGGGGTGAGGTTTCGTATCCGCCGCTTCTCGAGGCTGTCCCCGATCCGCCGAACGTGCTCTTCGTTCGTGGCGACCGTTCGCCCGAGCTGCTCGCGTGGCCTGCGGTCGCGATCGTCGGTGCCCGGGCCTGCTCCTCCTACGGCCGGTCGGTCGCGAGAGCCCTCGCCCGCGAGCTCGCAATGGCGGGGCTCGTGGTCGTGAGCGGCATGGCGCGCGGCATCGATGGCGAGGCTCACCGGGGGGCGCTCGATGCCGACGGGGTGACGGTCGGTGTGCTCGGTTGCGGGATCGACCGCGACTATCCGGCCTCACACCGCGATCTCGCGCGTCGGATCGTTCAGGACGGGCTGATCGTCTCGGAGTACGATGCCGGCGTCGAGCCGGCTCCGTGGCGCTTTCCGGCCCGAAACCGCATTATCGCCGGCCTGTGCGCGGCGACCGTGGTCATCGAAGCGCGCGAGCGATCGGGGGCCCTGATCACCGCCGACTTCGCGCTCGAAGACGGGCGCGAGGTGATGGTGGTGCCGGGCGAGATCACATCCGCCGTCTCGGCCGGGTCGAACGCGCTGCTCCGACTCGGAGCGACGCCCGTGACGGCAGCGGCAGATGTGCTCGAAGCGTACGGGATCGAGCCTCGCGTCGACGTCTCGGGTGTATCCGTCGGGCTCGCTGGGGAGTTGTTCGAGCGCCTCGCCGAAGGTCCGGCGAGCATCGATGAGCTCGCGCGAGCCTGCGGCCTACCTCCCGGGGACATCGCAGCGGCCCTGATCGAGCTCGAGCTCGGAGGTCGAATCAGCGAGGGGGACGGCGTCTACCGGATCACGCTGACGCGATGAGGCGAGGAGTGGCGCGAGTACCATCCGCGCGTGCGCCGCGACCAGAACCGGCTCCGAAGCCGTTCGTCGTCCAGTCGCGCCAGGCTCCTGGCGGCTCTCGCGATTCTCGGCGCGCTCACGGCCCTCGTCGCTCCATCAGCGAGTGCAACCGACCGCTCGGTAGCAGTCATCGTCGTGCCTGCATTCGCGCCCGAGGCCTACGCCGATCGAGGTGCTGTCGGGCTCCTCGTTCCGGGCGCCGGGGCGACGGTCTCGCGCGGGCGAGCGCTCGCGTCGCTCGTCCGCGGCCGCGTGGTTTCGTCGCTCGTCGATCTCGGAGGCGATGCCCGCTTGCGGCTCGCGAACGCACCTTCCCGGACGACCATCTACGTCGCCCTTCCATCCCCTGGTTCTCACCACAATATTGCGCGTTACCCGGTCGCGATCGTCGGGCCGGGCTATAGCGGTCTTCTCACCTCCGCCTCGACGCGGATCGATGGGCTCGTCTCGCTTGCCGATATCGCCCCGACCGCGGAGGCCGTCGCTGCGGGAGACCCGCCCCCGATTCGCGTTCGTGCCGACAACGATGCGGCCGGGACCCTAGCCTTGCTCGATACGCGCCTCGCCAGGGCCCATGATGCGAGAACGGGTGCGACACTCGTGCTCGTGGGCTGGCTCGTCGCGTTCGCCTCACTGGGAATTCTCGCCCGCTCGGCGATCGCCGGCCGGGCGGCCGTGCTCGTCGCCCCGGTGGCGCTGACGGCGGCTCTGGCGTTGCGGGCGATCGGGGTCGACGATCCTGCGACGGTTGTCCTCACGCTCGCCTTCGTCACGGGGGCGGGGTCGCTGCTCCTCGGGTTCCGGCGAGCGCCGCTCGCTCCTGCCGTCGTGTGCTTCCTCGTCGTGTTCACGACGATCCTGGCGGTCTGGCCGGCTACCAACGCCCTGGCGGTGATCGGGCCGCATCCCGACGGCGGCGGCCGATTCTACGGCGTCACGAACCAGGTGGAGACGCTGCTGCTGGCCCCGTCTCTCGCTGCGGCCGCGCTGACCGGTGTCGCAGGTGCCGTGGCGATCGGGATCGTGCTTCTCGTAGCCGTCGGGTGGAGCCGGGCCGGGGCGGACGGGGGTGGGCTTCTCGTCGTCACCTCGGCGTTCGCGGTGCTCATCGTCGGGCTCCGCGGTACGAAGGTGACACCGGCTCGGGTGGTCTTCGGTATCACCGGTGTGCTCGTGATCACACTCGCTATCGTCGGCCTCGACGCCCTGGTCGGAGGTTCGAGCCACGTGACCGACGCCGTCGGAGGTGGTCCCGGCACGCTGTTTGACGACCTCGATCGGCGGCTCAGGATCTCGTGGGCCGGCGCAACGTCCGCCATCCACACGACGTTCCTCTGCCTCCTCTCGCTCGGCGGGCTCGCCTGGCTCGGAGTCAGGGGAAGGGACAGGCCGACGATCGTGGCGATGCTCGCGGCGATCGGGATCTCGCTCGTGGTCAACGACTCGCCCGTCGACGTGCTCGGATACGGGGCCTTGGGCTGCCTTGCGCTCACGGCCTGGGAGGAGACCCGTGCCCTCAATGCGTCGAAGGTGCGCAGTTCGGCTTCGAGTCACCTTCGAGAGCCGCTAGAGCACGTTTCGCATTGACGGAGAGGTCGAGCCGAACGATGCCCGCTCTCGGCGTCGAAAGACGGACGGTCCCGTCCGCGCCTTGCCAGAGGCAACCTGCTCCCGTCCGCCAGTACGGCGACCAGTTCGCCGCAATGCGGTAGCGACCCGGCCGACCGAGAGCAAGGGTGATCCTGGTCTGACCCAGCGTGAGCACGCGAGGGGCTCCCGGCCCGGTGACGATCCCGCGGGGGGAGGGAACGGCGTACACCGTCGTGTGTGCCGACCTGAACGCAACCTGGAGCCCCGACCGACCCCCTGCGACCAGAGCGCCCTCTTGCTTGGCGCTGTAGTCGAGCGGTGCATCGGGCAGGACGACGTACCGGACGCCGAGCGAGCGGAGCCAGGCCAGGTAGGCGGCCCGGTCGAGGTGGGTGTACAGAACGCCGTTGCGTGGAAAGTCGTTCTGACGGAACCAGCCCCGCGCGATCGGGATTCCCGCCGCCGGAAGGTAGGCAGCGGGCCAGTGGCCGACGGTGTCGACGGCCTCGACCCGATACGACGGGGAGAGATGACCGCGAAGGAACTGCACCGCAGGAGCCCAGTACGCCGGATCGCCCGCCGGATCCGCGCTCGTCTTGACGAAGCTGCCGGCCAGCGGGGTGAGGTTCCAGGAGACTGCCAGTGAAAGCGCGAGGATGGCGAGTGGCAGGGGACGCCAGCGCCGTAAGGAGAGCGTCAGGATCGCGATCGGGATGGCTGCGTACCGCAGCCGCGCAATGTTCTCCCCCAGGCTCGACGGCACGAGGTACGCGGCGGTGCAAGCCGCCAGGTACACGACGTACATCCACCGGAGAACCCCGGCCGTGCGAACACGCCACGTGAGCAGGATGCCGAGAGCGCAGAACACGCAGGCCGCGGCAAACTCGGACAGCGAGAACGGAAACCTCCCGCCTGCGGGAAAGAGGCGAAGCAATACGACCTCGACCAAGGTTGCGACGGTGAGGGTGCCGAGGGGGAGCGCGAGCTCGGTGCGCCGTGGCGCCCGCGAGAGCCCGATCCCCGCGAGGATCACCGCCAGCAGCACGAACGCCACCGGGCTCGCCGTGAGCACGAGCACCGTCAGGAGTGCGAAGCGACCGCGCCGTCCCGCCTGGAGCGCCCAGAGTGCGAGCAGCGCCAACGCCATGCCGAGAGCGAACGGGAAGGCACCCGACAGAACGACCCCCGCCCACACGACGGCGAACGAGCGGTTCGACCAGCGTGAAGCGGGGCCCCACTCTCGCGCCGCAACCACCCCGAACGCGAGAGCGGCGGTGGCGACGCTCGCGACGGCGAGCAGCTTGATGCCGAGAACGGCCGCGAGCGGATAGTAGAGAAGGCTGTACGTGACGAAGCTGTAGCGTCCTGCGTACCAGAAGTTGTTCCAGATCCCGAACCCGTGATCCTCGAACAGGGCGCTCTGGTAGAGGTGCGCGGCGAAGTCGCTTCCCGGCGGGCCGAGCCACGCCAGAGCGGCCGCGACGGCGGCGGCGACACCTGCGGCCGCGAGCGCCTCGCGGGGGATCTCGCGTTCGGAGTGAGCGATCAGGGTCATGCTCGATGAGGCGGACGCCCCAGTTGATCCTAAAGGCTCGCCGGTCTCGGGGCGACCGGAACCCGCGCGCACCGACCGGCGTCGCGCCTCCCGGGGCGAGAGTCGTCGCCGTATCCGTAGGATCGGCGCGTGGGCTCCTACTGGCTCAGCGAACCGGCGCCGCCTCGCACGACGGCGGTCGTCGATGAGCCAGACGTCGTCATCGTTGGTGCGGGTGTCACCGGCTGCTCGGCGGCGCTTCACCTGGCGCAGGCGGGCAAGCGAGTACGCATCTGCGATGCGCGCCGGGTGGCGGAAGGCGCGAGCGGCCGCAACGGTGGCTTTGCGCTTCGTGGCATGCCTGCGCCGTTCGACGTCACGGCAGCGTCGGTCGGCGAACAGCATGCCCGCGCAATGATGACCTGGACAGAACGTGCGCTCGATGCCATCGAGGCGCTCGCGGGTGACTCCTTCAGGCGGGTCGGCTCGCTACGGATCGCAGTCGACGACGACGAGTGCGACGAACTCCGTGCAGAGTACGACGCCTTGGTTGCGGCGGGATTCGCGGTCGATTGGATCGAGAGATTGGAGCCGCCGCTCGAGGGTCACTACACGGCCGCCCTCCGACATGTTCCCGACGGTGTGTTGCAGCCTGCTCGCTTCGTGAGGCGGCTAGCAGGGCTGGCGGCGACGGCAGGCGTCGAATTTCGCGAGCACACGCGCATCGCCTCGATCGATGACCTGGGCGGCGCCGCCGCCGTTATCGTCTGCACCGACGGCTACCCGAGCGGCTTGCTCGGCCCGATCGAAGGGCTGATCATTCCGACCCGCGGGCAGGTGATCGCGACGGAACCGATCCGCGAGCGCATCTTCGAGGTGCCGCACTACGGCCGCCACGGGTTCGACTACTGGCATCAGGCTGAGGACGGACGACTCGTGGCCGGCGGCTTCCGGGATGTCTCGTTCGGGACGGAATTCACCGCGGACGAGGAACTGACCGATCCCGTGCAAGGTGCGCTACACGCGTTCGTCAACCGGCTGCTGGGCCGCGAGGTACGCGTGGATTATGCCTGGGCCGGCATCTTCGGCATGGTGATGGACTTCCTCCCTGTCGTCGGTCGGGTACCGGGGCTCGAGAACGTGTGGGTGGCGGGCGGCTACTCCGGTCACGGCAACGTGCTCGGCTTCGCCTGCGGCGAGCTCGTGGCACGTGCCACGATCGGTGACGACGACCCACTGCTCCCTTTCTTTCGCCCGTCGCGATTGCTGAATCTGGGTGATTGAGTCTCGAGTCGCTCGCGAGCAAGTGTCGTCTGACCTCGGAGACGACATCCGCAGACCGAACTACAACGTGAACCGCTGCAGGTCGAGCTCGGCGGCCTTCGAGTACGCCGCGATCGCGATCGCAAGATCCTGGATGGCGAGTCCGGTCGAATCGAAGAGCGTGATGTCGCTGGCGCTGCGTCGTCCATCCGCGTCGCCGCTGAGAAGGCGCCCGAGCTCGGTGACGTGAGCCCGCGTCACGATTCCCGCCTGAACACCGGCCGCCAGCTCACCCCCGTGACTGGCCTGCTCCCAGTCGTCACAGAAGAGGTCGGCCCGCTGCAGCTCGGCCACGGCCACTTCGGCCTTGCCCGGGCCGTCCGCGCCCATCAAGGAGACGTGCTGGCCCTCTTGCAGGGAGCCGTCGGGGAAGAGGATGTCGCGCCCGGGCGTGACGGTGACGACGATGTCGGCCGCGAGCGCCGCAGCCAGCGAGTCCGCGACCTGCGCGCCGAGCCGTTCGGCCACGGCAGAGGCACGGGCTCGATCCATGTCCCAGAGCGTCACGTCGGACCCGAGAGCGCGGAACATTCTCGCGGTCTCGGCGCCGTTCACGCCACAGCCGATCACGGCGATCGATTCCGCTCCCGACCTGCACAGCGCCTCGGCGGCGATCACGCCGGCCGCGGCTGTCCGGAGCGCGGTCACGGCGGCCGCGTTGAAGACAGCCTCCAGCTGTCCCGTCTCCGCATCGGAGAGCAGCACGAGGCCGGTCACGGTCGGCATCCCCCTGGCCGGGTTCCCGGGGAAAGACGTCACCCATTTCAGGAGGGCATGGCCACCGCCGAGCGCAGGCATGGCCCGGAAGTCGCCGGCCGGGTAGTTCGTCACGTACAGCTTCGGGGGCATCGTCCATTCGCCCTGCGCATACGCGATGAAAGCGGCTTTGACCGCGTCGTAGGCTTCGTGTGGCGACACGGCGCGCTCGACGTCGGCTCCGGAGAAGAACGGAATGGTCACGGCGCAAACCCTACCCGGGCGTGATTGGATCAGACGATGGCTCCGACGATCGAGATCACGGGCCTGTGCGTCGACCGGGGCGGTACCACCGCTCTCCACGAGCTCACGCTCGACGTCGATGGAGGCGTGGTCACGGGTCTCCTCGGCCCGAGCGGCAGCGGCAAGTCGACCCTGATCCGATCGATCGTCGGTGTTCAGGTCGTTGCCGCTGGACGCGTGAGCGTGCTCGGACTTCCCGCCGGCGCACCGGCTTTGCGGAGCCGCGTCGGCTACGTCACGCAGGCGCCGTCGGTCTACGGCGATCTTTCGGTTCGCGAGAACCTCACGTACTTCGCACGCGTCCTCGGTGCGCCGCACGCCCGGGTCGATGAGGTGATCGATCGAGTCGGTCTCTCCGATACGGCCGCACGCCTTGTGAGACGGCTGTCGGGCGGGCAGCGCGCGCGCGTTTCGCTCGGGACGGCGCTTCTCGGTGAGCCCGCGGTGCTCGTGCTCGACGAGCCCACCGTGGGCCTCGACCCGGTCCTGCGCCGCGACCTGTGGGACTTCTTCCACGAGCTCGCGGACGGCGGCACCACACTGCTCGTCTCGAGTCACGTGATGGACGAGGCAGCCCGCTGCGACCGGCTGCTGCTCCTTCGAGAAGGCCGGATTCTCGCCGACCTCCCCCCCGGCGAGCTCCTGCGCCGGACGGGTGCCGCCGACCTCGACGCGGCATTTCTGCGTCTCGTCGAAGGAGAGGCGACAGGATGAGCGGTTCGCGCACCGGTGCCACGGCCTTACGCGTGCTCTCCCAGCTACGACGTGACCCGCGTACGGTCGCGCTTCTGCTCGTCGTCCCATGTGTGCTCATTCTCCTGGTCGACCAGTTGTTCGCCGGAAAGACGCAGGTGTTCCAGAGCGTCGGAGTGCCGATGCTCGGGCTCTTCCCGCTCATCAGCATGTTCCTCGTGACATCGATCACGATGCTGCGCGAGCGAACGACCGGCACCCTGGAGCGGTTGCTCACGACACCGTTGACGAAGCTGGAGCTGCTGCTCGGCTACGGCCTCGCCTTCGCGGCGGTCGCCGTCGTTCAGGTCCTGGTCGTATCGATCGTAGGCTTTGGGATCCTCGGCCTCCAATCGGTCCACTCGGACGGACTCATCGTTGTCCTGGCAGTCGCCAACGCGATCCTCGGGATGGCGTTCGGGCTGTTCGTGAGCGCGTTCGCCCAGACGGAGTTCCAGGCGGTCCAGTTCATGCCGGCCTTCGTCCTGCCGCAGATCCTGCTCTGCGGATTGTTCGTGGCCCGAGACGAGATGGCCGGCTGGCTGCAATGGATCTCGTCCGTCCTGCCTCTCACCTACGCGTTCGACGCGCTCGACCGGGCTGCGCACGACCCGACCCTCGGCCCACGCTTCTGGGCCGACGTGTCGGTCGTCGTCGTCACGACGCTGCTCGCACTCGTTCTCGGCGCTGCGACACTGCGGCGCCGCACTCCCTGACTCAGTAGAGCCCTTCGCGACGCGCGTAGCGCTCGGCACGGTCTACGCTCGTCGAGCACGTGGACGAAACCGGCCGGGTCGCCGCGCGGGCTCACGTCGCAGCTTCCGTCCGGTGCCGACGTGGCGAGCAAGACGAAGGGCGAGAGGTCGATGAACCGGCGGGTCAGATCGTTGACGCGGTCGCTCACTTTCGTCCGAACGAGGTCGGCGGGGTCGCCGATCAGCTCACGAAGCGCTGCTTCGTCGGTGATCGACGCCGGCACGTTCGCCTTCACGAGGCCTTGACGGCGCCGATCAGCTTGACGATGGAATCCTTTGCGTCGCCGAAGAGCATCGTCGTGCGCGGGTCGAGGTAGAGCTCGTTGTCGATGCCTGCGAACCCGGGCGCCATCGACCGCTTCATCACGACCACGCTTGCGGCCTTGTCGACGTCGAGGATCGGCATCCCATAGATCGGCGAGGACGTGTCCGTGCGGGCGGCCGGGTTGGTGACGTCGTTGGCGCCGATCACCAGAGCAACGTCCGTCTGAGCGAACTCGGGATTGATCTCGTCCATCTCCTTGAGCTGGTCGTAGGGGACGTTCGCCTCGGCGAGAAGGACGTTCATGTGGCCGGGCATCCGTCCGGCGACGGGATGGATCGCGTAGACGACGTCGACCCCCTTCTCCTCGAGGAGCTCTGCGAGTTGCCGGACGTCGTGCTGCGCCTGGGCCACCGCAAGGCCGTAGCCGGGCACGACGATCACCTTGCGTGCGAACGACAGCATGACGGCCACGTCCTCCGGTGAGGTGGCGCGGACCGTGCGACCGTCGTCGGCGCGCGCGGCGCCCGCGCCCGCCTGCACCTGGCCGAACGCGCCGAAGAGGACGTTCGTGATCGAGCGGTTCATGGCCTTGCCCATCAACAGCGTCAGCAGCGTGCCGGACGCACCCACGAGGGCGCCTGCGACGATGAGGACGTTGTTGTGCAGGACGAAACCCGTCGCCGAGGCAGCGAGCCCTGTGAAGGCGTTGAGGAGCGAGATCACGACCGGCATGTCGGCGCCCCCGATCGGCAGCACGAACATCACGCCGAAGACGAGGGCGGCGATGATGAGTCCGTAGATCAGCCCCTGGCGGTCACCTCCGGCCGCGATCCAGACGCCGAGCACGAGGGCGGTGCCGATGATCAATGCATTTACGATCTGTTGGCCGCGGAACACGATCGGCCGACCGGAGATCAGCTCCTGCAGCTTCGCGAACGCGACGAGCGACCCGGAGAACGAGATCGCGCCGATCATTGCGGAAAGGGCGGTTGAGGTAGCCTCGACGGTGGAGAGGCTGCCGGCGAAGCGGTGAAACTCGTCGAGCGAGATAAGTGCCGCGGCTCCACCGCCGACCCCGTTGAAGAGGGCCACCATCTGCGGCATCGCCGTCATCTTCACCGTGCGAGCCCCGACCAGGCCGACGGTCCCGCCGATTGCCATTCCGATCGCGATCAGGCCGTAGTTGTGGAGGCCGTCCTGGGCGAGCGTGACCACGATTGCGAGAAGCATTCCCGCCGCGCCGATCCAGTTTCCCTTTCGCGCATGCTTCGGCGACGAGAGGAAGCGGAGCGCCAGGATGAAGGTCACGATCGTGACCAGGTACAGGGCGTCAGTCGTCGTTCGACTCACGCCTCGGCTCCCTTCTCCTGAACATCTGCAGCATCCGATCGGTGACGACGAAACCGCCGACGACGTTTGCCGAGGCGAGCACGACTGCGACGAATCCGACGACCTTCGTGAACGTGTCGTCGGCGGCCCCGGTGATCAGGATCGCACCGACGATCACGATCCCGTGGATGGCATTTGTGCCCGACATCAGCGGCGTGTGCAGCATCGTCGGCACCTTCGAGATCACCTCGATGCCCAGGAAGATCGCCAGGACGAGGATCGTCAGCTCGAGTACGAACGACGCATCTATGCCGCCACCTCCTCGGTCGGTCGGGTGACGCAGGCGCCACCCGTTATGTCGTCGTCGAAGTCGAGCGCGAGGTCGCCGCCTGGAGCGAGGTGCTGAAGCAGTGCGCTGACGTTGCGCGCGTAGAGTCGGCTTGCATCAGCTGCCATGAGCGACGGGAGATTCGTGAAACCAACGATCGTGACACCGTCGCGAACGACCTCCTGACCCGGGTTGGTGAGCTCGCAGTTGCCGCCAGCCTCGGCGGCAAGGTCGACGATGCAGGTTCCCGGGCGCATCTGACCGACCACCGACGCAGGGATGAGCCTCGGAGCGGGGCGCCCGGGTACGAGGGCCGTCGTGATCACGATGTCGAAGTCGGGCACTCGCTTCTCGAGCGCGGCCTGCTGTGTGGCCTGCTGCTCGGGCGTCAGCTCCACCGCGTAGCCGCCTTCGGTCTCTTCGCCGTGTACCCCGAGCTCGAGGAACCTGGCCCCGAGCGACTCCACCTGCTCTTTCACCGCCGGGCGGACGTCGAACGCCGAGACCACGGCACCGAGCCGCCGCGCAGTCGCGATCGCCTGCAGGCCTGCGACGCCGGCGCCCATCACGAGCACCTTCGCAGGCGCAACGGTTCCGGCGGCGGTCATCAGGAGAGGAAACATCTTCTGCACGCGATCTGCGGCGATCAACACTGCCTTGTAGCCCGATACGGTCGCCTGCGAAGACAGGGCGTCCATCGATTGGGCACGCGTGATCCGCGGAACCGACTCCATGGCGAATGCGACCACGCCCTGGCGGCGCAGGCGTTCGATGCCCTCGGCGTCCGTGAGCGGTGCGAGAAATCCGATCAGTACCGTGCCTGACCCGATGACTGCGACCTCATCGGGGGAGGGCCGCGCAACCCGGACTATCGCCTCCACACCATCGAGCAGGGCGCTCGGCTCGCTCAGTCTCGCGCCCGCCTCGGCGTAGTCCTGATCGAGGAAGCCTGCGACTGCGCCGGCGCCACGCTCGACCACGATCTCGAAGCCGGCCGGGGTCAGGCGACCGACCGATTCAGGCACCAGAGCGACCCGGCCCTCGCCGGCGGCTGCCTCACGGGGAACGGCGACGCGCACACCCGGAATCTACGGGAAGGGATTTCTCGCCGTGGGGGGAACCTCACCTTTCGTGAGCCGATTAGCCGCCTTTACCGCCGCCATGGACGTCTGTGACCCCTCGCTCGAAGGCCACTCGACGCGTGCCGGCGCGCACGCGGAGGCGATCGCCCGCCGACTCGGGTGGACCGCGGATGCGCTCGAGGAATTGCGCGTCGGAGCAGCGCTGCACGACGTCGGGAAGGTGAACGTCCGCCAGGAGGTGCTGGCCAAGACGGGCAGGCTGGACGACGGCGAGCTCGCCGAGATTCGCGCGCACCCGGTGGAGGGCGCCTGGCTCATCGCCGGTGTCCGCTCACTGGCTCCAGCGCTTCCCTACGTGTTGTTCCATCACGAGCGGTGGGACGGCGAGGGGTACCCGACGAGGCGTTGCGGAAGCGACATTCCGCTCGCCGGGCGCGTGCTCGCGGTCGCCGATGCGTTCGATGCGATGACCTCGCTGCGTCCGTACCGCGAGCGCCTCGCGGGCGACGAGGCAGTCTGCGAGATCGAGCGCTGTGCAGGAGAGCAGTTCGACCCGCGGCTCGCGGAGGTCTTCGTCGAGGCGTACGCCGCTGGGGAGATCGTCGTCGAGGACCTGATCGCAGTCGCGATCTGACCTTTGTCATAACGGTCACAGTGAGGCCCAGACCTCGAGCTTCGTCTGCGTCCGCTCGATCACCTCATCCGTGAACTCCGACGTGCCGGCGTCACCGCCGAGATCTGCGGTACGTACGCCGGTAGCGACCGCCTCGAGGCAGCCTTCGCGGATCGCCCGGCCGGCCGTCTGCGCCGTCTCATCGTCGGCGTGACCGAGGAGCGCAGCACACGCGAGGATCATCGCCATCGGGTTGGCGACGTTCTTGCCCAGGAGCGACGGCGCCGTCCCGTGAGCCGCCTCGGCCATCAGCGCCGATGGAACGTAATCGTCTCCGAATGCCACGAGCATCGATTCGGATCCGGCGATCGAGCCGAACAACGGCAGCACGAGATCGGAGAGAATGTCGCCGTCGCGGTTGAGGGCCGGAATCACCATGGGTGAGCCGCTCGACGAGATCAAGAGGGCGAACGTCGCGTCGATCAGTTGAGGCTCGTACTCCACGCCCGGGTGCCGCGCCGCTGCCAGGTCCATCTCCTCCTTGAGCATTCCCTCGTAGATCGGGCTGACCGTGTACTTCGGACCACCGAAGACCTTGGCCCCCATCCGCTCCGCCTGCCGGAAAGCGAACTCCGCCACCGCGCGACAAATTCCGCGCTCGATTCGCTCGGTGCGAAACGCGACCTCGCCGTCGCCCGTGCCCTCGCGCCACTCTCTCGCGCCGTAGGCGTCGCCCACCGCCATGCGCACGACCGAGATGGGAGAGTGGACACCACCGAGTGGAACGACGCCCGGGATCCGGCGGCCGGTACGTACGATGACCTTCCCGCCGATCTCTTCGCGCAGGATCCGGTTCGGCGATCCGACATCGCCTGGTGCCTCCGGGGTCACCGTCGCGGCCTTGAGCCCGAGGCCGTGATCACGGATCGCGTGAGCGGCCGCGTAAACGACTCCGTTGCCCGTGGCGCGGCGGCTGTCGAGCGACAGATCGAACCGAGGGAGCGCGATTTCGAAGCCGATCACGGCCGGATCGAGCAGGCGCAAGGAGGCCTCGAGCAGCTCCTGGCCTGTCTGGTCACCTTCGAGAACGACGATTGTACGGGAGTCCATAAGGTTCAATTCTAGACACGCTCACGGTGCGAGACTCGATTGACGCGTCGAGAAATGGATGCCAAAATACCGACAGCCAAATACTGTCGACTAAACGCTTGTCGGTGTGTATTCGTTGTGCACCGGCGGAGAGGAATACGCGTGGCGCGAAAGACGATTCTCGTGTGCGACAACTGTGGATCCGAAGTGGAGGAGGGACGAGGCGCCGTCATGCGGGTCACGTTCACGGACGCGCGCCGCGGAGCCAAGGCCGCAGATCTTTGCGACGGCTGCGCGGGCACGATGCCGGGGAACGCGGTTGCCCGGCGCGGCCGCAAGCCGAAGTCCGCCGCTTAGGGTCCGGGCCGGCGGGGCGGCGCGGCCGCCCCCGCCGGCCGCTCTTGCCGCACTTTGCGACGACACCGGGTCGCGTAAGAAGGCCGCCTCGAAGGCCCCGACTACGATGGACAGATGGGTCTCTCGCTGGTCGTCGGCCCGGCGCACGCCGGCAAGGTCGCGCTCCTGCTCGACCGATTCGTCGACGCTCTCGACCGTGATCCGTGGCTCATCGTCCCGAACCGCGTCGATGTCGATCGCGTGGAGCGGGAGCTCGCCGGGCGCGTCGGGGTCCTTCTCGCCGGGACGGTCGGCACCTTCGACACGCTCTTCGCACATCTCGCCGATGGAAGCTCCGGGTCGAGAATTCTGGGCGAGTCCGAGCGCGGCGTCTTGCTGCGCCAGATCGTCGGCACCGCTCGCCTGAATGCGCTCGGGCCGTCCTCACGATTCGCCGGCTTCACGGATTCACTCGCCGCCGCATTGACCGAGGTCGAGGCGGGCCTGCTCGACCCGCAGGATCTCGGGCCCGATCTGGCGGCGTTGACGGAGTCCTATCGCGTCACCCTGGAGCGGCTCGGGGTTTGCGACCGAGGCCAGGTGAGGCGCCGGGCGGTCGAGCGGCTGACGACCGACCTCGGCGCCTGGGACGGCGCGCCGGTCTTCGCCTACGGGTTCGAGGATCTGACCGGGGCGGAATGGTGCCTCGTCGAAGCGCTCGCGGCGCGGGGCGAGGTGCATGTCTCTCTTCCGTACGAGCCCGGCCGTGCGGCGTTTGCCTCTCTGGCACAGACTGCGAGCGACCTCGGCAAGCTTGCAAGCGGTGACATCGTCGAGCTCGCTGCGGGCTCGAAAGCGTATCTTCCGCCCGGGCTCGCTCATATCGAGCGGCACCTCTTCGATGACGCTGTCGAGCCGGTGGCTCTCGACAGCTCGGTGCGCTTTCTCGAGGGGGCAGGTCGTCGCGCCACACTCGAGCTCGTCGCCGAAACCGTCCTCGACCTCGTCAGGGAGGGAACCGCGCCGGAAGACATCGGGATCATCTGCGCCTCGCTCGAGCGCTCGCGCGCATCGATCGAGACTGCATTCGCCTCGCTCGGCGTGCCGTTGGCCGTCGAGGCGCAGACGAGACTCGGCGCAACGGCTTTCGGTCAGGCGCTGCTCTCGTTGCTCCGCTTCTCGTGGAGCAACGGTACACGCCGTGAGCTCTATGCGTTCCTCCGCACGCCGTACGCAGGGCTCGTCCGCCCGGACGTCGACTTCCTCGAGGGACGCCTGCGCGGACGCGCCGTACTCCGCGGTGACCGCACGGTCGAGGAGACGACGAAGCTGCGCAACGGGCGCCCGCTGCCGATGCTCGATCTGATCGCGCGGGAGGACGAGCCACACGAAGCGGCCCGGGCCGTCGTGCTTGCGATGCTTCGCAATGCACACGGCCTCGGCGCACCGCCCGTGACGGGACCCGCGAAGCGCGATCTTCGCACTGCCGAAGCCGCGAATCGGGTGATCGAGGAGCTGGAGCGGCTCCGCGAGGCCGGTGTCGCGATCCATGCCGACGACGTCCTCTCGGCCCTCGACCGGGCGACCGTCCGAAGCGACGCCGCCGGCGAACCTGGGCGCGTCGCAGTTCTCGACCTGACGAGGGCGCGCACGCGTAGCTTCCACGCTGTCTTCATCGTCGGCCTCGAGCAGGGGGTGCTGCCGCGCAGGGCGCCCACTTCGCCGTTCCTCGACGACGAGACTCGACGGGATCTCGACGGGGCACGTGGTGCCCGGTTACAGCGTCCCGATACCGCGAGTCGGGACCGCTATCTCTTCTACACCGCCTGCACCCGGTCACGCGGACTGCTCACTCTCGTTCGGGAAGCGGCGACCGATGAAGGATCGCCGCGTGAGCCGAGCCCCTTCTGGGAGGCCGTGTGCGAGCTTTTCGACCGGGACGATGTGCGGCGACATACGGTCAGGCGGCCGCTCGCCCGCCTGACCTGGCCGATCGAGGCGGCTCCGACCGAGCGGGAGCGGCTCCGGGCCCTCGCTCGCCTTGCAGCCGACGACCCTCGCCAGGCCGATGCGCTGGCGTACGCCAACGGCTGGCAGCGCAAGCTCGGTCGTGCCCGGCGCGCGTTCGCGCGAGTGACCGTGATCCGTCATCCGGGGGCCATGGCGCTGCTCGCGAGTCGCGATACCTTCCGTGTCACGGACCTCGAGCGGATGGCCGGCTGCTCCTCGGCCTGGTTCATCGAGCGCTACCTTCGCCCGGGCACGATCGACCAGGCAATCGACCCGCGAATGCGGGGCTCGATCGCTCACGTGGCGCTACAGCGCTTCTACAGCCAGCTCCCTTCCGCTGTCCCCGGAGCAGAGCGCGTAACGCCGGGGAACGTCGAGGAGGCGGTCGAGCTCATGCACAGGTGCGTGGAGAGTGCCCTCGACTCCGGTCTCCGGATCGATGCCGACGACCTCCAGCGCCGCGAGCTCGGGCAGGGCCTACGGCGCGATCTCGAGCAGCTGGTCCGCGCCGATGCCGCTGCGAGCTCCACCTTCGTGCCACGGCAGCTGGAGGTCGCGTTCAAGGCATACGAACTGGCGCCGGGCGTCGCGGTCAGCGGCAAGATCGACCGCGTCGATGTCGACCCGCTGAGTGCTCGCGGGATCATCGTCGACTACAAGTCGGGGGCGGCTCCGTCCGCGGCGCAGATCCACGACGAGGCGCGACTGCAGATTCCGCTCTATCTGCTCGTGCTGCGAGACCAGCTCGGCCTGGAGCCGATGGGCGGCGTCTACATGCCGGTCGGCGGCGGACGACGTGCCCGCGGCCTTCTCCGCGCCGGCGACGACCAGGTGCCGGGCTTCGCAACGGCCGACTACCTCGAAGGAGCGGAGTTCGAGAAAGAGATCGACCATGCGCGGGACGCCGCGGTGGTACTGGCGGAGCGGATCCGGGCGGGTGACGTGGCGCACGACCCGCGCGGCGGCGACTGCCCCGGCTGGTGCGATCTCTGGCGAATGTGCCGTAAGGAGCGCCCGTGAAGAGAGACTGCCTGTGAGCGACCTTCCGAACGAGCAGCAGTCTGCCGCCATCGACGCACGCGGCTCGACGTTCGTGTCTGCGGGTGCCGGTACCGGCAAGACGACGGTTCTCGTCGAGCGATTTTGCCGGGCGGTCGTCCACGACGGACTCGATGTCGACTCGCTGCTCGTGATCACCTACACCGACCGTGCCGCCGGCGAGCTGCGCGCCCGAATCCGCGCACGCCTGCTCGAGCTCGAGCGCCCCGATCTCGCTCGTGACCTCGATGGTGCCTGGATCTCGACGATTCACTCCTTCTGCCGGCGGCTTCTCACGGCCAACCCGCTGGCTGCAGGCATCGACCCCCGCTTTCGTGTGCTCGACGAGGCCCAGGCAAGAGTGCTGCAGGGAGAGGCCTTCGACATCGCACTGGAGGAGTTCTGCGCTGCCGACGAGCCCGGCCGCTGGCAGTTGCTCGCAACGTACAGAGCCGGCGGGCTGCGCTCGATGCTCGTCAGCGTCTACGACACCTTGCGGTCTGCCGGGCGAGAGTTGAAGCTCGAGCCGGCGGTGCGCGAGAGCCTCCAAGACAGCGTCGTGGAGCTCGTCGTCGAGGCCGATTCGCTCGCGGCCGACGAAAGGGCGACCGATCTGCAACGGACGGCAGCACGAGAAGTCCTCGACCTCCTCGAGACCACGCGTCTGCCCGAGCGTCTTCTCGAGCTCGCTCCGACAGTGGCTCGGGGACCTCGGGCCGCCGCCTTCAACGATGCACGGAAGGCGGTGCGCGCACTGGCTCTCGAGGATCTCGCAGCCCGCGATCGCGAGCTCCTCCAGGAGCTACTCACCGGATTTGCAACCGCCTACGGCGCCGCCAAGGATCGCGAATCTGCACTCGATTTCGAGGATCTGCAGCTTCGGGCACGCAACCTTCTCCAGGACAATGACGTGATCAGAGAAGCCGAGCAGCTTCGATTCCGCTCGATCATGGTCGACGAGTTCCAGGACACGAACCGGCTTCAGACCGATCTGATCGACCTGCTGTGTGCCGGCGCCCCGAAGGAGCAGTTCTTCGTCGGCGACGAGTTCCAGTCCATCTACGGCTTTCGTCACGCCGACGTCGCGGTGTTCCGCGACAGGCGCGAAGCCGCGCCGCAGGTTCTGCCTCTGACCTCCAACTACCGTTCGCGGCCGGAGGTACTCGCCGCGGTCAACGAGCTGTTTGCGGAGGAGTTCGGCGAGAGCTTCCAGGCACTCACCCCGGCAGCCGGCTACGGCCACGCTGTGTTCGGGACACCGTTCGAGCTGCTCGTAACGGACAAGCCGTCGTACGCCGACTCGGGTCTCCACTGGCGTCGTGCCGAGGCGCGCCACGTTGCGCGCCGCGTCCGCGAACTGGTCGACGTGGGCGTCGCCACCCCGGGCGAGATCGTCCTGCTGTTCGCCGCGGGTACGGACGCGGAGTGGTTCGAGGAGGAGCTTCGGGCGGTCGATCTGCCGACGATCCGGATGACCGGCCGACGCTATTTCGGGCAACAGCAAGTCGTCGACTTGCTCTCCTATCTCAGGTTGCTGCAGAACCGCTATGACGACGAGGCTCTGCTCACCGTCCTCGCCTCGCCGTTCGTCGGTGTCTCGAACGACGCTCTCGTCCTCATCCGTTCCACCGCGGAGCGGCGCCCGATCTTCAAGGGGATCGAGCGCTCGCTGCCGTCGGATCTCGCCGAGGACGACCGGCGCCTCGTCCGCGCATTCCTGCAGCGGTACGAGCGTCTTGTCGAGGGTTCGGCGCGCCTCTCCCTGGAACTGCTCTGCGAGCGCATTCTCGTCGAGCACGACTATGACCTGGCGGTGCTGACGCGGCGGGACGGTCAGCGTCGGTATGCGAACCTGCGAAAGCTCGCCCGGCTGGCGCGGTCATACGAGGAGCTCCGCGGCCCGGACATCGAGGGCTTTATCCGGTTCGTCGCGCAGCAGGACGCCGCCGGAGCGCCGGAGCGCGACGCTGTCTCGGAAGAGGAAGGCGCCGACGCCGTGCGTTTGCTGACGATCCACGCGGCGAAGGGCCTCGAGTTCAAGGTGGTCGTCGTTGCGGACGCAGGCCGCGAACGGACGCGAACGGACGAGATCCTGTGCCTCTCGGACGGCCGCTTCGGATTCAAAGTCGCCCACCCGGGCACGGGGTCGCGCGTCGGAACGACCTCCTACGAGAACGTCAAGGAGACGCGCGACCGCCAAGAGGACGCCGAGCGGCTGCGCCTCTACTACGTCGCGATGACAAGGGCGATGGAGCGGCTGATCGTCTCGGGATCCGTCGACCGCTCGAGCGAACGCGATGAGCGGACACCCATCGGGTGGGTTCTGGAGCGGTTGCGCCTGGGCGAGGAGCTCGACAGGAAGAGCATCGACGGGCCGATCGAGGTCGAGCGCGGAAAGGCCGCTGTCGTGCTTCGGGTCGATCGCTTTGCACCCGACAACGGGGTCATCTCGGCGGCGCCGGACACAGACGTTCGAGACGATGCCGAGGACGCCCAGCTCGTGCTCTTCGAGGGTGCAGGGGAGGAAATTCCGGCGGCCGCTCCTCGACTCCGTGACCTTGTCGAGATTCCGGCGCCGACGTCCGTCCGCGTTTCGCGGCTTTCCTACAGCGCCATCGCGCTCCATGAGCGGTGCGGCTACCGCTACTACGCCGAGCGGGTGGTCGGCATGACGCCGGCCCCGTGGGGCACGGGTGTCGGCTCGGATGGTCAGAAAAGTCTTCATCCGACCGAGATCGGCGATGCGGTGCATCGCCTGCTCGAGCTCGTCGACCTGTCAGCGCCCACACCGCCCGATCCGGACGATCTCGAGGTTCTCGTCCGCGCCTGGTATCCCGGCGTGACGAACGACGAGCTCTCGCGGATAGGGGAACTTGTTCGCGGATACACGAGCTCTGCGCTCGCAGCCCGAATTGCTGCGCTTCGTGGAGTACGGCCGGAGCGGCCGTTCGCGTTTGAGCTTGACGGCGTGCTCGTGAACGGCCGGCTCGACGTCCTGTGGCTCGACGGCGAGCGCGCTCTCGTCCTCGATTACAAGACGAACGCACTGCTCGATCGCGATCCGGAGAAGATCGTCGAGGCGGAATATGGTGTCCAGCAGACCGTGTACGCGATCGCGTGCCTTCGCACCGGTGTGCAGGAGGTGGAGGTGGTCTATCACTTCCTCGAGGAGGCCGACGCCGTCGTCTCGAAGGTCTTCGCGGCTGGTGATGCCGCGATGCTGGAAGAGCGCCTCGCGGCATCGATCGCCCGAATCCGGGCAGCGGAGTTCCGGCCGACGCCGAGTCCGTTCGCCTGCTCCGGGTGCCCGGCCCTGGAAGTCGTCTGCGCCGGCCCCCGACTCGGCGGCGGCCCTCTCCAGCCCGAGCCGGCGTTCGCGTCCGCGGACTAGTGGACGAAACCTGATGGCGCGGAGCTACGTCTTGGAGGCACGTCGCCGAGGCCTCGGCACGAGGCGGGAGCGGATCGGGCCGATCGTCGCGCTCCTAGCGGAGGAGCACGCTGACGCGGGGATCGCGCTGCACTTTGCGAGCGATGTCGAACTGCTGATCTCCGTGATGCTCTCGGCGCAGACGACCGACGTGAACGTCAACCGCGTCACCGAGAAGCTCTTCGTCAAGTACCGGCGCCCCGAGGACTACCTCGCCGTGCCCGAGGAGGAGCTGGAGCAGGATGTCTTCCAGACCGGCTTCTACCGGCAAAAGGCAAGGGCGATCCGTGGTGCGATGCGGATGCTGCTCGAGGAGTTCGACGGAGAGGTGCCGTGGACGATTCCCGAGCTCTTACGGCTGCCGGGAGTCGCGCGCAAGACGGCCAATGTCGTCGCGGCAGAGCTGGGGGAGGCCCAGGGCATCGTCGTCGACACCCACGTGCGGAGGATCTCGCAGCGACTCGGTCTGACCCGGGAGGAGGATCCGGTGAAGATCGAGCGGGATCTCGTCAAGGTCGTGACCCGGGGCGATTGGCACCGGTTCCCGCACCTACTGATCTGGCACGGCCGCCGGGTCTGCGATGCCCGCAAGCCGCGGTGCGGGGAGTGCGTGCTGGCCGAGCTCTGCCCGGCATGCAGGAGTGACGCCGCGGTGTAGCCCCGCGTCGAGCGAGGTGCGGCGGAAGGTGCTCCCGGGCGTGTAGCGCGAGGCTGAAGCCCGGCGTCCCATCGCGCCGGGCTCGGCTCAGGGCCGCACCCAGTGCTGCAGGCGCAGATCGTCGCCGTAGCGGAACTGCCGCAGCAGCGCGTATCTCGGGGTGCGTACCGACGGGCGAGCAGCCGCGATGGCGCTTGCAGGGGTGTCTGCGACCACGGCGACCCAGGCACCGTCGCCTCGGGAGTAGCGGATCACGGAGACGAACGGTGCGTAGTACGCGAACGCGGCCCGCGAGCGCTCAGGGACGACCACTACGGTCTCCTGCGGGCCGCGAACGTGCACCACGGCCGACGCGAGAGCCCGCCAGTCCTCGTGGGGTGGAGCGCTCAGCCGCGCCGCGATCGCACCGGCTGACGCGACCAGGAGCAAAGCCAGCCCCGCCCAGACGAGGCCGCGGGTGGGGGAGAGTAGAGGAACAGCCGCACCCGCCGCGAGCGCGAGGCCGGGCGCACAGAGCACGAGAGCATCCGTGAAAACCGGGAGCGCGACCGCCGCCAGGAGTGTGGCGCCGGCAGGCGCTGCGACGAGCGAAGCGACGAGGACGCCACGCCAGCGGTCTCGGTCAGGGGCTCGTCCTCCGAGCAAGACGACGAGTCCAGCGATCGCGGCGGCGAGGAGGATCGGATTCCAGCCGCCTGCATGGGCGAGTCCGCGGCCGAACCGCTCCAGATCGAAGGTTCCGGCTCCGTCCCGGGCGTCGAGTCGGTCTGCCGCCATCCAGACGAGCAGGAGGGCGGCGACCGCGGTTCCCGCCAGCAGCGCGCTGCCGGCCCGTCGGGAGTCCGGCCGATCCCGGAGGGCCATCAGCGCCGCGCCGTGGGCCGCGAGCACGGATGCGGCGAGCGGATGGGTGAGTGGCAAGGAGGCGGCGACGACTCCATACGGGATCCAGCGCCAGCCGCCGCCCCGCTCGAGCGCAACGACGAAGAGAAGCGTTGCGGCGACGATCCCCAGGAGACCGAGCGCGTACGGTCGTGCCTCGCGTGAAGCCTCGACCACACCTGCATTCGCGGCCAAAGCCATTCCGGCGACAAGGCCCCCGAGGCGGCCGAGCATCATCGTGCCGAGAATCACCAGGAGCCCTGCCGCAATCGCGACGGCGATCGCTGCCGGTGCCCTGAGCGCGAACTCGTCGGCTCGAACGGTCCCCGCGAGTTTCAGCAACAGGAGATGTCCGGTCTGCCCGGGGTCGTGGTGCACGATCGTCGAGAGCAGCGAACCAGGCGACCTTTGCGCCTCCACGGCCGACGCAGCCTCGTCCGTCGAAAGTGAACGGTGTCCGAGTGCGATCGCTCCCAGGCACAGTGACCCGAGGGCCACTCCGATGGGTGCCAGGCGCCACGCGAGAGAGGCGGGCGGGCGTTGCTGATCGACGGGGGCCGTGAAGCCGGGGATGCCCTCGGTCACGATCCGAGGCTACACGCGGCTCCGGCTGCCTTCTCGCGGAACCCGTGCTCTGGACGGCGGCTCAGTGGCCCGAGACCGTGAGCGTGGCGTGCCGTTCCGCGCTCAGAAAGCGTTCCGCATCGAGGGCAGCCGCACATCCAGAGCCGGCTGCAGTGACCGCCTGCCGGTAGATGTGGTCCTGGACGTCACCCGCCGCGAACACCCCGGGAACGTTGGTCTCCGTGGACTTGCCTCGCGTCAGGAGGTAGCCGGAATCGGGCTCATGATCGAGTTGCTCGAGAAAGAGTGAAGTATTGGGATCGTGGCCGATCGCGACGAAGAACCCGTCGGTCTGGAGGTCACTCGTTTCGCCAGTGACGGTGTCGCGAAGCCGCACCCCCGTCACCTTCGTGTCTCCGATCACCTCCTCAACGGCCTTGTTGAGGACGAACTCGATCTTCTCGTCGGCGCGGGCACGGTCGACCATGATCGGGGAGGCCCTGAACTCTTCGCGGCGGTGAACGAGGTAGACCTTGCTCGCGAAGCGGCTGATGAAGGTCGCCTCCTCGAGCGCAGAGTCGCCTCCCCCGACGACCGTGACGATCCTGTCGCGGAAGAACGACGCATCGCAGGTAGCGCAGTAAGAGACGCCGCGGCCCTGCAGCCTCAGCTCGGACTCGAGGCCGAGCTGCCGGGCGCTCGCCCCGGTCGCGACGATGACGCTGTCGGCCCGAAACTCGTCGTTGCCAACGTAGACGCGGAAGGGTCGCTCCGAGAAGTCGACGCGCGTGACGTCGTCGGTGAGGAACTCTGCCCCGAATCGCTCCGCCTGGCGACGAAAGTCCTGCATCATCGCGGGGCCCATCACTCCGTCGGCATACCCAGGATAGTTCTCGACGTCGGAGGTGATCATCAGCTGGCCGCCCCAGTTGAACCCCTCGATCACGAGCGGTTTCAGGTTCGCGCGCGCCGAGTAGAGCGCCGCCGTATACCCGGCTGGGCCGCCTCCGATGATGATCACATTGCGTACGTCGTTCACGGTTTGCACAACTCCTCAGTCCTCGAAGCAGGGCGTTCGTTACGCCACCGGATCGCGACAGCGTTCGTAGCTCCCACCTACGGTAGTCAACGCCGAGTCCTACCGGCATGTTCCACGGGTCATGCCGCGCTGGCGTCCCCCGCCAGGATCTCGAGCGGGATCGGCGCGTCGGCGGCGAGCTCCTGGGCGCTCAAAGCTCTCGTCTGGCGCTCGATGGGAACGAGCTCGGGCGGCTCGATTCCGGTGATCCCGTGCTGCTCGAAGCGGCGCGCCTGCGGCAGGACCTGCCGCTCGAGCGACCCGACGGTCTCGTTGTACGACTTGACGGCGCCGTCCAGCGACCGGCCGAGCTTCGACATGTGCGCGCCCATCGTCGAAAGCCGCTTGTACAGCTCCCGCCCGAGATCGCTGATCTGGCGGGCGCCTTCCGCGATCGTCTCCTGCTGCCACCCGTAGTGCACAGCGCGGAGAAGTCCGATCAGGTTCGTCGGCGATGCCGGGATCACGTTGTTCGCCAGGGCGAGCTCATGGAGGGTCGGATCGATGTCGAGCGCGGCGAGCCAGGACGACTCGTCATGGAGGAACATGACGACGAACTCGGGCGTGGCAGGCAGCTGCCGCCAGTACGCCTTCTGGCCGAGTTGCTGGATGTGATCACGAACCTGGCGGGCGTGGTCGACCATCCCGGCTCGTCGAGTCTCCGCGTCGGCGCCCTCCTCGTGGGCACGGAGATAGCCGACGAGAGAGACCTTCGAGTCGATCACGATCGACTTGCCTCCAGGCAGTTTCACGATCACGTCCGGGCGGAGTTGGCGGCCGTCGTCGCCTGCGACGGAGTGCTGCTCGTCGAAGTCGCAGTACGACAGCATCCCGGCCATCTCGATGACCCGTTTCAGCTGGATCTCGCCCCAACGGCCGCGCGTGTGCGATTCGCCGCGCAGGGCGTTGACGAGGTTGCCCGTCTGAGTGCGCAACCCTTCGTGCGTCAAGCGGACGATCTCGAGCTCCTTGTGGATCTCGCCGTACGCGCGCTGGCGCTGCTGTTCGAGCAGGTTGACGTTCGTCTCGACCTTCTCGAGCGACTTCTTCAGCGGCTCGACGTACTCGCCCAGGCGTCCCATCGCCTGCTCGGTGAACGCGTTCGCGTTTTCGCGTAGAGCTTCCGTCGAAAGAGCCCTGATCGCGGTCTCCACCCGGTTGTCGAACGCGCCGCGTTCGGCGGCGAGCGCCCCCTCCGTCTCGGCCAGGACGCTCCGGGCCTCGCGAGCGTCGTCGGCAGCCAGATCGCGGTCGAGGAGCGCCCTGCGTACAGCCACGACGTAGACGCCTGCAGCGCCGGCCACGAGTCCGATCAGGAGTGCGAGGATCACCATGAGGGCGACTCACGCTAGTCGTGCTGCCGGACGGAGCCTCTCTGGCTGCGCCTCCGGCTACGATCCGCCGATGCCACCGACTCCTCGGCCCGAAGGTTCCAAAAAGAAGCCAAGCGTCAAGGTTCCGTCGTCGTCCGGGGACGGCTCCAACCACCGCCTCTTCCTGATGATGGGCGCGGCCGGTCTCGTCGTCGTCGCGGCGGCGCTCGGGTACGCGCTCCTCGGCAGTGGCGGCAGCTCTTCGAGCGACGCGCCCAAGCTGCTCGAGGCGGCGGGTTGCACCGTCCAGACGGTCAAGGCGCTGCCTTCGAACGACCACTCGGTCCTGACGCCGGAAGGGACGTCCAAGAAGTGGAACACGTCGCCGCCGACGAGCGGTCCGCACTACCAGGTACCGGCGGTCTGGGGCGCGTACACGGAGCCGCTGCTGGCGGCCCAGGTGGTGCACAACCTCGAGCACGGGGGCATCTCCATCCAGTACGGCACGGACGTTCCGCAGGCGACGGTCGACCAGCTGAAAGGGTTCTACGACAGCCACCAGAACGGGACTATCCTCGCGCCGCTGCCCAGCCTCGGCTCGAAGATCGCGATCGGCGTCTGGACGACGAGCAGCGCTTCCTCGCCGGACAGCGGGACGGCACATCTGGCGAAGTGCACGACGTTCGACGAGAAGGCCTACGCTGCGTTCTTCGACGCCTATCAGTTCAAAGGCCCCGAGCGATTCCCGAGGAGCTCGCTCACTCCAGGCTCGTAGCGCGATCAAGGCTCTAGACTCGGCCCGTACCTGCCGGGGTGGCGAAACTGGTCATACGCGCCCGACTTAAAATCGGGTGGCCTTCGGGCCGTCTGGGTTCGAGTCCCAGCCCCGGCATCGCATGTTCAAGCGCTTCCCGGGTGATCGAAGGCGCTCGTAGTCGCAACGAGGCCAGGGCGCGCGAGTGCATGAATTTCGGCCGCGCATCACGCCTCCGCGGCGCCACCCGTTGCGTCAGTGGAGGATGCGGAGATGCGCTGAGAAGCCACGGGTCTGAGAAGCCACGGGTGGCGCTTGCTTGTTAGCGGTCGATCATCGACTGCGCGGCTTCGTCGTAGCGGGCGCCCTGTGCGTCGAGCTGCGTCTCCTCGATCTGGCGGAGATCCTCGGCAGTGAGCTCGACTTCCGCGGCGGCGACGTTTTCCGCCAGGCGGTGCAGCTTGGTGGTACCCGGGATCGGAACCGTCCACGGCTTCTGCGCGAGGATCCAGGCGAGTGCGATCTGGGCGGGTGTTGCATCCTTGCGCTCGGCGATATTGGCTAGGAGGTCGACGAAGGCGCGGTTCGCCTCTCGAGCCTCTGGGCTGAAGCGGGGAACACGGTTTCGGAAGTCGGAGCTGTCGAACGCCGTGTTCTCGTCGATCGTGCCGGTGAGGAACCCTTTGCCGAGCGGGCTGAACGGGACGAAGCCGATGCCCAGCTCCTCAAGCGTCGGCAGGATTGCTGCTTCAGGCTCTCGCCACCAGAGCGAGTATTCGCTCTGCAAAGCGGTCACCTGCTGAATCGCGTGCGCGCGGCGAATCGTCTGTACCCCCGCCTCGGAGAGGCCGAAGTGCTTGACCTTCCCCTCGGCGATCAGCTCCTTCACCGTGCCCGCGACCTCCTCGATCGGCACGTTGGGATCGACGCGGTGCTGGTAGAGGAGGTCGATGCTCTCGCTGCGGAGCCGCTTGAGCGAGTCGTTGACGGTGCCCTTGATAGTCTCGGGCCGGCTGTCGACTCCTTGGGGCTGGCCGGTGGACAGCTCCCAGCCGAACTTGGTGGCGATCACGACCTGGTCTCGGACGGGTTCGAGTGCCTCGCCGACGAGTTCCTCGTTCGTGAACGGGCCATAGACCTGCGCGGTGTCGAAGAAGGTGACGCCTTGGTCGACAGCGGTGCGGATGAGCGAGACCATCTCAGTCTTGTCGGCGGGCGGGCCGTAGCCGCTGCTCATCGACATGCAGCCAAGGCCGATTGCCGAGACCTGAAGATTGTTCCCGAGTGTGCGCTTCTGCATTGCAGTCTCCTTTGGTTGAGTTATGCGCCCGAGCTTAGGTGTTTCGGCGCGCGCGTCGGTCGCGACGATCGAGGGCACGATGGTTGGGTAGCGGCAGCAGTCGAAGCGCGCCGACAGCCACCGGGTCGAGGGCTGCGTGAATGCCCTCGGTCACCTGTCCCTCCGCCACCCGCACCTCTTCGCCGCGATTTGTCGACCGGGGGCGAGCCTACGGTTCGACGAAGCCGCCGCAAAGAGTTACGGCAGCGTTCGCGGCCGGCGATCGGGCTGCGCGCGCCGCGCGGCAAGTAGACTGGCGCGCCAATGGCGAGCGTCCACGAAGCCGGTGCTCATGCGTCCCTCGAGTGGGATACGCCGCTCTTTCGCACGGCGGTAACCCAGTTCGACCAGGCCGTGCCGCACGCCGACATCCACCCGGATGTAGCCGAGCGGCTGCGCTACCCCGAGCGCGCGTTCATCGTCAGCTGCCCCGTGCGCCTCGACGACGGCCGCCGCGTCGTCTTCCCCGGCTACCGGGTGCAGCACTCGAGCGTGCTCGGGCCGACGAAGGGCGGCATCCGCTATGACAGCGAAGTCAGTCTCGGCGAGTGCGCCGCGCTCGCGGTGTGGATGACGTGGAAGTGCGCGCTGCTCCGCCTTCCGTACGGGGGCGCCAAGGGCGGCGTGCGCTGTAGCCCGCGGGAGATGTCGCCGGGCGAGCTCGAGCGACTCACCCGGCGGTTCACCTCGGAGCTGTTGCCGATCATCGGCCCGCAGGAGGACATCCCCGCGCCGGACATGGCTACGAACGAGCAGACGATGGCGTGGATGATGGACACGTATTCGCAGCAGAAGGGCCACGCCGTACCCGAGATCGTGACGGGGAAGCCGATCTCGATCGGCGGCTCGGTCTTCCGGCACGAGGCGACAGGTGCCGGAGTGGTGATGACGATCGCACGCGCCTGCGAGAGGCTCGGCTGGAAGCTGAACGAGCAGCGGTGCGTGGTGCAGGGCTTCGGCAACGTCGGCGGGATCGCGGCCCAGGAACTCGTCGAGCGGGGCGCAACGGTGGTGGCGGTCTCGGATGTCTCCGGCGGCGTCTATGACTCGACAGGCCTCGACATCCCGACGATGAGCGCGTATGCCAAGGCACAGGGATCGCTGGCGGGCTGGGCCGCCGGCGTCCGTATCTCGAATGAGGAGCTGCTCGAGCTCGAGTGCGACATCCTCGTGCTTGCGGCGCGCGAGGATCAGGTGACGTTGGCGAACGCGGCCCGTCTGCAATGCCGGCTGATTGCGGAAGGGGCGAACGGCCCGATCTCGCTCGACGGTGACGCGATCCTTCGTGAGCGCGCGATCCCGATCCTGCCCGACATCCTCACGAACGCCGGCGGCGTCACCGTGTCGTACTTCGAGTGGGTGCAGGATCTCGGCCGCCTGTTCTGGGGGCGCGATGAGATCCGGGCGAAGCTCGCCGAGAAGTTGAACGATGCCTTCGACCGGGTGTGGGAAATCTCCTCCGAGAGGGGCCTCCCGTTGCGGACGGCCGCGCTCGTCGCCGGCATCCGGGACGTCGGGGCGGCACTCGAGGCCCGAGGGCTGTATCCGTGACGACCGATCTCGTCCGTGACGCCATGATCTCCGACCCGCGCTCACTGCCGGGAACGGCATCGGCGCAGGAGGCCGGACATGTGCTTACGCCACCCGAGGTGCGCGCGGTGTACGTCGTCGACGCGGACGGCGCGCTCACGGGCGTGCTGACGCGGAAGACTCTCGTCGCCAAGCTGGTCGCCGCGGGCCTCGACCCGAGGCTGACCCCGATCGGCGCCCTCGCGGAGCAGCCGTACTACACGATCGACGCGGACACCCCGCTCGACGAGGCGTTCCACTTCCTGGAGGAGCACGACGCGGAGCGCGTTCCCGTCGTCGAGCGCGGCCGTCTCGTCGGAGTCCTGTCGCGCAGCGTGTTGCAGCGGCGTCTCGCGGAGGACGAGGAGCCGGCCGCCGCGGAAGACGAGTGAGCCGGCGAGCGTGAACGCGAGCGCCGCCCCTACACCGAGCCGGGTGTTGACCGCGGGCGAGGTGCTGGCCGATCCGCTCGTTCGCGAGCTCCTCGAGGCACGTCTCGTCGGCGTGCTCGCCACGATCGAGCCGGACGGCGCAGTCCACGCCGTCCCCCTGTGGTATGCCTCGGACGGCCAGGCGGTCGTGTTCGCGACCGGAAGCGGCAGCCGCAAGGTGCGGAACCTCAGGCGTGACAGTCGCGTCACTCTCGTCTTGCACGACTCGCGGCCCGGATTCGAGATCTGCGGGGCCTCGATCCGCGGCGAGGCAGAGCTCGTCGAGGGCGCCGCCGCAGTCCCGATCGTCGGACTCGTCCACGGACGCTATCTGACCCCGGCCGGCGAGCTCCTGCCGGCGGCGCAAGAGTTCCTCGGATCCGACGACCTGGCCGTCCGCCTGCACCCGGTTGCGGCAGTTACCTGGGACGAGCGCACGAGCCTCGCCGCCCGTGAGCTCCGCCTCGCGGGCGGTGCGCTGCCGCTCGTGCCGACCGCACCGGGTACCGTCGGCTGATGCTCCGCCTCGCCGAGATCCTGCTCGAGCCGCGGCCCGCACCAGCGTGGGCGCAGCTCCGTCAGCTCGGCGTGGAGGAGGCGGTGGGAGTGCTTCCCCGGGGTTTTGTCGACTGGCGGGCACACGCGCCCGAGCAACCCTGGGACTACGGCCCGCTCGCGCTCTATCGTCGTTACGTCGAGGACGCCGGCCTCCGCCTCAGCGTGATCGAAGACAATCCCCCGATGGATCGGCTCCGGCTCGGGCTTCACGGGCGGGAAGAGGAGCTCGAGACGGTGCTCGATCTACTGCGGACCATGGGAAGGCTCGGGATCGAGGTGCTCTGTTACAACTGGATGGCCGTCGTCCCGTGGTCGCGTACGTCGGTTGCCATCAGCGGCCGGGGCGGGGCCGAGGTGACGGGTTTCGATTCGGCGGTGTGGGAGGATGGCCCGCTTGCACCGGGCGCGCCGGTCGAGGAGGAGAGGCTGTGGGAGACTCTTGCCTGGTTCCTCGAGCGGGCCGTTCCCGTTGCCGAGGAGATGGGAGTGCGGCTCGCGCTTCACCCTGACGACCCCCCGCTGTCGCCGGTGCGTGGGATCGGCCGGATCATCCGTTCACTCGACGCCTACGAACGCGTCTTCGACCTTCAGCCGAGTCCGGCGAACGGCATGACGATGTGCCAGGGGAACGTCGCGATGATGACCGACGATCTCCCCGCCGCGATCCGGCGCTTCGGTGCTGCCGGCAAGATCCATTTCGTCCACTTTCGTGACGTGCGGGGCACCCCGGCACGTTTCGTGGAGACGTTCGTCGACGAAGGGCCGACCGACATGGCGGCTTGCGTTCGCGCGTACCTCGACTCAGGTGTCGAGGCGCCGCTGCGCACCGATCACTCCCCGTCGCTGACCGGCGACACGACGCTCGTGCCGGGCTACCCGATCCTGGGGCGCCTTCACGCGATCGGCTACGTCCAGGGTCTGCTCGCCGCCTGCCAGAGCGAAGCCGCCGGCCGGAGCTGAACTCGAGGTCATGTGCCCGGCCGGGCGGGGCGAGGGGCGGTGTCGAGCTTGCGCACCTCGTTGCCGCCGTCGCGCGGGTGACGGCGGAAGGGCCAAACGCGCCTGTGGGCAGGGGACGTCGGTAAGAATCATGCGGTCTCCGCCTCGCCGGGAAAGCGGTCGAGGAGCGGCTCGATGCTCGTGAGCCACGATTCCTGCCGGTAGGCGTGGAACATCTCCCAGGTGCAAAACGTCCTGGGATCCTCGACTCGATCCGTGAAGAGGATCCCGTCGAGGTGGTCGAGCTCGTGCTGCATCGTGCCGGCGCTGAGCCCGCCGAAGCGCTCGAAGTGCGTTTCGCCGTCGACGTCGCAGTACGTCACCTCGACCTCCGTGTGACGCGGCAGGAGACCGCGGAGATCCGGGATGCTGAGACACCCCTCATAGCTCTCGTACGTCTCGTGGGCGAGCGGACGGACGACCGGGTTGACGAAAACGCGGAGGCCGAGGCGGGGCTTGTAGGGGTAGCGCCGGTTGTCACCCACTTCGACCGTGAAGATCCGGAGCGGGATGTCGACTTGCGGCGCAGCGAGGCCTGCGCCGTTCGCCTTCCGCATCGTCTCGACGAGGTCGTCGCAAATCCGGCGAAGCTCCGGGGAGCCAAGCTCGTCGTCCGTCACTGCCCGCGCCCGTGCCCGAAGGGTCGGGTGGCCGATCTGCACTATCGCGCGGGGGGTCACGACGGCGACGCTAGCGAGCCGGCGGCGGCGGCGAGTGCTGCCCCGTGCAGGATGTCTCGCTCGCTAGCCTCGATCGTCGCGAGACGGTACCGCGCCATGACCTCACTCAGGACGACGAGCCCGCCGACGATCACGGGTGCTCTGGCGGGCTCGAGTCCCGGCACTCGTTCCCGCTCGGCGACCGAGAGAGAGGAGAGCTCATCGAGCACTCTTGCGACGATGGCGTCCGAGATCTGGTGGCCGTGGATCCTGGCTGGGTCGTACGTTCCCAGGCCGAGGTCGATGGCGGCGACTGTGGTAACCGTTCCGGCGACGCCGATCGCCGATTCAACCGCGAGGGCTGGGAGGAGGGCGTGAACATGCGCTCTTGCCGCGTCGAGCTCGGGTGCCGTCGGGGGGTCGGTAACAAGAAACCGTTCGGTCATCCGCACGCAGCCGGCCTGGAGGCTCGTCGTGAACGAGATGCCCTCCGGGCCGCCGACGAGCAGCTCCGTCGAGCCGCCGCCGATGTCCACCATCAGCGTGTCCGGGGCGAGCGAACGGTCGGAGCTCACGCCCAGGAACATCGTCTCTGCTTCGCCGCTGCCGTCGAGCAGGCGGGTGACCCAGCCGTAGCGCGAGCCGAGGTCGTTCAGGAACGCGCGACCGTTCGAGGCGTCACGTACAGCGCTCGTGGCCACCGCGAGCACGCGTTCGGTACCGAGTTCTCCGGCTTCGCGGGCGTACCCGTCGAGCACGTCGTGCACGCGGGCGATCGGAGCGGGGAGGAGCGCCCGGTTCTCGTCGACGCCCTCACCGAGCCGCGTGATTGCGAGCCGGCGCACGACCTCCGTGACGTGTCCGTCCTCGACGTCGGCCACGAGGAGCCGGGTCGAGTTCGTGCCGAGATCGACGGCTCCAACTCGCATGCACGGCACGCTAGCCATGTTTTCGAAGCGCGCGTGACCTCGTGACGGGCAGATTACGTCGCCGTCCAGAGCGCGCGCGTGTTCCCCTCATGCTTGCACGGTCGACGATCGGTCCCGGGTCGTCAGATTCCAGGGACGAACCAGAACGTTCGCCGGACCTGTGCGCGCGCCTCGCGAACGGCGCTGAGCTGGACATCGAGCTGCGCCCTCGACGTCGCCAACCGTTCCGTGGCGCCGTGGAGTCGCCCCACGGCCGCTTCCGCCGCCGCAGCGTGGCGCTCGATCTGAAGCGAGGTCTCGCTGATCCGCTCGACCTCCGCCCCGATCGTGGAGCCGCTTCGTTTCACGTCGCGCCAAAGCTGGAGCCCGCGCACGACGACGAACGCGATGCCGCCGGCGACTGCGACGAGAAGTACGGCGAGAGCGATCCAGAAGGCCATGGCCCGAACGCTAACAGGGAATACCGGCCGGTCGGGACGATGCTACGATTGACGCCGCGTCGCGGGGTGGAGCAGTCAGGTAGCTCGCCGGGCTCATAACCCGGAGGTCGCAGGTTCAAATCCTGCCCCCGCTACTGGAGGAAGCCCTGGGAACGGGGCTTTTTCCTTTTCGGGCTCGGGCGCGCCAGGGGGGACGCCGGCGTTTACGCCGGCGTATCTCCCGCGGGGCTCCGGACCTCGCCCTCTCGACCGGGAGAGACCACCGTCGCGCAGGCAAATGCACGCGCGGCAGTTCAGGCGGATGCTCTGCCTCACTGCAGCCTGAACGGCCGGCAACCATAACCAGCAGCAAGGCTGGCTAGCTGGCTTGGATCGACGCCTGGGCGCGCCGAGCATTCCTTTCCATCAGCATGCCGGCCAGATGTTGAAGGAGCTTCCATGAGACATCGGGATTCTCCTTCGCAAACCGGCGAAAGTCCCAAAACGCCATCATCAGGCAACGAAGAGGCGTTTCAGCAGTCACGGTTGCGCCGCGGGCTTGCTCGGTGAGCATCGCGAGCTCTCCGAAATACTCGCCGGGGCCAATGATCGCGACGGTCGACCCCGAGACACTGACCGCCGCCGTGCCCTCGGTGATGACAAAGAAACCGACCCCGTCCATGTGGCCTTCGCGGACAACAGTCTTGCCTGGCCCGAAGCGACGTTCCTTGAAGCCCTTCGCGAGCTTCCCTAGCTGTCTCCTGTTGAGGTCACTGAAGAGCGGAACTTGCGCAAGATCGTCAGCGAGCCCAGACACACGTCGATACTAGTACGTGGCCCACCCGCCACGCAGCGCTCGAGCAGTGCTCGAGAACCTTCGGCGCTCCAGCCTCCGAGCGGCGTTCCCAAACTGGGTCAGGTGAGATTCGCGTCTCATCGAGCCGTGATGTCGTCGACGGCCGATCAGTCAACCGTCAGAGAAGAGAGGTAGTCGACGACAGGCCAGGCGAGACGGTCTCGTGGGTGACGTCCTCGCGCTGGGATACGCATGCTGTGCAACACTCGGCTACAGGCTGTGCGAGTGCACACGCAGTGCACAGACGGTCCGACATCTACCACCGAGGAGAGGTCGATCATGACTATCGGTATCCGTATCAAGCTTCCGGGCGTCACTCGGGAGCAGTTCGATGCTGCGCACGATCACATCAATCCGGAGCGGACCCCACCGAAAGGGCTCCTATTCCATTCATCTGGTCCCATCGACGATGGTTGGGGCGTGATCGACTTCTGGGAGTCGCGGGAAGACTTCGAAGCCTTTCAAACCAGGATTCCCGAAGGAATGGCAGCAGCCGGAGTCGCATTGGCGGGACCGCCTGACGTGAAGGAATTCCCGGTCCACGAAACCATCCAGGCTTAGGGGGTCGGACAGTTGGCAGGACCTCGATGCGAGGTCCTGCCAACTTCCCGCCACCAAGGCTCCCATATTCGTTGGCCGGATGATGGGGGCCGGTCGCCCGATGATGGAGCCGGAACCTGCACAAGTCATTCCCCACCACTCGGGCAAGCAGGCGCTCTCTCCCAAGATGGACCGTGAGAGTCGACGACGACCCGGGTGCCGTGCCTTCACCAGCCCTTAACAGTGTCGATGGGGAGCAGGAGAGTAGCGTCAGAGTCATGCCAACACGGGTTGTCAAAGTACTGGTGCCGACGGCGGTGGCGGCCATCCTGCTCTCTCAGGAGTTCCCGTTCGCCAGCCTTGACACTGATGGCTCGGTCTTCACGGTCGTCATCTACGGCGCCAGCTACTCGGATGCCGTGTCGCGGGTCAGGGCATGGATGAACAAGGCGCGCATCGGGCCCGTCTTGGTGACCGATGAGGAAACCGCGGAGGAACTGCTGTCCGACTTCAGGCCACGAAACCCCCGCTCTGGTCTGTCTGGCTTTTCGCACGGATCGTCCGGCTGAGATCGACAACGAGATACGAAGAAGTGGCGAGGGTCACTCGGGTTTCGCGAGCAGTTCGCCCGCGTCCGTCGTCCGACGTCGGGCGTCCGCGACCGAGGAGTGTGACTCCGGCTGCCGTCAATGCGAGCGATCCGAGCGCAGCAGCCACGATCGCCGCTCCCTCGCCGTTCGTGAGGATGTGTGCTTGCAGGCCCAGGGTGACGACCGCTGCCGGAACGCCGAGTTGGGCGGTCGCCGCGAGTGCGGCGGCGAACGGCTGCCGGGTCAAGAACGCCGCCACGGCGTGAACGAGGAGGTTGAGCAGAACCAGTTCCGCCGCGAGAGCGATCAGTGACGGGTGCCGGCCGAGCGCGCGCAAGTCGAGACGCGCGCCCAGGACGACGAAGAAGAGCGGCACCATCAGGCCCTGTGCGACTCCGGTGACCTGGCGCGAGAGCCGTTTCGGGCCTCCGACTGCTGCGACCATCAGTCCGACGCCGAAACCGGCGACGAGGACGCCCGTCCCGGTTGCCTGTGCCACCCAGGCGAGCCCGAAGAGGATGAGCAACGACAGGCGGAGGTCGAGCGCCCAGCCGCGGGACTTGGATAGGCGCCGCACTTGCCGAACCCATGGCCGGTGACGCACCGTACGCACGACGGCGTAGAGCGCGAGAACGCAGAGCGCGATCGAGCAAGCCGCCCTCGGACGCGCGCAACGCGTGACCTGGCTCGAGCACGAGCGGGAGCAACACGATCGCAGCGATATCCGCCAGTGCTACCTGCACCATCACCGTCAGCGCCCGCGGATCGTCGAGTAGCCCCTGTTCCTGAAGCGCGGGCAGCAGGATCGCTGCCGATCCGCTTGCGAGCAGGAGCGCGTAGATCGCGGCGTGATGCGTCCCACTCGCGCGAGCGACCGCGATACCGCCGATCGGGGCAAGCAGACCTGCGATTACGGCGGCAAGGCCACCGCGTCTGACACCCGAGAGGAGGCCGGGCCGGCGGAGCGGCACATGCATGCCCGCAACGAACATCAGCATCGCGAACCCGACCTCGGCCAAGAACGCCGTCGTCGGCTCTTCCGGATCGAGCCAACCAAAGCCGCTTCGCCCGATGATCACGCCGGCGGCGAGCTCGCCCACCACCACCGGAACGAGCGCGCGTCGACCCGACGCAAGCAGCGGCCCCGCCAGCCCGGCCAGGACGATCAGGGCAAGGACACCGAAGCTCATCGGCTCCAGTTTCCTCCAATCCCGATCCGACGGCGACAGTTGGCTCCGGAGATCGGACCGATCACGTGGCCCGTGCAGGCGCGACGTTCAGACCATGGACGGTCAGGGGACATGCCCTTCTGCCGGCGCGGGCGAGTCTCTCGACCGCCCGGAGAGAGCGGCTTGCTGGTCGCCCTGCTGTTCCTGGAGCGGCGGTTCGCTCCTACCGCACGAGTGACCTCCGGTGGCGCTCGGTGAGCATTCCGCCGAGGGTTGGGTTCAGCTGAGGTGTTCGATGATGCGGACGAGTTCGTCCGGTTGGACGCCGTGGCGGCGGGCGAATGCGTTGCCTCGACTCCCGCGCACGATGTCAGTCGTCAGTCGCCCGCCGGGGCGTGTCGCTGCGGCGGGCGGACGCCGCGAAGGAGCACGACGACGAGCACCGCGCCGGCGAGAGCGACGATCGCAGCGACCGTCAGGATCGTCCCGAGCGAGTCGACGAACGCGATCCGTGCCTCCGGGGCGATTCCCGTTGGGAACGCTCCCGATGCTACTGCTGCGACGAGGTCGTGGCCGGGCTTGGCTCCACTGGGCGTCGTCAGCTTGGACGAGATCGTGGATTCGAAAAGTGCGCCGAGGCCGGCGATTCCGGTCGCGATCCCGACCTGCCGGAACGTGCTGTTCGTGCCGGACGCCATACCCGATCGCTCGGGCGAGACCACGCCCACGGCAGTGGAGGCGAGCGCGGGGTTCGTGAGCCCGATGCCGATCCCGGCCAGCACGAAACCTGGGAGGAGCAACTTCCACCCGGAATCCGTTTGGACGCGGGCCATCAGCAGGAGTGACACGCCTATCACGGTGAGGCCGGACCCCATCAGCCAGCGGGCCGAGATGCGCGATGTCAGATTGCCCGAGACGGCCGCAACGACGAACGCCGCCAACGACAGCGGGAGGAACCGGAGCCCGGCGGCGAGCGGGGAGTAGCCGAGGACGTTCTGGAGGTAGAGCGTGAGATAGAGGAAGGCGGCGAAGATCGACGATGAGATCGCGAACGCTGCGATCTGCGCTCCCACGAAGCCGCCGCCGCGGAACAGCCCGAGGTCGAGCATGGGGTCCTGTCGAGAGAGTTCGATTGCCGCGAACACCACGAGGAGGACGGCTGCTCCGACGAGGCAGCCGAGGATGAGAGGGCTCGACCAACCCTTCTCGTTTCCCTGGAGCAGTCCGTAGACGAGCAGGAAGAGCGATCCCGTCAAGGCTGCCGTCCCCGGCCAGTCGACCCGTGCGGTTCCAGGGCTCTTCGACTCGTCCACACGCAACATCGTCACGGCGATGGCCGCAACACCGATCGGAATGTTGACGAAGAAGATCCAACGCCACCCGGCCCATTCCGTGAGGATGCCTCCCACCAGTGGGCCGATCGCGACGGCAGCCCCGGTTGTTGCCCCCCAGATCCCGAACGCGGTGCCCCGCTCGCGGCCGTGGAAGGCGTTCGCCAGCAGAGCGAGCGACACCGCGAACATGATGCCTCCGCCGACGCCCTGCACCGCCCGGGCGCCGATCAGCACGCTCGCGCTCGTCGCGATCCCGCAGCCGAACGACGCGGTCGTGAACAACACGACGCCGATCGTGAACACGCGCTTGCGGCCAAAGAGGTCGGCGAGCGACCCGGCGGCGAGCACCGTCGTCGCGAGCGTGAGCGCATATGCATCAACGACCCACTGCAGCTGCGCGAAGCTTGCGTCCAGCTCCCGCTGGATATCGGGGAGCGCGACGTTCACGACAGTGATGTCGAGCAGCAACATGAAGATCGCCGTACACACGGCGACAAGCGTCCACCACTTGCGCTCGAGGCCTGCCACGCGACGAGGTTACCCGCCGAATCGGTGCTGGGCGGTGCCTGGCGACGGTGCCTCCCGAAGCCCTGGCGCCAATACCGGCATCACCGCCTCTTCTCTCAGCCGGAGTGGCCACCTCGAACGGCCGGACACGGCCGAGGACTCGAAGTGGTCGAAAGCGGCCCACTCCGCGTCCGATCCTGCCGCCTACCCCACAGCGAGGGAGGGATGACGCGCAGACCGGGGGATGCGAACTGCCCGCAACGTCATCTCAGGCCCAAGGCCCGCCGCCCGATGTAGATGAGATGCCCCATTCGCGTACCTGGACAGACGGACACGCCCCGCAATAGCCGGCTCGTCCGCACGGCCCGGCAACGGAAGGAACGCCATCCAGGGCGCTTGGAACCTCCCTGCCGAGTATCACGCCAACGACCGTCACGGTGAGCTCGTCGATCAGATTCTCGGCAAGAAACGACCTGATCAGCGTACCTCCGTCGAGATACACGCACCGCGAGCCGGTTTCCCACCTGTTCCGCTTCGGGCTGCCGCTCGAGGTCGTATTCTCAGGCGTCAGCGATCGGGCGGCCGACGACGAGGGCAGCGCGAAGATCGGGATCGAGGTCGCGGTAGCTCGCGTCGGGCAGAACCCCGAGGGCGTCGAGCGTCTTCGAGAAGAAGCAACGCGCGGCGGCGGCGAGAATGACGTCCATGATCTCCGACTCGGCAAGCCCGAGTTCACGGAGCGCCTGCAAATCGGCTTCTTCTATCGATGTCGCATCGTCGACGACTCGTTCGGCTAGATCCATCACCGCCACGTCTACCTCATCGAGACCCGCGGCATGGTGATCGACCGCGATCTCGATCACGGGCTCATCGAAGCGCTGCTGCAGAACGAGTCCGTGCGCGAGACAGCAGTAGCTCGAGCGGAGTCGCCTGGCTGCGGCGAGCGTGGCCAACTCGTAGCGGCGCAGATCCATCTCGGCCTTGATCGCGCCGTTCAGCTGGGCCCAGGCGGCATAGACCTCCGGCCGCCCGGCGAAAAGGCGTTCATAGTTCGTCGGCACAGAAGCATTATCCGAAGCAGACCGGTCGGTGTCCAACGGTCTGGGCCGGCTCTCCGAGCGGCACGAACCGCCCGGCGATTGATTTCCAGCGGCCGAGCCGACGCCGTACCGCGACGGCTGGCTTTCCCGAATAGCTCAAACGACGGCGCGTGCCGCCCAGGCCACGGTGTTCAGCGTGAACGGCGGCGCTGGAAACAGTTGCCGGCATCGAGCACGCAGCTCTTCGCGAGCCTGCTCGTCGAGCGTCTGGGCGTATGCGCCGGCCGGGCCGACACCGAGGGTGAAAGGCTCCCACCATTCGTCGAAGCGCGCGAACTGGAGGGAGGCCGTGAGTGTTGTTTCCCGGACGGATGTCAGTCCGGCCTCTTCGAGCAGTTGACCGAGGTGACCCTCTCGTGCGCCCGCGAGGTCGGATTCGTCCTGCACGCCTGGATCGAGCTCCCGAGCGGCCTGCCAGAACATGGCGAGCGGAGTGCGTTCCCCTGCGTGATCCCACACGCAGACGGCGACCATCCCGCCGGCAACCGTCACGCGCTTCATCTCGTGTACGCCGGCTACCGGGTCGGTCATGAAATGAACGACGAGCTGCGCGAGAGCTGCGTCGAAGACGGAGTCGTCGAAGGGAATGCGCTCGGCACGAGCATGCTGCACGTCGACGCCTGGATGGCGATCCCTCGCCGCGGCGACGAACGGCTCCGATGGATCGATAGCGGACACGGCGCCTTCTCCGAGCCTCCATACGAGCTCAGCCGTGAGGGCGCCCGGCCCGCAGCCGACGTCCAGTACTCGTCGTTGGGCACGAACCTCGGCAAAGTCGGCGAGCTGGGGCGCCAGCTGCGTCGAGTATCGGCCCATGAACCGGTCATAGGCCTCGGCCGCGACCTGGAAAGTCATCGCGCCGAGTCTAGTCGTGTGCGCCGTCGGCGTTTGCCACCGACTACGACAACGGCGGAGATGAGGAGGCTTCCCTGACCGTGCCGAAAGTGGTCGAATAACGCAAATGGCTGTGACGATAGTCGTCGAGAGCCCGTTGCAGGATGACGTGCGTGCGCTGATCGCCGCGCTCAACGAGCATCTCCTCGCGCTCACACCCCCGGAATTCTGTTCGCACATGACGGTCGAGCAGATGGCCGATGCCGACACGACCGTGTTCATCGCGCGCGAAGATGGACGCGCCGTCGCGTGCGGGGCGCTGCGCCGCCACGGCGCCGGTGTGGGCGAGGTGAAGCGCATGTACACGCTACCTTCACATCAGGGCCAAGGGATCGGCGGGCGCATTCTCGCCATGATCGAAGCGCAAGCGCGTGCCGAGGGACTCGAGCACCTCGTCCTGGAAACCGGCCATCGCCACGATGCAGCCTGGCGCGTCTATGAGCGCAGCGGTTTCGCGCGCTGCGGGCCTGTGCTCGACTATCCGCCGTCTGCGTATTCAGTGTTCTACGAAAAACCACTTGCAGCCGAGGGAGCACCGAGTGTGTGAATGATTCCCGAGAGTGATCAAGCCGCCGCGCGTTCGAGGCCCTCGCTGTCACCACATCGAGTACACGCTTCCACGATCCCGCCGGATTGTTCGAGCTGTGGGACGGCGAGCAGGACTGGGGCTATCTCTCAGGTTCGTCGCCCGACTCGTCCTTCTGTCCTTCTCGCCGTTCGTGGTCGGCGTACCACTGCTCGAAGCGACCCTGTGACGAGGAGAGGTACTCCTCGATCTCGGAGTCCAGGCCTGAGATCTCCACCCGGAGTTGGAACAGCTCGAAGTCGATCCGGCGGTTCGGATCACAGACGTGCGCGGTCTCTCGAGCAACGGCGACCGAGGCTCCGCACTGGGGGCAAGGCATGAAGGGGGGGTGGGAGAACGGCGCGGACATCGGCTCTGACCGACAGGTACGACACGTATCGGCCTGAGCCTCCCCGACTTGAGGCGATCTTCTTCCCGCACAAAAGGCCGCCTGTCGGCGGCCCATCGTGTGTTGCGCAGACTGAGTGCTACGCCGTCGCAGGTTGCGGAACGGCGCCGAGCTGGACAAGCATTCCCAACGCGTCGAGAAGCTCCCATTCTTCGGCGATCTTCCCGTTTTCGATCCGCGAGATGGTCATGCCGCTCACCGTCACCTCTTTGCCGGTGGGAGCGATCCCCATCAACTCGCCCGTGTGCGTGCCCCGGCCCGTCCACCGGGTGACGACCTGATCACCCTCGGCGATCTGGTCGTCGATCGTGACCACTGCGTCGTGGAACGCCGATAGGTACATGTCGACGAATTGCCTGAACCCGTCGCGGCCCCGGATCGGCGCAGGCTGGGTCGGGTCGTGCCCAACGTAGTCCTGGGCGATCAAGTCGTCGATCAGAGCGAGGTTGCGATCCCTCCAGACGCCGTCAACGAGGCGTCGGATGATCTCCTTGTTCGCAGTCACAAGAGCTGCGCCTCCTCTCGTCCGTAGCGTGCGACGTAGCACGAGCATGCCGGCGCCTATCCCCGCCAGGACGGCGAGGACGAAGACACCCAGACGGCGGCTCGGCCACGTCATCAGCAAGCTCGTAACGCTAACACCTTGTGGCCAATAGCACAAATTCCTGCAAATTGCGGAATTCCCGTTGTGGAGACGGGCGACCCCTGACCACCCGTTTCGGGTGATCGCCCTTGGCTATGGTTTGTCCCCGCCTTCTTTGCCGGTGAGGCGGGTGCGCGTACTCTTGCGGTGCAGGTGCCGTTCGGACACGATGACTCTCGCTACCAAGATGATCACGGCAGGTTGGGCCGCGCTCCTTGCGAGCGTGATGCTCGGCGCAGCCGCGCAGGCAGACACCGGCCCCATGTCGGCGTGCACGCCGGCTCCGCCTGCCGTTGATCCGGGGCAACCACCGCCGGCGCCGGCAGTTGCGGTCTATCCGACCCCGAGCACCACTGCGATCACGAAGACGACTGCCGCGATTCAGGCGAGCATCGACACGATGGGTGCCGAAGGCCAGGTGGCGTTCGAGCTCGGTGACCCGACGGTGGGGGTGCGCTGCACGGCCGTTCAGCTACTGCCCGCCCTGGTCGGCCCGCAGGTGGTCACCGCACAGCTGCGGAGCGAGAAGCCGGGTGCAACGGTCCACTTCCGTGTCGTCGTCACCACCCCGGCAGGACAGATCGTCGGGGGAGATCAGACGTTCACGACGGTCGCGCCAACCGCCCGGCTCGCAGCCGGTACGACGATGCTGGGCGTGCGGGTCGGATACCTCAGCGCCGCCGCTGCCCAGGCACGCGTGTTGTCGCGTTTCGCACGTCCGCTCGTGTTCACCTACCACGGCAAGCGTTGGCACGCGACGCCGAAGCAGTTGGGGGCGCGTGCAGACGTCGCGGGTGCCGTCGCCCGGGCGCTGACGGGTGTCGGCGGGGCTGCAACCTCGATCCCGGTTGCCGTCACCGTCGACCCGGTCAAGGTCGCGCGTTACGTCGCCTACCTCGACGGGCTGTACTCCAGGCCCGCGCGTACCGGCAGCGTGCAGCGCGTCGGCCGCAGGGCCGCGGTCGTCGCTCCGCAAACGGCGCTCGCGGTGCAGACGAAGAAGATGGAGTCGATCATCGCCCGCACGCTGCAGAGCGCCAAGCGATCCCCGATCGAGCTTCAGGTGACCGAGACCCAACCGACGGGTACGGGTGCGCTGTTCATCGTCGTCCGCCTCGGTGAGCAGTCACTGACGCTGTACAAGGACGGGGGTGTCGTCCTGCGGACACCTGTCACCACCGGGCGTCCGGCGCTTCCGACTCCGGTCGGGAGCTACGACATCGGCTGGCGGCGTAGCCCCTACACCTTCATCTCCCCGTGGCCGCAGGGCAATCCCTACTACTACCCGCCTGCGCACGTGCGCTGGGCCATGTACTTCTTCGACAACGACTTCCTCCACGACTCGTACGAGCCTGCCGGCGCCTACGGCAAGGGCTCCAACCTCGGGCCGTACGCGAGTCACGGCTGTGTGCACGTGCCCGGCGACGTGATGCAGGTGCTGTACACGACCGTGCCCGACCACACACCGTTGATCGTCGTCGACGCCTGAACGAGCAGCCGTCGCGTCTGCGCCCCGTCCTCGCGTGCCTCCGGGCGGAGTGAGACCAAGCTGACGATGACACATCGATGACCGTGATCGACGCGGACGCCACATTGGATATCTCTCGGTGGCGTTCGAAGCCGCTGCACGCCGATCGCCCTCGATGCTGATCCGGATAGGCTCGTGTCGTGGAGCGAGAACGGTTCGAGGATGTCGTCGACGCGACGCGTCGGACGCGGCTGGCTAGTGAGCGCACCTATCTGGCCTGGTGGCGCAGCGCGCTCGCAGCGTTCGCCGTCAGCCTGGGGGTGGGCAAGGTCGTACCGGAGTTGACCTCCGGTGTGTCGATCGGATACGAGATCGTGGGAGTCGGTTACGCGCTACTCGGGATCGCCTTCGTCGGCTACGGCTTCTGGCGTCAACGCATGATGGAGCGGGCGCTGCTCGACGGACGCTTCGTCCCCTTCGACCATCGCGCCGCTCTGGGGTTCACGCTCGCCGGCGTCGCACTCGGGATTGCTACCCTCGTCGTCATTCTCGCCTGACGTGCGACTGGGCGGGACAGCTGCCGTCGTGCCACGGTCCAGCCGCACGCCCAAGGGTTCAGGCCCGCGCGAGAATCCCGGCGCGGAGCGCCGGGAGCACGAGAGCGGCGGCCAGGGCCAGCGCTGCGAGCGCGAAGAACGGAGCGAGGTTCCGCTGCGACTCGATGAGCCCGCTCCTACCGACGGGGCCTTCTCCGAGGTACGAGCGGATCTCGGCGACGAGTCGCCCGGGCGAGTTCTCCTCGAACGCATGCCAGTGCGCCCGACGGAGCGCGCCGACCGTCACCGTGCTCACCGATTCGTAGCCGTACGGGCGGCCTGCGGAGTCGAAGATACGCTCTCCCGGCGCCGCGACACGGACAACGAACGGCTCGATCCGGTGCCGGCGCAGCAACCGGAGCGTCCCGTCGAGGCTGAAGATGTCGGTGTCGAGGTCGCTGAATACGACGAGCACGCGCTTCCGTGCACTCGGGTTGAAGTAGCTGCGGTCCGCGGCAAGGCTCAACGCGGCGAGCGAGCTCGCACGGGCTGCGCTGAGACGTTCGGGCGGGGGTTGCATGATTCGCAGCGAATGGTCGATCACCGCCGTTACGCCGCGCGCGTCGCCGGTCGGGAAGAGGAGCGGCATCATCCGGTTCGTCAGCGTCGCGACGCCGGTCGGAACATCGCCGAGCTCCGAGTGGACCTCGGTGCCGAGGGCTCGCGCGCGCTCCAGCCGCGCGACTCCGCCCGGCGCGCTCGTCGCGAGCATCGAGCGGCTCACGTCGAACGTGAGTAAGAGCTCAGCGTCCGAGCGCACGGGTGTCGCGTCGGTAGCCCTGACCGCCGGGTGGGCGGCTGCGGCCGCCACGAGGGCCGCCAGGGCGAAGAGCCCGACGGGACGAGTGAGGACGCGGGCACCCCTCGGTCGTCGTAGACCGAGTGTCGTGCGGACGCGCGAGTACGCTCTCTCGCGGATCGCGAGCGTGGCGAGCGGCGCGGCGAAGGCGAGACCGACGAGAGCGGCCCAAGGGGTCAGAAAGACGAGGTGTGCGAGCGGCAGCATCGGCTCAGAATCCCTCCCCTTCGGCTTGCGCGGGCGCGGTCGGGTTGCGCGGGTTCTCGTCGCGCTGCCGCTTTCGAGTGGTCGAGTTCGACGGACGGGCCTGGCTCTTCGCCTTCGGCGCCATCGCCTGGAGCAGAACCTCGAGATCGAGCTTCGCCGTGGTGTTCGCCGGATCTTCGCGCGCTGCGCGCGTGAAGGCGGCGAGCGCTTTCCTCTGCTGAGTCTCGCGCTGCGGCCCCGCGCCGGAGGCGGCGTCGGTCAGGATGACGCCGAGCACGACGTCGACGCTCGCTCTGTCCGCGCTGTTTCGAAGCGAGCGTCGCACGCCTTCGAGGGCCTTGATCGCGTCGAATCGGGCGCGGGTCTGGGGGTAGGTGGTGCCTTCGATCACGTTCGCGAGGCCGGCCCGATAGTTCTGGTAAGCCCGCAGCACGTCGCTGCGCGCGCCGATGCCGAGCACCGTCTCGCCCACCCGCTGCACCGGCCCCGGGGCAGTGGCGGGCGTCGGAGCGATCCCGCGCTGCCAAGCGGCCTGCCCCTCGCGGAAGGCCTTCGCGGCATCGGCGGTGCCGCGGGCGAGGAAGACCAACCCGACAGCGAGCGTGAGCAGCACCAAACCGAGCCAGAACCGCAGTGTGAGATGCCTCGTCACCGGCGGGCCTCGCTGCGGTCGCGCCAGCGGAGAGGGAGTAGGGGCTCTGCGAGTGCGAGCAAGACCGCGAGCGCGGCTCCGAGCAGAATCAGTGGCAACGCCGACGGTTGGCTGCGCAGGTTCGGCGTATGCTCGGGCGCATACACGGCGTCGGCTGCATCCATGATGAATGCGGAGCCGCCGATGTCCGAGAACTCTTTGGGATCGCGCGTGGCGTGCCCCACCGTGACGACGCGCAGCTTGATCCCGAGCTCGCGCATGCGGGTGATGAGCACTCCGACGCGCGGGAGATCCTCCGGTGCGTCGCGAAGGTCGCTGACGAGGACGATCTGCCCGTGGTGGATGCCGGCGTCTCGCAATGCCTGGATCGCCCGCGCCAGACCCGTCGAAAGCCGGGTGCCTCCGGTGAAGACTCCGACCCACGGGTAGTCGCCGGGGGCGGGGTTGGGGAGCGGGGAGCGGTCGAGCTTCGCCCGGACGGCTAGCTCGTGGTTCTGTTTGTTGACGTAGTCGATCATCCGCTGCCAGCCGCGCAGCGCCGAGCCCGGCGTCTCCGGAGGCAAGGCCATGTACGCGCTCTGCGAGGCGAGCACGAGGCCGGCCCGTTGTGAAGGATCGTTGGCGAGCGTGAGCAGCGACTTTGCGATCATGTTCGAAAACCCGAGCGTGCTGGACGAGACGTCGATCACGACCATCAGCCCGTTGCCGCCACGGAGCGCGGCGGGGAGGCCGGCAGACCGGTCGGCAGCCGGGACGAGTGCGACAGCGACCGCCACTGCAAGGATTGCGAGCACGGTCAGAGCGAGTCGCGTGCGGCGTGCCGCGGGCGCGAGTTCGTGCGCGTCGACGCTGGGAATCGCAAGCCGGGTGGGGCGCCGGGTACGGCCGATCCGCCGGCGATCTGTTCTCGCCTCGATCATCGGGCCCGTACCCCACCGTTCAGGGCCGACCGCACCTGTTCGGCGAGCACCGCGAGCGCGTCGGGATCGGGCGGGCTCTGCCCCCAGGCCAACGCCCGCGTTCGACGTTCGAGTGACGGTGACGGAACCTCCCCCAGGCGTGTTGCAAGGTCGTCGAGTGTCCGCCGCCGCGTGGCCTCGTCGGCGTTCCGTGCGGCCGCCTCCACGAGCAGAAGCGAGCGGTCGAGCGGCGACAGCCGACGCCAGCGGCGCTGGGCAAGGAACGACGGCGGCCAGAGCACCGTGACCACGAGGACGGCACCTACGAGTGTGAGCACCGCCGCCGCGACGAGAAACACCGTCCGTAGGGTCTCGGGCGACCGCACGAACCCCGGCTCGAGCGGCGGAGCGGTATCGACGATCCCCACGCGCGCAGTCAGGTCGGCCGGGAGCCGCGATGACAGCCGCAGCGGCTCCCAGGGGACGAACACGCGAACGTCGCGCCCTCCCGTGCGGTAGGTCACACCCAATGGTGGGAATTGGACGATGCGCGCTCCGCCTTTCGGCGGCAGACAGTCGCGCGTCAAGCATTCGAGTGACCACCGGGTGCGGAGAAGCGAGACGTCGCCCCGGCTGATCCGGTCGATCTTCGTCGCCGCGATCCGGTACGGCCCGAAGTCGGTCGAGACCCGAACCGTCCGAGGCGCGACGCTGCGATCGCTCGAGTAGACGTCGATCTCGGCCCCTACCGGATCACCGAACGCGGCGGCAGACGTCGAGAGCGACCGCTTCACCGTGACCGGATCATCGAGAACATGGGCCGTGGAGCTCGGACGATGAACGAGGGCGGCGACGAGCACGGCTCCGACGGTTGCGCCCAGCACCAGCCCGACGGCCAGCAAGCGGGCGACCGGCGTGCGCGCGAGCGCAGCCGTCCCTCCGCTCACCGATAGCCTCGCGGGCGACCGCGCCGCTGCTCCGCCCACGACAGGAATGCGCCGTGAACCGCGCCCGCATCACTGCTCGTGATCGTCACCGGATCGAGCCCGAGATCACGGAGGGCGTGGTTCAGGTTGGCGGCGCGTTGTTCGTTCAGGTCGCGACGGACCCGCGCCTCTTTGCGGCTGAGGCGGACAAGAGACGGTGTGCCGTCGTCGGGGTCGGCAAGCGGAAGGGTGACGCCGGACACGTCGGGAAACGAGCGCTCCCACACGAGATCCTGGACGACGACCGGGATGAGGTCCCAGCCCTCGGAGAGCGCATCGGTTAGCCGGGCCGGGCTCGGCGGCGGCAAGAAGTCGGAGAGGATGAAGACGAACGTTCCCGGAGGAACCGAGCGGGCCGTCCGGGAGAGGAGAACCAACGCCCGGTCGAGGCTGTCCGACGGGCCGTCAGGCTCGCCTGTCGCGAGCCGCTGCTCGATCGCACGCCAGTGTGCGCGGTCTCGGCGAGAGGGCATTACGTGTCCCTCATGCGCACCGGCCGCAGCGAATCCGATGAGGGCGTTCGTCGCCGCGCCGCTCGCGATGATCATCCGACCTGCCGCGCGCACCGCGGCCTGCTTGTCGAGCCAAGGGAGCCAGTTCGGGAAGAGCGCCATCGAGGGACTCCGGTCGGCGACGACGACGATCCTGACGGCGTCCTCCGCGAAATGGTCGCGGACGACGAACTCGTCGGTGCCGCGTGCCGTCGACAACCGTGCCGAAGCGGCCCAGTCGACGAGCCGGATCGCATCGCCACGGCGATACGGTCGGGAGCTCGCGATCTCGGTACCGGAGCCTCGCCGGCGGCTTGGGCTACCTGCGACGTCGAGCGCACCGCCTTTGCGCAACGGGATGAGCGGGAAGACGAGGTCGCCGCTCCGGGTCATGGCCCTCGGGTCGGTTCGGCGGCGACGGCCCCCGGACGCGGAGCGCGATCGAGGCAGCGCTCGAGCAGGCCGAACGGCTCATCGGACTGCTCGCCATCGAGCGCGTAGGCGTGTGAGAGAAGGAGGCGGTGCGAGAGCACCGGGTCGACGAGCCGCTCGACGTCTGCGGGCTCGACATGATCACGTCCGCGGAGCAGCGCCATTGCTCGGGCACCTCGCTCGAGAGCCAGCGACCCGCGAACCGACGACCCTGTACGCACGCCGGGAAGCTCCCGCGTTGCGCGGACGAGGTCGATCACCCATTGCTGCAGGAGCGGATCGATGTAAACGTCCTCGACGGCGTGTTGTAGCGCCCGCAGATCGTCTATCCCGATGACCGGCTCGAGCTTGTCGAGTGGGTGCCCGTGGCGCTGCGCCTGCACGATCCGGAGCTCCTCGTTCGCCCGCGGATAGCCGAGCACCGCCTTGAGAAAGAAGCGGTCGAGTTGGGCCTCGGGGAGGGGGAACACGCCCTCGTGGTCGAGTGGATTCTCCGTCGCAAGGACGAGGAACGGGCTCGGAAGAACCCGCGATTCGCCGTCGACCGTGATCTGTCGCTCCGCCATCGCCTCGAGGAGCGCGCTCTGGGTCCGCGGCATGGCGCGATTGATCTCGTCGACGAGGAGGATGTTCGTGAACGCGGGGCCCGGCTGGAACTCGAAGGCGCGCTCTCGCTGGTCGTACACCGAGAGGCCTGTCACGTCGGTCGGCTGCAGGTCGGGAGTGCATTGGATTCGCGAGGTAGTAGCACCGTCGATCGAGCGTGCGATCGCCCGTGCGAGCACGGTCTTGGCGGTGCCCGGGACGTCATCGAGCAGGACATGGCCTTCGCAGAGGAGCGCACACGCGACGAGCTCGATCTGCTCACGCTTGCCCACCACGACGCGCTCGACGTTGTCGAGGAGCGCTGTCGAGAGATCGTTCCACGGGGTGCCGTCGACTCTCACGGCGCCTGTATTGCCGACGGTCGGTGCGAGCGGTCCCGGCCCGAGCTGGTCGGGCCCGTCTCTGACCGAGGGAACGCCGCTAGCCACGCCGAAAGCATCGTGTGTGGTCGACCGACATGACCACAATCTACGTTGGTTTTGCCACTCGCGGAGGACGAGCGCGCTCGGGCTGAAAGGCCGCCCACGGGCTGTGTGCAATACTCGACCGAGCGGCCAGACCGCGGACGCCGTGTTTTGGCGGCAGACAGGAGTCAGACGATGAAGGGCTCGCAGAAGCCGAAGAAGACGGGCAAGAAGCCGGCGCAGAAGACGCTGAAGGAGCGCCGGGTGGAGAAGCGGGCGGCTGCGAAGCAGACCCGGTCGCTCGACATCTGAGACGGGGCTGTCCGGAAGCCGTGACGCGTTGGCTCGTGCGGGCGCCGTCCTGATTCAGGTCGAGTGGGACGCGAGCCAGCGCAGCAGCGCGGTCAAGCTCGCCGTCGCGACGCACACGGAGGTGTCAGCGGCGCCGTAGTAGATCCTGAGCGTGTCGCCGTCGTCGAGCAGGAGCCAGCCACAGGAGAACACGACCTGGCCGACGTCCCCGGTGCGTTCGTACGAGGCATCCGGCCCGAGGATCCATTCGCTCGAGCGGGCCAGGACACGGTCCGGGTGCTCGACATCGAGCAGTGCAAGCCCGAGCCGGTAGATCGATCCTGCCGCGGTCAAGCGCACTCCGTGGTACAGGAGCAGCCAGCCTTCGGGGGTGAGGAGGGGTGGCGCGCAGAGACCAATCTTGTGCGCGTCCCACCAGGCTCCATCGCGGGCGCCGAGGAGGATTCCATGGTCGCCCCAGTGGCGGAGGTCGGGGCTCCACGAGAGCCAGATGTCGGCCGTATGCCTGGGCGTCGTCGCGACGGGACGGTGGAGCAGCGCCCAGCGCCCTTCGAACTGGCACGGGAACAGTGCCGCATCCTTGTCTTCGGGGGGCATCAGCACACCGCGGCGCTCGAACGAGCGAAAGTCGCGGGTGGACGCGAGGCAGATGAGCGGACCACCGACGGAGTACCCGGTGTAGACGATCAAGTGCTCGTCACCAGACCGGGTGATGCGAGCATCCTCGATTCCGAAGCGCTCGGCCTCCGAGGTGAGCTCCGGCAACAGGCTGAAGCCAGGCTCGATCACCCAGTCCGTGAGGCCGTCGGTGCTCCGTGCCGGGCAGAGATGGGAGATGCCGGTGCGATCCTCGACGCGAACCAATAGGACCGTTTGATCGTCCAACCTGCTGACGCCGGGGTTGAAGACCGCATTGACCGTCGATGGCCACTGAGACGCTGTGAGAACGGGATTGCTCTCGTAGCGCCGCAGGAGCTGTCCGCGTTCCGTCAAGAGGAAAGCACCGCCGACCGATCAATCAGGTACACACCACTCCGCCCGACGACGTTCCCGCCACTCCCCCCGAGACGAGGCACATGCCCAGGACACCGGACACCACCCGACGCCTGATGTCCTCGCTGTCGCCGTCGCGCGTCTCCGACGCGCCAATCGTGGCGGCGGGATCGGTCGCGGGGTACGGGCCGATCTTCAACGCGGGGGTGATCCGGCGCGACGACGTCTTCCATCTCTTTGCCCGGGGCGTGCGGGACGGGTACCGCTTGAACGACGGCCCCGGGCCGCGGTTCCTCGACTACATCTCCGACGTGCTCGTCTTTACCTCGGCCGACGGCCGGACGTACTCGTTTCAGCAGGTGCTCGCAAAGAGCTCGCCCGACGATCACGTCTACGAGGATCCGCGGGTGCAGCTTGTGCGGAGCGGCGGTGCCGAGCGGATCGTGATGTCCTACACGAACCTGCCGCCTCCCGAGTCGGGCAGGCCCTGGAGGATCGGCGTTCATCGACTCGGGTTCGACGACGGCAGGTTCTTCCTCAACCCCACGTCCGGTCGCGTGGTCGGTCCGGAAGGGATCCCGAACAAGGACGCCGTCCTCTTCAACCTCCGCGACGGCAGGGTCGCGATGATTCATCGCGTTCATCCGAACATGCAGCTCGCGGTGTTCGACTCGCTCGACGACCTCTGGGACCCGCCGCAAGGTTACTGGGACATGCACCTTCGAGATCTCGATCGGCACACGATCATTACGCCCTCGGATGGTTCGCTCGGCGTCGGCGCAGGCGCCCCGCCCGTCCTCGTCGGCGACGCCTTTCTCCTCTTCTTCCACGAGCGTGAGGCGGACGGCCAATACACGACCAAGGTTGCGATGCTCGATCACGACACCGGCTTCGTCCGCACGATTCTGCCCGACCCGATCATGCGTCCCAACCTGTCGTGGGAGCGCAAGGGAGACGTCGACGACGTCGTCTTCGTCCAGGGTGCGGTTGCACAGGCGGACGGCACGATCTACCTGACCTACGGTGCGGCCGACCGCTGCGTCGGGGCAGCAACGGTCGTAGCAGCGGACATAGTGGCCGCGCTCGAAGCCACCTGACAGGGTAGGCGATCGCTCATACCGCCGCCGTTTCGCGCGTGCGATGACGGAGTACAGCCGGAAGCCCTGCGATGTCGAGCAGCAGCGCCGCGCGGTGAAACGCGAGCGTCGATTCGGCGCCTTCGTTGTCGTTGGTCGTCTCGTCGCCGAGCCCGTCGCTGCAGCCTCCGGTCGCAAAATCGTACAGCGGCCGGTGAAGCCGGTTGCGGCCGAGAAACCAGTCGAATGCCCGTTGCGCCCGAACCCCGTGTTCGGGCTCGCCGGTGACGGCGAACGCGGCGAGCTCTGCCTCGACGAACGCGGACGCATCAAGAGGTTGCTCGTCTCCGGTTCCCGGAGCGGGCTCGTCACGCCGCCGGCCACCGTGCCCGGTCAACCGCAGGGTGCCTCCGGCGAGACCTGACTCGTCACCGAGCCAGCGGAGCGACTCGAGGCCGATGTCGGTCAGGTCTGTCCGACCGAGTGTGGCGCCGCCGACGATGAGGGCGTGGGGGAGCCGGGCGTTGTCGTAGCTGAGGGCGTCCTCGAACCAGTGCCAACCCTCTCCGGTGTTGGCCGCGTACGCCGCCGTCAGCTGCGCCATCACGCGCTCGAGCAACTGCCGGGCTTCGGGGGCGCGCCGGTCTGGATCGAGGCGGGCGAGACCAAGGGCCGCATAGGCGCCCGTCCGCAGCGATGCCTCCGCGGGGACCAGGTGAACGATCGTGTCGAGCAATCGCTCGGTGGGACCGACGACGGCGGGCGCCCATGCCGTCGAGAGGATCTCGCCGAGTGACCAGACCGAGCGGCCGACGTGGTCACCGCGATGCGGATCGTCGAGCCAGCGGCGGTCGTATCCCATGAAGTTCCGCATACCGGTCGGTGGGTCGGTGGCGTCTTCGAGGAACGCGATCGAGCGGTAGAGAATCGAGGTCCAGACCTGCTCGTCACCTCGGCGGGCGAGCTCGAGTGCGACCACCGCGAGTCGAGCGACGTCGTCGACGCAGTACCCGCTCTCGCGACTCGGGATCACTCCGTTCGCGTGCTGCATGATGCCGACGTCGTCGGTGAGTGTCCGCAGGTGATCGGTTCGCAGGCTGACGAGCCGCTGATCGATGCCGGACACCGACCGACGTCGTCGGGGTGCAAGCTCGACGGCTTCGCGCAGAACCGTCGCAGTCGTCTCTGCGACCGAGGGCCAGGTCAGCTGGGCTCCGATCCGCCGCGCCTCGGCACGTGCGGCGGCGAGGTGACGAGGCTCCTCGATATACCGGCAGACGGCATCGGCGAGTGCGGCCGGATCCGCAAACGGCACGATCGTGCCTGCGCCGGAGCCGAGCATGTCCTGTGCATACCAGTACGGGGTCGAGACGACACCACAGCCGGCGGCGATGCCGAACGTGAGAGCCCCCGACGAGATCTGCTCACGCTCCTTGTACGGAGTGACGAAGACGTCGGTTTCGGCGAGTAGATCGGCTATCCCCTCGATGGTGAGGAACCGGTCGTCGAACTCGACGTGGTCCTCGAGGCCGAGGTCGAGCACCGCCTCCTCGAGCGTGAGCCGGTACCGCTCGCCCTCGCGATGTGCGACGTCCGGGTGCGTTCGGCCGGCGATGACATAGAGCACTTCTGGATGGCGCTCCACGATGGCGGGCAGCGCTTCGATCGCGGTCTCGAGCCCCTTCCCCGCGGAGATCAGCCCGAACGTGGAGAGCAGGAACCTCTGGCTCCCGGCGTTGTACCGGGTGCGCCTCGACGTGCCGCCGGCGGCACGTTCCAGCGCATGGGTGTCGGCATGCTGGGCGAGCATCGGTGGTGCCCCGTGTGGCACGACCCGAACCTTGTCGTCGGGGCAGGTGCCCCCGTCGACGAGGAGACGTCGCGCCGTGTCCGTCATCACGATGACGAGCTCGGCCTGCCGGCAGATAGCAGTCAGGACAAGGGCCTGATGAGCCGTCGGGTGCGACAGCACCGTGTGCAGCGTTACGACGAGCGGCTGCGACAACTCCTCGGCCAGCGACATGATGTAGTCGCCGTCGCGGCCGCCGAAGATCCCGTACTCGTGCTGAAGCAGGACGACGTCGACGTCGAGCCGGCCCAGAATCCGGGCAGCGCGCATGTAGTCGCCCCGAACCGCCTGGGCGATCGTCGCTACGAGGCCCGGGCGCTGGGGGCGGGACGGCTCGCTCACGATCACGACCTTCTCGACGCGGTCGATCCCGTCCACGCCGAGAAGGGCCGAGCGGACGTCGGCAGCGAAGGATCCGATCCCACAGGCGCGCGGCGGGTAGGTGGAGACGATCGCGGTGCGCATAACCTGCCCGCGTCCCTTCCATAGAGGTTCCGGCGCGGCGTAGAAGCATCAGCACAGCCGGTTCACCTCCAGTTTAGCCGACATCAGCGCCGCGGCGCCTCGGAGGAGAAGTTGTGACGACGGCCGGCCGGTGGCGGAACATCGCCGGTGCCCTGCTCGCCCGCGTTGCTCGATAGCTGCCCGGGCCATGCTCGTCCGCGGCCGACGCGGATCCGGTTCTGCCTCCCGTCGGCACGGCTAGGGGCTAATCCGCGATCCCAATGAGGGTTGACCCCGATGCCGGCTCGACCCGAAGGGGACGAGAATGCAACCGATGAGGAGAGATCGATGAGAACCACGTCCGCTGCAGGCGATATCCGGGGTAATGATGCCGCTACGGGCACACCGAGTCGGCGCGAGCCGAGTCGGCGCGAGCTCTTTGCGCTCGCGGCCGTACTCGCAACCACAGCTCTGACGGCTGGTGCCGCAATCGCAGGCCTGACGCGGACGGCGCCTCCGACGCCGGTCGTTCCGACAGTCAGCCAGATCGTCCAGCCGGCTCCGGCTCCGCCGCCCAGGCTGGAGCCCGGAGACTGATGCGTACCGTCTGGGCAACGGTCTTGTCGGTGTGGGCGCTCTTCGCAGTGGTCGCCGTGCTCGCCTGGACTCGTCAGCAGCCTGCCGCCCCGGCGTCTCAGGGCGTTTCCACTGCCGTTGTCGTGAAGGGGACGAACGGCAAGAGCCGCCTCGTGGTCGTCCCGGCGACTACTGCCGCGACACACGCGACGACGCGCACTTCACCGGTTCCGGCCGGTTGACATCGTGCTTGCCGCGGGCATGCCCGTCACATGGCTGATCGCGCGTGCGGCGGGGCTCGTCGCGCTCGGGTTGTTGACGATCTCCGTTACCCTCGGTCTCGCGTTGAGCACGAAGTTGCTCAGTTCGAGACGTCAGAAACCGCTGTTCGAGCTGCACCAGACACTGATCTGGATCGCCGTCTCGATGCTCGTCCTGCACGCGGGCGCGCTTGTCCTCGATCCCGTCATGAACTTCAGCGTGCTCAACGTCCTCGTTCCCGGCACCGCGCCCTGGCGGCCGATCGCCGTCGCCTCGGGCATTTTCGCGGGCTGGCTGATGTTGGCCCTCGCTCTCTCGTTCAAGGTTCGGCGCCGCATCGGCCAGCGTCGATGGCGGCTCCTCCACTACGCGAGCTTCGGAGCGTTCGCGTTTGCCATCGGGCATGGTCTCGCTGCCGGCACCGATCTCAAAGGCATGCCCGGGCTGGTGATCGCCGGCGCCGTTGCCGCTCCTGTGCTCTGGCTCACGTTCGCGCGCATTCTGATGCCACGTGCTCCGGCCAGGTCCGCCCGAAAGCGTGTCGCTGCTCGGCCCGGCACGGCGGTGCCGCAGATCTCCACAGGTGTGCCCCCGAGCAACTCGGCCCGCCGAAAAGTGGCTGCATGATAGGCGCGCGACTGCATCGCGAGACATTCGTCGCCATGGGCACGGAGTGTGTCGTCGCCGTGACGGCCGGCTCCCGGGACGGAGGTTCGGTACGTCGCGCGCTATCCGCCGGGCGTGACGAAGTGGCTGCCTGTGAGCGCGCGTTGTCGCGGTTCGACCCGGCGAGCGACCTGTCCAGGCTCAACAGGGCGGGCGGCCGCTGGACGGGGATCGGAGATCGGCTCCTGGCTGCGCTCCAGGCGGCGGTCGGGGCCCGCGAGAGGACAGGGGGCACGTACGACCCGACGATCCTGCCGGCACTGGTGGCCGCGGGCTATGACCGATCGTTCGAGGAGCTCGACGAGCGTCCCCCTGAGACGGCGGCCGGCTGGAGGCCCGGTGGGACTATCGAGCTCGACCAGGAAGCGCGACGAGCACGCGTCGCCGACGGCGTCGCCGTCGACCTGGGGGGCATCGGGAAAGGGTTCGCTGCCGACCGGGCGATTTTGGCGATGCTGGAGGCGTGGCCGGCCGTCCCCGGCGGCCTTGTCGACCTCGGTGGCGACCTCGCCGCCTGGGGCGCGACGCCGGAAGGGGGGCCGTGGCTGGTCGCGGTCGCCGACCCCCGCGTACCAGGAACCCTGGGCACGCTTCGCCTGACAGGCGGCGGCGTGGCGACGTCGGGCCGCGACCGTCGCCGCTTCGGCCCGGAACACAAGCTCCACCACCTCATCGATCCGTCGACCGGCCTCTCCGGGGCGGCAGGGCCGCTCGCTGTCACCGTCGTGGGTCGGGACGCCACGGAGGCCGAGGCTCATGCGACGGCGCTCGCGATTACCCCCGTCGCCGATGCTCCCCGCTATCTGGCCTCGCGGCCGTTTCTCGCGGCGCTCGTCATCCCCGACGAGGGAGACCCGATCGAGATCGGCCCGCTTCCATTCGTCACAGACGTACATCATCAGGGGGTGAGTGCATGAACGTCAGTCGAAGTGCCGTCACGACCTTTGTCATTGCAGCTGCGGTGTTCGTGGCGGGCTGTGGCGGTGGCGGCGGAGGAGGGGGGACGTCCGGGAAGGAGACCGCCGCCGACTTCGTCCGTCGGGTCACCGTCGAGTTCTCTCGCGGCCAGTCCGGTCGCCTCTGGGACGAGCTTCACCCAGCTGACCAGGCACTCGTCACGCGATCGCGATTCGTCCAGTGCCAGCAGAACGACGGCTTCAATCTGAAGACCTTCAAGGTGCTCGAGACCTACAACGAACCGTTCGACGTCGCGGGCAAGACGACGCCCTCCACCGCCGTCTCGATTCGCGCTACATCCGAGGACGGAGAGACGACAGCGACGATGCACGCGGTGTCGGTCAACGGGACGTGGCGCTGGATCCTGCAGCCGGCCGACGCGGCGGCATACGGAAAGGGACGGTGCCCGTAGCCTCGACCGCTCGAGGCGCAGAGACCAGGGAGCGATCTTCGGCATGAAATGATCGAGGGGTGTCCTCCGATTCCGAGGAGAGCGAGTCTTGGGCCGCGCGCTCAGCGACCCGAATCGCGTCCGCCGCGCTGGGAGCGACGCAGATCCTCGATGCGTCGGCGTGCCTGCTTCGTAGGCCTCGCTCCGAGGTCGGCGCCGAGAGGCCGGGCCAGCCTGAGCTCGGCGCTTCGCTTCTCCCGGGCGGCCGAAGATGCGGGAGTCTCGTCGTAGAGAGTCGTTGCGACGCTGGCAGGACCGCGCTTGTCGGAGACGGTTCGGACGACGACCGTCCACTGGAGCTGCCCGATCTTCACCTCGACCGTGTCTCCGGCGTGGAGCTCTTTCGACGGCTTGACCCGCATGTCGTTCAGGTGCACGCGCCCGCCGACGACCGCGTCGCTGGCGGCGCTCCGCGTCTTGAAGAACCGGGCTGCCCAGAGCCACTTGTCGATGCGAACGGCAGCCACCGGCGGGTCTAGAGGATCGTGTCGCGCTGGTGCTTCTTCTCTTCCTCGCGCCACTGCTCCTGGTAGGCCTCTGCCTCGGCAAACTCCTGTTCTGTCCGCTGCCGGGTGAGGTCGTCTTCGGGGACAGGATGTTCGCCGGCGACCTTCGAGCGGCGGGTGGCAAGAAATGCCACCACGAGGAGCGGGATCACGACCACGGCGATGATGATGAGGGGAAGCATTTCGCCAACCCTATCTCGCGTGGCGGCCGGCCGCCCTTTCACCCTCCGGTCACCCGTTCGGGGGAACTTGCGGCCCCGAACTGGCGATCTCGCTCACCCCTCGTAGGGTGTGACCATGGGGATGAGGCGCGGGGAGACCCCACCGGAGGGGTGTGACTGCTGCGGTCGGGATGCCGAGGACTGCGGCATGACGGAATTGGGCTGGGTGAAGGACGCGCGCCTTATCGTCGGAGGGGGAAACTATTGCCCCCGGTGCGCACACTTGCTGCGCATTGCCAGGTTGGCCGAGCGATGCACTTGGTGCGAGGCACCGATGGTCGAGGAACGGCGCGCCGAGATCGACGGCTGGGGGTACTACGCGGACGCCCTCGGGTCGTTGCACCCCTGCTGCCCTGGGTGCCTCGCCGACCGCTTCGGGATCACGGCCCGAGTTCGCCCCCGCGGCATCACGTAGACGGAGCGCGACCGACTCGGGTCCTGAACCGGCGGGATTGGCGGGTGCGCCGACCCGCGGGAGTGCGGTTAACCGCCCCATCGTCCGCAACGGGGTCTTCGGACGCTTCCGTTCGGGACACGCGTTTGCACCGGCAACGGTCGACGCCGGCGACGAAGCCATCGCCGCGTAGATCCGAGTTGCGTTGCAACCCGTGGGTGAGGCCGCGCCTCGCCCACGGGTTGCCGACCGGCGTGTCACAGCGGCGGCACGAGGGAAACGAGCAGGCTCGCCGTGCCCAACACTGCGAGAGCGATCGCGAGCTCAGCCCGCCGCCGCGCCGCCGCGCCGAGAGCGAGTGTCACGGCCACGAACGCTAGCTTGACGCCGAGCGTCCGGCCGTACGCGGTCTCGAGGAGGTCGTTCGGCCCCTGGAGATGGGCAAGAGCAAGCGATGATCCTGTCATCACGAGGGCCAGGGCGGCCAGGACGGCGGGCCGCGCAAGTTGCCGTCCGCGAGTCTCTCCGACCGCGACCACGATGCAGCCGGTCCACGCGGCGAAGGCCGTGACATGCGTCGCGGACAGGAAGAGCGAGATCACGGCCGGCAGGTCTGCGATTCGGTGGGCCGATTCCGCGAGGATGAGCGCAACGGCCACGCCGAGCGTCGGGATCGCCCACTGGGCGCGGGGGGGCGCGTTGCGCAAGGCTCCGGCGAGGGCCCAGAGCCCGAGTGCGGCGCCGAGGTGAAGTCCTGCCAGATGCCCGTCGTTCGTCAACAACACGTCCTCGGCGAGGGCGGGGTCGAACGCGCGCGAGAGAGCGAGCGTCGCTGTCTGACCGAGCAGCGCGACGGGTTCGGCCACGATCATCAGAACGATTCCTGCCGAGACGAGCCGCCAGAGCCGCCTCGTCATTCCACCCGAGAGAAGCGCCGCGAACGGCACCCCGAAACCCAGAGCGAATCCGGTCAGCGACAACAAGCGGCCGAGCGCCTGCAGGATGAGGCCTATCGGCGCCCGCCCCGGCAACGCCGTCCTCGTCGGCTGCCCGACGCTGAACAGGAAGGCCCCGCGCGCGGGGTGGGTGTCGGTTCCGACGACGAGCCACTCCGCCACGTAGGAGCCCTGCTCGCGTGGGTCGATCCGCCTGCTGAGCGTGGCTCCCGTGACGGTTACCGGCCCGTGTGCGACCTCACGGCCGTCGGGGCCCTTCACCGAGATCCCCTCTCCGACCGGGTCGGCGGGCTCGGAGAGCCGCACGACGACGACACGCGGCGCAGTGGCGAGCTCAGCTCCCGTCGCGGGGGTCGTCCCGATGAGGCGCGGATGGGCCCGGGCGGCACCCGGAAGAAGAGCGGCGAGTGCCACCGCGGCCACGATCGCGACGACAGGTCTCATGCAGGAGCTTGGGCCGGGGTGGCACCGGCCGGCGTGCGATCCGAGCGGGCGCGCGTGATCCGGATCACGAGGCCCGATGCGAGGAGCGAGAGTAGACCTGCCGTGACGAACGCCGCCTCGTAATCACCGAACCAGGTACGCGCCGCGCCGGCGCTCCAGGCGGCGAGCGCGGCGCCGAGCTGATGGGCGCCGAAGATCCAGCCGAAGGTGACGCCGACCCGTTCCCGCCCGAACGCCTGCGCGGTGATCGCCACCGTCGGCGGCACGGTTGCCACCCAGTCGAGCCCGTAGAACACGACGAAGACGATCAGCCCGAGGTGCGACGAGCCGATCACGAAAGGTAGGAAGAGCAGCGACAGACCGCGGAAGCCGTAGTACCAGAACAGGAGCCAGCGGGGGTCGAACCGGTCGGTGAGCCAACCGGAGCACAGTGTCCCGACCAGGTCGAAGACGCCGATCACCGCCAGCAGGCTGGCGGCCGTGACCTCCGACATGCCGTGATCCATCGCGGCAGGGATCAGGTGCGTGCCGATGAGACCGTTCGTCGTCGCACCGCAGACGAGGAAGCTCGCGGACAGCAGCCAGAACGTCGAGGTGCGTGACGCCGTCAGCAGCCCGCCGATCGCGGCGCGGAACGGATTCTCCTGGACGATCGGCGGATCGTCGACGGTGGCACCGAAGGGGCGGAGGCCGAGCTCGGCAGGGGTGTCGCGGAGCAGGAGTACGACGAGCGGCAGCGTGACGGCGAGGGCCACGATCGAGACCGTCAGTGCCGCCGAGCGCCACCCCTGAGATGTGACGATCCAGCCGAGTAACGGTAGGAAGACGAGTTGCCCCGTGGCGTTGCTCGCGGTGAGCATTCCCGTCACGATCCCCCTCCGCTCGACGAACCACCGGTTCGCGATGACCGCTGCGAGCGTCACCCCGATCGCCCCTGTCGCAAGGCCGTTGGCGACACCCCAGAGCAGGTCGAGCTGCCACGGGGCGCTCATCTGCGTGGTCAGCGTCGAGCTGATCGCGATCGTGGCGAGCGCGATCACGATCACCCGGCGGATCCCGAACCGGTCGTACAGGCCTGCCGCGAACGGGCCACCGAGCCCGTAGAGCACGAGGTTGATGGCAACGGCGGCCGAGATCGTCGCGCGCGACCAGCCGAACTCTTCTTGCAGGGGCACGATGAGCACGCCGACCGTCGAGCGGAACCCGGCGGCGGTGATGAGTGTCAGGAACGAGACACCGGCGATCACCCAGCCGTAGTGGATTCCTCGGTGGTCGAGGCGACGCGCGAGCACTGCTGAAGGCGACCTCGTCATGGCCGCTTCTGAACCTACCAATGCGCCTGCCCGCTTCTAGTTGCTGCTCGGGTCGGGCGGCATCGACGCCAGGACGGCGAACGCGCCGCCCTTGCGCCGTAAGACCGTGCTCCACAGCCCGTCCGGTTCGTCCGTGAAGACGTCGTCCGGCAGCGCCGGCTCGAGGATCCACGACGCCTCGGCGATCTCGCTCTCGAGCTGGCCGGGCCCCCAACCGGCGTACCCTGCGAAGACGCGAGCCCGCGCGAGGCTGCCGACGTCGGCGGCGGTTTCGATCTCGCCCGGTAGGAACCCGATCGAGCCGAGGACCAGCGCTGCCGCCTCGTCCGGCTGGCGGAAGTCTCCGAGCACGACGATTGCCTGTGGTTGCACGGGCCCTCCGACGTGGACGAGATCGGCGTCGTCGACGAGTTCCGCGAGGGGAGGGACGGCATCGGCGACGGAAACCGGCGACGGCCGGTTCAGGATCACGCCCATCGCGCCCTCTTCGCCGTGCTCGCCGACGAGCAAGACGCTGCGGCGGAAGTTCGGATCGAGCAGATCGGGCCCGGCGACGAGGAGCTGTCCGCGAAGCGATTCCACGAGAACATTGTGACGATCCCGCAAGCCTCAAGAGGCTTGATGTGGGTTGGGAGCGTGGCTGGGGTGGTTCTGCACCAAGGAGCGTGTTCGACGAGGGCGGCGGTAAGGCTGGTTGCCTTCGTGTCGTCCTCGGCGGGCGCGATCCGCAGCGTGCAGGGCCGCATCCAGACGTGCTTCCAATTCGCATCAAGCCTCTAGGATTCCTCTCATGCCGACGAGCCGGCAGATCCAGCTGGCGAGACGGCCTCGCGGTGTTCCGCAGCCGACCGATTTTGCCCTCGTCGAGGTCGACGTGCCGGAGCCGGCGGCCGGCGAGGTGCTGATCCGGAACGCGTTCGTTTCGGTGGACCCGTACATGCGGGGGAGGATGAACGACGCGAAGTCGTACGTGCCGCCGTTCGCGCTAGGTGAGCCGCTGACGGGTGGCGCGGTGGGACGGGTCGTGGCGTCCCGCCACGCTCGCGTCCAGGAGGGCTCGTGGGTCGTGCACAACCTCGGCTGGCGCGAGCTGGCACTCTCGGACGGCGACGGCCTCCTCGTGGTCGACCCTGCCGTCGCACCCGTCTCGACCGCGCTCGGGGTGCTCGGGATGCCGGGCCTGACCGCCTACGTCGGGCTGCTCGATCTGGGGAGGGCCGAGTCGGGTGAGACGGTCTACGTTTCGGGCGCCGCGGGGGCTGTGGGGTCCGCCGTGGGCCAGATCGCGAAGCTGAAGGGCTGTCGAGTGATCGGGAGTGCGGGCTCGGCCCGGAAGATCGCCTGGCTGCGAGAAATCGGATTCGACGAAGCGTTCGACTACCACGAGGTACCCATCAGGGAGGCGCTGACGGGTGGGATCGACCTGTACTTCGACAACGTCGGCGGGCCGACGCTCGAGGCGGCGCTCTCAGCCCTTCGCGTCCGCGGCCGCGTCGTCGCCTGCGGAGCCGTCTCGCAGTACAACGCGACCGAGTTGCCGTCGGGCCCGCGGAATCTCTTCCTGGTCGTGACGAAGCGACTCAGGATCGAGGGGTTCATCGTTTCCGATCACTACGACCGGCATCCGGCGTTCCTTGCCGAGGTCGGGCCGTGGGTGCGGGACGGCAGGGTTCGCTACCGCGAGACGGTCGTCGACGGCATCGAGAACGCTCCCGCCGCCTTCATCGGGCTGCTCCGGGGCGAGAACACGGGCAAGATGCTCGTGCGGGTGGGGCCGGGGCCATGAGCCGGCGCTGCCGCCTGCTCGGACGTCGTGTGCCGAAGTCTCACTGGGTGTTTCTCACCGAACGCTCTCTGCGATGTGTGTGTTGCGGTGAACCGGTGCGGCCGAGCCAGACCCCGCTCACTCGTCCAGTGCCGCGCGCAACGACGCGACATAGAAGCCGAGCGCCTGCGGGCCCTCTTCCGCCACCTGGACCGCCCGAGAGCCGACGACGATGCCGTCCGTCAGATCGGCCGCTGCCCGGCCGTGCTCGGGGGTCGAGATTCCGAAGCCTGCGTACAGCGGGACGTCCGTCAGGGCCCGCGTGCGGGAAGCCAGCCCCGCGAGCGCATCCGACAGCTGGGTGCGTGCCCCCGTCGTGCCGGTGAGGGTGACGAGGTACAGCCAACCGTCCGTCTCGGCGGCGGCGAGCGTGATTCGCTCGTCGGTCGAGGTCGGCGCGACCAGCTGGATGCGCCGAAGCTCGGGCCGCGAGCCGGCGGCGGTATCGGCGATGATGAAGCTCGTCGCTCCGGCGGCCCGGGCGTCGGTCTCGAAGCGCTCCCACCCGTAGGCCTCGAGCAGCGACGCGTAGGTCATCGGGATCAACGGCGTCTCGCCCACAAGTGCGCGCGTGGCGGCGAGGCACTCGAGGCACGCGGCGGTGCGCATCCCTGCCGCGAGTGCCTTCTCGGCGGCGGCGCGAATCACCGGTCCGTCGGCCAGCGGGTCGGAGAACGGGAAGCCGATCTCGATGATGTCGGCGCCACAGGTGACGGCAGCCTCGGCCAGTTCCGGTGTCGCGGCGCCCGCCATCAGGTAGATGACGAGACGCTTTCGGCTCGGACGCCGGGCTTCAGCCTGGCGTCGGCCGGGTTCCGTCGCGTTCACGCCTCTCCGCCCAACGCTGCCAGCACCTCGGCGAGGTCCTTGTCGCCGCGGCCCGACAGGCACACGGCGATGTACTCGGCGTCGATCTCGTCGACGACGGCGAGTGCGTGTGCCGACTCGAGCGCAGGGATGATCCCTTCGGTTCGTGACAACCGCTGGAAAGCGTCGAGCGCCTGCGCGTCGGTACAGGGGAGGTACTCAGCCCGGCCTGTATCGCGAAGGTATGCGTGCTCGGGGCCGACGCCGGGGTAGTCGAGTCCGGCCGAGATCGAGTGGGCGTCGGCGATCTGCCCGTCCGAATCGGCGAGAATCGACGATCGCGAGCCGTGGAGCACCCCCGTGCGTCCTCCGCCGAGCGATGCCGCGCCCGCCGCCTCGACGCCGATCAGTCGGACCCCCGGGTCGTCGACGAAGCCGGCGAACATGCCGATCGCGTTCGAGCCGCCGCCGACACAGGCCACGACCACCTCCGGCAGCGCCCCCTCTGCCGCAAGCAATTGCCCGCGCGCCTCGCGTCCGATCACCGCCTGCAGCTCCCTCACGATCTCGGGGTACGGTGCCGGTCCGACGCACGAGCCGATCACATAGTGCGTGGTCTCGACGTTGGTGATCCAGTCGCGAATCGCCTCACTCGTCGCCTCCTTCAATGTCCTCGTGCCGAACTCGACCGGTATCACCGTCGCTCCCATCAGGTGCATCCGCTCGACGTTCGGCGCCTGCCGCCGCATGTCCTCGGAGCCCATGAAGACGACGCATTCCAACCCGAACCGAGCACAGGCGGTGGCAGTCGCGACGCCGTGCTGCCCGGCACCGGTCTCGGCGATGATCCGCGTCTTGCCGAGCCGCTGTGCGAGCACTACCTGCCCGAGCGCGTTGTTGATCTTGTGCGCACCCGTGTGGTTGAGGTCCTCGCGTTTGAGGTAGAGGCGCTTGCCCGGCGCGAAGCGTGGAGCGAGCGTGACCGGCGAGGGGCGCCCCGTATAGGTGCGGCCGAGGTGCTCCAGTTCCGCGAGGTATGAGGGGTCCGCGAGCGCGTCGGCCCACGCTGTCGCCAACTCGTCGAGCGCCGGAATCAGCGTCTCCGGCACGTACCGCCCGCCGTACGGGCCGTAGGTCTCTGTCGTCGTCATGAACGGGCAGCCTCCACGTATCGTCGGACCTTGTCGTGATCCTTGATTCCGGGGGAGGACTCGAGCGACGAGGCTGCATCGACTGCCCACGGGCGTACGGCGGCGATCGCTTCCCGCACGTTGTCCGGCCCCAGCTTGCCTGCGAGCACGATCCGGCCTTCGACCGCAGCGGCCGTGAGCCAGTGGTCGGGATCGGTTCCTTCCCAGGGAAGATCGAGGACGCGCGCAACCTCGACGCCGCAGCGGAGCAGAGCTGCCTCACGCCCACGAACCTTGCCGTCCTCCGCGGTGTGCACTTGGTCGAGGTCGGCATCGGTCTCGCCGGCCTCACCGACCCAGACCGCGACCGACAGCATCCCGTCCGGTACGGGCAAGACCGCCGCTGCCGCCCGCGGGCTCTCGCGCACGAGGATGAAGCCGGCGAGGTCGGCGCCGGCCTCGGCCGCTGCCGCGACGTCCTCGTCACGGGTCAATCCGCACACCTTGACGAGCGGGCGAGACAAGAGCTCTCTCAGCTTCGCGGCCGGATCGGGTGCCCGCATCAGCGTCGAACCCACGAGAACCGCATCGGCGCCTGCGAGCTCGGCGGCAGCACCCTGGGCGCGGGTCTCGATCCCGCTCTCGGCGATCACGATCCTGCCGGTGGGGATCCGCGCTATGAGCTCGAGCTGCACACTGCGGTCGATTGCGAACGTCGTCAGGTCGCGGGCGTTGACGCCGAGCACCGGGGCGCCGAGCGCGATTCCTCGGTCGAGCTCGCCGGCGTCGTGAGCCTCGACCAACGTGTCGAGACCGAGTCCGGCGGCCACCTGCATCAGCGTCGTCGTCTGGCCGTCGTCGAGGTCACGCAGCAGGAGGAGCACCGCGTCGGCGCCCGCCTCCTTCGCTGTGCGGAGGTGATCGTCCGTCGAAAAGAACCCCTTGGCGATGAGCGGCGCAGAAGTGGCGGCTCGGGCGGCGCGAAGATCGTCCCACGTGCCGCCGAAGCGATCGTCGACGAGCACGGAGATGGCGGCTGCCCCGACCTTGGCATAAGCGGGAGCGATCACCGCGGGGTCGGCGTCGGGGCGCAGGTCTCCGGCGGAGGGCGAGCGGCGCTTGATCTCGGCTATCGCACGCAGACCGGGTAACGCGAGCGCGTCGTTGAACCGCCCCATCAGCCGGGCTCCTCTGCGGAGAAGACAACGAGGGCATCGAGCCGGCTCGATGCGGCGCCCGAGTCGATGGCCTCGGCTCCGAGCGCGAGCCCGTCGATCAGATCGTCGGCGAGCCCCGCGGCGACCAGGGCGCCCGCGGCGTTCAGAAGCACGGCGTCCCGGCGGCCACCGCGCTCACCGGCGAGCACGGCCCGGATGGTGGCGGCGTTGTCGGCGGCCGAGCCGCCGCGGAGGACGCTCGGGTCGGCGGGATCGATGCCAAGGTCTCGTGGATCGAGCTGCCACTCGCGCACGTCGCCGTCGACGACCTCCACGACGAGGCTGCTGCCGAACGGGGCGAGCTCGTCGAGGCCTCCTTCGCCGTGGACGACGAAGGCCCGCCGGGCGCCGAGCTCGGCCAGCGCCTCGGCGTACGTCGATGCGAGCTCCGGCGAGTAGACGCCGAAGACTCCGTCGCACGCCCCTGCGGGGTTGGCGAGCGGCCCCAGGACGTTGAAGACCGTGCGGATGCCGAGCTCCTGACGAACCGGCGCGACATGGCGCATGGCGGGGTGATGCGCGCGGGCGAACATGAACCCGAAGCCGAGCTCGTCGATAGAACGTGCGATCCGCCCGGGCGACTGCTCGAGCCCGATGCCGAGCTCTTCGAGCACGTCTGCCGATCCCGCCGCCGAGCTCGCCGCGCGATTGCCGTGCTTCGCCACTGCCGCCCCTGCCGCCGCCGCAACCAGTGCCGCCGCCGTGGAGATGTTGAACGTCTGAGCGCCGTCGCCGCCGGTGCCGACGATGTCGACCACGGGAGAACGCTGCGGTGTGACCGGCACCACGTGCTCGCGCATGGCCTCGGCGAAGCCGGCGATCTCGTCGGCCGTCTCGCCTTTCGTCCGCAGGGCTACCAGGAAGCCGGCGATCTGGGCGGGCGTTGCCTCCCCGTCCATGATCGAGCCCATCAGCTCGTGCGCATCCTCGCGCGAGAGATGGTGCCCGTCGAGGAGCAGCTGGATCGCAGGGCCGACGATCACCGGAGGAAGTTCCTCGCCATCGCGGGCCCGAGCGGGGTCAGCACGCTCTCCGGGTGGAACTGCACACCCTCGATCGGCAGCTCCCGGTGGCGCACGCCCATCACTTCGCCGTCCGGTGTTTGCGCGGTGATCGAGAGCTCGGCAGGAACGGTGAGCGCTGCGAGGGAGTGATAGCGCCCGACCTCCACCTCGGACGGGAGCCCCAGATACACGCCGAGGCCATCGTGCGCGATGGTGCTCGACTTGCCGTGCAAGAGGGCTTTCGCCGGTCCGACCGTGCCGCCAAACGCCTCCACGATGGCCTGGTGCCCGAGGCAGACGCCGAGCGTCGGCATCGTCGGGCCGAGGGTGCGGATCAACTCGATCGAGACGCCGGCAGATTCCGGGCGGCCGGGACCTGGGGAGACGACGAGTCGGTCGAACCCGCTGCCGCGTGCCTCCTCGACGGTGATCGCATCGTTTCTCATCGTGACGACCTCGGCACCGAGCTCCTCGAACAAGTGCACCAGGTTGTAGGTGAACGAGTCGTAGTTGTCGAGCATCAGCACCTTCATCCCCCGAGCGCCTCCCTCTCGGCGAGATCGATCGCGGCCTCGAGCGCGGCGAGCTTCTTCAGGCATTCCTCGTGCTCGGCCTCGGGATCCGAGTCGGCGACGACGCCGGCGCCCGCCTGGAGGTACGCCACGCCGTCTGCCATCACCATCGTCCGCAGTGCGATGCACGCGTCCATCGTCCCATCCGGGAGGGAGTACAACACGGCCCCGCCGTACGGGCCGCGCCGGACTCCTTCCAGCTCGGAGATGAGCTGCATGGCACGCACCTTCGGCGCGCCGCTGACGGTGCCGGCCGGGAAGCAGGCACGGAGAACCTCGAACGGCGTGACACCGTCGCGCAGCTCGCCCACGACCTCGGAGACGAGATGCGAGACATGCGAGAAGCGCTCGACCTCCATGTCGCGGGCGACGTGGACCGTGCCCGCCTTGCAGACCCGGGAGAGGTCGTTGCGACCGAGGTCGACCAACATGACGTGCTCGGCGCGATCCTTGGCGGACGAGAGGAGGCGCTCGACATCGCCTTCGGTGGGCTCGGTCGTGCCGGCGATCGGGCAGAGGCTGGCGCGGCCGTTCTCGCAGGCCACGAGCCGTTCCGGGGACGAGCCGACGAGCGCGAGCCCGTCGAGCTCGAGCAGGAACAGGTACGGGGATGGATTGATGCGCCGGAGTGCGCGGTAGACGTCGAGCGGCGAGGCCGAGGTGGGCCGCTCGGCCCTCTGCGACGGCACGCACTGGAAGACGTCCCCGGCCACGATGTGCTCTTTCACGGCCTGCACCATTTCGATGTAGCGGGCTCGATCGGGCGAACGGTGGATCGCCGCCGCCTCGCCGCGGGGCTCCCGGCGCCACGGAATGCCTGCGTCGAGTCGCCCGGCGACCTCGTCCACGTCTCCGGCGAGGACCTCTGCCGTGCCGGCGCCGTGGTCGAACCGAACGAGCGTCTCGCAGACGACGAGTCGGCTCTCGGGGAAACCGCGGCCGTCCGCCGGTAGCGGCACCGTTGGCTCCAGCCGCGCGGCGTGGTCGTAGGCGAGGTAGCCGACGACCGGGAGGCGGAGCCCGGCCGCCTCGTCGAAATCGACGAGTCTGGAGCCGGCACCCATCCACGAGTTGCGGCCGAGCCGGCCACGCTCGACGGACTCGAGGATGAAGCTCGCGGTGCCGGCGGCGCGGAGGCGGAGATAGGCGCCGAGGGGGGTGAGGAGGTCGGTGTTGATGGTCGTTGTCATTTGGGCTGAACGTCGGTCGGTCTCTTCACGCGGCGAGGGGAAAGCGGCGGTCCCCTCAACGAAAAAGACCTCCGCGGAGGCCTTCGGTGGCGAGCTCGGGGTTGTCGGCGCGGTCTAGCGCACGCTCCCGCATCGCCCTTGGCGCCACCAGACGGAGGAGGGTGCGGCGATCACACCGAGAGCCTAGCGGCATCCCCGGCACGGAGGCAAGCGGTCGTCCGGCACCGTGGCGCCTATCGCCGCATCGGTTACACCCCGCGTGGTGCGGCGTCGGCGAGCACCGATCGCATCAGGTCTCGGATGGAGAGGATTCCGACGACCTTTCCCGTGTCGACGACCGGTAGGTGCCGAAAGCCGCCGTGGATCATCAGCACCGCTGCGTGCTCCGTCGAGTCGTCCGGCTCGATCGTCTCGGGGTGCGGTGTCATCCAGTCGCCGACCGTCGGCTTGTCGGCGTGCCCGCGTGCGACCGCCCGCAGGACGTCGCGCTCGGTGAATACCCCTTGGAGCCGTTCGCCCGAGAGCACGAGCACCGCACCGACACCCCGCGCGTCCATCTCCCTTGCCGCGTCGGTGAGCGGTGTTGCCTCCTCGACGGTGAGCAGGTCGGTGGCCATGTGCTCGGAGACGAGAGGCATCGCCGCGGAGTCTACGACGTTCTGCTTGGTGTTCCTAGGCGTCCCGTAGTTGCCACGGTTGCCCACACCGGGAGACGTTAGAGTCGATCCGTCTGCTGTCCCCGCGCGTCTTCCGGGCGCGCCGATTGAGATCGGAGGTGTCGTGAGCGGTCTCGAGGGAAAGGTCGTCGTCGTCACCGGCGGGTCAACACTGATCGGCCAGGGGGTCGTGCGGGAGCTGCACGGCAGGGGTGCGTTCGTCGCTGTGGCCGACATCGACGAGGGCCCCGGCGAGGCGCTCGCGGCAGAGCTCGGCGACCGGGTGCTGTTCCTCCGTACGGATATCACGAATGACGGAGACATCGCCGCCTTCGTCGAGGCTGTGGTGGGACGCTTCGGAGGCATCGACGGGCTCGTCAACCTTGCCTGCACCTACCTCGACGAGGGCTTCGCCTCTCCTCGTGCGGACTGGCTTCAGGCGCTCGATGTCAACGTCGTCGGTGCCGTGGCGATGGCGCAGGCAGTCCACTCACATCTGAAGGCGCGCCGCGGTGCCGCAATTGTCAATTTCGCGTCGATCTCCGCCAATGTCGCTCAGCCGGGCCGCTGGCTCTACCCCGTCAGCAAGGCCGCGATCGTGCAGTTGACCCGCAACATGGCGATGGATCTCGCCGCGGACGGCATTCGGGTCAACAGCATCTCCCCGGGCTGGACCTGGTCGAAGGTGATGGTCGAGCTGACGGGCAACGATCGCGAGAAGACCGACCGTGTCGCGGCGCCGTTCCACCTGCTCGGCCGCGTCGGCGACCCCGCCGAGGTTGCCCGGGTCGTCGCTTTCCTGCTCTCCGACGAGGCGAGCTTCGTCACCGGCGCCGACTGGGCGGTCGACGGCGGCTATTCGGCGATGGGCCCCGAAGGTGCGGTACCTGCGATCCCCCGACTCATGGAATAAAGGAGAACACCCATGGCCAAGATCACGATCATCGGCGGCGGCCAGTCCGGGCTCCAGCTCGGCATCGGCCTGCTGCAAAACGGCTACGACGTCTCCATCGTCTCCGACCGCACGCCCGAGCAGATCCGCGACGGCCGCGTGACGTCGAGCCAGTGCATGTTCGCGACCGCGCTCGACAACGAGCGCGCCCTCGGGATCGACTTCTGGGACGACACCTGCCCTCCGGTCGAGGGGATCGCTCTCGCCGTGCCGCATCCCGAGATACCCGGCGCGAAGGCAATCGATTGGGGCGCCCGCCTCGACCGCGTTGCCCAGTCGGTCGATCAGCGCGTCAAGTTCCCGCGGTGGCTGGAGCACTTCGCTGCGAACGGCGGCGAGCTCGTCTTCCACGAGGCGAGCGTCGGCGACCTCGAGCGGTACGCCGGCGACAGCGACCTCGTGGTCGTCGCGGCCGGCAAGGGCTCCATCGCACGGTCCTTCGAGCGCGACGCGGAGCGCTCGCAGTTCGACCAGCCGATGCGCGCGCTCGCTCTCACCTACGTGACGGGGATGACGCCGAGGCCGGAGTTCTCGGCAGTCTGCTTCAACATCATCCCGGGCGTGGGGGAGTACTTCGTCTTTCCCGCACTGACGACGAGCGGCGCCTGTGAGATCATGGTGTTCGAGGGTGTTCCCGGCGGCCCGATGGACTGCTGGGGCGACGTCTCGACACCCGTCGAGCACCTCGCAAAGTCGAGGTGGATCCTGGAGACCTTCATGCCGTGGGAGGCGGAGCGCTGCGGCGCGATCGAGCTCACCGACGATCTCGGCATCCTCTCGGGGCGTTTCGCGCCGACCGTCCGCAAGCCCGTGGGCCTGCTCCCGTCGGGGCGCCCTGTGCTCGGCATGGCCGATGCCGTGCTCCTCAACGATCCGATCACCGGGCAGGGCTCGAACAACGCCTCCAAGGGCGCCGCGATCTATCTGCAGTCGATCCTCGAGCGCGGCGAGGGGCCGTTCGACGCGATCTGGATGCAGGAGACGTTCGAGCGCCTCTGGTCGTACGCCGAGAAGGTCGTCGGGTGGACGAATGCCCTCCTGTTGCCGCCACCCCCGCACGTCCTGAACGTGCTCGGGGCGGCAGGACAGTTCCCCGCCGTCGCTCACCGGTTCGCCAACGGCTTCGACAACCCGCCGGAGTACTACGACTGGTTCATGGATCCCGGGAAGGCCGAGGCGTACCTCGCCGAGGTTGCGGCCGCCTAGCGGGCGGACCGGAGTCGACAAGTCGTGCCGAGAGTTGCGATCGTCGGAGCGGGGCAGGCGGGGACACAACTCGCGCTGGGGCTGCTCGCCGCCGGGTGCGAGGTCACACTCGTCTCCAACCGCTCGCCAGGCGAGGTGGCGGCCGGACAGGTGCTCTCGAGCCAGTGCATGTTCGAGACCGCGCTCCGGATCGAGCGCCGTCTCGGGCTTGCGAAATGGGATTCGGCCTGCCCGCCCGTGGAGGGCATCTCGTTCGCGGTGCCGAACGGTGAAGGGGGCACGGCTCTCACCTGGGCCGCGCACCTCGATGCCCCCGCACAGTCGGTCGATCAGCGGTTGAAACTCTCCACCTGGGCCGAGGACTTCGAACAACGGGGCGGCCGGCCGCTGATTCACGAGGCCGACGTCGGTGATCTCGAGCGTTACGCCAGAGGGAACGACCTCGTCGTCGTCGCCACCGGCAAGGGCGATCTCGGTCGACTCTTCCCACGCGACGCGGAGAAATCACCGTTCGACCGCCCTCAGCGGGCGCTCGCTCTCACCTACGTGAACGGCATGAGACCGCGGCCGGAGTTCACGGCGGTCTGCTTCAACCTGATCCCGCGCGTGGGGGAGTACTTCGTCTTCCCGGCTCTGACGGGAAACGGCCCGTGCGAGATCATGGTGTTCGAGGGTGTCCCCGGCGGCCCGATGGACTGCTGGGAGGACGTCCACTCCCCCGCCGAGCATCTCGCCCGGTCGCTGTCGATACTCGAGGAGCATCTGCCCTGGGAGGCCGAGCGCTGCCTGGACGTCGAGTTGACCGACGGGAACGGAGTGCTGACGGGGCGGTTCGCCCCGACCGTGCGTCATCCCGTCGCTTCGCTCCCGGACGGAGGGTACGTCCTCGGGATGGCAGACGCGGTCGTCCTCAACGACCCGATCACCGGCCAGGGGTCCAACAACGCTGCGAAGTGCGCGGATATCTACCTCGAGGCGATCCTCGAACGCGGCGACGGGCCCTTCGACCCTGCGTGGATGCAGGAGACGTTCGATCGGTACTGGCGCGGCTACGCCCAGTGGGTCACGGGCTGGACGAACGCCCTGCTCACCCCTCCGAAGCCGCATGTGCTCGAGTTGCTCGAAGCGGCCGAGGAGCTTCCATCGCTCGCGGGCACGATCGCGAACGGTTTCGACGACCCCCGGGCCTTCTATCCATGGTGGTTCGACGACACCGAAACACGACGGCTGATCGGGGAGCGGCGACGGCAGGCGGAGCACGACCCGTTCGACAGGCGAGATCTGCGGCGCGCGCTCGGGCAATTCGCAACAGGTGTGACGGTGATCACGACCCGGGCCGAGGACGGGCGCCGCGTCGGGATGACGGCGAACTCGTTCACCTCGCTCTCGCTCGACCCGCCACTCGTGCTCTGGTGCCTGGGCAAGGGAGCTCCGAGCATGTCGGAGTTCAGCGACTGCGATCATTTCGCGGTCAACGTGCTCGCCGCCGACCAGCACCATCTTTCACGACAGTTCTCCACTCCCTCGATCGACAAGTTCGAGGGTGTCGACGTTGTCGACGGGGTTGGGGGTGTTCCGCTACTCAATGGGGCAATCGCCCATTTCACGTGTCGGCACGTCCGTCACCACGACGGCGGCGACCACGTGATCTTCATCGGCGAGGTGGAGCAATACGCGGCATTCGAGGGGGAGCCGCTCGTCTTCCATTCGGGCTTCTACCGTGTCGCGACCCGCCATCCCGAGCTCGACTCCGCGTAGCTTCCAGTAGCCTGGCCGCGATGGCGATCCCGCCGCTCCTCGACGAGCTCCTCCGCGCCCACGGCGCCTCGGGCCACGAGGACGCGGTGCAGGCGATCGTTCGCCGCGAGGCGACGGCGGCCGGGGCCGAGGTGGAGCGGGATGTGCTGGGGTCGACGGTGGCGACGCTGAAGGGCTCCTGTGGCCGTCTCGTCGCGCTCGTCGCGCATGCCGACCAGGTGGGCCTCGTGGTGCGTAGCGCGGGCGACGACGGCCTGCTCAGGATTGCACCGACCGGGACGTGGCTCCCGGCCGATGCCTGGCGCCAGCGCGTCCGCGTCAGAGGCGCCGCGGGTGAAGTCCGTGGCGTTGTCGTGGGGGAGAGGAGCGAGGCCGCACCGAGCTGGGAAACGCTTCGCGTCGACATCGGGGCAATGACCGGCGACGAGGCGCTCTCGGTGGTCCGCCCCGGCGACCCGATCGTGCTGGACGGCGCCCCGGAAACGCTCCGGAACGGCAGGATCCTGGCAACCGCCCTCGATGATCGTGCAGGCGTCTTCGCCTGCCTCGAGGCATTGCGGCGACTCGCCTCGGATCCGCCTGCCTGGGACGTCGCCGTCATCGTCTCGACGCAGGAGGAGAGCAGCGGCGTCTACGCAGGGGCCAGGTCGGCGGCGGAAAGGCTTCACCCGGAGGTCGCGATCGTGGTCGAGGTCACGTACGCCGCCGACGCGCCCGGTCAGCCTCCCTGGGGCGACGCCCGTCTCGGCGGCGGTCCTGTCATCGCTCGGGTCCCCGTTCTCAGTCCGATCGTGAGTGACGGGCTCGTGGCGATCGCCGAAGAACGAGACCTGTCGTTCGTTCTCGAGACAGGGCCGGAGACCTGGAGTGACGCCGACGGGTTGGCTGCGGCGGCAGGCGGTATCGCCTGCGGGCTGGTCTCGATCCCGTTGCGGTACATGCACTCTGCCGGTGAGATCGCCCAGCTCTCGGACATCGAAGCCTCGTCCCTCTTGATCGAGGCCTACGTGCGCTCGCTCGCCGCCGAGACATCGTTCCTGCGCTGAGGGCGGCACCCGCCAACGACTCGGTACGCTGGCCTCATGACCCGCACCGTGATCGTCGCCGCTGTGCGGACGCCTTTCGGAAGGCTCGGCGGCGGGCTCGCGAGCTACCAGGCGACCGAGCTCGGCGCCGTCGCGATCAGGGCCGGGCTCGAACGGTCGGGCGTCGATCCCGCGGCGGTCGGCTACGTCGTGATGGGCCAGGTGCTGCAGGCCGGCGCCGGCCAGGCTCCCGCGCGTCAGGCGGCAATCGGCGCCGGGATCCCGAAAGAGGTGCCCGCCGACACGATCAACAAGGTGTGCGCCTCGTCGATCCGGGCGATCGAGCTCGCAGATCTGATGATCCGTGCCGAGCAACACGATGTCGTGGTCACGGGGGGGATGGAGTCGATGTCCCACGCCCCGTACCTCCTTCCACACGCCCGTTTCGGCTACCGGCTCGGAAACGGTGAAGTGCTCGACCACATGGTGTTCGACGGGCTGACTTCGACGTTCGACGGCGACCACATGGTCGTGCAGGCATCCCGCGTCTCACGCGAGCTCGGAATCACGCGAGAGGCTCAGGATGCGTGGGCGGCGCGCTCACAGGCACGCGCCGCGGCGGCCCAGGACGCCGGCCGGCTTGCCGAGGAGATCGTCGCTGTCGGAGATCTCGAGAGTGACGAGGGCATTCGCCGCGACACAACCGTGGAGAAACTCGCCGCCTTGAAGCCCGTGTTCGACCCGGAAGGGACGACCACGGCAGGCAACGCACCCGGAGTCAACGACGGTGCCTCGTGCGTCGTCGTGTGCTCGGACGAGTACGCTCGGTCGCGCGGCCTCGAGGTGCTTGCGACGATCGTCGGGCAGGCGACCGTGGCCGACGACTTTGCGTACCTCGCGCGGACACCGGCGAATGCCGGAGCCCTCGCGCTCGGGCGGGCAGGCCGGTCGACCTCCGATGTGGCACGGGTCGAGATCAACGAGGCATTCGCCTCGGTCGCGAGCAACTCGACGCGGATGCTCGGGGTCGACGAGGAGATCGTGAACGTGAACGGCGGCGCCGTGGCGCTCGGGCATCCGATCGGCGCCTCGGGCGGCAGAATCGTGGCGACACTCGTTCACGAGCTGCGGCGCTCAGGGGGCGGTCTCGGCCTGGCGGCGATCTGCTCCGGCGGCGGGCAGGGCGATGCCCTGCTGGTCGAGGTCTGATCCGCGCTGCATTGATCGGCCTCGCCGCGCTCGCCTTCACCGGCGCCGCGCGGGCGTACACGTGCCCCCAGGCGCCGCTCGCACAGCGCATCGCCGAGTCGCAGGCAGTGTTCGTCGGCCGCTCGACCGGATCTGCGGCGGTCGTCCGGCGAGGGCGTCCCGCAGCGGCTCTACCGGTTCGAGGTCGACCAGGAGGTGAAGGGCGATCTCGGCCGCACGGTCAGCGTCCGGATCCCGGTCAAGCCGGCGAACGGTGGTCAGCTGGTTCCGGCAGACGTCGCCGCCGGGATCCTGATGAACCGGGCCAACGGCACGTGGTTCACGACCCGGTGCGGCATCACGGACCCGGGAGTGGTGTTGGCCGAGGTCGACCAACCGAAGGGCAACGCCATCAGGCTGCTGATCGGGATCCTCATCCTCGGGGCGGTCCTGGCCTACTCGATTCGGCGGGTCAGACGGCGCGATCCAGGCGGTACATTCGGGCGATGAGGTTCGAGAGAGTTCTCGTCGTCGGCGCCGGTCAGATGGGAGCAGGCATCGCCCAGGTCGTCGCCGCCTCGGGCCGTCAGGTGCTCCTCCACGATCCCTTCCCCGGGGCCGTTGAGCGCGGCCTCGCCGGCATGCGCAAGAGCCTCGAAAAGCTCGAGTTGAAGGGCGGTCAGCCCGGCGCCGACGTGCTCGCCCGTGTCACCGAGACCGCCGAGCTCGCCGCCGCCGACCTGATGATCGAGGCGATCGTCGAGGACGTCGCGAGCGAAGGAAGCGCTTTTCCAGGCGGCTGATGCGGCTCTCCCCGCCCATGCGATTCTCGCCTCCAACACGTCATCGATTCCGATCACCGAGCTCGCGGCGGCTACTTCACGGCCCGATCGCGTGATCGGCATGCACTTCTTCAACCCCGTACCGGTGCTCCAGCTCGTCGAGGTGATTCGCGCGCTGCAGACGTCCGACGAGACAGCCGCGGCGATCGTGACGTTCGCCCGTGATCTCGACAAGGTTCCCGCGGAGGCGAACGACTCCCCGGGATTCGTCTCGAACCGCATCCTGATGCCCTTCATCAACGAGGCTGCCTACGCCCTGATGGAAGGGGTGGCCGAGGCGGAGGCGATCGACACGATCGCGAAGCTCGGGTTCGCGCATCCGCTCGGCCCGCTCGCTCTTGCCGACCTGATCGGGCTCGACACCTGCGTGGCGATCATGGATGTCCTTCATGCGGGCCTCGGCGATCCGAAGCATGCGCCGTGCCCGCTCCTGCGCCGGTATGTCGCCGCAGGGCGCCTCGGCCGCAAGAGTGGTCGCGGCTTCTACGTCTACACCTAGCCGACCCGCGAAAACGACGATGAGCAGGAGAAAGTCGAGGAGTCGGCGTGTCGCTCCCGACTATACTCGCGCCCGATGGACTTCTCGCTCACCGCCGACCAGCGCGAAATCCAGGAACTGGCCCGGCAATTCGCCGAGGCGGAGATCGCACCACACGCGGGCGGCTGGGACCGAGATCACACGTTTCCCAGTGCCGTCTTCACGAAGCTCGGCGAGCTGGGGCTCATGGGGGTATGCATCCCCGAGCAACTCGGTGGTGCCGGCGCGGACTTCCTCTCGTACATCCTCGTGCTCGAGGAGCTGTCGCGCGCCGATGCGGGTGTCGGCGTTACCGTTGCGGTGCACACCAGTGCCGTGACGCTCCCGATCGTCGTGTTCGGCACCGAGGAGCAGAAGCAGCGATTCGTGCCGGAGTTGGCGACAGGCCGCCGGCTAGGGGCGTTCGCTCTCACCGAGGCCGAGTCCGGATCGGATGCCGGCTCCCTGCGGTCCTCGGCCGTGGCCGACGGCGCGGGGTGGAGGGTCACCGGAGCGAAACAGTGGATAACGAACGGCAGCCATGCAGGCACGTTCCTCGTGTTCGTGCGGACCGACGCCTCGACCGACGGCGCACGGGGGATCAGTGCCTTCCTCCTCGACGGCAACGACGTGGAGGTGACGCGGGAGGAGGAAAAACTCGGACTGCACTCGTCGTCGACGGCCGACATCCGCGTCGAGGGGGTGTTCGTGGGTCGAGATCGGCTGCTCCACGACGAGAACAGCGGCTTCGCAGTCGCGATGGCGACGCTGGACGGCGGGCGCATCGGTATCGCCGCACAGGCGGTCGGGATCGCGCAGGCGGCGTACGACGTGGCGCGGAGCTATGCGCTCGAGCGCCGCCAGTTCGGCAGCCGGATCGCCGACTTCCAGGCGATCCAGTTCAAGCTCGCCGACATGGTCACCGAGATCGCGGCAGCACGCTGGCTCACCTATCGCGCTGCCTGGCTGAAGCAGCAGGGCCTTCCTCATACCGTCGAGGGTGCCCAGGCGAAGCTCTTCGCCTCGTCTGTTGCGCGCAGGCAAACGGGTGAGGCGATCCAGGTGCTCGGCGGGTATGGCTACACGAAGGAATTCCCTGTCGAGCGCTACTACCGCGACGCGAAGGTCACCGAGATCTATGAGGGCACGAGCGAGATCCAGCGCCTCGTGATCGCCCGCAACATCCTCGCGCAGACGTCCGGGTAGGCTGGCTCCATGCCCCGGGCCGAGGAAGAGCCGGTTCGTCTGACCCGCATCTATACGCGCGGCGGCGATGCAGGGGAGACGTCGCTCGGCGACGGCTCGCGTGTGTCGAAGCTCGATGCGCGGATCGCTGCCTATGGCACGACAGACGAGCTCAACACACAGCTCGGCGTCGTCCTCGCGGGCGACTGCCCCCCGGAGCTGGGAGAGCCGCTCCATCGGATCCAGAACGAGTTGTTCGACGTCGGTGCCGATCTGTGCGTGCCCTTGTCGATCGAGGGAAGGCTTCGGGTCGACCAGGGCATGGTCGATCGGCTCGAAGAGCTGTGCGATGCGTTCAACCACTCACTGCCGGAGTTGAGGAGCTTCGTGCTGCCCGGAGGTACTGCCGTCTCTGCGGGACTGCACGTTGCTCGCACCGTCTGTCGGCGGGCGGAGCGCGAGGCGCTCGCCGCAGCCGGCGTGTTCGACGTCAACCCGCTCGTCGCCGTCTACCTGAACCGCCTCTCCGATCTGCTCTTCATCCTCGCGCGTGCCGCCAACGCCCTCACCGGTTCGGACGAGCCGCTCTGGAAGCCGGGAGCGTCGAGGTAACGGGGTCGGCGGGCGAGGTGTTTCGCGCCGCGCTCCGCCTCGGTCTGACCTCGTTCGGCGGTCCGGTGGCGCACATCGGCTACTTCCGGGAGGAGTACGTCGTGCGGCGCGGCTGGATCGGAGAACAGCAGTTCGGCGAGCTGGTAGCGCTGTCGAATCTCCTGCCCGGCCCCTCGTCGAGCCAGGTCGGCATCGCTGTCGGCATGCACCGTGCCGGCAAGCTCGGCGGTCTCGCGGCCTGGCTCGGGTTCACGCTGCCCTCGGCCGCGATCCTGACGGCGCTCGCGATCTGGGCGCGCGACGTCGATCTTGCCGACGCGGGCTGGGTGCGCGGCCTCGAGCTCGCGGCGGCCGCAGTCGTCGCCGCTGCTGTGATCGGGATGGCGGGGACGCTCGCCCGCGGGGCCGGCAGGCTGATGATCGCAGCCGTCGCCGCGGCGGTTGCGTTGCTCGTGCCGGGAGCTCCCGGGCAGATCGCGACGATCGTCGGCGCCGGAACGGTCGGCGTGATCGCGTTCCGTGGTTCGGTACGTCCCCTTCGCCTGACGATGCGATTCCCGGTCGCCCGCGGCACGGCGGTTGCATCGGCTTTCTGTTTCGTCGGCCTACTCATCGGCCTGCCGTTTGCTGCCGACCTCGGCTCGTCCCATGCTCTCGCCCTGGTGGACAGCTTCTACCGGTCGGGGTCGCTCGTATTCGGCGGCGGCCACGTCGTGCTGCCCCTCCTGAACGACGCGGTCGTGCAGACGGGATGGGTGTCTCAACAGGCGTTTCTTGCAGGGTACGGCGCCACCCAGGCCATGCCGGGCCCGCTCTTCACGTTCTCCGCGTATCTCGGGGCGATCGAGGAGCCCTCACCGAACGGGATCGCCGGCGCGGCGATCGCCCTCGGAGCAATTTTCCTGCCGTCGTTCCTGCTGCTCGGAGCGGTGCTGCCACTTTGGTCGGCCGCCCGCGAGCGGGCCGCCGCGCAGGCGGCCGTTGCCGGCGTCGGCGCCGCCGTCGTCGGCCTGCTGGCGGCCGCATTGTGGGATCCCGTGTTGCGGACGACGGTCCACGGAGTCGGCGACGTCATCTTCGCTCTCGCCCTCTTCGGTCTCCTGCGAGTACTGCCGCCCTGGGCCGTGGTCGGTCTCGCCGCCGCGGCGGGTGCGATTGTGCTCTAGACGACGCCGGGTGGGGGTGGTGACCTTTCCGCTACCCGGCGAGGGCAACCGCAGGCCAGCTGTGCGCAAGCCACTCCGTGAGCTTCTCGGCCGGGAGCGCCGGCTGGACGTAGAAGCCCTGGGCGCGACCACAGCCCATCGCCGTCAGCGTGTCCCACGCGGCGCGCGTCTCGACTCCCTCGGCTACCGTCTCGAGGCCGAGGTCCTGCGCCAAGCGGATGAGACTTCGGACGATCGCGTCGTCCCGACCGTCCCGCCCGACCCCCCGGGCGAAGCCTGCGTCGATCTTGACCTCTGCGAGCGGAAGCACCCTCAGCGCGGCGAGGGACGAGGCACGTCCGAAGTCGTCCAGGGACAGCCTGATACCCGGCTGCGTCAGCCTCTCGAGCACGGTCCGGTCCAGCTCTGCGCCGGCCCCTGGGCCCGACGGAACGATCTCGAGTGTGAGCGTGTCAGGACTCGTCCCGGTCTTGTCGAGGAGGTGGAGGACGCCTTCGGCGAGCTCCGCGTCGTCGATCATGCGGTAGGGAACGTTGACCGAGATGCCGATCTCATCGCCCTGCCCGCTCCAAGAGCGTGCGTCGGCGAGGGCCTGGGCGACAACGTGCAGCGTCAGAGCCCTGATCAGCGGGGTGCGCTCGACATGGGGGACGAACTCGGCCGGGGCGAGGAGGCCACGCTGAGGGTGGCGCCGGCGAACGAGTGCTTCGACGCTCCGGACAGCGCCGCTCCGGAGATCGAACACCGGCTGGTAGTGGACGACCACCTCGTTCTGCGAGAGCGCCGACTCGAACTCACGCACGATTCCGGCGTCGAGCGATCCCCGCCTCGAGGCGGTCGAGCTGTCACCCGAGTCGCGCTTCGTCGCGAACATTTGAACGTCGGCCCGGCCGAGCAATTCCTCCGGGGTGGCGCCGTCGGCGGGGAAGAGGGCCCACCCCACCGAGGCGTCGATCTCGACGATTCCGCCCTCGACGCGGTACGGCCGGCGGAGGGCTTGGCGCAGGCGACCGACGAGCACCGCCGCCTCCTCTTCCGTGCATGTGCCGATTGACAGGATGACGAACTCGTCTCCGCCGACACGGGCGACGGTGTCGCTTGCACGCACGACGGTTTCGAGCCGGCGGGCGATGCTCTGCAGCACCTGGTCGCCGGCGTCGTGGCCGCGAATGTCGTTGACTTCCTTGAAGCCGTCGAGGTCGATGACCATCAGCGCGAACGCGTCCATTGTCCGGCGGGCGCGCTGCAGAGCTTGCTCGATGCGGTCGTCCAGCAGCGTCCGGTTGGGCAGCCCCGTGAGCGCGTCCCTGAGCGCGAGCGACTCGGCGGCGCGCGCTCGTCCGGCCAGCCGCATCGCGAAAACGGCCGCCACCGTGGCCGAAGCAGCGAGCCCGACTGCCAGACCGGCGGCACTGGACTCGTGCATCGCCGCGGCGCCGGCCAGGACAGCGAGCATTGCAGTCAGCCCGGCGCCGACCGCATTAGCCCAGCCCGGGGTCGTCTCGCTCCTCTTGTTGGATGTCCGCACGCCGTTCTCGTCCTTCCGTCCGCCACGTTGTCGTGCGCGGATCCGCAGTCCGCTCACCGTATTGCCGTTGGCGCTGGGCAGCACCACCCCGTTCGGGGGAAGCAGTTCCCTCGAACGAGGGAACGGATCTGCAGGATCTCGGGTGAAGGGGCTGAACGGAGTCCCGTGTTGACCCGTATTCGCGGCATCGCCGTTGTCGTGCTCGCGGCGCTCGTTGCGGCCTGCGTCGCCGTGTTCGGGGTCTCGGTCGAGGCGCTCGTCGACGCACTTGGCTGTGGTGTGCTCGTCGCTGTCTCGGTCACCGACCTCGAGCGCCGTATCGTGCCGAACAGAATCGTCGTGCCGGCGCTCGTCGTCGCGCTCGTCGTGCAGACGATCCGCGACCCGTCCCCGGAGTGGATCGTTGCCTCGCTCGGGGCCGGCGGCTTCTATTTCGTCGCAGCACTCGTCTATCCCGCAGGCATCGGTATGGGCGACGTCAAGCTCGCCGCGTTTCTCGGAGCATGGCTCGGCGCTCCCGTGATCGTGGCGCTCTTCGCCGGGTCGATGCTCGCGCTGATCCCCGCTGCCGCAATCGTCGCTCTCCACGGCAAAGCGGGGCGAAAGGTCGGCATCCCGTTTGCCCCGTTCCTCGCCGGCGGTGCCGTTATCGCGCTGTTCTACGGGGACGCGATCATCGACTGGTGGCTCGGGTAGCGGGCTCCCTCGTCGGGCTGCCGGTGGCCCCGATCCCCGGGGTCAAGTTGACGGCCGGAAGTGCCGATTCTTCCCGGAATGGAGAGTCTCGCCTCACCGCTCCCCGAGCTGGTGTCAATCGACCTGCAACGGCTCCGGCGCGCCTGCGAGACGGCAGTCGCGGCCGCTGCACGGTCCGACGGCGCGGCCGCGGCAATCGACGCGGCGCTCGGCGCCCTCCACGACGAACTTGACGGGGCGGGGGTCGCCGCCCTCGTGCTCGAGCACGGCCGACTCTGGTCGGTAGGCGCGCGCGGCTACGCCATGATTCCGGACGGGCTTTCGATCGATGATGGTGTCGTCGGTCGTGCGGTACGTACCTCCTCCGTGCAGCTCGCCGTCGATGTCGCCACCGACCCGGACTTCGTCGAGGTCTCGCGAGGGGTCGCGTCGGAGATCGCGATCCCGCTCGTGATGCCGACCGGGGTCGTCGGCGTGATCAACGTCGAGACGGCGACCCGGCTCCCGGTGGGTGGTGAGGGCGCGGTCGAGTCGCTGATGCAGGCCCTGGCGGCGCCAATGGATGAGCTGCGGGTATCGCGCAGGGTGGATCTGTCATCCCTTGCGCGCCTGTTCGTCTACGTCAGCTCGTTGCGGGACCCGCTTGCGATCTCGGAGGTTGCTGTGAGAGCCCTCGGGCGTGTGCTGCCCATCGAAACGAGCCAGTTGCTCCTTCTCGACGAGAACGGCCAGCTGGTCGAGTCGACGGAGTGGTGCGCGGCCGCCGACGGCCCGGAGCCGTTGCCCCGCCGAGCTCTGCAGGCCTTGCGGGAGCGAATCGCATCATCTGCCGTTTTCGAGTCGCTCGACGCGAGCATGATGCAGACGCCGGAGCTCGATGGGGCCCGCCCGCGCTCCGTGGTGCTGATCCCACTGCGGGCCAACGGCACGGAGATCGGCCTGCTCGCCGGCACGAGTCGTTTCGCCAAGGAGTTCGACCGCGAGCAGGGTGAGCTTGCGTCTCTCCTCGCCGCCCACGCGGCGGCTTCGCTCGATGCCGCGATCGCGCTCGACCGCGAGCGCCGGAGTGCTCACACCGATGTGTTGACGGGACTACTGAATCGCCGTGGGCTCGAGGAGCGTCTCGAGGGCGAGTTGGACGGTGCGCAGGAAGATCGACGGCCCTTGAGTCTCGTCGTGCTCGACTGTGACGACTTCAAGGACGTGAACGATCGCGCCGGCCACGAACTCGGCGACGCTCTTCTGCGTGAGGTCGGCCTCCTGCTCCAGCGAGCCTGCCCGGAGAGTGCCGCGGCAGCGCGCCTCGGGGGCGACGAGTTCGTCGTGATGCTGCCGGGGATCGACGCGGATGCCGCGTTCGAGGTGACCGAGCGGCTTCGCAGCGAGCTCGACGATGGCCTCGATGATGCCGGCTTCCCGTTGCGGCTGAGCGCCGGGATCTCGACCTACCCGTACGACGGGGCGGGTGCGTCCCAGCTCTTGCGGGCCGCCGACCAGGCCCTCTATCGTGCCAAGGCGAGCGGGAAGAACCGGATCGTCGAGTTCCGCGAGGTGGTGCGTGGCACGGAAGGATCGGCCTCCCATTCTCTCGGGCTCGACCGCAATCGCGGCGGCGGAGTAGACGGCTCGGTACTCGTCAACGCGATGAACGCATCCGCGGCGATCTGGGCCGAGGCGTCGGTCGACGGAGTGCTCGAGCGACTGAGCAAGTCGGTGACGTTCGTCGTCGGCGCGACGGGGGCGCTGATCTCGAGGGTCGAGGGCGAACGGCTCGCCGACGCGGTCAGACATTCGATGCGCGACATAGACCTCGGTGAGGACACCGCATACCTGATCTCGGACTTTCCGGTCACACAGGAGGTTCTCGAGAGGATGACGGTCAAGTCGATCTCCTTTCTGGATGAAGACCTCGACCGCGCCGAGGCCTTTGTCCTCCGTGAGCTGCGCATGAACTGCGCGCTGCTCCTGCCTCTCGTGGTGCACGGCCGGTCGTGGGGGCTGGTGGAGGTGTACGACATGCGCCTGCGCCGGTACAGCCGCGAGGACGAGGCGGTTGCCGGGTTCCTCGTCGGCCAGGCGGGGCTTCGGATCGCGTCGCTCGGCGAGACCTCGGGCAGCAAACGCCGGCTGCCGTTGTTCCGCGTACCGTTTGCGTAAGGGTGAAACGCAGGCTGACCTCTACCGGAAACCGTCGGTGATCGGGCGTCCTCCGGGCAAGAATCCGGTCTAGACGTGCCGAGAGGGTTCGAGATAGGCACAGGCGCGGTCATCGCCCGGGAGCGGTGAGCGTCCGACGCGGGTGACGACGAACTCGCGTCCGTCGATCTCGACGAGTGCATCGATGTCCGGCGCACGGCCCTCGCGCTCGACGATCCCGTAGCCGTCCCTCATCACGTAGAGGATGTGGGCGGACGCGACGAGCGCGACGGCGCCGCCGCGGGCAGGGAGTCGCAGCCCGCTCGAGACGCTCGCGACGGCGCGTGAGAGCTCCTCCCTCCCGGAGAACACGCTTGCCTTCTCGACCTCGAGGAGCCGTTCTCGGTCGGCGAGCTCGGCTGTGAGCCGAGCGAGCTCGGCCTCCTGATCGCCGAGTCGGCGCTCACGCTCGAGCACCGATGCCTGGCTTGCCGCCAGAGCCCGCTGCCGACTCCCGATCTCGGCGTCGAGCTCGCCGACGCGTCTCTCCGCCTCGGCGAGCTGATCCTCACGACTCGTCAGCTCGGCCGAGATCCGGCCGAGCGACGCCTCGCGTTCGTTAGCCGCCTCGTCGCGTCGCGCGACCGCAGCGCTGCGGAGCTCGACTGCACCGAGCTCCTGCTTGCGCACCGCGACGTCGCGCTCGGCGGCCCGGATCTTCTCCTCGCGAGCGCCGAGCTCGAGGGCCAGCGCCGCGAGCGCTTCATGTCTCTCGTCGAGCTCGGCGGAGCCGTGACGGAGCATCTCCTCGACGGCGCTGCGGAGACGTCCGGTCTGCTCCTCGCGCCGCTCGAGGTCGGCGATCGTCGCCTGCAATTGCTCTGTGCGCTCCTCGATCTCTCGTCCGCGCTCGCTGATGAGCGCCTCCACCACTTCTTCGTCGTCGGTAGAGGCAAAAAGCGCTTTGAGCCTGTGCCGGATGCGGTCATCAGGGCTCTTCCGGCCCGGCCAGTGCTCCCACTCGCGATCTCTTCGAGGCTGTTCTGACACGTCTTCTTCGCTCCGATACGTTGGATAGCGCCGACGGCCCTGGTCCTAAGCCGTTGAATTCGGAGCCAGGCCGCCGACGCTCCTTGCGTTTCGACGGGTGTGAAGTTGCTCCTGCCTTCGTTGAGGGGCGTGTGCCGTCCGGCCGTTCCTGCAGGGTGAGCCCATGGACATTAACGGTGCCCGCCATCTCGCCGACCGGATTCGTACCGGTGTCGGCATCGGAGCGGTCATCGTTCTCGAGCGCGACAGCCTCGACACCGGTTTGTACGCCGGCGATCGTGGTGTTGTGAGCGCGATCACACCGGACGGCATCGTCGTCGAGTGGGAGCGGGGTTTCAGCCTGAGCATCAATGCAGAGGCCATGCCCTACCAGGTGCTCGCGGTCTGAAGGCTACGTCTGCGGGCTCGAGAGCGCGGCCGGGTCGGGGAGCTCACGCGTCACCTTCGGCTCGACCGAATTGAGCGTCTGAGAGGTGCTGCCGGAGCGGGCGCCGAAGTCCATCGTGATCAACACGGCCGAGTCGCCGCCGAAGACGCCCGGCGCCGAGCTCGCGTGCAGCGCGGCGACTCCCACCTCGCGCCAGTTGGCTGCGAGCAGGTTCTCGCGGTGGGGAGGAGAGTTGAGCCAGGCCCTGATCACACTTGCGCCGCTGAGCCCGCGGGTCGAGAAGAGGAGATTCTCGCCCGCCGACCAGCGATGGAATCCCGCGGCGGGGTAGTAGCGCCTGATACGCACGAAGAACGGCGATCCGTCCTTCGACTCATGCGCGAAGAACCCGGCGGTGAGCATCGATTCCGAGTGGGCGAGGGCGGCCTCACCGAGCCCATCCGAGAGAACGAGAGGGTGCAACCCCTTGCTCGCGCGAACGGCGTTGAGCCTCGAGAGCACGCTCTGTTCGAGAGAGCCCAGCCGGTCGGTACTGCTCGACGCCGAGCGTTCGCCGCTTGCGCTGCCGGTGAGGAGTCCGGTAACGACGACAAGGAATGCGAGGAAGAGGGATGCGCGCTTCATCGCTCACAGTTGGCATCGGCGTCGGCCGAGTGGGCTACTTCCCTCGATCGAGGGAGCGGCTCGACCGCCGGCCATGAGCGACCGACGCCAGGCTTCAGCCTGGCGGCGCTTCAGCCTGGCGTCGAACGGACAGGCGTGAACGCACTCGGGGAATGCTCGACGCCGGGCTGAATCCCGGCGCCGGGGTCAGCGTTGCGCGTTCCCGTCGGGGGACGCGGCCCAACGGGGAAGGGTGAATCGGAGCGTCGTCGGGCCGCCCGGGCGGCTCTCGATGTCGAACGTGCCGCCGAGTAGCCGCACCCGTTCGCCGATCCCGACGACGCCGAGGCGGCCCTGCTGCGCCGCCCGCGCGAGGCCCCGGGCGACCTCGAACCCCTGGCCGTCGTCGGTGATGCTCACCTCGGTAATCGAGCGGCGCGTCCGCACGACCACGTCGACCGAGCTTGCGGCGCTGTGCTCGCGTACATTCGAGAGCGCTTCCTGGATCGCCCGGAAGATGACGATTCGCTGGGAGCCCGTGAGCGCGTCGGCGTCGCCGCGCACGTCGACATGCGCGTCGATGCCGGAGCGCGCCGCGAATGCCTCGGCCGTGCGGTGGATGATCTCGCCGAGCGGTCGCGAGGCGATGCTCGACGTCTCGAGCGAGTGGGCGGTCTCGCGCAACGAGAGGTCCAGCTCGGTTAGCCGGCCCAGGGCGTCGTCGAATCGTCCCCAGGCCAGCTCCCGGTGGCTCTCGAGGATGAACGGGTCGAGATCGCGTTGCAGGGCGCGTACCTCGCCTGCGAGGGCGAGGACATCCTGCATCGGCCCGTCGTGGAGGTCGAACGCGAGCCGGTTGAGCCGGCGCTCCGCCGCGGCGACCAGTGCGTGCTCTCGCTGGTGGCTGCGCTCGAGCAGGAACTCCCGCTCGAGGATCGGCTCGAGCGCGCGCGCTGCGGTGGTGAGGAAGGCGGACGCCTGCGTACGGTCGGCCACGGCTGTCCGCCCCACGATCGCGCCGACGAGCTGCTGGAACCGATAGAGAGGCGCCGAGCGGTAGGCGGACTGTCCGACGATGCGTAGCGACGAGCGGCCGCCGAGAACTGACCGCACCTCGCGGCGGGTCTGGCGGCTGATCTCGCCCGAGCCGAGGTCGATGAGGCATTCGGTTTCGCCGGTGGTCCCGCGGCGCCAGAGCGACGCCTCGTCGAAGATACGCAGGTCGACGAGCAGCCGCAGCTGCAAGCCCATTGCCGTCAGGGGTGGAAGCTCGTACAGCTGTGGGGCGGCGGCGACACGGCTGTAGAGCATGAAGGCGGTAGCGTCGGGGCCGACGCCGAGCACCTCCTCGAGCTCGGCCGTGGTCGCCCGTACGTCCGCCGCGGTCAGCTCTCCCTCGGCGCCAAGCGCGACGATCGAGTCTGCTGCGAACATGAGCGCGCGCATGCGCTCGACGCCGGGATCGTTTCGGCTGCCGGCGAGAACGAGCTCGGAACGTGCGCTCGCCTGCTTCAGTCGCTCTTCGACGAGAGCCGAGGCGCCGGCGAGCAATGTCGACCGGACGCGGTCGACGGCTCCTTCGCGGAGAGCTCCATCGGCAGGCGGGAGCAGCTCGCGCCGAGCGTCCATGCCGGGATCTGTCAGCTCTTCTGCCACGTCAGTTCCGGTCCCATCCCGGGATCCTCCCGCCTCTCACGATGGCCGATCGCGGCCGATCCCGCAAGGGCGTCGGACGACGCGGCACGTTTGGCGATCCGTCCATCCCTACGCCGGCGGGCCGCCCACCGACTCGACGACGGCGCCGACGAGCGTCTCGGTCTCGGCCCACTTGTCGTAGATCGTCGTTCCGATGGGCGCGCGGGCGGCGACATCGGCTTCGCCTGCGAGGAAAATCGGGATCTCGGGGTTGAGCGCGCGCGCTGTATTCGCGGCCGCGAGGCCGTCGGCTGCGCTGGCACCTACGTCGAGGACGACCGCAGCGGGTGCATCGTCGGCCTCCAGGGTGCGCAACAACGCCTCCGGCTGGATGCTGCCGGGGCACTCGACCCTGCGGGCTTCGAGCAGGAAGCCCGTGAGCTTGACGAACCGCGCATCGCGGCTGGCGACGACGACCGGTCCCAGGAGGGGGTGCTGCAGGGCGGCCTCCGCGCCGGGCACCCCGGGGATCGTCACCTGATGGGATGCCCAGGCAACGCGATCGCCGACCGTGAGCCCTCGTCGCTCGCATTCACCGGCACGCAACTCGACCGCCTCACGGGCGCCGCGGCAGGAAGCCGTGTGGAACGGCCGCACGTTGTCGGAGATCTTCAGCACTTTGAGGTCCTGGTCGAGGAACAGGACGTCGATCGGGAACTGCATGAACATCGTGTGGATGGAGAACGAGGGACGCAGGACGCAGCCCTGGTCGGAAGGGAGCGTGCGGCGAAACAGCGCTCCTCGCATGCGGCGCACCCAGGTGTCGGCGACGCGGACGTGCTCGCAGATGATCCTGCCGTCCTCGCGACGGAGCGTGAGGATTCCGTGCCGGTGCCGGAGCATCAACCTCCGAGCGTGTTCTTGATCGAGATCAGCGCAGGCAGCAGGAGGACGACGAACATGGCAGGGAAGATGAGGAGCACCAGCGGGAAGAGCATCTTGACGGGTGCCTTCTGGGCCTGCTCCTCGGCCTTTGCCTTGCGCTTCTTGCGCATCTCGGCTGCGAGGTTGCGGAGGATCCGGCCGATCGACACTCCCAGCAGCTCGCCCTGGACGATGGCGCGCACGAACGAGCGGACGCCCGGAGTGTCTGCCCGCTGCGCGAGGCCTTCGAGCGCCTCGGTCGACGAGCGACCCATGCTCTGCTCCTGGAGGGTCAGCCGAAGCTCTTGCGCGAGCGGCCCCTCGAGCTGCTCGGACGCCATCCGCAGCGACCCGACGAACCCGATCCCGGCTTCGACGGTGACCACGAGGAGGTCGATCAGGTCGGGGAGCGCCTTCTCGATCTCGTGGTAGCGCGTCTTCAACCGGCGTCCCAGGACGATCGTCGGGATGGACCAGCCAAAGAACAGCGCCACCGGCAGTCCGATGAGGTAGAGCAGGGGCTTCACCCCCGAGAGCCCGCCGAGGACGGCCCAGAGACCCAGGCACGAGAGTGCTCCGAGCGCCTGCGCCGCGAAGAACTTGCGGGACGTGGTGCCGTAGAGGCCTGCCGAGACCAGCTTCGCCCGGATCGCCTCCTCGCGTTGCGGGCCGTGACGAGCCGCGATCGCGTCGCCGAGCGCGTCGACGAGACCGCCGACCGTCCTCGGTCGCTCGGTCTCCGTCCGCTCGTCGACCGGACGGCCCGAGAACCCGTACTTGTCGATCTGGTCGAGCGTGCGACGGGTACCCGACGACGGTCGCCGGAGGACGAGGATGAACGTCGCGATCACGATCACGAGGGCGGCGAGAGCGACGATGAGCGCAACGGGCGGCATGCTCTAGACCTCTATCTCCACGATCTTCTTGATGATCAGCGACCCGGCCACGACCATCACCCCGGCGAGGATCATCCCGAACTTGCCGCCGGTCGTTTCCCACAACGGGCGGAGGTAGTCGCGATTGATGCCGTACATCACGACGAAGAGCCCGACCGGGAGCAGCGAGACGATCCACCGCGCCATCCTCCCCTGCGCGGTGAGTGTGCGGACCAGCCGACGCAATTCCATCCGGTTGCGACAGTTCTCGGAGACCTGGTCGATCACCTCGGCGGCGTTCGTTCCCGCCTGGCGTTGCAGCCGTGCGACGAAGGCGACCTGGTCGAGGTCGGTGTTCTGCATCCGCTCCGCGACTTCGTGGAGGGCGGAGTCGAGAGGGATCCCGAGCTGCTCGTCGGCGAGCGCGCGCCCGAGCTCGGCCCGTGACGGCTCGTCCGCCGCGTCGATCGTGACGGAGAGCGCACCGACGATTCCGTGCCCGGCCCGGAGAGCGGACGAGACGACGTCGAGGTTGTCAGGCAACTGCTCGGCGAACTTCGCACGCGTTTTCCTCACCCGCCGCGTGACGTACCAGCGGGTGGCGTAGGGTCCGATCACGCCGACCAGCAGGCCCCAGAGCGAGCCGATGAGCAGGGCAGCGACGACTCCGAGCAGGAGCGACCCGGCGAGCGTCAGGAGGACGATGCGAGTAGCGCTGGCCTCGATTCCGGCGATCTCGAGCTCGGGCGCGAGCGCATTCGTGATCCGACTGCCTCTCGAGGCCGACTGCTCTTGCGAACGGCCCGGCTGCACGGTCGGGAGCGGCGCGCCGATCGCCGCGTGCTCGCCTCCGGCGACGTCGACGAATTGCCCGACCCGCCAGCGAACACTTTGACGACGGCGATGGCCGTTGTAGACGAGCAACGTCGACGCCGCCGCCACGGCGACCACAACGCTGATCGCGAGCACGCCGACCGTCCCGTCGAAGAGTGAAGCGACGATACTCACTGCGACGCCGGCCGGCATCCCCGCCGGTGTGCCTCGAGCGTCACCGACGCTCTCGTCTCTGGAAGACGTCGAACGACTCGTCGCGGACGAACAGGTCCGTCGAGATCGGGATCGACCGCCGCTCGAACTTCGTCAGTTGCGTCGGTCGCAGGCCGGTCGAAAGCAGCGCGCCGCTGACTTTCTGGTCGACGACCGAGTCGACCTGGTACTCGAAGATGTCCTGCAGGGTGATCACGTCGGACTCCATCCGCTGCACCTCGGTGATGTGCGTGATGTGACGCGACCCGTCGTCGAGGCGCTCGAGGTGGATGATCATGTCGAGGGCCGACGCGAGCTGCTGCCGGATGGCCTGCATCGGGAGGTCGAGCCCGGCCATCAGCACCATCGTCTCGACGCGGGCCAGTGCGTCGCGAGGAGAGTTCGCGTGCACCGTGGTCAACGATCCCTCGTGGCCGGTGTTCATCGCCTGGAGCATGTCGAGCGCCTCGGCGCCGCGCACCTCGCCCACGATGATCCGGTCGGGCCGCATGCGGAGCGAGTTGCGGACGAGATCTCGGACCGGGATCTCGCCGTCTCCCTCGATGTTCTTGGGGCGCGACTCGAGCCGGAGCACGTGGCGCTGGTGGAGCTGGAGCTCCGCGGCGTCCTCGATCGTGACGATCCGGTCGGTATCGGGGATCGACGCCGAGAGCGCGTTCAGCAACGTCGTCTTGCCGGTGCCCGTGCCGCCCGAGATCAGGATGTTGAGCTCGGCCTGGATGCAGCTCGTCAGGAAGGTGGCGGCGTTCGGGGACACGGTGCCGATGCGGAGCATGTCGTCGAGCATGAGCCGCCTCTGCGAGAACTTCCGGATCGTCAGCAGCGGGCCGGAGAGCGAGAGCGGTGGGATGATCACGTTGACCCGGCTGCCGTCGGGCAACCGGGCGTCGACCATCGGCGAGGCCTCGTCGACCCGGCGCCCGACCTGCGCGACCATCTTGTTGATGATCCGGCGCAGGTGCGAATCGTCGTTGAACCGGACCGTCGTCTCGTACAGGCGTCCCTGCCGCTCGATCCAGATCTCGGAGGGGCCGTTGACCATGATCTCCGTGATCGTGTCGTCGACGAGGAGCCGCTCCAGCGGTCCGTAGCCGAGGATGTCGTTCGCGATCTCGCCCGCCAGGCGCTCGCGCTCGTCGCGCGAGATCCCTACCTCGTCGGCGAGATTGCGCTTGATGTCTGCGTTGACGCGGTCGCGCAGCGCGGCCGGGTCGGTGGCCACGTCCGACAGCTGCGGGCCGAGCTCGGAGATCACCCGCATGTGGACGGTGTTCTTCAGCTCGGCGTACGGCTCGTGATTGGTAGGCGCGACGGGCCGCTTGGTCGTGAGACGCTCGTGAAGCTCCATCTACTTTCTCCTTCCGAAGACTCCGCGGCCGCGCGGGGCGGCGGCGGCAACCGGCTCCGGGACCTCGGCGCCCGTGTAGAACGCTGCGAGCTGGCGGAACGCCACGGCCGCGTCCGATTGCGGCTGGGTCGTCACGATCGGGACTCCTTCGTTGACGCTTCGGGGGATCTCCCGGTCGCTCGGGACGAGCACGTCGAGCTCGCGCTCGAGGACGTTGCCGACATCGCTCGTCGTGAGCCCTACCCGGCTGTGCGCGCGGTTGAGCACCAGCCGGATATGGCTGGGGTCGTAGCCCATCAGCTCGAGCGTCTCGAGCCCGAGCTTCGTGTTCTTGAGCGACAACGTGTCGAGCATCCCGACCATCACGAGGTCGGTCGAGAGGTCGATGGATGCGATCACCTCGGGTGTGAAGCCCGGCGGAGTGTCGACGATGACGGCGTCGTAGTGCTCTCGCAGCAGCGCGTAGACCTCGCGCACGGTCTCCACCGAGACTGCGCTCGCCTGGTCGGGCCGGTTCGGCGCCAGCAGGGCCCGTACGCCCGAGGCGTGGGTTGCCAGGTGCGCGTCGAGCGAGGCCGCGTCGATCGGCCCGGAGGAGGCCATGTCGTAGATCGTCCTGCCGGGAGGAAGGCCCATGCACAGCGCGATGTCACCGAACTGCAGGTCGAGGTCGACGATCGCGACGCGCTCGCCCGCGTCCTGCATCGCGACGGCGAGATTGGTCGAAGTGAGAGTCTTGCCCGTCCCTCCCTTGGGACCGAGAACGACGATCAGTCGTCCGGGATCCGAGCCGCGGGCGGCTGCCCCACCACGGCGCGCGAGTGCCTTCTGGATCGTGAACGACACGGCCTTGGACGGCTGCGGCAGCATCAGGATGTCCTCTGCGCCGGCTTCGAAGACGCGATGTACGAAGCCGTTCGACGAGCCCTGGCAGAGCACGATCACAGGCCGATGCTCGTCCTGGTTGACGGAGCTCTCGATCAGGTAGAGCACCCGATCCGAGTAGCCCTCGCAGGCGACGACGAGCACGTCGCAGTCGGTGCTCTCGAGGGCCCGGGCGGCAGCGTCCATGCCCTCGACGACGCTGACGACGTCGACGTTGGCATCGTCCGGCAGCGAGCTGAGGATCTGGTCCTGGGTCAGGCCCGCGTCGAGGACGACGAGTGTGCGAATTGCGCTCGCCACGCTACGCCCGCCCCGCCGAGAGGCGCGTTGTCGCGTTGTCCGAAGCGCGTGTAGCCGTCAGGTGTCGCATCTGGTCTCCATTCCCACATTCCTTCCGCGACCTCATCGGCCGCACCCTCTTGTTATCGTCGTTTCCCGGTGTCATGTCTAGCTCTGAGCCTCGCTTTCACCTTACGAGAACGGCTATGCAGGCCGCGGAATCGTTCGGATTGCAGGGAGCCGTGCCCGGCGTGCCGTCGGCGGAGGGCAGCACGAGCTTGAAGTAGTGCCCCCAGACCGCCACCGCCGGCCGCTCGTCCGGGCGTTGGGTCGTTCTGTCCGTTGTCACGCGGCCCGCCGACGAGGCGCACCGTCCCAACCGGTCACGTAGAACGCACCGAAACCCGTGATGCGGTAGTCGTCGCTCGCGACTGCGGCCGGGGATCGCGTCGGTGAGGAACACCGTGACGAGACGGGGATCGCCGGTTGGGATGTCCGGCCAGTTGTTTCGCGGTGCAGGTGCCGCTCGGTGCCCAGCGGTTGTCGTAGTCATCGTCGAGCGATGCGAGCCGCCGTGCGTGATCCCTCGCACGCAGTCGAACGGCGTAGAATTCGTGGCGCAGTTGTCGCTCCGACGTGACTTGACCGCGAACGGCCCGCTACAGCCATTCTGGAACATCTGCGAGATGTTCGAGTTCGGGGGCTGCCGCCGGGCCGCAGTCGGCGCCGGAGTCGATCGACCTGGAGTCTCGTTGGAGCCGAGCGCCGCGCAGCGTGACGGTGATCTGGCCGATGGGCTGCCCCGACGGGCGTGCATGGTGCCGAGGGTGACGTTTGCGATCGGGCCCTGTTCAGTCGCCTTGCCGGCCTGGATACTCGCGTGCCCGATTGTCATCGAAGCCGCCAGCCGACGGTCGGCGCTGTTCTGTGACGGAGATGACGACCGGCTGCGGTTCGGGCCGGGCCGATCTGGGGATTGATCGTGAAGTTGCCCGTCCAACGTTGCCGGAGTCCTGACGAGGTCAATGCTTGGCGCGCCGCTCCCGACCTGCACCTGCGCTGTCGGTCACAGTGCCCGAGGAACGTCGCGGTCACCGTCATCTGACACGGCGATCCGTCGCGCGGGATGAAGTAGGGGTTCTCGTTCGTACAGGATCGCCGCCTGTTCGTCGGCGCCAACCGGAGGTCGGTGAGCTGGGGCTGGGATCCGGTCTGGACGCCGTGTCACGTAGGCGCTGCCCGGGTAGTTCGACGCGCCGGAGCTGCAGCCGACGCCCGACCGAATCTCACGAAGGCGTTGTTCTGGGGCATGTTCGGCGCGGTTCCCGCTCCACTGCGTCGTGCTCCCGTTACCGGGGACAGTGCGACGGGCCGTTGCAACGCCCTGAATCGTCGCGCGCACGCACGCGACCGCGCTGGCGTCGACCAGCACGAACGGACGCATGCCGCTCGCGGTGCTCGGCTTGCGTCAAGGCCACGCGGGCGTTGGCGCCGATCGTGGGAGCCAACGACACCGAGCCCGGCGAAGAAGCTCGTGATGTTCGCCTCGCGGGCCGTTACATTGGTCCAGTAAGCCCGTCGGAATGGCTCGGCGCACGGGCTGCCGGCGCTGCCGTCGTCGGTCGTTGATGTCGTCGCGTTCACCTTCACCGTCAGCTTGTTCGGGTCGTTGACGCTCGCGTTGTAGGTGGTGCCGATGCCCGCGTACTGCTTGGCGATCTGCCGTGATCGCGATGTTGGTCGCGTGGTCGGATCGGCCGGGTCCGGGCTGGCCAGCATGCCTTGAACAGCGTCCCGTACGAGAGCCCTGCGGCGAACGCGGCCGCGTCGACGCGGTTCTGGAGCTGATGCTTGTGGACGTACCAGTTCCCGAAGTCGATCGCCATCGCCATCACGACCATGAACGTGAGCGCAGAGACCGCCACGATCACGAGCACGCTGCCGTGCTCGTCAGCTATCCGGAGCCTCAGCAAACGGTCCAGCCCGATGTCGTCGGAGGCGGGGTCGCCGGAGGAGCTTTCTCCAACCTCATTGTCGACGATCCACTCAGGTTGACGTCCATCAGCCTGAACCCCGTCATCTTGAAGATCGAGTACGGGTTGACGCCGATCTCGACCGTGACCGGGTCACCGACGTGTGGTGTGGCGCTCGGGACGCAGAGCCTGACGTAACCGCCCGCCCCCTCGACGTCGGCCTTCAGCCCTCCGGTCGTGATCTGGCTCTTGATGTAGTCCTTGATCTGGTCACCCGTCGGCGATTCGTTCCCGGGCACTCTTCCCACCGCCGCCCAGCGGGCTCCCTCGTTCGAGAGGTGGTTGAGGCTGAGCCACGAGTTGAACGTGATCCCGAACTCGATCAGCCCCACGATGACGAGCAGCAGGAGCGGGAGCACGATCGCGAACTCGACCATCGCCTGGCCGCGCTCGCTCGTCTCGCGGTGCCTCTCACCGGACCCACTCCTCTCGACGTTCCTCCGACATATCCCTCTTCGCAGACTCGAACCGGCGGCACGTCCTGATCTATCCCTCACAGGGTACTGCTGCCGCCGCGGAAACGCAACGACGCGGGCTCGCAATGAGGTTCGCCTTGCGCAGCCGCTTCGTCGCGTCGGCGCTCTCCGGCGTGCTCGGGCCTGCTGGTGCCCGGACACGTCCGTACGTGCTGCCTTGAGCGTTGCAGCTCGGACGACTGGGTGTGGCTCGACGGCGTCCGGACTTCCGTCCTGTCGACGCCGTGCCTGTACCACCTCAGCGTTGCACTCGAGGATGCCGTGACGCCAGGACGGAGACCGTGCACGCTCGAGCAGTCCGCTCGGAATAGTGCAGGTGATGCCCGCTGTGCCCATGTCCGCTCGTGATCGCCCGACCGTGGCTGTGTACGCTGCCGCTGTTGACGTCGCAGGTACGGGAGGCTCGAGACGTCATGTTCGTCGAACGTCGTGGCCGTTGCTCGGCGTGACGGTCGTCGTTGAGCGACGTCGTGACGACTGCCGTTGACGGAAGCGTTGATCCGGTAGTACGCGTTGGCCCGGACATGTTCGTGCCCGTTGCTGTTCCCAGCGTACTGACGGCCGGTCGTGACTGTCCACGACTGCGTGTCGGCAGGGCCCGAGCCGACCGGGCTCGTGCCTCGGACGTTGAACGTGTAGGTGCCGAGCGCGAGGCCGGGGCCGTAGCTCTGCGGGCTGGTGCACGCTCCCCAGGTGCCCTGGCTGGCGCCGGTGTCGAGCCTGCACTCGCTTCCCGTCGAATTGGACCCCGCGGAGAACGTGAACGACGGGTTCGTGTACGTGCTAGTGCTCCCCGAGCCGGACGGCCCGCCGGTGATGATCGGTGCCCCCGGCAGCGCGACCGAGAACGACCGCGGTGCAGGCGTCGCCCGGGCCGACCCGGGCCGGTGCCGCGGACGTTGAACTGGTAGCTGTTCACCCCGAGGCCCGGGCCGTAGCCCTTCGGGCTCGTGCACGCTCCCCAGCTGCCCTGGCTCCCGCCGGTGTCGAACCTGCACTCGAGCGACGTCGTGTTCGCTCCCGCGGTGAACGTGAACGACGGAGCGGTGTGCGCCGCGTCGTTGCCGGCGTTGTTCGGGCCCGAGTTGATCGTCGGGGCTGCGGGCAGGGGCAGCACCTGGACCGGAGTGGAGTAAGACGTGTACGCAGACCGAGACCCCGGCGACGTTGTAGGCCCGGACGCGCACCTGGTAGCAGCGGTGGCCGTGGTGGAGCTGATCCGTGCGTGTCCCGTATCGGTGTCGGACGTGCTCGCCGTCGCGTTCGACACGTCGTACCGGTGAAGTGCGGTTCCCCAGAGCAGCTCGCTCCCGGCGTTCCGCTCCCAGTGGAACGTCGTATCGCGGAGCACCGGACGCGCTGCTGGTCGGCGTCGTCTGAGCCGTGAGGGTGGAGCCGCTCTCGCGGGCTCCGCCACCAGAATCCGACAGACCCCGGCGTCGGCGGCGGCGGTACGTGCACGGCGATGGTATTCGTCGTCACGTTGGCCGAGTCGCCGCCGAAGTTGGAGGCGTTCGAGGCCGGTGACGACGACGCGGTAGCACCGGTCGCCGTCGGCTGCCGTAGCTGGGCGTGTTGCTGTTGCTCGCGCTCGCCGAGTTGTTGGTGTCCCAGGTCGTCCAGGTACCGATCGCGCAGTCGATGTTGTTGTTCCGCTCCCAGCGGTACTCGTACGAGGTCGGTCCACCTGACCAGTCCGGCTGTTGCTCGCGTCAGCTGTGTACCGAGCATGACCGGGTCCGGCCGGGTTAGGCGCGAGCGAAACTGGTCCCGCCCGTGGGCACCGGCACGATTGACACAGGCCGAGCACGAGGATCGGATGGCCGGGCCGACCAGTCCAGAAGGCCGATGTGCCAGGTGCAGGGTCCGAACGTCCAGCCGTCGACGGTGAAGCTCGTCGGCGGACTCGTCGGGAGCGGCGATCAGGGCGTAGAAGCCTTCGAGACCCGTCGGGATCCGATGCTGCCGGTGACCGCCCCGCCGGGTAGTAGTAGTACGTGACGTGCGTGTTGAACGGCGGCCCGCTCGGCAGCGTCACCGGCGTGCCGGACGGGGGCGGCGAGCCGAGGATCGTCCAGTCCCAGTTGGCCTCCGGGCTCGTGCCGAAATCGTTCGTCGCGCGCACCTGGAACTGGTGTGCCGCCACGCTCAGAGGGCTGTGTACTGCACGCCGGTGTCCGGGCACACGGCCCAGGCCGCAGCGTCGAGCTTGCACTCGACGAAGTTGGTGAACTGGGTGGTGTAGGCGAACGTCGCGCTCCGGGCCGGTCGTCGTCGGCTGTGCGGGCCCTGACGTGATGACGGGTGCCGGCGGCGGTGAGGTGCTCGACGAGAGGTTGTTGCCGGTCTTGCTGAAGAGGCCCGTGATGTTGTCCCTGAAGAACGTCAGGCTGGCGATCGCTCCCAGGGAGACGATCGCGACGATGAGGGCGTACTCGACGAGCCCCTGTGCTTTCTCGCTATGCCGCAGTTGCCGAACAGGGCTCCACAGGCGGCCGGCGAGGGATCTCATCGAAGTGCTCACGGTTTTCATGCCCCCAATGTCGTTGTCAGTCCTGCTTCAGGTGGTTGTCGTAGAATCCGGCTGCGTGGTGCCTCGCCGCCGCCGACGGACGTGTTGGTGCAATGGGATGGCAGCAAGGCCCCACCGGGCCGCTGCCATCCCATCGCGGACGCCGTCCTAGGGGCCGACGTGAACGCCGTTGACGCTGCTGCCCGCCTTGCTGAAGAGACCCGTGATGTTGTCCCTCAGGAACGTGAGCGCAGCGATCGCGCCGAGCGAGACGATGGCGATGATCAGCGCGTACTCGACGAGGCCCTGGCCGCGCTCCTCCTCGCGAACCTGGAACCAGGCATTCTGCAGCCGCACGGCAACCGCGTTGATTGCATCCAGCATGTGAACTCCTCCCCTTTGCCGCATTGATGACTTCCCCCGAACCTGTCAGGCGGGCGAGAAGTCGAGACTTCCGGCTGCCGTGACGGTTTCACTGTCGCCGCAGAATCAGGGTCCCGCAACTGGCAAAAAGGCTAGGACCGCTCAACCGCCGGATCTGGACGATCGACGGATTTGCCTTCTCCGCCCGCGCGCGTATCGTGCGAGCAATGAAGGTGCGATCACCGTTCGCAGGAGCCCGCTCGCCGCGGTTGCGCGCAGTCGAGGTGGCGGTGTTGCTCATCGCTCCCGTTCTGTTCGAGGTCGTGGCGCTCGGTGTCGCCTTTCACCAGGGGATCCTCGGCTACGACATGGAGCACGGGCTGCTGCCGCCCGCCGAGCTCGTCCGTCACGGCACGTCGCCGTTCGTGGGTGCGCATTACCCGCCGCTCGTGCCGGTGCTCCTCGTTCCCTTCACGTTCCTGCCCTCGCCCGCCGTTCTGCTCGCCGTGCTGGCCGCGGCGTGCGTGCCCGTCACGCTCTGGGCGCTCGACGTCCACGACTGGCGCTGCTACGGGGCGGCTTTCCTGTGGCCGCCCGTGTTCTCGGGTATCCAGACCGCGAATGTGACGCTGTTCCTCGTCTGTGCGTCGGCACTCGCCTGGCGCTATCGCGAGCGTGCCGGGATCTGCGCGGGGGCGTCAGGGCTGGCCATCGCCGCGAAGCTGATCAACCTGCCGCTCGTCGCATGGCTTGCGGCCACGGGCCGGCTCCGTGCAGCAGCCGGTAGCGTGGCCGTCGCCGTCGCCGCGACGCTCGGTCTCGGTCTCATCGTCGAGAACCTCCTCGGAGGCGATGCACCGGGGACGGTGACGCGTTTCGAGGGCGTGGTCACGGACGTCGTGCCGACGCCGAGTTACTCCGTCGTCGACGTCACCCGTTCGCTCGGTGCGCCTAACTGGGGCGCCGTGCTCGCGCTGGGGGTGATCGTGCTCGCGCTCGTCGTCGCCTGCGTGGTGCGTGGTCGTAGAGGAGACGACGCTGCGTCGTTCTCGATCGCCTGCCTCGCCTGTCTCGTGGCGGCCCCGAACGTCTGGCTCCACAGTTTCGCGTTCCTGCTGCCGGTCGTGTGCCTGGCGCGGCCCCGGTTCAGCGGTGCCTGGATCGTACCGCTGATCCTCTTCGCTGTTCCCGTCGTCGATCCATCGGCGGCCGAGATCGCGACCGCATGGCTCGTCGTCGGGGCGACCGCGTTTCACCTGCTGTGGACCCGGCCCGGCACCGCCGCCTCGAGAGACTCCGTCGGTCTCACGGTCATTCGGAGCCCGTCCGTAACGTGACGCACGAAGGGTATGGACCTTTTAGCCCTCGGTTGAGTCAGACCTGCCGCGCGAGCACGACCATGCCGTCGTTCCGGTAGAGAACGACCATTCCTTGCCGGCGGAGCGCCTCGATCCTCCGCCGATCCTCGGTCGTGTCCAGCACGATGATCGGGTAACCACGGGTCGCCCCGAGCCACCCGGGCCGCACGGCCTTGAACAGAGCCAGGGAATGCAGCTCGCGGTCCGTCAACAGCTCGAAGCGAATGTCGTAGGCAATGCGGCCGCGGAGCTCGGGCACCTTCCACAGGAGCCAGTCCGCGTGGCGGTCGCTCGGGAGCACGGCCGGCCCGGGCGGAAGCCCCGGCAAAGCACGAGCGACGGCGTGGGCGCCCGTGTTCGACCAGGCGCTCTCGTACCACGTATCGCCGCGGGGTACCCAGACGGCGAGTGCCGTGCCGAGCAGCACGCAGGAGCCGATGCAGAGCACAAGCCCGAGCCGCCGGCGAATCGGAGCCCGGTCGGGCGGAAGGATCGCATCGAGGGCGACCGGCAGGAGCACTGACACTGCGAGCGCGAACCAGACGATCCCTCGTGCGCTCCTCAGGGATCCGGCCAGGGTGAAGACGAGCACCCCGAGATCGAAGACCGAGAGCCGGCGGCGCCCGAGGTAGGCGATCACGAGCGTTGCCGCAGCTACGACGAAGAACGCGATCTGATAGCCGTGAGGCCTCGGGGACTGCCATTCGGTGACTGCCTTCGCCACCGGGCTGTCGATGAACATCAGCTTGTAGTAGCCGACGACGGCCGTCCCGTACGGGGTCGCCACGACGCACAACCACGGGAGCACGACCAGCGTGGCACTGCGCCAGGCTCTTGCCGAGGTCGGCCGGCGCAGCGCGAGCTCGCCGAGGCCGATCGCGCCCGCCCAGCCGGCGATGGCGGCGCCGACGACGACCGATCCGTGGACGTTGGCCCACACCACGAGCAGCGGAAACACGAGGAGCGTTCGGCGGCGCAGCATGTCGCGATCGGAAGCAAGCAAGGCGAGAGTCGCGACGAAGAGCGGCAGCGCAAGCGCCTGTGCCCGCAGCGTCCACGACCACGGAGCGACCAGAAGGCATGCCGAGACGACGAGCAACGTGCTTCGCGCCGTTGCGCCACGTTGGCGGGCAGCCCCGATCGCGAGCGCCGTCGCCGTCGTCACGAGGGCAACGTGGAGCAACATCGTCGCGCGGAGGCCGGCGACGACGTCGGCGCCGTAGAACGCAAGCTGTGCGAGCCACTGCTGGTCGACCCAGTGGCGCCCGTGCGCGAGCACCGTCAGCGATTCTCGATGAGGCAATCCGTGGTCGACGATCTCGCGGCCGGCAACGAGGGTCATCCAGCTGTCGCCGACGAAGATCTGAGGCGCGAGGCCGAGGAGCATCGTCCCGAGAGCGGCAACGAGGACGACGAGAAGGCTGTTGTCGACGCCGATCTCCACGATTCGGGCCCAGCGGGCATGGCTTCTCGATCGTGGTGAGGCCACCGGCGAAGTCTCGCGTACGCGTCCGACGGTGCTACTCGTCGCCGTACAGCGGGCTTTCCACGAGCCCCTGCTGGTAGGCGAATCGCGTCGCCTCGGTTCGGTTCTTGACGCCGAGCTTGCGATAGATGTTCGTCAGATGGAACTTCACCGTCTGCTGGGTGACCCACAGCTCCTTCGCGATCTGGTCGTTCGAGAGCCCGCGGGCGACCGCCGCCAGGATCGAGGTCTCCCGCTCGGTCAAGCCGGCCGCCTTGCTGCGACCGGGCTCGACCTCGCCGCCGAGCGCCGTCGCGCTGAAGACGTTGCCGTCGATCGCCTGGCGGAGGGTCGAGGGAAGATCGATCGGGTCGACGCTCTTCGCGATATAGGCGCTCGCTCCCCGGCGGAGGGCGGTCTCGATCAGCTCCGGCGAGGTCGACGCCGACAGCATCACGATCTTCATCTCGGGATAGCGCTTGTGAATCTCGTCGAGGCAGGCGAGCCCGTCCATGTGCGGCATCCGCACGTCGAGCAGGACGAGATCGGGCTTCGTGTCGGAGACGAGCGGCAGGACTTGCATGCCGTCCTGGGTCTCCCCGACGACCTCGAACCCGCCGTCGGCTTCGAGAGCCCGCCGAATCCCGTCCAGCATGAGCCGGTGATCGTCTGCGATGACGACGCGCATCGCACCTAAGTCTCGCAGAGCCGCATGATGGACGGCACGTGCCGGTGACCGGGCGCTCGTGGGGGTGCCCGAGCGATCACGGCTGCGATCGTGTTGAATCACGGCGATGACGCTCACCGTCCTCAACCCAGCCACCGAGCAGCCGATCGCGGAGCTCGAGCAGGCCGGCGTGGACGAGACCGATGCTGCGGTCGCCCGCGCGAAGACCGCCTTCCCGGGCTGGCGCGCCGTCGCTCCCGCCGACCGCGGCCGACTGCTCCGCCGGCTGGCAACCCTCGTCGAGGAGAACCATGAGGCGCTGTCCAGGCTCGAGTCGGCGAATGCCGGCAAGCCGATCTCCGGCGCCCGCGGCGAGATCGGCATGGTCGCGCAGGTGTTCCACTTCTACGCCGGTGCCGTCGACAAGCACTACGGCGACACGATCCCGGTCGCGGGGGGCATCGACGTCACGTTCCGCGAGCCGCTCGGGCGTCGTCGGCCTGATCACGCCCTGGAACTTCCCGCTCAACATCGCGAGCTGGAAGCTCGGCCCCGCTCTCGCAACCGGCAACACGATCGTGATCAAGCCGGCCGAGCTGACGCCGTTGACCACGCTCCGGCTCGGCGAGCTAGCCCTCGAGGCGGGAATCCCCGACGGTGTGCTGAACGTCGTCGTCGGTAAGGGATCCGTCGTCGGTCAGCGTCTCGTCGAGCACCCCGACGTGGCGAAGATCGGATTCACCGGCTCGACCGAGGTCGGCCAACGCGTGATGCAGGGCGCTGCTGCAACGATCAAGCGCGTCACCCTCGAACTCGGCGGCAAGTCCGCCAACGTCATCTTCGCCGACGCCGACCTGGAGAGGGCAGCTGCGTCCGCCCCGTACTCGGTGTTCGACAATGCGGGCCAGGACTGCTGTGCGCGCTCCCGGATCCTCGTCGAGCAAGCCGCGTACGACCGCTTTCTCGACCTGCTCGTCGCTGCGACGCGCGGCGTCAGAGTCGGCGACCCGTCAGACGAGGAGACCGAGATGGGCCCGCTCATCTCGGCGGAGCACCGCGCCACGGTCTCGTCGTTCGTAGAGGGTGAGCCGCTCTTCCGCGGCGAGACACCGGGAGGACCCGGGTTCTGGTTCCCGTGCACACTCGTCGAGGCCACGAACGACGACCGGGTCGCGCGCGAGGAGGTCTTCGGCCCGGTCGCCGCTGTGATCCCTTTCGAGGACGAAGCCGACGCGATCCGGCTCGCGAACGACACCCCGTACGGGCTCTCGGGCTCGATCTGGACGCGCGACGGCGCCCGCGCGCTTCGTGTTGCCCGCGGCGTCGCGGCCGGCGTTCTCTCGGTCAACTCCAACAGCTCCGTCCGCGTCCACACGCCGTTCGGGGGCATGAAGCAATCGGGTTTCGGCCGCGAGCTGGGCATGGCGGCGCTCGACGGATACACCGACCTGAAGAACGTGTTCATCTCGACGGAAGGCTGAGATCATGGCGGGAAGGCTCGAGGGCAAGGTTTGCGTGATCACGGGCGCCGGCGGCGGGATGGGCCGGGAGGGAGCGATCGTGTTCAGCGCAGAGGGAGCGAAGGTGTGCGTCGCGGACGTCGACCTGGCGCTCGCCGAGGAGACGGTCGGGCTTTGCTCCGAAGAAGGCTCGGCATTCGCCGCGCGCGCGAATGTGGCGAGCGAGGAGGACGTGAAAGCTATGTACGCGGCGACCGCCGAGCAATTTGGCGGCATCGACGTGCTCTACAACAACGCGGGTATCTCGCCTGCCGACGACGACTCCATCCTCGTCACCGAAGCGGACGCCTGGGACCGCGTTCAGGACGTCAATACGAAGGGCGTCTACTTCTGCTGCAAGCACGGGATCCCCTATCTGCTCGAGCGGGGCGGCGGCTCGGTGATCAACGTCGCCTCGTTCGTGGCAATTCTCGGCGCAGCGACCTCGCAGATCTCCTACAGCGCCTCCAAGGGGGCGGTGCTCTCGATGAGCCGTGAGCTCGCGGTGCAGTTCGCCCGCCAGGGCGTGCGGGTCAACTCGCTCTGTCCGGGCCCGGTCGAGACGCCGCTCCTCCTGCGCATCTTCGGTGGAGATCCCGCGGCGCTCGAGCGCCGACGGGTTCATTGGCCGATGGGGCGACTCGCCAAGCCGCGCGAGGTGGTGAACGGCGCCCTGTTCCTCGCGAGCGACGAGTCCTCGTACGTGAACGGGACGTCGTTTCTCGTCGACGGCGGCCTCACAGCGGCCTACGTGACGCCTGAGTAGCGGCGGAGAATGTCGCGATGGAAGAGGCTATCGCGCATTCTCCGCCGCTACTCAGGCGCATCTGCTTTCTGCACGCTTCGCGTGATCCTGAAGAGGCCGGCCCGCCGGCCGTATGCGTTGGTTCGGGGTCAGGTTTCAGTCTGTTTCCCGGTTTCCGACTGTCCTGACCCGGCAAACCCAGAAGACGGGCTGAAGCCTGCTACCTCAGCCGCAAAGCCGGCATTCAGTCGGGAAGAACAGGCCCGCGGGCGGGCCTCTTCAGGTTCACGCGAAGCGTGAAACAGGCAATTCCCACCTCACACGCCGACGACCTGCACGAGCCACCGACGGTCGCGCTCGCGGTCGAGCTCGAGGAAGAGGATGCGCTGCCAGGTACCGAGGCACAGTTCCCCCTCGCGCACGGGCACCGACTCGCCCGCCGGCCCGAGCAGCATCGACATGCAGTGCGAATGGCCGTTTCCGAACTCCTGGTCTTCCTCGTTGATGTTCTCCGTACGACGGTCCCAGTCGTCGTGGGCGTAGTAGTGCTCGGTCGGCACGAGGCGCTTCAGCATGACGGCGAAGTCTTCGAGGAACCCGCGCTCCCACTCGTTCACGCGCACCGAGCACGTGGTGTGGGGCGAGTAGACACAGCAGATGCCGGCCTGAATTCCGCTCTCGCGGACTGCATCCCGTACCTCGTCGGTGATGTCGGTCACCGAGAGTCCGCCCGCCGTGCGCAGCTGCACCTCGCGCTGGAACGTCTTCAACGACCGCATCCTTCCGTCGGGTCCGCGGCCGTGGCCGCGCTCATGGCGACATTGTGTCAGTCGGGTGCGAGGCGCGGGCGGGCGAACCCGTTAGGCTCGAAGCGGAGGGCCCGTAGCTCAGCTGGTTAGAGCAGCCGACTCATAATCGGTAGGTCCCAGGTTCGAGTCCTGGCGGGCCCATCACATACGACGAACCCGGGGATTGCTGGGATCCCGCTTACCTAGCGGGCTGCGCCTCGACCACGTGCTTCACATCGGCACCGCTATCGGCGCCATTCGTCTCGTTTGTGCCTTTATTTGTGCCCAAACCTGCGTTCGGTGGATTCCAATCGGCCCCTCGAACGAGGGAGTCGACGCGGGCTCCGGCGTCACGATCGCGGCTCATCATCTTTGAGTACACCTCGAGTGCGAGAGCACTCGACGTGTGGCCCATCTGTCCCATCACGTACGCCGGCGACGCCCCCGCTTCGTACAGCAGCGACGCGAACGTGCGGCGCAGGCTGTGGTTGGTAAGGCCGACAATGGGTGGCTTGCCGGCTTCGGCGAGCTTTGCGTTCGCTCGCTTGATAGCACCCGCGAGTACGTTGACGCGAACGTTGTTCCTGTCCCTCTGGCTGCCGTCCTTCGTGAAGAACACGAGATCGCTGTCCGCTGTGTTGCGTGCCGCGGCCTTCCTCGCTGCGAGCTCGTCGCGGAGATCGGGGGAGAGGTCGACAGTGCGACGGCCAGCGTCGGTCTTCGCGTCCACGATATACAGCCGGCCGTTCGCGAGGTCGACGTGGCCGTAGCAGAGGGCCGTCCTTCACCCACGCGGAGGCCGCCGAGCGCCACCCGCCTAGCAGCTCCGTACCACTGATTCACAGGGGAAACGTGAGTAACCAAGGTGTCGCGTACGAACCCTAACCGCTGTTGCGAGTTCGTCCGCCTGTCATGGACTACCCTAGGTACCACGCACGAACCCGTCTCGTCGAAAGCCTCGGCTACGAAGCGATCCGGGCGGGACGGTTTCGGAACCGTCGAACGGCTTCGGCGTGGTCGATCATCGGTGCCGGGTAGCTCGGCGCGTCGCGTGGGCCTGGCTGATGGGCTGCTTTCCTCTCGAGGGCGGCAAGCTCGGGCACGTGTCGGCGAACGTAGGCTCCGTCCGGGTCGAACCGTTCTGCTTGGCGCGCTGGGTTGAGCATTCGTCCGGGGCGGGTGTCGGTGCCTGTTCCTGCGACCCACTGCCAGCCGCCTGAGTTGTTTGCCGGGTCGCCGTCGAGGAGAAGCCGGTCGAAGTGCGCGGCGCCGAGCCGCCAGTCGAGGTTGAGATCCCTGGTCAAGAAGGAGGCCGCGACCATCCTCACGCGATTGTGAATGAAGCCCTCGTGTTGTAGTTGGCGCATTGCGGCGTCGACGATCGGGTAGCCGGTCAGGCCTTCTTGCCAGGCGGCCAGCGCCTCGTCGTTGTCGTCCCAGTCATGCCGGCGTGGGTTCAGGTCCTCGGTTTGAGCATGGGGGTTGGCCCACAGGAGCTGTGCGTAGAAGTCACGCCAGCAGAGTTGTCGCCTGAACTCGCCAACACCGGCGCGGATCGCCGTTTCGAGTGGCGATACGCAGCCGAAGCGTAGGTAGGCAGAGAGACGCGACGTGCCGTCCGCGGCCGGCTGGTTGCGCAGATCTGAGTACGACATGAGACCTCCCGTAAGCCACCGGCGGAGGAGTGCCCTACCGGCGGTCTCTCCGCCCGGCGGTCCGACGGCTCTGGAGTACGTAGCCGGCTCCGGCAGCGCTTCCGACTCGACCTGCGGCTGCACGAGGCGCTGCGGTAGGTCGACCAGCGGTCGCCATGGCTCGCGCTCCCACGCGCGCCAGTACGGAGTGAACATCCGGTAGTGCGTCGCGCCAGCCGCTGCTACTTCGCCGGGCTCGAGGACGAAGAGGCCGGGAAGGGCGCGAATGTCGAGTCGCGGTAGCGCGCGGCGGAGGGCAAGCTCACGTCGCTGCGCGTACGCGCTGACGTCGGCGGCGAGAAAGATGCTGTGGGCGTTCGTCTGGCGCGAAATCCGCGACACCTCGGCCGTCGTGTCGCCGCGACGAACGATGAGGTGACCGCCGAGCTCTCGCAGACTCCTGTCGAGGTCGGCGAGGCTCTCGAGAAGGAACGCTGTTCGCCGTGGTGAGCGACGAAGGAGCCGCGGCTCGAGCACGACCATCGGCACCACGCGGTCGGCGGAGTGCATCGCCTGGGCGAGAATTGGATTGTCGTGAACGCGCAAGTCGCGTGTGAACAGGGCAATCGCCGTGGTCTGCCTCGCGTGAGCGGCCGCCTCCCCGTTTCGCGCCATCAGCCGCACAGCTCGCTCAGGCGAGCGCGGCGGTACGCGAAGATCCGCCGTACGTCGGCCGAAGCAAGCCGTCCTGGAATCCTGCCGCCCGGCACCTCGAACTCGACGCGATCACCGATCAGCGTTCCATCGTCGTTCTCGTTGAAGGTGTGCTCATGTTCCCAACGTCGGTATGGCCCGCGCAACTGGCGGTCGGTGAAGAGGTGCGGCGGCTCCCAAACGTTGATCTCGCTCGTCCAGCGGATGCGGAAGCCGTGGATGCGGAGGAGGTAGTCGATCGTTGTGCCTCGCTCGATGGGGATTGGCGCGGGCGTGAGGACGCGGAACTCGAGCCAGGGCGGCGTCAGCTTCTCGAGGTCGTGGGCGTCTGAGAAGAACGAGAAGAGGAGGTCGATTGGCTGCGGGAGAACGAAAATGGAGGTGAGCCGGTAGCTGCCGCCACGTCTGCGCTCGACAGAGAAAGACCCAGATGACTCAGTTGTGGTCAATTGCGGGTCAGGTCGGCGAGAGCCGTATCGAGATCCCCAACCGATGCACGAAACCGCTGCCGGCGAGCGTCTGGCCCTAGACGCGGCGACTCGAGAGAAGCTCGGCTGCGAATCCATCGAGCAGGGCGCGGAGCATGAAGGCCGGGGTTGGGAGTCGAAGGGCGGAATTGTCGATCGGGACCTCACACGAGCTGCCGCCGAGAATCGTGGGAACGCCCTGCCGCTTCCGCCGCCGCGCGAGGCCGCGACGGCGGAAGCGGGAGCAGTTCCCTTCATGCTCGAACAACTAGCCCGTCGGTGGAATGAGGACGCGATTGATGATGTGGATGACTCCGTTGGACGCCATCACATCGGGTGTCACGACCTGTGCCTTGCCGATGAAGACCTTGCCACCGGAGACCCGGATCGCAAGCACGCCGTCCTGCAGCGTCTTCACCGACTTCAGCTTGACGACCTTCGCCGCGGTGACCTTGCCATTGGCGACGTGATAGAGGAGCACGCTCTTCAGCAGTGCCTTGTCCTTGCCTAGCGCGGCGAGGGTCGCCTTCGGCACCTTCGCGAAGGCGGCGTCGGTCGGGGCAAACACGGTCAGCTTGCCGGGCGCCGCAAGAGCGCCGGCGACACCAGCCTGCTCGACGAGCGAGACGAGCGTCTTGAACTGGCCGGCGGCGACAGCCGTCTGCATGATGTTCTTGTCACTCATGTCTGTCTGTTTCGCAGACGAGGCGCTCGCGATTCCGGTGATGCCGGCAACGGCGAGGACGACGACGACGAGTGCTGCAACTGGCTTCTTCATGCTAGGGCTTCCTTTCTTCGATCGTGGTTTGTGCGGTTACGCGGCTGCCGCTGACCAGGCGAGCTGCTCGGACGAATTGCTGTTGCTGACCGCCACGCGTTCCTCTTTGACAGTGTTCGTATAGGTTTTGTACAGGTTGGAGGCGTGATTGTCAAGCGTTTGTCCAGTTTCTGTATAGTGATCCCATGAACGCACGGGACGGGCAGCTACGGATCGGCGAATTGAGCCGCCGAGTCGGCGTCACACCCGAGCTCCTCCGCGCCTGGGAGCGTCGGTACGGGCTGATGCAGCCGATCCGGTCCACCGGCGGCTTTCGGCTCTACTCGGAGGCCGATGAGGCACGCGTTCGTCGGATGGCGAGCCATTTGGAAGCAGGCCTCTCGGCCGCCCAGGCGGCTCGGGCAGCGCTCGAGCAGAGCGCCAGCGCAGAGGTCGCATTTGCCGCAAGCCCCGCCGAGTCGGCTGCCGCGTTGGAGGAAGCGCTCGCGAGTTACGACGAGCAGGTCGCGCACGGTGTTCTCGACCGCTCGCTCGCGACGTTCAGTACCGAAGCGGTGCTCGTCGACATCGTCATGCCCGTGCTGCATTCGCTCGGCGAGCGCTGGGCCGCCGGGCAGCTGACCATCGCGCAGGAGCACTTTGCGAGCAGCGTCCTCCGCGGCCGCCTCCTTGGCTTGGCCCGGGGCTGGGGTCGCGGTACTGGGCTGATCGCGCTGCTCGCCTGCCCTCCCGGCGAACAGCATGACCTCCCTCTCTTGCTGTTCGGCATTCCGCTCCGCGAAGCCGGCTGGCGCATCGTGTTCCTCGGCGCCGAGACGCCTATCTCGACCGTCGAGCGTGCCGTCGCCGCCGTAGCCCCGCGGGCTGTCGTCCTTAGCGCGGCCAGACCCGAGCCGCTGCGCGCAGTCGAGCAGGAGCTCGCCGCGCTCGCGACCCGGGTAACCGTCGCCATTGGAGGCCAGGGCGCCGACGCCGCTCTCGCCGGGCGCGCGGGAGCGGTTCTCCTCGACGGCGATCCCGTCGAAGCCGCGAACAGTTTGGCCGAGCGGATCCTGCCGTGAGCCACCCCGATCCGCCGGGGGAAGGCCTCGTGCTGTTGACAGGCGCCACCGGGTACGTCGGCGGCCGCTTGCTGCGCCGACTGGAAGAGCAAGGCGAACGCATCCGTTGCCTCTCCCGCAGGCCGGAGGCTCTGAGCGATCACGCTCGGATCGCCGAGATCGTCGCCGGCGACGTCCTCGACGCCGACACGCTCGGCCCTCCCCTGGAAGGCGTTGACGTCGCCTACTACCTCGTGCACTCCATGGGATCCGGCGGGAGCTTCGAGGAGGAGGATCGTCGAGCGGCTGCGAACTTCGCAGCGGCCGCCGCAGCGGCCGGCGTGCGACGGATCGTCTACCTCGGAGGGCTCGGCGCCGGAACCGACCTGTCCAGCCACCTCGCGAGCCGGCAGGAGGTGGGGCAGATCCTGTCTCGCGCCGGCGTGCAGGTCATCGAGTTCCGCGCATCGGTCGTGATCGGCTCCGGCAGCCTGTCCTTCGAGATCATCCGAGCGCTCGTCGAGCGGCTACCAGTGATGATCACTCCTCGCTGGGTACGGAGCGTGGCGCAGCCGATCGCGATCGAGGACGTGCTCGCGTACCTCGTGGCAGCGGCCGACCTCGACCTCGACGGGAATGCCGTCTTCGAGATCGGCGGGGCCGATCAGGTCTCCTACGAGCAGCTGATGCGCGAGTACGCGCGCCAGGCGGGGCTGCGCCGCCTGATCGTGCCGGTGCCGCTGCTGACGCCACGCCTGTCGAGCCTCTGGCTTGGCCTCGTCACCCCTGTCTATGCCCGAGTCGGGCGAAAGCTGATCGAGAGCCTTCCCCACGAGACTGTCGTGCAGGATACGACTGCGCTTCGAACCTTCCCGATCCGGCCGCGAGGCCATCGCGAGGCCATCGCACGCGCGCTGGCGCACGAGAATCGCGAGTTCGCCGAGACGCGCTGGTCGGACGCGCTCTCCTCCACCGGGCTGAGATCCGAGCGTTACGGCGGTGTCCGGTTCGGCAAGCGGGTTGTGGACTCGCGCTCGATTCGCGTGCCGGTCGCGCCTGCTGACGCCTTCGAGCCGATCCGGTGCATCGGAGGAGTGACCGGTTGGTACTTCGGCGATGCACTCTGGCACCTGCGCGGCTTCCTCGACCTGTTCGTCGGTGGCGTGGGACTCCGCCGCGGCAGGCGCGATCCCGGGCAGCTGACTCAGGGCGCGACCCTTGACTTCTGGCGCGTCGAGGCCGTCGAGCCCGATCATCTGCTTCGCCTTCGGGCCGAGATGAAGCTACCGGGACGGGCGTGGCTCCAGTTCGAGGTCGACGGAGACACCGGTGGCAGCACGATCCGCCAGACGGCGATCTTCGATCCAGTCGGGCTACCAGGCGCCGCCTACTGGTACGGGCTCTTCCCTCTCCACTCTTGGATGTTCGCCGGCATGCTCCGCAGGATCGCGGCCGCAGCCACTGCCGCACGGCAATAGAAGATCGTCTCCTCGGGTGGCAGAGCGGCCGAAAGAACTGCCGAACAGCCCACCTTCACCGGTTGCGCGTTTGCCCTGTGATCGTGTAGTGAGTGAGCGGCCTGCCATGCCGTGAGGATCTCACGACCCCGGCACCGCCTCCAAGTCTGGACGATGTCCGCTGTGGTGCCGCAGGTTCTGCAAATGCAATGTTCTCCGAATGGCACAAGCAACGGACGAGTGCCCAAAACGCCAAAATCGCCCCGAATCCGACCCAATAGCACGCCGACCGGGGAAGAGGCGCGGAGGCCGCAACCCCAGTAACCATGCGGGTTACCGGGCGTCACGGCGTCTCTCGCCTTCCCGTTTCGAGTCCAGGCGGGCCCATTGACAGGCAGGCCGTTTCGCGGCCGCTCGAAGGGCCGCTGGCGTGGACATCGCCGCCGAACTGCCTATCGTTCGACCAGGTAGTCGCGGGACAGGCGATCCGGTGTTCATCCCACAGGGCGGGAGGCGTGCGTGGCACGTGGTGGAGTCAGGTGGTTCGGTCATCCGGGACAGCTGGGACTGACGGCGATCGTCTGCGCCGGCATCGCTCTGCTCGGCTTCGCCGTCACGACAGCACGAGCCGCGTCGAATCCGGTCGTGCGCGTCTACGACGTGCAGGTCACCGGCACGTTCCGTTCAACGCTCTCCCTCCCGACCAACCCGCTCGGGGGTGATTTCGCGTATTCGGAGGTCTCGAAGTGGACCGAGACCTACAGGGGCGTGCGTCTCGATGTGCAGGCGCCGGAGTTCGGCGACTCGAAGATCGAGATGAGAATGTCGGGCAAGGGTAAGGGAACGGTCACGGGGAGCATCGAGTACAGCCTCTCCGGGCCGCGCCTCAAGAGTTGCGCGTTGAGGAGTAAACGCTCCGAGCCGGGTTCGCTGAGCATCGGGGCCGACCCGTACCGCAGCCTGGGTCAAGGCGCCGTGACGTATGAGCTCCATCTCTCCACCGGCCGAAGCGGCAACACCCCGGCGCTGCCGTCGTCCAAGTGCTCCTATTTTGCGGGGAACGGGGCGAGGTTCAGCGGCACCCGTGTCGGGTCCGGGGGTGACGTGGCCACGGGGTACATCGACAGCCGCAGGCTGACGTTCGCCATCGAGCTCCACACCCCGCGGGAGCCCGGACAGCTCGGCTTCCCTCTGAATCGCCTTCATGCCGGTGCCGGACTCGTTCTCGCTCTCAGGGGCAAGACCGAAGTCGGGCGGAAGCTGAGCGAGGGCACCGTCAGGATCCGGTTCGTCCCCCGACCGGCCTAATGCAGCGCGTGCCATTGAGCCGTCGGGGGCTTCTGCCGATGCAACACCCGTGGGTCCCGCCATCGTCATCATCGTGATCGCGGTCGCCGTCGCCGTCGGCGGGTTCGCCACCTCCGTCGGTTTCAACAGCGGCCGCCAGTGGTGGACCACCCGGCGGCCGGGCCCGATTCGCGTGCGGGCACGACTGCGAAGCCGCGGCTGAGCCGTTCGCCGTGTCACGCCGCCGCTCCGCCCGAGCCAGATCCCGGCCGGAAGCGGCCTCGTACGCCTCACCACGCCGGCTTCCGATCTGGAAGGTTCCCGCCGGCTCGTGCCGAATGGTCACGGTGCCGGGCCGGCGGTTGGCGTCCCCTTCTCCCCCGATGTGGGGCCGCAGGTCCTTCGCAGGCCCGGCGCAAACCTTCAGTGAGGCCGGACGAGAGAGATGTGAGACGAAGAAGGCGCGGACGACTGTGGATCGGAGGACGGCGTGTGGTGGTGGACGACAGTGTTGATCGTCTCGAGCATGCTGAGCTCGAGTCTCGGGTTCGTGGCAGGGTGTGCGTGGCAGTCGTCGGTCGGGCACTGGGCCGATGAGTCGCCCAGCAACGAGGAACCGTAGTCGACCGGCTTGTCCGCAGCACGTGACCGCTGCGCGGATCGGACGGGAAGGTGGGATCGGTTCCGGTGAGCGGCTTACGACGTGGCCCTTGCAATCTGCGCCCACTTGCCTACAACTGTGATGGCGGGCGGGAGTGCCGCGAGTCCTCGGGGGGAGGTCCGCGCCTTGGGCAGAAGCCGCTCCCGTCCGCGAACGGCCGAGCGCCGCCGATGCCTTCGGATCAGGCCGACAGCGGGCCGGGCGGCGAGGGCGGCCGGCGCCTGGATGCCCGGTCGCGCAGCGTCTGCTCGAGGTCCGCGATCGTGCCGACGATCTCGTCGAGGGCGCGTTGCTCGCCGAGCGGGTCGGCGAACCGCTGGCGGGCGAGGAATCGCCGTGCCTCTTCCTGATGGCGGCGGCTCGTCTGCCAGCGCTCGAGGAGACGGTCATCGATAGTGATACCCATCGTCCCGGTATCGGCATCTCCCCGTTCCGGGTTGAGAGCGGGATGGGTGGGCGGAGAGCTCGCTCGCGAGCTCCCCGCCCGCACGGCACGACCCGGGGGGCCAGGCAGTTTTCTCTACCTGTGGGGAGAGGAGTCGCGCCGAAGCGGTTGTATCTGTCTCATATCGCAGCAATGATTGCGAGGATCGTTCGGCATCCCCCGAAAGGAAAGTTCGCAAAATGGACATCTCAAAGCTCACCCACGGCGCCAAGCTCGTGCTCGGTGCCTCGATTGCGTTCCTGATCGTCTCGATCTTCAACTGGCAGGAGATCGACTTCCACGGCATTGCGTCCGCCGGCGTGAGCATGTGGCACGGCTGGGGGGTGCTCGCAGGACTGCTCGCGATCGCGATCATCGTGTGGGAGGGGCTTCGCCTCGCCAACATGAAGATCGAGATCGGCTTGACCCCGGCGATGGTGACTGCGGGCCTCGCAATCCTGCTGCTGTTCTTCACCCTTCTGAAGTTCTTCGTCAGTAACGAGTTCCGCACGTTCTGGGCGTGGCTCGGCCTGTTGCTCGCGATCTTCATCGCCATTGGCGCGTACATCAACATGAAGCAGATGGGCGAGTCGATCTCGGAAATGGGCTCCTCGATGAAATCCGCAGCGGGCAGTGCCGCCGCTGCCGCAAAAGCCGCTACGGACAAAGGCTCCGACGGCGCGGCCGCGCCGGCCCCTGCCGCGCCGGCCGCTCCCGCACCCCCGGCGACTCCTCAGACACCTGAGCCACCTGCGGCGGAGACAGTCGCAGAACAGACATCGTCCGTCGCCGAGACGCCGCCTGCAGAGGGCGGGGAGCCTCCACAGACACCCGCGTGACGCTTGCGAGGTGCCCACTCCCGCGATTACGGGGTGGGCACCTCGCTACACTGATCGCATGACCGAGAATGGCCGCAAGGCCGAGACCGGCACGATGCGCGTCAAGAGCGGCCTTGCCGAGATGCTCAAGGGCGGCGTCATCATGGACGTCGTCGATGCCGCGCAGGCGGTGATCGCCGAGAACGCAGGGGCGGTTGCAGTGATGGCGCTCGAGCGCGTGCCGGCCGACATCCGCCGCGACGGCGGTGTGGCGCGAATGTCCGACCCGGGCATGATCCGCGAGATCCAGGACGCAGTCTCGATTCCCGTGATGGCGAAATGCCGTATCGGCCATTTCGCCGAGGCGCAGATCCTGCAGGCGCTCGAGGTGGATTACATCGACGAATCCGAGGTCCTGACCCCCGCAGACGTCGAGCACCACGTCGACAAGTGGGGTTTCACGATCCCGTTCGTGTGCGGAGCCACGAACCTCGGCGAGGCGCTGCGTCGGATCGGCGAGGGCGCGGCGATGATTCGCACCAAGGGCGAGGCCGGCACCGGCGACATCGTCAACGCCGTCACGCACATGCGGGCGGTTTTCGGCGGCATCCGCCGGCTGCAGTCGTTGCGCAGCGACGAGCTCTACGCCGAGGCCAAGAATTTGCAGGCGCCGTACGAGCTCGTGCGCTACGTGGCCGAGAACGGCCGGCTGCCCGTCGTCACGTTCACCGCCGGCGGCATCGCGACGCCCGCCGACGCATCTCTTTGCATGCAGCTCGGCGCCGACGGCGTCTTCGTTGGCTCCGGCATCTTCAAGTCGGGTGACCCCGACCTGCGGGCGAAGGCGATCGTCGAGGCGACGACACACTTCCAGGACGCCAAGATCCTGGCGGAGGTCTCGACCGGGCTCGGCGAGCCGATGGTCGGCATCTCGTCCGCATCGCTTGCCGACGGCGAGCGGCTCGAAGTCCGCGGCTGGTAGGCGCGACGCGCGTGCGTCGCCCGGGTGTGCCCTCGTGAGGATCGGCGTTCTGGCATTGCAGGGTGCGTTCCGTGAGCACGAGGCCATGCTGCGTCGCCTCGGCGTCGAGGCGCTGGACGTTCGCCTGCCCGAAACACCTCGAAGGCCTCGACGGGCTAGTGATTCCCGGGGGAGAGTCGACGACAATGCTTCGTCTGATGCGCCTGTACGGGCTCGACGAGGCGATCCGGTCGTTCCCCGCACCGATCTTCGGCACCTGTGCCGGCATGATCGTCCTCGACCGGGAGCGCCTCGGCCTGATCGACCTTCTCGTCGAGCGCAACGCGTTCGGTCGGCAGGTCGCGAGCTTCGAAGCCCCGCTTCGGATCGAGGGCGATGACGAGCCCTTCGTCGGCGTCTTCATCCGCGCTCCCTGGGTCGCCGATGCCGGTCCCGGCGTCGCTATCCTCGCCGAGGTCGACGGGCATCCGGTGCTCGCGCGCGAGGGACGTGTCCTCGTGGCGTCGTTCCACCCGGAGCTGACCGACGACACGCGGGTGCACGAGATGTTCCTACAGCTCGTCCGGGAGGAGCAAGGTGTCAGGGCATAGCAAGTGGTCGACGATCAAGCACAAGAAGGGTGCGGCCGACGCCAAGAGAGGCAAGCTCTTCACAAAGCTTTCGCGCTCGATCCTCGTGGCGGCGAAGGAGGGTGGCCCGGATCCCGCCACCAACATGGCGCTCGCGAACGCGATCGAGAAGGCACGTTCGTACTCGATGCCGAAGGACAACATCGACCGCGCGGTCGCAAAGGGCTCCGGCGAAGGAACTGACGGGGCGATCTTCGAGACCGTCGTTTACGAGGGCTACGGACCGGAAGGTGTCGCGGTCCTCGTCGAGGCGCTGACCGACAACCGCAATCGAACCGCGGCAGACGTGCGGCACCTGTTCTCGAAGTACGGGGGAAACCTCGGCGCGACCGGCGCGGTCGCCTGGCAGTTCGAGCGACGGGGGATCGTGCTCGTCCCCGCCGACGGTGTCGACGAGGACGAGTTGTTCCTCGCCGTCGCCGAGGCCGGCGCAGACGACGTCGACCGGGACGGCTCCGTCTTCCAGGTCTCGAGCGCACCCGACCAGCTCTCCGCCGTGCGAGAGGCCGTGGAATCGGCAGGGTTCCCGGTCGAGTCGGCTGAGCTCTCGATGGTGCCGAAGGTGACGGTCGAGATCGGTGACGAGCCGACGGCGAAGAAGGTCGTCCGACTCGTCGAGGGGCTCGAGGACAACGACGACGTTCAGGACGTGTACGCGAACTTCGACATCCCCGAGGCCGTTCTCGAGACCGTCGCGTCGTAGGCGCGGCGGGATCGAGAGGTTTTCGAGAGCCGCGGTGGGGTGGGCGAGGCACAGGCTCGGCCGCTGACACGCGGTTGCTCTAACATCGAACGCGAGAAGCGCCGGAGAACCGCGGCGCTCCGGCGTAACGAGGGAGGGCTTACGAATGAGATGGATTGGCGTGGCCGCTGCGGCTGCAGCGCTGGCGTTCGTCGCGGCAGGGTGTGGCAGCTCGGGCAACTCGGGCGATCAAGCTGCCGCGGACACCGCGGTGACGGAAACAACCGTTGCGACAGACACGTCGGCTTCGACGGACGCAACGTCGACCGAGACGACGTCGACGGAAACGACGTCGACTCAGGCGAGCGGCCTCGCCGGGCTCAGCGGCGAGTGCAAGGATCTGGCGGAGGCCGGCCAGAAGTTCTCCGCGGCCGTCGCGAGCGCGTCGAGCGGCGGGAGCAGCAGCACCGAAGCCACTTCCGCTGCATTCAAGGAGTTCGCAAGCCACGCGCCGGGCGAGCTCAAGGACGACTTCACGGTGCTGGCGAAGGTGATCGCGGTCTATGCGGCCGCGCTGAAGGACATCGGCTTCAAACCCGGGTCGACACCCACCCCGGGGCAGATCGCCAAGCTCACGAAGTTGGGCCAGTCCCTCAACTCCGCGGACGTCCAGAAGGCGTCGACCGCGATCGCGGCCTGGGGCCAGGCGCACTGCGGGTCGACACCGTAAGAAAGGCCGCTACCGGCACGGTGGAGGGCGGGCCCACCGTGCCGACGGAGCCACGTCAGGTCGCCCTCTCGTCCGCAGCTGTCCCTACCCTCCCTCCGTGAAGGTTCTCGGAATCGACCCAGGAACGGCTGCGTGCGGCTACGGGATCGTCCACGAAGGCGGCGGGCGGGTCACGGCACTTGCGTCAGGGTGTTGGACAACAAGCGCCCGCGAGCGGCCGGAGCTCCGGCTGCGGGTGATCTTCGAGGGGGTGCAGGGGCTCATCGCGGCCTACGCGCCGGACGCCGTCGCACTCGAGGAGTCGTATGTGGGAGCCGACGCGCGCATCGCACTCTTCGTCGGCCAGGCTCGCGGCGCCGCCATGGTCGCCGCCGCCACCGCGGGCGTCGAGTGCACCGAGTACGCGCCAGCACGTGTGAAACAGTCCGTCTGCGGCCACGGCCGGGCAGACAAGGGCCAGGTGCAGCGGATGGTGAAGATGCTGCTCTCACTCGGTGAGATCCCGGCTACGTCGCACGAGGCCGACGCCCTCGCGGTTGCTATCTGTCATGCGCTGATGCCTCCGCTCGCCCGGATGGCCTCGTGATCGCCCGCCTTCGCGGCACGCCCGCAGGCCGGAGTGCAGACGGGTTACTGCTCGACGTCAACGGTGTCGGCTACCTCGTCGCGGCGACGCCCGGCGTGATGCGGAGGGCCGAGGGGGGCGGTGAGATCACCGTCGAGACCTTTCTTCACGTCCGCGAGGACACGCTGCAGCTCTACGGGTTCGTGGATGCCTCGGAGCGCCAGCTCTTCATCCAGCTTCTCACGGTCAGCGGGATCGGCCCCAAGGTCGCGCTCGCGATCGTCTCCGGATCCCCTGCCGCAGAGCTCCGGCGGGCGATAGCGCTCGAGGACCACGCGCGCTTCCAGGCCATCCCCGGGATCGGAAAGAAGACGGCGGAGCGCATCGTGCTCGAGCTGAAGGAGAAGGTCTCTCTCGCCGAAGATCCGATCGCAGGCCCCGGCGAGGAGACGCCGACACACCTCGTTGCACGTGACGCCCTGGTCGAGCTCGGGTATTCCGTGCTCGAGGCCGAGCAGCGGCTCACGGATGTCGACCCCGAGCTGCCGCCGGCCGAGCGCGTTCGGCTGGCGTTGCGGGCAGCGTAGCCTCGAGGTGAGCGCCCGACGCCAAGCCGGCGACGCCAGGCTTCAGCCTGGTCTCGAGCGTGGGACGAGAAACGTTCGCCGCGCTTCGCCCCCTGTCCGAGCACTTGCCTAGGCTGTCTGCGTGAGCGACCGCGTCACGACTTCTGTGCTGGACCCCGTGGACGAGGAGGTCGAGCGCTCTCTGCGGCCACGCAGGCTGGACGATTTCGTCGGTCAGGAGCGGATCAAGGAACAGCTCGGCATAGCGCTCGACGCCGCCAAGGCACGTGGCGAGGCCCTCGATCACGTCCTGCTCGCCGGCCCGCCGGGTCTCGGAAAGACGACGTTGGCGCAGATCGTGCGCGAGGAACTCGGAGTCGGGCTCCGCACCGTCGCGGGCCCTGCGCTCGAGAAGAAGGACATCGCCGCGATACTCACTGCGATCGAGCCACGCGACGTGCTCTTCATCGACGAGATCCACCGGCTCAACCGCGCCGCCGAGGAGATCCTCTATCCGGCACTCGAGGACTTCCGGCTCGACATCGTCTTCGGGCAGGGCGCCGCCGCGCGTACGCTGACGATCGACCTGCCGCCTTTCACCCTCGTCGGCGCGACGACGCGTTCGGGATTGCTGACGACGCCGCTCCGCGATCGCTTCGGGATGACGTTCCGCCTCGGATACTACGAGCCCGGTGAACTGGGCACGATCGTGCACCGCTCTGCGGGCATTCTCGCCGTCGAGATCGAGGACGACGCGGCCGACGAGATCGCGAGCCGCTCGCGTGGTACGCCGCGGATCGCGAACAGGATCCTCCGGCGCGTGCGCGACGTCGCCGAGGTGCGTCACGCCGGCAGGATCACGAACGACGTCGCCCGCGAGGCACTCGAACTGCTCGAAGTCGACGGTCGCGGGCTCGAGCGCATCGATCGGGAGCTCTTGTCGGCCGTCGCCGACAAGTTCGGCGGCGGACCGGTGGGGCTGTCGACGCTGTCGGTGGCACTCGGGGAGGAGACCGACACGATCGAAGACGTCTACGAGCCGTACCTGCTCCAGCTCGGGTTCCTGCAGCGCACCCCCCGCGGGAGGATGATCACCGAGCTCGGTCGAAAGCACGTCGGCGCGGTCAGGGTCGACGGGAGCCTTTTTTGATGCCCGAGCTCTGGACGCCGGGGATGTCCGGGCCACTCGAGGACCTCATCTCCCGCATCGTGCGCCGGATCGAGGCCTTCCGCACGGAGCACGGGCTCGAACGGGCGGGCGTCAGCGTCGAGCTTGCGGACGGATCGCTCCACCGCCTCGCCTCGCTCTCGGCCGAGCCCGGCTTCGGGTTCGTGACGCTATGCCCCCACTTCGAGAACGGCGACCCCGAGGAGCTGATCGTGCCGCTCGGTGCGATCAGGGAAATCCGGATCGGCACCTCGGATGACGAGCAGCGGCTCGGGTTCTCGCCGTCCGAAGCCGCAGATGATTGATCATCTACCGTCTGAACTGCAGCGCGCGCCAGCTCGGCGTCGGTGCGAGCTCGAGTAGCGCCCGACCTCCCTCCGGCTCGGCGTAACCGAAATCCCCCGTGGCCTCGTCGTAGGTCACCTCGAGTAACCCCTCCTTGACCCGGTGATCGAGGTAGGCGCCACGGAACACGAGCTTCCGCAACCAGTACACGAGTGATTCGCCGTCGTTGAGCGAGACTCGTTCCCAGTGGCGCATCAGATATTGCCCGAGTGGGCTCAATGGCTCGACGATCCGACCGTCGGCGGCCAGCTCGACGAGATCGAGGATCTCGTCATTGTCGAGGTCGCTGTCGGCGATCAGATCCAGCTTGACGGCAGCGCCCATGACGCGCTCGCGGAAGTCGTCCGCGCCGAAAGCGAACCGGTAGCCCAGAAACTCGAGCACGTAGTCGTCGCCGGAGACGTAGTTGTTGGGATCACCCTCGGGCACGGAAGGAAAGCTACCCTCAGCGTGTGAACTGGCGTCTGGCGATCCCGATGACGCTGGCCGTGCTCGTGATCTGGGTCGGAGGCGCCGCCGTCACCAAGTACTCGCTGGAGCAGATGGCGTATCTCGCACCGATCGCCGTCGTCGTCGTCGGCGCCACGATCGGACTCGTGATGCTTTGGGTCAAGATCATCCGCGAGTCGATGCGCCAGCGTCGCGCCCGCCGGAACGCAGCTGCCTGAATTCGGGCAGCGCCCGAGCCCGCCGGTCGCCTCGTCGGAGATCGTCTCCGTCCGGGCCGGGACCTATCGTGACTCCATGGTCGGAAGCTGGACGGTGGAGCCGGTGTCGTTCCCCGAGGTGGCGGCGTTGATGCGGGAGATCGGCGTCTCGGAGACGGTCGCCACCGTGCTCGTACGCAGAGGGCTCGCCGACCCCGAGGCAGCACGGACATTTCTCGAGCCCGAAGGCATCACGCACGACCCGTTCCTCCTTGGCGACATGGCCACAGCCGTTGAGCGGCTGCAGGCTGCGGTCGAGCGCGGCGAGCGGATCTGCGTTCACGGCGACTACGACGTCGACGGCATCTGCGCAACCGCGTTTGCGACGCTGGCACTGAGAGAGCTCGGCGCGGATGTCGTCTGGCACCTCCCGAGCAGGTTCGAGGAAGGCTACGGCGTGTCTCCCGTAACGATCGCACGCCTCGCTGAGGACGGTGTGAAGCTCATCCTCACGGTGGACTGCGGCATCACTGCGGCGGCGGAAGTCGACGCAGCCCGCCGGCTGGGTGTGGACGTGATCGTCACCGACCACCACCGGCCGGGAGAGACGTTGCCGAACTGCCCGCTCGTCACGACCCGGCCGTCCGACTATCCGTTTCCCGACCTCTGTGGGACCGGCGTCGTCGTCAAGCTCGCGCAGGCGCTCCTCGGTGTGGACCACCCGGTGATCTCCCGGCACGCCGACCTCGCCGCGCTCGCCACGATCGCCGATGTCGTCCCGCTCGTCGACGAGAATCGCGCGCTTGCCACCACCGGCCTGCGTGGTCTCGCGCGCACCCAGAAGCCCGGACTGCGGGCACTGATGCGGGTCGCCGGTGTCGACCCGGCGACCGTCGATGCGACTGCGGTCGCATTCCGGCTTGCGCCGCGGCTCAATGCAGCAGGACGACTCGGCAGGCCCGACGTGGCCCTGCATCTGGTTCTCACCGACGACGTGCGCGAAGCCGATCTGCTCGCGAACGAGCTCGAGACGCTCAACCGTGACCGGCAGGCCGTCGAGGAGAAGATCCTCCGCGAGGCAGTTGGGGTCGTCGACGCCTGGCCGCAGGAAAAGCGCCGGCGCCGGGCGTATGTCGTGTGGGGCGAGGGATGGCACGAGGGAGTGATCGGCATCGTCGCCTCCCGTCTCGTCGAGCGGTTCGGCAGGCCGGTTGTCTTGATCGCCGGCGAAGCCGACCGCTGGAAGGGCTCGGGCCGCTCGGTGCCGAGCTTCGACCTCCACGCCGGCCTCGCTGCCTGCGCCGACCATCTCGAGCGATTCGGCGGCCACCGAGCCGCGGCCGGGCTCACGATCCGAGCGGATCAGCTCGAGGAGTTCGCCGAAGCATTCGCCGCGCACGCCGATGCGGAGCTCGTCGACGAGGACCTGTCACCCGTCACCCGAATCGATGCGATCGTTCCGGCCGCTGCCCTCACTCTGGATCTCGCCCGCGAGCTCGAGCAGCTGTCACCCTTCGGCCTCGGGAACCCCGACGTGACCCTTCTCGTCGCGGGGTGCGAGGCCGTAGACGCAGCGACCGTCGGTGAGGGCAAGCACTTGCGATTTCGTGTGCGCCAACACGGGCAGGATGCGGGCAGCGCGATCGCGTTCGGCCTCGGCGCGCAGCTCGAACGTCTGCAGGCCGAGTCGCGCTTCGATGTCGCGTTCAGACTCAAGCAGAACCGCTGGAACGGCACCGTGGCGCCGCAACTGGTCGTGCGACGCGTGTTCGACACCTCCGGCTCCTATGAGGAGTTACGGACCTGGCTCGCCGAGCTGTGGCGGGCGGGCGAGACAGCCTGGACACCCGAGGCCCGCCGGATCTTTGCCGAGCTGGCGATCGCCGACGCCGGCGGGAGGCGGCAGCTACTCGAATCGCCGACGTTCCGTGCCCTGCTCACGCACGGTGCTCCGCTCAGCCTGCCCGAGGCGGCATAGGGCGTCGCCAGACCTCAGCCTGACGTCGAGCGTTCGAGGCGAACGTTCTCCGTGCGTCGCCTGACGCCATGGTAAAGCCCGGCGTCGCGTCGTGCGGTCCTGCCGCCGAGCGAACGCTCGAGTTCGGCCAGAAGCCGAAGCACGCGGCGGCGCTCGAGGTAGCGGCGAAACGGTCCCATCCCACAGTCTCTTCGGCAGCCGGCCCCCAGATCCTGTCACCCAAAAGGGCACGAGTACACTGAGAAGATGACCGTCGTTGATGCGGAGCGCCATCAGAACGACCTCGTCAATGAGCTGATCGCGAACGTCGAGGCCTACAACCCGGGCGTCGACAAGGAGTTGATCCGCCGCGCCTTCGACGAGGCCGAGCGTGCACACCGAGGCCAGGTGCGCCGCTCCGGAGAGCCGTTCATCAATCATCCGCTGGGTGTAGCGCTGATCTGCGCGCAGCTCCACCTCGACGAGCAGACGATCGCAGCGGCGCTGCTGCACGACGTGATCGAGGACACGGAGACCGATCTCGACGAGCTGCGCACGTCGTTCGGGCCCGAGATCGTCCAACTCGTCGAGGGAGTGACGAAGCTGACCCGTATCAGCTTCCAGAGTCGCGAGCAGGCGGAGGCCGAGAACTACCGCAAGATGATCGTGGCGATGGCCCAGGACGTGCGGGTGATCCTGATCAAGCTCGCCGACCGGCTTCACAACATGCGCACGATCGAGTATCTGGGGAAGCAGAAGCAGGTGCAAAAGGCGAAGGAGACGCTCGAGGTCTACGCGCCGCTTGCGCACCGGCTCGGCATCCACGCCGTCAAGTGGGAGCTCGAGGATCTCTCCTTCCAGATCCTTCATCCGCGGAAGTACGCGGAGATCAAGGCGATGGTCGCCGATCGGAGGGCCGATCGCGAGGCCCAGGTCGAAATGGCGGCGGAAGAGTTGAAGGACGATCTCGAGAAGGCAGACATTCCCGCCGACATCTCCGGGCGCGCAAAGCACTTCTATTCGATCTACGACAAGATGGCCAAGAAGGGCCGCGAGTTCAACGAGATCTACGATCTCACCGCGATGCGCGTCCTGATCGAGCGCGGCGGCGAGGAGGGCACGCGCGACTGTTATGCCGCCCTGGGGATCATCCACGCACTGTGGAAGCCGATGCCCGGCCGGTTCAAGGACTTCATCGCGATGCCCAAGTTGAACCGCTACCGCTCCCTTCACACGACGGTGATCGGACCCAACGGGACACCGCTCGAGATCCAGGTGCGAACGCGCGAAATGCACGAGGAGGCCGAGTTCGGTGTCGCGGCACACTGGCTGTACAAGCGAGGGCGCTCGGCGAAGGGCGACGACGAATGGGTGGCGTGGGTCAAGACCCTGATGGACTGGCAGGGAGACGACCAGGACGCCGCCGAGTACATGCGTACATTGCGGACAGACCTCTTCGACGACGAGGTGTACGTCTTCACGCCGAAGGGCGAGGTGAAGACCCTGCCCGCCGGGGGGACGCCGATCGACTTCGCCTATGCCGTGCACACCGACGTCGGCCACAAGACCGTCGGGGCAAAGGTGAACGGGCGCATCGTGCCACTGCACTACAAGCTGAAGAACGGTGACTTCGTCGAGATCCTCACGTCGAAATCCGGTCGAGGGCCGTCGCGCGATTGGATGTCGCTCGCCGCGTCCTCTCGCGCCCGCAACAAGATCCGGCAGTGGTTCCAGCGCGAGACGAAGGGGGAGACCGAGGCGAAAGGGCGCGAGGCGCTCGACCAGGCGCTGAAGGCCCAGAACCTGCCGTACCGCAAGCTCCAGGGGTCCGCCGTGCTGGCGCAGGTGATCCGGGATCTCGGTTTCAAGAAGGCCGAGGACTTCTACCTGGCGGTCGGCTCGGGCAAGCTCGGCTCCGGCCAGGTCGTGAACAAGGTACTGCAGCGGCTGAAGACCGACCAGGTCGCCGAGGAGCCGGCCGTCACGCTCAAGGCGCCGAAAGCCCGCTCGACCGTCGCGGGCGAGAGCCTCGGGATCGTCGTCCAGGGTGTCGACGACGTGCTCCTCCGGCTCGCGAAGTGCTGCACGCCCGTGCCCGGCGACGAGATCCGAGGCTACATCTCGCTGGGCCGTGGAATTACGATCCATCGCGCCGACTGCCCCAACGTGAAAGCGTTGATGCGCAATCCCGAGCGATTCACGCCGGTGGAGTGGGAGGGGAGCGCGAAGGCGAGCTTCAGGGTGCAGATCGCGGTCGAGGCGTGGGACCGCGCCCGGCTGCTCGAAGACGTGGCGCGGACGTTCTCCGAGCATGGGGCGAACATCGTGGCGTACGGCGGCACGGTCGAGGACGGTATGGCCAAGAACTGGTACACCGCCGAGCTCGGCGACGTCAACGATCTACGGTCGCTGCTCTCGGCGCTACGTCATCTCGATGCGGTGTTCGACGCTTACCGCGTGACCCCGAACTGAGATGGAGCCGTCGCCGCCGCGCTCGGCCGCCTGCGACCCACCGGCCGGAATCGCCCGGGACCTGTGCATCCGGGCGACGGCATGACGCGTCGGTAGTAGGCCCTCGATCGAGGGATTGCAGCACCCGGCCGGGTACCTACATGTGTGATCAGGGGAGAGGGGTCGCGCGCCGCGGCCGCCCGGTCTACCGGGCGGCCCTGCGGCGGCTCCCCCTACGGTTCCCAGGCTTCGCCGCCGGTATCCCAGCCGAGCAGCACGTGGGTCGAGATCTGCGCCGCCACACGGTCCAGGAAGGCCGCGCCGGCCTCGCCGTCGACGGCGAGCTCGCCGACGACCGCACCCTGGTAAAGAACCGGCACCTCGATCCGGTGGGCCGGATCGGGGGCCCCTGCCTCGGGCCCGAGCACGAACGCTCCCTCCTCCAGGAACAGAATCCCGGCCCACGCGATCTTCGGCAGCCGAACGAGCCTCGCCACGACGGCTCGGAGCACGTCGTCGGGGTCGTCTCCGAGCTCGAGAATCCGATCGATTTCCTCGAGAGTGCGGGTGCTCATTCGGCTTGTTTCCCCCCTTCGAACTCCCGGACCAGGGCAAGCGCGTGCTCCGGTACCGGAACCGGGCGTCGCGTGTCACGGTCGATCAGCACCACCGTCTGTGTTCCCGTGACCATTAGCTCGTCGTCCGGCAGCCTGACCGCTGCAACCTCGTACGTGACGCTCGTGCGTCCGAGTCTGCTGACCCGAACGAAGCACTCGAGGAGATCGTCGAAGCGTGCGGGCGCGTGGTACTCGACGTGCGAGGCGCGCATGACGAACTCGGCTCCCACGATCCCGAGCGAGCCGAGCTGCCTGTGGTATTCGGTCCGTGCGTGATCGAAATAGGGCAGGTACCGACCGTAGTAGACGACCCCCTGTGCGTCCGTGTCGGAGAACCAGACGCGGGTCAGCGCCGAGTACTTGAACGGCGGGCGCCTGTCGGTCAGTCGTCCGAGCTCGAGGGGGTCCGTCACCGGCTCAGCCCCGGATCAGGGCGACGAGCTCGTCGCGACGGGCGACCATCTCCTCTTCGGAGAGCGCTTCGAGGTTCAGTCGCAGCAAGGGCTCGGTGTTGGACGGCCGGACGTTGAAGTGCCAGGTATCGAAGTCGACCGAGATCCCGTCGAGGTGCGAGATGCGACCTCCTTCGGCGCCGTATCGCTCCTTGATCTCCTGCAGCTTCAGCGGTACATCCGCAACCGGCGTGTTGATCTCACCCGTGATGAAGTAGTGCTCACGGAAGGGCCGTAGGATCTCGGAGAGCTTCGAGCCGCGGGTCGAGATCAGCTCGAGCATGAGCAGGAACGGGACGACCCCGGTATCGGCCTGGGTGAAGTCGCGGAAGTAGTAGTGCGCCGAGACCTCACCGGCAAAGATGGCGTTCTCCTTCCGCATCCGGTGCTTGATGAACGCGTGCCCGACGCGGTTGACGAGCGCGGTGCCGCCCGCGGCGACGATAGTGCGCGGGACGGCCCAACTCGCGCGCACGTCGTAGAGAACGGTGCCGCCCGGGCTCTTCCCGAGCATCACCTCGGCAAGGAGAGCCGTGACGAAGTCCCCGGGCACGAACTCCCCGGTGTCGTCGACGAAGAAACAGCGGTCGGCGTCACCGTCGTACGCGACGCCGAGGGCGGCACCCTCGTCGCGCGTCTTCGCGACGATGAAGGCCCGATTCTCCTCGAGCAGCGGGTTCGGCTCGTGATTCGGGAACGTGCCGTCAGGGTCGAAGTGGCACCGGACGACATCGACCTGAGGCAGGCGCTCGAGCACGGGCGGCAGCATCGCCCCGGCCATCCCGTTCGCTGCATCGACGACGATGCGCAGCGGCGCGATCGCGCCCACGTCGACGAAGGACAGCACTTTGTCGACGAAACCCGGCCAGACGTCGAGAGGGCCGATCTCGCCGCGCCGCCCGACCGGGCCGAAACCGGCCTGGGCGCCGGCCCTGATCTCGTCGAGGCCGGAGTCGCCCCCCACCGGCAGCGCCCCGCGGCGGACGATCTTCATTCCGGTGTATTGCTTCGGGTTGTGCGAGGCGGTGACGCAGATTCCGCCCTCGAGCCCGAGCTCTCCGACCGCGTAGTAGACCATCTCCGTGCCGACCATGCCGAGATCGCGGACATCGGCGCCGCCGTCGGCGGCGCCCTCCATCACGGCCGCCGCCATCGCCGGCGCCGAGAGGCGCATGTCCCGGCCGACCGCGATCGAGCGTGGCTCGAAGTGCTCGACGTAGGCGCGACCGATCGCGTACGCCCCCTCCTCATCGAGCTCGGAGCCGTAGAGGCCGCGGACGTCGTACGCCTTGAAGATGGCCGGGTCGAGCACGTCGTCATCGTATTGGACGTCGCGGGCTCCGGATGCGGGGTCCGTGCACCTATCCTTCGGTGATGGAGCGGAAGCTGGCAACGGTGCTCTTCGTCGACCTCGTCGGCTCGACGCAACTCGTCGCCAGCGCCGACCCGGAGGTCGTGCGCTCGCGCTTGGCGCGCTTCTTCGATCAGGTCGCCCACTGCATCACCGCCCACGGTGGCATCGTCGAGAGGTTCGCAGGTGATGCCGTGATGGCCGCGTTCGGCGTCCCCTTCGCGCACGAGGACGACCCCGAGCGGGCGGTTCGTGCGGCACTCGCGATCGTGGAGGCGGTGCAGGAGCTCGGGCTCGAGGTTCGCATCGGCGTCGAGTCCGGCGAGATCGTCTCGGAAGAGAGCGAGACAACGTTCGCGACGGGGCTCGCGATCAATGCGGCTGCGCGGCTACAGCAGGCCGCCCGGCCGGGCGAGGTGCTGCTCGGCCCCGGCGTCGAGCGGCTCACCCGCGACACGGTCGTGGTGGCACCGCTCGGAGCCCAGGCGGCGCGAGGCTTCCCTGACGGCGTCGAGGCCTGGCGGCTCGTTTCCGTCTCCGAGGTGGTCGGACGCCGGCTCATCGTGTCTGTGCCCTTCGTCGGGCGTGAGGAAGAGCTCGAGCTACTTCACAACACGTTCGCCCGCGCGGCACGAGACCGGCGGGTGCACCTCGTCACGGCGTACGGGCCTGCCGGGGTGGGGAAGTCGCGACTCGCACGGGAATTCGTCGCCGGTGTCGAGCGATCGACGATCCTCAACGGGCGTTGCCTTCCGTACGGAGAGGGAGTCACGTACTGGGCGATCGCCGAGATGGTGAAGGTCGCAGCGGGGATCACCGACGACGACTCCGTCGACGCGGCTGCAGAGAAGCTCCGGACATGCTGCGGCGACGAGGCGGTCGCCGATCTCCTTGCCCTGGCGTCCGGTGTTCTCGATGCGGTGGGCGGCGACCGCTCTGCGGCCGAGATCGCGTGGGCGGCGCAGACCTGGGCGATGGAGCTCGCCGACCTGCAGCCGTTGGTGCTCGTCTTCGAGGACATCCACTGGGCCGAGGAGCCGATGCTCGACCTGATCGAGCATCTCGCGACCGGGATCAAAGGCGTTCCAGTCCTGATCCTGTGCCTTGCTCGCGCCGACCTCCTCGACGAGCGGCCGAGGTGGGGTGGCGGCAACGTGCGTGCCACCGCGATCGAGCTAGAGGCTCTGCCGCCGGACGACAGCGCGCGGCTTGTCGACGCGCTCGCCGGGAGTGAATCAGCCGAGCTCTCGCCGGAACAGCGTTCGGCGGTGCTCGGGACCACCGAGGGGAATCCACTGTTCATCGAGGAAACGGTGCGGATGCTCCTCGAGTCGGACGGCGAGCCCGCAGGCATTCCGCACACCGTGCAGGCGATGATCTCCGCTCGGATCGATCGCCTTCCGACGGCCGAGCGAGCGGTGTTGCAGCGGGCCGCAGTTGCCGGCAGAACGTTCTGGTCGGGCGCCATCGAGGCGCTTACCGACTCCCCGGCGGCCGGAGACCGACTTCAGGTGCTCGTCGAGCGGGACTTTCTCGTCCGAGAGCCCCGTTCGACCATCCGCGGCGAGGAGGCGTACCGCTTCAAGCACGTGCTCATCCGCGACGTGGCGTATGCCGGACTTTCGAAGTCATCCCGGGCCGTCCTCCACCGTCAGATGGCCCATTGGCTTGCGGGTCGGGCATCCGCGGACGAACTGGTCGAGATTCGGGCCTACCACCTCGACGAGTCGGCCGAGCTGGACGCGGAGCTCGAAGGCCGGGTCCCCGCCGACCTCGCCGCGGAGGCGGCTCTGGCGCTCGAGCAGGCCGGCCGCCGGGCGCTCGCCCGTGAGGCGAACAGTGTCGCGCGCCGTTCGCTCGTTCGTGCCGTGGAGCTCGAGGCGACGTTGGAGCGCCGGTATCTAGCGGCGAGCGCGGCGTGGCGCATGACCGACATCCCGGCCGTGTCGACCGAGATGCTGCACGTGAGCGAGGCGGCCCATGCTGCGGGTGACCGCCGCATCGAGGGACGCGCATTGACCACTCTGGCGCGGGTTGCGCTCTACCGCGACGCCGACAACGACTGTGCGCGCGAGCTCGCGCGGCGGGCGCTCGAAGTGGTGGAGATCGCGGACGACGTGGGTCGGTTCGACGCGTTGGAGGTACTCGGCACCGTCTGCTGGTGGGAGGGCGACCTGGAGGAAGTCGAGCGGCTCGCGATCGAACGGCTGGCGATTGCCGAGCGAACGGGTCGGCTCGATCTCCAGAGCGGAGTGCTGCTGGAGCTCAACGACGTCTACAACGTCAGGCTCGAACCGGAGCGCGCACTGGAGCCTCTGGCCCGGGCGACCGAGCTCGCGGGCGAGAGCGGAAGCCCGACGACGCGTGCCTGGACCCTTCGAGCGACCGGCCGGCAGGCGGCGCTCGAGGGTAGGCTCGCCGAAGCCGAGGTTCTCCTCGACGAGGCCCGCGAGTTGTTCGCCGAGAGCGGAGCGGCTCTCACCCTCGGGCGGACGCTGAACTGGCTCGGGCTCGTGGTCTGGGAGCGGCGTGACCTCCGACGCGCGGAAGCGATTCTCCGCGATGCGATCCGCGTTCTGAAGCCGATCGGCGACAGAGGGACGCTCGTCGAGAGTCAACGCCTGCTCGCTCAGGTGTTGCTGGACGAGGGGCGGCTCGACGAAGCAGAACGATTCGCCCTGGAGGCGCGCGAGACGGTCGGTGCGGGGGACGCGTCGTCTGGCTCGACGACCCGACTGGCGCTCGGGCTCGTGCGCGCCGCGCAGGGACGGGACGCGGAGGCGGAGCAGCTTCTCCGAGAGGCCGACGAGATCCTTCGCCCGACAGGTTTCCGCCGTTACCGGATGGCACCGCTCAAAGCCCTCGCCGGCTTCCTCGACACGCGCGGCCGTGAGGACGAGGCCCGACAAGTCGAGGACGTCCTGAAGGAGCTCATCGGGGCCACCGCGGCCTCGGTTCGCGGATGAGCCTTCCGCACAGCGCTGTCCGACGGTGCCGGCGGGGCGCAAGATCGCGCCGTGGTCCCAGGCTGACTCGCGATCAAGGAGAGCCGAGGATCCGCCTGATCACCTGGCTCGAGGTCTCGTCGGGCGACTCGGAGATCACCGTCGCGGGTCGGTCGAAGCGGTCGAGCGCTTCCCGCAGAGGATCGGCCCGAAGCGTGCCCTCACCGTAGGGCAGGTGGTGTTTCTCATTGCGGTTCGCATAGGCGATGTCCGAGAAGTGGATGTGGAATGGGACGCCGGCCTCGAGGACATCGTCGACCATTGCGAGCGCCTCCGCGAACAGCCCCACCTCGAGATAGGCGCCGTCGCTCGTCGCGTGCATGTGCGCAAAGTCGAGCACCGGCCGTACCCAGCCCACGCGCCGTGAGATTTCGACGACGTCGTCGAGAGAGCCGAGATCGCGCACGCGTCCCATCACCTCGACGCCGAACGGCACGGCTCGTCCCTTGCCCTCGAGCCGCTCGCGCAGCAAGCCGAGCTGGTCGACCACCGAGGAGAGAGCGTCCTCGCGGGAGCGGCCGAGCAGGAAGCCGGGGTGGAAGACGACGACCGCCGCCCCGCAGGCGGCGGCGATCCCGGCGCTCCGATCGAGGGCGCCGACGGCAGAGGAGAACTTTCGTCCTGTTGCTTCGAGATGCCCCATGAACCCGAAGAGAGGTGCGTGCACCGACAGCGCCAGATCCGCATCGCGGGCCAATGCGCCGAGCCGCTCCGCCCATGGATAGTCCATCCAGAATCCGCCCTCGAAGTCGATCTCGCAGGCGTCGTATCCCTGTTCCAGCAGCATTTCGAGCGCCCGCTGCGGGTCGTCGCGCACAGGAATCCCGGATAATCCGACACGAATTCGTCCCATTTGCGGGAACTCTATGCCGTCCGACCGCCCCCGTACGCTTCGACCATGGAGCAGCCCACCCGGATCGATCTTCTCGAGCTCGACATCGACCTCCGCCTAGCCGACCTCTGGCGGGAGGCGGCCGACGTCACCGAATGGAACCTCGAGGTCGTCTCGGCCTTCATGCGGGCGTCCTACGGCAAGGGCTACTGCGACGCCTTCACGGAGGACTCGCCGGGCTCGCTCTGCCACGACCACGGGTACGAGATCCCCGGTCGGCAACAATCCGTCCGCGCCGCCTGACCGCGGCGCCGACCTACGGCTCAGAGCGGTACAGGCCCGTCGGTCGGTCACCGCGGCTATTCTCTCTCCGTGGCCAGGAAGCGCTCTCCGGCGCGTCTCGTCATCGCCCTCTCGATCGCGGCGGTGCTCGCAGTGTTCCTCCTCTACACCTCGATCGCGGGTGGCGGCACGCCGTCGGTAAAACCGAGCGAGCTCGCGGGCAGGACCGGGACAGTCTCGCTGGTCGGGCGCGTCGTCGGCAAGCCGACAGGAGACTCGCACGGGGACGGGCTGCGGTTTCGCCTTCGCGACGTGAAGGATCCGGCGGGCACCACGGTAGCGGTCGTCTACACAGGTAGCGTTCCCGATCTCTTCGCTTCGGGCCGAGACATCGTGGTCGACGGGAAGCTCCAGGACGGCACGTTCGTCGCGGCGCCTGGGACGATGGTGACGAAATGCCCATCCAAGTACTCGGCCACCAAACAAACCACGACCTAGATGGTTGAGCTCGGGCGGGCGGCGCTCGTCGTCACGCTCGGCCTATGCCTGTACGCGGTCGCCGCGGGGTCGTTCGCCGCGGCGACGAGGCGCCGGCGGCTCGCCTTGTCGGCCCGGAACGCCCTCATCGCCGCTTTCGGCTCCACGTTCGTCGCAGCCGCGGTGCTCGCAGCAGGCTTCCTTCGCGACGATTTCTCGCTCACCTACGTTGCGGATCACTCGAATCGCACCCTCTCGGGCATCTACAAGCTCTCTGCCTTCTGGGGTGGCCAGGAAGGATCGCTGCTCCTCTGGCTGCTGATCCTGACCGGGTACTCCGCACTCGCCGTCTGGGTGAATCGCAATCGCACCCGCGATCTCGTCGTCTGGGTAACGCCCGTGCTCGGGGGCATCGCGGTCGGATTCTCGTTCCTGCTCGTCGTCGTCGCGAGCCCGTTCGCCGTGCAGGCGGCACCGATCGACGGAGCCGGGCTCAACCCGAGCCTGCAGAACCCGTACATGATGTCGCACCCGCCGTTTCTCTACCTCGGCTACGTCGGCCTCGCGGTGCCGTTCGCATTCGCAATGGGGGCACTTCTCTCGGGGAGAACGGACGAACGCTGGATCGTCGCGACACGGCGTTGGACGCTGATCGCCTGGACGGCCCTCGGCGTCGGCCAGTTGCTCGGCGCCCACTGGGCGTACGTCGAGGTCGGCTGGGGCGGCTACTACGCCTGGGATCCGGTCGAGAACGCCGCCCTGATGCCGTTTCTCGCCGCGACCGCGTTCCTCCATTCGGTCATGATCCAGGAGAAGCGGGGGATGCTGAAGGTGTGGAACGTCGTCCTCGTCGCCCTCGCCTTCTGCCTCTCGCTGTTCGGCACCTTCCTCACGCGATCGGGCGTCGTCAACTCGATCCACTCGTTCTCGCAGAGCGACATCGGGCCCTGGTTCCTGGCTTTCATCGTCATCGCGGTCGTTTTCGCGACCACGCTGATCGTCTGGCGGCTGCCTCTGCTCCGCTCGACGACGAAGCTCGAGTCGCTCGTCTCGCGCGAAGCTGTCTTCCTCTACAACAACCTGCTGCTCGTCGCACTCTGCCTGACGATCCTCTGGGGCGTCGCCTGGCCGATCCTCTCGGAGGCCGTGCGTGGGCAGTCGGTCGTGGTCGGCCGCCCCTACTACGACTTCTTCCTCCGGATCTTCGGCCTGCCGTTGCTGCTGCTCATGGGAATCGGGCCGTTGATCGCGTGGCGCAGGGCCTCGTTGCGGGGTCTTGGCCGCACCTTCCTGTGGCCCGCGGCCGTGGCCGTCGTGGCCGGGGTCGTGCTGGTCGCGCTCGGCGCGGGCTCGTCGATCCCCGGTCTGATCGCGTACACGTTCTCCGCGTTCGTGCTCGCCGCCATCGGTCTCGAGTTCGTGCGCGGCACGCGGGCCCGGCGGGCGCTCGCGAGTGAGTCGTGGCCTGCCGCGTTTGCCTCGCTCGTGGGTCGGAACCGTCGTCGCTACGGCGGCTACGTCGTCCACGTCGCAATCGTGCTGCTCGCGATCGGGATCGCCGGCTCGAGCGCGTACGACTCGGTCGTCGAAGGCAGGCTCGCACCGGGACAGTCGCTCGCCGTATCCGGCTACACGGTCACCTATCAGCGTCTGACCGAGCGTGATACGGCGCACGCGGCAGAGGTGCGAGCACACGTCGCGATCACGAGGGGCGGCCGGAACCTCGGTTCGCTCGCGGTGGGCAAGAACTCCTACAAGATCGCAGGCCCGGATCCACAGGTCTCGTCGGAGGTCGGTATTCGCACGAACTACGTCACAGGGGAAGACCTCTTCGTGATCCCCGAACAGGTGAACGACGACGGCACCGTGTACTTCCGCATCTTCGTCAAGCCGCTGGTCAACCTGATCTGGCTCGCAGGCCTGGTGTTCCTGCTCGGCTCGGTGATCGCACTGTGGCCCGACGCCCGCGAGCAGCGTCGCCTCGCCGTGCGCTACGACGAGGCCGGCACCCCTGTACGAGGCCGGTGAGCACGGCTTTGATCCTGGGAGCGGCGCTCGCCGTCGCGTGCGTCGTGCTGGTCGCACTGCCGTTCCTGCGGGAGCCGGAGCCGATCTCCGACGAGCTCGACGAGCTGACGCCCGAGCGGCGGCGGCGGCTTGCCCTTGCGGAGGAGCGCGATCGCGCACTCTCCGCGCTGAAGGAGCTCGAGGCCGATCATCGGGCGGGGCGCGTCAACGACGACGACTACCGCATGTCGATCGGGCCGCTGCGCCGCGAGGCGGCGGAGGCGCTCCGCGCGCTCGATCGGGAGAAGGGCTAACGAGCTCTGGCGCGAAAGCGCTTCTATGGCCCGGCGGACGGCCCTCGGAGCCGCGCTCGCAACGACGCTTCTTCTCGCGGGTGCTGCCGCGGGCGATCCGGGCTCCGACAAGGCGCGCCTCGATTCCCGGATCGGCGACCTCGAGGCACACGCCGAGCGGGCTGCGGGCAGGGAGGGCGTGCTCACGAACGAGCTCAGCGGGCTCACGTCCCGGGTTCGGGCGGCCGAGGCGGCGGCCGCTGCCGAGCAGGCTCGGCTGAACGAGCTCGAGGTCGCTCTCGCCGTCGAGCGCACCCGGCTCACCTCGCTCGAGCAGCAGATCGGTGAGCAGACGGCGCGGCTCGCTGTGCTCGAGCGGGAGTACGCTGCGGCCCTCGCGGCACTCGAGCAGCGGGTGCGCGATATCTACGAATCCGACTCGCCCGACCTGGTCGCATTTGCGCTCGGCACGACCTCGTTCTCCGACCTGCTCGACAACCTCGAGCTCTTGAACAGAATCGGGCGACAGGACGAGCGGATCGCGTCCGATCTCGACCAGTCCCGCACGGAGCTCGTTCGGACCCGGGCGGCGACCGAGCAGGCGCGGCGAGGAGCCGCCCGCTCGGAAGAGCTGATCGCCTCCCGTACGGAGGCTCAGCGCGAGACCCGGGACAAGGTCGCCGCGAGCCGAGACGCTCTTGCCGCTGCAGAGCGGGCGAAGGCCGTCGCCGTCGCGAGCGTTCGGGAGGATCGTGCCTCGTTCCTCGCCGAGGTCGAAGGGCTCGCGGCACAGAGCGCGGCGCTCGCGGCGACGATCGCTGCCGCGCAGAGCGCGCCGGGGGCGGCTTCGACCCAGAGCACGTTCGCGCCCACGTCGTCCGGCGGGGATCTCGACTGGCCGGTCGCCGGCCCGATCACGAGTGGTTTCGGCTCGCGCTGGGGAAGAATGCATGAGGGCATCGATATCGCGGTCGGATCGGGGACGCCCGTCCACGCTGCGGCCGCCGGCACGGTCATCTACGCCGGGTGGATGTCGGGCTACGGGAACCTCGTCGTGATCGACCATGGCAACGGCCTCTCGACCGCGTACGGTCACAACACGAGCCTCGTTGTTGCGCAGGGCGCGCAGGTCGGCAAAGGGGCCCTCGTCGCGATGTCGGGTAACACGGGGCACTCCACGGGCCCGCACGTCCATTTCGAGGTACGCCTCAACGGCGTGCCGGTGGATCCGCTCGGCTACCTGTGACCTCCGGCACAACTCCCCGCTTTCGTACCTGCACGCTCTCGGATCCGCCGCGCGCGCACACACTCGAGCATCCCGTCGGCCGGCGACGTTCGTCCGCCCTACGCGGCGTCGGTGGCGGCGGCCGGCAGGGCTTCGGCGGGTACGTAGCGGAGATCGGGAAGGGCGCGCCAGCGCTCCTCGAGGCCGAGACCGTACCCTGCGAACAGCTCGTCCGGCACCGTGAAGCCGACGTAGCGGAGACCGATGTTCTCGACTAGGCGGCGGTAGGGACGGTCGAGCAGGGTCACAGCCGAGACGCTTGCCGGTCCGCGTTGCCAGAGCGTCCGCGTCAGGAAGGCAAGCGTCAGCCCCGTGTCGACGACTTCCTCGACGAGGAGCACGTCGCGGCCCTCGACGGGTAGGTCGAGATCCTTCAGCAGCCGGACTCCGCCGCGCCGGCCGTCGGCATATCCCGCCAACTCGATCACGTCGATCGCATGCAGGATGGGCAGTGCGCGCGAGAGGTCGGCGAGGAAGACGGCGCTCGACTTCAGCGGCGCCACGAGCACCGGCTCGCGGCCGGCGTAGTCGTTGGCGATAGCAGCCCCGAGCTCGCGTACACGAGCAGCGATCTCGGCCGCTGAGAGGTACACCTCGCCGACAGGGTCGTGTCCTATGACGCGAGCTTCAGTCGGTATCGCTGGGCGAGGCGCTCGAGGTCGCGCCGGTAGAAGAGCTTGACATTGACGTGTGGGTACAGCGCCCGCAGTTCCCGTAGCTTGCGGTTCTTCCGCGTCACGAGAGATTGCTTCATGACGGTCACTTCGATGTAGAGGTTCTCGTCGGGAAGATAGAAGTCGGGCGTGAAGGCGCGCGTCACGCGGCCCTCGGCGTCGCGCTCGAGCACGAACGACGTCGGCTCGTACTCCCACGGCATCGCGTACCAGTCGAGGATCCTGGCGCACTCCAACTCGATCCGGTTGGCAAACCGCGGCGGCTCTGTCCCGCAGTATGCCTGGAACCGGTGGGATTCCGACCGCACGATGCAACGGTACTCCGGCTCTCGGACGGCCTCTCGACCGGCGGGCGGCCGCGCCGTAGACTGAGGCAATGTCGAACGGTGCAGGCCTCGCTTTCCGCATCGCCCATCTGTCTGACCTGCACTGCGGCGAGCAGTATTTCGAACCGAGCCTGCTCGACCGCGCAATCGGGGAGATCAACGAGCTCGACCCCGACATCGTCATTTGCTCCGGCGATCTCACAACCCTCGGCTTCAAGCACGAGTATCAGCTGGCGAGGGAGTACATCGACAAGATCGAGTGCGAGTCGCTCGTCGTGATCCCCGGCAACCACGATTCACGGAACGTCGGCTACGTGCACTTCGAGGCATTGTTCGGCGAGCGAAACTCGGTCCTGCGCAAGGGCGGCGTCACCGTCGTCGCCGTCGACTCGACGGAGCCCGACCTCGACCACGGGCAGATCGGCCGTGGCCGCTACGCCTGGATCGAACAGGAGTTCGCTGCGGAGCCCGCCGACCTGAGAGTCTTCGTGCTCCATCATCACCTGCTGCCCGTACCCGGGACGGGACGCGAGCGCAACGTCGTGTACGACGCAGGCGACGTGATCGAATGCCTGCTGCGCGCCGGCGTGCAACTCGTGCTCTCCGGCCACAAGCACGTGCCGTACGCCTGGCGGCTCGAAAACCTGTTCGTGGTCAACACCGGGACCGTTTCATCGCTGCGATTGCGGGGAAACACCCGACCCTGTTACAACGTGATCGAGATCACGGGCAGCCACGTCGATATCTGGCGTCGCCACCCCTTCCACGGACAGGAGCGCATCATCCAGTTCTCGACCGACACCTTCGAGTACGAGAAGTACACCGGGCGGATCGAGTCTGAGGTGACATCGCGTTCGTGAGAGCCGTCGCCGTGATCGACGGAGAGCATTACGCCTCCGTGGTCAGGGACGCTCTCGTCGAGCTTCCCTATGCGATCGTCGGCTGCGTGCTCGTCGGGGGGACCGAGAAGCTTCGCGGCGGCGAGGAGTACGGCGTCCCTCTTGCCGCCTCGCTCGAAGAGGCGATCGCAGAGCACACACCGGACGTCGTGCTCGACCTCTCCGACGAACCCGTGCTCGGGCCGCCGGCGCGCTTCAGGCTCGCGGCGCGTGCTCTGGCCCTCGGCGTCCCGTACGAAGGAGCGGACTTTCGGCTCGAGCCGCCGCGCTTCGAAGCGATCGGCACGCCCTCTGTGGCCGTGATCGGAACCGGCAAGCGCGTCGGCAAGACCGCCGTTGCCGGCCACGTCGCCCGGGTGCTCGCGCGCGATCGGCGGGTCGTCGTGGTGGCCATGGGGCGCGGTGGACCGGCCGAGCCCGAGCTCGTCCAGACCCGCCCAACAGTCGCCGACCTGCTCGAGCTCTCCCGCGCCGGACGCCACGCCGCGTCCGACCACCTCGAGACGGCTGCGCTGATGGGGTTGCCCACCGTCGGTTGCCGGCGCTGCGGCGGCGGGCTCGCGGGCGCGGTCGGGATCTCGAACGTCCTCGCCGGCACGCGGCTTGCGGCGGAGCTCGAGCCCGACATCCTCGTGCTCGACGGGAGCGGCACGGCGATCCCGCCGATCGCCGCCGAACGGCGAGTTCTCGTCGTGGGCGGCCATCAGGGGCGCGCAGTCGCCACCGGCTACCTCAACCCCTACCGTGCGTTGCTCGCGGATCTCGTCGTCGTTGCGATGGCCGAGGATGATGTCGAGCACGGCGCTCTCGGGGCGGCGCTCGGCGAGCTGACGAGACCCGGCGTGCCGATCGTACGGGCGGTGCTGCGCCCGCGCCCGCTCGACGACGTTCGAGGCCGCAGGATCGCCTTCTTCGGGACGGCTCCGACCGCACAGCACAGTCGAATTGCCGCGCATCTGACGGACCTCTACGGGGCAACGGTCACCCACGTCTCCGGGAAGCTCTCCAACCGAGCGGCCCTTCGTGTGGAGCTTGCCCACCTCGACGCGGATGCCATCCTCGTGGAGGTCAAGGCGGCTGCGATCGACGTCGTCGCCGAGGAAGCAGTCCGTCAAGGAATCCCGGTCGTCCTGGCCGCGAACGACGTCGTGCCCCTTCCAGGCGAGTCCGATCTCGACGAGATCGTCGACCGGCTCGCCGCCGAGGCGATCTCGAATGCGGTGGTGGGCGTGTGAGCGAGCGCCGCTACCTGGCGCCTCTGCCGCTCGGCGGCGACGAGGGCCCGCCGTGGTCGAAGGGTCTGATGGCTCGGGCCCTCGCCGCGACGGGATTGACGCCGACGCGGGCCTACGAGCTCGCCCGCCGTGCCGACGCCGACATGATCCAACGGCGTGCTCTCGAGCTCGACCTCGACCGGCTCGCCGAGGTCGCCGAGGAGGTTCTCGGAGAGGCGGAGGGGGCACGGACGATGCGGCGGCTACGGCGCCTTCAGGCGCTCCAACATCTCGAGCTTCCCGTCCTCCTGCTCGTCGGCGGCGCAACGGGCACAGGGAAGTCGACGCTCGCCACCGAGGCTGCTCACCGGCTCGGGATCACCAGGGTGACGTCGACGGATTTCATTCGGCAGACGATGCGTGCGTTCTTCTCGCGGGAGTTCATGCCGTCCGTCCACTACTCGAGCTTCGAGGCAGAGCTGGGGTTGAGTCGTGCCGACGAGGACGTCGCGGGCGATGCGGCGTTGCTCGGGTTTCTCGACCAGACGCGCAACGTGCTCGTCGGCGTCGAGGCGGCAATCGACCGGGCGCTCACGGAGGGCTGGTCGATGGTGCTCGAGGGCGTGCACATCGTGCCGGGCATGATCGCGGTCGACCGAGCCGACGCGCTCGTCGTGCAATGCGTCGTCGCGATCACCGACGAGGACACGCATCGCAGCCACTTCTGGGTGCGCGACGCAGCGACGGACGGTCTCCGCCCGCTCGAGAAGTACCTCGAAGGGTTGACCGAGATTCGCACGATCCAGGATGTCCTGCTCGAGCGCGCCCGGCGATTCGACGTCCCGGTGATCGAGAACGTCACCCTGGACGACGCGATCGGTCAGATCCTCGACCTCGTGCTGACGGGCGCCGAGCGGATTTCCTTGCCTGCAAGATCTCGAATCCGCTAGCGCCGATCCTTCGATCGCAACGCACAATCCCCAACGGGGCCGGCCCGCGGGCCCTTCCTCCGGGCCTCTGTTCCACGGCCACTTCCCCCGAGTGCGTTGTGCCGGGCGTCGCGGGTAGACTCGGGGCTGTGGTCACCGAGAACGATGTCGTCGAGGCTCTTCACGGAGTCGAGGATCCGGAGCTCGGGATGGACATCGTCGAGATCGGCCTCTTCTACGAGGCCCAGATCGACGGCCCGAGCGTCAAGATCATCCACTCGTTGACATCGATGGGGTGCCCGGCAGGCCCCATGATCCAAGAGGGCATCCACGATGCCGTCGCCGCGCTTCCCGGCGTCGAGAGCGTCGAGGTGGAGCTCACATTCGAACCGCCCTGGACACCCGATCGGATGTCCGACGACGCGAAGTTCATCCTCGGCTTCGGGTAGGTTATCTGGAGCTATTGTTGGGCTTGGGGTGTCTGGCAGCGCTTCGTCGGTCAGGCTGATACGGCCGGGTCCACTGTTCATCATGCGTTCGCGTACGACGTGTCGGCGGGGTCACCGCATCTGGCCGACCTCGGCACCCTGGTGGCCCACAAAGCGGCCCCACCTGCTCGCCCGGCCCCGACAACACCCGGGGCACATCACGACCACCGTCACGGCAGACGTGGTGATTGGTCGGCCCTCACCCGCCGGACGTTCGCAGACGGGAGCGGCTGATGCCCGAGGCAGGATCCTCTCCCCTAGGACTCCTGCGCTCCCGCCCGCCCTCACAGTTGTAGGCAAGGACGGGGAGTTTGCAATGGTCATCGAGTATCCGCGCCGCCGGCTTGCGAGTTGCGCAGGGCCGCTCCTACGACGACCGCGAACTGGCGGGATTCGCTGCGCTCTGCCCGGAGTGTCGGCAGCGGGAGTTCGGTAGTTCCGAGTAGCCAGGGTCAGCGGCTGCGCGGATGCGCCGCGGGTCTGCGTGGTGCAGCGTGGAGCGTGACGAGGCATTGGAGAGTGCAAGTCTGAGTTGTGTTGGACCCGAGAGGAGGAGGAGTGATGCAGATCGAGGAGTTGATTTCGGGCGCACGTGACGTCGTGAGCGTCAAGCGCGTCTATGGAGATCCCTACGAGAAGAATGGGCTCACGGTGATTCCGGCAGCAATCGTCCGCGGCGGCGGCGGGGGCGGCATGGGTGATAGCAAAGGCGGCGAGTCAGGAGGAGGCGGAGGCTTCGGCCTGATGGCGCGTCCGAGCGGAGCGTGGATCGTCGAGGACGGGGATGTCACCTGGAAGCCGGCGATCGACGTGAACCGGATCGTGTTAGGCGGCCAGGTAATCGCGTTGACCGCGATCCTTGTAACAGGCCGTATCCTGCTCGCCCACTCACGGCGCCGTCAGGTGGTACCGGAGCTTGTCTCGCGCCTGCTGGAACTGCGACATCTGCAGCTACCGCTGCGAAAGCTGGCTCGCCGGTAGCGCCACGAGGACGCGATGACCCGCGGCGTGGGCGCGGGTCATCGCGACTCCCTTGACCCGAATGTGACGCCAACCTGTTGTCGTGCTGCTGCTCGTGACTCGTCAGGTGACTGGCCGCCGTGGGGTGTGCCTTGGGAATGATTCGTTCGGGTGGCAGGGCGGCGCCGGTCTGGCGTCCGCTGTTGGCTTGATCAGGAGGGAGACGGCGGCGGCGCTTCTCGCATGTCGTAGTTGACGAGCGAAAGTGAAAGGATGAGCGAGCGACCTCCGACCCGCTTGGGGATGGGGCGCTCGGATATGGAAGAAGGAGGATCGTATGGCTGGACTTCAAGTTCGTGCCTTCCACGCACCGGACGAAACCCGGAGGCCTGACAAGACTCAGGTGGACGTCGTCAAAATGGGTGGCACTACGGCAGCCCGCTTGACGCTCGAACCCGGATGGAAGTGGTCGGAGTGCATCAAGCCGATCGCCGGGACGGAAACCTGTCAGGTGCGGCATGTTGGCGTCGTTCAATCCGGCAGGATTCACATCGCTCACGAGGACGGCACCGAGGGAGAGATCGGGGCAGGCGAGGCGTATGTCATCGAGCCCGGCCACGACGCATGGGTGGTCGGCGACGAAACCTTCGTCGGCTTCGAATTCGAGTCCCCGACGGCCGAGGTGTACGCCAAGGGCTAGACGCCTTCGTCGGGTCGCACGAATCGGGGCACCGAGGGGCGCCCCTTTTCGTTGCCCCGTGTGGTTCACCAGAGGTAGTCGAGACGATTTCCGAGCGCCGCAGCCAATTCGCAGAAGGGCTGGACCAGGATCGCGCCGACCCCGCCCATGTGACCCTCGCGGACAACAGTTCTGCCTGCCCCGAAACTGCGTTCTGTGAAGCCACCTGCGAGCTTTCTTAGCTGCCGCTGGTTGAGATCGCTGAAGAGCGGAACTTGCGCCAGGTCTTCCGCGAGTCGAGACACTCATCGATCCTAGTGCCGGCAGCGGGAGTTCGGTAGTTCCGGACGGCAGCTTCGAGCCGCAGATCGTCAGGAAGGGCCAGCGGCGTTTCGAGGGCTTCGACGACAAGATCCTCGCGCTCTACTCGCGCGGCCTCTCGACGCGCGACATCGAGGCGCACCTGGCCGAGATCTACGGGGTCAAGGTCGGCCGCGACCTGATCAGCCGTGTCACCGACGCGGTCATGGACGACGTCCGTGAGTGGCAGCAGCGGCCTTTGGATGACGTCTACCCGGTGGTCTTCCTGGACGCGTTGGTGTTGAAGATCCGCGAGGGCGGGACGGTACAACGCAGGGCCTGCTATCTCGCGCTTGGCGTCACGGTCGAGGGCGAGCGGGACGTGCTCGGGATGTGGTTCCAGGAGACCGAGGGCGCGAAGTTCTGGATGCAGGTGCTGAGCGAGCTCAAGCAGCGCGGCGTCTCCGACATCCTGCTCTGCTGCGTCGACGGGCTGAAGGGATTCCCGGAAGCGATCGAGGCGATCTACCCGAACACGGTCGTGCAGACGTGTCGAGACACTCATCGATCCTAGTGCCGGCAGCGGGAGTTCGGTAGTTCCGGGTAGGCGGGGTCAGCGGCGTCGCGGATGCACCGCGGGTAAGTGTGCGGCAGCGTGTGGGTGCAGGAGGCCGTTGTAACCAGCGTTGCTGCCACGTCGGCGACGGGTGCGTACGAGAGGGTGATCCCGATGAGATCCAGGGCTGGTGGGCTCGCAGTCCGGATACGGAGGCGCCTCATGCTGGCCGGACTGGTGGTGGTGTTCGTGGCCGGTGCCGCGTTCGCGCTTCCGCGTGAGGCGGTTTCGGATTCAGCGCTGTTTCCAGGGAAGAATGGCCGCATCGTCATGCAGGGAGCCGAGCGAGGTGGACGCGATCTCGGGTGGTCGAATCTCTATGCGTTCCGCATGGACGCGAGGGGATACTTCGTTCAGCTCACGCAAGGGGACTGGCACGACGCGAATCCGAGTTGGTCTCCCGACGGGAGATGGATCGCGTTCGACAGCAACAGGAAAGCCAAAGCGGTGTTGGACTGGAAGGGGGAGACGGCCGTCGACCGCGACATCTTCGTCATGCGCGACGACGCGAGCGGCCTGCGGCGACTTACGTCTGGAGCCGCCGTCGACGAGGATCCCGCGTGGGCGCCCGACGGAACGATGCTCGCATTCACGAGCGATCGCAGTGGCAACGGAGACGTCTGGGCGATCCGCAGGGACGGCACGGGGCTAACCGATCTGACGGCGTCCAGCCGACGGCTCGACATGGAGCCGGCCTGGTCGCCGGACGGGTCGCGGATTGCGTTCAACAGCTACCGCGACGGCAATCAGGAGATCTACGTGATGGACGTCGACGGGAGCAATGTGATCCGACTCACGATGAGCCCCGGCATGGATCGCCATCCGGCCTGGTCACCTGACGGAGTTCGGATCGCTTTCGATTCCGAGCGAAGCGGGAACTTCGAGATCTACACGATGAAGGCGGACGGATCCGATGTGCGACAGCTCACTAACAGCGCACTGACCGACTCGCGTCCGGTCTGGTCGCCGGACGCCCGGTGGATCATGTTTCAGAGCGAGCGGCAGGGCAAGGGTGGCAGAGAGCTCCATCTGATGCATTCCGACGGCGGACGTTCCGAGCAGCTCTCGGAAGGAGGCTCCTCCTGGACCGCTTCTCCCGACTGGCAGGCCGTCTCTTCCATCGATCCGTGCATGTACAAGGGCACGGTGTTCGCAGATGAGCTCGAGCTCTCGGAGTATCGAGACGTTGCGTGCGCGCTCGACGGGAACGACCTCGTAAAGGCCGACGCCGGCAACGACAAGGTCGACGGAGGACCCGGCGACGACATTCTCCTGGGAGGTCCTGGCAACGACCGACTCGATGGGGGCAGCGGTAACGACATGCTCGATGGCGGCGCCGGAAGGGACGTCCTCAGCTGCGGCCCGGGCCGGGACAAGGCGTTCGCAGACCGGACGGACCTCGTCGCCAGGGACTGCGAGGTGGTGATCCGCGGCTGACGGGAAAGGACGCAGGGCTGCATCCTCTTGCAGTTGCCTTCGGCTCGTCTGAGGCAATCGGATGTCCGACGACGCGAAGTTCATCCTCGGCTTCGGCTAGCCGGACTCGCGAGCTCCCGAAACCGGCGTTATACGAGGCCTCGATCGTCCACGCGATCTCATCGAGCCCGGTACTTACGGGATCGAGAGAACGATCTTCCCGAGTTGCGCGCCCGCCTCGAGGCGCTCATGGGCTGAGCGTGTCTCGGCCAGAGGGAACACCGTGTCGACGTGCACCCGAGCCCGCCCGCTGCGAACGAGGTCGTAGGCGCCGAGGAAGTCCGCTCGGGTGCCCATTGTCGAGCCGTAGACGGTCAGCTGCTTCCACCAGAACCGGTGCAACGCAGCGGGCGGATTGGGGCCGCTCGTGGCGCCGCAGACCGCTACCCGCCCGGCCGGCGCGACGGCTGCGAGCGATCGCGCCCAGGTCGCCTCGCCGACCGACTCGACGACGACTTGCGCGCCCGTGCCTGTCGCCTCTTTGACTGCCGCGACAACGTCGGCGGTGTGGTGGTTGACAGCGACGTCCGCGCCCCACGCACGTGCCTGCTCGAGCTTCTCGTCGGTCCCCGAAGTGACGATCGTCCGCGCCCCGAGGGCGCGGCTGATCTCGAACGCTGCGGTCGCCACACCTCCCCCGATGCCCCAGATCAGCACCCACTCGTCCGCCTGGACGCCTGCCTTCGTGACGAGCATCCGGTAGGCGGTCTCGTAGACGAGCGGAAAAGCGGCCCCTTCCTCGAACGACATCGCGCTGTCGAGCGGGAAGACCTGGAGTGCCTCGACCGCGATCAGTTCGCAGTGGGTGCCGTCGCAGTGCTCGCCGATGACGGAGATCGTGGCACCGTGCTCGACGCCGGGATTCAGCACCACGCGGTCTCCGACGGAAAGGCCGTCCACGCCCGCCCCGACCGCCTCCACGACGCCTGACCCATCCGCTCCCAGGATCCGGGGCTTCGGCACGGAAGGGAGCCCCATGCGCACCCAGACGTCGAGGTGGTTGAGCGACGCGGCCGCGAGTCGGACGAGCACCTGGCCGTCGCCCGGCTCCGGATCGGGTACGTCCTCGTACCGGAGGACGTCGGGGCCTCCGTCTTCGTGGATCCTGATCGCCTTCATGGGCACAATCCTCGCATGACAGCCGAGGAGCTCGCATGCTGTGCCGCCGAGCTCGGCCTCGACGTCGTCGGCGCCGCGCCGGCGGCCGCGTATGACGAGACGGAGGAGGACATTCGCACGCGACGCGCCCGGGGTCTCTTTGCCGGAATGAAGTTCACGATGGCCCACCCCGAGGTCTCGTGTCACCCCGAGCTGCTGCTCGACGGGTCGGTGCGCACGGTCGTCTCGGCGGCACTTTGTTACTGGGAACCCGGGCCGGAGCCTGGCCCCGGTGAGGGCCGACTGCCGAGGTACGCCTGGCGCGACCACTACACGGCCCTGCGGGACAGGCTCGACGAGCTCGGACAGCGGCTCGGAGGCCGTTACCGCGTCCTGGTCGACGAGAATCAGCACGTCGACCGCGAGGGCGCGCGACGGGCGGGTGTCGGCTTCTACGGCAAGAACACCATGCTCATCACCCGCGATCACGGCTCGTGGGTCGTTCTCGGCACGCTCGTCACCGACGTCGAGATCGAGGCAACTCCTCCGCTCGACCTCGACTGCGGCCGCTGCCGGCTCTGCATCGACGCTTGCCCCACCGGTGCTCTCGACGAGCCCGGGGTGCTCGATTCGAACCGCTGCCTCTCGTACTGGACGCAGGCTCCCGGACGGGTTCCGGAGGAGTACCGCGAGGAGCTCGGGGCATCGGTCTACGGCTGCGACATCTGTCAGGACGTCTGCCCGTGGAACCGTGGCGTCGAGAAGCGGCGCGGCGGGAGACCGCTCCCAGAGGATGCTGTCCCGAACGTGTCGCTCGTTGGCTGGCTGACGCGGGACGGGGCCGAGCTCGTGGGCGAGTTCGACCGCCTGTACGTTCCGGGGAACGATCCACGCTGGTTGCGACGGAACGCGCTCTACGCGCTCGGAAACACCGACGTCGATGAGGTCATGCCACTCGTCGGAGAGTGGGCCGGGAGCGACGATCCGGTGCTCTCCGATGCGGCGGCCTGGGCCTGCGCGCAGATCGCGAGACGCGAGCGGTGACAACGAGCCCACTCGCCGTGCTCGCGCACGAGCTGAGAAGTCCAGTCGCCGCGCTCGGAGCGATCGCAGAGGCGTACCCTGCCGCCGACGACGCGAGGCGGCGACGCCTGCTCGAGCTCGCCGGCGCTGCAGCGTCGAGTCTCGAGCGGCTCCTCGCCGACGCCCTGGTCGATTCGTTCCGGCTCGAGCGTTTCGACGCCGGCCGGCTGGTGGCCGACGTCGCCGAAATCGCGGCGCTCGGGGCGGCGGCGATCGCTTCGGAGACGGAGTCGGACCTCTTCGTGGACGGTGACCCGGATCGGCTGCGGCAGGCACTCGACAACCTGGTTGCGAACGCGGTCGGCCACTCGCCGCGCGGCGGTACGGTCACCGTGACCGCGCGGCGGCTGGGCGAGTCGGTCGTGATCTCCGTCACCGACGAGGGTAAGGGGATCGCGTCAGACGACGTGGCGCGCGCTTTCGAGCCCGGCATCCGGCTCACAGCCGCCCGCCCCGGGTCGGGTCTCGGTCTGGCCGTCGTCCGCACGATCGCTCACGCACACGGGGGAGATGTCGAGGTCGAGTCGAGCCCGGGTCACGGTGCGACGTTCAGGCTCGTGCTGCCGGCCGCTTCCGTCGCGGGCTGAGGCCCAATTCGGCCTGGAGCGCCCCGGCGCGGGCCGCGACGCTCGCCCGCATGTCTGCAGGCTCGAGCACGATCGTCTCTCCTGCGTCGGCGAGCACCTCGGAGAGGAGCCATTCGTCGGTCTTGAACGGCAGCTCTGACAGAGCGGCCTTGTCGGTCAGCGATCGAGCCCCGCGCTCGACCTTCCAGCGGGCGACGACCGGCGAGTGCCAGAGTCGTGCGAGCCGCGGCTCGTTGAGGTAGCGCGGGTCGAACCCGACGCGGGGCTCGAACATCTCGTCGGTCAGTCGGGCGGAGCGCATCCGGTCTAGGCGGTAGGTGCGAGGCCCGTCGGCCGTTCGATCCCAGGTGTGGACCCGCCACACGGGGAGCTCACGCTCGAACGAGTACGGCTCGACCGCTCTCGTGGTCGGGCCCTCGTCGCCCTCCTTGAGGTACTCGATCTCGACCACGCGCCGCTTCTCGACGGCATCGGAGAGTGTGCGAACGAGTTCCTCCTCGGCATCGCCGGCGTTTCCCGTCGGCGTGTGAGGCAAGTTGAACTGACCGAACGTCTCCTCCAGCTTACGGCGGACCCGGTCGAGCGGCGTGTGAGCCTCTGCCGCGATCGTGGGGCCGACGTAGTCGATCGCCAGCCGAATCGCACGTGCCTCGAGGGGGGTCAACTTCGGCGGCCTGCGGAAGACGTCGCCGTACAGCTCCTTGTCGACACGAACCACGCCCTCGTCCTCGTCGACCTCTGCGTACACCGTATAGCACCCACCTCCGAAGTTGACGAGATTGAGCAGCGAGAGGGTGTCCTGAAGCTCTTCCCGGGGGATCGAGAATCGCGTCGCGAGGTCGTCGGCGTCGAGTCGTGCGTCGCGACCCTCGCCGCAGGCAGAGAGCACGTGCGCGAGGAGCGCCTGCAGGACGCCGAACCGCTCGGGCGCGATCGGTCCGACCGGGCGGTCGCCGCGGTCCGCGGACACATCGATCCGACGCTCGCGAGCAGGTGCGGGGCGCTCCCCGTCATGAGTCTCCCGCAGACGAGCCAGCCCGTCCGCAACGACGTCACGGAGCGCCTTCGGCTCGAGTGGGATCGCCCGACCGTTCTGCCGCAGAACCCATCCGGCCAGCGGCTCGATGCGTGCGAAGCCCGTCTCGAACACGCCGTCCTCGAGCACTCCTGCGTCGGAGAGGGTGCGGTGGACCCACCAGGCGGTGTCTCCCTGCACGGCGACCCGGGCTGTCCCGACGATCTCCCCGATCTGCCAGGGCCGTGGGACGCGATGCGCTTCGACGTCGAATTCGGGTGGCAAACGGAAGTCGCGCTCGCGGCGGGTTGCAAAACGGATGTCGCTGCGAATGCGGGAGACTCGGAACGTGCGGACGGCGGCACGGTCGAGATCCTGTCCGACGACGTACCAGATGCCCTCGTCGAGCCGCAGCGCATACGGGTTGAGGGTGCGCTCGGTGACCTTGTCGCGCTGGGGCGACCAGTAGGCGAACTTGATGGTGCGTTGCTTCGAGATCGCCGATTCCAACTTCGAGAGGCGCCCGGCGAGCTCGGGCGAATAGTCGGGAGCGTTGACTCGGACCCGCTCGGCCGTGTCGGTACGGGCCTCCGGGAATCCAGGACGACCTAGAGCGAGGTTCTGGAGAGCAAGCCGTAGCGGCTCGGCATAGGCGAACTTCCCGTCCAAGTAGAACAGCGCCGTCTGGAGAGCGGCGAGCTCGTCGTCCTTCAAGTCGAGGCGGTCGAGGAAGTAGTTCTCCGAGCGCAGCGTGTAGAGCTCCTCCCCGGTGAACTCGTCGCGCTGTGAGTGGAGCGGCACGCCGAGACCCGTCAACTCGGCGCGGTCCGAGTAGAATCGCCGCGCGAACGCCTCGTCGGACATTTCCGAGTAACCCTCGACGTTGCCCTTGACGTCTCGGGCGGTCAGTGGCCGTCGCTCCGCCATCAGGAAGGCGACGAGAGAGAGCTGACGGATGAGCTTGTCGGTGTCGTGCGACATCGTGTGTCCGAGCTTACCGCTCACAAACGGCCGGGAAGCCCTTTCGCACTGTGTGATTGCTGCGTGATGAAGGGCTCACTCGTCCGCGACGCGTGGAGAGCGTCTACGCGGCGAGCGACGTGCGTGCTTCGAGATGCTGATGCGACGGGCAGTAGTCACGGTTCGGAAGCGGGGTACGCTGGCACGCCTTCCCCTTGCGCGTCGTTGCCTTGCAACGCGCGATGCCACCGTCGAAGGCTCCGGCCTCGATCTGCTGCTCGATGAACGCGATCGCAGCGCCCACTCCTTCGCGGACGGCCCAGGCGACCCGTGCTTGTGCCGTGATCGGGAAGTAGCGGCGAATGTCCTGGAAGAGGGCGCGATCGGGGCGCGCGAAGTACTGCGGATCGGCTGCCAGCCGAGACATCGTCAGCTCGCATTCCTCGAGCACGGTGCGACGCGACTCGAGCCGCGTCTGCTGATCCGTGTACGGGTCGATCAGATCCTTGATCGACCTGTAGATCGCCCGCGAATACTGATACATACAGGACTGTAAATAGACGACGTGTTCTTCCATCGGTCGGATCTCGCTTCCCCAGAAACGCTGTCAGTAGGCGGTAAACGGGTGGGCAACGCCCGTGTCCATGCGAGTGTACCCGGTTTGCCTCCGTGTTACAAACTTCGTCTCGAAATTGCCCCGTAAGGCAACAGATTCACCGGCTGACGCGCTCGGTGCGGGCGCCTTTCTGAGCAGTCCTTGCCTCACGCAGGCGGCTTGCAGCCTCGGGTTCGCTCGAATACACCCCGGCGAACACCATCCAGTACCCCGGGTGCAGGCTTGCATAGAGGGAGGAGTCGAGCACACCCACTCCTCCCAGGCCCCTCCTGCGCGCCTGGTCGGCGCGGGCCACCGCGGCGTCGCGACCCGTGACCTTGGGCACCGACACGAGAATGTTCGTCCATCCACTCGTGCCTGCAGGCCATTGCGCGAGCCGCGTGACGTCGGCGACCGTCGGTATCGGAACGACTTCACTCCCTCCGGTGGCGGTGATGATCGGGGTTGCGGTCGCCGATTCGCGTGTCAGACCGATCGCCACAGCAGCACCCCCGACGGCGATCACGGCTGCGAGAAGGAGAGGGAGCGCCAGCCTTCGAGGGTCGGCCGGCGCGGCGCCGAGGCGCGCGGCGCCTGGTAGACGGAGCCCGCATTCGAGGCAGTACTCCTGGCCCGCGGCGACGCCTTCGCCGCAGCGAGGGCAGCTCGTCACCCGTCCGCCTCCGGCTCCGGGCGATCTTCGATCAGGGAGCGGCCACAACTCGGGCAGAAGCGCGCTCCCATCAGCACGGGAGCGCCGCAGGCGCAGATTGCGGCGCCGCGACGCCGCAGCCCACGTGCACCCTGGAGGAGAGCGTCGATCTCGCTCGCGCGGGCTTCGATCGCGACGAGCTCTGCGCAGCGCTCGACGATGAGGGTTTCGTTGAAATGGTCGCGACGATACATCTCGAGCGTCAGGCCGCCGAGCTCCCGGAGTCGGTCCTCGCGGAGGAGCAGGAGCGCGCGACGCTCGCGGCGGAGGTCACTCGCCGCGGGCGCGGCGGGTCTGCTGGAGAAGAGTGCCATCGAGGGTCAGGATAACGACGCTGTCGGCGAAGCTCCGACGCCAGGCTTCAGCCTGGCGTCGAGCGTCCGGGGAGGACGCGCTCGGCGCTCCCCGTGACGTCGTGGCGTCTGACCCAGGTCGGGCTCAGAGCTGAACGACGACGAGCCGTTCTTCGGTCATCTCGCGTACCGCCCAGGCAGGCCCCTCACGCGTGTTCCCGGAGTCCTTGACCCCGCCGTAGGGCATCTGATCGGCGCGGAAGGTCGGGGCCTCGTTGACCGTGACGCCGCCGAACTCGAGCGACGCCGACGCCTGGAGTGCCGAGGCGAGTGAGCCGGTGAAGATCCCGGCCTGCAGGCCGTAGCGCGTGGCATTCGCTCGTTCGATCGCCTCCGCCAACGTGTCGTAGGCCTGGAGTGTGCACACCGGACCGAAGGCCTCGTCACAGGCGAGGTGCGCATCGGCCGCCGGCTCCTCGACGACGGTCGGGCGCAGGAGCTCACCGTCGAGCTCGCCGCCAGCGAGGATCGTCGCACCACCTTGGCGGGCCTGCTCGATCCAGGCGAGGACCCGCTCTCGCTCGTCATGGGAGATGAGCGGCCCGACGTCCGTGATCTCGTCAGCCGGGTTGCCGACGACCAGCGCCTCGACTTTCGGCAGAAAACGCAGCTTGAAGTCGTCGTAGACGCTCCGGTGGACATAGATCCTCTGGACGGAGATACAGCTCTGGCCGGCGAAGGAGAACGCGTTCGCGGCGCACCGTGTCGCCGCGTCTTCCACGTTCGCGTCGGCTTCGACGATCACGGGCGTCGCGTTTCCGAGTTCGAGGCCCACCTTCTTCTTGGGAGCGCGCTCGCGGATGCCCCACCCGACCGCACCGGAGCCCGTGAAGGTGATCAGCTTGACCCGTTCGTCGTCGACGATGACGTCGCCGATCTCGGACGACGGGCCGACGACGACGTTGAGCCAGCCGGGCGGCAGCCCTGCCTCGTTCTCCAGTTCCGCCAGGAGCAGTGCCGAGAGCGGCGTCTGCGACGCAGGCTTGAGCACGACGGCGCAGCCGGCGGCGAGTGCCGGCGCTATCTTGTGAGCCACCAGGTTGAGTGGGAAGTTGAACGGTGAGATTGCGCCGACGACACCGATCGGCCGGCGGAACGTGAACGCGAGCTTGCCCTCGCCCGCCTGAGAGGCATCCATCGGAACCATCCGGCCGGTGAGCGTTCGCGCCTCGACGGCGGCCATCGTGTAGGTCGACATCGCCCGCGCCACCTCGACGCGGGCTGCCTTGAGTGGCTTCCCTGCCTCGGCTGAGATCTGCCGGGCAGCCTCGTCGGCCCGGCGGCCGAGGGCCCCGGCGACTCGTCCGAGGATCTCGGCGCGTTTGTGGGCCGGAAGGGGCGACTCCATCGCGCGTTCAGCTGCGTCGATTGCGCGTTGCGTCTCGGCGGCCCCCGCTCGCGCTACCCGGGCCACCGCTGAGCCGTCGTACGGAGAGGCAACCTCGATCCACGCGCCCGTCTCGACCCAGTCGCCGTCGATCAGGAGCTTTCGGTCTGTCGCAGTCGCCGTCATGGGAGGTGAGTCTATCGCGGAGCGGAATCTTGCCCGGCGCGGCGCAGACGAGGGTCGGGGTGGTAGCGTGACCCCGTGCCGGACGCTCTCATCGTCGACGCAGTCCGCTCAGCGATCGGCCGCCGGAACGGCACGCTCGCCACCGTTCGCGCCGACGATCTCGCTGCGGATGTGCTCAACGGCCTGGTCGGCAGGATCGGGATCGACCCGGCCGAGGTCGAGGACGTCCAGATGGGCTGCGTCACCCAGATCGGCGAGCAGGCGCTCAACGTGGGCCGTGTCGCCGCACTCGTCGCGGGCTGGCCGGAAACCGTTGCTGCAACGACGGTCGACCGGCAGTGTGGGTCGTCCATGCAGGCCGCGTTCAACGCGGCCGCAGCGATTCAAGCCGGCCACCTCGACGTCGTGGTCGCCGCCGGCGTGGAGTCCATGTCACGCGTGCCGATGGGCTCGAATCTCGGCGTCGACGGCTTCGCGGGACTGAACGAGAAGATCGCCGCCCGCTGGCCGATCGTAAACCAGGGCATCTCGGCCGAAGAGATCGCGAAGGAGTGGAACATCTCGCGCGAGCAACTCGATGCGTACGCGCTCGAGTCCAACCGGAGGGCGATCGCCGCGATCGACTCAGGCGTGTTCGAGCGCGAGATCGTGCCGATCGCGCTCGGCGGGGGAGCGGAGTTCAGCGTCGACGAGGCGCCGCGCCGCGATACGTCCGCCGCGAAGCTCGCGGCGCTCAAGTCCGCTTTCAGCGAGGACGGCAATGTCACGGCCGGCAACTCGAGCCAGATCGTGGACGGCGCGGCGGCCATGCTCGTCGTGAGCGAAGGCGCAGCCTCGCGGCTGGGGCTGACGCCTCGGGCGCGGTTCGTCTCGTTCGGGATCGCCGGCGTCGACCCGTTCCGGATGTTGCACGGCAACCCGGAGGCCTGCGTGCGGGCGCTCCGACACGCAGGCCTGGATTGGGATGACCTCGCTGTGATCGAGGTCAACGAGGCGTTCGCCTCGGTCGTCCTGCAGACCCTGGCCGACACGGGTCTTCACGAGCGGTGGGAGTCCGGTGACATCAACCCGAACGGCGGTGGCATCTCGCTCGGCCATCCTCTCGGCGCTACCGGGGCGCGCATCACGGCGACGCTGCTCGCCGAACTCGAGCGGCGCGATGCCCGCTACGGCCTGGCGAGTATGTGCATCGGCCAGGGCCAGGCGATCGCGGCCGTGATCGAGCGCATCTAGCCCGCGGCCGCCGCGACCCGGAGTCGGTACTCATGGCGCGCATGCGCCGCCGAAGCCGGGACGTTACGGGTCGCCGAGACGGGTGGGCTTTCCGGTGCGACGGAGCCTGGCCGATGTTGACCGACGGTCAAGCGAGCCGTCATCAGAACTGCCACGAGTGCCGCGAGTGCGACCAGGAGGGCGATTCGGGCCGGAGGGCTCGTAAGGAGCATGGTCCGTCATCGGCAGTCGCGCTCCCGAGGTTGAGAGCTCCTGTCGAATGAGATGAGCTCGCAGCGCTCGTGACGAATCACTCATGTCGGCCCCGGTCGGCGCCGATACGGACCTGGTGAGCATTCCTGCGCTTGCACACCGTCCCCGACACGAGGCAGCGTTCCGCCTCTCGGTTCGCGTGTGGCAGGTGGTCGCGGTCGCCGGCCTCGGTATCTTCGCCCTCCACGCCGGCCTCGGTGTCGGTGGCGCCGGCGCCGACAACCTCGTTCAGATCTGGGTCTACTACGGGCTCGAGGCGCTCGCGGCTGGAGCAATCGCAGCCCGGGCGATTCTCGTCCCGAACGAGCGTGCAGCATGGGCGTGGCTCGCCGTGGGGCTCGCCGCCTACAGTATCGGCGACCTCGTCTGGACGTTCGGCTACAGCGGCAACGCTCCTGTTCCATCGCTCGCCGATCCGCTCTACCTGTTCTTCTACCCGGCGTCGTACGTGGCGCTACTGTTGCTCGTCCGGGCGAGAGTGTCGCGCTTCAATCGCAGCGTCTGGCTCGACGGTGTCAGCGTCGCCCTGGCGGTCGGTGCCGTCGGTGCGGCCTTCTTGCTCGAGGTCGCGCTCGACCACACCGGGGGCCAACCGCTCGCAATCGCCACCAACCTCGCCTATCCGCTCGGTGACGTCGTGCTCTTCGCGCTCGTCGCAGGTGTTTTCTGGCTCGCCGGCCGGGACGCCGGGATCGAGTGGGTGGTGATCGGCCTGGCCTTCGTCGCCACCGGGGTGGCTGATGCCGTCTTCCTGTGGACCTCGGCGGTCGGGACGTATCAGGAAGGAACGCTGATCGACATCCTCTGGCCGCTGATGGGGATCCTCCTGGCCGTTGCCGCCTGGGTGCATCCGGGCCGCTCCCGCCGGATCGAGCTGGAAGGCCGACCGCTGGCCGCGACCCCGGTCCTCTGCACGCTGATCGCGCTCGCCGTGTTCGTGGACGATCACTATCGGCAACTCAACGTGCTTGCACTCGTGCTCGCGGCCGCGACCATCAGCCTCGTCCTCGTCCGCACGCTCTTGACGTTCCGGGAGAACACGTCGATCGCGGCCCGCATCCAGGTGCTCTCGGTCACCGATCCGCTCACGCACCTCTGGAACCGCCGCCGGCTGGTCGCCGATCTCGAGGACGTGTTCGGCGGCGGCGCAGACGACCCGCGCGTGCTCGCGCTCTACGACCTCAACGGGTTCAAGCGCTTCAACGACCTCTTCGGCCACCCGGCCGGCGATGCGCTGCTCGCGCGCCTGGCGGCGAAGCTCGCCGAGGTCGTCGGGCAAGCAGGCACGTGCTACCGGCTCGGCGGCGACGAGTTCTGCGTCCTCGCCCGCGTGCCTCATGGCGACCTCGAGGCATTCCTCGACGCGACCGCAGTTGCGCTCAGCGAATCCGGGGACGGCTTCGCCGTGACCACCTCGCTCGGGTGCGTCTTTCTCCCGGAGGAGGCGACCGATTCCGACCGCGCGATGCAGATTGCAGACCAGCGCCTGTATGCGCGCAAGCACCACAGCCTGATCGAGCGCGGCCAGCCGCACGGCGTCCTGCTACAGGCCTTGTACGAGCGCGAGCCCGACCTTCGCCGTCATGTCGGCCGCGTCTCCACGCTCAGTGTGCAGCTCGGCCATCGCCTGGAGCTCGACGATGCGGCTCTCGAGGAGGTCGAGCTCGCCGCGCAGCTACACGACATCGGCAAGCTCGCGATCCCCGACGCCATCCTCGACAAGCCGGAGCCCCTCGCGCCTGCGGAGCTCTCGTTCATCCAGCGCCATACCATCATCGGCGAGCGGATCCTCAGCGCGGCGCCGGCCCTGAGCCAGATCGGGGTGATCGTGAGAGCGACGCACGAGGCGTTCGACGGCAGTGGCTATCCCGACGGTCTCGCCGGCACCGACATTCCGCTCGCGGCACGCATCGTCGCCGTCTGCGACACGTATTCCGCGATCACGTCGGATCGCGCGTACCAGACACGCCGCAGTCACGACGAGGCGCTCGCCGTGTTGCGCTCGGTCGCCGGCAGCCAGCTCGACCCCGAGCTGGTGGAGCTGTTCTGCCTCACGGTCGTGCCCCCTGACCGCGGCGCCGACATGCCGCTGTCCTCCGACCGCACCCCGTAGAGCAGCTCCGGCCGAGCGCGAGAGCCGGCGTTACGGCTCGACGAGATCGCGCTCGACGTCGGCGCTCACCGCCTGTGCGATCTCGACGAAGGCACGGGCAGCGGATGAGCGCCGGCGATCGCCGTGCCAGACGACATCCACCACCCGGCGTGGCAGCTCGGGATCGATCGACGACCGGAGACGTCGTCAGCGATCCATTCCGGGCGACGGCCGACCTCGTCGAGCTGCTCCGACTTCGCTCGGCGCAGCTCCAAGACGTCGCGGGCTGACCCACGGGACGAGCGCCGCGACCTGCCGTCGCTAGGATCGGGCCATGCCGGAAATCCACACGATTGGCGTGATCGGCCTCGGCGCCATGGGCGCCGGGATCGCGCAACTCGCGATCGAGGCCGGCTACGACACGGTCGGGCGGGAGGTGACTGCCGAGATCGGCGAGGCGGCGGCGGGCCGAATCGGCCATTACCTCACGCGTAAGGTCGAAAAGGGGCAGCTCGAGCAGGGGATGCGGAACGCGGCGCTCGCACGCTTCACCGTGACGACAGAGCTCGAGGACATAGCCGACTGCGATCTCGTCATCGAGGCGATCGTCGAGGAGCTCGAGCCCAAGCGGACGCTATTCGCAGAGCTCGATCGGCTCTGCCGGCCCGAGGCGATCCTCGCGACCAATACCTCGGCACTCTCCGTGACCCAGATCGCGGCCGCGACCGGGCGTCCCGAGCGCGTCGTCGGCATGCATTTCTTCAATCCGGCGCCGCTGATGCCCCTCGTCGAGGTGGTCCAGGCAGAGCTGACCGCGGACGAGGCGGTTGAAGCGGCGGCAGTCGTCGGCGCTCGTTTCGGCAAGGAAGTCGTGCGCTGTCACGACACGCCCGGGTTCGTCGTCAACCGGGTTCTGATCCCACTCCTGAACGACTGCCTCAGGGTCATCGACGAGGCGCGCGTGACGCCGGAGGCCCTAGACGTGGCCATGAAGAACGGGGCGGGCTGGCCGATGGGCCCGTGCACGCTCGTCGACCTGGTCGGCATCGACGTGCACGTCCATGCGGCAGAGGCGCTGTACGAGAGGCTGCGCGAACCTCGCATGGCGCCCCCGGCGCGGCTCGTCGCGATGAAGAATGCAGGCCTGCTGGGCCGCAAGAGCGGTCGCGGCTTCTACACCTACGGCTGACCCGGGCGGGCCTTGCGCCCTCGAGCCCCGCCTCGCCCTACCGTTCGACGTCGACCATCGGCACGCCGAATCGCTCGGCCACGGTCGGAACGAGCGTCCCCTGCACGACGACCGAGAAGAGAACGACGACGAAGACGATGCCGTAGATCTCCGGGGCCTGGTCGGTCCCTCCGACGACGGCGAGCGAGGCGAGCAGGATAGGAACCGCCCCCTTCAGACCGGCCCACGTGACGAACCGCCGCTCGCCGTGGGACAGCCTCGACGGCAGCAGGAGCGGCGTGACGACGAGAGGCCGCACCACGAAGCCGAGCAGCACGGCGAGAACGAGACCCTGCCACCAGATCGCCCCGGCGAAGATGAAACCCAGGTCGATCGTCAACCCAAGGGCGACGAAGACCGCGAGCTCGCCGAGGTCGGCAAGCGCCGAGAGGAAGTGCCGAACCTCGACCCGGGCCGGGAGCTCTGCGTCGCCGATCACGATTCCGGCCACGAACACGGCCAGGAAACCCGAGCCGTGTGAGGTCGCGGCGATTCCGTAGATCAGCCCGGCCAGGAGCAATACCGTGAGCGGGTACAGTGATCTGTCCGGGAGCCTGATGCGTCGTATCAGCTGGAGGACCACGATGCCCGCGACCGCGCCCTCCGCGAGCCCGATTCCCATCTCGCGGAGGAACTCCCAGGCAACCCCGGCGATGCCGGCGTCGGGAACGGTAGCGAGCTCGATCATCCCGATCATCAGTGCGATGCCGACGGGGTCGTTGAACCCTGACTCACCCTCGAGGATGGTGCCGGAGCGCCCCTCTACCTCCTTCCCGGCGAGAACGGAGAAGGTCACCGCCGGGTCGGTGGGTGCAAGGGCCGCTCCGATCAGGAGAGCAACCGTCCAATCGAATCCGAGAACGTAGTGGGCGGCGACCGCGACGAGCGGTGCCGTCGCGAACGTCCCGACGACCCCGAGAATCGTGATCGGGACGGCAGCGGTCCGGAACCTGCGCAGGCCGATGCTCATCCCCCCGTCGAAGAGGATGGCGATCAGCGCCAACGTGGCCACACGCTGGACGTCCTCGAACGACAGCAGGCTCGCAAGCCGGTCAGAGACCTCGGCCGCGGCCGCGGCCACGGTGAGCAGCAGGGCGGCGGTCGGAAGGCCGATCCGGGCGGCGCCGATTCGAACGACGATTGCAAGTGAGAGGGCGCCCGAGACGACGAGGATGATGCGTCCGAAGTCGGCGATATCGTTCATGGCGGGATTCTCCCTGTTCCGCTGCACGAGAGCTCAGGTGCCCCACGGGGGTCGCAGCCGTTCCGTTACAGATTCCTTACCGGCGTCTCACTGGAGCCTCATCCCGGCGGCCGATACTCCCTTCCGTATGCGCCTCGCGGCACTATTTCTGCTCGTCCTCGCTCTCTCCGCCTCCGTGGCGACCGGTGCCTCGAAGGCCCCCGGCCGCGCTCTCGAGATCAGGGGCGGGCGAGGCGTCGTCCAGATCACCGGCGAGCGAGCGCTCGTCGGCCGCATCGAGCAGGGCTCGCTGAAGATCACCGATTTGACGCCGAACGATGGGTGGAGCCCGTACGTCAACGGCGTTCCTCGAGGGAAAGTGGTGTGGCTCAAGGGCCAGAACATCAGCTTCCGGATCTCGAAGGGTCGGTACAAGATCGCTGCTCAAGGTGACAACATTTCGATCTCGGCGCTCGGAACCGGCATCGTCGTGCTCACCGGTAATCCTGACGCCGTCGGCGACACGGGCCGCTACGCGATCGGCGACGCGGCGTTCGTGCCGCTGCCGGTCGCGACGACGAAATTGTCCTTCGGAGTGTCCCAGGTGAGCACGTCGTCGTCCCAATCAGTCAAGATTCAGCCATGACCGCCCCGCAGACGATCCTCGTCGTCGAGGACGAGACGTCCATTGCGTCGTTCGTCGCGTTGTATCTGAAGAACGCCGGATACACGGTCAAGGCGGTGGGGACTGGCGGTGCGGCGCTCAATGCGATCGCCGCGGAGGTGCCGGCGCTGATCATCCTCGACCTCAACCTGCCGGATATGGACGGCCTGGAGATCTGTCGCCGCGTGCGCAAGGGATCGGACGTCCCGATCCTGATGCTGACCGCCCGGGACGAGGACGTCGACAAGATCATCGGCCTCGAGGTGGGTGCGGACGACTACCTGACGAAACCCTTCAACCCACGCGAGCTCGTGGCGCGGGTCAAGAGCGTCCTGCGTCGCTCGTCGCTCGATCGCCGTCGGGACGAGGGTGACGAGATCCGGCACGGCGAGCTCGTGATCAACGCGGGCCGTCGTGAGGCGATGGTCGGAGACCGTGAGATACAGCTCGCGCCGAAGGAGTTCGACCTGTTGTGGGAGCTGCTCGACCACCGGGGGCTCGTGCTCACCCGCGACCAGCTGCTCGAGCGCGTGTGGGGTTACACGTTTGCCGGCGACACGCGCACCGTCGACGTCCACGTACGCCAGATACGACGCAAGCTCGAGGACGCCTCGCCCATCGTGACCGTGTGGGGCGTGGGGTACAAGGTCGCGCAGGATCGCACGACCGCGCCTGCAGCCTGATGCCCTGATGACGTGAGTCGCCGGGACGCGCGGGGCATGCGCCTCGCCCCTACACTTCGTTCGTGATCGGGTCGCTGCGTTACCGCCTGCCGGCCCTGTTCCTGCTCGGGATCTTGCTCGCCGGCGTGGTCGCTGCCCTGATCTCCCTGCGGCTGTTCCAGACCTACACGCGTGGGCAGTCGATCCAGGAGCTGCAGCGCGAGGCGTCCGGGCTCTCCCAGCTGTATGCGGACGCCGCCCTCCGAGCGGCGGACGAGGGATCCGGCGCGATCGACTTTGCCGCCTCGAAGCTCGAGCTCGCGACGGGCGACCGGATCTTCTACGTCGGTGCCTCGCTCTTCCCGGGGCAGGACTCGGGGCTGAAGCGGCTCGCGGAGTCGTCGGTGCCCGCGGCGGTCACGGAGTTGAAGGGCCCTGTCACGTTCGAGTTCACACCGCCGGGCAGTAGCCGGTCGTTTCTCGCGGCGGCCGAGCCGGTGCGGCTGGAGCCCGACAGCGACGCGCTCGGAGCGATCATCGTCGCGAAGCCGCGCACCGAGTTGCGCGATCAGTGGCTCCCGCTCGTCATGCGACTCGCCGCCGCGGTTGCAGTCGGCGCCCTGCTAGCGGGCCTCCTCTCGTGGTGGCTCTCGCGCAAGATCACCGGTCCCGTGCTGGCCCTGTCGAGCGCGGCCGACGAGATCGCGTCGGGAAACTATGCCGTGCGGGTTCCCGCCGGTGGAGGAGCGGACGAGATCAGCCACCTCTCGGCGCGCTTCAACGAGATGGCGGCCCGGCTTGCAGCCACCGAAGACCGTGAGCGTCAGTTCCTGATGTCCGTCTCGCACGAGCTACGGACGCCGCTGACAGCGATCAAGGGGCACGTCGACGCGATTCGCGATGGGCTTTTCGACGATCCAGATCTCGAGCGTGCCTCGCTCGACGTCGTTGCCGGCGAGACGGTCCGCCTCGAGCGGCTCGTCGGCGACGTGCTCGACCTGGCGAAGCTCAACGCGCATCGGTTCACCGTGCACGCACAGGAGGTCGACATCGGGGTGCTCGTCGAGCGGGCCCACGCGAGCTTCGGTGAGGAGGCGAGGCGGCGAGAAATCGACTTCCAGCTCGACGACGACCCCGATGCGCCGACGATCGTGACCGACGGCGACCGCGTGCTGCAGGTGATCACGAACCTGCTTGCGAACGCGTTTCGCTGGACACCCGACGGCGGGCGCATCTCGCTCGGCTCGGGCACCGAGGACGGCGTCGTCCACATCGACGTTCGCGACACAGGCCCGGGCATCAAGCCCGATGAGCGCGACCGCATTTTCGTGCCCTTCATCTCGCGCGACAACCACGGCACCGGTCTCGGGCTGCCGATCGCCCGTGAGCTCGCACATGCGCTCGGGGGCCGGATCGAGCTCGAGTCGACCGTCGGCGAAGGAAGCCGCTTCAGGCTCGTACTGCCGACGCTGTTTCACCCTGCCAGATCTGGGATCCGCTAGCGCGCTGTTCTTGCCGGCAAGATCTCGGATCCGCCGGCGCGGATCGATTTTTGATCGCACGCAAGATCCTTAAGGTGCCCGCCCGGGTGCCGTCTCTCTCGCTTCTCTCTCTCGGAACCAATCCAGAGGCGCTGCCACTACGATCGGACGATGGGTGAGCCCGCGCGGCTGGCGCAGGTGGTGGAGCTTCCTTCCCGGCGAACCCCCGTGCGGGCAGCCGTCGTCGCGCTGCGTCCCCGGCAGTGGTTGAAGAACCTCCTGCTCTTTGCCGGGATCATCTTCGCGGCGAAGCTCGGCGACCCGTCCCGGTGGCTCGAGGCCGTCACTGCGTTCGTCGCGTACTGCGCCGCCTCGAGTGCGGCGTACCTGGTGAACGACCTCAGGGATGCTCCTGACGATCGGCTCCACCCGGTCAAGCGGCGCCGTCCGATTGCGCGCGGCGAGGTGCGGAGGCGCACCGCCGTTGCCCTTGCCGCCATGCTCGCAGCCGGAGCGTTCGTCGTCGCTGCGTCCCTCGGCCCGGCGTCGCTCGCCTTCTTGATCGCGTTCGCGGTGCTCCAGACCGCGTACACGGTCCGGCTCAAGCACGTCGTCCTCGTCGACGTGTTCGTCATCGCTGGGCTCTTCGTCGTCCGGGCAGCCGCCGGCGCCGTCGCCGTCGACGTGAAGATCTCACCGTGGCTCCTCGTCTGCACTGCCCTCCTGGCGCTGTTTCTCGCCCTCGGCAAGCGACGAGCCGAACTCGTGCTCGTCGGTGCCGACCGTACGCCGGGGCGGCCGGTGTTGCAGGGCTACTCGCTCGCACTCGTGGACCAGCTGCTGGCTGCGGTCGCCGCTGCGACGATCGTCGCCTACACGCTCTACTCCGTGACGGCGCGGGAGCCGTACGCGCTCGTAGCGACTGTGCCGTTCGTCATCTTCGGGCTCTTCCGTTATCTGCAGCTGCTTCACCGGCACGACGCGGGCGAGGAGCCGGAGAACGTCCTGCTCGGGGATGTCCCGATTCTCGTCACGGTCGCCGTCTGGGCAATCGCGTGCGCTGCAATCCTGCTCCTCGGTTGACCTGGCCGGCGCCGGACGTCCCGCATCGGGGAACGTCCGCCGCCGGTCGCTCGACGCGAGGCGGAAGCCTGGCGTCGACCGTCGGGCTTCCTAGGACGCGGCGGCGACGTGGTCGCGGAGCGACACGATCTCGGCGATCTCGCCTCGCTCGATGTGCTCGAGCCGTCGGTCGACCCCTTGCCAGCCCGACGAGATGAGCTCCACGAGCAGCGTCAGGTCGTCGAGACGTGCGTTCCGCTCGGCGATCAGCTCCTGTTCGAGTCGCTCGAGTCGTCCGATCGCATTGTTGAGCAGCCCCTTGATCTCACCGAGATTCCGTGCCACCGGCAGCACTTCGCGTCGCAGGCCTTCCTGCACCGCCTCGCCGATCCGGTCGGGCAGGGCGGTCTCGAGCGCGAGGGCCGCGGCACCGAGTGCCTCGACCTCCTCACGTGAGCGCCGGATTGCCGCCTCGAACCGTCCCTCCTCGTTCCGCCCTTCGCGTGCCTCCGCGATTCGCCTCTTCGCCCGTTCCAGTGCCTGTTCATCCATGGCGGCAAGGCTACTCTGGCCATCGGATGAGATCGGACGAGCTCGACTACGCGCTACCGCCTGAGCTGATCGCCCAGCATCCAACCGGGCGCCGCGACGCATCCCGGCTCCTCGTCTACGAGCGGGCCACCGGTGCGGTCCGCCACCGCACCGTCGCCGACTTGCCGGACGAGCTCGACGGAGAGCTCGTCGTCGTCAACGACACGAAGGTCGTGCCGGCTCGCCTGCACGCGAAGCGGGCGACCGGGGGCGCCGCGGAAGTCCTGCTCCTCGAACCACTCGGTGCGGGGGTCTGGGAAGCGCTCGCGCGTCCGTCGCGGCGGCTGCGGGTGGGTGAACGCCTGGGACCGGTGGAACTGCTCGAATCGCTGGGTGAGGGACGCTGGCGCGTTCACCTGGACGGCGAGCCCGCCGGCGAGCTGCCGCTGCCGCCGTACATTCACGAGCGACTCGCGGATCCCGACCGCTACCAGACGGTTTACGCCACCGACCCTGGCTCGGCCGCGGCGCCGACCGCGGGCCTCCACTTCACTCCCGAGCTGTTGACACGGCTCGACGTCGAGCGCGTGACTCTTCACGTGGGGCTCGACACCTTCCGGCCTCTTGCCGCCACGGAGCTCGAGTCGCACGAGTTGCACGGGGAGCGCTATCGGGTCGCGCCCGAGGCCTGGACGAGGATCGAGGCGGCGGATCGCGTCCTCGCCGTCGGCACAACGACTGTGCGGGTTCTCGAGACGATAGTCCGGGACAACCGCCTCGAAGGCCGAACCGCGCTCTATGTCCTGCCCGGTTTCAGCTTCAAGCGGGTCGACGCGCTGTTGACGAACTTCCACCTGCCGCGCTCGACGCTTCTCGCGCTCGTGATGGCCTTCGCAGGCGTCGACACCGTGCGCGACCTGTACCGGATCGCCATCGACGAGGAATACAGGTTCTACTCGTTCGGCGATGCGATGCTGGTTCTCTGAGGGATGTGTATTCCCCGGCTCGTCACGACGAACGTCTCGAATCGCGTAGCCTCGCCCGCGTGACCTGCTTCACCCTCGACTCGTCGGACGGAGCGGCCCGCGCAGGAACCGTTCACACCGCTCACGGCGACATCCCGACGCCGGCTTTCATGCCCGTGGGCACCAAGGCGACGGTGAAGACGCTACACCCGGACGAGGTTCGGGCGATGGGGGCGGCGGTGATCCTCGGCAACACCTATCACCTGCATTTCCGGCCCGGCGAGGACGTGATCGAGGCTCTCGGCGGGCTTCACGCGTTCTCGGGCTGGGAAGGGCCGATTCTGACCGATTCAGGGGGCTTCCAGGTCTTCTCTCTCAGCGACACGCTGCTCGCGGTCGATGACGCTGGTGTCACGTTTCGCTCGGTCTACGACGGGGCCGCCGAGCGCTTCACTCCCGAGAGCGTCGCCGAGATCCAGCGGCGGCTCGGTTCCGACATCGCGATGTGCCTCGACATCTGTCCGGCGGCCGACTCCACCCGGGTCGACCACGAGGAAGCGGTGCGGCGTACCTCGCTCTGGGCACGGCGTCAGGTCGACGCACCCAGGGCGCCGGGTCAGCTGCGCTTCGGGATCGCGCAGGGTGGGACCGACCCCGAGCTCCGCCGGCGTTCGATCACCGAGATCGTCGCGCTCGGATTCGACGGGAACGCCCTGGGTGGCCTGGCGGTGGGTGAGAGCAGGGCCGAGATGCTCGAGACGGTCGGCTGGTCGGCACCGCTCCTGCCCGCAGACCGGCCCCGGTACTTCATGGGCCTCGGCGACACCGAAGGGATTCTCGGGGTCATCGCCGCGGGCATCGACATGTTCGACTGTGTGTTGCCCACCCGCACTGCGAGAACCGGTTCGGCGCTGACGGCAACCGGCAAGATGAACCTCCGGAACGCCCGCTATGCGCGAGATCCGAGACCCCTCGAGGACGGCTGCGCCTGCCCTGCGTGCACCCGATTCTCGCGCGCATTCATCCGACATCTCGTCAATCAGGAGGAGATTCTCGGGCTCCGGTTGCTCTCTCTGCATAATCTATGGCTCATTCATCGACTCACCGCGGGAGCGCGGGATGCGATCCGCTGCGGAACGTTCGACGCTTTCCGGGCGGAGGCGCTGTCTCGGCTCGCCGTCGGCCCCCAGGAGGATTCGTGCCAGGAATCTTGATCATCGTTGCGCTCTTTGCCTTGCTGTGGTTTCTCATGATCCGTCCCCAGCGTGCGAAGGCCCAGCAGCAGCAGCGGATGCTCGGGACCGTGGCACCCGGTGACGAGATCCTGACCGTGGGCGGCATCTACGGGATCGTGCAAGAGCTCGAGCCGGAGGAAGACGGTGGAGACCTGATCGTCGAGATCGCCGATGGGATCCACGTCCGCGTCGCGCGCCGGGGGCTTGCGACGGTCGTCAAGCCCGACGAAGACGAGGAAGAGAACGCCGTCGCGGTGGACGACGAGGACATCGTCGACGGCGAAGCAGAGCCCGTCACGGACGATCCGGAGCTCCCGGCAGGGGTAGAAGAGGTTAACGACGAACAAGAAACTGTAAATCCGGGTGCCGCCGACGATGCGGCGCCACCCGGGCGCAGCTAGCCTTCCCGCCGCACCGTGACCCGTCGCACAGCCATCGTCGTCGTCGCCCTGGTCGCCGCCGCACTCGTCGGCGTCGGTCTGATGGTGGTGCCGTCGTCTCCGCTGCACCAAAAGCCCACGCTCGGCCTCGACCTTCAGGGCGGCCTCGAGATCACGAAGCAGGCCGTTCCACCGAAGGGTCGCAGCCTCACGAAAGAAGACCTCACTCGTTCGGTGGGGATCATGCGCGATCGTGTCGACCGCCTCGGCGTCTCCGAGCCCGAGATTCGCACGCAGGGCAAGGATCAGATCACGATCGCTCTGCCCGGGATCAAGGATCCCGAAGCCGCCGCCAAGATCATCGGCAAGACGGCCCAGCTCGAGCTCTTCGACCTCGAAGCGAACCTGGCGCCGCCGTCGATCGACGCCAGCCGCTTCCCGGTCGCCAAGAGCTCGATCTACGACCTCCTCGCGGGCCAGCAAGCGCTGGCGGCAAAGGGAACATCGGACCAGTTCTATCTGTTCAACAAGAAGAAGAAGCTCGTCGTAGGGCCCGTTGCGACCAAGGAACGGGCACTCCGCAATTTCGACGGCAAGGTTCCGAACGGCTACAGGCTGTTCGCGGTGCCCCCCGGAACGATTGTCGTCTCGTGCGGGGTGGGCGAAGTCGTCTGTCCCGGCGTCTCCGAGACGAACCCGACGTCGAACTCGTACTACCTCTTCAAGTACTCACCCCCTGACGTCCCGGAGATGACGGGCTCGGATCTGAAGCTCTCCGGAACGCGGCAGGACTTCGACACGCAAACGCAGGCGCCGATCGTGACGATGCAGTTCACGAAGAAGGGCGGCAAGAAGTTCGCGGAGATCACGCGCGAGGAGGCACAGCGCGGGAAGCTGCTCTCGAACACGATCGGCGGCGGCCAGAAGATCGAGCAGCACTTCGCGATCGTGCTGGACCGCGAGATCAAGTCGTGGCCGTCGATCGACTGGCAGCAATATCCCGGCGGCATCTCCGGCTCGAACGGAGCCCAGATCACCGGCATCGGCAACGTCCAGGAGGCGAAGAACCTGGCTCTCGTCCTCCAGACCGGCGCCTTGCCCGTGGAGTTCGTCACTCTCGACCAGACCGCGATCTCCGCCACTCTCGGGAAGGACTCGCTGAACGAGGCGAAGAAGGCGGCGATCGTCGGTCTGTTCCTCGTGGCGCTCTTCCTGCTCGTCTTCTATCGCTTCCTCGGCCTCATCGCGGTACTCGGGCTCGGGATCTACGCCGCCTTTCTCTACGCCGCGATCCTCATCTTCAATGTGACCCTGACGCTCCCCGGCTTCGCCGGTCTCGTCCTGACGTTGGGGGTGGCCGCCGATGCGAACGTCGTCATCTTCGAGCGCATCAAGGAAGAGGCGCGCGCCGGGCGGAGCGTCAAGGCGGCGATCCAGACCGGCTATACGAAGGGCTTCGCGACCATCGTCGACGCCAACGTCGTCACGGCGATCACCGCGCTCGTCCTGTTCGCAGTCGCGACGTCGTCGGTGCGCGGGTTCGCCCTGATGCTCCTGATCGGTACCGCGATCTCGATGCTGACGGCCGTGCTCGCCACCCGCGCGTTCCTCTCGCTCCTCGCCGGCTCGAAGTTCCTGGAGAACCCACGGGTGATCGGTACCTCGGGCGGGGGCATCCCGTCCTGGCTGAAGATCGACTTCATCAGCCGGCGGCGGCTCTGGTTGGGGATCTCGGCCACCGTGATCCTGATCTCGGTCCTCGCGCTCGGGATCCGAGGTCTCAATCTCGGGATCGACTTCAAGGGCGGTACCCAGATCGCGTTCCAGACGCCGACACCGACGTCCCTCGAGGCGGTGCGCGCGCAGGCTGCGCGTGTCGGGCAGGCGAACGCCCAGATCCAGGGGCGTGGGTCTTCGACCAACGGGAGCTACAAGAGCTTCCAGGTCCGCACCAAGGCGCTCACGTCCGCAGAAGCCGCCGAGTTCCAGGCGGATCTGAAACGAACGGTGCAGGCGGACGCGTTCGGGGTCAAGAACGTGTCTTCGAGCTTCGGTCGCCAGATCGCACGCTCGGCCATCCTCGCGATCATCGTCTCGCTGCTCCTGATCGTCGGCTACATCTCGCTCCGCTTCCAGTGGCAGTTCGCGGTACCCGCGATCGTGGCGCTGATCCACGACGTCCTGATCACCGTCGGGATCTACGCCCTGCTCGGGCGGGAGGTGACGACCGCGACGGTCGCCGCTGTGCTCACCGTGCTCGGCTACTCCATCTACGACACGATCATCATCTTCGACCGGATCAGGGAGAACATCCCGCTGATGAAGCGGGGCTCGTTCCGGCAGATCACGAACGTGTCGTTGTGGGAGACGATCCCGCGTTCGCTCGCGACCACGTTCATCACCCTGCTGCCGATCGTCGCGCTGCTGGTCTTTGGCGGCGCCACGCTGAACGACTTCGCGTTCGCCCTTCTGATCGGCATCTCGTCGGGTGCGTACTCGTCGATCTTCGTCGCGGCTCCGTTGCTCGACTGGATCAAGGAGCGCGAGCCGGAGTTCGCCCGTCGCAAGCACGAAGAGGTGGCCGAGGTGCAGTCGGTCGGCGGTGCGGTCGTTCTCGATACACCGACGCTCGCCGCCGAAGCCGAGGAGCTTCTCGCTCCCGAAGCGCCCGAAGCCGCCCCACCGGCGGTGGCCTCACCGGCTCCCGCGAGCTCGGCGGGCCGCGACCGCCGCCGCGCACGGCGCTCCAGCCGCCCGCACGGCCGGGCCAGGTAGCGTCGCCCTCGGATCGCCTCGCTCTTCCGCGTACACTCCCGCCATGGACAGGAACGGCAACGCCGAGCCTCGCTCCCTCGAGCAGCTCCTGCTCGCCGGGCTCGGATGGGTTTCGCTTACGGCCGAGGCGGTCGACGACCTCGCCGACGATCTTGCGCGCCGCGTCGGGATCGAGCGGGACGAGATGCGGGATGCCGTGCGTGATATGGTCGCGAGCTGGCGGGCCGAGGTAGAACGGCTCGGCTCGGTCCCGTCAGAGACGGCGGAGAAGGCCCTGCGGCGCCTCGGGCTCGTTCGGCGCGAGGAGGCGGACGATCTCGCGCTCCGGGTCGCGCAACTCGAGCATCGGGTGCGCCTGCTCGAAAAACCCCCCGGGTAGGCCCGGCGCCTTCGAGAGCCCCCGCGGCGACGCTATGACCACGGAAGACCGCAGGACGACCGAGACGGCCAGACCTCAGCGGAGGATCGGCCGGCTGTCCGAGATCGGGCGGGTCGCGACCCGCCACGGCTTCGGCTATCTCATCGACCGGCGCCGCAGCAATGACGGGACGCAACTCGCCGACCGCGGGCGCCGCCTGCGAGAGATGCTCGACGAGCTCGGCCCGACGTTCGTCAAGTTCGGCCAGCTCCTCTCGACCCGGCCCGACGTGATACCCCCCGACATCGTTGCCGAGTTGCGAGGCCTGCAGGACGATGTTACGCCGATCGCGTTCGCCGACGTCCGACGCGTGATCGAGGAGGAGCTGGAGCTCACGATCGAGCAGGCCTTTCTCACTTTCGACGAGACCCCGATCGCTGCCGCGTCGATCGGTCAGGTCCACCGCGCGACGCTGCCGACCGGCGACGCCGTGGTCGTCAAGGTCCAGCGACCGGAGGCGCCACGCCAGATCGAGTCCGACCTCCAGTTGATGCGGTCCGCCGCCCGCGTCGTCCGCGAGCGCGTGCATGCACTCGACTTCATCGACGCCGAAGCTCTGGTCGACGAGTTCAGCCGCTCGATTCGGCAGGAGCTCGACTACCAGCACGAGGCGCGGAATGCCGAGACGTTCCGGCGAAATTTCGGCGGCTCGACCGAAGTGGTGGTGCCGAAGGTGATCTGGCGCTACTCGTCGGGACGGGTCCTGACCCTCGAGTTCCTCGAAGGGACACAGTTCGCGGATCTCGATCTCGACGGGCACTCGCCGGAGGAGCGACGTGAGCTCGCCTACCGGATGACCGACGCCTGGATGACGATGATCTTCCGGCACGGCTTCTTCCACGGCGATCCGCATCCCGCGAACATCCTGCTCCTCGACGACGGTCGGATCGGGCTCGTCGACTTCGGCCTGGCAGGACGCCTGACCGATGAGGACATGACGCGCCTGACGCGCCTCTTCATCGACGCCGCGACCGAGAACGTCGACGCGATACCCCGTCGCCTGTCGGAGCTCGGCTTGCGCTACCCCAAGGAGCGGGAGGACGAGCTGCGTGCGGCGATCGAGGAGCTGTTCTACCGCTACTACGGATCGAGCCTCTCGAGCATCGACCCGATCGAGGTGATTCGTGAGGGCCTTCAGCTGATCTATTCGCTCAACCTCAGGCTGCCGAGCCGGTTCGTGATCCTCGACAAGGCGATCGCGACGCTCGGCGCAGTCGCAGTCGAGCTGTACCCCGAGTTCAACGTTTTCGAAGTGGCGCGCCCCTACGCGCGTCGGCTGCTGGCGGAGCGGTTCTCGCCTGGGCGCATGTCACTCCGCGCCCAGGCGGAGATGCGGGAGCTTGCGGGCGTCGCGCGTGAGCTGCCGTATCAGCTGCGCGACGTGATGGAGCAGACCCGCCGGGGGAATCTGGAGATCCAGATCCGGAACCCCGGCTTCGACGACCTCACCTACCACATCGACCATGCGGTGAACCGCATCGCGGTGGCGCTGATCGTGCTGGGCGGGCTCGTCGGATCCTCGATCGTCGGAGTCCTGGCCAAGAACGGCCCGCACGTCGTTGGTCTGCACCTGCTCTCGTTCGTCGGCTTCATGTTGTCCGGCATCTTCGCGGTCTGGCTCGTCTGGGGGATTGCCCGCTCGGGGCGGCTCTAGACGCGAGACCCGGCCTGCGAGGCGAGGCTTCAGTTCCGACGCCAGGCTTCAGCCTGGCGTCGCATGTCCGAGAAGAGCAGTCGCCGCAGTTCGCTGGACGTCAGGCTAAAGCCTGGCGTCCAGCCGCCCGTGCTTCCGCAGAAGCGTCAGCACCGGCTCGTGTGGAAGCGCGCGCACGAGCCGTCCGTCCCGTCCCGTCGTGTCGACGGCCGCCCAAAGAGCGTTGAGCACCGCCTCCTCGGTCGCCTCCACCGTGGCGGCGAAAAGCGGATTGAGATGACCGTCCGGAACCACGGCCCGTTCGACCCGCAGCGGAGGCCGTTCGTCCCGATTGGTCGTCGCGGTCGAGAACGCGAGGAAGATCTCACCGCTGCCGTGATGGGCGACGGAGCCCGTCCGCGCCAGGCCGAGCCCTGCTCTACGAGCGACGCGCTCGAGTTGCGCGGACTGCAACGGCGCGTCGGTGGCGACGATCACGATGCAGCTCCCGGCCGGGGGGCGTGGCTCGAGGCCGACGCCGACGGTCGGGAAGGCCGGCACGCCGTCGATTCGCAGATCCTGTGCGGAGCCGTAGTTCGCCAGTACGAGCACGCCGACCGTCGCGTCGACCTCGGGGACGAGACGGCTCGAGGAACCGATGCCACCCTTCCAGTCGAACGCGACCATGCCGGTGCCTGCGCCGACGCACCCCTGCTCGACGGCTCCTTCGCGTGCATTGCCGATCGCGTGGGCGGCGTCCGCCGCCTCGACCTGCACGGTGCGCGCATCGTTCAGCCAGCTGTCGTCGCACTCGCCGACGACCGGTATCACGACGTTGTCGACCCCGACTGCCGAGTCGGCCTTGCACGCAGCCGCGACGGCACCGTCGAAGACGCGGCCGACCGCCATCGTCGAGGTGAGCAGCAGCGGGGTCTCGATCATGCCCCACTCGGAGATCTGAAGGAAGCCGGTCAGCTCTCCCGCCCCGTTCAGAGCCGCCACCCCTGCGGGAACCGGGCGACGGAACAGCGAGGCTTCGGCCCCGGGCAGGACGGCGGTGACGCCGGTGCGGGCGACTCCCCGCCCGTCGGGTGGGGCCGGCTCGTCGCGTGCCACCGTCACGTGTCCGACCCGAACGCCCGGAACATCCGTGACCGCGTTCACCGCTCCGGTCTCGAGGTGCCCGATCCGAAGACCGTGTTCGCGCAGCGTCGCTTCGTTCACCCGGCCGAGCCTACCTCGCGCTAGTAGGGTCGCCGCCATGGCGCTGTCGATCCCGCTCGTGTGGTCGGACGACCATCGGTTGCACGAGCCGGCGGCAGAGATCTGGGTAGGTGTCAAAACCCCTGCGGCGGAGGTGGCCGCCCGGGCCGAGGCGATCCGGGCGACGCTCGTGGCGGCGGGAGCCGACGTGGTGACGGCCGTGCGTCACGACGACGCCGCCGTCGAAGCGGTGCACGATCGGGGTCTGGTCGCATTCCTCGCCCGCGCCTGGCGGGACTGGGATGCAGCCGGGCTCCCCGAAGACCCCGGGCAGGACAGCGTCGTCCCCTACATCTTTCCTCACCCCGGCATGATGGGCGGGATCGAGCCGCTCGTGCCGGCGGCCGTGTGGGCCCGGCCAGGAGCGTTCTGCTTCGACACGATGACGCCGATCGGGCCCGGCACCTGGGAGGCCGCAAGAGCGGCCGCCGATACGGCTCTGACCGCGGCCGACCTGGTCGCCGCCGGGGCGACCGCCGCCTACGCCTGCTGCCGCCCGCCCGGGCATCACGTGACGCATGCCGCCTACGGCGGCTCCTGCTACCTGAACAACGCGGCGATCGCAGCGCAGCGTCTGCGCGAGCTCGGGGCCGCTCGCGTCGGCATCGTCGACGTCGACGCCCATCACGGAAACGGGGCCCAGGAGATCTTCTGGGAGCGGAACGACGTATTCACCTGCTCGGTGCACGTCGACCCGGCGACGGGCTGGTTCCCGCACTTCCTCGGCGGGGCCGGAGAGCGCGGAGGGGGACCCGGCCGCGGAGCCAACCTGAACGTGCCGTTGCAGCCTGGTGCGGGAGATCGGGACTGGCTCGCCGCGGTGGCGGAGATCGCGCAGGCGGCTCGCAACAACGGCTGCGAGGCGCTCGTCCTCGCGCTCGGGGTCGATGCCGCCGACGCTGATCCCGAGAGCCCGCTCCGGGTGACGCGCGCCGGCTACCGAGAGGCAGGGGCCATCGTCGCCAACCATGGAGTGCCTTGCGTCGTCGTACAGGAAGGTGGCTACGATCTTGCCTCGATCGGAGGGCTCGTGCTCGCCACGCTGGAAGGTCTCGAGGAGGGACGAAACTGAGATGGCTGAGCCGCTCTCGGTCTGGATCGGTACGGAAGAGTACGGGGGCGTGCCGACGCCGACGCGACGCGGGCCGGCTGCGCCCCCTCACTGGCGTCTCGAGGCGATCGCCGCGACCGAGCGGCCGCGGTCGCTCGCGCCCTCCGCCGACGGCCGCTCGATCGTCTTCGTGCACGACCGCGAGACATCGGACGTGTGGACGCTCGAGGTCGAGTCCGGAGAGCTGCGCCGGCTGACGACGGGGCGCGACCCTATGCCCTACTGGGAGGACACGACGCCCGCGCTCTCGCCCGACGGACGGCAGGTCGCCTATGCGAACGAGGGCTGGATCGAGATCGTGCCGAGCACCGGTGGCGTGCCGCGAAGGCTGGTGGAGGCGGGCAGCCCGGTGTGGCTCGGGAACGATCGGCTTGTCGTCACCGCCGAGCGCGACGATCAGTCGCGGCTCACGGTCATCGAGCTGGCGGACCCCTGGCCCCAGCCGCTCGTCCGCACCGCGCCCGGTCTCGAGCGCAGGGGCGACGAGGAGGAGGCGGTGGTCTCGCCCGACGGTCGTACGGTCGCCTTCAGCTTCCGGCACCTCGACGACCTCAACCGGAGCGACATCCGCGTCGTCGACGTCGCGAGCGGCGAGGCAAACGGGCTCACCGGGGAGGTGGCCACCCGCGACACGAAGCCCACGTGGTCGCCCGACGGCGGCACGCTCGCCTTCTCGGCGCAGCGCGGCGAGTGGTACGCCGTGCACCTCTATAACATCGCTGCGGGGATCGATCACGTGCTCGCAGAGCCCCAGGCGGACGTCTCGGAGTTGCACTGGAGCCCGGCCGGGGACTCGATCGCCGCGGTGTGCTCACTCGGGGGCCGCCACGACCTCGTCACGGTCGACGTCGCAACGGGTGAGATCGACCTACGTGCCCGCGGCGGTGCCTACGGTGCGCCGTGCTGGGCTCCCGACGGCTCGCTCGTCGTCACGTATGAGGATCACGCAACGCCACCGGAGCTCCGGCGCGTCGCACCCGACGGCACCGTCAAGGCGCTTCTGACGCCGGCGCCCGCCGCCGTCAGGGCCGCCCCGCACGTGACGCCCGAGGAAGTCTGGTTCCGGTCGTCCGACGGGTTCGAGGTGCAGGCGCTGCTGTTTCGGCCGCCGGTTGCGAGCGATGAGCAGCCCGTTCCCGCCGTCGTGTACCCGCACGGAGGTCCCACCGAGTGCTACGGCGACGAGTGGGACGGTCACGCGCAGTACTTCGTGGACAAGGGCTACGCGTGGCTCGCGCTCAACTTCCGCGGATCGACCGGGCGTGGAAGAGCGGTGGAGCGCATGAACTTCGATGACTGGGGCGGAGGTGACATGCACGACTGCCTGGCCGCCGCCGACTTCCTCAGGACGCTCCCGTGGGTCGACGGCGGGCGGCTCGCCGTCTTCGGAGCGAGCTATGGCTCGTATATGGCGCTTTGTTCCGTCGTCGAGGATGCGGGTGAGCGCTTTCGCGCGGCCGTGTGCAAGTACGGCGACTGCAACCTCTTGACATCGTGGTCTCAGGGCGACCGGGCCGGCGTCTACTACAGCGGCGAGAACATGCTGGGGCACCCTTCCCGGAACCGCGATGCCTGGCTACGGGGCTCGCCGATCCTGCGCATCGACCGCATCGCAGTGCCGTTGCTGATCGCGACCGGAGAACGTGACGAGCGCGTGCATCCTTGCCAGTCCGCCGAGCTCGTCGAGGCCCTGCGCAGCCGCGCCAAGACCTTCGAGTACGTCACCTATCCGACCGAAGCGCACGGCTTTCTGCGGGCCGGCCCCCAGATCGACTTCTACCGCCGCGTGGAACAGCTCCTCGACTGGTACCTCCTGTGAGCGATGCTGGCGAGCCCGGCCGTGGACACGGCGGTACCCGAATGCGTGATAGTGGACGCGACGACTCCACCGAGGGACAGACAGGACGAGTGGCGCTACGACTGACCACAACGACGCCGACATGGCGATGACCGCAGAGCGAGAGAAGGAGACTTCGAGATGAGAGCGCGCACGGTGATGGGAGTGGCACTGGCGGCGGTTGCCCTCACGGCGGTCGTGGGATGCGGCGGCGGATCGTCGAGCAACGAGACAACGGGCGGTGCCACGACGACCGCCGGGACGACGAGCGGTGCGTCGACGAGTCCCGTGCTGCGCATCGGCACGATCCAGTACATCGACTCGCTCAACCCCTTCAACTACATCGAGTCGCAGTCCTACAACGCGATGCTGATGATCTACCCGCAGCTCGTCCAGTACGGCGTCGGGATGAAGTTCGAGGGTGACTGGGCCAGCTCGTGGGAGACGTCGGCCGACGGCAAGGACTGGACGTTCCACCTGAGGCCGGACACGAAGTGGTCGGACGGCCAGCCCATGACCGCGACGGACGCGGCCTGGACGATCAACACGACCGTCAAGTATGCGGCGGGGGCGACGGCGCAGCTCGCCACGACGCTGGCGCACGTCAAGAGCGCGGAGGCGACCGACCCCACCACCCTCGTGATCCACTACGAGTCGCCGGTGGGGAACGTCCTGGCCCAGCTCGAGCAGTTCTGGATCGTGCCGAAGCACGTCTGGCAGAAGATCGCCGGCTCCGACGGCAAGGGGCTGAAGACGTTCCACCCGGAGCTCCACCTGCCCATCGTCAGCGGCGGTGCGTACACGATCTCCCAGTACGAGAAGAAGGGGACGACGGCGTTCAAGCCCTACCCGGGTTTCTACGGCCCGCCCTCACACGCTTCGGGTGTCGCGCTCACGTACTACACGAACGCCGATGCGGTCATCGCCGACTTGAAGGCGGGCAACATCGACTGGGCCGACCAGGTGCCGTTCAAGGCCGTGAACGCGGTGAAAAAGGAAGCCAACCTCGTAGTGTCGTCCGTCCCGGGCTCCGAGACGACCAACATCACCTGGAACTCGAACCCGGCCAAGCCAAAGAACCGCGAGCTGCTCCAACCCGCGGTGAAGAAGGCCCTCTCGATGTGCGTCGACCGTGATCAGATCGTCGACGTCGTCTTCGCGGGCTACGCGACCAAGGTCGACAGCATCGTCGGACACATCGCCGGCGAGCTCGAGAACCCGAACCTGGGGCCGCTCGAGTACGACTGCGCGGCGGCCAACACCGCGCTCGACAAGCTCGGCTTCAAGAGGGGCTCGAACGGCATCCGCGTCGCCCCTGCGACGACCGGTGCGAACGCCCAGCCGGCGCACCCGATGCAGTACGAGATCCTGACGCCGACCTCGACCGACTTCAACGTCGACCGAGAGTTCGACATCGTCCGCGACGGCTTCGCCAAGCTCGGCGTCAAGGTGACGCAGAAGGTCGGCGGTGACACGACCGCCACCTATGCGCTCGAGACAGGGGACTGCTCGGGGCCTGAGAGCAAGCAGTACACGGGGTTCGACATCGCCATGTGGGACTGGGTCGGGTACATCGACCCCGACTTCATGCTCTCGGTGCTCACGAAGCCCCAGTGGTGCTCCTGGAGCGACACCGGCGTCAACAACCCGGCCTACGACAAGCTGTACCAGCAGCAGGGCACGACCGTCGATCCGGCCAAGCGCCAGAAGGTCGTGTACGCAATGCAGAAGGTCGTCTACGACAACTTCTACTACACCCAACTCGTCGAAGAGGAGTTCATCGACGCCCACCTGAAGACGTGGACGGACTTCCATCCTGAGCTCAACGCCTATTCGAAGCTCTACTACACCTCGCCCCGACAATCGTGACCGCATGACCCACCGGAGAGGAGCGGAGGAGCACTGAGGTGAGGGGATCCGACTACATCGTGAGACGGATCGCGTACGCGATCCTCACGGTCTTCATCGCGGTCACCCTCAACTTCGTGCTCTTCCGTGCGCTCTCCGGCGATGCCGTCTCGGCACTTCGCTGCAAGCAGTGCAGCAAGGCGTTCAAGGAGGCCCAGCGTCGGGACCTCGGGCTCGACGAGTCCCTGTGGGTGCAGTACAAGCTCTACCTGTCGGATCTCGCGCATCTCGATCTCGGTAAATCCGTGCCTTCCGAGAAGCCGGTCGGCGGCGAGCTGATCGACCCGATCAAGAACTCGCTGCCGATGATCGCGCTCGGCACGCTCTTCTCGATCGTCTTCGGGATCCTCGTCGGCGTCGTCGCCGCCTGGCGACGGGGCACGTTCGCCGACAAGGGTGGCCTCTTCACGGCGCTCGCGTTCTATTCGATGCCCACGCAGTGGCTCGGCCTGATGCTGATCTTCTTCGTCGCGAGCGCCGTCGGGCTGCCGACGTCGGGCATCAAGACGCCGACCCTGGGCCTCTTCACCGACGCCTCGACGTGGGACATCTTCGTCGACCGTCTCCGGCACATGATCCTCCCGGCGCTGACGCTCGGCCTCGTTCTCTACGGCGACTATGCCCTGATCGTCCGGTCGGCGATGCTCGAGACGCTTGGAGAGGACTACGTGCTGACGGCGCGGGCCAAGGGCCTGAGCAACTGGACGATCGTCCGTAAGCACGGGCTTCGCAATGCGATGCTGCCGATCATCACGCTCGTCGCTCTCTCCCTGGGCTTCATCATCGGAGGCTCGATCATCGTCGAGTACGTCTTTTCCTACCCGGGCCTCGGGCTGCTGACGGTGGAGGCGATCGACAAGCGCGACTTCCCGCTGCTCCAGGCGATCTTCATGCTGCTGACGCTGTCGGTGATCTTCTTCAACCTCGTCGCCGACCTGCTGTATTTCCGGTTCGATCCGCGGGTTACGGCATGAGCCTGATCGAACCGCTGCAGGCTGCCGATGAGGGGGCCCTCGCCGAAGGGATCGCGCAGAGCAGCCGGCGCGGCTTCGTGCGCACGGCGATCGTCGGGAACCGGCAGGCGATGGCGGGACTGGGCATCCTCGCGTTCTTCGTCCTCGTCGCGATCTTCGCTCCCTTCCTCGAGCCGTACGACCCAACCGCCAAGACGGGTCCCGTCTATCAGGCGCCGAGCAGCGCCCACTGGCTCGGAACGGACGACGGCGGCGGCGACATGCTCTCGCTGCTGATAGCGGGCAGCCGCGTCTCGCTCGGGGTGGGCTTCGTGGCCGCGCTCGTGGCGATCGTGATCGGCGGCACGGTCGGCGTGCTCTCGGGGTTCTTCGGTGGTGCCACCGACACGGTGCTGATGCGTTTCACCGACTACATGCTCGTGATCCCGGACATCCCGTTGATGATCATCGCGGCCGCTCTGTTCGGTCGGAACCTGATCAACATCGTCGTGATCATCGGCATCATCTACTGGACGAGCACCGCCCGGCTGATTCGCGCCCAGGTGAAAAGCGTCCGAGAACGCGTCTACGTGAAGCGCGCTCGGGCGCTTGGTGCCGGCAACCGCCGGATCGTGTTCAAGCACGTGCTGCCGCAGGTGACGCCGCTTCTCGTCGCCAACACCGTCCTGATGATCGCGCTCGCCATCTTCGCCGAGACGTTCATCACCTTCCTCGGTCTCGGCGACCCCAGCACGATCTCCTGGGGTCGGCTGATCGAGAATGCGTTCACGGGAGAAGCAACGATCAACAACGCCTGGTGGGCGATCGTGCCGCCGGGGGTGTGCGTCACCGTGGTGATCCTCGCCTGCACGATGGTGGGCCAGTCGGTGGAAGACGCTCTCAACCCGCGGCTGAAGGTCGGCCACCTGTCGGTCCGGCGTTTCCGGCTCCGTCCGCTGGGTGGAAAGACGGGTGCGGAGTGAGCATCCAGGAGCCCGTCGTCAGGGTCGAGGATCTCCACGTCTGGTTCGACCTTCAGGGCGGCAACGAACTGCACGCTGTCCAGGGGGTCAGCTTCGACCTGCACGAGGGCGAGCGCATGGGGCTGGTAGGCGAGTCCGGTTGCGGCAAGACGACCACCATCCTCGCGATGATGGGCCTGCTGCCACCCACGGCCTCTGTCTCCGGGAAGGTCGTACTCAACGGTGAGGACATCCTTGCCCGTGGCGAGGACTCGATCAGTCCGCATCGGTGGAAAGACATCTCGATGGTCTTTCAGGGCGCGATGAACGCCTTCAACCCGGTCAAGACGATCGGGGACCAGATCACCGAGCCGATGGAAACCCATGGGCTGGCGAAAGGAAGGGAGGCGCGGGCGCGGGTCCGAGAGCTGCTCGAGCTCGTCGGGATCGCGGGCGACCGCGCCGATCGCTACCCACACGAGTTTTCCGGCGGTATGCGTCAGCGGGCCGCGATCGCGATGGCACTCGCGTGCTCGCCGCGGGTGCTCCTGGCCGACGAGCCGACGACCGCGCTCGACGTGATGGTGCAGGCGCAGATCCTCGAGCTCCTGTTGAAGCTGAGCACGACCCTGGGCAAGGAGCTCGGCCTGAGCGTGATCCTCGTCACGCACGACCTGCCCGTCGTGGCCCAGGTGTGCGACCGGGCGGCGGTCATGTACGCCGGCGAGATCGTGGAAATGGGCGGGATGTCGACGATCTTCCACGACGCGCGGCACCCATACACCCGGATGCTGTTTTCGGCGACCCCCGACCTGCTCGGAGACGACGAGGTCATCTCGATTCCCGGGGCGCCCCCCCGGCTCGATCGTGAGCTCGTCGGCTGCCCCTTCCGACCGCGCTGCGACTCGGCATTCGCGCCTTGCGCAACCGTCCGCCCGCGCCGCCTCGAGCCCGTGCCAGGTCATCAGGCGCGCTGTCATCTCAACGATGCGACGATGACGGAGGCCGCGTCGTGAGCACGGCGGGCGGGGCGGACGCGCGACTGCTCGAGGTCGAAGGGCTCGTCACCCGCTACCCGATCCCGCGCGGGGTGCTCGGTACGATCGCGCGGCGCCCCGCGTTGACCGTGCAGGCGGTCGACGGCGTCTCGTTCTCCGTCGGCGCCGGTGAGATGGTGGCGCTGGTCGGCGAGTCCGGCTGCGGCAAGACCAGCACCGCGCAGACCGTGATCCGCATGGTCGAGAACGAGGGGGGCTCGATCCGTTTCCGCGGCACCGAGATCGGCAGCCTCGGAGCTCGCGAGCTTCGGCCTTTTCGGCGCGAGATCCAGATCATCTACCAGGATCCGTACGAGTCGCTCGACCCCCGATTCACAGTGCGTGACACCATCGAGGAGCCGATTCGTGTGCACGGGCTCGCCGCCTCGAAGGATGCTCGCGAGGACAAGGTGCGCGAGGCGATGGAGCGGGCCGGATTGACACCGACGGACCTCTTCATCGACCGCTTTCCACATGAGCTCTCGGGGGGCCAGCGGCAGCGAGTCGCGATCGCGGCGGCACTCGTCCTCGAACCGAAGCTGTTGATCGCGGACGAGCCCGTTTCGATGTTGGACGTCTCGGTGCGGGCGGGGATCCTGGCGCTCCTCGACGGGCTCCGCAAGGAGGGGATGGGCGTTCTCATGATCACCCACGATCTCTCGACCGCGGCGCATTTCGCGGACCGGATTGCGGTCATGTACCTCGGGCGGATCGTGGAGGAGGGCCCGGCGAAGCAGGTCGTCCGTCACCCGCAGCATCCGTATACGAAGGCGTTGATCTCGGTCGTCCCCCGGCGCGACCCCGACCAGCAAACCGTCCCGCAGATCCTGACGGGCGAGACGCCGAACCCCGTCCACGTGCCCTCCGGCTGCCGCTTCCATCCCCGCTGCCCGGTCGCCGAGGCCCGCTGCAAGGAGGTCGATCCGGAGCTGCGAGACGTGGCAGGTGCTGGCCCGAATCATCGGGCGGCCTGCATCCTCCTGTAAGGGCGAGCGGGAGCCTCGACGACCGTCGGCGGCCTTCAGGCGAGGCGGCGTGCGAACGTGCGCTCGAAACGTCGCACGCGGCGGCGGAATCCAGTCTGATCCGTTTCAGGTTCGAGCTCCTCGGCGACGAGCTCGACGACGACGTGGTAGGCCGCCCGATCCGAGCGAACCTCGAGCGTTGCCTCCGTGCGCACGTCGCCCTCGGGCCAGGTGACGCGATACACGGTTCGGCCACGCGCCCAGGCAGCTGCCGGATCGTCCTTGGACACGCCCACAGTGCCCTCGTACCGCTCCTCGACCTGCCCGCCGAAAGGTGCCTCGTAGGCGGAGCCGGAGCCCGTCACCGCGCGGGACTCGTGCTCCATCTGGTCGTCTTCGAACCTCCAGACGACCGGAGGTTGTCCGCTGTCCGTGTCGGGGGCGTGCGCGTCCTTGCCGGTCGTCGGCGGGAGCGCCGGAGGCGGCAGCAGGGGCGGCCCGTTGAGCACCGGCAGCGCGAGCTCGACGCTCGAGCGCTCGACCTGTAGCGGCGCGCCGCTCGGCGGCGGCCAGAGGTTGGGCCAGTCCGAACCCGCCAGCGACAGCCGCACCCTGTGCCCTTGCTCGAACACCCACGAGGTCGCCTCCAGTTCGATCTCGATCTCGGTCGGCGCACCCGGCTCGAGCGCGACCGGCGCGTCGTGCCCGTCGCGGTGGGTGAGATTGAGCGACCCGCGACACGCGAGCGCAGAGGTGCCGTCGGGGAAGACGTCGCAGAGCCGGGCGGCGAGGTACGCGACCGGCACGGATGAAGTGACGGTGAGGCGCACGCGTGGGTGGCCCATCACGTCGAGGTCGGCAGCGAGCGGCTCCCAGTCGTACGTGAGAGAAAGCGCATCGTCGAAGCGCTGATCGTCCGGAAGACCCCACGGGAGCCGGCCGGCACAGGAGATCCACGCCGCGCGGCCGACGTCACCGCGCACATGGATCGTGTCGGTGCCTGTTCCGTCGGCTCGCAGCACGCGCTCCTCGAGGCGCTCCGGCGGCCAGGTCGGCTCGCTCGCGCCACTCGCCGCGCATTTCCGCAAGATCGGGAGCCGGCCGGGTCGAGCGGCGGGCGAAGACGACGATCGGCGGCTCCTCGTCGACGCCGTTCGCCTCGTCGGCGAGCCAGCGCCGAAACCAGCGGATCAGCTCCGGGACCAGGTCGATGTGCGGGCCGGGCAACGCGGTGGCCGTGGAGCCGTGGCCCCAGGGGCCGAGGATCACGCGCTTCGGGCAGGTCAGGGCCTCGAGGCCGCGGAAGACGATGTTCGTGTACCCGTCCGCCCAGCCGGCCACGATCATGGTCGGGCAGGCGATCCTGGCGTAATCCGGCCGCACCGAGCCGTGGCGCCAGTACGGCCCGTCGGCTTGCTCCTCGAGCCAACGCAGCAGCCACGGGTCGACGTCGTCCACGCGGCGCGCCCATTCCTCTCGCCAGCCGGCGCCGAAGACGGCGGGCACGGGGGGGAGGGCATTGCAGGCGACCATGTAGAGCACCCAGTCGACGAGATCGACCGCCTTGAGGGCGCCGCCCATGTAGTGGACGTCGTCGGTGTAGCGGTCGTCGGAGGCATAGATCGGGGCGATCGCGCCGAGCGCCGGCGGGCGCAGGCAGGCGACCTGAAGCGAGTTGAACCCCGACCACGACGTGCCGTACATCCCGACCCGACCGTTCGACCACTCCTGCTCCGCCAGCCACGCGATCACCTGACAGATGTCGTCGTGCTCCTCGGCTGTGTACTCGTCGGTAGCGAGGCCGCCGGACGAGCCGGTGCCGCGGATGTCGAGGCGACAGACGACGAAACCACCCTCGTCGCACAACCGCTCGTACTCGGAGGAATACGAGGCGGTGAGGTCGTCCATCCGGTAGGGAAGAGCCTCGAGCAGGACGGGCGCGGGCAGGCCCGCCGGCAGCCAGAGCCGGGCCGCGAGTCGCGTGCCGTCTGCGACGGTGATCCAGGTGCGCCGGTGCTCCATCCGCGCAATCCTCCCAGGTAGGGTCGGGCAGCGGTGCACCTGCAACCGACAGCCGAGCAGAGCGCGCTCCGGGCCGACGCGGCCACCTTCTGCGCCGGATTGCGGCCCCTGCTCGAGAGCGACCGCGAATGGTGGCGCCAGGGAATGCTGTCGGACGGCGACTCGATCGAGGTCAACCGTGCACTCGGCGAAGCGGGCTGGATCGGGATGTCGTGGCCCGTCGCTCTCGGCGGGCGCGCCTTCTCCCGCCTGACGGCGACGCTCGTCGAGGAGGTGTTCGGCTATCACTGGCTGCCGCTCTCCTCGTACCTGCTGTCGTACAAGACGATCGGTGCCGCAATCGAGCGCTTTGCGGCGCCCGCGCTCGTAGAGCAGCTCCTGCCGCCGATCGCGCGCGGCGAGCTCGTCTTCTGCCAGGGCTTCTCGGAGCCTGGCGCCGGCAGTGATCTCGGGTCCCTGACGACTCGGGCGGAGCTGCATGGCGACACATTCGTCGTCACGGGTCACAAGATCTGGACGTCGAGCGCGCAGCTCGCCGACTGGATCTACCTCGCCGTGCGCACCGACCACGACGCGAAGCACCGCGGCATCTCAGTGCTCGTCTGCCCGGTCGACACGCCCGGAATCGAGGTGCGAACGTTCCCGACGCTCGGCGGCGGGTACCTCTGCGAGACGTTCCTCGACGCCGTCGAGATCCCCGCAGCGAATCTCGTCGGCGCGGTGAACGGCGGCTGGGACGTGCTCATGTACACGCTCGACTTCGAGCGGGTGACGGCCGAGAAGATCGGCGGCGTCGCCTGGGTGCTCGACGCGGTCGAGGAGCGGTTACGCGAGACCGGTCGGCTCGACGGGGAGGCACATCGCCGGCTGCTCCGGCTGTGCGGGGAGCTCGAGGCAGCCCGGCTGCTCTCGTTCCGGGCGGCCGACATGCTCGACCGGGGCCTACCCGGGAGCGCGACCTCGGCGATGGCGAAGCTCGCAGGCGCACGGCTGATGCAACGGGTCGGCGACGCGTCGATCGACCTGCTCGGCCTCGAGGGTCTCGGCGATGCCTCGCCCGAGGCGGCGATCCAGGGCCGTGCCGCTGCGCTCTATCGCGCGTCCGTCGGCTCGACGATCGCCGGCGGCACGGCCGAGGTGCAGCAGCTCGTGATCGCACGGCGAGGCCTCGGTCTCCGATGAGCGCTGCCGCTCGACGGAGTGCGGGTCGTCGAGGTCGCCCAGTACGTGGCCGGGCCGCTGACGGGCTCGCTCCTGGCCGAGCTCGGCGCCGAGGTGATCAAGGTCGAGCCGCCGGGTGGTGACGCCTACCGGCGCGTGATGCCCGTTGCTCCCGGAGTCGGCCGCTACTTCGTCCCGCTCAATCGCGGCAAGCGGTCGGTCGTCCTCGACCTCAAGTCGACCGCCGGTCGAGCTGCGCTCGCGAAGCTCGTCGCGACGGCCGACGTCGTCGTGCACAACGCGCCGCCGGCGCGCGCGGAGGCGTTCGGGCTCGCCTGGGAGGAGTTGCACAACGCCCACCCATCGCTCGTCGTCGGCATCGTCACCTCGTTCGGGCCCGCACGGTCCCCTCGCCGGGGCGCCGGCGTACGACCTCGTCGCACAGGGACGCTCCGGGCTGCTCACCTCGCACGCCTCCCACGGCGACACGGGTTCCCGTACGCGCCGGGGGTATTCCGATGGCCGATCTGACGGCGGGGCATCTGCTCGCGACCGGTGTCCTGGCGGCGCTCGTACGGGCGAAAGCGGCAGGCGAGGGAAAGCTCGTCGAGGTGTCGCTGCTCGGCGCCGCGCTCGCCGTGCAGATCCAGGATCTCGTCTGGCTCGAGGGTGAGGCTGCCACGAGCGCCGTGGCAGCGACCCGCAGCGATCTCACCGCCCGGGCCGACGAGATCGCGGGTGGTCTGGCGATGAACCCGTACTACCGCTGCTACGAGGCGGCCGACGGATTCCTCGCGGTCGCCTGTCTCAACCTCGCACAGCGGCAGGCGCTCCTCGCGCTCTTCGGCCTGGACGATCCGACGGTCGCGTCGCCCGACCTCGTGCCCGCGGATCCAGAGGAGCACACGGCGAAGCAACGCTTGACAGCGAGCGGTCGAGCAAGAGATCGCGGAGCTGCCGGTGGAGACCTGGTTGGCGCGGCTCGCGGCGGCGGGCGTTCCCGTCGGGACCGGTGCTCGCGCGTGAGACGCGTGCACGCCGATCCGCAGGTGCGCGCGAACGGCCTGCTCCAGGACGTCGAGCAGCCCGGTCTCGGGCCCGTCACGATGCTCGGCGGGGTCTTCCGACTGGACAGGGCGGATCCGGCCGCAACGCGGCCTGCACCGGCTCTCGGCGCCGATACGCAGGCCGTGCTGGCAGAGGTGGGAGCATGAGGTTCGCGATCGACTCCGAGCTCGAGTTGTTCGCGGAGTCGATTTCGCGGTGCGATCGCAGGCTGGGAGGCACCACTCGAACCCGTCTTCGGGGAGTGGCAGGACGACCGTGACGACGACCTCGCGGCCAGGCTCGCAAGCGTCGGTTGGGTCGAGCTCTGGAGCGACCCGGAGCTTCTCGGGCCGGCCGTCGCGGGCGGCGATCGAACTCGGCCGCGCCGTGGCGCCGCTGTGCCTCGTCGACGAGGCAACTCTCGGGGTGCCGCTCGCCGTGGGCGGGCGCGTGCGCCACGGCGAAGGGCGGGTCGAGGGTGGAGAACGTGAGCCGACGCTCGACGGCACGGGCACGCTCCGTGGCGTCGAGGCGGCCTTGCCGTCCGAGGCCGCGAGGTTGCAGGCCTGGGGCGCAGTCACGCTCGCGTACCTTGCCGGGCTGGCCGACGGAGCGCTCGTGAAGGCGGTGCGAGCATGCAAGGGCCCGCGAGCAGTTCGGGGCGCCGCTTGCCGCGCTGCCGGCAGTGCAGGCGCTGCTCGCCGACGCGGCGCTCGCCCGTGACGGCCTCGTCCTCTGTGCCTGGGCCGCCGCCGCGCCGGAGGCAGGTTTTCCGGCCGCAACGCTGTCCTGGGCGGGAGGCTCCTGCCGCGAGGTGACCATGCACGTCCAGCAGGTGCACGGCGCGATCGGCTTCGCGCTCGAGAGCGGCATCCACCGGTATCACCGCCGCGCCAAGACTGTTCAGGTGTGGATCGATGCTCTTCTGCGGGCGTTGCCGTAGACCCCTGTTGGGGAGCGATCGTCACACATTCGGCCGAAAGGACAACTGGTCGACGGTCGCCCTCGGCTCTAGCCTTGAAGGCCATGCGCGTGGCCCTTCTCCTCGCAGACCCCGATCCGGTCGAGCCCGGCTATCTCGAGCGGAACCTGAGCTCGGACGGCTTCGACGTGGTCGAGGCCGGCTGGAGCGCACAGGCGCTCGACATCGCCGAGCGGGCTCGACCCGACCTCGTCCTCGCCGGTGAGGCCGAGCTGTGCGCTCGGCTTCGTGAAGGGGAGCCGGGACGGCGCTGGGACAGGAACATTCCGGTGATCGTGTTGACGGCGGCGGATGCCGACCCTCTCGATCGCGTGCGGGCCTTCGAGCGCGGAGCCGACGACGTCGCCGAGCGCGAGTTGTATCCCGAGCTCGTAGCCCGAATCCACGCAGTGCTGCGTCGGGTCGCGGCCGGACCGGCTGATCTGCTCGAGGCCGGCGAGCTCGTCGTCGACCGCCGTGCCCGCCAGGTGCGGGTTCGAGGCGTGCCGGTCTCGCTCGCCGGCCGCGAGTTCGATCTCGCGGTGCGGCTCGCAAGCGATCCGCACCGGGTGTTCACGAAGGACGAGCTCTTGCGAGACGTCTGGGGCTACCGCGGCCGGCTCGTCACCCGGACTGTCGACTCGCACGCGTCGCGGCTCCGCAACAAGCTCCGTGCGGCCGGCGCCGAGCTTCCCTATGTGATGAACGTCTGGGGCCGGGGATATCGGCTCCTCGAGTAGGCCTGCCGCCGCCGGTCTAACCGTTCTTGCGCACCCTAGAGGGACGATGTCCGCCGCCCGACACCGAGGCGCCTGCAGCCGCACGGTCCGAATCGTGCCTCGGCGGGACCGCGGTCGCTCGACTCGGCGTCAGAGGAGGACGCCCTCGAGCGTAAGGAGCGCCACCTTGCGCTCCAGTCCGCCCCCGTAGCCGACGAGACTTCCGTCCGCCCCGATCACGCGGTGACACGGGAGCACGATCGGGACGGGGTTGCGGTTCATGATCGTGCCGACGGCGCGAGCGGCCTTCGGATTGCCGGCCCGGGTGGCAAGCGCTCCGTAGGTGGCAGTCTCGCCGAACGGGATCCGCGCCAGCTCCATCAGTACCAGTTCGCCGAAGGGCGTCACACCGCGGAGGTCGATCGCGAGATCGAAGGCGTGGCGTCGGCCTTCGAAGTACTCGTCGAGCTCGCGCCGTACACCGTCGATCTGCTGCGGCGCCCGCAGCACGCGTGGGCCGGCAACCTGCGCGATCCGCTCGAGCTGCCCCTCGGAATCGGCGTCGAACGAGATCCGCAACAGACCACGCTCGGTGGCGGCCACGAGGAGCGGGCCGACCGGGCTGTCGACCACGTCGTACCCGGCATCGAGCATGCCGGTACGGACCGCTGCTTCGCGGAAGCGCCGGTCGAGATCGGCGGGAATGCTCATACGAGCTTCTCCTTCCTCAGGCGGCGCACTCCCGAGGAGGCAGCCTGACGGACCGCATCGGGGCTCGAACCGAGCGCCGACGCTATCTGGTCGTAGGTGAGGTCATAGCCGTAGCGCAGCACGACTGCCGCACGCTCTTTCGGCGGGAGGTCGTCGGTCAGGTCTCCGAGATCCTCATAGGCCGGCCGAGTGTCCTCGTGGGGCAGTTCGGGCACCTCGACGGTCGGTCTCGCACGCCGGTGGACGTCGATGGCAACGCGCGTGGCAATCGTCAGCACCCACGCTCGCAGGTGCTCGCCGTGGTCGAGGCGATCGTACGCCCTCAACGCGCGAAGGAATGTCTCCTGGAACGCGTCGTCGGCTCGGTCGCGACCGAGCCGACGACGCAACACGCCGAGCACCTCGGAACTGTGCTCGGCATAGAACGTCTCGAACGGCGGGATTGCCACTGTGCTCATCATCCGTGAAACGGCGGGCCGCACGGTTGTGTGAGGTTCCTCGCTGGATTACCTCGCGAGCTCCGCCCGGCACCCAACTGCGGGTCGTTCTGGGACACTTCAACCCATGCGGGTCGCCGTCGTCGGGCATGTCGAGTGGATCCGGTTCGCCCGGGTCGAGCGACTACCCGGTCCGGGCGATATCGTCCACTCGTCCGAGGAATGGGAGCAGGCGGGAGGCGGCGGCGGGGTGGCCGCGATCCAGCTTGCGCTGCTTGCGGACGAGGCGCATCTCTTCACGGCGCTCGGGGACGACGCGCTCGGTCGTCTCGCTCGTGTCGAGCTCGAGGAGCGCGGCGTCCAGGTGCACGCGAGCGCCGATCCTCGTCAGCAGCGGTGGGCGTTCACCCATGTGGACGAGGTAGGGGAACGGACGATCACGACCGTGGGTGCGAAGCTGCGGCCCCAGGGGAACGACGACCGCTTGCCGTGGCACGAGCTCGAAGACATGGATGCCGTGCTCTTCATCGCCGGTGACGTCGATGCGCTGCGCTGGGCGCGTCGGGCCCGCGTGCTCACGGCCACCGCTCGCGAGATCGAGGCGCTCCGACGTGGGGCTGTCGAGCTCGATGCGCTCGTCGGGAGCGGTGAGGACGAGGCGGAACGCTACCACCCGGGCGACCTCGATCCGGAACCGCGCCTCGTCGTGACGACCTCGGGGGCTCTCGGCGGCTGGATGCAGCCCGGCGGTCCTTTCACCGCGGCGCCGGTTCCCGGCCCCCGCGAGGACACCTACGGCTGCGGCGATTCGTTCATGGCCGGGCTCACCTACGCTCTCGGCGCCAAACTCGAGCCGCACGACGCAGTCGGGTTTGCCTCTCGCTGCGGCGCGGCAGCGCTGACGGGCCGGGGTGTAGCGCCGCAGCGCGTTGCGCTCTAGCAACTGCACGATCTCGTGCGATCCGCCCGGTGGTGTCGGAGGCCGCTCTCGCGAAGCTGCGGTGTCGGACGCCTGGCTGCTCCTGGCCGTAGTGAAGCCAGCCTCAGGCCCGAACGGGCTGCGACTCTCCGAGTAGCGCGCCACGCTGGTCGAGGGCTGCGACGGCGACGAACCGTGGGCTCGCGCCGAGCGCGATCGCCGTCTCGAAACCCCGGCGGCGGACGTTGCGAACCGGTTGGAGATCGCTCGAGCTCGAGCCCGCACGCACCTGCCAGCGGGCTACCTCGGTGGCACCGTTCCAGCTTGCGTACACGAGGGTCGACCCGCTCGGGTTCTTCGCCGTGGCGACCGTGGGACGCGTTGCCGGCCGTCCGATCCACGGCTGCCGATGGGCGCGATAGCTCACCGACCCGCCGACGAAGCGCGCGTCGAACCGAATCACGCCGTCTGGCCCGATCTCGCTGAAGCCCGGGAACGTGCCCCAGCCGACGAAGAGGCCACCGTCGGCGACCTGCTGGGCGTTGCCCATTGCCCACGCCGTACGTGGGTCAGGCGGCGGGTATTCTCGGGCCAGCGAGGCAGTCTTCGCGGAGGTATCGAGCCTGCAAGCGCAACGGCCGCGACGTGATGCCACGTTGCGACGGCAGCGAGGCGGCGTTGTCGAAGATCGTCAGCGTCCCGTCGGAATGGCGGCGTGCATCGTGCTGGTGGTCGAACGAGAGACCGGGGCCGAGCGCGAAGTCGCTTCGCTTGCCGCCCAGCCTCCAGATGACCTCGCCCGTCCGCCGATGCACCTTGTACACGGCCGAGGTATGACGGGCGGAGACGAGCAGATGTCCGTCGCTGTCCACGCCGATCGAGTTGAGGTGCAGGTAGTCGACGTTGCCGTCCTGAGTGACGGCGAGCTCGAACGACTCCTCCAGGTCGACGTGGTCGAGGCTGTGCCACTCGAACAGGACGCGACCGGACGGGATGTCGATCTCCTGGATGACGCCCTCGACGAGGCGGGCATCGACGGTACCGCCGACGCCGGAGAGGTCAGCGCGGACCTCGTTGTAGATGCTGATCAGTGCGGTGTTGCGGGACGTGATCAGAAACTCGTGCAGGTCGGCCTTGTAGCCGTTCCCGGCCTTCACTCTCGCGACCGGTAGGTACGCCGCGTCGGCGATCACGAATGTGCCGCCGTACCCCCCGAAGACGGTGCCTTCCCACCAGGTGAGCACAGGCGCGCCGCGGTAGCGCTGCACCCGGACGTCCATCGCCGTCCGTCCAGTGAGAGGCCGGAACCAGAGCGGCTGACCGCTGCGATCGACGATCAGCGGGCCGCTCGCCAGGGTGGACGGTGGCGTCGTGGGGAAGTTGAACGGCGCGAGCAGGACGTGACCCGGGGTCGAGCCCGGGTCCGCCGTCACGATCGAAACCGCGGGTGGCATGAGGTCCGGGCGCGAGACGTACGCGTGCGCGACCGGTGCTTCTGTACCCGAGTCGAGCAGCCGATCGACGGTCCGAGAGCCCGCGGAGCGCGGTGCCAGTATGCCTGCTGCCGTTACGCCGGCCGCCCCGAGGAACGCACGTCGGGAGAGGGCCGAGTCACCTGCGAAGGGCACATGCGTATTCAATCCCATGCGGCGACGAATGTCATTTCTTGACAAGCCCTGACATGCGTCTGCGGTGACTCGGTGCGAGAGTGCCGCGATCGGCTTGCCCCGGCTCGAGCTCACGTCACGGACGTTCCCGCCAGCCCGATCGGTCTCGTCTCCGATGCGAGCGGACCGGCTCGACTTCACGCTCGTCACGCCGATGCCGACGAACACGTCCCGCCCGAGCGACCTGGAAAGTGATGTGGTAGGGAGGGGTTGCATAGTGGGGTATAGTGGTTTAAAGTGGGGAAACGTGGGAGCAACCCTGGAGCTTTACGCATGTTCTTCGGCCAGTACGACCACTCGATCGACGACAAGAGCCGCATCACCTTGCCGGCACGATTTCGTGATGCCCTGGCCGACGGCGTCGTGCTCTCCAAGGGCCTCGACGGCAGCGTCGACGTGTACCCGACGGAGGCCTGGCAGATGACCGTCGCGGAACGGATCGGCCAACTCGACCCGCTGCTCCCCGATACCCGGGTGCTCCAACGTCACTTTTTCGGCGGTGCCTCCGAGGACGTGCCGGACAAGCAGGGGCGTGTGCATCTGCCGGCGCCACTCGTCCGGCACGGGAAGCTCGCCAAGGACGTCACCGTGGTCGGGAACAACGACCACCTCGAGATCTGGGATCGCGCCGTCTGGGCGGAGCGCCTGGAGGGGATCGAAGGGAGCGCGGACAATGTTGCCCAACGTCTTGCCGAACAACGTCTCTGATCACACCCCCGTCCTCGCGGACGAGGTGCGTCGCCTGCTCGCGGTGCGGCCCGGCGAGACGGTCGTCGACGCGACGTTCGGTGCCGGAGGCCACGCGCGGCTGCTCGCCGGCGATCTGCAGGGCAGCGGGAAACTCGTCGCGATCGACCGTGACCCGAGCGTCAAGCCGCACTTCGATCACTTCAAGGCGCACGCCGGTGTGGACGTTCGCTTCCTGCGCGGAGATTTCGCAATCGTCCTCAGCCAGCTGGCCACGAACGACATCAAGGCCGACGCGATCCTGCTGGACATCGGAGTGTCGTCGATGCAGATCGATCGACCCGAGCGCGGCTTCTCGTACGCCACTGATGCCCCGCTCGACATGCGGATGGATCCATCGAGCGAGCTGACGGCCGCGACCGTCGTCAACACGTGGAACGAGCGCGAGCTCCAGACGATCTTCCGTCGTTTCGGCGAGGAGCGGTACGCCGGTCCCATTGCCCGCGCGATCGTGCGTCGGCGCACCGAGCGAGCGTTCTTCCGTACCGGCGATCTCGTCGATGTGATCAAGACGGCCATCCCGACGCCGGCCCGGTTCGGGGAAGGACATCCTGCAAAGCGGGTCTTCCAGGCGCTCCGAATAGCGGTCAACGACGAGCTCGATCAGCTCGAGGCCGCGCTCCCCGCCGCCGTCGCGATGCTGCGCCCGGGTGGCCGTCTCGCCGTGATCAGCTTTCACTCGCTCGAGGATCGCATCGTCAAGCAGTTCATGGTCGCCGGGGCGAAGGGCTGCACGTGTCCGCCCGACTTCCCGATCTGCGTGTGCGGCAAGGAGCCGGAGCTGCGCCTGCTGACACGGAAGCCCGTCCGGCCCTCCGCGTCGGAGGTAGACCTCAATCCAAGGGCTGCCTCGGCCCGCCTGCGGGTGGCGGTGAAAGCGTAGTGTCGACGATCGCCGACGCGGCGGTTGCCCGTGAGAGCCGCCGTTCCAAGCCGAGGGACGATCGCTTGCGCGCCCCCTTTGCCGGAGGTGTCGCGTGGATCGTGCTCGTCGGCGCGCTCCTCGCCGGCATCGTCGCCGTCAACGTCCTCGTGCTCGAGCTCAACATGCAGTTCGACGGTCTCAGTCGAGAGCGCGCACAATTGAGGGCCGACAATGCACTCTTGCGGTCGCGTCTCTCGAGTGCGTCCGCGAACGTGACGATCGGGGAGGTTGCGACAGCCAAGCTCGGCCTCGAGGCAGCCGACCCGTTGACGACGACGTACGTTCGGCTGGGCGCGAAGTGAGCAGTCGGCGCGCGAACCGCCGCATACGTCTGCTGTTCGCCGCCTTTGGTCTCCTCTTCCTTGTCGCGGTCGCCCGGGCGGCCTGGGTGCAGGGCGCGCAGCACGATCGCCTCTCGAAAATGGCCATCACACAGCACCGTGAGACGATCGAGATCCCGGCCGGCCGCGGCACGATCTACGACCGTACCGGTGAGCCACTCGCGATCGGCGAGCAGGCAACGACCGTCTTCGCCGATCCCCGGAACATCGCCGACGCCCAGCGTGCAGCTGTCGTCGCGGGCAAGACGCTCGGTCTCGACGCGAACCTCCTCTACCCGACGCTGAAGGACAGATCGAAAGGGTTCGTCTACGTCGCGCGCAAGGCCGATCCGGTGAAGGCAGAGGAGCTGAGCAAGCGAAACATTCCCGGGCTCGGCTTCTACCCCGAGGAGTTGCGTTCCTATCCGCAGGGCGCGGTCGCCTCGCACATCCTGGGCTTCGCGGGTACCGACAACCGTGGGCTCGACGGGCTCGAGCGGTCACTCGACAAGACGCTTGCAGGCCGGCCCGGCTTCGAGACCATCGTCAAGGACCCGTTCGGCCGGGCAATCGATGTCGTCACCTCCCGCGCCGAGCGCCCGGGGCGGAACGTGACCTTGACGATCGACCATCAGATCCAGGCGAACGCCGAACAGATCCTGGCCCGAACCGTGAGGCAGTTCGGAGCGCGTGGCGCCGCCGCGATCGTGATGGATCCTCGCACCGGATCCATTCTGGCGATGGCGAACTACCCGACGTTCGACGCCAACCATTTCGCCACGGCGTCACCTGACGCGCGACGGAACCGCGCCGTCACAGACGCCTACGAGCCCGGCTCGACGTTCAAGATCGTGACCATCGCAGGCGCGCTCGAGGACAACGTCGTGTCTCCTGCGACGACGTTCACCCTTGCACCGACGATCCAGGTCGCCGACCGCGTAATCCACGAGGCCCACATCCGCGGTACCGAAGTGCTGAGCGTGAAAGAGATCCTCTCGCAATCGTCGAACATCGGCACGATCACGATCGCGGAGAAGCTGGGCGCAGGAGAGCTCGCCGGCTGGATCAACCGCTTCGGCTTCGGCAAGCCGACGGGCGTCGATTACCCGGGTGAGAGCGCCGGCCTCGTGCTGCCGCTCCAAGACTGGTCCGGCTCGACGATCGGCACCGTGCCGATCGGGCAGGGGATCGCCGTCACGCCGCTGCAGATGGTGTCCGCGTACGCGACGATCGGCAACCGCGGCGTTCGCGTTAGGCCCCATCTCGTCGAAAAAGTCGGCACCAGGCGCGTTCGGGATCGCAGCGGAACCCGAGTCGTCTCGCGTCATACGGCCGATCGGATGATGTCGATGTTCCGCGACGTGGTACTCGAGGGTACCGGCACGCAGGCCGCGATTCCCGGTTACACGGTGGCCGGCAAGACCGGCACCGCCCAGAAGGCCGAGAACGGCCGCTACGTCGCGAAATACGTCGCATCGTTCGTCGGGCTCGTGCCCGCGAAGAGCCCTCGACTGGCGATTCTCGTCATGGTGGACGAGCCACACGGAGACATCTACGGCGGCGTCGTGGCGGCACCCGCATTCCGTGACATCGCGCGCTTCGATCTCCAGTACCTCGAGGTGCCGCCCGACGCTCCCGAGACGAAGGCATCGCTGACGGCGACGGCGGGCCCCTCGAATCAGTAGCTCCGAGGCCGTCCACCCGGCGGCGCAGTCGGGCCGGTCGATCGTGGCGCCTCCATAGAATGGGGCTCTGTGAACCTCGATGACCTGACGCGCGCGCTCGCCGTGGGCGAGACCGGCGCCCGCGGAGCCGTCGAGATCACCGACCTCGCCTACGACGCCGATCGTGTCTACGAGGGCACCGCGTTCTTCTGCGTGCCCGGATCACGTTCGGACGGACATGAGTTCGCTCCGAGGGCCGTTGCCGCCGGCGCCGCCGCTCTCGTCGTGGAGCGACCGCTGGAGCTCGATGTTCCGCAACTTCTCGTCGAGGACGCTCGCGGTGCGATGGCGGTTGCCGCCGACCTGTTTTTCGGAGAGCCGACGCGTTTCCTCGAAGTCGCCGGTGTGACGGGCACGAACGGCAAGACGACGACCGCCTTTCTGCTGCAATCGGTTCTGGCCGCCGCCGGCCGTTCGCCGGGGCTGATCGGCACCGTCGAGTGGATCGTCGGTGGGTCTGCCCGCCCCGCCCCGCACACGACGCCTGAAGCCATCGATCTCCAACGCCTCTTCCGCGAGATGCTAGACGCCGGCGACGAGAGCGTCGCGGTCGAGGCGTCGTCCCACGGCTCGGCGCTTCACCGTCTCGACCGCGTTCGGTTCGACGCACTCGTTTTCACGAACCTCTCGCAGGACCACCTCGATCTCCACGGAACGATGGAGGACTACTTCCAGGCGAAACGCCGCCTCTTCACGGGTGCCCAGCCGCCGCCCGCAGCCGTGAACGTGGGCGACGATCACGGCCGCAGACTGGCGCTCGAGCTCTCCGAGTCGCGCCGGGCCCCGCTCATCACGTTCGGGATGACCGACGCGGCGGAGGTGCGGCCTGAAGGCCTCGAGCTGGGTCCGCTCGGAAGCCGGTTCCGGGCCGCGGGCGTCGAGGTCGAGACGCCGCTGCGGGGGCGGTTCAACGTCGAGAACGTTCTCGGCGTGATCGCCGCCGGCATCCTGCTCGACGTCAACGACGATGACCTCGCCGAGGGGCTGCGGACGATGCGCGGAGTTCCCGGTCGCTTCGAGGCCGTCGACGAAGGCCAGCCTTTCTCGGTCATCGTCGACTACGCACACACACCCGACTCGCTCGACATCGTGCTCCAGGCGGCCCGCGAGCTCGGCGACGGCCGGCTGATCTGCGTCTTCGGCGCGGGAGGAGATCGAGACCGCGGCAAACGGCCCGTGATGGGCGCGGTCGCCGTGCAGCGATCGGACCTCACGATCGTCACCTCTGACAACCCGCGAACAGAGGATCCCCTCGCGATCATTCAGGACGTACTGCAGGGCGCGGGCACCGGGGTCGAGATCGACCCCGATCGCCGAGCTGCGATTCGGCGTGCAGTGGCGGTTGCCGGAGAGGGCGACGTCGTCGTGATCGCGGGCAAGGGGCACGAGCAAGGGCAGGAGATCGCGGGCCTCATCGTTCCGTTCGATGATCGTGTCGTCGTGCGCGAGGCTCTGCGGGAGGCAGGGTTCACGGCGTGAGCGGCATGATTCGGGTCGATCTCCTGCCTCACCTGGGCCTGGCCGTCGCGCGGACAAGAGGCAATCCGGGTGTCTCCCGGCTTGCGACACCCGGATTGCGACACCCCGTCTCGAACTGCTTGGCGTGTGGCTGCCGCGCACACATTGTCCCGGTTTCGACACGCGTTCCCGAAGGATCGACGGAGCCGTGATACCGGTCGCATGGAACGAGGTGGCAGAGCTCGCGCTCGGAACGCTTGCGTCGGCACGGGGCGGAGGCGCCGTCGGCACGATCACGGGCATCAAGGCAGACTCCCGACTGGTCGGCCCCGGTGATCTCTTCGTGGCGCTGAATACCGGTGTCGCGCATGTGGCTGAAGCGGCGGCGCGTGGCGCTGCCACGCTCGTCCCCGACGACCAGGAGGCCGCACTGGCAGCCCTTGCCTCACTCGTCCGCTCGAAGAGCGCGGCGCGGGTCGTCGCCGTCGTGGGTTCGACCGGCAAGACGTCGACGAAGGACATCCTCGGGGCACTCTGCAGCGCCTCCACACCAACGATCTCGGCGGAGGCGAGCCAGAACAACGAGATCGGCCTTCCGCTCACGGTCTGCAGGCTCGAGCCCGCCACCCACGTTCTCGTCACGGAGATGGGCATGCGTGGGCTCGGGCAGATCGCGGCGCTCTGTGAGGTCGCAAGGCCCGACGTCGTGATCGTGACATCGATCGGGCCCGAGCACCTGGAACTCGTCGGCACCGTCGAGCGCGTGGCCGAGGCAAACGCCGAGGCGATCGCCGCTCTTCCCGCAGGCGGGATCGCCGTCGTGCCCGCCAATGCACCCGAGCTCGCCCCATTTCTTGGCCGCACCGATGTCGAGATCCGGCGGTTCGATCCCGCCTCGGTCGAGGGCGGCGGGCACGAATGGAGGTTCCCGCTCCATGGAGGCGAGATCGGCCTGACGCTGCCGTTCACCTCGCGCCACATGGCGGAGAACACGCTCGCGGCCCTGCTTGCGTACGACGCCCTCGGACTCCCACTCGATCGGGCTCAGGCGGGTGCCGACGCTATCTCGCTCTCACGCTGGCGCGGCGAGGAGCTGTCGCTCCCGGGAGGTGGAGTCGTCGTCAACGATGCCTACAACGCCAACCCGACCTCGATGCGAGCGGCACTCCTCGATCTCGTCGCGCGCGCGGGCGACCGCCGCCGGGTGGCGATTCTCGGCGAGATGGCAGAGCTCGGCGCAGACGCGAAGCGCTATCACGAGGAGATCGGCTTGCTCCTGAACCAGCTCGAGATCGAGCTCGTCGTCGCGGTCGGCGAGGGGGCACGGCCGTATCTGGTCGACCCGGGGGCGGCCGGGGCCTGGTGGATTCCCGATGCGACGGCGTTCGACAGCGTTGCCTGCCACCTCCACCCCGGTGACGCGATTCTCGTCAAGGCGTCACGTGCAGTGGGGCTCGAAGGCATCCCGGCCTCGATCGAGAAACGGGCTAGGGCATGGTCCGAGTCCTGATCGCCGGTCTCGTCGCGATGGTGGTCGCCATCGTGATCGGCCCCACATTCATCGAGTGGCTGCGGCGAACGGGTGTCGGGCAACAGATCCGCGAAGAAGGGCCTGCACGCCATATCGTCAAACAGGGCACCCCGACCATGGGTGGCCTTCTGATCCTGGCGACCGCGATTGCGCCGTTCCTCGTGCTCTCTCTGTACACCTTGCCCGGCCTGGCACTCCTCTTCCTCACGCTCGGCTGCGCGTTGATCGGGTTCACGGACGACTATCTCAAGGTGCGTAAGCGCCGCTCGCTCGGTCTCTCCGGCCGCTGGAAGATGCTCGGTCTCGTCCTGATCACGATCGGGGTCGGGTGGGTGGTGACACGGGTGGGGTACCTCGACACAGAGATCTACTTCCCGATCGTCGACGTCAACATCGATCTGGGCTGGTTCTACTTCCCGTTCCTCTTCGTCGTGATCGCCGGCACGGCAAACGGGGTCAACCTGACCGACGGCCTCGACGGGCTCGCGGCAGGCACGGGCGCGATCTCGATCCTCACCTTTCTGGCGATCGCGGCAATCTCGTGGATCCGCTCCGGGCCCGTCGGGGACCGCAGCAACAACTACCTCGACGTGGCCATCTTCGCCGCCGCCCTGATCGGCGGCGTGATCGGGTTCCTCTGGTTCAACGCGTTTCCGGCCGAGGTCTTCATGGGAGACACCGGCTCGATGGCCCTCGGTGGCGCCATCGCAGGCCTCGCCGTGATGACGCAGACGGAGGTGCTTCTGATCTTCATCGGGGCGATCTACCTGATCGAGGCGCTTTCGGTGATGATCCAGGTCGCCAGCTTCAAGCGCACTGGGAAACGCGTGTTCCTGATGGCGCCGATCCACCATCATTTCGAGATGAAGGCATGGTCGGAAACCAAGATCATGGTCCGGTTCTGGATCGTCGGCGCCATCTTCTGCACGCTCGGTTTTGTCCTCTTCTACCGCTACTACCTCCGCTTCAAGCTGTAACGGATGCTTCCATGAAGGCTCTCGTCATCGGACTCGCCCGGTCGGGTCGCGCAGCCGTCCACGCACTCCGTGCCCGCGATCGCCAGGTTGTTGCGTACGACGCTTCGCCCGAGATCGACACCACGGGACTCGACGCCGACGTCCGCGCCGGACGTTGGGATGACACGCTCCTCGCTGATGTCGATCTCGTCGTCAAGAGTCCCGGCGTGCCGGCGGACGCCGTACCGGTTCTCGCCGCTCGTTCGCGCGGAATCGAGGTGATCTCCGAGATCGAACTGGGGGTACGATTGCTGTCGAACCGGGTGCTCGGGGTGACCGGTACGAACGGAAAGACGACCACATCCGTACTGCTCGGTGCGATGTTCGACGCCGCCGGAGTGCCGGCCGAGGTGGCGGGCAACATTGGCAGGCCCTTGACGAGCCTCGTCGGCGTGACGGCTCGTGACGCCTGGATCGTCTGCGAGTTGTCGTCCTTCCAGCTCGAGGACGTCAAATCCCTGCGGCCGCGGATCGCGGTACTGCTGAACCTCGAGCCGGATCACATCGATCGTCACGGCAGCCTCGAGGCGTATCGCGACGCGAAGTTGCGCATCTTCGAGAACCAAGAACCAACGGACGTCGCGATCGTTCCTCGTGATTTCGGCCCCGTCCCGGGTCGGGGGCGTCGGCTCGAGTTCGCCGGCGACGACCCGCTACCGGCGGCACCCCGGATCCCCGGTGCGCACAACCGCGAGAATGCGGCCGCGGCGACACTCGCCGCGCGCGCCGCCGGTCTCGCCGACGAGCCGATCGCGGCTGCATTGCGCACGTTCCCGGGAGTCGAGCACCGTATTCAGGAGCTCGCAACGGTGGCAGGGGTTCGCTACGTCAACGACTCGAAGGCAACCAATGTCGCCGCGGCGCTTCGCGCGCTCTCGTCCTTCCCCGGCGTGCGCCTCCACGTGATCCTCGGAGGCCTCGGGAAGAATGAGAGCTACACACCGCTCGGCAAGGCGCTGAGCCCGGACCACCGCGCCTATCTGATCGGCACGGCGGCCCCCGAGATCGCGGCAGCGCTCGCCGGTTCCGGCGTCGCATTCGTGACGGCCGGCGACCTCGGGACTGCGGTCGCTGCAGCGTCCGGCGCCGCCTCGGATGGCGACGTGGTGTTGCTGTCACCGGCCTGCGCCAGCTTCGATCAGTTCACGAGCTACGAACAGCGCGGGGAGGAGTTCGGGAAGCTGGTGCAGAAGCTCCAGGGGTGAAGCCGGCCGGACAACTCGAGCAGCGCCTTCTCGTGCTCGTCACGCTCGGTCTCGTGGCATTCGGGCTCGTGATGGTGTTCAGCGCAACGTCTGCATCGGCGGCACTCGGTGAAGGTGACCCGATGACGTTCGTCGTCAAGCAAGGCGCCTATGCGTTCGCGGGACTGCTCTTGCTCGCACTGGCCTCGCGCTTCGACTACCACCGACTGCGGGCACTCGCGCCGATCTTGCTCGTCGGGGCACTGGCACTGTGTGTGGCGGTGCTCGTCGTTGCGCCGCCGATCAACGGCGCCCACCGCTGGTTCCTCGTTGGGCCGATCAGTGTGCAGCCCTCGGAGGTCGCAAAGATCGCGGTCTGCATCTGGGCCTGCGCACTCCTTGCTCGCCGTCCCACGCCGCGCACGATGGGGGCGCTGTTGAAGCCGCTCGGTCTCGTCGTCGGGCTGTTCTCGATCCTCGTCCTGCTCGAACCGGACCTCGGGACGACGATCTCCCTCTGCATCATGGTGGCCGGCATCCTCGTCGTCTCCGAGGTGCCGTTCCGGCTCCTGACGCTCGCCGGCTCGCTCGCGCTCGTGCTCGGCGCCGGAGCCATCTACATGGAGCCCTACCGCCGTGCCCGGTTCTTCAGCTTCATCGACCCGTGGCAGGATCCGCAGGGCGCCGGCTTCCAGACCGTGCAGGCGATCATCGGTATGGGGTCCGGTGGCATCACCGGCGAAGGGCTCGGCCAGGGAATCTCGAAGATCTTCTACCTGCCCGAGGCGCACACCGACATGATCTTCGCCATCGTCGGTGAAGAGCTCGGCCTGGTCGGCTCCACGGCGGTGATCGCAGCGTTCGCAGTCTTCGGGTGGGCCGGGTTCCGTATCGCTTTGCAATGTCGTGACCCGTTCGGGAAGCGACTCGCGGCCGGTATCACGACACTCGTCTGCGGGCAGGCGGTGATCAACCTTTGTGCCGTCCTGGGGATCGCCCCGCTCACGGGGATCCCGCTTCCATTCGTCTCCTATGGAGGCTCGTCGCTCATCGTTCTGCTCGCTGCTGTCGGAGTTCTCCTTAACATCGCCGTGAATGATCGAGTCGTCGAAGCTCGTAGTCGTGATCGCGGCGGGAGGGACCGCCGGTCACGTCAGGCCCGCGCTCGCGGTCGGCGAAGCGCTGCGGGCGCGCGGGGCGACCGTGACGTTCGCCGGCAGTCCCGACCGCGTCGAGTCGCGGCTGGTTCCTGAGGCGGGCTTCGAGCTCGACACGTTCGCTATCAGCGGTTTCCCGCGAGCGGCATCGGTTGCGCTTCTCCAGGCGCTCTGGCGGGCGGGTAAAGCGCCGTTCGCCTGCAGGATGATTCTGCGCAAACGGCGGCCCGACGTCGTCCTCGGCGGCGGCGGCTACGTCGCAGGCCCGATGGTGCTCGCCGCTCGACTCAGCGGGATCCCGGCGGCACTCACCGAGGCCGACGCGCACCTGGGCCTTGCGAACCGGTTGGCGGCGCCGTTTGCGGCCAAGCTCTTTCTCGCCTACGCGATCCCGGGTCGCCGAGGAGAGAAGGTGGAGGTCGTCGGGCGGCCGATACCTGCCGACCACCTCGGCGCCAGTCGCTCCGATGCGCGGGCCCGGTTCGGTCTCGGCTCCGAGGAGTCGACAGTGGCCGTCTTCGGCGCGTTCGCGGGGGCAGCGTCGCTGAACGAGATGGCCGTCGCCGCCTGGGGCGATCGAGGCCCGGCAGTGCTGCACGTTTCGGGCGAACGCGATTTCGCGGCGCTCGCGCCCCGCGTTCATCGTGAGGGTTACCGCTTGATGTCGCAGACCGAGTACTTCGGTGACGTTCTCGCTGCGGCCGACGTCGCAGTCTCGCGGGCCGGCGGAACCGTCTGGGAGCTGGCCGCGGCGGGGACGCCGTCGATCCTCGTGCCGTACCCGTTCGCAACCGCCGACCACCAGACGCTCAACGCGCAGCACTTCGAACGGGGAGGGGGAGCGGTCGTCGTGGCCGACGCCGAGCTCGGTGCGGTGCCGCACCTCGTCGACGAGCTGCTCGCAAACCGGGAGCGGCTCGCAGCGATGAGGGCAGCGATGCTCTCGATGGCGCGGGTCGATGCCGCGGACAGGATCGCCGAAGGGGTGATCGCACTTGCCCGCCGCTGACGGGGATGCGAACGTCGTCTCGAGTCAACACGGTATCGAGGCGGGCGCTGCAGCCGCCGGGCAGCTCGACGGGCGCCGGCTGTACTTCGTCGGCATCGGAGGCTCGGGCATGTCGGCCTACGCGAACATGGCCCGGGCACTCGGAGCAGAGGTCCGCGGCTGGGACGTCCGCGAGACGATCTTCATGGCGTCGCTCGACGGCATCGAGATCGACCTCGGAGACGAGCCGAGGCCGCCCGCCGGCTGGGAGCCGGTCGTCTCGTCTGCCCACCTGCACCGGATCGGCGGAATTCGTCGAGCCGACTTCCTGGCAGAGCTCGTTCGTGCGCAGCCGGCGATCGTCGTCGGGGGAGCGCACGGCAAGACGACGACATCCGCGATGATCGCCTTCGTGCTCCGGGAGACGGGGCGGGACCCGGCGTGGATCATCGGAGGCATCGTCCCGCAGCTCGGAGGTAATGCCGGAGCTGGTGCGGGCTGGCTCGTAGTCGAGGGCGACGAGTCCGATCGCTCGATTGGATCGCTCGAACCGCAGATCGCGGTGATCACGAACATCGAGCTCGATCACCATGCGATGTACTCATCGGAAGCGGAGCTGCGCGTGTTCTTCGACCGATGGCTCGAGACTGTTCCCCACGTCGTTCGCAGCTGGGAGTTGCCACCCGTCGAGCTCGCGCTCGCCGTCCCCGGGAACCACAACCGGCAGAACGCTGCCGCCGCTCTTGCGGCTCTCGAGGTTGCCGGCGTGCCTCGTCCCGAGGCCGAGGCGGTCATCGTGCGCTTCACGGGCGTAGGGCGGAGGCTCGAGCTCGTCGGCACTCGCGGAGGCATCACGGTCTACGACGACTACGGTCACAACCCGACCGAGCTCGAGGCGACGTTGCGCACGGCGAGGTCGTTGACGAGCGGCAGGCTGATCGCCGTCTATCAACCTCACGTCGTCGAGCGCACCCGACAGCTGCATACGGAGCTCGGCGTCGTGCTCGGGCTCGCCGATGCCGCGATCGTGACGGACATCATCGGCGCCCGTGACGCCCCCCGCGACGGGGTGACGGGCAAGCTCGTCGTGGACTCGCTGCCGCCCGAGGTGCGAGCGGGTTGGGCGCCCACACTCGAGGACGCAGCCGCGCTCGCGCTCGCGTGGGCGCGACCCGGCGACCTCGTCATCACGTTCGGGGTGGGGGAGCCATGGAAGATCGCGCGCGCGATCGTCGACGGCTTGGGCGATGAGGTCTGACCTCGTGACTTTCCAGGAAGGCGTTGCGCTCTCGCGACTGACGACCATCGGCACGGGTGGCCCGGCGGGAGCGTACGCCGAGCCGCGAACGCTATCCGAGCTCGAGCACGTCTTGAGGGCAGGCCGGAACCGGGGTCTCCAGGTGGCGACCGTGGGTCTCGGCTCCAATCTGCTCGCGGCCGATGCGGGTGTGGACATGCTGGTCCTGCGGTTGACGGGCGAGCTCGCGGAAGCGCGCGTCGAGGGAACCGTCCTCGTTGCAGGTGGTGGTGCGAGCAATGCGGTCTGCCTTCACCGAGCGCGGGCTGCCGCGCTCGGTGACTTCGAGTTCGCCTGCGCGATCCCGGGGACTGCCGGCGGTGGCGTCCGGATGAACGCCGGCGCGTACGGACGCGATTGGAACACGATCCTGGCACGCGCGCTCGTCGCGACGGTGGACGGCACCGGCTGGTTGACCCCGGCCGAGCTGGGTCTCTCCTACCGGCACTCGAGCCTGCGGCCCGGTCAAGTGGTCGCCGCCGTCGAGTACCGGTTGAGGCCGCGTGAGATCGGGGAGATTCGTGCGGAAGTCCGCGAGCTCGTGGATCGTCGGAAAGCGACGCAGCCGACGACGAGGCGGACGTTCGGCTCGGTCTTCAAGAACCCACCCGGAGAGGTCGGCGCCGGCAAGATGCTCGAGCTCTGCGGGCTCAAGGGGTATCGCCGTGGCGGGGCCGTTATCTCGCCGAAGCACGCGAACTTCATCGAGAACGCCGGTGGGGCGACCACCGCCGACTGTCTGGCTCTGATGGCCGAGGCGCGTCGCCGTGCCGCGGAGGAGTTCGGAGTCGAGCTCCAGCACGAGGTGGTACTGCTCGGTGAGATCGCCGTTCAGTAGCTCCGACACCAAGGAGCCAGCCCGTGGACGACGAACAAGAGCCGAGTGGCCAGTGGGGGACGAGCCGAACGTGGATTGCGGTCGCCCGCGCGCGCGACCAGCGTCGTCTCGTTGCCGCGCCGGATCACGGGCGACCGCCTCGACCTCCAACGGCTTGTTCCCTCCGGGCGCTCGCTCGCGCTCGCCCTCCTGATCGTCGTCGGCGTCGCCGTGGCATGGCTCGGCGCACGAGACACGAGCGTATTCGCGGTGCGCACCCTCGACGTGGCGGGGGCGCCGCCGCCGCTCGCGAGGCAGGTGCGCAGGGCGCTTGCCCCGACCCGAGGAATGAGCCTTCTCAAGGTCGATCTCGATGCGTCCCTCAGGGCGGTGCAGGCACTTCCGACAGTTGCCAGCGCGCGATTCGACCGGGCCTACCCGCACACCCTCCGGGTGGTGGTCGTGCCGGAGCGGGCCGTTGCGATCGTCCGTCAGGGAGCGGACGCCTTTCTCGTCGCCGAGAGTGGGAGAGTGATCGCCAAGGCCGAGCGCCGCGATCGGCCCACGCTGGCGCGGATCTGGGTGAACCGGACCGTCGATCTTCGCCTCGGAGCAACGACAGTGGGTGAGCTACGGACAGCCATCTCGGCGGTCGCGCCGCTTGCCGGCTCGCGCTTTCCCGGGCGCGTGGGTTCCGTCACGGCGACGCCGGCTGCGCTGACGCTTCGCCTCCGCTCGGGGCTCGAGGTTCGCCTGGGCGACGCGGTCGACGTTCCGCTCAAGCTGGCCGTCGCCGCCCGCGTGATCCCGCTGCTCGACGCCGGGACGCGGTACATCGACGTCGCCGTGCCTGAACGCCCGGTCTCCGGAACCCTCAACTCTCAGGTCGAGCTTCAGGTAACACCCTCGACAACACCTTGAGGTTTCCGTTGACAATGCCGACAAGGAGTCCGTACCCTGGCTCCGAATGCCGGTTGGAGCACACCCCATAGCTCGATGAGAGCTTGACGTCCAGGTAGGTCGAGGTGAGACATTCATGAACACACAAGGCGGCAACTATCTCGCAGTGATCAAGGTGGTCGGTGTGGGCGGCGGCGGGACCAACGCCGTGAATCGCATGGTCGAGTCGGGCCTCAGTGGTGTCGAGTTCATCGCCGTCAACACGGACGCGCAGGCACTCCTGATGACCGATGCGGACGTGAAGATCCACATCGGCTCCAAGGCGACACGAGGCCTCGGGGCCGGCGCCGATCCGGCCGTCGGTCTCGCAGCGGCGCAGGAAACGCGCGACGAGCTGAAGGAGGCGCTGAAGGGCGCAGACATGATCTTCGTCACGGCGGGCGAGGGCGGCGGCACCGGCACCGGCGCCGCGCCGGTGGTGGCGGAGCTCGGACGAGAGCTCGAGGCGCTGACCGTCGGTGTCGTCACCCGACCGTTCGGTTTCGAAGGCCGGCGCCGGGCCGAGCAAGCCGAGGTCGGAATCCAGAGCCTCCGGGACCGTGTCGACACGTTGATCGTGATCGAGAACGACAGGCTGCTGCAGGTGGTCGACAAGAAGACACCCGTGACGGAGGCATTCGGGATCGCCGACGACATCCTGCGTCAGGGAGTCCAGGGCATCACCGACCTGATCACGGTTCCGGGTCTCGTGAACCTGGACTTCGCCGACGTGCGCACGATCATGCGCGATGCCGGGTCGGCGCTGATGGGCATCGGGACCGCGTCGGGTGACACTCGCGCCGCCGACGCCGCAAACGCCGCCGTTTCGTCTCCGTTGCTCGAGACCACGCTCGACGGCGCCACCGGGGTGCTGCTGAACATCACGGGTGGAGCCAACCTCGGTCTGTTCGAGGTCAACGAAGCTGCGGAGGTCGTAACGAGCCACGCAGACCCGAACGCGAACGTGATCTTCGGTGCTGTGATCGACGAGTCGCTGGGCGACGAAGTGCGCGTTACCGTGATCGCGACCGGATTCGGCGGCAGGCCGCGCCGACGGCGCGTCGAGGCCGCGGGCGTGGTTGCCCCGCCGGCCGGCGGACGGCGGCTCGAGAAGCCGACGACCTCTACCTCCGACGCCGAGATCGAGATCCCGAGCTTCCTCCGCGAGGACTGACGGTGGGGGTGAGGCGCCTCGCCTCGCCCCGACCTTCCGGTCCTCGGCGATCGGTGATCATCTAGAGTCGCGCCGTGAGCGCTGCCGGCCCTGAGCCTCTGAGACGCACGCCGCTGCATGACCGCCACGTTGCGCTCGGTGCCCGGATGGTGCCGTTTGCCGGCTGGGAGATGCCGGTGCAGTACGAAGGCGTGATCTCCGAGCATTTCGCCGTCCGGCGCGACCGCGGCGTCTTCGATGTCTCGCACATGGGCCAGATTCACGTCGAAGGGCCGACGCAGGCAGAGCTCCTGCAGAGCCTTCTCTCGAACGACCTCTCCCGGCTCGTGGACGGCCAGGCGCAGTACACGCTGCTCACGAACTCGAGCGGGGGCATCGTCGACGATCTGATCGCGTACCGGTTGGGGCCGTTCCACACCTTGCTCGTCGTGAACGCCGGCAACCGGGAAGCGGCCTATGCGTGGATCAAAGCGCGGGAGATCCGCGGGTCGGAGGTTCGCGACGCCTCCGACGAGTATGCGCTGCTGGCGGTGCAAGGTCCGACCGCGACCGCTGCGCTCGAGCTGCCGGAGGCTCCGGCGTTCACCCACGCGATGGGGGAGGTGCTGGGCGTCGAGGTGATGGTCTGTCGAACCGGGTACACCGGCGAGACCGGTGTCGAGCTGATGTGCGCCGCGGAGGACGCGGTCGAGCTCTGGGACGCGGTCGTCGGGACGGGGACGACACCCTGCGGTCTCGGCGCGCGAGACACCCTCCGGCTCGAGGTGTGTTATCCGTTGCATGGAAATGACATCACCGAAGACACCGACGCGATCTCGGCCGGCCTCGGCTGGACGTGCGTGCTCGAGAAGGAGTTCAGCGGAGTCGCAGAGCTGCGTCGAATCGAGGAAGACGGGCCTGCCAGAAAGCTCGTTGCGTTTGTGATGGACGAGAAAGCCGTGCCGCGCCAAGGTATGCCGATCGTCGGCGGCGGCGAGGTCACCTCGGGGACACACTCACCGATGCTCGACCTCGGGATAGGGATGGGATACGTCCCCAGTACGTCGACCGAGCCGGGGGCCGAGCTCGTGATCGATGTCCGTGGCAGGCCGAAGCGGGCGCACGTCGTCAAGAAGCCGATCTACGTCAAGGAGGAGAGCTAGGTGGCAGGCGCAGAGAGCTATCCGGAGGATCTGAAGTATCACCCCGAGCATGACTGGGCCCGGATCGAAGGCGACGAGGCCGTGCTCGGCATCACATGGTGGGCCCAGGACGCCCTCGGCGAGCTCGTCCATTTCGAGGCGCCTGCAGTCGGTGGCCTCACGGTGAAGGACGAACCCTACGGCGAGGTCGAATCCGTGAAGGCCGTCTCCGACGTGATCTCGCCACTGTCGGGCGAGATCCTCGAGGTCAACGAGAAGGCAGTCGGCGAGCCGGAGTCGATCAACGACGACCCCTACGGCGAAGGGTGGCTCGTCCGGATCCGACTCACCGATCCGACCGAGGTCGGCGACCTCCTCGACGTGGAGGCGTACCAGGCGGTCGTGGCGGAGCAATGACGGCGGGGTACCTCTCGCTCACCGATCGCGATCGCGAGGAGATGCTCGCCGCAATCGGTGTTTCGTCGATCGATGAGCTGTTCGCCCAGATCCCCGAAGCAGTGCGCTTCGCTCGGGATCTCGACGTCCCGCCTGCGTTGAGCGAGGCCGAGCTCGTACGACACCTCGAGGAGCTCGCGGCGAAGAACTCCCATACCGGCGTCGAGCTCTCGTTCCTCGGCGCCGGGATCTACGACCACTATGTGCCGGCAATCGTCGACACGATTCTGCAGCGCGGCGAGTTCCTGACCGCCTACACGCCGTACCAGCCCGAGATGAGCCAGGGTGTCCTGCAGGCCATCTTCGAGTACCAGACGGCGATCTGCGAGCTGACCGGCATGGACGTCTCGAACGCATCCGGCTATGACGGGTTCACGGTCGCGGCCGACGCCTGCTTGATCGCGAAGCACGCCACCGGCCGCACCCGGATAGTGCTCGCCGAGACGCTCAACCCGCAGGTGCGCGAGGTCGTGAAGACGTACGCGACCGGGTTCGGCCTCGAAGTGGTGGAGGTCGGCCACGAGAGCGGTGTAACCGACCCGGGGCGGATCGCGGCCGCGGCAGAAGGTGCGGCCGCTGTCCTCTTCCCGCAACCGAACTTCTTCGGCTGCCTCGAGGACGCGCCGGCGCTCGCGGCGGCCGCGCGAGAGGCGGGCGCCCTTGCGGTCGCACACGTCGACCTCACGTCACTCGGCGTCCTCGAGGCGCCCGGAGCGTACGGCTGTGACATGGCGATCGGCGAGGGCCAGAGCGTCGGCAACGTCCAGAGCTACGGTGGCCCCCACTACGGCTTCCTCGCCTCGCGTATGGGGTTCATCCGGCGCCTGCCCGGCCGGATCGTGGGCCAGACGACCGACCTGAACGGTGATCGCGGGTTCGTCCTGACGCTTCAGACCCGTGAGCAGCACATCCGCCGCGAGAAGGCGACGTCGAACATGACGACCAATCAGACCCTGCTTGCACTCGGCGGGCTCGTCACGCTCGCCTGGCTGGGACCGCAGGGCCTACGTGAGCTGGGGGAGACGTGCATGGCACTCGCGGGCTATGCGCGGCGGCGGATTGCGTTACCCGCCGCATTCGACGGGCCCGTGTTCAAGGAGCTGGCTTTGCGCACGCCTCGCCCGGCACGTGACGTGATTCGGGAATCGCGCGCACTCGGTGTCCATCCCGGCTACGCACTCGGACGCGACTACGAGGGCATGGACGACGTGCTCCTCGTCGCTCTCACCGAGAAGCGCACGCCGGCCGACATCGATCGCCTCGCCGACGTCCTGGCTGAGGTGTGCGGCTGATGGCTCTGATCTACGAAACGAGTCAGGCGGGGAGGCGGGCGGGCCGCGTGCCGTCATACGGTTTGCCTGTCCCCGAGGTCCCGACGGCTCTCGCCCGGAAGGAACCTCCGCGCCTGCCGGAGCTTGCGGAGAACGAAATCGTGCGCCACTTCACGAACCTCGCGGACCGGAACTTCGGCATCGACACGGGTTTCTACCCGCTCGGCTCGTGCACGATGAAGTACAACCCGCGGGTGAACGAGCGTGTGGTCGCGCTGCCCGGCTTCGCGAACCTCCACCCGCATCAGGAGGACGAGGGCGCCCAGGGGGCGCTCGAGCTGATGTGGGAGCTGCAGCAGATCCTCGCTGAAGTGGCCGGCCTCCCGGCCGTCACGTTGCAGCCGGCCGCCGGCTCCCAGGGCGAGCTCACAGGCCTCATGCTGATGCGGGCGTACTTCGCCGACAGGGGCGAGGGCGCGCAGCGGCACACGATCATCACGGCCGATACCGCGCACGGCACCAACCCGGCGAGCGTCACGATGGCCGGCTACAACCTCGAGAAGGTGGCGACGACCGAGCGCGGCAACCTCGACCTCGACGACCTGCGAGCGAAGGTGAACGAGCACACCGCCGGACTGATGCTCACGAACCCCTCGACCCTCGGTCTCTTCGACGAGGACATCGCCGACGTGGCCGAGATCTTCCACTCTCGCGGCGCGCTGCTCTACTACGACGGCGCCAACCTGAACGCGGTCGTCGGGAAGTCGCGACCTGGTGACATGGGCTTCGACATCGTCCACTACAACCTGCACAAGACGTTCTCGCAGCCACACGGCGGTGGAGGCCCGGGTGGAGGACCGGTCGCAGTGCGTGCCGACCTCGAGCCCTTCTTACCCTCACCACAGATCGTGCGCGACGGCGGCATGTTTCGGCTCGACCGGGATCGCCCGAAGTCGATCGGCCGCGTCCGGGGCTTCGCCGGTCCGTTCGGCGTGTTCGTCCGCTCCTACGCGTACATGCGCGCGTACGGGGCGGATCTGCGAGCGATGTCCGAGACGGCGGTCCTCAACGCGAACTACGTCCTCGCCGGGTTGCGCGACCACTACGAGGTCGCGTACGACCGACTCTGCATGCACGAGTTCGTGCTCTCGGCCCGCGCCCTCAAGAGGGAGCACGGTGTTACGGCGCTGGACATCGCCAAGCGGCTGATGGACTACGGTGTTCATCCGCCGACGATCTACTTCCCGCTGGTCGTCCCGGAGGCGCTCATGATCGAGCCCACCGAGACCGAGCCGAAGGAACGGCTCGACGCGTTCATCGAGGTGATGAAGACGATCGCGCGAGAAGCAGCGGAGCGGCCCGAGTTGCTGAAGGAGGCGCCGCACACCCGGCCGGTTCGCCGACTCGACGAGGTCAAGGCGGCCAAGGAACCGATCGTCAAGCACGCGTTCGGTGATCGTCCTCGCGTCGAGGCGGAGAGATAGATGCCCATCTTCCACGAGTTGGTCGAACTCTCGAACGAGCTCGTCGCCGCCGTGCACGCCCACGACAGGGCTCGTCTCGACCAATTGCTCGGCGAGGAGTTCACCCTCAACGGCGCGGCGGGGGCGCTCGACCGCCAGGCCTTCCTCGAAGCGGCATCGGGGCCGTACGAGATCGACAATTGGGCCTACGAGGAGATCGATCCCGAGCTCTACGGCGATACCGCGGTGGTCGTCTCCCGCTACCGGCAGTCCGGGCGGCTCGAAGGGCGAGACTTGTCGCACCGCATGCACGTGACGGACATCTGGGTGCGGCGCGACGGGCACTGGCAGATCGTGCGCCGGCACGCGACGATCGCGAACGACTGAATCCTCCTCTGGTGCGGCGGCCGCTGCACCCGACTGACTAGAGTCGAACGATTGTGGAAACCCTGGCCCGCGCAACCATTCGTGGCCGGTGGCTGTTCGTCGTCGCGTGGCTGCTGCTGACCGTCGCGGGCGCGATGGCGGCCGGCAAGCTCGCCGACCGCTGGTTCGAGCAGTTCTCGATCCCGGGCTACAGCGCCTACGAGGCGAACCAGCGAACCCTCGAGACGTTCGGCACCGGCAGGCAGTTCCCGCTCGTCGCGGTCTTCCACGTCGCGAGCGGCGACATCCGAGAACGGGCCGGCATCGAGAAGGCGATCGCCGCCGGCGCGGCCGTGAACGAGGGCTCACGGGTGAGCTCGTGGTTCGCGACGAAGGACGACGTCTTCGTGTCGAAGGACGGACGGACGATGTTTGCGCAGATCTACCCGGCCGGAGAGTCGACCTTCACGACGGTGCTGCCGATCAAGGAGACGCGCGCGGCGATCGCGGCCAACGCGCCGCCGGGCGTCACCGCCAACCTCACCGGCGTCGACGCCATCTTCCAGTCACAGGGCGGCGCAACCGGCCCGAGCGTACTCGTCGAGACCCTGATCGGTGGCATCGGCGCACTGCTGATCCTGCTGTTCGTCTTCGGCACCGTGCCCGCCGTGCTGATGCCTCTGCTCGTGGCCGTCTCCTCGATCCTGACGACGTTCCTCTGCGTGCTGGGTCTGACGTACGTGACCGACGTGTCGATCATCGTGCAGTTCCTCGTCGCGCTCGTCGGGCTCGGCATCGCGATCGACTACTCGCTGTTGATGATCTTCCGCTTCCGGGAGGAGATAGCCAACGGCCGGACGGTCGACGATGCGATCGTGGAGACGATGCAGCACGCGGGCAGGTCGGTGATCGTCTCGGGCTCAACGGTGGCGATCGGCCTCGTCAGCATGGTCATCCTGCCGCTCCCGTTCATCCGCTCGATCGGTCTCGGCGGGATGCTGATCCCGCTCGTGTCGGTGCTCGCGTCGATCACCCTCACGCCGTCCCTACTCCGCCTCCTCGGCCCGAAGATCAACCGCTGGCGCGTGATGCCGAAGAAGCTGCTCACGCCCGACGACGTCGAGGCCGGGTTCTGGATGCGCTGGGCCCGGCTCGTCTCGCGACGCCCCCTGATCATCTTCCTGGTCGGGATGGCCGTGGTGATCCTGCTCCTGATCCCAGCATCGAAGATCAACCCGAGCGACGCCGAGACGGCCAAGCAGCCCGCCGCCGCCGACGCGGCCGCGGGGCGGCAGGCGCTCGCCGACGCGGGGATCACCCAGGGTGTGTTCAAGCCGTTCGCGGTGCTCGTGGAGGGAACGGCCGACCCGCAGAAGCTCGACGCGATCGCAGCCACGGTTCGCGACGCCGGCGGCGTGCAGGGCGCGGTCGCGCCTGCCGGCGAGGCATGGCGCACCGGCGATGCCGCCCTGCTCGAGGCCTTCTCGCAGACGGACGCCTCGTCGAGGGAGAGCCGCAAGGTCATCTCCGACCTCCAGAAGAGGGTGTTGCCGGCGGCCGCTGCCGCCGCCGGCCCGGGTATCGCCGTGACGCTCGGCGGCGCGGCTCCCGAGGAGCGGGACTTCGTCCATGCGGTGTACGGGAACTTCGGCTGGGTGTTGTTGTTCGTGATTTTCCTCACGTTCATCCTGCTCGCGCGTGCGTTCCGGTCCATCGTGCTGCCGCTCAAGGCGGTGATTCTCAACCTGATCTCGCTCGGCTGTGCGTACGGGGTGGTGGTATTCATCTTCCAGGAGGGCCACGGCAGCGAGGCGATCTGGAACGTGCAGGCGACCGGGGCGGTGATCTCGTGGATCCCCCTGATGATCTTCGCCTTCCTCTACGGGATCTCGATGGACTACGAGGTGTTCATGATCACCCGCATCCGGGAGGCCTACGACGAGACGAAGGACACGAGCCGGGCGATCTCGCTCGGGCTCGCCCGCACCGGGAAGCTCGTGACGAGCGGCGCCGGCGTGCTGATGTTCGCCTTTTTCGCACTCTCGACCGGGCCGGGACTCGATATCAAGCTGTTCGGAATCGGGCTTGCTGCCGGCGTGATCATCGACGCTACGCTGATCCGCCTGCTGCTCGTGCCGTCGTCGATGCAGCTGCTCGGCCGCTGGAACTGGTGGCTGCCGTCCTGGGCAGCGAAAGCACTGCGGACGACACCGAGCCCACTCGAGCCTCGAGGCTCTCTTCTGCCTGCGCGATCCCGAACCCGCTAGGGCGAGCGTGCCCCTCTACCGCGCCGCGGCGAGCTGCCCGCACGCCGCGGCGATGTCGCGGCCGCGCGTGAGGCGCACGGTGGCCGGAATCCGAGCCCGATCGAGGACGTGCTTGAACGCGGCGATCTCATCCCGCGACGAGCCCGCGTACATCCCGGTCGGGTTGTACGGGATCAGGTTCACCTTGAAGGCCTTTGGATCGAGGATCGCCGCGAGTTCGGCGGCGTGACGGGTCGTGTCGTTGACACCGGCGAGCATCACGTACTCGATATAGACCTTGCGACCCCTCAGTTCTACGTACCGGCGGCATTCGTCCAGGACATCTGCGAGCGGGTAGCGGTCGTTCACCGGCATGAGTTGCGAGCGGAGGGACGGGTTCGCGGCGTGGAGCGAGAGCGCGAGCCGGATCGGCTCGTCGACCTCGTCTATGAAGCGCGTCAGGCCGGGGAGCCAACCGACGGTCGAGACGGTCGTCCGCCGATGAGTAACGCCGACGTCCGGAAGTCGGAGCGCCGCCGCGACCACGCTTTCGTAGTTCAGTAACGGCTCACCCATCCCCATGAAGACACAATTGTCGATCTGCTCGACGCGCCTGAAATGGAGCGCCTGATCGAGGATCTCCGAAGGAGTCAGGTTGCGACCGAACTGCATCGACCCCGTGGCGCAGAACGTGCAGGTCAGCGGGCAACCGGATTGTGAGGAAACGCAGATCGAGCGTCGACCATCGCGATAGCGCATCAGCACGGCCTCGACGGGGTGGCCGTCGTGCGTGCGGAAGAGCGTCTTCACGGTGCCGTCCCGGCCGTGCTGCTCCCCGCTGACCGTCAGGGTGGAGAACGGGACGCCGTCGCGGAGAGCGTCACGTAGGAGGAGGGGCACGTTGGTCATGACGTCGTAGTCGGCGGCGCCGCGCGCGGCCCACTCCCATACCTGGCGGGTGCGGTACGCGGGCTCCCCACGCTCCGCCATCGTCGACTCGAGCAGTGCAATGTCCACGCCCGGAGTGTAGGTACGAGCGCTCGTCGTTCCTGCAGGATCTCGGATCCGCGCGCGCATCCGAGATCGCGTACAACGACCCCGGGGCGGCCGGCCTCGCCGGTCCGGGCCGCGTTCTCGGCTAGTGCGGGGTGGGGACGACCAGCACGGGGCAGTTGGCGTGCTGCACCACGTAGCCGCTCACCGAGCCGAGAACGAGTGATCTCACGGTTCCGAGGCCGCGGCGTCCGACGACGACGAGCTCGGCATCGTGGGCGTTGTCGATGATCGCCGGACCGGCGGGTGACTCGACGACGACTCGCTCGACGCGGTCGGCAACGCTCCCTGCCACCGCTTCGACCGTTGCGCCGAGCAGCTCGGCGGCCGTCTGGCGGCGAGCGTTGACGTCGACCGGGGCGATGATACTCGGGCCGCCCATCGACACCGGGGCGGTCGGCATCCAGGCATGGACGGCACGGACCCGCGTCCCGCGGATGGAGGCCTCGTAGAGCCCGAGTCGGAGTGCTTCCTTCGCGCCGACCGATCCGTCCACGCCGATCACGATCATGGCCCGAACGTACCATCGGCCCGGCGCATGTGCAGAATGGGGCGCCCGTGATCGACCTTCGCTCCGACACCGTCACCCGCCCGACCCCCGGGATGCGTGCCGCCATCGCCGCCGCTGTCGTCGGCGACGAGCAGATGCGGGAAGATCCGACAGTCAACGGGTTGCAGGAGCGGGTCGCAGCGCTCCTCGGCCAGGAGCGGGCGCTCTTCCTGCCGACGGCGACGATGGCGAACCAGATCGCCTTGAAGCTCCATGGTCGTCCCGGCGACGTGCTCGTCGGCGAACAGCATTCACATATCCTGATCTACGAGTTCGGCGGTGCCGCCGCTCACGCGGGACTGCTCACGGTCGGGCTACCGGGCGTGGCGGGTCGGGTCACCGAGGCTCAGGTGCGTGCTGCGATGTCGACCGTGGAGGACGTGGTCGACCAGCGTCCCGCCGTGCTCGTGATCGAGAACACGCACAACGTCGCGGGCGGCCGCGTGTGGCCGCTCGACGAGCTCGAGCGCGTCGTCGCCGCTGCCCGAGACGGCGGTCTCGGCGTGCACCTCGACGGGGCGCGGCTCCTGAATGCTGCCGTCGCACTCGGAGTGACCCCGGCGGCGATCGGCTCGTGCGTCGATACGGTCACCTTGTGTCTCTCGAAAGGGCTCGGCTGTCCGCTCGGGGCGATGTTGGCGGGCCCGTCCGACCTGATCGAGGCTGCCTGGAGGCAGAAGTTCCTCTTCGGCGGGGCGATGCGCCAGGCAGGTGTGATCGCGGCGGCGGCGGTCTACGCCCTCGACCATCACGTCGAGCGACTCGCCCTCGACCACGAGCGTGCCCGCCGTCTTGCAGAGGGGTGGCACTCCGACGGTCTCCCGGTCGAACTCGACCGAGTCGAGACCAACTTCGTCCAGATCGACACCTCGCGGCTCGATCTGCCGCGAGCGGACGTGCTCGTTGCGCTGCGTGAGGCGGGTGTCGCATTTTCACCGACCTTTGGTCAGTCGCACATCCGCGCCGTGACGCACCTCGACCTCGACGACGCCGACATCGATCGTGCGCTCGAAGCCGTACCGACCGTGCTGACGGCGCATGTCCGCACGTGACCCGGAGCCGTCGACTTTCAGCAGACGCTAGCCGTCGCCGGCAATGAAGAACGCCGCTGCCACGCCGACGTACGCTGCGATCAGGACAGCGCCTCGGAGCCGGGAGGAGACACCGGTCCATATCGTCGCCATGACGATCGCGAGCGAGGCGGCGAGGGCGCCGATCTCGACCTTGCGGAAGCCGAGCGCGAGTGGGTCGATCAACCATGAGAGCAGCACCACCGCAGGGATCAAGAAGACGGCCACCTGAGCGGACGACGACAGAGCGATCTCGGCAGCGAGCTTGATCTTGCCCCGGTACGCAACGATTACGGCTCCACCGTGCTCCGCTGCGTTCCCGACGATGGCGACGATCACGGCTGCGACGAAGAAGTCCGACAACCCGACCTTCTCGGAGAACGTCTGAAGCGAACCGACGAGGACCTCGGCGACGAGCGCAGTCACGACGGTGGCCACGCCGAGCGCGGCGATCGACGCCTTGAACGACCAGGCGTCGATCTCGTCGTCGCTCGAGACGTGAACGACGCGGTGGCGGTGGAGCGAGTAGACGGTTACGAGGACATAGACGACGAGGAGCGCGATGGCGACCGGCACCGAGAGATCGACGATGCGCTGGGCATCGGAGCCGCTCGTCCAGCTCGGGATGGACGGGATCAGGAAGAGCCCGATCGCCAGCCCGATCATTCCGAACGAGAGGAAGCTCGACCAGCGCTCGACGGCACCGTTTCCGCCTGCCACGAGCGAGAACCCGAGGACGAGGAGCAGGTTGCCGACCACGGATCCCGTCAGCGACCCGCGGACGACGTCGGGCAGTCCCTCACGGACGGCGATCAGAGCGATGATCAGCTCCGGAGCGTTACCGAACGTTGCGTTGAGGAAGCCGCCGATACCCGGCCCGGTGTGCTCGGACGTATGCTCGGTCGCCTCGCCGATCAGCCAGGCGAGCGGAATCAAGGCGAGCGCCGAGAGGACGAAAAGGGCGGTGTCCCCGAGATCGGTCACGTAGTGGAGAAGGATGACGAGGGGGCCGAGCGCCAGGCCGGCCAGGAGGATTCGGCGGATCATGGTCGCCCGGCCACCCTAGATGAGTGATTCTCGCGGGGTGATCGAGCGGTCTCGCTCGAGCGCGTGGGCGCATCGGCACCATTGAAACCCGCCGGCCTACCCATGTCGACGGCGGAGATTACGACGTCGCTGAGCCGGACACGGCCACAGCTACGACTACCTGCGTGTCGCAGCTGCTCGGCACAACCTGAAAACCGCCGTTTTGTCAAGTCTTGCGGAAAGCGGACGGCTGCTGTCACGATCCCGGAGATGAGCGATAGCCCTCTGACGACGACACCCACCGAACTGCCGCTTCGCCCGCAGGACGAGGTCGAATGCCGCCGGTGCGAGGTGCACTGCGACAAGGTGGTGTATCCGGGCGCGTGCATCGAGCGGGCGTGTGCCTTCGTCTACGCCTACGAGGCGTTTGGCCACACCTACATGGGTTGCATGCAGCGGGTGTTCGACGTCGAGATCGACCTCGACCTGCTCCGCGCCGCCGAGCGCCGGCGCGACGGCTTCGGCGCCGTCGTCGCCCGCAGGACGCCGTTGCCGATGTGTAGTGCCGAGGTGGAGTCGTGCTACGAGCAGCGTGCCGACGACATGGGTTGCCGCAATCCCGAGTTCTTCGAGATGCCGGTCGCGAGCCCGAGCTTCCGTGTGTTTGCTCTCGTCGACGGCAACTGACGTCTGAGGGGACGTCACGGCCTCGACCGGCCGGCGAGCTTCGCGTTCTAGGCCCCTTGGAGAGCGCGTAGCCGTGCGAGTTCGTCGGCATTCGGCCCATGCCCGTCCGGGCCGGGGGTCTCGAGGATGGCAGGGAGGTCCTGGAACGCAGGGTGCGTGAGGAACGTCCGGAGGCCCCCGCCCATCAGGCCGAGCCCGATCGACTCATGGCGGTCGCGGTTCGAGCCGAGCTCCGCCTTGGTGTCGTTGACGTGGAGGCAACGCAACCGATCGAGCCCGATCTGGTCGTCGATGTCGGCCACGGCGGCGTCGAGCACTGTTCGATCGGTGACGTCTACCCCGGACACGAACCAGTGACAGGAATCGAGGCAGAGCCCGAGCCGAGGGTGATGGTCGAGCGCCGCGTGGATCGCAGCGAGCTCGTCGGTCGAACGGCCGATCGTGCCACCGGCGCCGGCCGAGTTCTCCATCAGTAGCCAGAGATCGTCCGTCGTCAGCTCGAGAAGCTCGCGGAGGGCCGGCACGACTCGCTCGAGACCGGCCTCGAACCCGTCGCCGAGGTGCGAACCGACGTGGAAGATCACGCCTTCCGCGCCTATCGCCGCGGCAGCCTCGAGCGACGCCCGCATTGCCGTCACCGACTTCCCGTGGATCAACGGGTCGGGCGAGGCAAGGTTCACCAGGTAGAGAGCGTGGCAAACGACGCTCTCGATCCCGACCTCATGACGACGTTCTCGAAAACGTGCGACCGCTTCGGGTGTGTGGCTCGTTGGCCGCCACATCCGTGGGCTCTGGGTGAACACCTGAACCGCGTCGCAGCCGATCGCCTCGGCACGGTCGATCGCCTGCCAGATGCCGCCGGACGACGAGACGTGGGCACCGAAGAGCATCCTCCCACGCTACCGGCGCGATCCGGCCGAGAGGCGTTCGCACCTACAATGCGCGCCTCATGAGCGTCCGCGTTCGCATGGCACCGAGCCCCACGGGCTTCCTCCACGTCGGGGGGGTGCGCACGTTCCTGTTCAACTGGCTCTTCGCTCGCGGGCGCGGCGGTGAGTGCCTGCTGCGGATCGAGAACACCGACACGGGCCGCGAGGTGGCCGAATCGGTCGAGCAGATCGAGCGCTCCATCCGTTGGCTCGGGATCGAATGGGATGGAGCGACGCGGTTCCAGCTCGATGGGGCCGAGCGTTGCCGAGCGGAGGCTGCTCGGCTCGTCGCGGAGGGCAGGGCGTACCCGGACGACGGCGCGATCCGGATCCGGATGCCCGGCGAGGGCGTGATCGCCTGGGATGACGCCGTCAAGGGCCGGATCGAGTTCCCGGCGGCCGAGCTCGAGGACATGGTCATCCTCCGTTCCGACGGCAGACCCGTCTACAACTTCGCCTCGCCCGTTGATGACTGGGTCGACGGGATCACTCACGTCATTCGCGGAGACGACCATGTTTCCAATACGCCGAAGCAGATCGTCGTCCTCGAGGCGCTCGGTGCCGCCCTGCCCGTCTATGCGCACGTCCCGAATGTCTTCGGTCAGGACGGGAAGAAGCTCTCGAAACGCCACGGCGCCGTATCCGTGGACGAGTTCCGCGTCGCGGGCTACATCGCCCCGGCCCTGATGAACTTTCTCGCCCTGCTCGGTTGGGCGCCCGACGGCGAGACCACGATCATGTCTCCCGCCGAGCTCGTCGAACGCTTCACGCTCGAGCGCGTCGGTGTCAGCCCGGCGACCTTCGACTACGCGAAGCTCGACTGGATGAACGGCCTCTATCTGCGCGAGCTCAGCGTGGAGTCCTACGCCGACGCGCTCGTCGGCTACCTCGGCGAGCAGGGCAGTGACTGGGACGAGGAGCGGATCCGCGCCGTGGCGCCGATCGTGCAGGAGAAGATCGGCCGGCTCGGCGAGTTCGTGGATTTCGCCGGTTTCCTGTTCGACGACGTGGCGCCGGATCCGGCGCTCCTCGATGCGCATGTCCTCACCGAGGCGGCCGCAGAGCTCGAGCCCGTCAAGCCGTGGGCTGCGGCAACGCTCGAGCCTGCGTTGAAGGCTCTCTGTGACCGTCTGGGCGCGAAGCCCAAGACGGTCTATCTGCCGATCCGGGTCGCCGTCACCGGCTCGCGTGTCTCACCCGGCCTGTACGAAAGCCTGGAGCTGCTCGGGCGGGACGTCTCGCTCGCCCGGTTACGTGCCGGCGCAGCCCTCGCGGCCTGACCTGACGGGCCGAGCACAGCCATGACTGCGGGCCCGTCGTCACTGAAAGACGCATCGCCCAGCCTCGACGAGCGTCATCCGGTACCGGCTACACCTGGGCAGCCGGCGTAATACGCTGAGGTCGGCATGAGCACGCTGCGAGACATGGTCGGAACGGAGCTCGAGCCCACCGGCTGGCTCGAGGTCTCACAGGCTCGGATCGACGAGTTCGCACGCGCGACCGACGACTTCCAGTGGATCCACACCGATCCCGAGCGGGCGGCCGGAGGGCCGTTCGGCACGACGGTCGCCCATGGGTACCTGACGCTCTCTCTTTGCGCGCCGTTGCTGTCCGAGGCGTTGGCCGGCCTGACCGCGTATGGGATGAGCATCAACTACGGAACCAATCGGGTGCGGTTCCCGGCGCCGGTGCCTGCGGGCTCGCGGATCCGAGCGCGCGTCACGGTCGCCTCCGTCGACGAGGTGCCCGGCGGTGACCAGGCCGTCGTGATCGCCACGGTCGAGCGCGAGGGTGGCGAGAAGCCGGTGTGCGTTGCGGAGATCGTCCTCAGGATGCTGCGATGAACGGTGTAGGCCGGTTCACGGGGAGGACCGCGCTCATCACGGGCGGGGCGCGGGGAATCGGGGCCGCAACCGGGGCACGCCTTGCAGCGGAGGGCGCGGATGTCGTGGTGGCGGATTTCGACCTCGGCGCGGCCGAGGAAACCGCCGCGGCGATCGGCGGGCGGGCGGTGCTCTGCGACGTCACGTCCCGGGCGGAGGTCGAGGCCGCAGTCGCGGCTTCGTCCGGGCCGACGGGAAGGCTGGACATCCTCGTCACGTGCGCAGGCATTCTCCGTGACAACCTCGTGCACAAGTTGACCGACGAAGACTGGGAGTCAGTCATCGACACGCATCTGCGGGGAACGTTTCTCGCGGCGCGGGCCGCGCAGCGTCACATGGTCGAGCAGGGGAGCGGCTCGATGGTGCTGATCTCGTCGACGTCGGCGCTCGGGAACCGGGGGCAGGCGAATTATTCCGCCGCCAAGGCAGGGATCCAGGGTCTTGCGAAGACGCTGGCGATCGAGCTCGGCCCGTTCGGAATCACCGTCAACTGTGTCGCCCCGGGTTTCATCACGACCGCGATGACGGAGCAGACGGCCGCAAGGATCGGCGTCTCGTTCGAGGATTTCCAGGCGATGGTTGCCGGCCAGACGCCACTACGGCGGGTCGGTCGGCCCGACGACGTCGCGGGCGTGATCGCATTCCTCTGCTCGGCCGACGCCGCCTACGTCAGCGGCCAGGTGATCTACGTGCGTGGGGGGCCGTGACGCCGGGAACGGGTTCGCCGCGGGAAGGAATCGAGCGGCATCGGCCGCGCGATTGCGGAATGCCTGGTCGCTCGAGGAGTGTAATGACCTTGCGGTGAATCAGCGGAAGGTCAGAACCCGTAGTCGATCGTGATGCGCTCGCCGACCCGGGGAAGACGATATTCCTGGCCGATCCGCACGCATTCGGCGACGAATCGCGACGTGCTCGCCGTGTTGAGCCGGAACATCTCATGATGGCAGGGAATCGCGATCTGGGCCCCGGCCTCGTAGGCGAGGCGGGCGGCATCGGCACCGTCCATATTCCCGTGCTTTCCGTTGATCGGCACGAACGCAACGTCGACGCCGTGCGGGGCCACCGCTTCGGCCATCCCCTGCACGCGTCGGCTGTCGCCCGCGTGGTACAGCGCATAGGCCCCGTTTCTCGCCACGTAGCCCACCGCTTCCGGAGCACCCGCGTGATAGGCGGGAACGGCCTCGATCCAGAATCCGGCGAACGTCGCATCGTCGCCGATTCCGAGCGCGGCGTCTGGAGCGCGCCCCGCGCGTTCGCCTGCGACGTGCTCGCTGCCGGCGGCGCAGACGAACCCGGCGCTGCCCGCAAGGACCTTCGGCAGCGTGTCCGGGTCGAGGTGATCCATGTGGGAGTGGCTGGACGTGACGACGTCGACGAATGCGAGCTGCTCGGGTTCGACGACGAGACCGGTGATGCGCTCATGCGGCGTCTCGGTGCCGGCGTATTTGGTCGTGAGTGAGTCGGAGAGATAGGGGTCGAGGAGAAGGTTCTCGCCGGCGACCTGAACGAGAAACCCACTCTGGCCGAGCCACCAGATATGCATGCCGGTCTCGTCCCGGGACGCATGGATCTCGGCTATCAGCTCGTCGCCCGAGACGAGAGGCTCGATCCAATCGGGCGGCTCTTCGTGGAAGGGGTCACCGGGGACGCGCAGGGCGAGACCGTCCGGGACGGGAAGTGCCTCGGCGGCACGCCGGCTGAACGCCGAGAGGAGCCCGCGTCGCGTTGTCGGGCCAGAAGGGAAGAGCGCGTCGGGATCGTTGGCCATGGCTGCTCGAGGGCTTGCGGAGATCCGTCCCGGCGAGTGTGATCGTAGCAATGCTGCCGGTCACGTCCTCCCTCGAGCAGTGCGATCAGCTCACAGCCTCGACGACGTGGTAGACACGGTTCACCGGCGCGGTCGTCAGAAGGCCCTCGATCTGCTCGAGGAGCCGGCCGGGAATCGGACCGGTCCGCCATCTCTCGTAGTGCTCGGCGCTTGCCCAGAAGCCGACGATGAGGATGTCGTCCTCGTCGTCGATCGATTCGGCGACTTCGACGCCGAGGAATCCGGGTTGCTCGCTCGCGACGCCGAGCACGCCGAGCTTCTCGAGGATCCGCAAGAGCTCGGCGCCGCGACCGCGCTTCGCGTGCAGGAACAGCAGACTCCGGGTCATCGGGCTCCTCCTGGCTCTCGGGGCACACGGGTCGTGTGCGGTCGTCTCAATCGTCGCCTGCCCGCGCGTTTCGGGCATCGTCGCGAACCACGCATCGCTCAGCGGGTAACTACCGTCCGCCGATGTCGGACGTCGATGGGTCCGACCGTCGTTCGACGGAGAAGATCGGGGGTTTGCACGATGTGCAAACCGAGACGAGGCGCCACACTGAGATTGCCATGCGCGCGCTGTTTCACGATCGTCTCGATGCCGGACGGGCGCTCACAGCGGCGCTCGAGCGAAGCGAGCTCGGGGATGCAGTTGTCGTGGGTCTCGCCCGCGGGGGAGTCGCAGTGGCCGCAGAGGTCGCCCGCCGCCTCTCGCTGCCGCTCGAGGCGCTGGCGGTGCGCAAGATCGGATATCCGCGGCAACCGGAGTATGGGATCGGGGCGGTGACGCCCGGCCGCGGTGGTACGTATGTTCGTACGCCGGAAGACCTCGACGAGCACGAGTTGAGTGACGTCATCGCGCGGGCCACGGCACAGGCCGACGCTCTCGATCGGGTTCTTCACCAGCGTCACCCGCATCGAGACCTACAGGGCAAGACGGCGGTCCTCGTCGATGACGGCCTCGCGACCGGAGCGACGATGGTTGCTGCGGTCCGGTGGGCGCGAAGCCAGGGAGCCGTCCGGGTCCTCGTGGCAGTGCCGGTCGGTGCTGCCGAAAGCGTCTCGCTGCTTCGGGTCGAGGCCGATGAAGTGATTTGCCCGCACGCTCAGCGGAGGTTCGGCGCCGTCGGGTTCTGGTACGAGGTCTTCACGCAGGTCGAGGACGACGAGGTCGTCGCCCTGCTCGACGAGCTTCGGGCTCCCGCGCGGGGCGCCTGAATGAGCATCCGAGGCGCTTTCTGATGCTCGTCCAGGTTGGGCACTTGCCTGCCGAAGGCGAGCTTACCCGGAGGACTGTCCGGCCATCGTAGTTCGGAAGCGGGCCGTGAACGCGCGAAACGAAATCACGATCTCGGGCAGCGGCGGAGGTTCGCGCCCCTGCCGGGACACTTCGGCAGATTGCCGCTCTTCCAACCATGCCGCGACGATCGAAGTCAGGTGGGCCAGGCTCGGTGGACTGACGCCTGTGAGAAAGTAGCCGGCGGTCCGGCGGAGACCGGCGGCGGCGACCCTTGTCAGCGCGAACGTGACGGCACAGATCGTGAGCAAGCCGAGGGCGACGAGCAACGCTTCCACGTCGTTCCGCCTACTCCGTTCCCGTCCGGGCGGGAAGCGTCTTCGTGTCCACAGCCCGCTGGGCTCGCCACTCGGCCGGTGGCAAAGCAGGTCCGGCGCAGTTGTCAAGTCGGATCGTGTGACGATCGTTGCGAGAGTCCGTGGCGAGGAGGCGCCGGGCGGCTCTCGTGCGCGGTGCCGGCTCGAATCCGCCGAGAGCAGGGAGTTCGTGGTCGCGGTGGGCGACGAAGACCCGTCGTCTCTTGGGAAGAAGATGATCCAGGCTCACGGAGACTCACCGGCGATGGAGCGGCAACTACCACTCCCGGCTCACCATGCGTTAGCCTAATGCGAAGGGGAGGCGCGCGGGGGCGTAGGCCCATGCTTGGGGGTCCTTCGCTCGGTCTGTGGTCGACCCTTGCGGCCATGGCATTCAGTTCACGCTCAAAGCACGCGCAACCGTCTCGGTCGGCGACCGACGGGACGTCGGCGCCGCCCGGCCCGTCCGAATCGCCCTCGGAAAAGGCCTCGCCGTCACGCGGAATCCGACGGCTCTGGCCGGGCTGGCGGTACGCGATCTTCCTGACGTCGATCTTTGCCGTCGTCGTCGGCGGCGCCACGGTGGGAGCGTTGACGTTCTCCTCGTTGGTCACGTCTGGCTCGGCTGAGGTGTCGTGGCGAGGTGATTATGAGACGGGGGATTTCAGCCAGTGGGATTGCGGGGTGCAGGAGAAGGTCGATGGGCGGGCGACGATCGTCACGAGCCCGGTGCGACAGGGGAAGTACGCGGCCCGCTTCGAGGTGCGGCCGGGCGACAACAACGTCGCGGGGTCGGACAACGGCGAGCGGACTGAGGCGTTGAGCTGCCGTTCGCCGAAGGAGGGTGAGGAGCAGTGGTGGGCCTGGTCGACGATGTTCGCGCCCGATTTCTCGGCCAGCGACTCCGACTGGAACATCTTCACCCAATTCCACAATTCGGGCTCGACCGGCGGCAGGGTCGAGTTCTACGTTGAACGGCAACAGCCTAGGGTTCACGAGCCACGGCGGTGACATCAACAATCCGACGGCCCGCGACTGGAAGATCGCCGACAAGACGAACGGTGTCTGGTACGACATCGTGCTCCACGTCAAGTGGTCGTCCTCGAGCGATGGTTTCGTCGAGGTCTGGGTCAACGGCAACAAGGTGGTGCCGTTGACGAACACGCCGACGTTCTACGTTGGCCAGGACGTGTATCCGAAGCAGGGCTACTACCGCGAGGCGCAATCGAACGTGGGTGTGATCTACGACGACGGGATGCGGCAAGGGACGAGCTACGCCGACGTGGCAGCAGAGTTCGGCGGCTCGACGACGACAGACCCCGCGCCGGCTCCGACTCCAGAACCGACCCCGGCTCCGACTCCAGAACCGACCCCGGCTCCGACGCCGGCCCCGACCCCGGAACCCACGCCGACGCCGGCTCCTGCCCCGAGCTCGACACCTGCACCTTCTCCGACGCAGGACAAGACAGCGGTGCCGGCACAGGACAAGGCAGCACAGGACCAGACAACGGCGCCGTCACAGGCAGCCTCGGTTCCGAGCACCGGGTCGCCATCGCAGGCTCCGACGTTGATACCTCCACCCGCGCCGGAGAGCGTCGTTCCGCTCGAGTCCCAGCCGTACGTGATCGAGTGGTCAGATCGACTGTTCGAGAATGCAGGCGAGTTTCGTACGTACATGATCGACCGAGGTGTCGACTGGTCCGACTTCGTGGCAAAGCACCCCGCCGTCGTGACACAGGGAGGCCTGATCGCGGTCGTATGGGACAGCGGGGAGTTCTACGATCAGGCGTCGTTGACGAAGAGACTGGGCGAGCACGGAGTGTCGTATGGGATCTGGGCGGAACGCCATCCGCAGGCTGCGGCGGTCCTGAGGGGAAAGCCGGTGTCCGTCCCGCGCCTGGCGACAGTGGAAACGCGCGAGAGGCGTGCCGTCATCAGATGGTCGGGCATCGGCTTCACATCTGCCAACGGTCTGCGGATCTATCTCCGCGAGCAGAGAATCGACTGGAATGCGTTTCTCGTCCGCCACCCGGCCGCCGGCCGCCGCCTCGCGCTTCCATCGGTGGACTGGAATGGGCTGAGGTTCTACACCCGAACGGCGCTCTCTGGGTGGCTTGCCGCTCACGGGAGCAACCTCGAGAGCTGGGATCGAGCGCATCCCGGCTTCGTCGATCAGCTCCAGAGCTAGCCCGACCCGCGCGGGGCCTGCTGGATGTCGGAACGGCGATGGTGCGGATGACGACGCTCAGCGACGGCTGCGGTGTCGTGCCCGGAGGCGGATCGGGCCCGGGCGCCGCGTGGTCCACCAGTCCCGGCCGTTGTTTGCGACGAGGTAGATCGCGAACCCGCCGCCGGCAACGACGACCGCGATGACAATGGCCATGATGGCCTCGCTCACCGGCGTCGCACCTCCCGGCGCGAGCGATCGGCGATCCGCGATCCGGAGAGGACGACGGCGCCCGATCCGATCGTCTCGAGGAGGCGTGCCGCTCTGCGCCGCGAGCACGGCTCACGAATCCTCGAGCACCCGCATTCGTCTCCGACCCCGGCATGAATCATCCGACCGACCCCCGATTCGGCTTCCCAAGACGCCACCCTGGCAAAGTCTACATTTACGTTAACGTTGGTCAATACCCTTACGTGAGTGTTTGCCAATCGTCCGACGGGTGGACCCGGGTTACGGCCGGTGGAGTGGGAGAGGATCGTCTGACGCAGCACGCTCTCTCGGACGTGCTGCCTCTGCTTGCGCGTGGTCCGTGAGCGCTTTGAGGCCCTGCTCGACCGTCCTGCGTTGAGCGCCAAGCGGTGTTGACTTCCCGGTAGACCGGGACGAATCTCGGTCGCGGCGTCGTCGTCTTCCTGCGTTGCCTCCCCGCGTCCCGGCAGAACGGCGCTTTTGCGGGTCTTTCATCCCCGCGGGCGGCAGGACTCGGTGGCTCGCCCGGGTGTAGATCCTTCGGCAGCTGCCGATAAGGACTCTGACATGCGGGTACTCTCGATCGTCGCTACCGCAGCCGCCTTCGTCGCCGCGGCCTTCTCCGGTGCGGCCAGTGGCTCGCCGTCCACCGTCCGTTGCAACCTCTGGGCGGCTCCGTCCGGCGTCGACACGAACCCGGGCACGCAGGTTGCCCCGTTCCTGACGCTGGCCAAGCTCGCGGGGACGCTCGCACCGGGGCAGACGGGTTGTCTCCCCGCCGGCACGTCCTTTGCGACGCGCGAGGTGATCACCGCCGTCGGCACTCGGGCCGGTCGAATCACGATCACGACGGCGCCGGGAGGTGCCCGCGCGATCCTCTCGGACGGGATCGAAACGACCCAGGCGACCCGCTTCCTGACGCTGACGAACCTCGTCGTCGGAGCCGCCGACAACTCGGCGAACCGGAACGCCCCCGGCACCGTGATCCTCCGAGGCTACTCGACCGCCTTGACCCGCTCGGATGTGGGACCAGGCACGCTGAGGGAGGCCGGCCGCTCGTGCGTCGTGCTCGACCATGCCGGCTCGGCCTTGATCGACGGCAACGTCCTGCACGAGTGCAACGGCGCCTCACCGGGCCTGTACGGCGCAGGCGTGCTCGCGTCGACTTCCGTCGGCGCCCGTATCCTCGACAACGTCATCTACGGCAACGTCGGCGGTGACGCGATCGCGTTTTCGCCCGACGCCCAGGTGTCCCGCGCGCGCCTCAACCTGATGGTCGACAACCTCGGCGGCATCTACTTCGGCGGCGATACGAAGGTTGCGTCGCGCGACACGCTTGCCGAGCAAAACGTCATCACGCGCAGCAGCCGATTCGACGTGCACAGCGCCTACGGGTCGAACGGCCCCATCGGCAGCGGGAACATCGTGCGGAAGAACTGCATCTGGAGCCCCGGCGCCGTGACTGCCGCCGGCGCGGGCTTCGGAATGGGCGTGAACCGGAACGTGAACCCGCGAGTCGTCAAGGGTCGGGGCACGTACCGTCTCGCGGCCTCAAGCCCGTGCCGCGCGTACCACCCCCGGCCGTAGACGGAGGGAGTCGAGAATGTCGATTTCGCGCCAGGGCTCCACTCGCCACCGCCACAGGCATGGACTTCCCTCCAGGTCGATCGAGTTCCTGATCGTGCTCGTCGTCGTCCTCGTCCTGCTGTTGATCGCGGCGCCGTCGTATCTCAGCTTCAGAAACCGTGCCAACAGCACCGCCGCCCAGGCGAACCTCCGCTCGGCGATTCCGGCGGTGGAAGCCTTCTTCCTGCTTACCAACAGCTCCTACGTCGGGCTGGATCTGCACTGGCTCCAGGCCTACGACCCGGGTGTAAAGCTGAACGACCCGGCGGCGACTCCCTCGAAGCAGACGGCGACCACGTACTGTGTCTCAGCGACCGTCGGCGGAAGCACCTGGTACATGGCAGGCCCCGGGGGGTCGATCACGACCGTGGCCTGCTGAGACGAGAGCGGCAAGGCGCACCGCGCAAATGTTGGCGCTCGCCGGGGTCAACGCCGGCTGAGCGGCGAAGAGCAGCAATCGTCCCAGAGAAGCCGCAACCCCGCGCATGTTTACGTGGTCGCGGTTCTTCCAAGATTGCCGTCCAGGGCCCATACGGCCGGCGCGTCGATCTCCTCGCCGTCGACCGTGAAGACCGCGTGTCCGGTCATCACGGCGAAGAGCTCCTGGTGGCGTTCGTTTGGTTCTCCTCGTCGTCGGCCTCAAGTGTCCCCGGGCCACGGCCGATAGCTCGAGAGTGGACGCTGCCCGCAACGTTCCGTACCGCCGGATCGGGACGATTCTCGTTGAACGCCGACTGATCACCGCCGACCAGCTCGCCCATTCGCTCGTCGAGCAGGAGAAGACGGGGGGGCCGCTCGGCGAGATCTGCGTCGAGCAGTGCGGGCTCGACCGCCTTCGTCTCGCCGACGCTCTTTCCGAGCAGTGGGAGGAGATGAAGCGTGCGGGAGCCGAGTCGGCGCGCGAGGGTGCCGCCGCCACGCAGGCGCCAGCGAGCGACGCGGAAGCGTCCGTGGTGGAGGCCGAAGCAGATGAGTTGCGCGTGCTGCTCGAGGAAGCGGAGGCGGCCCGCGCCGAGCTCGCGTCGAAGACCGACGAGCTCGGACGCCGACTCGCCGCGCTCGAGACGCTCGTGAGTGGGGTGAGCGACGCACTCGCCGAGCTCCGTCCCGTCGCGCTCGACAAGATCGACGGCAACGGGGCAAACAGTCACAGCCGGGCCACTTCGCGCCCGAAGCGCACTCGTGCTGGTGCCCGCACCACCACACGCCGCGCCGCGTCCGCGTAACAGCCGCGACTACCGAACTCCCGCTACCAGCACTCCGGGCAAACACGCCTCGGGTCAGGTGCCGCGCGGCAATGTCCAGAGGATGCACCGGCCTGCTCCGTTGCAGCGGCGAACACAGGTCATCACGACGAGCGCCGAACCAGCCGCATCCGTGGGGAGGGCAAAAGGCGGATGGCGTTCGACACCCTCGTCTCGGCGTCGAGAGGGGATGCTCCGGCGACGTTGTCCTCCTAGACACAACGCTCGAAAGGGTGTAGAACGCCTTATGGGCAATACGCCGATCCTCTTGCACTGGCCCGACGGGACGGAAGAAGTGCTCGATGTGGCCGAGCCCCGCACCGGCTTTATTGACGGCTGCGAGTTGGGCATCTTTCGCGCTGCAATGGTTCGCGAGTTCGCCGAACCCGCGGAGGTCGACGGCGTCACGATCGAACGCGAGATCTGGCTCGCCCCGCCCGGTCGCCGATAACTGAAGCGCAGACGGGCGCTGTCCGTGCGGCGTGACCCTGACGGCCGGCGCGCCCATCTGCACGGACTACCGTCAGCGCGGGACGGCCCCCGGTCCCTCGTGTGTTCCAGTCAAGAACTACGGCCGGCGGGCGTGAGATCGTCATTCCGAGTTGGCATCCTGCAAGACGTCGACCTTCCTGTCGTGCATCGCACACATGTGGGAGACCAGAGGGTCCCGACGTCAATCGGCATCTCTTGGCGCAATGCTGCAAATGCGCTACTAGGAAAGAGAGTGGTGGCTGGAGAGATTCACCCTCAACAGGGATAGCGCGAGACCGCGGTCGGCGTCTGGCCGAACGGCTGAACGATGAACTGGCGAGATCACGCTGGCGCACGCGTCGGGACTCTCCGTCGGACTACTCGTAGACGCGTGCTGCCATCAACATCTCAGCGAAGGCCTGCCAAGCAGACGCGTCGAGTCCATCGAACGAACCACTATCGGTGAGCCATGCACCGAGCGTTTCCAAGAACTCCTCCACAAGGGTCAAGATCGTCATCTGACAAGACCCGCCTGATTCCTCCCGGCTTGACGCATGCCGATATCGGCATATGATGGTGCCCATGGCACGAGCAGCGACGACGTCGGACGTCTTCAACGCGATCGCCGCGCCGCAGCGCCGGGAGATCCTGGTACTGCTGCGGGCGGGTGAGCGGCCGGTGACCGAGTTGGCCCAGGAGCTGGGGATGGCTCAGCCGGGGGCGTCCAAACACCTGCGGGTGCTCCGGGAGGTCGGGCTGGTGCGGGACCGCAAGGCAGGCAAGCAGCGCCTGTACGGCCTTGACGCCCGCGGGCTGCGACCGGTTCACGAGTGGACCGGCGGGTTCGAGCGGTTCTGGAACGAGAGCTTCGACCGGCTGGACGAGTACGTGCAGGACCTCAAGCAGGCAAGGCAGGAGGAGTGACCGATGGCAGCGACAGGACGGGACGCGCCGGCGCAGTCAGCGACGGCCGGCCGCGAGATCGTGATCTCCCGGGTCATCAGTGCCCCACGGGAGCTGGTGTTCGATGCGTTCACCGAGGTGCGGCACCTGTCGCGGTGGTGGGGGCCGGAGGGGTTCACCACCACCACGCGGGCGTTCGAGTTCCGCGTCAGCGGGGAGTGGGACTTCGTGATGCACGGACCGGACGGGACGGACTACCAGGAGTGGATCTCCTGGACCGAGATCGCCCCACCGGAGCGGATCGCGCTGCTGCACGGTGAGTCCCGCGGCGACCCGAACGCCTTCGAGTCGGTCTTGACGTTCGCGCCCGACGGCGCGGCGACCCGGATCGAGATGCGCACGGTGTTCCCGACCAAGGAGCTGCGCGACGAGGCGGTCGAGAAGTACCACGCGATCGAGGGCTGCCAGCAGACCCTGAGCAACCTGGCTGCCTACGTCACCGAGATCGTTCGGCAGGGAGTTGAGGACTGATGGCCGGGAAGGTGTTCTTCAGCTCCGGAATCCACCTGTTCGAGGGCGTGGACGCGGGCCGCGTGGCCCTGGAGCCGGTCCGCGCGGAGCCGACGCAGCGGGTGACCCACCGACCTACGCAGTCCGGGAGCGGTAACTGTCTCGACCTCAACGCTCCCCCGCCGAGGTCAGCAGCGCGGTGAGATCCTCGACGCTCTGAGCGTCAGGAAGGGCGAGCGTTCGGGCCGCGAGCTCGGCCGCGCGCTCCTCCGGGAGGGACCTCACGGCGTTGTCGTGGGACTTCCTCGCCAGCTCAGGCTTCGCCAGCGAGTCACCAAGGGCCCCGGCTCCCGCGCCGCCGGTGTCGCGACGGCGTTCAAGCTCATCGAATCAGCACAGACCCGGGCCGTCAACGCACCCCACCTCGTCGCGCTGGTCCGTGCCGGCGCGGTATTCAAGAACGGCAAGCTCATCGAACGACCCGACGAATCAGAGGGTGGTGATCAGCAAGTCGCGCGACACGCCGATCTACAGGTCTTGACCATTCCTCCTGCGTAACGCGTCTAGGAAGGCGACGAAGCTTGGTCTGCTTTCAACGTCAGCGGCTATCGATTCCAGTTCATCCACGTGAGCAGAAGCTATCTGTCATGTGACGTTCCCGAACTGTGAGTGTGTCGGGACCCTGTCTGTGTTCGAGATGGCGGTGGCGGCTGACAGTGGCGGCTACGCCGAAGCGCTTGCTGTGGCAGAGCAGCGCTCTCGGCCGCCGCCATGCGCGGAGTCTGGGCCGTCGCGGCCGGAGAGGATCTCTCGAACCTCGGCCCGCACATCCTCGCGTCCGCGACCAAGCGCTACCGTCAACTCACCGAGCTCGCTGTCAGCTGGTACCTCGAAGGACGACTGCCGCCCGGCGAGGACCTCGAGCTCGGGCTTACCGACGATGCCGTCGCGCTCGTGGCATCAGCCCCAAGGTGCCGCCGGCGATTCGGGGCAAGGTCGCGCAGGAATCCTCTCGGCTTCGAGCGCGGGAAGTGACGCCAGGTTCCTAGCGGCGCCGACGGATCTCTGCCGCGGTTCGAATTCGCCTCCACCTGCGACGGGTCACTGATCCGTCAGTCTTGCTCGTGTGACCGAGCGCTGGTGCAGGTCGATGCGTCCTCCGACGTACGTCGTTTCTTGCACTGGTCGATCGCGTTGGTGATACTCGTGCCGTCGGACAACCCAGGAGGATCGAACCGTGCGACGGTGGCTTCACAGTCTCGCGATCGGCGCGGCGGCCGGTTTGGCCGTCGGTCTCGTCGTCGGTGGCACGCTCGGTCGGGTCTTCATGCGGATCGTGTTCCTCGCCGAGGACGATGCGCTCGGGTTCCAGACAGCGATGGGCGCGATCGTCGGCGAGTTCACCGGCGGAGGAACGGCAGCGATCTACTTCTTCGGGGCGATCTCCGGCCTCGCTCTCGGCGTCGCCTACGTGGTCGGGCGCACGATGCTCCCTTCGGGAACACGCTTGCGGACGATCCTGTTCACGCTCGGGACGACCGCGTTCATGCTCGGGCAGATCGTCCGTGGCAACCGCGAGGACTTCACGTTCCTGCCGGTGACGCTGAGCCTCCTGCTCATCGTTGGCTCGGTCGCCCTGACCGCCGCGCCGGTGCCGATCCTCGTTGAGCGGTTCGATCCCGACCGCAAACGGCAACCCGGTCGCCTCGCACAGGGTGTAGTGGCGCTCGCGATGACCGGGTTCGCTGTCTTCGCGCTAACGGGGATCATGATCGCCTACGCTCCGTAGCAGCCCCCGACTCTTCGCTGGCGTCAGCCGTATTCCTGAACGGTGAGTGTGCAGGGTCCCCCTCTGGGGTTGTTGCCAGGGTGGCGACGTGGCGACCGGTGGAGGCGGAAGACGAGCAAGGAGCCCGCCGTGTTCTTCGTGTGGATGAACTCAAGCCGCGTCTTGTCGGATGACGAACCGTCCAGCTTCATCGAACAGAGATTCTCCCGGCCTATAGAAGACCAGACGGGGTAGACCATCCGCCTACAAGACGCAAGTGACGTACGAACGCCTCGCCCAGCTACCTGGAACTACCGGACCAACGCCAGTCCCGATCGCAGTCCGTGCCCTGTTGGAATAGGTCCCTGCGACGAAAGAATCCGCCCTTTGTGCCTGGTGTCGGATCTTGTGGAGTGGTATCACCGAGGTATGCACCGCGCGTGCATGCCCGGCGTCCTTGGTAAGCATGACCCGCATGAAACAGCCGTTTCGGCTCGTCCATGCGGGCCTTGAAGGCCCATACGGGATTCGAACCCGTGCCGCCGCCGTGAGAGGGCGGTGTCCTAGGCCACTAGACGAATGGGCCGTGCGGCGAGGGAGTGTACCGCACGGCACGACGCCCGCTCCGACGCCTTCAGACCGCCGGTGATCCGGCGCGAGAGGGTCGACGCTCTACGGGGCTGCGACGGGCTTGATCTCACCGTCGCGGCCGTCGATCCGGGTCTCCAGCCCGCGTCGGATGTCCTCGCCCGTCGCGAGGAGCGCGTCGTAGCGCGCGCGCCGAGGCGGCAGCTTCACGATGCGGACGGATTCGTCACGTTCGCCGTGACAGCGTGCGTACGCGGCCGCCTCGTCAAGGGGCCTCAGGCGATCGTTCTTCCGCCGAAGCCATGTCACACCTGGACACCTACCATGTCGTGGGCGCTGTGGGAACCCGGCCTCCGCGCCGGGTGCCGCAGTTTGCAGACGAATCGTGGGAGGACGGTCCTCTCAGCTCCAGGGCTTGCAGGACCATGGGCTCCAGTCGCGCCCGGATGCGATGAAGTACCGATGGGCGGCTTCCGCCTGTTCGGCTGCCGAGGCGCCGTGCCCGAAGAGGCGCCGCGCGCTCGAGCCCATCTGGAACAGGCCGAGGTACTGGCCGTTCTGAGCTTCCGTCCGCAGGCCCGACTCGCAGCGTGACACGGCGAGCGCCTGCCGGCAGTCGTCACCAAAGATACGGCAGATCGCGCCCCGGGGGCTCGCCGCCGACACACCGGCGAGCTGGCGGCTCTTGGTGGGGCGTGCAAGCGCGATCTTCGCCGCAGCTGCCTTCCGCTGCGTGCGCGTGAGGCTCAGTGTATGGAGCCGCAGCTGCCGCTTCGCTTCGAGTGCGAACCGCGGATCGCTCAGCAACCAGCCGTGTGCTTCGAAGAAGCGGAGCACCTGTTGATCCTTTTTCATCGTGCTCAGGTGGCGCGCCAGCTGCGCTCCGAGGGCTGCGTCGGACTGCGACTGGGCCGTCGCCGGTACGACCAACAGAATCAGGGCGCACGCACCCATCGCTAGGGCTCTCAGGTCTGACCTCCATCTGGGGGACAGGGCTCACGGCTCCGCGCGAAAGCGGACCGCTCGTGTCTCTCGTGGGCTCACCGTACCGCAGAGCGCACAAGTTGAGGTGTGAGTCCTTACAAAATCCTTGAATTCGTTGTCACGATCGTTGTCAATCAACACAACAAAAAAGCCCCCGTGACGGGGGCGCTACGTGCGAGCTGCGGGACAGGGACTCGAACCCCAACTTCCGGAACCAGAATCCGGCGTCCTACCATTAGACGATCCCGCAGGGCTCGCGCGGGATGGTAGCAACCTCGCCTCCCGGAGGCTTCTCGATCGAGTCGTCAGGCGTCGAGACGGTACACCGAGACGAGTCGCTTCTCGTTCTCGGTGTCGATGTGGGCGATCACCTCGACATACGGCTCGAGGCCCGAACCACGCAGCTTCGCCTTCAGGAGGCCGTCGACCTGGAAGAGACCGGACGAGTTGTTCATCAGGATTCCGATCGTCACGGGCTTCTCGTCACCGTCCTCGATCGTGACCTCCTCGATCGCGGCGGCAGACAGAGAGTGCATCGATACCGAGCCCGCCTCGAAGGGGATGCGCGAACGGCCCTTCGCCATGTCGAGCGCGTCGGCGACTCGGAGGATCCCCGCTTCGAGAGCGAGCGGCTCGCCGTCCGACCGGTGGCTCGTGATGGCCTGCAGGACTTCCGAGATGACGACGGTCCGTTCGGGCTCGTCGTAGATTCCCTCGAGGAGCTCGCGCATCTTCGGCTCCGAGAGGAAAAGGCTGAAGTCCTCGTGGCCGCGCCTGTGGACGGACATTCCGACGCAGTGCATGAGCGCCGAGAGGACGACGATGACCTCGGCATCCTCATTGGTCATCCCGTAGTCGCGCACGGCAGACGGCTCGATGCCGTGTTTCGTGAGCTGGCGGAGGAGCTTCAAGGCGATGTTGACCACGACCTGGATGTGAACCCACGAGTGATCGTTGATCTGAAGCCGGGCGACGGCATTCACGTTCGACACGTGCCACCATGCCTTGAGCTGAGCGTCGTTGTTCGCGCGATCGAGGACACGCCGCAGTTTGCGGTTTCCTCGCTCGGGGAGGCGAATGCGCATCCCCGCGATCGCCTCGGCCGGCGTGAGCCGAGTCTCGCGCACCGCTTCGGCCGACACGGGGCCCTCGATGCGCTGCTCGATCTCGGGATCGAGCCTCGTCACGTCGCTGCGTCGGCCTGTCGTGGCATCGTCATCACCGCATCCTCGCACACGGTTTCACGTCCGGCAGCCTGGCCGTCGCTCAGCGTTCGTCTTCGATTCGCACGATCTCGCGTCGGGCGTGGTTGAGCGCTTTGCCGAGACGGCCGCGATTGACCGGGTCGTTGAGCCAGGCGCTGGCACCGGACGGGTGTGGCAGCGGGATCACGACCGCCTCGTCGACCAGGTAGCTCTTGCCGACGCATTCCGTCAGCGTCGCCGTGCCGACGATCGCCCGTGCGGCAAGCGCCCCCACCGTGATCACGAGCGTGGGGTGCAGCAGGCGCAACTCCTCGGCGCGCCACGTGCTGCAGAGCCGCTGCTCGACCGGCGTTGGCGTGCGGTCTCCCCGTCCGGCCGCTCGCCCGGGGTAGCACCGGGTCACCGAGGCGCAGTAGAAGAGCTCGTCGAACCTCTCCTCGCCGAGCTCGAGCCACCGTCGAAGCGTCTGGCCGGCCCTGCCCCGCCACGGAGCGCCCTCGGCGCCCTCGACGACCCCCGGGGCCTGCCCGTAGAGATACGCGCGCCGGCCCGCAGCCCCCTGGACGACGGGCGCTGACTCGATGGCGAAACCCGCGTCGGCGCATCGTCGGCAGCGGGCCAGGTCGTGCTGCAGCGTGCGGATCGACGAGTAGCGCTTCATCGGTTTGCGAGCTCGGGCCGGCTCGGAGATCACGGTTCGGCACCGCGGCGGCACCATAGAGTAGTTCCATGACCCTCCTGGAATCCGTGCCGAACGTCTCCGAGGGGCGCAATCCCGCCGTGATCGCCGCGATCGGGCAGGCGTTCGCGCGGAGCGGGCGCGTCCTCGACGTTCACTCGGACGCCGACCATCACCGCTCTGTCTTCACGATCGTCGCGGAGGAACACGACCTGATCGAGGCGCTGCTCGCCGGCATCGCCCGCTCGGCAGACCTCATCGATCTGCGCTCACACGATGGGATCCACCCGCGGGTGGGCGTGGCGGATGTCGTTCCGGTCGTGCCGCTCGAGCGCGGCGGGATGAAGCATGCGAACGAGGTGGCGCTCGAGCTCGGACGTCGGGTGGGTGACGAGCTCGGTCTGCCGGTGTTCCTCTACGGCGAGAGCGGCGAGGGGCGGCGGCCCGCCTTCTTCCGCCGGGGAGGCCCGGCCGAGCTGCAGCGCCGTATCGACCACGGCGAGCTCGAGCCGGCATTCGGCCCATCGCGGCTCGACGCCCGAGCGGGCGCGGTCCTCGTCGGAGCCCGCCCGTTACTGATCGCGTTCAACGTGGAGCTTCGGACCGGTGACCTCGCCGACGCTCAGGCAATCGCGGTCGCGATCCGCGAGTCGAGTGGCGGCATGCGGGGCGTCCAGGCGCTCGGCCTGCTCTTGCCCAGGACGGGTCGAATCCAGGTATCGGTCAACGTCATCGACGTGGATGCAGCGCCCCTCGCTGCCGTGGTCGAGCGCGTAAGAGAGGTAGCCGTGGAACGCGGGGTCGAGGTCGGCCGCAGCGAGCTCGTCGGACTGCTCCCGGAGAGTGCGGTCGCCGACCCGGCGTTACTCGGACTCGACGAGTTGACCGACGATCGAGTACTCGAGCGCCGGCTCAGAGACAGCTAGCGCCTCAGCTCGACCAGGGCCGCCGGCCTCCTGCGCCCGCCGCCCGGGATGAGGCCTGGCTCTCACGAGGTGATGCCCGGCCCCCCCGGGGCGTATCCAGGGAGACCGGTTCGAACGTGCGCTTCGTGTGGCTCAGTGGCCGTCGATGAAGCCGCCGCCGAGAATGGCGAGGAACGACGTCAGAACGATGACACCAAGGAGGAGAGTGCCCTTGTTCATTTGCTGGCGTCCTTTCGGTTGGGACCCGGGGTGGAGAACGCTCCTCTGACATGCGCCAGAGCAGTGGTCTGCTCATCCTTCCGCTGGACGCCGGTATGTCGTCCCCCGTAAGGGGGAACTCAGGTGGTGCCTGATGCAGGCCGCCCGGGCTTGCCCGCCATTCCCTCTATCTAGTCGGAAAAAGCAAGCAGCGTGTCGGGCAGCAGCGCTATGGCGGCGTCGCGGTAGCGGTCCGCCGCCTCACCGGCCAAACCACGCCTGGCGGAGAGATCGCCGTGAGCGATCCAGGCTGCCGCCTCGTGGCCCGGGGATTGGATCTGCCCGAAGCTGCGTTCGGCGGCGCGGATCTGAACCTCTGCCTCGTCACTGCGACCCTGCTCGAGAAGCGCACGGCCGAGCGTGAGCCGCGCGATTCCGACCTCGTGCATGTAGTCGATACGCTCGCCGAGGAGCTCGAGCGCCTTGCGTGCATCACGCTCGGCAGCCTCCAGGTCGTCGCCGGCAAGTCGCACCTCGGCGACCGAACAGAGCACGTGTCCCGCGGTCGGAGCCGAACCGAGCTCGACCGCGATCGCGAACGCCTCGTCAAGCAGCTCGAGCGCCCGCGGCGAGTCGCCTAGCAGGTGTGTCAGGCCTCCGAGGTTGTTGAGCATTCGCCCGACGTTGGCGCGATCTCCGAGCTGCGCAAATAGGTCGTAGGCGTGCTGCGCGTCACGTCGCGACTGCAGCCAGTTCCCCATTCGCTCGTGCACGAGCGACGCCTGGAAGTGCGCATACGCGGTTCGTCGCGCGTCGCCGTTGCTTTTCGCGAACTCGATTGCGAGGTTGACATCTTCGCGCGCTGCTTCCCAGTCGCGCACGCGACGATGACAGCGGGAGCGCCAACCGAGGATGTCCGAGCGCAGGCGATCACTTGGCGCCTGCGACGCACCGGCAGCCCGGAGCGCCTCGCCGAACAGCCCCGTCGCGCTTTCCACCTCTGACCGCTTGTAGGCAACGACGCCGCGCAGGAACACAACCTCCGCGTCGCCGGCGCCCTCGGCCTCCCGGCGCTCGAGCAGAGAACTCGCTTCATCCAGCCGTCCCAGCTGAATGAGCGCCCAGCTGCGCTTCACGACCCAGTCGTCGACCAGAGAGGAATCATCGGCTGCCGCCACGATGTCGGCGACGCTGTCGAGAGCGGCGAGTGCCGCCGTGTCGTCACTTGCGTCGGAAAGCCGGCCTGCCTCACCGATGACGCGCTCCGCGCGCATCCGGTCGGCGGCGGAGATACCGCTCGCGAGGAATTCCACGTCCGTGCCCAGACGGGACGCGATCCAGGCCAGCGCCTCGGCCGACGGAGTCGTCTTGCCGCACTCGATCTGACTCACGTACTCCTTCGAGAACCGCTCTCCCGCGAGGCCCGTCTGGGTCAGCCCGGCCGCCCGCCGGCGCTCCCGGATCCGGGCGCCGACCATGCCGGCGGCATGGCTTCGCTGCGCCCCCTTCCCGGGCGGAGCCTGACCGATTCCGGCCGCAACAGCCACAGATCAGGAAGTATGGACGGCCGGAAGGGCAAACGCCAAGAGGCGCCGCCCGTGAAAGCACACCGAGAGCCCTTCGGCCGGCGCCCCGGGACGGACGGTCGCGACGACGTCGTCCCGCGAGACGTGGTGTCGTGGCCGGGCGTCGTCGGCGACTCGGCGGCAGCAGTCGGACTACACTCGCGATCGGTGGCCGAACTCCTCCTGCTGACCGGGGACGACCTCACCGTCGAGGACGTGTGGGACGTTGCGATCGGCGATCGCAACGTCGCCCTCGCCGAGAGTGCGATCGAGCGGATGGGTCGCTCGCGGGCCCTCCTCGACGCGCTACGCGGTGAGCACACCTACGGCGTCAACACCGGATTCGGACGTTTCGTTTCCGAGGCGATCCCGGACGACCAGGCGGGGGAGCTCCAGTTACGCCTGCTTCGCAGCCATGCCTGCGGCGTCGGCGAGCCGTATCCGGACGAGGTCGTCCGCGCCGCGATGCTCCTGCGTGCCAATGCGATCGCCAAAGGATTCTCGGGAGCCCGCGTCGAGACCGTCGAGTTGCTGCTCGCCGTCCTCGGGGCCGGGATCGTGCCGTTCGTGCCGGCTCGGGGATCGGTGGGTGCGAGCGGAGATCTCGCTCCGCTCGCCCACCTCGCGCTCCCCCTCGTGGGGGAGGGCGAGGCGACGCTCGAGGGAGCCCGCCTGCCTGGCAGAGAAGCGCTCGCTGCCGCCGGACTGACCCCGGTCACGCTCCAGGCGAAGGAGGGCCTGTCGCTCATCAACGGGACGCAGTTCATGTGCGCGATGGCGGCTCTGGGAGTTGCGCGCGCGGCACGACTCGTCCGAGTGTCCGACATCGCCTGCGCGATGTCCCTCGAGGCGCTCCAGGGATCTCTGACCAGCTTCCATCCGGCCATCCATGCGGCACGCCCGCACGCCGGTCAGATTGCGTCCGCTGCAAACGTGAGGGCGCTCCTCGACGGTTCTGCAATTCTCGAGTCCCACCGCTGGTGCGACAAGGTCCAGGACGCCTATTCGCTCCGGTGCGCAGCCCAGGTACACGGCGCCAGCCGGGATCTGCTCGACTACGTCGAGCGCACCGTCGTGATCGAGATCAACGCTGCGACCGACAACCCACTCGTCCTCCTCGAGGAGCGCGAGATCGTCTCGAACGGCAATTTCCACGGTCAGCCCGTCGCGTTTGCGCTCGACTGCCTGGCGATCGCCGTCGCCGAGCTGGCGAGCATCTCCGAGCGTCGGGTCGAGCGGATGGTCAATCCGAGCCTGTCGGACGGTTTGCCGGCGTTCCTCACCCGCGAAGGGGGCATCAACTCGGGGATGATGATCCTCCAGTACGTCTCGGCGTCGCTCGTCTCGGAGAACAAGGTGCTGACGCACCCGGCGAGCGTCGACTCGATTCCGACGAGTGCCGGGCAGGAGGACCATGTCTCGATGGGGAACGCCGCCGGGCTCAAGGCGCTGCAGGTTCTCGCAAATGCCGAGCGGTCGCTTGCGATCGAGTTGCTCGCCGGGGCGCAGGCGGTCGAGTTCCTCGCTCCGCTCGAACCGGGACGTGGTGTTGCGGCGGCTCGCGCCTTCGTGCGGGGGCTCTCCGAGCGACTGCGCGAAGACCGGTCGCTGTCCGCCGATATCGAACGCGTCGCGGCCTCGATTCGAGAAGGCAGCGTGCTCACGGCGGTCGAGGGCGCGTGCGGGGAGATGCTCTGATGGTGCGCCGCCGCCTTGGGCCGGCCGCCACCCACCCGTACCGTGACACGGCGCTCGCGTACGGGGTCATCGCTGTGCTTCTCGTCGTCATCGCGTCGCTGACGGGTGGCGATGCGCTCCGTGCGACCCTGGTAGCCGCAGTCTCCTTCCTCGTTGCCACGGTGTGGACGTGGTGGCGGTTCAACGGGCGGATCAAGGGCCACGACGAGGCGCCAGCTTCGGGCGGGAGCAGTGACGGGGATGCGAACGACAACGGGCGAGGGAGTGAGGGAAGATGAGCGATGTGGAAGCGACCGTCGAGGCTCTCTGCGGTGACCTCACCGCGGTACGGGCACCCCGCGGCCCGGAGCTGAACGCGCTCTCCTGGCAGGTCGAGGCACCGCTGCGAATGCTGCTGAACAACCTCGATCCGGAAGTCGCCGAGCACCCCGAGGAGCTCGTCGTCTATGGCGGCTCGGGCCGGGCGGCCCGGTCGCACCAGGCGCTGAGGGACATCGTGCGCACGCTGCTCCGGTTGCGAGGCGACGAGACCCTCCTCGTGCAATCAGGTAAGCCCGTGGGCGTGTTTCGAACGCATGAGAGTGCTCCACGGGTGTTGATCGCGAACTCGCTGCTCGTGCCGAAATGGGCGACGTGGGATGAGTTCCGTCGGCTCGAGGCAGAGGGCCTGACGATGTTCGGGCAGATGACCGCGGGCTCCTGGATCTATATCGGCACGCAGGGAATCCTGCAGGGGACATATCAGACGTTCTGCGCTGCCGGCGAGGTGCATTTCGGCTCGGCCGACCTCGCGGGTCGTACGATCCTGACGGCCGGCCTCGGTGGCATGGGCGGCGCGCAGCCACTCGCGGCGACGATGGCCGGGGCAGCCATTCTCTGCGTCGACGTGGATCAGCGGTCGATCGATCGGAGGCTCGCGACTCGCTACGTCGACGAGCAGGCCGACTCGCTCGACGATGCCGTCGCGCGAGTACGCGCAGCAGCGGCCGAGCGCAGACCGCTCTCGGTGGCGCTGCGCGGAAATGCGGCCGACGTATTCCCAGAGCTAGTCGCGCGCGGGGAGCATTTCGATCTCGTTACGGATCAGACGGCTGCCCACGACCCACTCACGGGTTATGTGCCGGCGGAGGTGCCGTTCGAGGAGGCCGCCGCGTTGCGGGCTCGCGACCCGGAGCGGTACCTCCAACTCGCTTCCCAGTCGATCGTGACCCACGTACGGGCGATGTGCGACTTCGTCCGGAGAGGTTGCTACGTTTTCGATTATGGCAACAATCTGCGGGGGGAGGCTTATGCAGGGGGCCTGACCGATGCTTTCTCATACCCGGGATTCGTCCCGGCCTATATCCGGCCGCTGTTCTGCCGCGGCGTCGGCCCGTTCCGATGGGTCGCCCTCTCCGGCGAGCCCGCTGACATCGCCGTGATCGATCGCGAGCTGCAGGGGTTGTTCCCCGACGACACCCTTCTCCAGCGTTGGCTTGCGATGGCGCCTGAGAAGGTCGCGTTCCAGGGCCTCCCGGCACGGATCTGCTGGCTCGGCTACGGCGACCGCGGCCGTGCGGGTCACGCGATCAACGAGCTCGTCCGCACCGGCCGCGTCTCTGCACCCGTCGTGATCGGCCGCGACCATCTCGACTCCGGCTCGGTCGCGTCGCCCTACCGAGAGACGGAGGCGATGCGGGACGGCTCGGATGCGATCGCGGACTGGCCGATCCTGAACGCCCTTCTCAACACCGCCGCCGGCGCCAACTGGGTCAGCGTCCACCACGGCGGCGGCGTCGGCATCGGCAACTCGATCCACAGCGGCATGGTCGTCCTCGCCGATGGGACCGGCGAGGCCTCGGTTCGGCTCGAGCGGGTACTCGCAGCCGATCCGGGCACGGGCGTGATGCGCCACGCAGATGCCGGCTACCCCGAGGCACTCGAGGCAGCCCGGCTGGGGAGGCTCGATCTGCCGAGTGTCTCGGGCAGCAGTGATCTCAACGCAACCGCGATGCGACCGACCGTGGCGCACCCGACTGCAGAACAGTGACGGGGCTGCTCATCCGCGACCTCGCGCAGGTCGCGACCCCGGGAGGCCGCGGAGGGCCGCTGCGAGGGGTCGGTCTTCGCGACGTGCAGGTCGTCGAGAACGCTTTCGTCCTCTGCCGCGAGGGCAAGGTCGAGGCGGTCGGCTCGATGAGCGATCTTCCGTCGAATCTCGGCGGTGTGGATGAGATCGACGGTCGAGGCCTTGCTGCGATCCCGGGTCTCGTCGACTGTCACACCCACGCGTGCTTCGCCGGCGACCGGGTCAACGAATTCTCGCTTCGGGCAGGCGGGGCTTCGTACGAGGAGCTCCACGCGGCGGGCGGCGGCATCCTCTCGACCGTGCGCGCAACCCGTGCCGCGGGCGAGGCTGAACTCGCGCGCGCCACGGTACGTCACCGGGCCTGGATGCGAGGACACGGCACGACGACCTTCGAGGGCAAGTCGGGCTACGGCCTCGACCGGGCCACCGAGCTCGCGCAGCTTCGGGCCATCCGCACCGCAGGTGGTGTGCCCACCTGGCTCGGGGCACACACCGTGCCGCCCGAGTTCGAAGGCGCCGACGACTACCTCGACTTCCTTCTCGCCGAGGTGCTGCCCGAGGCTGCGGCCCTCGCGGAGGCTGCCGACGTCTTTCTCGAGCGCGGCTCGTTCGACGCCCCTCAGGCTCGCCGTTATCTGGAGGCCTGCCGTGCCATGGGCCTCACATTGCGACTCCACGGCGACCAGTTCACCGAGTCGGGTGCGATCGCTCTTGCGATCGACCTCGACGCACGCTCTGTCGACCATCTCGAGGCCACCGGCCCGGCCGGGGTCGCCGAGCTGGCCGCGAGCGACGTCACAGGAGTGCTCCTGCCCGCGAGCGCGCTCTTCCTCGGGCGACCGATGCCTCCGGCACGGGATCTCGCCGATGCGGGTGGATTGATCGCGCTCGCAACCGACTTCAACCCGGGTAGCGCGTTCTGCGACAGCCTCCCGCTCGTGCTCTCGCTCGCCTGCACCCAGATGGGGCTCGCACCCGAGGAGGCGCTCGTCGCAGCCACCGTCAACGCCGCGCATGTACTCGCCCGCGCCGATCGGATCGGGCGCCTGTACCCTGGCTTTGCGGCGGACATCGTGCTGCTCGGCGCATCCGACTGGCGCCACATCGCCTATCACCTCGCCGGAGACATCGTCCACACCGTGGTCGAACGCGGAGCGGTCGCGTTCCGGCGAACGGCATAATCCACCCATGGCCACCCAGAAGCAACGAAAGCGCCGCGCGAAGGAGAAGCGGCACGACTACGACCTCGTTTACCTCGACGAGGATGGCGTCGAGCAGCCCGTCCAGCGCGACGAGGCCCCTTCGAAGCCGTCAAGCCGGTTCGGGAGAGGTACACCGGTGACGAAGACCCAGAAGGCGGCCCCTGCCGGCAAGAGCGGTCGTCGCGGTCGTGTCGTTCAGCCCCCCTCGTGGCCCAAGGTCCTGAAGCGCGGCGCCATCTTCGCACCGATCTTCTTCGCCACGGTCATGTTGCTCGGTGGCAACAAGATGACGATCCAGGGAGCGATCATTCAGACGGCACTGCTGATCGGCGTCTTCATTCCGTTCAGCTACTTCATGGATCGGGTCGTGTGGCGCCAGCAGCAGAAGCGCCTCGCCCGGGGCGCGTAGCCGACTCTCGATGAGCCTCGAGGTCGACCAGCTCGAGCTCGGGCCGATCGGGACCAATACCTATCTCGTTCGAGCGTCCTCGACTGCAGCAGAGGCCGTGGTCGTCGATCCGAGCGGCGATGCCATCTCGATCCGGCAGGCTCTCGACGCCGTAGGTGCGCGGTGCGCCGCGATCGTCGTCACCCACGGCCACTTCGATCACATCATCAGCCTCGCCGACCTGGCCGAGCAAACCGGAGCCGTGGTCTACGCCCCGGGGGGCGAACGGATCCTGATCGAGGATCCGGCGGCGTTCTCACCGCCTGGAATCACCGTGCGTCCGGCACGCGCCGACACGTGGCTCGAGGGAGGCGAGACGATCGACGTCGCCGGCGTCTCCTTCGCGGTCACCCTGGTTCCGGGTCACTCACCGGGCCACGTCGCCTACTTCGCAGACGGCGAGCTGTTCTCGGGTGACGTGTTGTTTGCCGGTTCGGTCGGTCGCACCGACCTTCCCGGCGCAGACTGGGAGACGCTCGAGAGCTCGATTGCCACGCTCCTCGACGCGTACCCGTTCGCGACCGTCGTCCACCCGGGTCACGGCCCTGAGACGACGCTCGCGGCGGAGTTCGCCCGGAACCCGTTCCTCGCCGATCTTCGCGCTGCTCGGACGCCGCGATGAGTAGCAGGATCGAACGGCCCCGCGGGACACATGACGTCGTCCCCGGCGAGATGCCGCTCTGGCAACGGCTGACGGGCGAGATCGAGCGTCTGTGCGCGTTGTACGGCTACCGCAAGGTGCTGACTCCGGTGTTCGAGGACACCGCGCTCTTCGCCCGGACATCCGGGCAGGGCTCCGACGTCGTGCAAAAAGAGATGTACAGCTTCACCGACCGGTCGGAGAGGTCCTTGACGCTCCGACCGGAAGGTACGGCCCCGATTTGTCGCGCCTACGTGGAGCACGGGATGCACCGCGACCCCCAGCCCGTGAAGATGTTCACGATCGCGCCGATGTACCGCTACGGCGCGCCCGGCAAAGGGCGCTACCGAGAGCACTGGCAGGCATCCGTGGAGGCGATCGGCTCCGACGATCCGTCGATCGATGCCGAGCTCCTGCAACTTTACGACGCGCTGCTCGGGCGCATGGGGGTGTCGGAGTACCGCCTCGAGCTCAATTCGATCGGCTGTCGCACATGCCGCCCGGCGTACCTCGAGACGCTACGGGCCTGGCTCACGGCGAATCAGCACCGTCTCGATGCCGACACCCGCGCCAAGGTCGCAACGAGTCCGCTGCGCGTGTTCGACAACTATCTCGCGAAGCCCGAGGCGGCCCGGACTGCGCTGGACGAAGCACCGAAGATCGGCGAGTCGCTGTGCGAGGAATGTGTGGCGCACTTCGCCACCGTGCGAGCCGACCTCCACGCAACAGGGGTCGCGTACACGCTCGTTCCGACGCTCGTGCGTGGGCTCGACTACTACACCAGAACGACCTGGGAGTTCGTCGGGCCCATGCATAACGAGAACTCGACGATCTCGGGAGGCGGCCGCTACGACGGGCTCGTCGAGGAGATCGGCGGGCCACCGACCCCGGGGGTCGGGTTCGGTGCGGGCCTCGAGCGCCTGCTGCTCGCGATGGAGGACGCCGGCGCGACGGCCGACGTGCCGACGATCGACGTCTTCTTCGCCCTCGACGATGGCGCACCGCGGCAGCACGTGGCGAGCTGGCTCGCCGAGCTCCGCCGGCGTGGCGTCGCCGCCGACACCGACTACGCGAAGCGTTCGCTCAAGGGCCAACTGACCCAGTCGGCACGGCTCGGTGCCACGGCGACGGTCATCGTGGGTCACGACGGAGCCGTCCTGCGCCGGTCCGGGCACGACGACGAACCGCTCGCCCACGCGGACATCGTCGGCAGACTGTCCTGATGAGCTGGCGGGACGTGATGTGTGGCGAGCTCCGCGAGGAGCACGTCGGATCGCGCCTGACGCTCGCCGGTTGGGTGGCGAGGCGGCGAGATCACGGCGGCCTGGTGTTCGTCGACCTTCGCGATCGCTCCGGGATCACGCAGCTCGTGATCAACCCGGAACGCGCACCCGCGGCGGCGGATCTCGCGAAGGAGATCCGCAACGAGTTCGTTCTGCAGGCCGTCGGAGACGTCGTCGCCCGAGCACCCGACGCCGTCAACCCGAACCTGCCGACAGGCGCCGTCGAAGTCCAGGTCGAGACTCTCCGCATCGTCTCGCGCTCGGTACCGCTGCCGTTCCAGCTCGACGAGGAGAACGTCGACGAGACGCTTCGCCTGCGTTACCGCTGGCTCGATCTCCGACGGGAAAAGCTGCAGCGGAACATCCGATTGCGAGCGCAGATGGTGGGGATCATCCGGCGGCAGATGGAGGCTGCGGGCTTCCTCGACATTCAGACACCGATCCTGTACAAGTCCACCCCCGAGGGCGCGCGGGATTTCGTCGTCCCGAGTCGACTTCACAAGGGATCGTTCTTCGCGCTTCCGCAGAGCCCGCAGCTGCTGAAGCAACTGACGATGATCGCCGGCTTCGACCGCTACTACCAGATCGCGATCTGCTTCCGCGACGAGGATCTGCGTGCCGACCGGGTACAGGAGATCACGCAGCTCGACATCGAGATGTCGTTCCCTGACCGCGACGAGCTGTTCCTGATGATGGAGGACACGTTCGCGGCAGTCTGGCGCGAGTGCATCCACGTCGAGATCCCGCGGCCGTTTCCGCGTATGACCTACGCCGAGGCCGACCGGCGCTTCGGCTCGGACAAGCCGGATACTCGCTTTGCGCTCGAGATCGAAGACGCCACGGCGGTGACCCGCGGCTCCGGGTTCGGAGTTTTCGCCGGCGCCGAGACGGTGCGCTTCCTTCGCGTTCCGCGGGTGTTCTCGCGCTCGGAGGTCGCTGCGCTCGAGGAGCGGGCGAAAGAGTTCGGGGCCAAGGGCCTCGCGTACGTCATTCGCGATGAGAGTGGCGAGGTTCGTTCGCCGATTGCAAAGTTTCTCTCGGAGGAGGAGCTCACGGCCTTTGCGCCGATGCCGGGCGAGACGCTGCTCTTCGCAGCGGATGCGCGTGCGATGACTTCACGTGTCCTCGGCGATCTTCGGCTCCAGCTCGGTCGAGACCTCGAACTCGTCGACGACGACGTGTTCACGTTTCTGTGGGTGACCGACTTCCCGATGTTCGAATGGGACGACGACGAAGAGCGTTGGACTGCGGTTCATCACCCGTTCACGCGACCGACCGATGAATGGAAGGACACGTTCGCAGGCGATCCCGGCAACGCCCTTGCGTATGCGTACGACCTGATCGTGAACGGGAACGAGCTCGGCGGCGGCTCGTTCCGGATCCACGAGCCCGACATCCAGGCGAAGGTCTTCGACCTCCTCGCGATGAGCCAAGACGACCAGCGCGCAAAGTTCGGTTTCCTTCTCGACGCGCTCGCGATGGGCGCACCTCCCCACGGTGGAATCGCCATCGGTATCGATCGGACGACGATGGTGCTGGCGGGCGAACCGAACTTGCGCGACGTGATCGCGTTCCCCAAGAACCAGGCGGGTCTGGATCCGATGAGCGGGGCCCCTTCGGCTATCACCGACGTCCAGCTGGGAGAGCTCGGCCTCCGCGTCGTGGAGCCGCCGAAGCGGGCGGGCGGTTGAGATGCCCGCCGCGGTTGCACAGCGGCTACTCGGGCTCGCCGCCGTTGCGCTGCTCGGGGGGGTAATCGCACTCGCGGTCGTCGAGCGACGGAGTGACGACGCAAGCGCGACCCTCACACCGATCGGGGCGATCGCCCCCGGCGGCGGCTGGTACTCGGCGCTCGCCGCATCTCGAGGGCCGGCGGGTGACGCCGAGCGCACGTCCTGTGGGCTGATCCTCACGGGCAAGTCGTACGGTGTCACCCACCCCGTTCTTCCGTGTGGCGCGAAGCTGCTCCTGCGGTTCGGTGGCCAGACAGTGCTCACCGAGGTGATCGACAACAAGCTGAAGAGCGCCGGTCGCCAGTTCGAGCTCACCGAGAGGCTCGCGAGCGACCTCGGCCTCGACGGCACCCAGGAGATCGACTGGCGGTTCGCGGCGCGCCCGAACGGCTGATCGGCGCTAGAATTCGAGGTGCTCGACCCTGTACGTGGCCCGGAGTTTCAACGTGAACCAAGACTCATCAAGGGAGCGTGTGTCCGGCGGAGGCTTTGCCAGAGGCCGGTAGCGCACCCACCTGGTTCGCCAGGTTCTCAATTGGCTCCGGGAAGCATCGGCAGGGTGGGGCGCTGGTCCGTTCGCTTCCGCGAACGACGCGCCGTGGGGACGCGATACGGTTCCGGCGTGGGATACACGCTGGTCAACCGCGACGACCCGGCGATCGAATCGTTTCGCGACGTGTTCTTCAAGATCCGTCGCGCGCTCGACACGACGGCCTTCGGGATCAACGAGCTCAGAATGCCCGCCGGTTTCGAGGGGCCGGAGCACGATGAGGTGGAGACCGGACACGAGGAGGTGTACATCGTCCTCGAGGGCGCTGGCACCTTCAACGTCGACGGTGAGACAGTCGAAGTCGTCGGCGGCGACTACCTGCGCGTCGACGCTGAGGCGAAACGCAAGGTGGCGGCGGGCGCCGGGGGCCTGACCTACGTCGTCGTTGCGGCGAAGCCCAAGCCCAAGTACGACGGCCGTCCGTCCCTTTGACGGGCGTTGTCGGGATACACCACGTTCAGGTTGCGGCACCGGCGGGCTGTGAGGGCGCGGCGCGCGCGTTCTACGGTGGATTGCTCGGTCTGACGGAGATCGACAGGCCGCCGCTCCTCGCAGAGCGTGGCGGCTGTTGGTTCAGCGCCGGACAGGCCGAGCTCCACGTTGGGGTTGCCGGTTCCTTCGTCCCGGCGACGAAGGCACACGCGGCGTTTTGTCTCGCCTCCGCCGACGCACTCGACGCGCTCGCGAGGTCGCTGGCTAGATCGGGTGTCGAGATCATGTGGGCCGACGCCCGCGAGATCCCCGGCCGGCGCCGATTTCACGTGAGCGATCCGTGGGGCAACCGCCTCGAGTTCCTCGCGGCAGACTGAGCTCGGCAATGGGGCATCGGGTTTCACGACTCCGGTTCCCACCGGGTCTTTCGCTCGCCTCGCGTACGACGCCGGGCCGACGCCACAGGTCGTACCGGTAGCCTCGAGGAGTGCCTCTCCTCGAGTTGATCGGAGACTCCGCGCGCGACGCCGACTACGCCGCAGTCAGGCTTCTCGTCGACGGCGATCGGATCGTCGCAGCCGAAGCCTGCGGCCTCGAGCGGCCGCTCGTCGGCCTGTCTCTGATCGAGGCCGCTGCCGTTCCTGGTGAGACGCTTGCCGCCGACGCACTAGCGAACGCGATTGCACCCGTGTTCAACGCTGTCCGCCGCCCAGGCCGGGTTGCGGTCGCTATGAGCGGTGGCGTCGACAGCGCCGTCGCGCTCTTGCGCGCCGCTCCGAATGCGATCGGTGTCACGCTGCGCCTGTGGCTCGACCCGTCCGGCCCGAGCGCGGAGCGGGTCTGCTGCTCGCCCGATGCGGTTATCGCCGCCCGCGAAACCTGCCATCGGCTAGGGCTTCCCCACGTCACGCTCGATCTTCGTGACCCGTTCCGTGCGAGCGTCGTCCAACCGTTTGTCGAAGGGTACGCGCAGGGTCTGACGCCGAATCCCTGCCTGCGCTGCAACGGACGCTTCCGCTTCGGCGCCCTCGTCGACTTCGCGAAGCGTGCCGGCTCCGACGTCCTCTGGACCGGCCATTACGCGCGGATCGTCGAGCGATCCGGCCTTCGGCTGATCGCCCGTGGCCACGACGTTGCCAAGGATCAGTCCTACATGCTGGCGACCGTCGATCCGGCGTTGCTCGATCGAGTTGCCTTCCCGCTCGGCGGTCAGGGCAAGCGGAGCACTCGCGAAGAGGCGTCCGCGGCCGGCCTTGCCGTCGCCGAGCGGCGCGAGAGCCAGGAGGCCTGCTTCCTCGCCGGTGACGACTATCGCGCGTTTCTGGAGCGCCAAGGACTCAGCCCCCGGCCCGGCCCGATCGTCGACGCACAGGGGGTGGAGCTCGGCCGCCACGACGGCGTCTGGCGCTACACGCCGGGGCAGCGTCGTGGAATCGGCCTCGCGACGCCCGAGCCTGTTTATGTGCTCCGCTCCGACCCGAGGACGAACACGCTCGTCGTGGGGCCCCGCCGCGCACTCGAGGTGCGGCGCGTCGAGGTCCGCGGACGCCTGTACCTGCCGGTCGAGCGGGCCGACGCGAAGCTGCGGTACCGATCCGATTCCGTGCCCGCCGATGTCGAGCCTACGGCCGACGGCTTCTCGTTGCGACTGGAGCAGGCTGCCCACGCCGTCGCGCCGGGCCAGGCAGCCGTGCTCTACGACGACGACGCGATCGTAGGAGCGGGTGTGATCGTCGCGGCAACCGGGTAGGATTCCGGCGATGACACCGCTTGCGTCCACTGCCGGAAATGCCGCCTATTGGGGCCTCGCGATCTTCCTAGTCGCAATCGGGATCGCCGCCGCCTTCATGCTGTTCCGGCTCGGTCAGGCCTTCGAGCGCCTGTCCTCCCTCATCAAGGGCACCGAGCGCGACCTTCTTCCGGTGATCGTGAAGACCGGAGCGACGGTCGACCGCGTCAACTACCAGCTCGACAAGGCCGACACCGTCACCGACAGCGCCGTCTCGATGGCAGACAGCGCCGACACCGCAGTGCGAGCGATCTCGACCGTCATCACGACACCCGTCGAGAAGGTGTCGGGCCTGGCAGCGGGTGTCACGCACGGCTTCTCCGAGTTCCGGAAGTCGAGGAGCTTCTCGGATGCCACGAACGCCGCGCGCGAGGCCGCACGCCGTCGTGAGACGGACCTGCGCGATGACCTCCGTAACGCCGGCAGGACGCCGATGGAGACGGACCGCCCGTCGCCGCAGCCGCAACCCGAAGCCCAGCCGAAGCCAGACCCGTGGCCGCGCCCGGAGCCGGTGTCGAAGCCGGAGCCGGTGCCCGTGCCGCCGGACGAGCCGACCGCCGCCTAGGCACTCCCTCCTCGGTCAGAGCCTCAGGCCGCCGGTACGATCGCGTCATGCGTACGACCGCCGAGCTTCGCGAGGGATTCCTCGCATACTTCGAGTCCAAGGGACACCTTCGCCGACCATCTGCACCGCTGCTCCCGCCGTCCGACGACCCGTCGACCCTGTTCATCGTCGCCGGCATGCAGCCGATGAAGCGCTGGTTTCTCGGCATCGAGCGGCCGCCGGCGACACGTATAGCAACCTCGCAGAAGGTGATGCGCGCGGGCGGCAAGCACGCCGATCTCGACGATGTCGGCTCGACCGCGCGCCACGCGTCGTTCTTCGAGATGCTCGGCAACTTCTCGTTCGGCGACTACTTCAAGAGCGAGGCGATCCCGTTCGCCTGGGAGTTCGTGACCGAGCACATGGGCTTCGCTCCCGACCGGCTCTCCGCCACCGTCTTCGCCGGCGATCCGGAGCTCGGTCTCGGGGAGGACGACGTCGCCGTTCAGGCGTGGCTCGACGTCGGCTTGCCGCGTGAGCGCATCGTGGGGCAGCCGCGCTCCGAGAACTTCTGGCAGGCGGCCGAGGCAGGCCCCTGCGGCCCATGCTCCGAGATCTTCTACGACCGTGGGCGCGAGCACGGGTGCGGCGACGCGACGTGCGGGCCGAACTGCGAGCGGTGCGAGCGTTACCTCGAGTTCTGGAATCTCGTCTTCATGGAGTACGACCTGGCCGCCGACGGCACGCTCTCACAGCTACCGCAGCAGAACATCGACACCGGCCTCGGACTCGAGCGCGGCGCCATGTTGTTGCAGGACGTCGGCTCGATCTTCGATACCGACGGCTACCAGGCGATCATGCGATGGGTGGGAGAGGAGTCCGGCGTCGAGTACGGTGACTCCGAGCAGGCGACCAAGGCGCATCGCGTGCTCGCCGACCACGGCCGCGCGATGGTCTTCCTGATTTCCGAAGGGATCGTGCCGTCGAACGAGGGCCGCGGCTACATCGTCCGCCGGCTCATCCGACGGGCTGTGCAGCAGGGCAACCGGATCGGTCTGACGGGCGTCCACCGCCTGCCCGCCGTCGTGATAGGGCAAGTTGCCGGCGCATTCCCCGAATTGCTCGACCAGGCAGCCGAGATCGAACGGGTCGTGAGGGCGGAGGAGGAGCGGTTCAGCGAGACGCTCGAGCGCGGCCTGAAGGTTTTCGGCGACCTTGCGGGGATGGATGCCATCTCGGGAGAGAACGCGTTCACTCTCGCAGCGACGTACGGCTTCCCGCTCGAGCTCACGGTGGAGCTCGCCGAGGAGCGTGGGCAGCCGGTCGATGTCGACGACTACCGTGCCCGCATGGCGGAGCACCGCACCATCTCGCGTGCGGGCGGTGAGTCGGACACGCAACGAGCCGCCGACTTTGCCCGCGACGCGGACCCGACGACGTTCGTCGGCTTCCAGAAGACGGACGTTCTCACCGAGCTCCACGCGTTGGAAGAACTCGGCGACGGCACGTTTCTCGCCAAGCTCCGGGAGTCGCCGTTCTACCCTGCGGGCGGAGGCCAGGTCTCGGACCAGGGCGTCCTCGAGCTCGACGCCGACTCGGCCACGCGCGCCGAGCTCGTGCAGGCCCACCGGGTGGGCGATGACCAGGTATTGCTCTTCCGTGGCGCCGGGTTCGCCGCCGGCGACCGCGTCAGGGCGGTCGTCCCGTGGAGCGTCCGGTTTCCGACTATGGCGAATCACACGGCCACCCATCTGCTGCAGGAGGCGCTCAGGGAGGTGCTGGGCGGGCATGTGAAACAGGCCGGCTCGGCGGTTCGCCCTGACAAGCTGAGGTTCGACTTCACGCACGCCCGGCAGCTCACAGCCGACGAGCGCGAGCGGGTCGAGCATCGGGTCAACCGCGCAATCTTCGAGAACCATCCGTTGCGCGTCTTCGAGACGCCGATCGAGGAAGCTCGCAAGCTGGGCGCCATGATGCTCTTCGGAGAGAAGTACGGCGACATCGTCCGCGTCGTCGAGATCGAGGGCGTGTCGTCCGAGTTGTGCGGCGGCACGCACGTGCGCTCGACGGCCGAGATCGGATCGTTCGCGATCCTCTCCGAGGGGTCGGTCGGCTCGGGGTCGCGGCGGATCGAGGCGGTCACCTCGGGTGAGGCATGGGCACTCCTCCACGGCCGCTCCCGCGAGCTCGACGCCGTTCGGGCAGAGCTCGAGCACACGCGCAAGGAGCTGAAGCGCAAGCCGACCGGGGAGGCAGGTCGCGGAGACGTCGAAGCGGCGGTGCGCGCGGAGAACGGCTTCAACCTGATCGTCCAGGCGGTGGAGGGGCTCGACGGCGATGCCCTGCTCGACCTCTCCGATCGCTTCAAGCAGCGCCACAGCCCGGCCGCAGTCGTGCTCGGAGGCGTTGAGGGCGGGAAGGTCACCCTGATCGCGAACTTCGACGACGCCGTCGCGGCACACGTCAGTGCATCGGACGTCGTCAAGAGTGCCGCTGCGCTCGTCGGCGGTGGCGGTGGCGGCCGTCGCACCATGGCCCGCGCCGGCGGCAAGGATCCGGGGCGGTTGCCCGAGGCGCTCGCCGAAGCCGAGCGCATGATCCTCGCGTCGATCGTGACGTAGCCGTGCGGGTCCTAGCGTTGGACTACGGGGCTGCCCGCACCGGTGTCGCGGTCTCTGACGCAAGCGGCACCCTCGCCCGGCCCGTCTGTGTCGTTCGGAGAGCTTCCACCGAGGCCGGCCTTGCCGAGGTCGCCGGGCTCGTCGCCGAATACGAGGCAGAGTGCGTGGTCGTCGGGCTTCCGTTGACGCTTCGCGGCGAGCACGGTAAGCAGGCAGCCGAGACGGAGCTGTTCGTGACAGCCCTGCGCACGCTCGTCGCCGTTCCCGTCGAGACCGCCGACGAGCGGTTCACCACCGCTCTGGCGCAGCGCTTCGGCGGTAATGCGCCCGAGGACGCTGCCGCCGCCGCGCATCTGCTGCAGAGCTGGCTCGACCGCGAGGCGCGCGCGTGAGCAGGCCGGCCGCTGCCGCTGTTGCGGCGGCCGTGCTCGTCATCGCCGGGTGCGGCTCGCAGGCGCCGCCGTCCGCGACGACGGCGTCTGCGCCGGCCGTCCCGCGTCTGCGCATCATCTTTCCGGAGGGGCTCAACGTTCGCGAGATGGGAGACCGGGTTGCCGCCGTGCGACAGATCGCGATCGCGAAACGGCGTGTGACACCGAGGCTGACCCGCGTCCGCTACCTCGCTGCTGTATCGCAAGCGCGCCCGCCGAAGGCGTTCCGTCACGACTGGAAGCCGGGCTCGCTCGAGGGGTTCCTCTTCCCGGCGCTCTACGAGTTCACACCGTTCACGAACGGGAACGAGCTCGTCGCGGATCAGCTCGCCGCGTTCCGGAGGGCATTCGCAGGCGTGAACCTCTCGTACGCCAGGTCGAAGAACCTGACGCCGTATGACGTGCTCAAAATCGCTTCCATGGTCGAGAAGGAGACCGTCGCTCCCGGCGAGCGGAAGCTCGTCGCAGCGGTCATCTACAACCGTCTTCACCACAAGATGCCCCTCGGGATCGACGCGACGATCCGCTACGGCTTGAACATTCCCGGTACCCAGTCGCTCACAAAGGCGGCGCTTGCGAGCAGCTCCCCGTACAACAGCCGCCGCTTCCCCGGCCTGCCGCCGACCCCGATTGCGAATCCCGGCCTCGCTTCGATCATGGCCGCTGCTCACCCCGCTCCGGTCGACTACCTCTACTACGTCCGGATCCCCGGGACGAAACGACACTTCTTCACGGCGAGCGAGAGTGAGTTCCTACGCAAGGTATGTCAGTTCGGCTACGCCTGCAATTGACCTGTCCTCAGGCGATACTCCGAGGATGCCGAGCTGGGAACGCGACCGAGACCCACCCGCATCGAGCCGCCGACCAAGGGTCGGTCGGCCGCTCATCGTCGGATTCTGCGGAACCTCGGTCGTCACATGATCGAGATCCGCGGCACGACGACGCTCGTCGGCCTGCTGGGCTGGCCAACGGCCCACTCGCTATCGCCACCGATGCACAACGCCGCATTTGCGACGCTTGGACTCGACTGGGCCTACGTGCCCCTTCCGGCGCCGCCCGGGTTTCTCCCCGACGCCGTGCGTGGCCTGAGGGCGACGGGGTTTGTGGGCGCGAACATCACGGTTCCCCACAAGCAGGCCGTGATCGCGCTGTGCGACGAGCTCGACGACGTCGCGCGGACGGCGGGATCCGTCAACACGCTCGTCTTCGACGACGGTCGCGTCATCGGCTCGTCGACCGACGGTGACGCGGTGACGGGGCAAATCGACGCACGCGGCCGCCGCGCCCTCGTACTCGGTGCCGGAGGAGCTGCGCTCGCGGTCGTCGAGGCGCTCGAGCGCGCCGGTGCTGACGTGACGATGGCAAGCCGTCGCGAGCCCGGTTGGCCGCCTTCTGCGGCGACGTTCGAGGTGCTGGTGAACGCCACGCCCGTGAAGGAGGAGCTGATCGTGGTGCCGCACGCCGACATGCAAGTCGTTGATCTCGCGTATCTCCCGGACGGTCGCGACACCCCCCTCGTGGCAGCGGGGAAGGCGGCCGGCTGTGACGCGTCGTCGACGGCCTCGACGTGCTCTTGTTCCAGGGGGCGGCGTCGTTCGAGCGTTGGACGGGGCTGCCGGCACCACTCGTTGCCATGCGAGCCGCTCTAGGCAGGGGCTCGAGCTAGCCGGCCGAGGCAAGTGCTCCGGCGCTTCTCGATTCAGGCACCGTCGCCTGGGAGTATCCTCGGGATGTGCTCGTCCCCAGGGAGCCGCTTGACGAGGAGGTCCTGCGATGAATCAGTACGAGGCGATAGGGGTCGTCCTGGGGGTCGTCATCTTCGGCGTCATCCTGCTCGCCGGCCTGTTGACCGGCAGGCACGAGCGCGTCGAGCCCTGATCTCCGACCGCGAGGTGGCGTGAAAAGCGATCGAGCCCTCGTTTCGACCGCCGTTTCACCTGATGCGGACACGACGATCGCTCCGCCGACCGCGAACGCTGAACCGCGTCCGCGCCGGTGCCGCCAGTCGCCCACGACGAGACTTCCGGGAGCGAGAAGGAAGAAGGTGAGGGGCGCCGGGTAGTACGGCTTCGCACCGACGACGAGGCAGATCCCGAGCAGCGACAGATACCCATAGCCGACAGCCCGAACGCTGCGCGCCTCGGGCTCCCGGAGTAGCCACCAGAGTCCTACGACGGCGAGTGGGACGAGCGGCAGCCGAACGGTGCGTCCGAACGTCCCATGATGTGACCGTATCGCCCCGAGGATCGAGCTGTCCGGCTCGCGGACGAGGCGTGCGCGACCAACCTCCGCAGCCCGCTCCTCCCGGGCGTCTAGGATCGAGGCGTGCCGCTCGGCCTCGTCACGGCAGGAGAATCTCACGGGCCCGCGCTCGTGGCCGTCCTCACCGGGCTCCCCGCAGGGCTGCGGCTCGACCGAGAGGCGATCGACGCCGACCTGCGGCGTCGCCAGCTCGGATACGGACGGAGCCCGCGTCAGCAGCTCGAGACCGACACTGTCGAGGTGCTCTCGGGCCTCAGGCACGCCCACACCCTCGGCACCCCGCTAACGCTCGTCGTCCGCAACCTCGACCACAAGAACTGGACGTGGGGAATGAGCCCCTGGGAACCCGACGGCGAGCCACACGGTAAGGGGACGAAGCCCGTCACCCTGCCCCGCCCCGGCCACGCCGACCTCGCCGGGGTACTGAAATACGGGCACGACGATGTCCGCAATGCGCTCGAGCGCGCGAGCGCGCGTCACACGGCGACGCACGTCGCCGCTGGGGCCGTCGCGAAGGCGCTTCTCGCGACGATCGGGATCTCGGTCGCCGGGCGGCCGCTCGAGGTCGGAGGCGCGCGTGGGGACGACGGGATGCGCGAGGCCACGGACGCGGCGCGAAGGGACCGCGATACGCTCGGTGGCATCGTCGAGGTCGTTGCCGGAGGATGTCCTCCCGGCCTCGGCTCGTATGCGGAGAAGTCCGACCGGCTCGACGCCCGGCTCGCATCTGCTCTGATGGGAATCCAGGCGGTCAAAGGGATCGAAGTGGGGGACGGCTTCGCGCTCGCCCGCCTCCGCGGCTCGGAGGCCCACGACGAGATCGACCCCGGGCTCTCACGTCGGACGAATCGTGCCGGAGGGCTCGAGGCCGGCATCACGAACGGTGAGCAACTCGTCGTTCGAGCGGCGATGAAGCCGTTGCCGACCCTGATGAAGCCGCTCGACTCCATCGATCTGGCCACCGGCGGAGCGGCTCAGGCGCTCGTCGAGCGCAGCGATGTCCAGGCAGTCGAGGCACTCGCCGTCGTCGCCGAGGCGGCCGTCGCCTGGGAGCTCGCCTGCAGTGCCAAGGACAAGTTCGGCGGCGACGCGATCGCCGACTTCGTCGGCTCACATAGCGCCTACCTCGAACGCATCCGGTGGCCGCGAACGCCCTGAACCGCCACCTCACGCTCGCCGGCTTCATGGGTGCGGGCAAGACGACGCTCGGCGAGGAGGTCGCCCGTCGGCTGCGGCGGCGCTTCGTCGATCTCGACAACGAGATCGAGCGGAGGACGGGCGCCACCGTCGAAGAGCTGTTTGCCCGCGACGGCGAACCGGGCTTCCGGGCCACAGAGGAGGCCGTTGCCGCATCCGTGCTCGGCGCCGCCGAGCCCGCGGTCGTCGCTCTCGGCGGCGGCACCGTCGTGTCACCCGAGACACGGGAGGTCTTGCGGCGTCGGGCTTTCACGGTGCTGGTCGAGGTCGACCCGGGCGTCGCCTGGACGCGAGCGAGCGAGGGAGGGAGGCCGCTCGCAATCGACGAGCAGGCGTTCCAGGCGCTGTACCGCGCACGCATTCCGGTCTACGAGGAGGCCGCCGACGCTCGCGCGCACGACGCCGATGGGATCGTGCTCGCGGCAGCCGGTATCGAAGTGCGCATCGGGTCCCTCGACCTGCTCGAAGAGCTCGTGCCAGGTACAGGAGCCGTGGAGATCGTCGCGGACGCGAACGTGGCGGGCATCCACGGGGTGACGGCGCAACTCGCGCTCGGAGACCGCGACGTCGCCTTGCACGACGTGCCTCCCGGCGAGCATGCCAAGACGATCAGCGTGCTCGAGCGCCTCTGGCGGTCGCTGCGAATCGGCCGAGACGGCACCATCGTCGGCCTTGGCGGCGGTTGTACCACCGATCTCGCAGGCTTCGCGGCCGCCTCGTACCTCCGGGGAGTGGCGTGGGTGGCGGTGCCGACGACGCTCGTCGGCCAGGTCGATGCCGCCATCGGGGGCAAGACCGCTGTCGATCTGCCCGGCGGCAAGAACCTCGTCGGTGCGTTCCACTGGCCGACGAGGGTCGTGATCGATCCGGGAACGCTCGAAACGTTGCCCGAGGCGGAGCTGAGGAACGGCAGGGCAGAGGTCGTGAAGACAGGGCTCCTGATGGACGACCCCGTCTGGGAGCTACCTCCGGCGGAGCTCGTGCGCCGCTGCGCGTCGTTCAAGGCTGCCGTCTGCCTCGCCGACCCGCACGATCTCGGACCGCGCAACCAGTTGAATCTCGGTCATACGTTCGCGCACGCGCTCGAGGCGGCGGCGGGCTACGCGCTGCCACACGGACAGGCTGTCGCGCTGGGGATGGTTGCCGCTCTGCGCCTTTCGGGCAACGACGCCGCGCTAGCCGCCGTCCAGCGGGAGCTGGCGCCGCAACCCGTTCGGGTCGATCGTGCAGCGGCCTGGGCAGCCCTCTCACGTGACAAGAAGACCGTCGGCGGCGCTCCTCGGCTCGTCTTGCTCGAGCGGGCAGGCGAGCCGACGTGGGGCAACGAGGTGCCTGCCGACGACGTCCGGGCGGCACTCGACGGCCTGATCACCGACTAGACAGACACTCGACTAGAGTCGCGGCATGCGCATCGACGTCCTCAATGGTGTCAACCTGGACCTGCTCGGCCGCCGCGACCCGTCGACCTACGGTGAGCAGTCGCTCCAGGACCTCGAGACACAGATCTACGCGTGGGCGCGCGAGCTCGACCTGCAGGTGCGTTGCCGCCAGACGAATCACGAGGGCGAGTACGTCGAGTTCCTGCACCAGGCGCTCGGCACGGCGGGCGGAGTCATCGTCAACCCGGGCGCCTGGACCCATTACTCCTGGGCTATCCGCGACGCACTCGAGCCGTTCACGGTGCCGTTCGTGGAGGTCCATCTGTCCGACGTCGATGCGCGCGAGGAATGGCGCCGGCACTCGGTGCTCGAAGGGCTCGGCGGGATGCGGGTCGTCGGCAAGGGGTTCGACGGATACCGCGACGCGCTCGCCCTCCTGGCGGAGAAGAGCCGATGAATCGCCTCGGTCGGCTCGGAGCCGCGCTCAGCGATCCACTGCTCGTCACCGACGGCACGAATGTCAGGTACCTGACGGGGTTCGAGAGCTCCAACTGTGCGCTGCTCGTCGAACCGGGCGGGGCGACGACGCTCTACACCGACTTCCGGTACGCGGAGGCGGCTCGGGCGGTCGAGAGCGTGGAGCTGGTTCAGACCCGCCGCGATGTTGCGAGCGCACTGGCCGAGCTGCTCGCGGGTAAGCGAATCGGGTTCGAGGCGTCGCGTATCTCCTTCTCCCAGTGGGAAACGATCGGCGCAGGCGGCGCAGAGCTCGTCGCGACCCGAGGTCTCGTGGAAGCCTTGCGCGCGGTCAAGGACGAGGTCGAGCTCGGTGCGATCCGGCGGGCGGCTGAGGTTTCGGATGCTGCCTACGCGGCTCTGGTGAACGAGCGGTTCGTGGGGCGCACCGAGGCCGAGCTCGCATGGTGGATCGAGCGCACATTCCGTGAGAACGGTGCCGAGGCGCTCGCATTCGGCACGATCGTCGCGGCGGGTGAAAACGGTGCCCGACCGCACGCCCACGCCGGGGACTCGATCATCGAGGGAGGGACGCTCGTGACCGTCGACATGGGATGTGTCGTGGACGGGTACCGCTCCGACTGCACCAGAACGTTTGCGACCGGAACGCTGCCGGCGCAGCTCGCCGAGGTCCAGCGGCTCGTCGCACAGGCACAGCTCGACGGCCTCGCCGCCGTGCGCGCGGGCGCCAGCGGCGGCGACGTCGACGCCGCCTCGAGAACGGCGATCGCCGACGCGGGGTACGCCGAGGCATACGGGCATGGTCTGGGCCATGGCGTCGGCCTCGACATCCACGAGGCGCCGACCCTACGATCGGGTTCGACCGACGTGCTCGCCCCGGGGAACGTCGTCACCGTCGAGCCGGGCCTGTACGTTCCGGGCACCGGGGGCTGCCGCATCGAGGATCTGGTCGTCGTCACCGGCGACGGTTGCGAGATCCTGACGTCGTTCAGCAAGGAGCTGATCGTCGTCGCGTAACGGCCGGGACAGGTACCCTGCCGCGCGTCATGGCCGACATCGTCAGCACCAACCAGTTCAAGACCGGCATGCACATCGAGCACCGCGGCGCGATGTGGCGGATTATCGACTTCCAGCACGTGAAGCCGGGCAAGGGCGGCGCGTTCGTGCGTACGAAGCTGAAGAACCTCGAGACCGGTGCCGTGATCGACGACACCTTCCGGGCAGGCGAGAAGTTCGCCAGGGTCCACACCGAGGTGAAGAACGTCCAGTTCCTGTACGACGACGGGAACGAGGCGCACTTCATGGACGAGCAGACCTACGAGCAGTTCGGTCTCCCGCGCGGCGAGGTCGAGGATGAGCTTGCGTACATCTTGCCGTCTTCGACCGTGCAGGTCCTGGCCGTGAACGGTAAGCCGTCGGGGATCCAGATGCCCGCCTCCGTCGAGCTGACCGTCACCGAGACCGAGCCGGGGGTCAAGGGTGACACCGTCTCGAACGTGACGAAACCGGCCTCGCTCGAGACGGGCGCCGTCGTCCAGGTGCCGCTGTTCGTCAACGTTGGCGATCGCATCAAGGTCGACCCGCGCGAAGCCCGCTACATCTCGCGCGCCTGAAACCGACTCCGGGCTTCAGCCTGACGTCGAGCCGAGCGCAGCCGACGCTCGCCTCAGGCGTGCGACGTCCAGGCTGAAGCCTGGCGTCGAGGCCCACGGTAAGGTCCCACCTCGACATGCCCAAGATCGTCGATACCACCATCCGCCTGCTGTCGCAGGACCCTCTGGCGGGTAAGCTGCCGACCGGCGAGGTGCTGCGCATAGCCGAGATCCTCGACCGCGCGGGCTTCGCGTATCTCGAGGTCTCGGGTGGCGGCGTGTTCGACTCGGCCGTGCGCCGGGCGGTCGAGAGCCCCTGGGAGCGCATCCGCGCGATCGACGCACGGACGACGACGCCTCTCGGCCTCGCCCTCCGCGGCCGCTTTCTCGTCGGGTCACGACCCGTCTCCGAGGACATCGTCCGACGGTTCATCTCGTGCGCGGCCGGGAACGGAATCGACGTCTTCCGGCTGCACGACCCTCTGAACGACGTCTCCAATCTCGAGGAGGCGGGCGAGGCGATCGTGGCGGCGGGCAAGGAATTTCACGTCGGGCTCGTGTACAGCGCCGGTCGCGTCGGCGAGATCGACGCACTCGTAGAGCGGGCAAAGCAGATCCCCGAACTCGGCGCGACGCGCATCATCGTCAACGACCCGACCGACGCGCTGCTGCCCCACCTCACGGAGGAGCTCGTCCAACGGATCGGCGAGGAGACGGGCCTTCCGGTTGGCTTGTTCGTCCAGGGAGCGGCGGGCACGGGGCTGCTCAACACTGTCGTCGCCACGCGTGTCGGTGCCGATCTCATCGCCACCGCCGTCTACCCGTTGGCGCTGACGCTCCATCGGGTCTCCGGTGAGTCGCTCGTCGAGGCGCTCCACGGCCTCGGCCGCGAAACCGGGGTCGCGACGGCGCCTCTGTGGGAGGCGGCCGACCTGATCGACGAGCACATCGGCGACGAGCCCGTCGCTCCCGTCGCACCGAGGATCGCCGTTCGGGCGGCCGAGTACGACCTCCCGGCCGGCCTCGTCGCCGCGCTCGACGTTCATCTCCGCGCTCACGCCGCCGGCGATCGCCTGCTCGACACGCTGACCGAGGTGGTCAGGATCCGGGCCGAGTCGGGGTGGCCACCGCTCGCCGCGCCGATCGGGCAGATCCTCGCATCGCAGGCGCTGCTCAACATCCTTTCGGCCCGCCGCTACGGCACGGTGCTCGACGAGTTCCGAATGCTCGTGGAAGGGGCGTACGGCAGGACACCGGCACCGATCGAGGAGTCCGTCTCGCGAGCCGTTGCGCTCGTGACCGGCAGCGGCGGAGGGCTCGACGACGATCCTCCGAGTGCAGAGGACGTTCGCGAGGCGGCAGAGGGCCTTGCCGCCAGCGAGGAGGACCTCGTCCTGCTCGCCATGTTCGGCAAGGAAGCCGAAATGCTGTTACAGACGATCCGGCAGCGGCATTCTCGCGGCTCGTCGCTCCTGTTGGGCGATGTCGACGCTACGAGGGGCGAGCGAATCCGGGAGCTCGTCAAGATCGTTCAGGAGTCCGGGGTCGGGGAGATCGAGATCGAGGACGACGGCATGCGCGTCTCCGTCAGGCGGGCCGACGAGATGACCGTCGCGGCCGCGCCGCTGGCGGCGATCCCCGAGGGCGCAGAGGCCGATCTGCCGCGATCCCCGGAACGTTCTGGAATGCGGGTCGAGTCGCCGATGGTCGGCATCTTCTACCGGTCGTCGTCCCCGGGAAGCCCGGCGTTCGTCGAGGTCGGCGACGTCGTCACGATAGGCCAGACGTTGTGCCTGCTCGAGGCGATGAAGCTCTTCAACGAGTTGAAGGCCGAGCAGGAAGGGCGTGTGCACGCGATCCACGTCGAAAGCGGTGAGCCCGTCGAATTCGGCCAGCTGCTCTTCGAGCTCGAGTCGGTCGACGTTCAGCCGATCGTCTGACGATGTTCTCCCGCGTCCTCGTCGCCAACCGGGGGGAGATCGCGGTGCGTGTGATTCGGGCACTCCACGAGCTCGACGTCGAGGCGGTCGCCGTCTATTCCACCGCCGATCGCGACGCGTTGCACGTGCGCATGGCAGACGCCGCAGTCTGCATTGGCCCGCCGCCCGCGGCCGACAGCTATCTCCGGATCCCGAACGTGATCGCCGCCGCGGCGACCACCGCGTGCGAGGCGGTTCATCCGGGCTTCGGCTTTCTCTCGGAGAACCCGGCCTTCGTGCGCGCGTGCACGGAGAGCAATCTGGTCTTCATCGGGCCTCCTGCCGACGTGATGGAGAAGACGGGCGACAAGGCCCGCGCGAAGGCAGAGATGCGCGCTGCCGGAGTGCCACTCGTCCCCGGCACCGAGGGAGTAGCCGGGCTCGCCGAAATTCGGGCGGCTGCAGGTGCGCTCGGCTTTCCCGTGCTCCTCAAGGCGACGGCCGGCGGGGGAGGTAAGAGGCATGCGGGTGGTCTCGGCGCCTGGAGAGCTCGAGGCGGCCTACGCAGCTGCGAGCGCCGAGGCCGAGGCGGCATTCGGGGACGGCTCGCTCTATCTGGAACGGGCACTCGTCCCGGCCCGGCACGTCGAGATCCAGGTGCTCTGCGACGGTCACGGCGGCGTGCTCACGCTCGGCGAGCGGGAGTGCTCGATCCAGCGCCGCCATCAGAAGTTGATCGAGGAGTCACCATCGCAGGCGCTCACCGCTGAGGCGCGGGAGGTGATGGAGGCGTCCGTCGAGCGCGCCTGTCGCCAGCTCGGGTATGTCAACGCCGGGACGTTCGAGTTCCTGCTCGGCCCGGACGGTGCCCCCTCGTTCATCGAGGTGAACTGTCGCCTGCAGGTCGAGCATCCTGTCACCGAGATGACCACCGGGATCGACATCGTGCGAGAGCAACTCCGGATCGCGGCCGGCGAACGCTTGCCCGCGACGGGCCGGGCTCTCCGATCGGGGCACGCGATCGAGATCAGGATCAACGCCGAGGACCCGCGGCGCGACTTTGCCCCCGCAGCCGGAAAGATCACACGATTCCGGCCGCCGCTCGGCCCCGGCGTGAGGGTCGACACAGCCGTGATCGAGGGCGCTGCGATCCCTCCCTTCTACGACTCGATGATCGCGAAGGTGATCGTCTACGACGACGATCGCGTCGCCGCGATCGCTCGCGCGATCAGGGCGCTCGAGGAGCTCGAGGTGGAGGGGATCCCCACGACCCGCGACGTTGCGATCGACATCCTGCGCTCGCGCGAGTTCAGGGGAGGCGACTACTCGACCAGCTACCTTGCCGAGATGGAAGGTCGCCTGCCGTCGATGTCGCCGGCATGAATCAACAGGGGCTCGTTCTCGAGGGCCCGCTCGGTCGCGTCGAGTTGACGGGCGCCGCCCTGGCGTCGCTCGTCGCGCGGTCCGCCGAGGCGATCGCCGACGTCCGTGTGCGGCGGCCACGGCGTCAGCTCCGGGTGATCGTCGACGAGTCGTCGGTTCGCGTCGAGCTCGGCGTCGAGGGCACCCTCGGCAGCATGCTTCCAGCCGTCGGCGTGGCCGTTCAGCGGTCGGTGGCGCGTGCCGTCGAGGCTTCGACCGGCCTGCCGACGAGCGTCGACGTGACGTTCGAGGAGCTTCAGTGACCGTTGCCAAGATCGGTCGCCGCCAGTCCCGCCGTACCGCGTTGTTTCTCCTCTATCAGTGGGATCTCACGGGGCAGCCGCTTGCGTCGCTGTACGACGGCACCCCGGACGACTTTGCGCTCGGGCTCGCCGAGGCGATCGCCGATCGGGCGTCCGCGCTCGACGACCGGATCACCGTCGCCTCGGATGCCTGGAGCGCCGATCGCCTCGGTACGCTCGAGCGCAACGTCCTGCGTATCGGGGTCTACGAGCTCGAGGAGGGAACCGTGCCTGCCGAAGTGGCGATCAACGAAGCAGTGGTGCTCGCGAAGCGGTATGCAACCGAAGATGCCGCGCGCCTGGTCAACGGCATTCTCGGCCGTGTGCAACGTGAGGCGGAGGCGTGAGCGCCAACGAGAGCCTCGGGCGGGCGCAAGAGCTCGCCGAGCGGCTTCGTTCGAAGCTCGACGGCCTCGAACGGCTCGCCGAGGCGGGTGACGTCGATGCTGCCGTTGACGACCTGGCAGAGATCGCAGAGCTCGCGAAGCAGATCGAGGCCGAGGTGCAGCGGGCACGCACGAGTGCGGATGCGGGCGTCTGACGCGCTCCTCCGCCTGGCGGACGGGTATCTCGGCGACCTCGAACTGACCCCCGAGCTCGGTACCCAGCAGGAGTCGATGCGCTACGCCCTCCAAGGTGGCAAGCGGATCCGGGCAGTCATCTGCCTCGCCACCACCGAGGCTCTCGGGGCCGACGTGGAGGCGGCCCTCCCGGCCGCCGCTGCGATCGAGCTCGTTCACGCGTTTTCCCTCGTCCACGACGATCTACCGGCGCTCGACGACGACGACGAGCGGCGAGGGCGGCCCAGCGCCCACGTCGCGTACGGCGAAGGAGTCGCACTCCTTGCCGGGGACGGGCTGCTCGCCGAGGCGTTCCGGTTGGTGCTCGTGTATCCGACGCCCGACCCGGCCCGCGAGCTAGTTGACGCGACGCTTGGAATGATCGGCGGCCAGTACCTCGACATCACCGGCGCCCACGCGGATCTCGGCGAGCTCCACCGACTCAAGACGGGGCGGCTGTTCGCCGCGTCGGTCGGGCTCGCACTCCGGGTGGCCGGGGTGCCTGCGGCGGAGCAGGTGCCGTGGCGGGCATTCGGAGAGGAGCTCGGGTCGCTGTTCCAGATCGTCGACGACGTCCTCGACGGCGACGGCTATGCGGCACGGCTCGGCGTCGCTGCTGCGCGCGATCTCGCCGAGGAGGCGGCTGCGCGAGCGCGCGGCGCCCTTGACTCGATCGCCGCGGACACCTCCGTGCTGCACGCAATCGTCGATGGGCTCGCGGTCCGCACCGCCTAGAAGCAGGTCTTGGACGCCAGGCTTCAGCCAGGCGTCGCGCCCGTGCGAGCGGCGCCCTTCGTAGCTCGTTCGACGAGAGGCTGATGCCTCGCGTCGTCCACAACGGCTCGCCAGAGACGAGCGATGCCTCCGGCCGGGAGCAGCTCGGCGGGGATCTGCTCGGTCGACCAGCCGGCCGCGCGCGCGTGGTCGAAGAACGCGGCGGCGTGCCGGCGGCCCGGGTCGGCGATCAAAGCCTCGCCGCCCGAAGCGACTGCAGCCTCCAACAGGTCGAGGAGCGGCGAGGCGTTGCGCTCCTCGTACAAGACATCGGCAGCAATGACGAGACCGAACATTGGAAGGTCTCGGGCCCGTTCCGACGTCCAGTCGAGCACGGCACCGGTCACACCCAGCCCGTTGGCCGCGGCGTTCGCCCCGACGAGATCGACCGCTTCCGGGGCCCAGTCCGTCGCAAGCACCAACTCGGCACCGGCCAGAACGGCGGCGAACGACGGTACCGCGAGGCCGCACCCGAGTTCGAGCACAGTTTTGCCGTCGAGCTCGAGCGCAGCCACATGTTCGGCGAGAGCGACGGCACTCGGCCAGAGATCGGCCCAGTAGGGGAGGAATTCGTCCTGGTCGAAACGCGCTTCGTCGATGAGGCTTTCGGGATCATCCGGCCGCCTGAGTACGAGTTCGTGCCCGCCCAGGGCGATCCGTTCCTCTCTCATGCGGCTAGCCTGCCAGCACGATGAAGAAGCGGCTCGACCTGCTGCTCGTGGAGCGCGGCCTCGCGGAGACACGCAGTCAGGCGCAGGCGCTCGTGATCGCCGGACTGGTACCGGGGTACGACAAACCCGGCACCCAGCTCGACGAATCGGTCGCATTGGAGGTCGAGCGCCCGCCACGGTTCGTCTCCCGCGGCGGCGAGAAGCTTGCCCACGCACTGGCACTGCTTCCGCTCGATCCCGGCGGCAAGGACTGCCTCGACGTCGGAGCATCGACAGGCGGTTTCACGGACTGCCTGCTCCAGCATGGAGCAGCCCGCGTGATCGCACTCGACGTCGGGTACGGCCAACTTCACCCCCGATTGCGCGCGGACGCACGCGTCACCGTGCTGGAGCGCGTGAACGCGCGTGCCGTCACGAGCCTCCCTTTTCCGCCGGAGATCGTCGTGTGCGACGTCTCGTTCATCTCGGTCAGAACGGCGCTGCCACCGCTGCTGCGCCTCGCCGCCCCGGGCTGGCAGGCGCTCGTACTCGTGAAGCCACAGTTCGAGGCCGGGCGGGCCGACTCCCCGAAGGGCGTCGTCCGCGATCCAGAGGTGCGACGGCGGGTCCTGCACGACGTGTGCGCCGCAGCACCGGCATGGGGCTCGGGTGAACGAGGCTGTAGCGTCGTCGGCGTCGTAGACTCCGGTCTCCCCGGGCCGAAAGGAAACCGGGAGTTCCTCGTCCACCTGATCGAAAGTCCGGAGCCGACAGACGCAGATGAGCTCGAACGCTGGATCGACGATGCTGTCGGGTAACCGCGTCAGGCGGGCGGCTGTCGTGCTCCATGGCCGTCCCGAGGCCCTCGGTGCGGGGCTCGCTCGGCTCCAGTCGGTCGCAGAGCAGGAGGGCGTCGAGCTCCTGGTGGTCGGGGGGGACACGGAGGTGCGGCCAGACGACGTCGAGGTTGCGATCGTGTTGGGGGGCGACGGGACGATGCTCCGGGCTCTGCAACGATTCCTCGGGACGGGCATTCCGGTGATCGGCGTGAACTTCGGTCGCGTCGGCTTTCTCAGCGCGATCCCACGCGACCAGCTCGAGCGGGGAATCGCCCGTGTCCTCGCAGGCGAGCTGGAGGTGGTGGAGTTAGCGACGCTGGAGGTGGAGGCCGACGGGAAGCGTTTCGTCTCCGTCAACGACGCCGTCGTGACGAGCGGCGACCTCGGCCGCATGGTCGAGCTCGAGTGGTCGCTCGGCGGCGAGAATTTCGGTCGGGTCCCGTGTGACGGGCTCATCTGCTCGACGCCGTCGGGGTCGACGGCCTACAACCTGTCGAACGGCGGCCCTGTGCTGATGTGGGGCCTCGATGCCATGGCGTTGACGTTCGTGGCTCCTCACGATCTGCGGGCCCGTCCCTTCGTCGTGCCCCGCGGTCACGATCTGCTCGTCTGGAACCGGACTGCCGACGTGGGCTGCGCAGTCCTCGTCGACGGTCATCGCGTCGCCGACGTAGGCCCCGGCGCCCGGGTATCGATCCGGCTCGGCGAGGAACGCTCGCTGCTCGGCACGCTCCCCGATGCGACCTTCGTTCGCCGCTACCGCCAGAGCTTCGGTAGCTCGTCGTAGGCCGGGCAGCACCCCGACCGGCCGGAGACGGCCCGCGATGTGAGGAGCCGGTTGGGCGAGGCGCGTATCACGGCCGCCTCGGTCGCTTGCACCGGAACGACACCTCGGACAGGTGTGCAGCGGCCGTCGCCGGTCTACGATCCCAACGATGCTGCGACGCCTCCGGATCGAGAACCTCGTCCTGATTCGTGCGGCCGAGCTCGAGCTGGGCGCTGGGCTGAACGTTCTCAGCGGCGAGACCGGCGCAGGTAAGACCATCTTCGCCCAGGCGATCGGGCTTCTCCTCGGCGTCAAGGGTGACGCGGGGGCGGTCGGCCCGGCTGCCACCGAGGCGTACGTGGAGGCCGAGTTCGATGTTCCCGACGGATTCTTCGACGAGGGCGAGCTGGAGTCGCTCGCCGAGTTGCGACCAACCGACGAGCCCGGCCTCGTCCTCGCGCGGAGGGTCTTCGCCGACGGCCGCACGAGGGCATATGCCTGGGGCCGGGCGATCGCCCGTGAGGATCTGGCCGCAGCCACCGAGAGGCTGATCGCGATGTCGGGTCAGTTCGAACAGCGGCGGCTCGCACGACCTGCGTACCAGCTCGAAGTGCTCGACGCGTTCATCGGCGAGGAGCAGGCTGCGCGTCGGAGACGTGCTCGCAGGGCTTGGCGGGAGCTCGCCGCCGCGCGTCGACGTCACGCGGAAATCGAACGTGACGCCGACGTCGCGGGTGCTCGTGTCGAGGCGTTGCGCGACCTCGTCGAGCGAACCGAGGCACTCGAGCGTGGGGAGGAGGACTCTCTCCGGGCCGAGCGGGAGCGCATGCGTCATGCGACCGAGCTCGCGGACGGCGCGGCCGGTGCCGCCGGCGCCGTCACTCCCGAGGATGGAGACGGTGCGGCCTCGCTTGTTGCCGCCGCCGAACGCGCGCTGGCGCCGCTCACAAGGCTTGCGCCCGAGCTCGAAGGGCCTGCAAACGAGCTTCGCGAGCTGGCCGTTCGGCTGAGCGAGATCGGGAGCGAACTGCACCGGTTCGTCGCCTCGCTCGACTCCGACCCGTACCGCGTCGAGGAGGTGGAGGCTCGCCTCGACCTCCTCGCCGAGCTCCGGCGGCGGTTCGCCGCCCAGACTCTGGACGGCTTGCTCGATCGCCGCGACACCGCTCTGATCGAGCTCGACGCACTGGACGGCGGCCGCGATCCCATCGCGGCGGCGTCGGCAGAGGTCGCCGAGGCGGAGGAGCAGTTTACGCAGTCGGCTGTCGCTCTGCGGGCGGCCAGAACGTCGGCTGCGGAGCCGTTCGCCGCCGCCGTGGCGGAAAACCTCGATGGAGTGGGGATGGGGGACGGTGAGTTCCGGATCGAGCTGCGCGACCGGGAGCCCGGTCCGACCGGCTACGACGGAACGGTATTCCTGGTCCGGCCGAATTCCGGGATGCCGTTCGGTCCGGTCGCAGAGACCGCCTCGGGCGGAGAGCTTTCCCGTGTCGCCCTGGCGCTCGCCGCCGTGGCGGGCGGCGAGACACTCGTGTTCGACGAGATCGACGCCGGGATCGGAGGCGTCACGGCACATCGGGTCGCCGAAACGCTGAACCGGCTCGCCGAGCGCGCCCAGGTGATCACGATCACGCACCTGCCACAGATTGCGAGCGTCGCCGAGCGACACTTCAGGGTGGAGAAAGTGCCCGGCGACCCGACCCACACCCGGATCGAGGTGCTCTCGGCCGAAAAGCGCCGGCTCGAGCTCGAACGGATGCTCGGCGGCGAGGAGTTCCTCGCCTCGATCTCGACAGAGCCTCGGTCGTGACAGAGGTCGTGGGCACGGCCCGGCTCGGAAGGCGGACGAAGGACCTCGTCAGGCGCCTTCGACCCGGCGACCTCGCGATCATCGATCATCTGGATCTCGATCGCGTTTCGGCCGAGGAGCTCGCCGAATCGGGAGTTCGCGCGGTGGTCAACGTGTCGCCGTCCAGCTCCGGGCGGTTCCCGAACCCCGGGCCGCTCGAGCTCGTTCGGGCGGGCGTCTGTCTCGTCGACGCTCCCGGATCGGATCTCTTCGGCGAGCTCTCCGACGGCGAGACGGTAACCGTGCGGGGCGGCTCGCTGTGGCGAAACGGAACGCGTCTTGCGGAGGGCGTCGAGCTCACCGAGGCGACACTGATCGTTGCACTCGCCGATCAGCAGAGCCGGGTCACAGACGCGCTCGAGGCGTTCGCCGACAACACGTTGCGTCATCTGCGCGACGAGGGCAAGCTGCTCGCCGATGGGATCGAGTTTCCGCCGCTGACGACTCGCTTTCGCGATCGTCACGCCGTCGTCGTCGCGCGCGGGCCGGGCTACAAGAGCGACCTCCGGATCGTGCGGCCGTATATCAGGAACTTCAAGCCGGTACTCGTCGCCGTCGACGGAGGCGCAGACGCGCTGCTCGAGATCGGGTTGAAGCCACACGTGATCGTCGGCGACTTCGACTCGGTCTCGGACGCCGCGCTCCGTTCCGGCGCCGAATTGCTCGTTCACGCGTATGCGGACGGGCGGGCGCCGGGAGCCGACCGCCTGTTCGCTCTGGGGCTGCCGTTCGCGACCGTTTCTGCGCCCGGGATCAGTGAGGACATCGCGCTGCTGCTCGCCCACGAGCGGGGAGCGGAGTTGATCGTCGCCGTTGGCACGCATTTCAACCTCGTCGAGTTCATGGAGAGGAATCGTGCCGGCATGGCCTCGACGTTCGTTACCCGCCTGAAGGTCGGAGAGTCGCTCGTGGACGCGAAGGGTGTGTCGCGCCTCGTGTCGCCGCGTATCGGCATCTGGCCGCTCGTTACCTTCGCCGCGGCAGGGATCAGCGCCGTGGTGGTTGCGGTCCTCGTCTCACCGGCACTGCGTAACGTGATCCAGTCGATCATGAGCTCGGTGGGTGACCCGCTCGGCCTCTGACGCCGTTGGGCCTTGGCGCCTCGCGCCCTACACTTCCCTCGTGTTCGATCTCCGCTACCACGTGGCGTCGCTGACGGCCGTCTTCGTCGCGCTCGTGATCGGGATCCTCGTCGGGGTCGGACTGTCGGGCAGGGGGTTCGTGGACGACGCCGAGCGCGCCAACCTGACACGCCAGATCGCGGATCTGCGACAGCAACGCGACGACGCCCAGCAGTCTGCGGCGTCGGCCGGCCGTAGCGCCCAGGCGTTCAAGGACTTTGCCGACGCTGCGTACCCCGTTGTCGTTCCCGGTCGGCTCAAGGGTCAACGGATTGCGGTGCTGTTCGTGGGTCCGATCGACCGCGGTGTCTCGTTCGCCGTCGGCAAGGCGGTGCGCGACGCCGGCGGCGCCGTCGTCCGGACAAGGTCGATCGGAGTGCCCATCGATGTGAAGTCGGTGCAGGACGCGTTGCGGCGTGTGCCCTCGTTTCGAGGCCTTCAGGGCGCGGATCATCTCGAGGACCTCGGCAATGCTCTGGCCGACGAGCTTGCCGCCGGGGGCAAGACACCCTTGTGGGACGCACTCGGGGAGGTCATCGTGCAAGAGCGTGAGGGGCCGTCGGCACCCCCGGCCGACGCCGTCGTCGTCGCCCGCTCGGCTGACCCCCAGCACGGTGCGACAAAGGCGTTCCTTGCAGGTATCTACGCCGGGCTCGCACGATCGGGAGCCCCGGCCGTGGGCACCGAAGCATCGGGCTCGGGTGCGAGCGCGTTACCTGCGTTCTCCCTCGCGGGGCTCTCGACCGTCGACTCCGTCGACACGTCGGCCGGCCGTCTGGGCCTCGTCTTGCTCCTCGAGGGCGCCGAGCCCGGCAGCTACGGCCTCGCCGAGGCTGCGCGCGACGGAGTCCTGCCCGCGATTCCCCCTTTGCCGTCACCGGGGTGAGCGCACGCCTGACCGTCCTCGTGGCCGCCCGTGACGAGGAACAGCGGATCGGCGAGACGATCCGGGCGCTTCGGACCTGCTTTCCCGACGCAGCGATAGTGTTGGCCGATGACGGGTCGCACGACGGAACCGCCGTCGTCGCGGACGAGGCCGGCGCACGGGTGATCAGGCTCGGTCGCCGTGGCAAGGGCCAGGCGCTGACCATGGCCGAGAAGCAGCTCGGGCCCGGGCCGCTTCTCCTGTGTGACGCAGATCTCCGTGGAGACGTGCGACGTCTAGCCGAAACGAGCGCAGACCTCGCGATTGCCGTCTTCAGCACGAGCGAGGGTGGCGGGTTCGGGCTCGCGAAAGCGGTGGCACGATCGCTGATCCGGCTGCGGTGCGGCCGCGTTCCGCGCGAGCCCCTCTCGGGGCAACGTTGGTTGTCCGCACGGGCTCGCGCCGAGGTCTTTCCGGTTGCCATGGGCTTCGGAGTGGAGACGAGAATGACGATCGACGCAGTTCGAGCAGGGCTCGAGGTCGAAGAGATCGAGCTCCCGCTGCAGCATCGGGCGACGGGTCGCGACCTGCGTGGGTTCGCACACCGCGGTCGCCAGCTGGCAGAGCTCGTCCTCGCGTGCGGGCCTCAGGCCGTGAATCACCGTGGGCTCCGGTTGCCGCTCGTCGGGGCTGCACTCGGGCTTGCGGTGCCGTCCGCCGCGCCGGTGGCCGTGATCGGGCTCGCAGACGATCTCTGGAGCGGGCCGGAGCGGGGCTTTCGGGCCCATCTCGGGGCCGGTGCGACGACCGGCACCTTGAAGCTCGTGGGCATTCCGCTCTACGCGCTCGCTCGCACCCGGTCGCTGTCCGGCGCCCTGCTCGTCGGTCTCGCCGCGAACGCGGTCAACCAGCTGGACACCCGGCCCGGGAGAGCGCTCAAGGCCTTCGGTCTCGGGACGCTGCTGCTCGGAACGGCACCGAAGCGGATACTCATAGCGGCTGTCCTGCTCGCCCCCTACGATCTGAAGGAGATGGCGATGCTGGGAGACGCAGGGTCGAACGCGCTCGGCGTCGTGCTAGGTTTCTCTTCCGTGGAGAGGCTCACGGGATGGAGGCGATGGAGTGCAATCGGAGCACTCTCCCTCCTGACCCTCGCCGGTGAGCGTCGGTCCCTCGGGGCTCTGATCGAGGCGACGCCGGTGCTTCGCGATTTCGATCGCATCGGCAGGACCACGTGACGGAGCACGAGACGAAGTACGTCTTCGTCACGGGCGGAGTCGTATCCGCCCTCGGGAAGGGGATCGTCGCCGCCTCCCTCGGCCGCCTCCTCAAGTCCCGCGGCCTGCGCGTGCAGGCGCAGAAGTTCGATCCGTATCTCAACGTCGACCCGGGCACGATGAGCCCTTTTCAGCACGGCGAGGTGTTCGTCACCGAGGACGGAGCCGAGACCGATCTCGACCTGGGACACTACGAGCGCTTCATCGACGAGAACCTCTCCCGCAACAGCAGCCACAGCGCGGGCGCCATCTGGGAAACCGTGCTGCGCAAGGAGCGAAAGGGCGACTTCCTGGGCGCCACCGTGCAGGTCATCCCGCACATCACGAACGAGATCAAGGCGCGTATTCGCCGAGGTGCCGTCGCACAGCCGGCCGACGTCGTGATCTCCGAGATCGGCGGTACGGTGGGGGACATCGAGTCTCTTCCGTTCCTGGAGGCGATCCGCCAGTTCCGGCGTGAGGTCGGTCAGGAGAACGTTCTCTACCTGCACGTCACGCTCGTGCCGTTCATCGAGGCCGCAGGCGAGCTGAAGACCAAGCCGACCCAGCACTCCGTCAACGAGTTGCGCCGGATCGGCATCCACCCCGACATCGTCGTGTGCCGCTCGCACGAAGTGCTCTCCGACGAGATCCGGGAGAAGATCGCGCTCTTCGCCGATGTGGATGTCAAGGCCGTGATCGGCTCCCCCGACGTGCCCGACGTCTATCTCGTGCCGGAGGGCCTCCAGCGAGAAGGGCTCGACGAGCTCGTCTGTACGCGACTCGGCCTCGATGCGCCGCCCGCCGTACTCGGCGAGTGGAAGGACCTCACCGACCTGATCGTCGAGCGCCGGGAGAGGGTCGAGATCGCGCTCGTGGGGAAGTACGTGAAGCTGCACGATGCCTACCTGTCGGTGCACGAGGCTCTCAAGCACGCCGGCATGCATCAGGGTGCGAAGGTGCACGTCCGTTGGTTCGACTCCGAGAACATGACCTACGAAGAGGCGGTGGAGGAGCTCGAGTCGGCGGACGGGGTGCTGGTTCCCGGTGGCTTCGGGTCACGCGGCTGGGAGGGAAAGATCCTCGCGTGTCGCGTGGCACGCGAGCAGGGAATCCCGTATCTCGGCATCTGTCTCGGCATGCACGTCGCCGTCTCGGAGTTCGCCCGGCACGTGTGCGGCCTCGAGGGGGCCAACTCGACCGAGATGGACCCGGAGACGCCCTACCCCGTGATCGACCTGCTGCCCGAGCAGAAGGAGATCGAGGACCTGGGCGGCACGATGCGTCTCGGCGCGCAGGCGGTCGAGCTCGGTGACGGGACACGCACTCGCGAGATCTACGGTGAGGCAACGATCAACGAGCGCCACCGCCACCGGTACGAGGTCAACAACCAGTTCCGCGAGCAGCTCGTCGGCAACGGCCTCGTCGTCTCCGGCACCTTCCAGGAAGGCCGGCTCGTCGAGATCGTCGAACTGCCGGACCACCCGTGGTTCATCGCGAGCCAGTTCCACCCGGAGTTCAAGTCGCGCCCGACGCGGCCGGCACCGCTCTTCCGCGGCTTCGTCGGGGCAGCGCTCGAACGGGCGCGGGCACGTGGCGCCGTCGTCGTCGAGGCCGCACGCTGAGCGACGTACTCCGCCTCTTTCTCGAGCTTACCGCCATCCCGAGCCCATCCGGCGAGGAACGTGCGGTCGCCGATCGCGTGCTCGCCGAACTCGACGCGATCGGATGCGAATGGGACGAGGACGACACCGGGCCCTCGGTCGGGTCGACGATGGGGAACATCCTCTCCCGTATTCCGGGTCGCGGGGGCGGCGGGAAGCCGATCTTCCTGTGCGCGCACCTCGATACGGTTCCGCCGTCCGGGCCGATCGAGCCCGTCGTCGAGGACGGGGTCGTGAGAAACGCCGCCGGGACGATCCTCGGTGCCGACGACAAGGCTGCCGTCGCCGTCATGCTCGAGGCGGTTCGCCGGATCGTCGCCGACGACCGGAACCACGCCGGCGTCGAGTTGCTGTTCACCCCGAAGGAAGAGGTCGGGTTGCTCGGCGCCTATGCGTTCGATCACACGCGACTGGAGGGCCGGCTCGGCTACGTGTACGACCAGGCGGCGCCGATCGGCGAGATCATCCTGGGGGCACCCTCCCAGAAGGCGATCCTCGCGAGGTTCCACGGCCGCGCGTCTCATGCGGGCATGTATCCGGAGGAAGGCCGCTCCGCTATCTTCGCCGCCGCTCGGGCGATCGCGGACATGCGCCTCGGCCGGATCGACCATCAGTCGAGCGCCAACGTCGGCGTGATCGAAGGCGGAACCGCCCGGAACATCGTGCCCGAATGGTGTTCCATCGACGCCGAGGCCCGGTCGCGTGATCCGGAGACACTCGCGATCCTCGTACAGGAGATGCTCGACGCGATCGCCTTCGCGGCCAGCACCTCGGACTGCACCGCCGAGACCGAGGTCGAGGACTCCTACCGCGGCTATCTGTTTGCAGAGGACGAACCCGCAGTCCGCATCGCCGCGGAGGGCCTCCGGAGAGCAGGCTATGAGCCGACGACTGCGTTCTCGGGCGGCGCCGCGGACGCGAACGTGTTCAACGAGAAGGGGCTCCCGTGCGTCAACATCGCAAACGGGATGGCCGATATCCACACGGCTGACGAGCGGATTGCCGTCGTGGATCTCGAGGGGATGGTCGAGGTGACGCTCGCGATCGTCGAGGCGGCTCGGGAGGCGTGACGTGGCGCTGACGCTCCGCTGGGGCACCGTCACATCGATAACGCAGCGGCTCGACGAGCTGATCCGCTGTGAGGTCGATGAACGTCCGTGTGTGGCCTACCCGAGACAGACGGGGCCGGTCGACGTCGGTGACACCGTGCTCGTCAATACCCAGGCTCGCGATCTCGAGCTCGGGTCCGGCGGCTTCGACGTCGTCTACGCAAACCTCACACGTGGCCTCGGCCTTCAGCCTCCGGGCTCGTCTCATGTGATGGGTCTGCCCTACACGACGGGGCAGGCGGCGATGCGGTGCGTGGAGGAGTTCGACAGGCTTGCCGAGGGACTCGACAAGATGCCCGTCGTCTGTTGCGGTCTTCACAGCCAGCTTGCCCCGGTTGTCGCCGGGATCGGAGCCGGTGTCCGGGTCGCCTACGCACAGCTCGCCGGTGGCGCCTTACCCGTCGCATTGTCGGACACCGCGCGCCTGTTGAAGACGCGCCAGCTCCTCGAATCGGCTATCGCCGTGGCGCCCTGCCTCGACGGCGATGCCCAGGCGCTGACCACCGCCTCGGCCCTCGCGTGGGCAAAGGCGAAAGGCTTCGATATCGTCGTCTGCGGGATCGGTCCCGGCATCGTCGGCAGCGGCTCGGCTCTCGGTCACGGGGGCCTCGCCGTGGCAGAGGCTGTCAACGCGACCGCAGCGCTCGGCGGGCGGGCAATCGTCGTGGTGCGGTACTCGAGCGACGACAGCCGGGAGCGTCATCGCGGTGTGTCTCATCACACACGCTCCGCGTTGAGACTCGCCCTCGGACCCTACGAGATCGCGTGGCCGGCCGGCCTCGAGCGGGACGCGACAGTCGGCGAGGTCGTCGAGGTCGACGTCGAAGGGTGGCGTGACGCCTGTTCGAGCCTGTCGCTCAGCCACATGGGGCGGGGGCCGTCGGACGACCCATGGTTCTTTGCCTCTGCATTCGCGTCCGGCCGGCATGCCCGAGCCATGCTCGGGTGATGGAGGAGCGGCGGCTGGGACCGGTCGTCGGGCTCGGAACCTACGGGACGTTCGGCGATGACGAGACTCTTGCCATCGAAGTGGTAGAGGCGGCTCTCGATGCGGGCGTCGCAGTGTTCGACTCGTCGCCGATGTACGGCGCCGCGGAGAGGTCGCTCGGTCGAGCGCTTGCGGCCCGTCGTCCACAGGGTGTGGTGGCGACGAAGATCTGGGCGGAGTCGCTGGAAGAGGGACGAGCGCAGTACGCGGCTCAGCGCCGGCACTACGGCAGAGTCGAGATCGAGCAGATTCACAACCTCGTCTCCTGGCGCGACCATCTTCCGTGGCTCGAGGAGGAGCGAGACACCGGTCGGATCGACCGGATCGGCATCACACACTGGGATGCGGCCCGCTTCGACGATCTGGAGCAGGCATTGCGAAGCGGCCGGTTCGACACGGTGCAGATCCCGCTCAACCCGCTCGAGCGTGAATGCGAGGCAAGGATCTTGCCGGTCGCGGAGGAGCTCGGAGTCGCGGTTCTCGTGATGCGTCCTCTCGGCGGCGGGAGGGCCGCGCAGCTGAGGCGGAAGCCGAACGCGGGCAGGCTCGAGCCGTTGCGTGCGTTCGGAGTCGAGACCTGGCCGCAGGCGCTCCTGAAGTGGTGCCTCTCCGATTCGCGGGTCGACCTGGTCATCCCGGCGACGTCCCGGCCCGAGCGGACAGTCGAGAATGCAGGGGCTGGGGCAGGGCCTGCGTTCGGGGCCGAGGAGCGAGAGCTCGTCGAGCGGCTGGCCGGAGCCTGAGCCCGACGCCAGGCTCTGCCTGGGCCGCGCCTGGAGGCGCGTTCGTCGCACTTCGCCGACGCCGGGTTGCAGCGGCATCGCCTCGCTCGGGCTCGGCCGCCCGGGCTTCCTGTATCGTCCCGCCGCGATGCGGATCGGAGTCGCCAGGGAGATCAAGCCACGCGAGTATCGCGTCGCTCTCACGCCTGCAGGGGCGCTTGAGCTCATCCGACGCGGCCACGAGGTGATCGTCGAGCAGGACGCCGGGATCGGGTCGGGCTTCGTGGACGACGCCTACACGGCGGTCGGCGCACGGATCGCGCCGGTCGAGGACGTATGGGCTGCCGCTGAGCTCCTGCTCAAGGTGAAAGAGCCGATCGCCGAGGAATACGAACGACTTCGGGAAGGCTTGATCCTCTTCACCTACCTGCACATTGCGGCGGACGAGCCGCTGACGCGCGCTCTCGTCGACTCGGGGATCATCGGGATCGCCTACGAGACGGTCGAGAAAGCCGATCGCCAGCTACCCTTGCTCGCCCCGATGAGCGAGGTGGCCGGGCGACTCGCACCGCAGATGGGGGCGTGGTCGCTCGAGAAGGCGCGTGGGGGACGCGGGATCCTGCTCGGCGGCGTTCCGGGCGTCCCGCCGGCGAACGTCGTGATCCTCGGCGGAGGCGTTGTCGGGCTCAACTCCGCAATCATCGCGCTCGGGATGCAGGCGAACGTGTGGGTGCTCGACAAGTCGGTGGAGCGGATGCGCGACCTGGAGCTCGCCCTCGACGGTCGGGTGACGCTCGCGATGTCGAATCGGTTGCAGATCGAAGAGGTACTGGTCGACGCGGACATGGTGATCGGAGCAGTTCTCGTCCCTGGGGCGTTGGCGCCGAAGCTCGTGACGCGGGAGATGCTGGGCCTGATGAAGCCGGGTGCGGTACTCGTCGACGTCGCGATCGATCAGGGAGGCTGCTTCGAGACCTCGCACGCCACGACGCATGACGACCCGGTGTTCGAGGTCGACGGCATCATCCACTACTGCGTGGCGAACATGCCCGGGGCCGTTCCGGTGACATCGACGAAGGCCCTGACGAACGTGACCCTCCCGTACGTCGAAGCAATCGCCAGCATGGGCGTGTTCGTCGCGATCGCCGAGGATCCGACCTTGGCGAGAGGCGTCAACGTCGTATCCGGCAAGATCACGTACGAGGCGGTTGCCGACGCACACGGGCTGTCGTACACGCCGCTCGCAGACGCGGTCTGAATGTCCGTCAGCGTGCTGCCGGCGCTGGACTCGAGGCGCACAGGCCCGGTGCCCTGGAGGCTGCGTTCTTGCTCTGCGGTCGCCTGCCGGTAGACGTCAGGGGTTGTCGGGCGGACGCTTCGACGACTTGGCGGGCGAGATCCTGACCACCGTGTAGGTGACCGCCGCCGACAGCGTCAGAATCGAGAGTACGTAGAACGCCAACCCGATCAGTCCGAGAACGGTTTCCATCTCGTGCGTAGACTACCGGCATGCCGCGGGCGTGCGTGATCGTGCTCGATGCCGTCGGCGCAGGTGCGCTACCGGACGCGGCCGAGTGGGGGGACGAGGGCTCGGACACGCTGGGGAACGTCGCCCGCGCGGTCGGTGGTCTCGACCTGCCGAATCTCGAGGCGCTCGGACTCGGGAACGTCGAGCCGCTCGAAGGCTGCCCCCCGCAGCCGGGCGCTCCGGCAGTCGCCGGACGGCTGCTCGAGCGCTCCAAGGGCAAGGATACGACGGCAGGTCATTGGGAGCTGATGGGTGTCGTCACGGCCGTCGCTTTCCCGACGTACCCCTACGGGTTTCCCGACGACCTGATCGATCCGTTCATGAATCGCACCGGTCGCGGCGTCCTCTGCAACAAGCCGGCGTCCGGCACGGAGGTGATTCAGGAGTTCGGCGAGCAGCATCAGAAGACGGGCAAGTGGATCGTCTACACGTCTGCCGATTCGGTCTTCCAGATCGCTGCGCACGAGGAGACGATCCCCGTCGAGGAGCTCTACGACGGCTGCCGGGCGGCGCGCGAGATCCTGACCGGCAAACACGCTGTCGGCCGCGTCATCGCCCGTCCGTTTCTCGGTACGCCGGGGCGGTACGAGCGAACACCCAACCGGCACGACTTCTCCCTCGAGCCGCGCCGCCCCAACTATCTGACGTCGATCCGTGACGCCGGCCATACGACGTACGGCGTCGGCAAGATCTCGGACATCTTCGCGGGGTGCGATATCGACGAGTCGTTCCCGACGAAATCGAACGTCGACGGCATCAACCGCATACTCGAGCTACTCGAGAACATCGATGACGGTTTCGTGTTCGCGAATCTCGTCGAAACCGACCAGCTCTGGGGCCACCGCAACGATCCGGTCAACTTCCATCGCTGCCTGCAGGACTTCGACCGCCGGCTCCCGGATATCCTCGATGCGCTGCGCGAGGGCGATCTGCTGATCATCACGTCGGATCACGGGTGTGACCCGACGACCCCGTCCAGCGATCACTCCCGTGAGCACGCCATGCTGCTCGCATACGCGGCCGGACGAAATGCAGCGGGGCGTGTCCACGAGAGCGGCGAGTTCGGTGACGTCGGCGCCACCGTCTCCGCGTGGCTCGGCGCCAAGCATCCGGGAAAGGGTGCTCCCGGTACGCCGATCATCGAGCCGTGAGCCTCTCCTGTCCGGTGGTCGTTCGTGGACAGTAACTCGAGCGATGCGGGGCTCGTTGCCCGTGCCCCGGTGTACCAGGGTCCGGCCGCCTGGACGCACAAGAGCCGCCGGTCGACGCCGACGGTATCCGCGGAAACGTGAGAAGAACGCAATGATGCGTCCCGCAGATCTGATCGAGCGGAAGCGCAACGGGGAGGAGCTTCCCGCCGCCGAGCTTGCCGAGCTCGTGCTCGCGTACGCACGCGACGAGGTGCCCGACTACCAGATGGCGGCGTGGTGTATGGCCGTCTTCTTCAGAGGCTTGACCGCCGCCGAGACGTTCGCTCTCACCGACGCGATGATCCGCTCCGGGGAAACGCTCGACCTCGGTGCGGCGCTCGGGCGCAAGGTCGTCGACAAGCACTCGACCGGCGGCGTGGGAGACAAGACGTCGATCGCGGTAGGGCCGATCGTGGCCGCCTGCGGTGTGCCGCTCGGGAAGATGAGCGGACGCGGGCTCGGGCACACGGGCGGAACGCTCGACAAACTCGAGGCGATCCCGGGGTACCGAGTCGAGCTGACGACCGATGAGATGATCGCCCAGCTACGCGACGTCGGCATGGCGATCGTCGGGCAGACTGCTCGCCTCGTTCCGGCGGACAAGAAGCTCTACGCGCTCAGGGACGTGACGGCGACGGTCGATATCGTGCCTCTGATCGCGTCGTCGATCATGTCGAAGAAGCTTGCCGCCGGTGCCGACGCGATCGTGCTCGACGTCAAGGTCGGTGACGGTGCGTTCATGAAGACGCTCGACGATGCTCGCGTGCTGGCCGAGGGCATGCTCGACCTGGGTCGGCGGGCCGGCAAAGAGGTCACCTGTCTCCTCACCGACATGGACCAGCCACTCGGCCGTGCCGTCGGCAATGCGCTCGAGATCCGCGAGGCGCTCGACACCGTTCGCGGTGAGGGGCCGGCGGACTTCACGGAGCTCGTGCTCGACGCATGCGCCCGCCTGCTCGCATACTCCGATCTCGGGATCGACCTCGAAGAGGGACGGCGACGGGCGGAGGCGGCAGTCGCCAACGGCGAGGCGTTCACGACCTACGAGCGGTGGATTCGAGCTCAGGGGGGAGACCCGAGCCCCCACGGGTTGCCCGAAGCCGCCGTGCAGCTACCCGTGCCGGCGCCACGTGACGGCTTCGTCACGCGGGTCGGCGCGCTCGCGGTCGGGATCGCCGCACTCGAGCTGGGCGCCGGCCGGCGTACGAAGGACGACACGATCGACCATGCGGTCGGCGTCCTGTGCTTTGCCAAGCGCGGTGACGCGGTGCTCGCGGGTGACGACCTCGCGGAGGTGCATGCGCGCGACGAGGCAACGGCCGCCGCAGCCGTCGAAGCTGTGCTTTCTGCGTACACGATCGCCGACGAGGCGCCGGCCACCGGCGGCATTCTGCTCGACGTCATCTCGTGAATAGACCGGCATGCAAGGCTCGGCAGCGATCCCGGCTGCGTGGATCGATCGAGCCCGCCTCTCGGAGCGCCCCTGTCTCCGGTAGGCGTGTCTGCGGCAGGCGTATCTCCCACGGGCATCGTCGTCGCACGCGACCCTAGACTGGATACGTGCCGGAGCTGCCCGAGGTCGAGACGGTTCGTCGGGCGATAGCGCCGGTGCTCGACGGGGCACGCCTCGATCGTGTCGAGATTCGCGATGCGCGCCTCGTGCGTCCGTTCGACCCGATGGTGGTCGCGGACGAGCTCGTCGGCGAGCGCGTCGCCGGGGTAGGTCGCCGTGGCAAGTATCTCGTTGTCCAGTTCGGGTCTGGTCGTGCGCTGCTGGTGCACCTCCGGATGACGGGATCGCTACGTCACGCGAAGCGAGGAACGCTGGCCGACGATCCCCATACGCGTGCTGTGCTCGGACTGGACAATGGTTCGGACGTCGCGTACCGCGATGTCCGCCGCTTCGGCACCTGGGAGCTCTTCGAGCGGGGCGAGCTGGCCCCGTATCTCCGGGCTCGGCTCGGCCCGGAGCCGCTCGGTTCGCTCTCGGCGGCCCGTCTCGGCGGGCGGTTGGAAGGGCGCCGCGCACCGCTCAAGTCCGCACTCCTCGATCAGCGAACGATCGCCGGGCTCGGAAACATCTACGTCGACGAGGCGCTGTGGTGGAGCCGCTTGCACCCGCTGCGCGTGGCAGGCAGCCTGCGTGAAGGCGAACTCGCCCGTTTGCACCGTGCGATTCGGCGGATCCTGCGGACAGCTATCGAGCGTCAGGGCTCGACGCTTCGCGACTATGCGCTCCCGGGGGGCGAGTACGGCTCGATGCAGGACGAGTTTCGGGCCTACGGACGTGGGGGAGAGCCGTGTGAGCGCTGTACCACAACTCTCGTTCGCATCGTCGTCGGTGGTCGCACGACGACCTTCTGTCCGAGTTGCCAGACCCACCCGGGCGTGGCGGGGTAGGCCACGTCGCCGGTCGCAGCTGCGCCGGCCTCCCGCTGTCCGCGGGCCCTACGCGGCGAGGCGCTCGGCTAGGAGGCCCGACCGCTCGAGGCCGGCAAGCTCCTGATAGCCCCCGATGGGCGTTCCGTCGATCGTCACGAGCGGTACCGTCCACTGACCGCCGATGTCGTACACCCGCTGACGGAATCTCGGGTCGTCGTCGAGCGAAATCTCGTCGTACGCGAGCCCTCGCGCGTCGAGCAGCGCCCGCGCGCGAACGCAATAGCCGCACCACTCCGTCGTATAGAGGCAGATCCTGGGCACCGGGAGCATAAACGGCTGCAAACGACCACGTATTCCGCCGGCTCCGCCGAGGGTCATGGCGACTCCGGCCAAGGCCGCTCCTACACTGAAGCCATGACTCGAACAATCACGACCGAGGCGGTCGTGCTCCGCTCGTTCCGGCTTGGCGAAGCCGACCGTGTTCTGCACGTGTACACGCACGAGCGTGGTCGGGTCGGCGCCGTCGCCAAGGGCGTTCGTAAGACCAAGTCACGATTCGGCGCTCGCCTGGAGCCGTTCTCCCACGTCGAGCTCCTCCTGCACCGGGGGCGTGGCGACCTCGACACCGTCACCGGTGCGTCGCTCGTCCGGTCGCACGACCGCATCCGCTCGGATCCCTATCGGCTCCAGGTCGGGATGATCGGACTGGAGGCAATGCTCCGGCTCTTCACCGAGCAGGAGGCCAACGAGAAGGCCTTCACCGCGCTGACTCGTTTTCTCGACGCGCTCGACGACGTGCCGCCGCGGCGCGAGTCGCGTGGCGCGCTCGATCCCGTCGTGCTCTCGTTCCAGTTGAAGCTGTTGTGGGTTTCCGGCTACATGCCCCATCTCGAGGCATGCGTCGAATGCGGTTCATCGGAACCGCTCGTTGCGTTCCTCCCGGCGGCCGGAGGCGGCGTCTGCGCCGCCTGCGACCCTGGGGGAATCCCGCTCTCGACCGAGGGTGTGCACGGCATTCGGTTGTTGCTCCACTCGCCGATTGCAGCGGCGCCGACGGTCGGTCTCGATGACCGGGCGCAGCGTGACGCGCTCGCGGTCGTGACTGCGTCCTACGAGCACCACGGCGGCTTCCGCTTGAAGACGCTGTCGGCGTGATCCCGCCGGGCGGGGCGGGCATGCGCCCTGCGCGACGAGCCCGGGATCGCAGGTGGGGGACCGCGGTCTAGAAGCGTTCGAGCACGTGCTCGAGTGCGCCGTCGGCGATCAGCTGCTCCGTGAGCTCATTGCGGCCGGGCCGCACCTCGCGCAGCACCACGCCCGCTTCGCCGAGGCGGTACTGGCCGACCCAGTCGAGTCGCGGCGAATAGACGTGCACCGTCACGGCCGGCTCGCCGTCGTCGTGGCTGACGCGATGGATGTAGCCGGGCCCGCCCTGGCGCGCATCACCCGCCCGTAGCTGCCGGGATTGATGCTCGGCGCCGTACACCATCAGATCCTCGCGTACGCACCCGCTCGCCACGCACAGGCCGACGCCGGAGATGTAGTGGTCGTGAAAACCGGTTCCCTGACCCGGCATCCACGACAGAATCCAGGCGTCCATACGGTCGTCCTCGTACACGAGCTCGTACCGCCTGTGGGCCGTATCGACCCGTGCGAGTGGCTCCCATACCTCCGTTCGCAGGGCGATCTCCCGCGCGACGCCCTCGAGCTCGTCCGGCGACAGGAGCCCTCCGTGAGGAATCAATCCGTCGAGAGATGCGAGCGCGGGCACGAACCGGGGTTCGGTGCTCATCGCCATCAGTTCCATCGTACCCCAACGACCCGACGTTAGGTCGATGTTTTGTCCAAGTTGCTGTCTCGTCAGTCGAAGAGACGCCGGAAGGCGCGTCCGCGGGTCGCACGTACTTCGGCCGGTTGTGGGATCAGCTCGCGGTTGCGGATGAGCCAGGCGCCGATCGCACACACGAGCGAAATGATCCCGAGGAGCGCCCAGATATCGGCGAGATTGAACGCGATCAGCATGCGGCTTCCGCCGAGGACCAACGGGTTCGGCACCTCCATGCCGTTCCAGGCAGCAGAGAAGCTGTTGCCCAGCAAACCGCCGGTAAGAACGCCGGCAGCGACCGCGGCAAGCACTGACGGGATGCGCGTGACGACCATCATTCCCCCCAACAGCGACAGCGAGAGCACCAACCACCCGAGCGAGCGCTCGTGATAGGCCCATGGCTCGGTCGGCTCGTTCGCCTTCACGACGAGGTCCGCGGTTGCAAGCGGAAGCGCCACGCAGAGCATGATCCCGATCCGGCTCACGACCTCGAAGGTAGCGGAGCGGTGTCGGTCACGGTTGGACAGGATGGCGGCGGCCCGCTGTTACGAATCGAGCTTCGGCGTGTGCCACGGCTCGGCGAGCCGATCGAGCACGTGCTCGCGCGCGCGAGAGATCGAGATTCGCTCCTGGGCCAACGAGTCGCGCTCGCGAATCGTGATCGTGTCGTCTGCGAGCGTCTGGTCGTCGATCGTGAGCGCATACGGGGTGCCGATCTCGTCCTGGCGACGGTAGCGCCGGCCGATCTGCCCACCGTCGTCGTATTCGACCGAGATCACGTGACGAAGCTCTTCGTAGAGCTTGCGCGCCCGGCCCGTCATGTCGTCGCTCTTGCCGATGAGCGGCAGCACCGCCGCCTTCACCGGTGCGAGTTGCGGGTGCAACCGCAGCACCGTCCGGTCACGCTCCGCTACGACTTCCTCGTCGTAGGCGTCGACGAGGAAAGCGAGCATCGACCGGTTGACGCCGAGGGCCGGCTCGATCACGTGCGGTGTATAGCGAGTGCCGTCCTGGTCGACCCATTCGAGCTTGGTCCCCGATGCTCTGGTGTGCTGCGTGAGATCGAAGTCTCCCCGGTTCGCCACGCCTTCGAGCTCGGACCATCCGATCGGGAACAGGTATTCGATGTCGCTCGTCCCGCTCGAATAGTGCGATAGCTCGTCGACGTCGTGTGGTCGAACTCGAAGGTGGCTCGCGCGGATGCCGTAGCGGCGATGCCAGGCGAAGCGCTCATCGACCCAGTAGCGGTACCACTCGTCGGCCTCGGCAGGCGGAACGAAGAACTCCATCTCCATCTGCTCGAACTCGAGGGTGCGGAAGATGAAGTTGCCCGGCGTGATCTCGTTGCGGAAGGACTTGCCCACCTGCGCGATGCCGAACGGCGGTTTGCGGCGCGCGATCTGGGCCACGTTCTTGAAGTTGATGAAGATTCCCTGCGCCGTCTCCGGCCGGAGATACACCGGCACGCCGGTCTCCTCGAGCGCACCGACGCGCGTCTCGAACATGAGGTTGAAATGGCGTGCCTCGGTCAGGTCGCAGTCGGATGTCTCTCCGGGTCGCTTACTCGGGCGCTGTCCACATTGCGCGTCCTCGAGGTGGTCGGCGCGGAAGCGCTTCTTGCAGAACTTGCAGTCGACGAGGGGATCCGTGAACCCCCCGACGTGGCCCGAAGCCTGCCACACCTCGGGGTGCAGAATGATCGAGGAGTCGAGGGCGAGGATGTCGTCTCTCTCCTGCACCATCGCGGACAGCCACCGCTGCTTGATGTTGTCCTTGAGCAGCACACCGTAATGGCCGTAGTCGTACGACGAGCCGAGCCCGCCGTAGATCTCCGAGGCTGGAAACACGAACCCTCGTCGTTTGCAGAGCGAGACGATCTTGTCCATCGTGACGGCGTCGGCCATGGCGCGGACCCTACCCACGCCGTCCCTCCGATGTTCCCGGTAGCTTCAATCTCGATGGCGGCGGCGGCAATCGGCTCACAACTCGTCTCGGACGACCTGGAGGCCCGCGCGATAGCTTGGCGCAGGCACCTTCACGCAAACCCCGAGCTCTCGTTCGAGGAGCACGAGACCGCGGACTTCGTCGAGCACATCCTCCGCTCGTTCGGCGGGCTCGAGATCGAGCATCCAGCGGGAACGGCGGTCGTCGCCCGGTTGCACGGCGCCCGCCCCGGGAAGGTGGTCGTGCTCCGCGCCGACATGGACGCGTTGCCGATTCTCGAGGAGAACGACGTTCCCTACGCCTCGACGCGGGCCGGGGTCATGCACGCGTGCGGCCACGACGGTCACACCGCCATGCTGCTCGCCGCCGCCCAGATCCTCGGCGAACGGCGTCACGAGCTCTCGGGCGAGGTTCGATTCGTCTTTCAGCACGCCGAGGAGTTACCGCCCGGCGGTGCGCGCAGCGTCGTCGAGTCGGGCGCCGTCGACGGTGCCGACCTCGTCACGGGGGTGCACCTCCTCTCGGGGCTCGAGACGGGCAAGGTCTCGGCCGTTCCGGGAGCGGTCATGGCGGCCGCCGACCTCTTCACGCTCGAGATCGTCGGCCGGGGTGGTCACGGGGCCAATCCGCACGAGACCGTCGACCCGGTTGCAGTGGCCGCCCAGGTGATCACGAATCTCCAGCAGATCGTGGCCCGCGAGACCGACCCGTTCGACTCCGTCGTCGTCTCGGTGACGACACTCACTGCCGGGAGCGCCCGTAACGTCATCCCCGGCTCGGTTCGCCTGGGCGGCACCGTGCGGACACTGTCACTCGCCCGCCGCGTCGATGTACGTGACGCCATGGAGCGCGTCGTCGCCGGTGTCACCGCGGCGCACCGCGCCGCGTACCGGTTCGATTTCGAGGTCGGCTACGACCCTGTCGTAAACGACCGGGATGCGTCCGCCGCTGTCCGGCGGGCCGTCGTGGCGGAGCTCGGGCAGGATGCGCTCGTCGAGTTCCCGCCCGTCATGGGCGGCGAGGACTTCGCGGCCTACACCGCCGTTGCACCTGCGGCGTTCTTCTGGGTTGGATCCGGCAACGAGGAGCTCGGCACCACATTCCCGCATCATCATCCCCGGTTCGACATCGACGAGCGTGCCCTGCGGGACGGTATCGCCGTCTTCGTGCGCACCGCGCTCGACGCTCTCGGGTAGCAGCGCATCGGCGCCCACATGGACGCGGCAACACCTGGCGTCGGACCGGCGTCACTCACCTTCCGGGGCGACAGGGGCCGCTGCCCGTCCGAGAACCGTCGCCGCCAGGGCGGGATCGACGTTCCCACCCGACGCGACGAGAACGGTCGGCCCGCCGATCGACACCACGCCGGTCTGCAGCGCCGCGAGTGTGAGCGCACCCGTCGGCTCGACGAGGAGCTTTGCCTCGAGAGCGAGCCAGCGCATCGCATCGAGCACCGCATCGTCCGACACGGTCACGATCTCGTCGACGAGCGCCGAGATCGTCGCGAACGTCAGCTCGCCGAGGGCCTGTGTGCGAACGCCGTCGCAGATCGTTCGCGTCACATCCTCCGCGGGCCAGCTGACGATCCTGCCCTCGCGGAGTGACTCCTGCGCGTCGGCGGCGAGCTCCGGCTCGACCCCGATCACCCTCGCCGAGGGAAGAAGCGCCTTCACGGCCGTCGCGATACCCGAGATCAGACCGCCGCCGCCGACGCAGACGACGATCGTCGCAACATCGGCGAGCGACTGCGCCACCTCGAGCCCTACCGTGCCCTGGCCGGCGATGATGCGCACGTCGTCGAACGGCGGGATGTACTCGAGCGACCGCGCATCGCTGATCTCGGCAGCCACTCGCCGGCGCTCGTCACTCGAGTTGGCGCAGCGCACGATCTCGGCTCCCCAGCGCGCCGTTCGCGCGACTTTCACGGGAGCGGCATTCTCCGGCATCACGATCGTCGCCGGTATGCCGAGAAGGGAGGCGGCTGCCGCGACACCCTGCGCGTGATTGCCGCTGGAATCCGCCACGACGCCCCGCTCGATGACCGCGAACGGCGTCGATGCGAGGGCGTTGAAGGCACCGCGGAACTTGAAGGAGCCGGTGCGCTGAAGGCTCTCGGGCTTGACGTAGACCTCGCCCTCGAGCGCCAACCGCAAGAGCGGCGTGCGTACGGCGACCGCGTCGAGCCGCCGCGCCGCTGATTCGATGTCGGCGAGTGACACGGGAGTAGACGGGCCGGCCACGCACGCGATCGTATCCGGGGCGGGCGCGTGAACGTGGGCCCACGGCGCCCGAATCTCATCCCGGCGCACCTCTCGCACATCGAACATCCAGGCCCGGATACCCTCCCGCGCGTGACCACCGATCAATCGCCGGTTGAGCTACACATCGTCTCGGACTCGACGGGCGAGACCGCGGCACGGCTCGTGCTCGCCCTCGAGGCGCAATTTCCGGAGCAGGTATTCGCCGAGGTGCGCCACCCGCGGGTCGAATCCGTCGACGATCTCCAGATGGCGGTGGCGACCGCTCGAGGTCGCCCTGCGGTGATGGTGTACACGCTCGTCGAACCGGGCCTGCGCGAGGCCATGCGCCTACTCTGTCGGCGCGCCCGCGTGCACTATTGCGACCTGCTCGGCCATCCGATCGACTCGATCGCCCGCGTGTCGGGCGCTGCCGCACGCATGACGCCCGGTGCCCGACCACCGCTCGACCAGACGTACTTCAAGCGGATCGAGGCGATCGAGTTCGCCGTCAAGTACGACGACGGCGTCGGGAGTGGTCTCGACGAAGCGGACGTCGTGCTCGTCGGTGTTTCGCGGACATCGAAGACCCCGCTTTCGATCTATCTCGGGTACCTCGGGCACAAGGCGGCGAACGTTCCGATCGTGAAAGGGATCGAGCCGCCGGCGGCGCTGTTCGAGATAGATCCCGGGAAGGTCGTCGGGCTGACGATCGAGGCCGAGCGGCTGTCGGAGATTCGATCGAATCGCGTCGCCACGATGGGCGGCCCGAAGAAGCGATACGCAGGCCTGCTCGATGTCTACGAGGAGCTGGATCAGGCGGCGGCGATCCACCGGCGCCTCGCGTGCCCGGTGCTGGATGTCTCTGACTTCTCGGTCGAGGAAACCGCGATGCGCGTGATCAAGCTCGTCGCCGACCGGCAGCGTGAGAGGCGGGCTCCGTCGTGACCGACCGGAGTGTCTGGCGGGCTGAGGGCCGCTCGCTGGAGGAGAAAGGTTGGGCCCCGCTCCGCTACTGGACGATGTGGTTCGGTGGCCTCGCCATGGCCGTGGTCCTGTTCTACGTGATCCTGACGCCGGTCTGGATCGGCCTCCGAGCAGTCGCCTGGCTCGCCGAGTTCAGGGCCCGCCGGCGGCGCTCGCGGAGCGTCGCCACGTCCACCTGAGCGCCGGGGCTTCCGAACCTCATCGCAGGAGGCGGGTCGGGAGCGGTTCCTCTCCGCTGTCCGAGATCCGATGCATTCACGTCTGCTCCACGCATGGTGGAAAGCCTCGACGGAACGCATCGAGTCACCCGTCGCAGTCGGCAGAAAGACCGGCATCGTCGCACGTCGGACTGCGGACAGTCCGCAACAGACGTGTGATGTGTCACCCGCTCGGGAGGCGTTCGTCTGTGCGAGGATCAGACCATGCGCTACGTCTACGATTTCGAGGAGCAGGCGCCGGGCGGCCGCGATCTGCTCGGCGGCAAGGGGACCGGCCTGGCCGAGATGACGGCGTTGGGGATCCCCGTTCCGGCGGGGTTCACGATCACCACCGACGCCTGCCGTGCGTACATCGCCGCCGGCAAGGAGGTGCCGGAGGGGCTCGACGAGGAGGTGGGCGCGCATATCGCGGCGCTGGAGGAACGGTCGGGGAAGCGTTTCGGCGATCCCTCCGATCCGTTGTTGATGTCCGTGCGTTCGGGTGCCGCGATTTCGATGCCGGGGATGATGGACACGATCCTGAACCTCGGCCTGAACGACATCGCGGTCGAGGGCCAGGCGGCGGCGACGGGGAATCCGCGGTTCGCCTACGACTCCTACAGGCGCCTGATCCAGATGTACGGGGAGGTCGTGGACGGCGTCGACGGGCAGCGGTTCGAGGGAGCGATCGCCGATCTGAAGGCAGTGCGCAAGGTGGCGAACGATCTCGAGCTCGATGCGGGCGACCTCCGCGAGCTGATCTCGACCTTCCAGCAGATCTACGAGGAGGAGGTGGGCTCGGGTTTCCCGCAGGATCCGCGGGAGCAGCTCCGCCGCGCCTACCGGGCGGTCTTCGACTCGTGGGACGCACCGCGGGCCCAGGTGTATCGGCGGACGTACGAGATTCCCGACGACATCGGCACGGCGGTGAACGTCGTCCAGATGGTGTACGGCAACAAGGGAGAGAGCTCGGGGACAGGGGTGTGCTTCACCCGCGATCCGTCGACGGGCGAGTCTGTCCTCTACGGCGAGTTCCTCGTCAACGCGCAGGGCGAAGACGTCGTCGCCGGGATCCGGACGCCCGAACCGATCTCGGCCATGCGTGAACGGCTGCCGCAGGCGTTCGCGCAGCTGACGGCGACGCTCGACCGGCTCGAGGCCCATTACCGCGACATGCAGGACATCGAGTTCACCGTGGAGGAGGGGATGCTGTACCTCCTGCAGACCCGCACGGGCAAGCGCACGGCGACTGCAGCCCTCCGCATCGCGGTCGAGATGGCCGACGCGGGGCTGATCTCCCGCGAGGAGGCGGTTGCCCGGATCGACCCGGACCAGCTCGACCAGCTCCTGCACCCGATGATCGACCCGACGTCGCCGGTGGAGGTAGCCGCACGCGGCCTGAACGCCTCGCCCGGAGCCGCGTCCGGTGAGATCGTGCTCGACGCCGACACGGCGGAGATGCGCGGCAAGGCGGGTGACGACGTGATCCTCGTGCGCTGGGAGACGACGCCCGACGACATTCACGGCCTCATCCAGGCCCGCGGTGTCCTAACCGCCCACGGAGGCATGACGTCGCATGCGGCGGTGGTCGCCCGGGGTATGGGAAAGCCGTGCGTGGCCGGCTGCGAGGGCCTTTCGATCGATGCGAGGGCGGAGACGGTGACGCTCGGGGAGCACACGTTGAAGGTCGGCGACGTGATCACGATCGACGGTGGCACAGGGCGGGTGATCGTTGGTCCGGTTCGGCTGGTGCCGCCGGCCATCGACGAGAACTTCGGCACGATTCTCGACTGGGCCGACGAGTTGCGCCGGCTCCGGGTCCGTGCAAACGCCGACACGCCGGAGGACGCCGCGAAAGCGCGGGAGTTCGGCGCCGAGGGCATCGGCCTTTGCCGCACCGAGCACATGTTCATGGCACCCGACCGGCTGCCGATCGTGCAAGAGATGATCCTGGCGCGGGACGAGGCGGCCCGGCGCGTCGCTCTCGAGAAGCTGCTGCCCGTCCAGCAGTCGGACTTCGAGGGAATCTTCGAGGCAATGGCCGGCTTCCCGGTGACGATCCGGCTGCTCGACCCGCCGCTGCACGAGTTTCTGCCGGCACTCGAGGAAGCGACCTCGGACGACATGCGCCAGCGGATCACGGAGTTGCACGAGGCCAACCCGATGCTCGGCACCCGAGGGTGCCGGCTCGGCCTGCAGTGGCCCGAGATCTACGAGATGCAGGTCAGGGCGATCGTGCGGGCGGCGACGGCGGTCGGGGCCCGCACGGGAGAGGCCCCACTCGTCGAGATCATGCATCCACTCGTCGGCTTCCGTGAGGAGCTGTCTCGTCTGAGGGAGTTGACCGAGCGCGTTGCGGCAGAGGAGCCTTCGGTCGAGTACAGCTGTGGCACGATGATCGAGTTACCGCGCGCCTGCATCCGCGCCGACGAGATCGCCGAGGTCGCCGATTTCTGCTCGTTCGGCACGAACGATCTCACGCAGACCGCTCTCGGATTCTCCCGTGACGACGCCGAAGGGAAGTTCCTCACCTACTACCTCGAGCACGGGATCCTCGAGCGCAATCCGTTCGAGGTGCTCGACCAGGACGGCGTCGGCGACCTGATGCGGATAGCCGTCGAACGCGGCCGGGGCCGCAAGCCCGGGCTCAAGATGGGGATCTGCGGCGAGCACGGCGGAGAGCCCCGTTCGGTCGCGTTTTGCCACCGCCTGGGGTTGGACTACGTCAGCTGCTCGCCCTACAGGGTCCCGCTGGCACGGCTTGCAGCAGCTCAAGCAGCGCTCGCGGACGCGGGCGTGATCGCCGTCGCGATCGGTGGCTGACCCCGACGACCGATGTAGGTCATAGAGGCTAGGCCACGTAGCCGCGGACGCGAACGTACGCGAGCGCGACGCTGACGACGCCGACGCCGACAGCGACGACCAACCCGAGCGTGCGCCGCGGAGGGGCCGGGTACCGCATCAGCGCGTAGGTCGCGATGATCCCGCCGGCAAGCCCTCCGAGGTGCCCGCCGATCGAGATGTTCGGCACCGCGAAGGTCAGCGCGAGGTTCACGAGAATCAGGACCATGGCCTGTCCCATGAGCGATCCGGTCGAGAGGTACTCCAGGATCAGGAGGGCGCCGATCAGGCCGAAGATCGCGCCGGAGGCGCCGACCGTGACGGCGAACGCCGAGCTGAACCAGAGGGCGCCTGCCGATCCTGCGAGGCCCGAGACGAAGTAGACGAGCAGGAAACGGGGAGTGCCGAGCGCCTGCTCGACGATCGTGCCGAGCCAGAAGAGGGCGAGCATGTTGAACGCGAGGTGGAGCATGCTGCCGTGCAGGAACATCGCGGTCACGAGGCGCCACCAGTCACCGTCCGACACGGCGAGGCCCTGGAGAGCCCAGTCCGAGAAGAGCTTCCCACCCGGAAGATTGATGCCGCCTCCCTGCGCGGCGGTGATGATGTAGACGATGACGTTGATCGCGATCAACGTCATCGTCGCCGGCGCGGCGATGGAGCGAGTCGTCCGGCGCATGCTCTGGACCGTGCGGGCGGGGGAAGGCTTGACCGCGCCGACGTTCGCGTGATCCGGGCAGCGGATCCCGACCGGTGCGAACGTCATGCAGTCCTCGCAGATCGGCCGGCCGCACTCCGAGCACGAGACGAGGGTCTCGCGGCCCGGATGGCGATAGCAGTGTGGCGTGTCCGGCATGGACGGCTAGCGTAGCGACGTGCACGTTCATGTCGCCTTCACTCCCGACGAGTCCGCAGCCGCGCCGACGGCCGTCGTGATCGACGTGATCCGGGCGACGTCGACGATCTGCCAGGCGCTCGCGACAGGCTATGAGCGCGTCTGGTGCGCGGCAGAGGTCGACGGCGCGCGCTCGTTCGCCTCGCCGGCCGTCACCCTCGGCGGCGAGCGCCTCGGTGTGCGGATCGATGGATTCGATCTCGGCAATTCACCGCGGGAATACCTCACGGCCCGCACGCCCACGTTGGCCATGTCCACCACCAACGGGACCCGGGCAATCGTCACCGCGGCCGAGCGGTGCGAACGGGTCTTGATCGCCTCGCTTCTGAATCTCGGCGCGGTCACCGAGGCGGCGCGGGCCCACGGTGACGATGTCGCGATCTTCTGCGCGGGTGTCAAAGGCTCCTTCGCGCTGGATGACAGCTACGTCGCGGGTCGGGTCGCCGACATGCTCGAAGGCGAACGAAGCGACGCGGCAGAGGCGGCAGTTCGCCTCGCGGCGTCCTATGCCTCCGCCGAAGAGGCCTTCCGCGCCTCGCGTAGCGGCCGCAACCTGATCAACCACGGGCCCGAGCTCGAGGCCGACATTCCCTACTGTGCCCGTGAGAGCGTGCTCGACGTCGTCCCACGCCTCACCGGCATGCACGGCGTCGCCGCAGAGATCACGGTCTAGGACGCGCCTGCCGTGCGGGCCGCGGTCGAGGGCGTGCCCGCGCGGGACATTGCCGAGCCGGGCCTGCTCGCTCCCTCGGTACTCGCGCCCGATCGTCGACCACAGGGCGGCGGTGGAGGCGTTCAGGCGTCGCCGGGGGCTGGGCTAGCCTGCGGGGATGATCCTCAATCGAGACGAGCGCCGGGGTCGTGCCACCTCGTTCGCCGCGGTCGCAGACGCGTACGAGCGCTCGCGGCCCGGTTACCCCGACGATGCGGTGCGCTGGCTCGTGGGTGAGGGGCGGCGTGACGTCGTCGACCTCGGTGCCGGGACGGGCAAGCTGACGCGCTCACTCGTTGTGCTGGGGCACCGGGTGATCGCAGTCGAGCCACTGCCCGAGATGATCGTGCACCTTCGTGTAGCCGTACCCGGTGTGACCGCAGTCGAGGGCGGGGCCGAGGCGATCCCGCTCGAGACAGCGAGTGCAGATGTCGTCACGGCCGCACAGGCGTTCCACTGGTTCGATCACGGGCCGGCGTTGCGCGAGATCGCGCGGGTACTGCGGCCGGACGGTTCCATCGCCCTCGTCTGGAACACCCGGGACGATCGGGAGCCCTGGGTGGCGCAGCTGAGCGAAGAGGCGATCGGGAGCGAGGCGATCGATGGAGGCCTTCCCGGTGCTTCGATCGAAGAGAGCGGACTGTTCGGCTCGGTGGAGCACGAAAGCTTCCGGTACGTTCAGCGAATCGATCGCGAGACGCTGATCGATCTCGTCGTCTCGCGGAGCTACTGCGCGGTGCTCAGCCCGAAGGAACGCGCTCCGGTGCTCGATCGCGTCGAGCGCCTCTTCGACGAGTATGCGGTCGAAGGCGTGCTCGAGTTGCCGTACGTGACGGAGTGCTTTCGCGCGCCGCGGGTCTAACCGGCCTGTTCCGACGAGCTCGTAGAGCTTCCCGATCGGCATCCGAAGTCACCTCTTCGGTCGGTTTCCCTCAGGTCCGTTTCAGCTACCTTGACACACGAACACATGTTCGTGTAGAACAGGGAGTCCAGTGATTGCCTGCCTTCTCATCCCGGGATTCGCGTTGCGGGCCGCATTGCGCTCGCGGCCGAGGCTGGCGCTCGTGCCGGCCGCACTCGCCCCGGAGCCGGGGAAGGAGGCGCTCATCGGGCCTGTCACGGCGGCTGCCGAGACCGCGGGTGTGCAGGCGGGGATGCGGATGGGGGAGGCGCTCGCAACCTGTCCCGGCCTTGTGCTGATCGAACAGGATCCTGCCGCGGTCGAACAGGAGTGGGAGGGGGTGCTGCGCCGCTTGGAGGATGCAGGCTTCGCAGTGGAGTCCGCCGAGCCGGGCCTGGTCACATTCGAGACCGGCGGCGTCGAGCGGCTCTACGGGGGGGTGGAGGCGGCACTTGCGAAGGCGCTCGCCTCTGTCGGATCTGCCTGGGACCCGCGAGCAGGCGCGGGCGGACGCCGTTTCGTCGCACTGGCGGCGGCGAGCGTGGCCCGGCCCGGGCAGGCAGTGATCGTCGAGGGGAAGGAGGAGCAGGGCTTCCTGGAGCCGCTCCCGCTCTCGCTGCTGCCGCTTCCGTCGAACCGGTATGCCGAGCTCGAAGGACTCGGGGTGCGTCGGCTCGGCGAGCTGGCGTCGCTTCCCGGCGGTGCTGTCGAGGAGCGGTTGGGGCCTGAGGGGAAGCGGGCGTGGAGCCTCGCACATGGTGGAGAGCGTCGTCGTGTGCGTGGGCGATCGCCTGCGGCAGAGCTGGCGGAGGCCTTCTCCTTCCCCGAGGCGGTCGCGAACGAGCTGACGTTGCGGCGGGCGTTCGGGGCGTTGCTCGACCGGTTGCTCGCGCGGCCGGAGCGGGCAGGGAGACCGCTGCGCAAGGTGGCGGTGTCGGCCCGGCTCGTCGGCGGAGGCTCGTGGCGGCGGGCGACGACGTTGCGCGAGGCAACAGCGGAACGCGGCCGGCTGCGGGCAGCGCTCGGTCCCAAGCTGCTCGAGATACCGGCTCCGGTGACGGAGTTGCGGTTGGAGGCGGTAGAGCTCGCCGACCACGTCGGGAATCAGCTCGCACTCGTTCCCCCCGAAGGGGAGGAGATGGACGGACGGCTGCGCGAAGGGTTGAAGCAGGTGCGGGCCAGCACCGGCACGGGCTCGGTGTGCGCCGTGGTGGAGGTGGCACCGTGGTCGCGTATCCCGGAAGCGCGCGCGCTCGTCGTGCCCCGCGACGTGTGACGTGTCGGGGCGAGGCGCATACCTCGTCTCATGCGCCCGTCCCGCTCACCGACCACCGGGGACGAGCATGAATGCCGTCGGTGGGTCCTGGGCCAGTCGCCCTCATGCGTTGTCTCACTCGTCTACCGGGCGCCTCAACGCACCTCGTCCCGCACTGGTGGAAGCCGGCGTCGACGGTGCCCCCTGCATGGTCAACCGCCAGCAGGTCGCCTTCGTCCGAGAGGAGTGGCGCGTCGTCGACCGCTGGTGGACGGAGGAGCCGGTCGACCGCCGCTACTACGAGGTGGTGCTCGAGTCGGGGCAGAATGCGTGCGTCTACCGCGACCATGAGCGTGGCTGCTGGTTCACGCAGAGGGGATGATACGAAGTGTCATTCCTCCGGCCTGGAGGAGCCTGGTCTCGGAGTGTGCGCCCGAGAGGACACACATCTCACGGTTCGATTGCCTCCGGCGGCACCGCATGATCCTGTCCGAGCGCCTCGTAGGCGAGCGCCTCCCATTCGTCTACCTGCGCGGGAGGAACCACCACCCACTGTCGAAACACCTCGCCCCGGCCGGACGGATCGAAAAGATGCGCGCCGGGAACGGACAGCGCGCGCCTATGTGCATCAGGATCGGTCAACTTGAGCACCAACCCCGTCCGGGACAAACCGAACACGACCTTCCCGGCGCGCTTCACGCACGGCATCCCGAACACCTTCGAGGCGCGTGCGTCGTCGTGCCAGGCGCAAATCGCGTCGACGATGTCGTCGTAACGGTCGCGTTCCCGGTCACAGTCGCCCACGAGGCAACGATACGACTCCCGGCGCCAGGTTTCAGCCTGGCGCCGGGTGCAGTACGGAGGACATTCTTCTCGGACGTTCGACGCCAAGTTGAAGCCTGGCGTCTCGACGCGCGGCAGGCATGACCTACGTCGAGCTGCACTGCCACTCGTCGTACTCGTTTCTCGACGGCGCATCTCTGCCGGAAGAGCTCGCTTCCCGTGCGGCCGAGCTCGGCTACCCGGCACTCGCGCTCACCGACCACGACGGTGTCTACGGCTCACTCGAGTTCGCCCACGCTGCCAAGGATCTCGGCGTACGACCGATCACAGGCGCCGAGGTGACGCTCAGCGGCGCAGGCCCGACGGAGTCGCCTACAAGCGGAGGTGCCGGCTTTGCCGGCGCCGGAGCAGGAAGCGGCGGCTCGCATCTGACCTTGCTGGTCGAGACGAGCCGGGGCTATGCAAACCTGTGCCGCATCCTCACCGAAGCGCATGCAGGCACCCGTCGGCCCGGCCGTGAGGATCGCGAGCCGGACGCACCGTCCGTGGGCCAGGATTTCGTCGAGGAGCACGCGGACGGTCTCGTCTGCCTCTCCGGTTGTGCTCGCAATGGACTCGCGGTACACGATCCGAATGTCGTCACCCGACTCGTCAGCGCGTTCGGCCGCAGGAATTTCCTCGTCGAGCTACAGCGTCCTTTCGAGCGCGGCGACGTCCGCCGCAACGCCGCCCTCCGCGATCTTGCCGAGCACCTCGACGTCGAAACCGTCGCAACCGGCAACGTGCACGCCCACGCACCGCGTCGCACGCTTCTCCAGGACACGCTCGTCGCGATCCGCTGCCGCACCTCCCTCGACGGCTGTGAGCAGGAGCGGCGTGGCAATCGTGAGAGCATCCTGCGTGCTCCCGCAGAGGCGGCCGATCGCTTTGCAGGCATCGATCTCGCCGCTGCCGCCCGCACTGTCGAGCTGGCAGAGCGCCTGCAGTTCGACCTCACCCAGGAGCTCGGTTATCGCTATCCCGATTTCTCCGATGCCGTCGAGCCTGCGATCCGGCAACTTGCTGCGATCTGCAACGACGCCATCGCCGACCGCTACCCGCCCTGTGGTGATGTGTTGCTTGCGCGGGCACGCGCCCGCTTGGAGAGCGAGCTTGCGCTCATCGACGAACTCGGGCTCGCGGGCTTCTTCCTGCTCCACCGGGAGGTGCTCGAACTGGCGCGAGAGTGCGCCCTTCAGGTGCGCGGTCGCGATTCGCCCCGACGCTTCCTGCCACCCGGACGAGGGCGCGGCAGCTCGGTCGGCTCGATCGTCTGCTATCTGACCGGTCTCTCGCACGTCGATCCGGTTGCGAACGAGCTCTCGCTCGGGCGCTTCCTCAATCATGAGCTGGCCTCGGTCCCGGACATCGACCTCGATTTTCCCCGCGACATCCGCGAGAAGTTGATCGTCGCGGTCACGAAGCGGTACGGCAACGAGCATGCAGCTCTCGTCGCCACTTTCGCCACCTACCGTTCGCGCGGGGCGATCCGTGACGTCGGTAAGGCGCTCGGGCTGCCGCAGGCGGAGCTCGAGCGCCTTGCCCGACTCAGCGACGGGTGGGATGCCTCGCGCATCGCCGAGGAGGTGGCGGGTCTTCCTGATGCCGAGCGCAAGCTGGTCTCGAAGCGCTGGCGCGCATTCCAGTTCCTCACCGCCGAGATCGCCGGCCTGCCGCGACACATCTCCCAGCATCCGGGCGGGATGGTGATCTCGTCGCGGCCGTTGATCGATCTCGTCCCGGTGCAGCCCGCTGCGATGGAGGGGCGCCAGCTTTGCCAGTGGGACAAGGATTCATGCTCCGACGCCGGGTTTCTCAAGATCGACCTGCTCGGACTGGGGATGCTTTCCGCCGTCGAGGACTGCGTGGAGAAGATCGCGGAGATCTACGGTGCGCCGATCGACCTCTCCCGCATTCCACTCGACGACCAGGACGTGTTTGCGGAGATCCAGCGGGCCGACACGGTCGGCACCTTCCAGATCGAGAGCAGGGCCCAGATGCAGAGTCTCCTGCGCACGAAGCCCGAGACGATCGACGACCTCACGGTGCAGGTTGCGCTCGTGCGACCGGGCCCGATCCAGGGTAAGGCGGTGCACCCCTACATCGAGCACCGGCGGCGGCTGCGAGATGACCCCACGTTCGTTTACCCGGTCGACCACGAGACACTGCGGGAGCCGCTCCACTCGACGCTCGGAGTCGTTGTCTTCCAGGATCAAGTGCTCGACGTGGCGATCGCGCTCGCAGGCTTCACGGTGGGAGAAGCGGAGGGCTTGCGGCGTGCAATGAGCCGGAAACGCAGCCGCGCCGCGCTCGAGTCGCATCGGATGCGATTCATCGAGGGGGCCGTTCGCAAAGGGGTCGACGAGAAGGTCGCAGATCGCGTCTACGACAAGCTCGTCGGCTTCTCCGGCTTCGGCTTCCCGAAGTCTCATGCTGCCGCGTTCGGACTGCTCGCCTACCAGTCCCAATGGCTGCGTCATCACTATCCGGCCGAGTTTCTCTGCTCGCTGCTGAATGCCCAGCCGATGGGCTTCTACCCGCCGGCAAGCCTCGTTCGTGACGCCCAGCGGCGCGGGGTGGAGGTGCACTCGCCCGACGTGAACCTGAGCGAGACCTGGTGCTCTCTCACCTCAGCCGATGAGCTTGGTGTTGAATCAACACAAGCTCAGGCTGTGCGCATCGGCCTCGCATACGTCCAGTCGGTGGGTGAGGACGATGCTGCGGCTCTGGTGGCGGAACGCGAGGCGAACGGGCTCTATCGGAATGTCGGCGACCTTGCGCGGCGTACCCCCCTCTCGCAGGACGGCCTCGTCGCGCTCATCGAGGGTGGGGCGTGCGACGGGTTCTCTTCCGCGCTTGCCGAGGGTAGGGCGTGCGATAGGTCGTCACCCAAGCGACGGGATCTGCTCTGGGAACTCGGCCTCGCAGCCCGACCGGTCTCTGTCCCCGGAACGCAGGGCATGGCGAAGCAGCTCACGCTCTCGTTCGATCCCACCACGGCGACCCCTGCCCTCCGGAATCTCACGCGCTGGGAGCTGATGGCGGCCGATTACCGCCGCACGGGGCTATCGGTCGATACCCATCCGCTCATGCTGTTGCGCCCGCATCTGCCCGAAGGAACGCTCCGAAGCGACGAGCTACACCGTTCGTCGCACGGATCTGCAGTGGCCTACGCCGGTCTAGCGATCGCGCGGCAGCGGCCTGCCACGGCGAAAGGGATCGTGTTCATGCTGCTCGAGGACGAGTGTGGTCAGGTGAACCTGATCGTCCCGAAGAACGTGTACGAGCGGTACCGGGCGATCGTCCGCAACGAGCCGCTGCTTCTGGCGCGGGGCCGCTACGAGCGGGTGGGGGAGAACCGCAACGTCCTCGTCACCTCGATCGAAACCCTTGGCATGCTCGCCCGCCGTGTTGCCGAGCTCGATGTGGCCATGGCGCTCCCGCGCGCGCACCATTTCGGGCATCGATGACAAGCCCGGGAGGCCGGGCTCCAGCCTGGCGTCCCGGCGATCACCGAGGCAGCTTCTCCTGAAAGTCAGCGTCGAGCGAGGGATCACGTCGCGACGAGGGTCGCCTCGATGTATGTCGCCACAGGCTCGAACCCGAGCCGTGCGTAGGACGCAACTGCAGCAGCGTTGTCCTCCCGGACGTTGAGGGCGATCGTCTCGATCCCGTCGGCAAGCAGGAGCAGGCAGAGCGCCGCACACGCCCCCCGCGCGAAACCCTGCCCCCGAAGCTCCCGCAGCGTTGCCACATTGCCGAGAGCCGCCACACCCCAGGTCGGCGAGTGAACGTGCACTCCCGCCACGCAGACGAGCCGATCGTGTTGCCGGATACCGACGTACCGCCCGGTCGCGAGCATCCGCGGCGCGAACCATGTGCCAGGATACGCCGCACCGTAGAACGTCTCGATTTCGGTCAGGTCGTCGGCGCCGAGGCGGTCGACGTGGAGCGCGTGCTCGGCGAGGAGGTCCTTACGTCCGAGCGCCAGCTTCAGGTGAGGCTCGGCGCCCTCGACCGCATACCGCTCCGCAAGGGTGCCGAGCAGCGACGACGTCGCATGCACGTAGAGCGGAGACGGGAGCGTGTCGCGAACCGTCCGCAGGAGATCCACCATCGCTTCGATTGGCTCGTCCGCTATCGCGAGCAAGACAGGCACCGACGGCTCCGTGTAGAGCAGTACGAGCTGCTCCAGGCGACCGTCGCGCTCCCAGCCGAGCCATCGGGTGAACGGCCAGTCGAAATCGTCGAGATCGCCGAGCTCGTACACATGGGCGCGCTCGTTGCGCCGCAGAAACGCGGCGATCTCCTCCTTGTCGTGAAGCTCGATGACGCCCATCAGGCCGAAGAGCGTAGTGGTGCGCAACGGGCGCCGGACGGGTCGGTCCCGGTCAGTCGCCGGCGTCGCCGGCGACCCGACGGATCTCTTCGAGCGTCGTGAGTCCGGCCACCGCGAGGCGGACGCCGTCCTCGCGGAGCGTGAACATGCCCTGAGCGATTGCCATCGCTTCGATGTCGCGTGTCGGGGCGCCGACCAGCAGGGCGATCTCGTCCGTCATCGTCATCACCTCGAAGAGCGGCACGCGGCCGCGGTATCCCGTCTCGCCGCATTCGGCACATCCGACGGCCTTGTAGAAGTTCAGCTCACCGTAGTTGTCCGGCACGCGCAGGGACCGCAACATCGCGGCGTCAGGCGTCGTCGGCTCACAGCACGTCTGGCAGACACGGCGGGCGAGCCGCTGCCCGACGATGCAGTTGATCGAGGTCGCGAGGATGCTGCGATCGATCTCCATGTCGGTCAGCCGCTGGATCGCGGATGCTGCCGTCTGCGCGTGCAGCGTCGTCAGCACCAGGTGCCCCGTCATGGCTGCCCGAAACGCGATCTGGGCCGTCTCCTCGTCACGTATCTCGCCGACGAGGAGCACGTCCGGGTCGGAGCGGAGCACCGTCCGAAGGCCGTTGGCAAACGTGAGCCCGGCTCGCGGGTTGACCTCGATCTGATCAAGGCCGGCGGCGCGATACTCGACTGGATCCTCGATCGTCGTCAGCTGGCGATCCGGCGTGTTGAGCATCTGCAGGCACGTGTAGAGAGTCGTCGTCTTGCCCGATCCGGTCGGGCCGACGACGACGACGGCGCCGAACGGCTGGGTGATCGCACGTTCGAGCGCGGCGCGGCTGCGGGGCCACATGCCGAGCGCATCGAGCGAGTCCGGTGCTTCGCCCTGCGCGAGGATCCGCAGCGTGACCTTCTCGCCGTGCGTCGTCGGCAGAATCGCGATTCGAACGTCGATCGAATCGTTGCCCCGTCTGATCGAGACACGGCCGTCCTGCGGAGCACGACGCTCCGCGATGTCGAGGCCACCCATGATCTTGAGCCGGCTCGCGACGGCGCTGCCCTGCGTGCCCGCGATCGACGTCAGCTCGCGCATGACGCCGTCGACCCGTACCCGAACGAACAGCCGTCGCTGCTGCGGCGTGAAGTGGATGTCGGACGCGCCGAGGTCGAGAGCCTTCGAGATCGCCCGGTTGATGAACACGACGGCCGGAGTGTCGTGGTTGAGGTCGAGTACGGTCGCATCGTCCTCCGTCTCCTGGGCGTCGGTGACCACGTCTTCGATGTCGATCGTGGCGCCGTCGTTGAGCTTCGTGATTGCGAGCTCGATCGCGTCGGGTGACGCGACACAGACACGCACCGGCATCCCCAGGGCCAGGCGGAGCTCGTCCGAGAACATCACATTGGTCGGGTCGGCGACGGCTACGAGCACGTATCCGTCGTCCATGATCCGGATCGGCAGCGCCCGGTACCGGCGTGCCAGGTTCTCGGGCAGCATCAGGGCCGCCTCGGTCTCGATCGACGGCAGGTCGAGCTCGACGAATTCGAGCTCGTGCTGCTCGGCGAGCACGCGTGACACCGCGGCTCGTGTAACGAAACCTTTCTCGACGAGGATCTCGCCAAGGCGTACGTCCGGTTTGAGACGCTTTTCGGCAAGCGCGAGCTCGAGCTGTTCCGGGGTCAGGGCCCCGTCGCGCACGAGCAGCGTCCCGAGGGCCGGCCACGGGTTCCTGGCGGCTTCCATGCCTTGCGTATCGGCAGGCTTGCTCCCTTAGTTGAGGGACATTCCGCCCGCGCCAGACCCGAAAAAGGGGGAAACTTGCGGCATGCGTGCCGTAATCCAGCGGGTCGACCGGGCGAAGGTCTCGGTCGCCGGTGTGCCGGTCGGGGCGTGCGGCGCGGGCCTCGTCGTTCTCCTCGGCGTTGCGACGGGCGACGGCCCGGACGAGGCCGACACCTTGGCCCGCAGGGTCGCGCGGCTACGCATCTTCGAGAACGCCCGGGGCAAGTTCGATCGATCGATCCTCGACACCGGTGGAGAGGCGCTCGTCGTGAGCCAGTTCACTCTCATCTCCGGCGGCCCGCGCCAGAAGGGGGCGCGACCCGACTTCTCGGGTGCTGCCTCGAGGGATCACGCGGAGCCGCTCTACGAGCGTTTCTGTAAGTCGCTCCGCGGGTCCGGCGTTCCCGTCGCGACAGGCCACTTCGGAGCGCGGATGCAGGTCGAGCTGGTCAATGACGGCCCTGTGACGATCATCCTCGAGGTCGAGAGCAAGGTACCTCCCGTCGCTTCGTGAGCCTCGGCCGCGCCCGCGAGGCGGTCGCGTTGCTGTGCACCCGCCGGTGCTATCCTCTACGCACCGCATTTCACTGCTTCACGAAATGGGCGCGAGGCGCCCATTTTTGTTGAGGAGATCGAGCCTGGCCCGACGAGATCGCCGAGTACGAAGCACCGAGGAGAACGCTGTAGCCGACATGATCGCCACCGAACGCACACTCTCGCGGGACATCGTCCCGGCGGTCGAGCACGCTGTTCCCGGTGTCGAGGTGCTGGCCGTGGAGCTCCTGTCACCGAGTCGGTTCTGCGTCTACGTCGACCATGCCGAGGGCGTCGATCACGCGTTGTGCATGCGCGTGACGGAGATCCTCGGTGAGTATCGCGGCTCGTACACGATCGACGTCTCGTCTCCCGGGCTCGACCGGCCGCTCCGTACCCCGGCGCATTTTCGGGCGGTCGCCGGTCAGGACGTCCAGATTCGCACCTCGGCGGAGATCGCCGGCCAGAAGCGCTTTCGTGGCCCTGTCGTGGCCGCGTCCGAACGGAGTGTCCGGATCGCCGTGGGCGAGACGGAGCTCGACATCCCGTACGAAGCGATCGTCCGGGGCAACCTGATCGACGAGGGATAGGTGAGGTCATGAGCCAGGAGATCATGGAAGGCATTCGCACGATCGAGCGCGAGAAGGGCATCGAGACGGGAACTCTCGTCGCGGCGCTCGAGGACGCGCTCCTCGCTGCCTACAAGAAGACCCCGGGCGCCTCCCGCCACGCCGAGGTCATCCTCGACGAGGAAGGGGAGTTCCGTGTCTTCTCGATCGAGATTCCCTCCGACCTCGAGGAGCGCCTCGTCGACGAGGCGCGTGAGGCCGCGATCGACGAGCTCGAGCGGATCGAGGAGGAGACGGGCGAGCGGCAGCACACGTTGGTCAACGACGTCGACCTCGAGCTCGATTGGTCGCAGGTTCCCGATCATCTGATGGTCCGCGCGGACGCGACCCCTGACGGTTTCGGTCGGATCGCGGCGATGACCGCCAAGCAGGTCATCCAGCAGCGGATCCGTGAGGCCGAGCGGGCGATGATGTACGACGAGTACATCGACCGTCAGGGCGAGGTCGTGACCGGGATCGTGCAGCAGGCAGGCGACCGCAACAACGTCCTCGTCGATCTCGGCCGGGTGGAAGCCCTGCTCCCGCGCTCGGAGCAGGTCGACGGCGAGCGCTACGAGCAGGGGTCACGGATCAAGGCCGTGATCACCGAGGTCAGGTCGGGCACGAAGGGCCCGCAGGTGATCCTGTCTCGCCGCGACCCGGAGTTGATCAAGACCCTGTTCGAGCTCGAGGTGCCGGAGATCGCGGACGGCCTGGTCGAGATCCGGGGAGTTGCGCGGGAGCCGGGCTACCGCTCGAAGATCGCCGTCGAGTCACACACACAGGGCGTCGACCCGGTCGGTGCCTGCGTCGGCCCGCGAGGCTCCCGGGTCCGCATGGTCGTGTCAGAGTTGCGCGGGGAGAAGATCGACATCATCCCGTGGAATACGGAGCCTGCCCGCTTCGTGGCCAAGGCGTTGTCGCCGGCGCGCGTGCGGGAGGTCTACATAGACGACGACACACGCGAGGCCACGGTCGTCGTCCCCGACGATCAGCTTGCCCTCGCGATCGGCAAGGACGGCCTCAACGCACGGCTCGCGGCGCGTCTGACGGGCTGGAAGGTCGACATCCAGTCCGACACCGAGTTTGCCCAGGCCGAGGCGGAGGCCGCATATGCCGGCGAGGATGACACGCAGGAGTTCTCCGGCCGCTGTTCGGCGATGTTGTCGAACGGCAAGCGCTGTCCGAACGCTGCCTTGCCCGGCTCCCACTACTGTGGTGTGCCCGCCCACCAGGCACTCCACGGCACCGAGCCCCCGGCCATCGTGCCCGACGATGACGACGAGCCGGACGAGGTCGCCGAGATTGCCCCCGAGGTCGCCGAGGCGCAGGGGTTGCTCGACGGGATCGTCGAGGAGGCCGTTGCAGCTGGGGAGATCTCGGTCGAGGAGGCGGGCGAGATCGAGGACGCGATCGGAGAGGTCGCGGCCGAGCTGGCCGTCTCGGAGGCTGCGGAGATCGCCGCCGGCGCGACCGAGGAGGACGAGTCTCCTGCCGCGTGACACGGTCGCCGGAGAGGACATGTGCCGGCTGCGGTCGCAAGGCGCCGCAGGTGGATCTCGTGCGTTTCGGCTCGGTCGACGGTCGCTTGACCGTCGGTCGGAACATCCCCGGCCGGGGTGTGTACACATGCCGGCGCCTCGCATGCTTCGAGCGGGCGGTAGCGTCGCGTGGCTTCAACCGGGTGCTTCGCAGCACCGTGGTCATCGAGCCGGCTCTCGCGCGCCACTACACTGACGTTTGATGGCTGACGAGCCCAACAAGCCGAACCGCCCCATCCGCCCACGCGGCGGGCCTTCCGGGCGAAAACGCCGGGTCGTGATCGACGGCGGCAACACGCGCGGGCGCGACGGACGCCAGGCGCGCGACCGAGGCGCCACCGCGAGCGTTCAGCCGCGGCAGCAGCCGGTTGCGGCTCCGACCGGGCCCGTGACCGTTCCGTCGGGAGTCAGCGTCAAGGACCTTTCTGCCGCCCTCGGGATCACGGTGGCGCAGATCATCAAGATCATGATGGGGCTCGGCGAGATGGTCACGATCACGCAGTCGCTCAGCGACGAGTCGGTGCTGCTGATCGCAACCGAGGTGGAGCGCGAGGTGGTCATCAAGCATGCGGCCGATGACGACTCGGAGCCGGAGGTTTACGAGGACACCGACGAAGATCTCGCGGCGCGTCCGCCCGTCGTGACGATCATGGGCCATGTCGACCATGGCAAGACGACATTGCTCGATGCCATCCGACAGACCTCTGTCGTGGACACGGAGGCGGGCGGGATCACGCAGCACGTCGGCGCCTACCAGGCAGTCCTGGGTGGTCGCAGGATCACATTTCTCGATACGCCGGGGCACGAGGCGTTCACGGCGATGCGTGCACGCGGGGCGAAAGTCACCGACATCGCGATCCTCGTTGTCGCCGCCGACGACGGTGTGATGCCGCAGACGCGCGAGTCGATCTCGCATGCGCGTGCCGCAGGGGTCCCCATCGTCGTCGCGGTCAACAAGATCGACGTCCCCAATGCGAACCTCGACCGCGTCCGCTCCGAGCTCGCCGCCGAAGGGCTGCAGCCGGAGGAATGGGGAGGTACAACCCAGTTCGCGGAGGTCTCGGCCAAGCAGAAACTGAATCTCGACGAGCTGCTGGAGAAGTTGCTGCTCGTGGCAGATGCCGAGCTGGACCTTCGCGCGAACCCGGCGGCCGAGGCCTCCGGGCCGATCATCGAATCCCGTCTCGACGTCGGCCGCGGACCGGTCGCGACGATGCTCGTGCACCGTGGCACGTTGCGTGTCGGCGACGCGATCGTCGCGGGTGACGCGTCGGGCAAGGTACGGGCGCTGTACGACTACACCGGCGAAAAGGTGAAGGAGGCGCGTCCCGGCGATCCCGTCGAGATTCTCGGCTTCGACCGGCCGCCGCCCGCGGGCGAGCTCGCGCGGGTCGTGGAGCACGAGCGCCAGGCCAAGGATCTCGCGCAGAAACGGGCCGAACGTCTTCGACGCGAGCAGCTCGCCCAGCGCTCCAAGCGCGGGGTTTCGCTGGAGAGCCTGTTCACGCAGATGCAGGAGGGTGTCGTCCAGGACCTCAACATCGTCCTCAAGGGCGACGTGCAGGGCTCGGTCGAGGCGCTGCTCGGCGAGCTCGGCAAGATTCACCACTCCGAGGTCCGGGTGAATGTCATCCACACCGGCGTCGGCGGGATCACCGAGAACGATGTCAATCTCGCGTCGGCCTCGAACGCGCTGGTGATCGGCTTCAACGTGCGGCCCAGTGCCGAGGCGCGCGCTCTTGCGGAACGCGAAGGCGTCGACATCCGCACCTACCGCGTCATCTACCAGCTCACCGACGAGATCCAGCAGGCCCTCGTGGGCATGCTCTCGCCGGTCCAGACCGAGGAGACCATGGGCGAGGCCGAGGTGCGGGCGTTGTTCAAGGTTTCGCGGCTCGGCACGATCGCAGGCTGCATGGTCACGGACGGCGTCGTTCGTCGCAACGCCCAGGTGCGCGTCGTGCGTGACGGTACGGTCATCTATGACACCTCGATCTCGCAGCTGAAGCGGTTCAAGGACGATGCTCGCGAGGTGAGCGAGGGATTCGAGTGCGGGATCCTGCTCGACGGGTACAACGACCTCAAGGAGGGCGACATCCTCGAGGCCTACGAGACGCGACAGGTCGAACGGACCGATCTCGACGAGCTCACCGAACCCGCGCAACCCGCGGCGGTGGCGGAAGGCATGCCCGCAGACGCAGACGAGGAGTGATCTTGCCGGCCGCTCCGGCCGTCAGCCGCTCAGCAGGATTTGACGAGTCGCGCAAGCGCGGCGGCCCGGGCTCGATAGCCGGCGGCGGTCGGATGGACTCCATCGCTGCCGAACCACTCCGGATGAGTCTGAGCAAGTGCCTTCCAGTCGAACACCCGGAAGTTCGCGTACCGGCTGGACGCGCGCCGCAGTACGCGATTGTAGGCTTCGTAGGAAACACCGTTGTAGGGTGGCCGGACGATCGTCGACCAGATGACGCACCGGCTGCGCCCCGCCGTCGCAGCGATCCGTCGCACGTCCACCGCGAAGGCGTCCACCGCGCCCGGGTCGTCGTTGGTGCCGAGGCTGATCACGAGAACGCGGGGCAGGGACGAGCTCAGCGAGTGCATCGCTCGCGGCCCCTCGTCTGCATGGCGGCTGATACTCGCGGACTCGACAATCGACCAGCCCGGCAGGTAGGACGAGAGATACAGCGCGGTGCCGACTGTCAGCGAATCACCGTAGTGAAGAACTGTTCGCGGCGCCCCGGCAGCAGCCGGTGCCGGCATCACGACGGCGAGCGACATCGTCGCCGCGGACAGTGCCAGGACGGTGAGACGGCCCACGAGATCACCGTACCGCTCCTTCGGGCGAACCCCTTTGTCCCCGAACACAATCCGAACGACGCCGGCGACCGCTTCAATAGAGCAGTGGCCAGCGGTTTCATCGGCATCTACTCGTTCGAGCTCTTCTTCCCGACCAGCCATTCGTTGAAGGAGAAACGCATGCATCTGCGGTCGGTGAAGGCACAGCTGACGAACCGCGTTTCGTGCTCGATCGCCGAGGTTGACCATCACGATGTCTGGCAGCGTTCCCGCCTCACGCTCGCCTGCGTCGCGAGGGAAGCCGGCGAGGCCGAGCGCCTCGTCGACGCCGCCGAGCGATGGCTCGTCGGACAGGAGTTCGAGTTGCTCGCCCACGAGCGCGATCTCGTGACGCTCGATGACTAGAACACCGTCCAGATCGCCGCGCATGCGTCGCGTCGACGAGGCGATCAAGGCCGTCGTCTCGGAGACGATCCCGACGCTCAAGGATCCGCGCATCGGCTTCGTCACCGTCACCGGCGTCGTCACGACATCCGATCTCGCCCAGGCGACCGTGTGGCTGAGCGTTTACGGCGGCGAGAAGCGGCGTCAGGCCACTCTGGTCGCGCTCGAAAGTGCCGCCGGCATCCTCCAGGCGCGCGTCAACAACCAGCTCCATCTTCGACGCACTCCACAACTCCTCTTCCAATACGATCCATCGGTCGAGCACGGCGTCCGGATGACGAAGCTGATCGACGATCTCGACCCCGGCCCCGAAGAGACGAGCAATGACACAGGCGACTGACATGACCGCTGTCGTCGAGGTGCTGGCGTCCGAGGACAACTTTCTCGTCACCTCGCATGAGAGCCCGGACGGAGACGCCCTCGGTTCGCTGCTCGCCATGCACCTGGCGCTCTCGAGCCTCGGCAAGGACAGCGTCATGGTCATCGGCGGGGAAGCTCCGCTGCCGGGGGAATACGCATTCCTCGATCTCCCCGGTCAGGGGCTCCTACGCGAGGTGCCGCCGGATCGGCTCGAGAGGGTCCTCGTGGCGGTCGACTGTGCCCAGGAGACGCGGCTTACCGATGATCGCCTGCTCCAGGCGTCCGTGGTTGTCAACGTCGACCACCACCATGACAACACCCGCTTCGGTACCGCGAATCTCGTCGCCGCCGAGGCGTCGTCGACCGCTGAGCTGCTCGCCGAGGTGTTCACCGAACTCGGTGTCACGCTCACTCCCGCGATCGCCGAGGCGCTGTATACGGGGCTCGTGACCGATACGGGGCGCTTTCAGTACGCGAACACGACCCCGAAGGCATTGCGGCTCGCGGCTGACCTGCTCGAGGCTGGCGCCGACCTGCAGCGGGTATTCCAGGGCGTCTACGAGTCGATGCAGTTCGCGAAGGTGAAGCTGCTCGCACGCGCGCTCGACCGGGCTGTGCTCCACGAGCAGGGGCGGGTCGTCGTTTCGTACCTCGTTCGCAGTGATTTTGCCGAGGTGGGAGCGGTGGAACCCTACTCGGAGGGGATCATCGACGTCCTGCGCGCCGTCGAGGGTGCGGAACTGGCGGCGCTGATTCGTGAACCGCCGCGCGATGGCTCGCCGGCGCGCAAGATCTCACTCCGTTCTGCGACGGATCGTGTCGACGTCTCCGCGATCGCGCGACGGTCGAACGGCGGCGGCCACCGCCAGGCGGCAGGGTTCGCGAGCGACCTCTCGATCGACGAGATCACCGCCTTCATCGTCTCCGAGTTCGCGGCCCTCCCGGCTGCGCCGAGCTAGCGTCGGACCAGCGCAATGGCGATTCCCAAGGGCCTCGAGCCGACAGGTGTGATCCTCGTCGACAAGCCGGCGGGGCCGTCGTCGTTCGCGGTGCTCGCCGGCGTTCGCTCGCGGACACGCGCGAAGACGGGCCACGCGGGCACACTCGATCCGTTCGCGACAGGGCTCCTCGTTTTGTTGTCCGGAAAGGCAACCAGAATGGCTTCGTGCTTCGTCGGGCTGCCAAAACGTTATCTCACCGAGATCGACCTCTCGCTGCGAACGACCACCGGCGACCCCGAGGGCGACCCACTCGAACGGCGCGACGCGCCGCCGGCGGCCGGCCTCGAGTCGTCGCTCGCGCCCCTCCGCGGCGAGATCGAGCTCCCGATCCCGACAGCATCGGCCGTCAAGATCGGAGGTGAGCGCGCCTACCGCCTTCACCGACGGGGCGTCGTCGTGGACATGCCCCTGCGACGGTCGCGGGTCGACGCGCTCGACGTCATCGCGTATGCAGACGGCATCGCAACGCTCGATCTGCGTGTCAGCTCCGGGACGTACATCCGGTCGATCGCCGATGCGCTCGGTGGCCACTGCGTGGCGTTGAGGCGAACCGAAGTCGGGCCATTCTCCGTCGACGAGGCGGACGCCGGACGCGTCGTGCCACTCGAGGAAGCGCTCGGGCGGATCGGGCTGACCGTGGCCGAAGCCGAGACCGAGCGCCGAGGGAAGGCAATGCTCGACAGGCAGGCTCCGGGAGACCGGACGGCAACGGGGCGCGGCGCGCGCCCCCGCGACGTGCCTTCTCCGGGCGTCGGCACGTCGGAAGGGTCGAGTTCGAGCCCGGGGAGTGCGGGGCGATGAGGATCGCCCATTCACCGACGCAGCTCGAGCGACAGCCACGCGCCGTCGCGATCGGGACCTTCGACGGTGTCCATCGCGGCCACCGGAAGGTCGTCCAGGCCGCTATCGACTCCGGTCTGGCACCGACCGTGATCACGTTCGATCCGCATCCGCGGATCGCGCTCGGGAACCATGTCGAGTTGATCGCGACCCTCGAGCGCCGGCTGGAGTTGCTCGCAGATGCCGGGGCGGAGGCGGCCCTCGTCGCGTCGTTCACGACTGAGCTCATGGCTCTCGAGCCGGAGATGTTCGCCGAGCGATACCTGCGGGCGATCGGCACCGAGGCTGTCGCGGCGGGCGCAGACTTTCGCTTCGGCTCCAGGCGCCGCGGCGATCTCGAGTTGCTCGAACGGCTCGGCTTCACCGTCCTCGAGGTCGAGGACGTCCCGGGCGTCTCCTCGTCCGCCGTTCGCCACGCGTTGAACGACGGAGACGTCGTTGCAGCAGCTGCGATGCTCGGCAGGCCGTACGAGCTCGACGGGGTGGTCGTCGCGGGCGATCAACGGGGGGGAACACTGGGCTACCCGACTGCGAACCTGGCGCTCGAGCCGCATCTGGCCTGCCCGAGCTACGGCATCTACGCAGGTTCGGCGCTCGGGCATCGTGCGGCTGTCTCGATCGGCACGAACCCGCACTACGGTGGCACGGAGCGCCGAATCGAGCCGTACCTGCTCGACTTCGACGGTGACCTCTACGGCAAGCGACTGGTCGTCGAGGTGTGGCAGCGGCTCCGGGACGAAGCGGTGTTCGCATCGGAGGAGGAGCTCATCTCCCAGATCGGTCGCGACGTCGACCAGAGCCGCGCCGCCTTCCGGCCGCCGCTCCCGTGACCGTCACACGAGGCTCGCAGCCGGATCTACTCCGCGCGCCGGAGGTCGGCTGCGATGGGTAGCGCCACGGGGTTGGCGACGCCGGCCGGGGTGCCCGCAGCGAACGCGTTCACCTGGGCGAAAGCTTCGCGAAAGTAGCTTTCGTATGTCTCCCAGGTCACGTAGCCGAGGTGCGGAGTCGCGAGAACCGCCGGATTCCGGACGGCAGGATCGCCGGTTGCCGGTTCCTCGTCGAACACGTCGATAGCGGCTTTCCCGGGTCTGCCGGCGATCAGGGCAGCCTCGAGCGCGCCGCGCTCGATCAGGCCGGACCGGGCCGTGTTGACGAGCAGCGCCCCCGGCTTCATCAGGGCGAGATGCCGCGCCGTCACGATGCCACGCGTCTCGGGCGATAGCTTCAGGTGCAGGCTGACGACGTCGCAGCGCGCACAGAGCGCCTCGAGATCGGGCTCCGCTTCATGACCGTCGGCCTGCGCGCGCTCGAGCGAGGCAGCGCGCCCCCAGGCAACCACGTTCATTCCGAGGGCGCTCCCGGATCGGGCGACGAGTGCGCCGATCGTGCCGTAGCCGACGACGCCGAGCGTTCGGGCGTGCAGTTCGGACCCGATCGTCGTCTGCCACTCGCCCGACCGCAGTGCGGCGACCTCCTCGACGAGGCACCGGGCTGACGCGAGGATCAGGGCGAGGGTGAGCTCGGCGGGCGCGTAGGGCGACCCCGACCCGGTGCAGATCAGAATTCCGCGGCGTGTGCACGCCTCGACGTCGATGTGAGGCGTCCCTCGACCTGTCTGGCAGATCAAGCGGAGGGCGGGGAGAAGGTCGAGCAACCGCGCATCGACTGGAGTTCGCTCACGAATGAGAACGAGCGCTTCGGCCTCGCCGATCTGGGCCGCCCTGTCCGCGAGTCCCGTCGGCCGCTCCGATCGTACGACGATGTCGTGGCCGGAGAGATGGGCGAAGCACTCGAGCCGTTCGACTGCCCGCTGGTAGTCCTCCATCACGACGATGCGCACGGCTCGACCATATCCGCCCGACACCGTCGGAGGAAGAACCCGAGAGGCCGGAATCCCGCATGGGTGCTACGATCCCGCCTGACCCTCTCTCGGCCGGACGTGTCTTCCTTCACGCCGCGCGGAGAGTGTGGAGACGACAACGCGAGGAGGAGACATGGCCCTCACCAAGGAAGTCAAGCAGGAGCTGATCGACAAGCACGGCCGTGCATCGACCGACACGGGCTCGCCCGAGGTGCAGGTAGCGATGCTGACGAAGCGCATCAACGACCTCACCGAGCATCTGCGGACGCATTCGAAGGATCATCACTCGAGGCGTGGCCTGCTGAAGCTCGTCGGCCGTCGCCGTCGCTTTCTCACGTACATGCAGAAGAACGACCTCGAGGGATATCGCGCCCTCATCAAGGAACTGGGCCTGCGCCGCTAGGCGCACGTCCCACCGGCGGGAGGTGGGTGTTTGATCGAGTCGCGCACCCTACGCGGCTGGCTCAAACCTCCACCTTCCGAATCAAGAAGAGTGAAGGGAACACGCATATGAGCATCGCAACCGGGCGTCACGCCACGGTGTCGGTCGAGATCGGTGGTCGCGAGATCACGTTCGAGACCGGCAAGCTCGCCAAGCAGGCCGACGGCGCTGTCGTCGTTCGCTCGGGCGACACGATGATCCTCGCGACGGCCGTCGGCCGGCAGGAGGCCCGCCCCGATGCGGACTTCTTCCCGCTGACCATCGACGTCGAGGAGCGCATGTACGCCGCCGGGAAGATCCCGGGCGGCTTCTTCAAGCGGGAAGGGAAGGCGTCCGAGCGGGCGACCCTCACCGCCCGCATGATCGACCGGCCGATCCGGCCGCTCTGGCCGAAGGGATTCAGGAACGAGGTGCAGGTGATCTGCACCGTCCTCTCCGCGGACATGATCCACGGTCACGACGTCCTCTGCATCAACGGAGCGTCTGCCGCGCTGGCCATCTCGCCGCTGCCTTTCCTCGGCCCGGTCGGTGCGGTTCGCATCGCCCGGATCGACGGTGAGCTCGTCGTCAACCCGACGCTCCAGGAGGCCGACGAGGACTCCGATCTCGATCTGATCGTCGTCGGCACCCGCGACGCCCTGACCATGATCGAGGCCGGCGCGGACCAGGTCCCGGAGGAGACGATGCTGCAGGCGTTCGAGCTCGCCCACAGCGAGATCAAGCGCATCTGCGACACGATCGACGAGTTGCGGGCTCAGGCCGGAAGGCCGAAATGGGTCGACCCGGCACTGACGGCCGAGCTCGAAGGCACCCACGGCGGTGCGATCTGGCAGCGCATCCAGGAGCAGGGTCTGAGGGCGGCGGGCTCGATCGTGGACGAGATCGCCGACGAGGTCTGCCCGGACGTCACGCTCGACTCGACCGAGGACGACATGGTGCGGGAGATGCAGGTCAAAGCGGGCCTCGCCCTCGTGCTCGAAAAGCAGCGGCTCGTGGCCGTCGAGGGCCCTGTGCGCGAGCAATTCGAGAGCGAGCTCCGCGAGCTGACCGACGCGGAGCAGGACTCCAAGTACTTGAAGGCGCGAAAGCGCGGCATCCTCTACGACCGCATCGTCGAGGGTGTCGAACTGCCCTTCCCGGTCTCGGACGGGGAGTCGGACGGCAAGGACGCGACCACGAAGTCGTGGGTCAAGAAGGCGGCGGACGCAGTCTACAAGGACATCGTCCGCAAGAAGATCGCCGTCGACAAGCGGCGGCCCGACGGCCGTGGGACGGAGGAGATTCGGCCGATCAGCGTCGAGGTCGGGTTCGCGCCGCGAACGCACGGTTCAGGCCTGTTCACGCGGGGCGAGACGCAGATCCTGACACTCTGCACGCTCGGCACCGCCAAGGAAGGCCAGCGGATCGACGACCTGTCGCTCGAGCAGGACCGCCGGTACATGCACCACTACAACTTCCCGCCCTTCTCGGTCGGCGAGACCGGGTTCATGCGGGGGCCGAAGCGACGGGATATCGGTCACGGTGCGCTCGCGCAGAGGGCGTTGCAGGCGGTCATCCCGAGCACGGAGGACTTTCCGTACACGATCCGCCTCGTCTCGGAGACGCTCGAGTCGAACGGCTCCTCGTCGATGGGGTCGGTCTGTGGCTCCACGATGTCGATGATGGATGCAGGCGTACCGATCAAGGCGCCGGTCTCCGGCATCGCGATGGGCCTCGTCAAGGAAGGCGACGACTACGTCATCCTCACCGACATCCAGGGCGCCGAGGATCACCTCGGTGACATGGACTTCAAGGTTGCCGGCACCGAGGCGGGCATCACCGCGCTCCAGATGGACATCAAGATCACCGGTGTCACGCAGGGGATCATGCGAGACGCGCTCGAGCAGGCGAAGCGGGCCCGGACGGAGATCCTCGGCAAGATGGCCGAGGCGATCTCCGAGCCACGAACCGAGCTCGCAGACCACGCGCCTCGGATCTCGACGATCCAGATCAACCCGGAGTTCATCGGCATGGTGATCGGCAAGGGCGGCGAGACGATCCGCGGCCTCGAGTCCGACTTCGACGTGCAGATCGACATCGAGGAGGACGGCACGATCCTGGTGTACGCGACCGAGGGCACGAAGGGCGACGCAGCGGTGTCGGCCATCAACGCACTCACGAAGTCGCCCGAGGTGGGGGACACGTACACGGGCAAGGTCGTCAAGACGACGGAGTTCGGCGCTTTCGTCGAGCTGAAGAAGGGCACGGACGGGCTCCTTCACGTCTCGAACGTCGGCCCGGGCCGCGTTGCGCACATCGAAGACGTGATGTCCCGCGGCGATGTCGTCGACGTGATCGTGCAGGAGGTCGACAAGGAGCGCGGCCGCATCGGCCTCAAGCTCGTCGCCAAGCACGAGGACGGCGGCCTGGTGCTTCCCGAGGTGCTGATCGAGCGGGCGAAGGACGCCCCACCGCGTGAGCCGCGCCCGCCGCGCGACGACCGTGGCGGGCGCGACCGCGGCCGCAGGCGCGACTGACGAACCGGCGTCGTGGGCGGGGAGGGAGCGGGATCCTCTCCGCCCATGGGCCCGGCTTTCACAGCAGGCGTCGAGCGACCGGCCATCTTCCGACTACCATCGAAATCGTGGACTCCCACCGCGTGACAACCCTCTCCGGCGGCGAACGGGTGATCACCGAGCGCGTCGACGGTGTCCGCTCGGCCGCGATCGGCCTCTGGATCGGGGCCGGCTCACGGGACGAGACGGTGGCCAAAGCCGGTGTCTCGCACTTCATCGAGCACTTGCTCTTCAAGGGGACGGAGCGGTTCGACGCCTTCCGCATCGCCGAGCTGTTCGACACCATGGGCGGCGAGCTGAATGCCGCTACCTCGCGCGAGACGACCGTCATCTACACCCGGGTGCCCGACGGTCGCATCGACGATGCGCTCGACGTGATGACGGACATGGTCTTCTCACCCGTGCTCACCGACATCGACTCGGAACGTGAAGTCGTCCTGGAGGAGATCGCGATGGTGGAGGACAACCCGCAGGATGTCGTTCACGACCTCGCGGCCGAGGCCGTGTTCGGGACCCATCCGCTCGGCCGGCCGGTCATCGGTCGAGCGGAGGTGATCTCCTCGATCACGCGGCGCTCGCTGCTCGGCTACCACCGCGGTGCCTACGTCGGGCCGAACGTCGTTCTGGCTGCTGCGGGCAACGTCGACCACGACCGAATTGCGGCAATCCTCGCCGAGCGACGCAACGGCGACGCAGCCACGTCGACCACCCGCGCTCGGAAGCCGGCCGGCCGTGCTCCCTTGCCCGAGATCCGCTTCCAGCGCAAGAGCACGGAGCAGTATCACGTCTGCCTCGCGGGCCCGGGCCTCTGCCGAGACGATCCGCGGCGCTACGCGTCTGCCCTCCTCGATGCCATTCTCGGCGGCTCCGCGTCGTCCCGGCTCTTCCAGGAGATCCGCGAGAAGCGGGGGATGGCCTACTCTGTCTACACGTACGGGGCACAGTACGTGGACTCCGGCCAGATCGGCATCTACGTCGGCACTCGGGAGGAGAACCTGCGCGAGTGCCTCGACGTGATCGCGCAACAGCTCCAGGACGTCGGTGCCGGCAACATCCGGGTCGGAGAGCTCGAGCGTGCGAAGGAGAACATGAAAGGCCGTCTTCTACTGTCGCTCGAGTCCACCTCCGCGAGGATGACCCGGCTCGGGAAGGCGACCGTGACAGGCACGGAGATCGTCTCGATCGAGGAGACCGAGCAGCGGATCGCGTCCGTTACCGCCGACGAGATCTCGGCCCTCGCGCGTGATCTCTACGCGCCGGAACGTCTTTCGGCGGCGGGCATCGGTCCGAGCGAGAAGCGCTTCCGCGCGGCGGTCGAGCGCATCAACCCCGCTGCCGTCGCGCGCGCCGCATGAAGGTCGTGCTCTTCGGTCGGGAAGGCAAGGTCGGAGCCGTGCTCATGCAGGCGCTCCGCGCCGCCGGCCACGCCGTCGACGGGGTGGAGGTCGGTGACCCGGTCGGATTCGCCGGCGTCGACGCCGCGGTCGACTTCACGGCTCCGTCTGCGGTCCTCGCAAACGCCACCGCCGCCATCTCGGCCGGGGTGCCGTGCGTGATCGGGACGACGGGACTGAGCGACGCGGACCTGGCCGACCTCGACGCCCGCGCTCGTGAGCGGCAGATCCCGTGTTTCGTGGCACCGAACTTCGCCCTCGGGGCGGTCCTGATGATGCGCTTCGCCGTCGAGGCCGCACGGTCGTTCCCGCACGCCGAGATCATCGAGTTGCACGCAGACACGAAGCTCGATGCGCCGTCGGGGACCGCCAAGGCGACCGCCGCGCGCATGGGCGGCAACGTGCCGGTTCATTCGGTGCGACTCCCGGGGCTCGTCGCCCACCAGGAGGTCATCCTCGGCGGGCCGGGGGAGACCTTGACGATCCGTCATGATACGACCTCGCGCGAAGCGTTCGTGCCGGGGGTGCTCCTCGCTCTGGACCGTCTTCGCGGCCTGCCGCCCGGGGTCACGGTCGGCCTCGAAGCGCTCCTCTAGACCGTCCTCGTCGACGCATCGGCCGTCCCAGATCAATAGCGCATCGGGGAGAGGGGTACAATCGCGCCCATGCTCGGCGAGGTCCTCACCGCGGTCGTGACCCCGTTTCGGCCGGACGGTGCCGTCGCCCTCGACCGTTTCCGTGCGCTGTGCCGCTACCTGGTCGAGAACGGCTCGGACGGCGTCGTCGTCACCGGGACGACGGGTGAAGCGCCGACGCTCTCCGACGACGAGCGGTTCGCACTCTACGAGGTCGCGGTCGACGAGCTCGGCGGCGATCACACCGTCGTTGCCGGGACGGGGACATACGACACCGCGCACTCGATTCACCTGACCGAGCGCGCCCACGCGATCGGGGTGGACGGGTTCCTCGTCGTGACGCCGTACTACAACAAGCCCCCGCAGCGCGGGATCATCGCGCATGTCGAAGCCGTGGCGGCTTCGACGGACCGGCCGATCGTCTTCTACGACATCCCGAGTCGCGTCGTCGTCGACGCGGAGCCGGCCACGATCTCGGCTCTGGCGGCGATCCCGAACGTTCGCGCCGTGAAGCAGGCGAAGCCGTCGCTCGACGCGGCGCGTCACGTCGTCTCGTCGGGACTCGATCTCTACGCAGGCGACGACGATCTCATCTACCCGTTCCTCGAGCTTGGCGGCGTGGGAGGCATCTGTGTCCACACGCACGTCGTCGGCCCGCAGGTGAAGGAGATGATCAGCCGCTTCCGCGCGGGCGATCTCGATGCCGCCCGGGCGATCGACGAAGAGTTGCGTCCCTCGATCGAGCTCCTGCGCGTACAGACCAACCCGATCGCGATCAAGGCAGCCCTGAATCTGCTCGGCCAAGACGTGGGGGGCGTCCGCCTGCCGCTCGTCGAGGCGACGACCGAGGAGCAGACGGCCGTCCGCGGCTGTCTCGAACGGCTCGGACTGCTGCATTCGGCAGCGGTGTAAGGCCGCGTGATCGCCGCGGTCTGCCCCGCGGTCGCGACCCGCCCGTACACTGCGAGCCGATGACCAACGCGCTCCGCATCATCCCGCTCGGCGGGCTCGGCGAGGTCGGCAAGAACATGACCTTGTACGAGTTCGACGGTCAGCGGATCCTGATCGACGCGGGACTTGCGTTCCCTCGCGATGAGCACCTCGGGGTCGACCTCGTCCTGCCGGATTTCTCCTACCTCGAGGACCGGCCGCTGCTCGCGATCGTCCTCACGCACGGGCACGAGGATCACGTTGGTGCGCTTCCATACGTCCTCCGCTCGATCGAGGCTCGGGAGGTGATCGGGACCAAGCTGACCCTCGCCATGGTGAAGTCGAAACTCGACGAGCACGGGCTCGGTAGCACGACGACCCTTCGCGAGGCCGACCCCGACGGTAACGGGATGCAGATAGGCCCGTTCAAGCTCGAATTCGTGCGGATGGCGCACTCGATCCCCGACTGCGTCGCGATCGTGGTCGAGACGACGGCCGGGCTCGTACTTCACACGGGTGATTGGAAGCTCGACCACACGCCGGTGGACGGCCTGAAGACGGATGTCGGCAAGCTCGCCGCGATCGGGAACCGAGGCGTCGACCTCATGCTCGGTGACTCGACGAACGCAGAGCGCCCTGGCATGACGGGCTCCGAGCGGCTCGTCGGCGAGGCGTTCCGACAGCTCATCCCGATGCGCTCCGGGCGCGTGCTCATCGCGAGCTTTGCGTCCAACATCCATCGGATGCAGCAGGCGGCCGAGGTGGCGATCGCGAACGACCGCAAGGTCGCGCTCGTCGGCAGGTCGCTCCGGAAGAACATGAACATCGCCCGGAACCTCGGCTACGTGAACCTCCCCGAGGACGCCCTCGTCTCACCGAAAGAGGCGATGGACCTGCCGCCGGACAGGGTGATGTTCCTCTGCACCGGTAGCCAGGGCGAGCCCATGTCAGCGCTGACGCGAATCGCCTACGGGGACCATCAGAACGTCGAGATCGAACGCGGCGACACCGTGATCATCTCGGCGAAGCCGGTTCCCGGCAACGAATTGCGCGTTCACGACTCGATCAACCGCCTCGCCCGTCTCGGCGCCGAGGTGTTGCACGAGGAGATCGCACGGGTGCACGTTTCGGGTCACGCGTGCTCGGAGGAGCTGCGCACGCTGCTCTCCCTCGTGCGGCCAAAGGCGCTCATGCCTATTCACGGCGAGTACCGCATGCTGGCCGCGCACGCCAAGCTCGGCCGCGACGCAGGCATCCCCGCAGCCGGAATCGTGATCGCCGAGAACGGCTCCGTCGTCGAGTTGACGCAGCAGGGAGTCGGCATCGTCGACCGGATCGCAGCCGGAGTGACCTTCGTCGACGGCCTCGGTGTCGGCGACGTTCAGGACGTCGCGCTCCGCGACCGGCGGCGACTCTCCGAGGACGGGGTGCTGATCGTGGTGACGACCGTCGCCATCTCGGACGGCGGCGAGATAGCTCCTCCGGAACTGATTGCCCGCGGCTTCGGCGAGAACGAGGACCTCCTCGAAGAGCTGCGCGACGAGGCCGACCGAATCGCCGAGGAACTCGCCGAGGACGGCATCACCGAGATCAAGCTCTTGCAGGAGCACATGCACGACGCGATCGCAAAGCTCGTGTATCAACGGACTCGCCGCCGGCCGATGATCCTGCCGGTGGTGATCGAGGTCTGATGGCCCTCGCGCCACCCCAGCCCGGGTGGTGTGACGTCATCCGCGAGTACGCCGCGACCGATCAGACGGCGCGGCGGCTGACGGAGCAGCTTCGCGCCTGCGAGGCGGCGGCGCTTGCGTTCTGCCGGCTTCTCGAGCGGTGGAATCGCGGCGAGGCGGTCCCCGCGACGCCCGGTGCGCGCGAAGCAGCCTTGCGCCACGCTGCAGATCGCGTCGAGACGGCAATTGCGGGTCTCGAGGCGCCGCTTTCCCGGTACCTGCTCGAGCTCGAGCCCGAACGTGCCGAGGGCCGCTCCTGGTACGGCGGGCCCGGTGCGGGAGAGCTCGTCGAATGGCGTCCGGTCCTCGACCGTGCAGGAGTCCACGCGTGCCCGAATCGGGTGGCGGCGGTGTATCTCGAGCTTGCCGTCCTCGTACGGGCCCTCGAAGGTCTCGCCGATGCGGCCCGTCTCGGCAGTGCGCCCGACCGCTCGTCTCTCTGGGCCGGGCTCTTCGACCTGCGAGACACGCTCCTCGGCTCTACGGTCGACGACCTGCGCGCCCTCGCGGCATGAGCCGGGCTCGCGCGGCGCGGCGGGCCGAAACCGGACGCCGGGGCTGACCTCTGCCCGCTCCCCGGATCACGGTCGTCGGCTCCGTGAATCTCGACCTCGTCGCGCGCTGCCGGACGCTGCCCCGCCCGGGAGAGACCGTGAGCGGAGCAACGCTCGAGCGATTTCCCGGCGGGAAGGGAGCCAACCAGGCAGTGGCCTGCGCCCGCCTCGGAGCCGAGGTTCGGATGGTCGCCTCGGTCGGACGCGACGCGTTCGCGGACGAGGCGCTTGCGGGCCTTCGCGAAGCCGGCGTCGAGCTCGATCTGCGCGAGTCCGAGCTGCCGACAGGCATCGCGCTGATCACGGTCGACGACGCGGGGGAGACGACCATCGTGGTCTCGTCGGGTGCGAATGCTCTCACGGGCGGCTTCGACCTGCCGCCCTCGGACGCGGTTCTCTGTCAGCAGGAGATCCCCGACGAGGCCGTGATCGCAGCCTGGGAGCAGTCGGCGGGCCTGTTCTGTCTCAACGCAGCACCTGCCCGACGGATCCCTGTCGATCCGGATCTGGCAGTCGTGAACCGTTACGAGCTCGAGTCGCTGGCGCGCACCGACGGTCTCGTGGCGCTCACTCTCGGCGCCGATGGGGCCGTCTTGCTCGAGAACGGCGCGGAGGTGGCCCGCGCCTTCCCACCGTCCGTGGACGTCGTCGACGGCACCGCGGCGGGTGACGCCTTCACCGCGTGCCTCCTGGTGTCGCTGCTCGAGGGGCGCGACAACGAGGAATCGTTGATCCGCGCCTGTGCGGCCGGGGCTCTCGCCGCCTCGCGCCTGGGGGCGCAGCCGTCATTGCCGACCGCGGGGGAGGTCGATGCGATTCTCAGTCCGTAGAACCTCGTGTTCGCTTCACCACGGGGTCCGGACGCTCGCAATCGCGATACTCCACGCATGAGCATCCCGGTGATCATCGACTGCGATCCAGGGCACGACGACGCGATCGCGTTGCTGCTCGCGCTCGCGAGCCCCGAGCTCGATGTTCTCGGTGTCACGACTGTGCACGGCAACCAGACCGTCGACAAGACGACGGCGAATGCTCTCCGCGTTCTCGACCTTGCCGGCCGCACCGATATCCCCGTCGCCGCCGGCGCGGCGCGACCTCTCGCGCGAGAGCTCACGGTGGCGTCCCATGTCCACGGTGACAGCGGTCTGGACGGTCCGACGCTTCCTCCGGCCGGCAGGCCGCCGCTCGGCGAGCATGCCGTCGAGTTCATGGCGCGGACGATCGCAGCGAGCCCGATGCCGGTCACGCTCGTGCCGACGGGGCCGCTGACGAACATCGCGTCACTCCTGGAGCGCACGGGGGGCGCGAACGTGGAGCGCATCGTCCTGATGGGCGGCGCCGTCGCCGAGGGCAACATGACCCCTGCGGCGGAGTTCAACATCTGGGCAGATCCCGAGGCCGCCCAGGCGGTCTTCCACGCCGGCATCGACGCGACGATGATCGGCCTCGACGTCACGCACCGCGCGGTCACGACACCCGAGCTGCAGGACCGATTGCGGGTCACAGGGGTGATCGGCGCGTTCGTCGCGGATCTCGTCGACTTCTTCGCCCTGTATCACCTCGAGACATACGGCTGGGACGGTGCGCCGATTCACGACGCCGTCGCGGTTTCACACGTGATCCTGCCCGGGCTCGTGACGACGATCGAGTGCAACGTCGAGATCGAGCTCGAATCGGACCTCTGCCGGGGGCGGACCGTGGTCGATCGCTGGAAGCGCACAAACCGTCCCCCGAACGCGCACGTCGGCGTCGATCTCGACGCCGACGGGTTCTTCGATCTGCTCGTCGAGCGGATCGCGAGGCTCGGTTAGGTGTCCGACGCCGTCGTCGTCTTCGTGGAAGTTCCCTCGGGCTCGCGGAACAAGTACGAGCTCGACCCCGACCTCGGAGAGATCGTGCTCGACCGTAGGCTGTTCACATCGATGAGCTACCCGGCCGACTACGGCTTCATCGAGGGCACGATGGGGGAGGACGGCGATCCCCTCGACGCCCTCGTGCTCGTCGGCGAGCCCACCTTTCCGGGCTGCCGGATCCGCGTTCGCGTCGTCGGACTGTTTCACATGACGGACGAGAAGGGCCCTGACGAGAAGGTGATCTGCGTGCCACTCAAGGACCCCGCCTGGATGCGCGTGAGCGACATCCACGATATCCCGCCCGAATTCCGGGACGAAATCGAGCATTTCTTCCAGGTGTACAAGGATCTCGAGGAAGGAAAGACCGAAACCAGGGGCTTCGGCAACCGCGCAGACGCAGAGCTGATAATCGAGGAGGCACGGGCGCGCGCATCGTGAGGTTGTGCGTCACGGCCGGTGATCAAGCCGACTTGCCAGCTCGAGGCCGAGCTACACGGAGACGACGTCCGCCGAGAGCGTGCCGAATCCGTTCAGCCCTGCGGGCGGTCAGTTCGCGCCGCGGCTATTGAACCGGGATTTCCAGGCTGGAGTCAGAAGAGAGTCCCGTGAGCGCGTCCCCATCACCCCTCGTCTTGCAGCATCCGCGGCCGCGGATGCGGCAGCGCCTCTTGCTGGCGATTTTCGTGGGCGGTGCGATCGGGGCAATCGGGCGCGCCGGATTCGAGAAGGGGTTCCCGACGACGGGGGAGAGCTGGCCGTGGGCGACGTTCCTGGTCAACATCCTCGGCGCCGCGCTCCTCGGCTACTTCGTGACGCGGTTGCAGGAGCGATTGCCTCCGTCGACGTATCCCCGTCCACTCGTCGGAACCGGGTTGTGTGGAGCACTGACGACGTTCTCGACGCTCCAGATCGAGGTGATCGAGCTCGTTCGCAACGACCACGTGTTCCTCGGGCTCAGCTACCTGGCGGTGAGCGTGATCGTGGGCTTGCTCGTGGTCTATCTCACGACGGCCACCGTGCGCCGGGTGTCTCTGCGGTGATCACGGCACTGACATGGAGCGGTGTGGCCGTGCTCGGAGGAGTCGCGGCGATCCTCCGCTTCGAGCTCGACGACCTCGTGCAAGGCCGAATCGGCGGCGAGTTCCCGTTCGGCACCTTCGTCGTCAACGGACTCGGCTCGTTTCTGCTCGGGTTGCTGATCGGGTTCGATGTCACAGGCAACACCATGCTGATCGCCGGCACGGCCACGCTCGGGTCGTTCACGACCTTCTCGACGTGGATGCTCGAGACCGAGCGACTCGCCGAGGACGGTGAGACCCGACTTGCAACTGTGAACATCGTCGGCAGCATCGTGGTCGGTCTCACTGCCGCCGGGGTCGGCTGGGCAATCGGGGCTGTCCTGTGAGTGCCGAGGCGCTGAAGCTCACGGTGTACTTCGGTGAGCGCGACCGGCTCGACGGTCACCTGACCTCGGACGTGCTGCTCGATCTCTGTGAACGCCACCAGGTCAGGGCGGCGATCCTGGTTCGCGGAACGGAGGGTTTCGGGATCAAGCACCAGCTCCGCACACAGCGAATGCTGACGCTCTCGGAGGACCTCCCGCTCGTCTCGGTTGCCGTTGACACGCGGTCGACGATCGAAGGGCTCGTACCGGACGTGCAGGCGCTCGTGACGGGCGGGCTGGTAACACTCGAGCGGGCGCGGCTGGTCACAGACCTGAGTTCCGACCACGAGCTTCCCGAGGAATTGCCCGAGGCGACGAAGCTGACGCTGTACCTCGGCCGACAGGAACGTGTGCTTGGGAAACCTGCCGTCGCCTGGGCCGTGGACGTGCTTCGACGACACGGCGTCGCCGGCGCCACCGTGCTACTCGGCGTCGACGGGATGACGCACGGACGCCGCACCCGAGCGCGCTTCTTCTCGACCAACGGCGATGTCCCGGCAATGGTGATCTCTGTCGGTTCCGGCAATGCGATCTCCGGAGCGCTCGCCGAACTCGCCGAGCAGCTGGAACAGCCCTTGATGACGCTCGAACGGGTACGCGTCTGCAAGCGGGACGGGGTAACGCTCGCCTCGCCAAGCGATCTCCCCGACGAAGATCCGGGCGGCCTCGGTGTGTGGCAGAAGCTGATGGTCTACGCCGGCGAGCAGGCTCGCCACGGACGGCATCCGCTCTACATCGAGCTCATCCACCGGTTGCGTCTCGCCGGCGCTTCGGGCGCGACGGCGGTTCGCGGCGTCTGGGGCTACTCGGGTGGCCACGCTCCCCACGGCGACAGGCTGTTCGCGGTCCGGAGGCGAGTCCCGGTCGTGCTCACTCTCGTTGACCAGCCGAGTGCCGCGAGGCGCTGGTGGCGGGTGATAGACGAACTCACCTCGGAAGCAGGGCTCGTAACGAGCGAGATGGTGCCGGCCTTTCGTGCCGTCGGCCCGGGTCTGGCACGCGGCGGGCTTCACCTAGGCGCGACTCGACTCGCTTGTAGCGAGGGCCTTCGCGCGACGAGCGTCGAGTTGCGGCGCGGCTGCCGGCGGCGGAGGATACGGGACGCGGCCGCAGAAGCAGCAATCCCTATGGCTCCGACCCGCAAGAAGCCCGTCAAGCGGGCACCCAAGCCGCGAACACCGGCCCGTGTCAGGAAGCGGCGAGCGACAAAGACTCGATCGCACCACCATCCCGAGCTCTGGGGACTCGGGATGGTCGCGGTCGGCCTCTTCCTCGCGTCGCTGTTGTGGCTCGGGTGGGACGGTGGCGCAGTCGGGGTGAAAGTCGCCGACGGGCTTCATGGTGCGTTCGGCGCCGCCGCGTACGTCATTCCTCTCGTGCTGATCGCGGTCGGCTGTCTGATGCTCGTGCGCAGCAAGATCGTCGACCTGAAGCCGTTTCGCACCGGGCTCGCCGTGGGAGCATTCGGTCTGATGATCGCACTCGGTCGTGACGAGGGAGGTGCGATCGGCGGGGCCGTCGGGGGTGGTCTCGCACGTGTGATCGGCGACACCGGCGCCCTGATCGTCGGCGTCGCACTCTTCATCGCGGGCACGCTGCTGTTCACCGGCGCCTCGGCCGGCGCCGTCCTCCGTCGCTCGGGCACTGCGATGCGGCGGGCGGGGAGCGCGGCGCGGCGGTCGCTCGACGGCCTCGAGCTACCGGACAGAGGGCCTGCCGATCCGGATCACGAGCCGGTTGTCAGGGGCCGTCAGCACCTCGTCGACGCTGTCGCGAGCTACCCCGACGTGATCTCGTCCGTCCCCTCGTCGGCGGAGCCGCCGCCGCTCGTGATGCCTGTCGAGGAGCACGACGCTCCGGACGCGGTCACCGCCGGCGACGACGAAGCGATCGAGTTCGAGGTGATGCCCGCCGGGGAGTACCGGCTTCCGGAGCGCTCCCTGCTCAACCCCTCTCCGCCGGTGACGGGCGACAACGGAGTTGCGAGTGCGCGGATCGCCGAGCAGCTCGTCCGGACGCTCTCGCATTTCGGAGTCGATGCCACGATCGTCGGCCAGATCGCCGGGCCGCGGGTCGTGCGCTACGAGCTCCAGCTCGCGCCCGGCACCAAGGTCTCGAAGGTCGCAGGCCTGAAGGACGACCTCTCGTACGCGCTTGCGACGACCGAGATCCGCATCCTCGCACCGATCCCGGGGAAGCAGGCGGTGGGGGTCGAGGTTCCCAACCTCTCGCCGAAGCTCGTCACACTCGGCGACATCTTCGGCGACATGCCCGGTCAGGCGAGCCCGCTCTCCGTGTGGCTCGGCAAGGACATCTCCGGCAACGCCGTCTGGACCGACCTCGCACGTATGCCGCATCTCCTGATCGCGGGGACCACCGGCTCGGGCAAGTCGGGCTGCATCAACACCCTTCTCACCTCGATCCTCCTTCGCTCGACGCCTGACGAGGTGCGGATGATCCTGATCGATCCGAAGCGGATCGAGCTCAACTACTACGAATCGATCCCGCATCTCCTGACGCCCGTCGTCTCGAATCCGAAGGAGGCGTCGGCGGTGCTCCAGAACGTCGTCGCCGAGATGGAGCGACGGTACGAGCGCCTGTCGATCATCCGGGCACGCAACCTGCCCGAGGCAAACCGGGCGTTCAAGGCGCGCGGTGAGGATCCGCTCCCGTACCTGCTCGTCGTGATCGACGAGCTGGCGGACCTGATGATGGTGTCGCCACAGGCTGTCGAGGATGCGATCATCCGCCTCGCACAGAAGTCGCGCGCCGTCGGCATTCACCTCGTCCTCGCGACGCAGCGCCCCTCGGTCGACGTGATCACCGGGATGATCAAGGCGAACGTGCCGTCGCGGATCGCGTTCGCCGTCTCGAGCCAGACCGACTCCCGGGTGATCCTCGACACCTCCGGCGCGGAGAGCCTTCTCGGCCAGGGGGACATGCTGTTCAAGCCTCTCGGAACCTCGCGGATGCAGCGCGTCCAGGGTGCGTACGTCACCGAGGAAGAGGTTGCGATGATCGTCGAGCAGTGCCGCCGTCAGCGCGGCCAGGTTCTCGACGAGAGCCTGCTCGAGGCGCCGGAAAGCTATGCCGACGAGATGTCGGACGGCACCGACGGTGAGTTCGATCCGGACGAGGATCCGCTGCTCGACAGGGCGATCGAGATCGTCGTGCAGACGCAGACCGCATCGGTGTCGCTCATCCAGCGGCGACTTCGGGTCGGCTACACGCGTGCGGGCCGCCTGATCGACATGCTCGAGAGACGAGGCATCATCTCGGGCTACGAGGGCTCGAAGCCACGACGTGTCCTGATCGAGGAGGCCGAGCTCCAGCGCGTCGTCGCCGACTGACGGACTCTTCGCAACTTCCGGTTAGGATCGCTCGTCTCAATCAAGAGACTCGAACTCGAGTGACAAACCAGGAGGGGTGAAGTGAAGAAACGAAACATGTCGGCGCTCGTCGCCGGCGGCATTGCGGTGCTGCTCGTCGCAGCGCTTGCCGGTGCCGGCTACGCGGCATCCGGCAAGAAGTCCGCGGCGGGGGACACCTGCCTCGTGACCGACACGGGTGGTCTCAACGACCGGTCGTTCAACCAGTCCGCCTATCAGGGCTTGCTGAAGGGCAAGAAGGATCTCGGTGTCGGACGGGCGCGTGGTCACGTCGTCGACCGCGCGGACTACATCCCGAACCTGCTCTCGTGTGTCAAGGGTGGCGCCGACCTGACGATCGGGGTCGGCTTCCTCATGGCCGACGCGATCAACACCGTCGCCACGAGCTTCCCGAACAGCAAGTTCGCGATCATCGACTACTCGTACGCCGATCTTCCCGGCAAGCCGGCGAACACGCGCGGCATCCTCTTCCGCGAGCAGGAGGCCGGCTATCTCTCCGGCTGGCTCGCGGTCAAGGAGCTCATGTCGCAGAAGAAGCCGCTCGTGCTCGGCGCCGTCGGCGGCGTCAAGATCCCGCCGGTCGACCGCTACATCGCCGGGTACCAGGCCGGCGCAAAGGCTGCCAACGCGAAGGCGAAGGTGCTCTACGGCTACTCGCAGAGCTTCAACGACCAGAGCAAGTGCAAGGAGATCGCGCTGAACCAGATCGCCCAGGGCTCGCAGGTCGAGTTCGCGGTCGCCGGCTCGTGCGGTCTCGGCGCGCTGTCTGCGGCGAAGGACAAGGGCCTCTGGGGCGTGGGCGTGGACGCCGACCAGGCGTATCTCGGCCCGTACATGCTGACGAGCGCCGTGAAGCGCGTCGACGTCGGCGTGCTCCGCACGATGAAGCAGGCCAAGGACGGCAAGTTCAAGGGCTACGGCAACACGATCTTCTCGGTCCGCGCCGGTGGCGTCGGCATCGGCAAGATCTCGGCGAAGGTCCCGGCTGCCATCGTCGCCGCCGAGAAGGTGCTCGAGAAGCAGATCGCGAACGGCAAGCTGAAGGGCATCCCGACCACGGTGTCCTGAGCTTCAACTCGCTCGAATGACGGAAGGAAGGGCGGGCCGGTCGGCCCGCCCTTCCCTCGTTCGCACGCTCTCCCGTGGCCAGCCGGCGACTCTCGGCCGCACTCGCCACCGGGCGCCGACCGGAAACGTAGAATCCCGCCTCGATGGCTGATGCGCCCCGCACCGTGCTCGAGATGCGCCACATCACGAAGCGCTTTCCGGGCACCGTCGCGAACGACGACGTCAGCTTCGACCTGCGGGAGGGCGAGGTTCACGCGCTGCTCGGCGAGAACGGCGCCGGCAAGTCGACGTTGATGAACATCCTCTACGGGCTGTACCACCCCGACGAGGGCGAGATCGTGATCGCCGGCAAGCCGGTGCAGCTCGGCTCGCCGAGTGCTGCGATCGACGCAGGCGTGGGGATGGTGCACCAGCACTTCATGCTGATCCCGGTGATGACGGTCGCCGAGAACATCGTGCTCGCGGCCGAGCCGACGCACGCCGGGGGTGCCCTGCTCGACCTCGGCGAGGCCAACGAGCGCGTCCGCGAGATCTCGGAGCGGTTCGGGCTCGCAGTGGATCCGAAGGCCAGGGTGGAGGACATCACGGTCGGGCAGCAGCAGAGGGTCGAGATCCTCAAGGCCCTCTACCGCAACGCCGACATCCTCGTCCTCGACGAGCCGACCGCCGTCCTCACACCCCAGGAGGCGGGCGAGCTGTTCGCGATCATCGGCGGCCTGACGGCGCAGGGGAAATCGATCATCTTCATCAGCCACAAGCTGAACGAGGTGACGGAGGTCGCCGATCGGATCACCGTGCTGCGCCGTGGGAAGATGATCGAGACCCTGCCGGCTGCCGGAGCGACCGAGGCGAGCCTCGCCCGCCTGATGGTAGGACGCGACGTGCTCCTGCGCGTCGACAAGGGTGCGTCGCATCCGAGCGACACGCTGCTGAAGGTCGACGACCTGCACGTGTTCGACGACAGGGGGATCGAGAAGGTTCGCGGCCTGTCGCTCGACGTTCGGGCGGGGGAGATCGTCGGCATCGCGGGCATCGACGGCAACGGGCAGTCCGAGCTGATCGACGCGATGACGGGATTGCGGCGGGCCGAGAGCGGCACGGTGACGGTGGCGGGGGAGGACGTCACGAGCGACAGCGCCCACGGGCATTTCGAGGCCGGCCTCGGCCACATCCCCGAGGACAGGCAGCGGCGCGGCCTGGTCCTCGAGTTCTCGATCGCCGAGAACATCGCGCTGCACGACTACCGAGGCGCGCCCGACTCGAGATTCGGCTGGCTGTTCCCCGGTCGCCTGATCGAGCGCGGGGCGCGGTTGATCAAAGCGTACGACGTCCGCGGCGGCGGGCCGTACACCCGGGCGGGCGGCCTCTCGGGCGGCAACCAGCAGAAGGTCGTGCTCGCCCGAGAGATCGATCGCAACCCCCGCGTGCTGATCGCCGCGCAGCCGACGCGCGGCCTCGACGTCGGAGCGATCGAGTTCGTCCACCGGCGCCTCGTCGAGGAGCGGGACGAGGGCCGAGGGATCTTGCTCGTCTCTCTCGAGCTCGAGGAGATCCTCTCGCTGTCCGACCGGATCCTCGTCATGTACGAGGGCGAGATCGTCGGGGAGTTCCCACCGTCGGCGTCCGAGGAGGAACTCGGCCTCGCGATGACCGGCGGCGGCCGAGGGCAGGTCGAGGCAGCGTGAGCGAGCAGGATCCGGTCGACGGCGCGCCGCTCGACCCCTCCGGGCTCGGCCCCGAGGTGCGGCAGTCGGTTCTCGGGAAGTACGACCTGGCCCAGAAGGCGGGCGGCGTGATCGCGCCGGTGCTGACCGCGCTGCTCGCGTTCTTCGTCGGGCGGTCTCGTCGTGTTCGCGACGACCGGGAAGAACCCCCTGACGACCTACAAGGCGATCTTCGAGGGTGCCGGATTCAACTGGTTCTTGCCGTGGGTGACGGGAAGTCAGAGGCAGCTCGCCGCGCTCAACATGCAGCAGACGCTCATCATCACGACGACCCTCGATGCTCACCGGCCTCGCGGTCGGCTTCGCCTTCCGGTGCGGGCTGTTCAACATCGGTGGGCAGGGCCAGTACATCGTCGGCGCAGTCCTTGCCGTCTGGATCGGCTCGTCGTTCGAGAGCCTGAACCCGTTCTGCACGTGCTGTGTCGCCATCGTCGCCGGCGCTCGCTCTGCGGCGCTCTCTGGGCGGGCATCGCCGGCATCCTGAAGGCGACCGTCGGGCGCGCACGAGGTCATCTCGACGATCATGCTCAACTGGATCGCTATCTGGATCGGGGTGTTCCTGTTCGGGCTCGGCGGGCCGCTCCAGAACGATCACCAGAAGTTCGTGCCGATCTCGAACGACATCGCTCCGGGCGCGAAGCTTCCGGTCTTCTGGGGTAGCGCCCTGTTCCAGGGATTGCACGTCGGGTTCTTCATCGCGATTGGAGCGTTGATCGTGTACTGGTTGATCCTGAGCCGGACGACGCTCGGATACGGTGTCAAAGCCGTCGGCTTCAACCCGGAGGCGGCGCGCTACGGCGGCATCAGCGTCCCGCGCAACTACTTCCTCGCGATGGCGATCTCCGGTGCGTTCGCGGGCCTCGCCGGCGCAATCGACGTCACAGGCTGGCAGTTCCGCCTCTCGACGGGAGACATCCAGGGTGCGACGATCGCGTTCGTCGGGATCGCCGTCGCACTCCTCGGTCGGAACACCGCTGTCGGCATTGCGCTGGCGGCGCTGCTCTTCGCAGGCCTATTGGTGGGCACCTCGACCCGGAATCTCGATCCCGCAGTCTTCAAGCCCGAGCTGGCATCGAACCTGACGTTGCTGATTCAGGGTCTCGTCGTGCTCTTCGTCGGGGCCGACGTGATCGTCCTGTGGCTGATGGCCCGTGTCCGCAGGAGAAAACCGGCATGACGTCCATGGCGCTGCCGTCGGCCGCGCGGGCACCGCGCGGCCTGCGGCGAGTCGCGTGGATCGGCATCGTGCTCGGCCTCGCCGGTGCCTGGATCGCCTTGCCGCCCATCTCGGCGCGCTCGTGGGTCTGGAGCCTCGTCATCTGCCTGCTCGCGGTCATGCTCGGTGCGGGAGTCCTGATTCGGGGCGAACGGCGCTTTGGCGGCTTTGCAGTCGCGTCCGGGCTGCTCGGCTTCGGGTTGGCCGTTCTGGCGACGCTCTCCGGGGTCGGGAAGCTCGAGACCGTCGTCGTCTGGTCGGCGCTCTTCGCCTCGATGCTCCGGTTTGCGACGCCGCTCGTCTTCGCCGCGATGGGAGGGATGTTCAGCGAGCGCTCCGGGGTGACGAACATCGGCCTCGAGGGAATGCTGCTGACCGGCGCCTTCTTCGGCATCCTCGGCACGGACAAGCTCGGTCAGTGGTGGCTGGGGCTCCTCGTCGCGATCGTCGCGGGGGGCATGATGGCGCTGCTGCACGCCGTGCTCTCGATCCACTTGCGCGCCGATCAGATCATCGGCGGCACGGCGATCAACTTTCTGGCGCTCGGGCTGACGGGATACCTGTACATCGATATCTACGGCCAGCAGGGAACGCCCACGGACATCTCGACGATCCCCGAGGTCAACCTCGGCTTCCTCGACGGCGTTCCGTTCTTCGGCCCCGTCTTCGGACAGTTGAACCTCATGATCTGGGTCGCCCTCATCCTCATTCCCCTCTCCTGGGTCGTTCTCTTCAAGACCCCGCTGGGACTCAGGATCCGGGCCGTGGGTGAGCATCCCCGGGCCGCCGACACCGTCGGGATCTCCGTCTACCGCATCCGCTACGGCGCCGTTGTCCTGTCGGGGATGCTGGCAGCCTGCGGGGGTGCCTACCTCTCGATCGGATTCGTCGACTCGTTCAACGAGAACATGAGCGCGGGGCGCGGCTTCATCGCACTTGCCGCAGTGATCTTCGGCAACTGGCGACCGTTCGGCGCTGCGGCGGCCTGCCTGCTCTTCGGGTTCTCGAGCGCCCTCGCGCAACGGTTGCCGGAATACTCCGACTCTGCCGCCGTCCTGTTCCAGGCTCTCCCGTACGTCCTCACGCTCGTCGCAGTCGCCGGCGTCATCGGGCGTTCGATTCCGCCCGCAGCGGTTGGACGCCCGTACAAGAAGTCGTGAGCGGAACTACGCGCGCAGCATGGTCTGCCACCGTTGGCGCACTTTCGGCATTGACCCTCCCCGTCGCGATCGTTGCGACCCGGTACTCCCAGTCGTACGACCTCCTCCATGCCGGCTTCGCGATCCCGCTGGCAGTGATCCTGGGCGTCACCGCGATCGTCCTCGCGCGCCGCGTCCGCGCATACGATCAGGCCACCCTCGGTCGCGCCGGCGGGGCGAAGACCGCACGCGCGGGACGTCTCCTCGGCATCGTCGGGTTGTGCATGGCAGCATCCGCGTCGATCGCTCTCGCGGTCTACGGCGTTCTGCTCGCGATGGATTAGCCGCGGGCCGACCCCTCACCCGGGGTGTTCCCACTTGGATGAGGCGCCTCGCGTCTCGTCTACACTCCATGTCCGTGTTCGACATCGGCTCAAGCCTTCGCGAGGCCCGCACGCGGCAAGGCCTTGATTTCAACGAGATGGAGTTCCGGACGAAGGTCCGAGCCAAGTATCTTCGCGCGCTCGAAGCAGAGCAGTTCGATCAGCTGCCCGGTCACACCTACATCAAGGGGTTCCTGCGAACGTACGCAGACGCACTGGGGATGGACGGCCAGCTGTACGTCGACGAGTACAACTCGCGGTATGTCGCCGGTGAAGACGAGCATCCACTGCGGGCGCACCGCGTGCCGACGCAGACCCGCCGCCAGCGTCAGCACCGCGAGTCGCGCCTGGTCGCAATCGCCGTCACGGCCATGGTGCTGCTCACGGCGCTCGTCATTGCCGCGTGGAAGTTCGGCGGCCCGACCGAGCCGAAGGTGCAAGGGGTGAACGTTCCGGCCGCTGCGACGCCGGCGGCGGTTGCCCGGGGGGTGTCGATCACGGCGACCGCGGGGGCGTCGTTCATGGAGGTGCGCGCCGGCTCCGGCGTGGGTACGCCGCTCTACCGTGGCACGCTCGAGCGCGGGCAGACCAAGAGGTTCGCATCGCGGAAGCTCTCGGTTTCGGTTGCGTCTCCGAGGAATGTCGTCGTTCGGGTCGCCGGTGTTCGCGTCGAGGTGCCGAAGAGCGGACGCCTCACGATCTCGCCTCGCTCTTGAGCCGCCCCCGGGCCGCCATCGTCGTGACCGGCAGCGAGCTGGTGCGCGGGGAGCGAACAGACCTGAACGGGCCGTTCTATGCTCGTGAGGCACTCGTGCTCGGCCTGCAACCCGCGCAGATCACGATCGTCGGTGACGACCCCGACGAGCTCGAGGCTGCGCTGGGCCACGCGTTCGAGGCGGACGTTTGCCTCGTCTCCGGCGGCCTTGGGCCGACCCATGACGACCGGACGATCGAGCTCGTCGCCCGCGTCGCGAAACGAGCTCTTACCGTCGACCCGGCCCTCGCGACCGAGATCGAAAGGATCTCCCGGCGCTTCGCCGAACGGATGCGCCGCCCATATGCTGATTTCGCCGAAGGTGTGCACAAGCAGGCAACTCTGCCCGAGGGAGCGATCTCGCTCGGCATCGCGGGCACTGCCCCCGGAGTCGTGCTCGACACCGGCCGATGTGTGGTCGTCGTGTTACCGGGCCCGCCGGGGGAGTTGCAGCGTCTGTGGCCGCGTGCGGTCGCATCCGAGCCCGTGCAACGGGTGCTGGCCGGGACGACCCGGCCCGAGCGCCGGGTGCTTCGGTTCTACGGCGCGAGCGAGTCGGCGATCGCCAAGGCTCTCGCCGACGCGGGAGGCGACGGCGACGGCGTCGAGGCGACCATCTGCGCTCGCGACTTCGAGATTCATGTCGACCTGATCGTCGAGCCCGGCGCCCGCGAGCGGGCCGACGCTCTCGAGAGCGCCTTCGTGGAACCGATCGGCGAGTACCTCTTCGGACGTGACGAGCGCTCGATCGAGGAGCTCGTGCTCGGGCTGTGTCGAGCCCGGGGCTTGACGCTCGCCACGGCGGAGTCGTGCACCGGTGGGCTCGTCGCCGGCCGACTCACGTCGGTCGCCGGTTCGAGCGATGTCTTTCGAGGCGGGATCGTTGCTTACGACGACGACGTCAAGGGAACGTTGCTCGGCGTCCCGGCCGACCTGCTGGCAGCCCACGGGGCGGTGTCGGCGGAGGTGGCGGGTGCGATGGCCAACGGTGCCCGCGAGCAGGTCGGGGTCGATGTCGCCGTTTCCGTGACCGGAATCGCCGGACCGGGTGGGGGCACGCCGGAGAAGCCGGTCGGACTCGTCTTCTTCCATGTCGTCGGGCCCGCGGGCGAGAAGGCGCTGCGTTTCGAGATACCGGGCGAACGCGAATGGATCCGCGCGCGCTCGGCCGTCACCGCGCTTCATCTGGTGCGGCGCTTGCTCGAGGCTTGATGTGCGAGGGGTGTGGTGGCAGCACCGCGCCCTCGGCCATGTTCCCTCGAGACCCCTTGACGCGCTCTCGGTCCGAACTCGGCACGGACCCGGCACACCTGGCGCGGTAGCGTCGGCGGGAAGGAGCTCCACCGCTCCGAACGAACATATGTTTGCATTACGTCCGACTGACCTGCTTATCTACGCGCACGAGACCACAGGAAGACGAGGAGGAGTGACGAGATGAATCGCGAGGAAGCGCTCGACGTCGCGCTCGGCCAGATCGAGCGGCAGTTCGGCAAGGGCTCGGTGATGCGCATGAGCGACCAGGCCCAGGTCTCGATCGGGGCGGTGTCGACGGGGTCGCTCTCGCTCGACATGGCACTCGGCATCGGAGGCCTGCCACGCGGCCGCGTGGTGGAGGTGTTCGGGCCCGAGTCGTCGGGAAAGACGACGCTCGTCTACCACGTGATCGCCGAGGCGCAGCGTCGTGGCGGCATCTGCGCGTTCATCGACGCCGAGCATGCAATGGATCCCCAGTACGCGCGGCGGATCGGGGTCAACATCGACGACCTGCTCGTCTCTCAGCCCGATACGGGGGAACAGGCACTCGAGATCTGCGAGTTGCTCGTGCGCTCCGGCGCCGTCGACGTCGTTGCCATCGACTCCGTCGCGGCGCTGACGCCCAAGGCCGAGATCGAGGGCGAGATGGGCGACACTCACGTCGGACTGCAGGCGCGCCTCATGAGCCAGGCGCTCCGCAAGCTGGCAGGCACACTCAACCGCACCGACACGATCTGCCTGTTCACCAACCAGTTGCGCGAGAAGATCGGAGTCATGTTCGGGTCGCCGGAAACCACACCAGGTGGTCGCGCGCTCAAGTTCTACTCCTCGGTCAGGCTCGATATTCGCCGAATCGAGACGCTCAAGGACGGAGCGGAGGCATACGGCAACCGCGTGCGCGTCAAGGTGGTCAAGAACAAGGTCGCACCACCCTTCAAACAGGCGGAATTCGACATCATCTACGGCGGCGGGATCTCCTGGGAGGGCACCGTCCTCGATGTGGGCATCGAGCGAAAAGTCGTCCAGAAGGCAGGCTCGTACTTCAGCTTCGGGGACGAGCGGCTCGGGCAGGGGCGCCAGAATGCGACGGCGTTTCTCGGAGAGCACCCCGATGTCGTTCAGCAGATCCTGACTCGGATCCAGGCGGAGGCTCCGCCCGATCAGATCGTCTCGGCCCGGTTGCTGCCGCAGGCCGAGAGCATTGCGGACATCGAGGTGACCCCGATCGAGGACGAGGCTCAGGTCGAGGACAGGGCTCTAGTCGAAGACAGGGCTCCGGTCGAGGCCTAGCCGACTCTGGTGCCCGGCCTCCGCGCACGCACACGACCTCGATGACGGTTCCCGTCGTGACCGCTCTGCATTCGCGCGGGTCGGGCCGCGTCGCGATCGATCTCGACGGCCGGCCGTGGCGTGTCGTGCCTCTCGAGGTGGTCTATGCGGCACGGCTCGCCGTCGGTCGCACTCTCGACCGTCCGACGGCACGGGTGCTACGGCGGGAGTTGCGTCGCGTGGAGGCGCGGAGTGCGGCGGTACGGGCGCTCCGGGCACGCGACCATACGACAGCGTCTCTCGACCAGCGTCTGGGCAATCAGGGCATCGCCGGCGTCGTGAGGCGGGAGACGGTCGAGGCGGCGCGGCGAGCGGGTCTCGTCGACGACCAGCGGTTCGCAGCGAGCAGGGCGGCCCTTCTCGCCGCGCGCGGAGCCGGCGACCTGCTGATCAGCGACGACCTCGAGCGCCACGGAGTTCCCGCCGGTACCGCGCGGGTCGCGATCGCCCACCTCGAAGCGGAGATCGACCGTGCCGCCGCGATCATCGGCACGCGAGGGCGAAGCGCTCGCACGGCGCGCTACCTGGCGGCGAAGGGGTTCTCGGAGGCGTCCCTCGAGCCGCTCGTTGCAGATCTGGTCGCCGACGCGTTAGGATAGGGAGGCTTCATCCGACATTTCACCTGCACAGAGAGCATTCCCGAAAACCGGCCACACACAATGATCCTTCGCCATCCAACGCCCCCCAACTGCGGCGCGATCGTCGCTCCCCGGAAGACACGTCGACCGGGATAGAACGGAGTACGACCGGTTTACCGGGAAGCCGCCGTGCAGGCGGTGTCCGGATGTGAGCAACCGCGGTCACCCCCGCGGGACAACCTCCGAAGGGAGCGTCCATGCTCACGGCCGTTGCAGCAGCGATCGGAATTGCGGTAGGCGCCGTCGGCCTGTGGGTATGGCTGCGAACGGTCAGCGCGTCACGGTTGCGGTTGGCCGAGGATCAGCGTCGATCGATCCTCGCGGACGCCGACCGCGAGGCGGAGACCACCCGTCGCGAGGCGCAGATCGAAGCCCGTGAACAGGCTGTCGTCCTGCGCGCCGAGATCGAAGGTGAGATACAGGACAGCCGCCTTCAGATGGCGAAAATCGAGGAGCGGGTCCATCAACGTGAAGCCGAGCTCGACGCGAAGAGAGGGGAGCTTACGAGACGTGAGCAAGGGGTCAGCGATCGGGAGACGCACACGAAGCAGCTCCAGGAGGAGCTCAAGGCGGGGAACGACGAGATGTTGCGCGAGCTCGAACGCGTCGGAGGGCTCACGCTCGGTGAAGCGCGCAAGCAGCTGCTCGAGCGGTCCGAGGACATGATTCGCCACGAGCTCGCACGGACTGTCCGTCAGCTCGAGGAAGAAGCCCGCACCGACGCCAAGCGGCGTGCCAGGGCCCTCGTAGCCGACGCGCTTCAGCGTGTCGCTGCGAGCCACACGGCGGAGACGACCGTCAGCGTCGTCGAACTGGCCTCCGACGACATGAAAGGGCGAATCATCGGCCGGGAGGGTCGTAACATCCGGTCGCTCGAGCATCTGACGGGTGTCGACTTCATCATCGATGATACGCCCCACGCGGTCGTCCTTTCGTCCTTCGACGGTCTTCGGCGTGAGATCGCACGACTGACGCTGGAGAAGCTGATCGAGGACGGCCGGATCCACCCGGCCCGCATCGAGGAGATGTACTACATCTCGAAGGCGGAGCTCGAGGATCATGTCCGGCTGGCGGGAGAGCAGGCGGTCTTCGAAGCGAACTGCGGCGAGTTCCACGAGGAGCTCGTCAGGATCCTCGGCCGCCTGCGTTACCGCACGAGCTATGGGCAGAACGTTCTCAAGCACACGCTCGAAGTAGTCCATCTCGCAGGCATCATGGCCGCCGAGCTCGGGGCGTCGGTCAAGACGACACGGCGTGCAGCGCTCCTCCACGACATTGGCAAGGCGATGACCCATGAGGTCGAAGGCACGCACGCTGCAGTCTCGGCGCAGCTCGCCCGCCGCTACGGCGAACCGGAAGGAGTCGTACACGCCGTGGAGGCACACCACTACGAGGTGCAGCCGCAGACCGTGGAAGCCGTGCTGCTGATCGCAGCAGACGCGATCTCCGCCTCTCGTCCTGGTGCCCGGGGCGAGAGCCTCGAGCACTACATCAAGCGGTTGTCGTCGCTCGAGGAGATCGCCGCAGCGAAGCCCGGCGTCGCAAAGGCCTACGCGCTCCAGGCAGGTCGCGAGATCCGCGTCATAGTCGAGCCGACCGAGGTCGACGACGATGCCGCGGCACTGCTCTCACACGAGATCGCCCGCGAGATCGAAGACCAGCTCGAGTATCCCGGGCAGGTGAAGGTGATTGTGATCCGCGAGAGCCGCTCGATCGAGATCGCCCACTAGGTGACCGGGGAGCCGCCGGGCCCGAGCAGGGAGACGAGCTCGAGGTCGGTTCACTACGATGCGCAGCCGTGACCGACCTTCTCGCCGATCCGCCCTCACCGCTCGACGCCGCCATCGGGCTCGTGGCAGTCGAACTGCGTGACGATTCGGTCGTGCTGCGGCTCGATCCTCCCGACGCTGCGCTCGGAGGCGAGCACCCGCGACCGTTTCTCCACGGCGGCACACTGGCGACCTGCGTCGACACGGCCGGCTGGTATGCCGTCGAGCACGTGAGCCCGGGGGCCTGGATCGCAGTCGACCTCAGGTGCGACTTTCTCCGGCTTGCCTCGCCGGTCCCTCATCGGGTCGTCGGCCGTTGCCTGGCGGCAGGGCGAACGCTCGCGACGGCAGACGTCGAGGTGACACAGTGGGATCGAGCCCGATCGGCTGGTTGCAGTCGGACGGGCGCGCTACATCCGCGGTTCCGGATAGCAGCTACTCGCCGGCGCCCCCTATCGTCCGGCCTCACTCGCAGGTAGAGTCCCGCGCGCATTGCGGAGAACCCTGGGGTCACTGGCGGCGGTCATGGCGGCTGCGGCGATCGTCGTGAGCGGTGCGGAGTCGCACGGTCCCGGCCTGCCGACCGGTGTGGCCTCGGGTGAGGTGGCGATCTTCTACTACCCCTGGTACGGCACCGCGGCGCGGGACGGAGCCTGGCAGCACTGGGGGCAGAACGGCAATTCGCCTCCTTCGCAGATCGCGTCGGACTGGTTTCCGGTCCGCGGCCCTTACTCGTCGTCGGACCGGGACGTCGTCCGCGGGCAGATGAACGAGATCGCGTCGATCGGCGTCAACACCGTGATCGTGTCGTGGTGGGGCCCGGGGTCGGCAGAGGCAAACCGGCTACCGGCTGTCGCCCGGGCGGCGCGTGCGGCCGGCCTCAGCGTCGCGCTCCACGTCGAGCCCTTCGCTGGCCGAACACCCGCAGCCCTCGAACCGGAGCTCCGCACCTTCGCGGCCGGAGGCTTCACCGATGCGTACGTCTACGACTCCACCGCGAGCCCGGATTCCGAGTGGCGTGCCCTCAACGAACGGCTGCCGGGCATGCGGTTGTTTGCCAACACGAGCCTTCCGGGCAAAGCGAAGGCGGGTGGTTTCGCCGGGCTGTACACCTACGACGTTCGGACCTACGACGGGACGTCGTTCTCGCGGATCTGTGCGGCCGCGAGAACGCACGGCCTGCTCTGCGCCCCGTCCGTCGGGCCCGGCTTCGATGCCCGGCGCGCCACGGGAGATCCCCTTGTCCGGGACAGGGCGGACGGAGCGACGTACGACCGGATGTGGCGTTGCGCGGTGAGAGCCTCCGCCGCCGTGGTGACGATCACGAGTTACAACGAGTGGCACGAAGGGACGCAGATCGAGCCGGCGAAGGACGTCGGCGGGCCCTACGAGTCGTACGACGGCGCCTACGGTCTCTCCGGGCGGGCGGCGCAGGATGCGTACCTCGATCGCACGGCCGAGTGGGTGCACCGCTATCGAGTCAAGATGGGTGGCTGATCAGTAGAGCGCAGCGGCAAGGCGGCGACGGTACGTGCTCACGATCGGATCGTCCGAGCCGAATCGGTCGAAGAGCGCCACGGCGACCTCCCGGAGGCGCTCGCGACCATCCGGCGTCGCCGCCGGCACGGCCTCGACGATGACCCGCAGAGCGCCCTCGAGATCGCCGGCGTCGAGGGCGGCGACGACGAGCGGGAGCTCACCGGCCGCGCGAAGCTCCTCGACCAGGGTGTCGGCACGCGGAGGGGCGAGGAGCTCGTCGAGGAAGGCCTCGACGGCCGTGCGTGATCTCGCCCCCGTGAACTCCGAAACGACTCGTCCCTCCCGGAAGGCCTTGACCGCCGGGATGCCGCTGACGGAATATCGCTCCGACAGGGCCGGGTTGGCATCGACATCGACTTTCACGAGAGTCACGGCGCCCGCTCGTGCCTCGACCGCAGCCTCGAGCACCGGGCCGAGGGCATGGCAAGGGCCGCACCAGTCGGCCCAGAAGTCGACGAGCACCGGAGTGTCGGTCGACTGTGCAATGACGTCGTGATCGAATGTTGCCTCGGTCACATCCATGCTGCTCAGCGTTCCTCGGAAGCGACGACATCGGCTGCGCAGCCGGCTATCAGGGCCGCTCTTACGTACTCGGGGGCCACGCCCGCAAGCGACCGGTGGCCGGGGTCCACGGCGATCGGCGCCCAGGCCTCGACCTGCAGCGCTCGGGCGCCCTCGATCGATCCGATCTCGAGGAGCTCGGCGGTCGAGAGGACACCTCGCAGGCCCGTCTGGCGGCGCGCTATGCCCTCGAGCTCGCGGAGCTCCTCGAGCGGATCGATCCGCATGTTCGAGTCCGAGCCGATGCAGAGCGGAATCGAGCGATCCCGGACTGCCGAGACGCGGAGGAAGCCGTCGCCGAGGTCAGCCTCGGTCGTGGGGCAGGCGCAGATGCGAGCCTCGGCGGCCGCCAGCAGTTCGAGCTCCGCGTCGTTTGCGTGCGTCGCGTGAACGATGGTCGTGCGAGCCGTCAGGCAGCCTGTTTCGCCGAGGAGCTCGATCGGGCGGCAGCCATGCTCCGCGAGGCATTCCTCGATCTCACGTGGCTGCTCGTCGGCGTGGATGTGCAGAGGCAGCCGTTCGCTCGTTGCATAGCGGCCGATCTCCTCGAGCCAGGTGCGTGAGCAGGCGCGGACGGAGTGGGGGGCGAGCCCGACCGCGATACCGGCGGTACGGAGTGATTCGACCTCGGTCAGGTAGGCAGCAACGGATGGCTGGCGCATGCGGTCGAGCCCTCCCCGCTCGTACGCCGCCAGAAGCAGCACGAGCGTGATTCCGGCCTCCTCGGCGGCCGCCGCCGCCGCGAAGGCCTCCGGGAGTCCCAGGTAATGAAACTCGCCGACGGCCGTGTAACCGGCGGCCCGCATCTCGCCGTACACCTCGGCGTAGAGCACCCGGACCGAGTCCGGTGACGCCCCGTCGGCCTCTGCGAGCATGCCCTCCCGCCACGTCCAGAAGTCGGTTCCTGCGGCGCGGCCGCGAAGTGCGCGCTGGAACGCATGACTGTGGGCGTTGACGAAGCCGGGCAGTGAGAGCAGGGCGGTCACGTCTCACGACGCTAGCACCACTACTCTTGCCGGAGGATGGAAACGCGCACCGTCTCTGCGTCCGTGCGGCAACTCCCGAACGCGCTGACGGTGCTGCGCTTTGCAGCGATCCCGCTCTTCGTCTGGTTGTTGCTCGAGGAGCGCAGCGGGCCGAGTTGGACCGCCGGGATCGTCTTCGGCCTTGCCGCGCTCACGGATCAGCTCGACGGCTACCTCGCGCGTCGGTGGCGCGTCGAGTCGCAGTTCGGCAAGGTCGCGGACCCGCTCGCCGATCGGCTCATGATCGACACGGCGGTGATCATGCTCGTCGCCCTCGACCGGCTTCCATGGGTCGCTCTCGTCATCCTCCTCCGAGATCTCCTGCTCGTCGGCGGCTACAAGCTCGTCGTCCCGCGTGGCTATGAGTTCGAGGTCTCGCGACTCGGGAAGATCGCAACCTGGGGCCTGTATGCCTCGATCGGATGCGTGCTCGTCACGGAGCAGGGGACATGGTGGCCTGTCGCCTGCTTCTGGGTGAACCTCGCGCTTGCCGTGATCGCGGCCGGTCGGTATGTCCTGAAGGCGCGACGAGAAGTGTCACGATGAAGCACACGCACTGGTCGGAGCCTATGCAGGGAGAGACGATCCCGGGGCGAATCTTCAAGTGGACGCCAAAGCCTCAAGCTGAGGTTGACCCCTTCGCTACGCTGCATCCTCGAGCAATGAGTCCTCCCGACCCGAAAGGCAACCGTGGAAACGCTCCCTGACCTTCTGCCGCTTTCCGACGCCGAGCTGTCCACGCTGCTCGCGCAGCTCGAGGCCGGTGAGGATGCGATCTCCCGTCGCCGCCGCGTCTTGCACGGACGCATCGACATCCTCAGGGCCGAGCGGACCGAGCGGTTGAGGGCGCAGGTCGCGGCGGGGAGCTTCGAGGCTAGCGCGCCCAGGTCGCTCGAGCGTGCGCTGTACGAGGGTACGGGGGACTTGCCGGCCGAAGACGAGCTCGCGCCACTGCCCGATCTCGCGAGCTTGGACGACGCTGCGCTGTGGGCGGAGATCCGAAGCCTCGAACAGGAGGAAGACGACATCTCCCTGAACCGGCGGGTTATGCACGCCCAGATAGACATCATCCGGGCCGAGCGCGCAAAGCGTGCCCGTAGCGGCGGGCACGTCGAAACGGGCGATCTCGGGCCGATCCTCGGCGGAGGGCAATGAGCCACATCTATTGCCCGGAATGCGGTTTCCAGAGTCCGGAGGCAGCGACGTACTGCTCGCGCTGCGGAGCCCTGCTCGTCCGCGAGAGCGTGGGCGAGACGACGCTGAGCCTCGGACCGGACGACCTCGATAGCTTTCCCGCCGCGGAGAGCGTCGACGGGCCGGCGCTCGTCGTGCGCTCTGGCGGCGGCAGGGCAGGGGAGAGCTTCGAGGCGATCGGAGACAGGGCACTGATCGGCCGTTCTCCCGAGTGCGACGTGTTCCTGGACGACGTCACCGTCTCGCGCCGGCACGCCGAGCTCGTCCGCGACGCCAACGTGTTCACGATTCGCGATCTGGGCAGCCTCAACGGAACGTTCGTCAACAAGCGGCGGATCGAGAGCACCGTGCTCGAGGACGACGACGAGGTCCAGATCGGCAAGTACCGGATGACGTTCCTGCGCCGATGACGACCGCCCCGGAAATGAGCCCGACCGCCGATCTGCATACGATCGGCGCCGTCTGCGAGCGCTTGCGTGACGAGTTCCCGGACATCTCGATCTCGAAGATCCGATACCTCGAGGACCAGGGCTTGCTGCACCCCAGCCGAACGAGAGGAGGGTACAGGCTGTTCGCCGAGGCGGATGTCGAGCGGCTGATCACGATCCTCCGGCTCCAACGTGATGAGTTCCTCCCTCTGCGCGTGATCCGCGAAGAGCTCATGTCTCCGACCGCCGACCGGGTGAAGCGCCGCGCCGCCGGCCTGCGAGGACAGGAGGACGAGATCGAGATGTCCGATCTCTGCGAACGGGCGGGAATCTCGGCCGACTTCGCCCGCCAGCTCGAGGATTTCAGCTTGCTTGCGCCGCGCATCGAAGGCGGGGAGCGGCTCTACAACGAGAGCGAAGCCGATATCGCGCTCGCTTGCGCCCGGATCGCCCGGCACGGGATCGACGCCCGGCACCTGCGGGCATTTCGGACAGCGGCGGGACGTCAGTCGGCGCTTCTGGAGCAGATCGTCGCGCCCGCACTTCGCTCCCGGAACCTCGAGCGCCGTGCCGGTGCACTCGAGGATCTCGAGAGCCTCGCCGTCGTGGCGCAGGAGTTGGCACAGCTGCTTCTGATGCGCGACCTCCGAGAGGTGGCGGAACGATGACCGAGCTCGATCTGGCGGCGTGGATCCGCGATGTGCCCGACTTTCCCAGCGAGGGCATCATGTTCAAGGACGTGATGCCGCTGATCGCGGATCCGGTTGCCTTCCGCGAGACGATCGACCGGCTGGCAGCGTGGGCGGGACCGCGTGCGCCGGACGTGGTCCTCGGTGCAGAGGCACGCGGGTTCATCTTCGGCGGGGCGCTGGCATATGCGCTCGGCTGCGGCTTCGTGACCGCCCGGAAGCCGGGGAAGCTGCCATGGGAAACGATCGAGGCGCGGTACGACCTGGAATACGGCACGGACGCGCTGGAGATCCACGTCGACTCGATCACCCCGGGGGCTCGTGTCATCGTGCTGGACGATGTGCTCGCTACCGGTGGCACCGCTCATGCCAAGATCGAGCTCGTGGAACGGCTCGGGGGCATCGTGGTCGGAGCGCTGTTCGTGATCGAGCTGTCGTTTCTTCACGGTCGTGACAGGATCTCCGGCACCGACGTGCACGCGCTCATCGACTACAACTAGCCCCGGGGGACGCTTTCAAGCGGACGACGCGGCGCCGAGCGTCGTCCGACCGATCGGATACCCATTAGGGTGCTCTGCGGCTCCGTTCCCTGGATGAAGGGATGATCGAGCACCAAGGGGATGACCGATGACCGAAGACGTGGACGCGCTGATCACCCATCAGGCGAAGCAGGCCCGCACTAGCCTGCTGCTTCGCCATTGTCTGTCCGTCGGCACGTCGGAGAACCGCGTTCCGGCCCGACTCCGGCTCGAAGCGGCGATCGGGGCCGAGCTCGCGCGGCGACTCGTCGAGAGCCTCACGGCACACAGCCGCCGGTAGCTCTATGTCCCTCGAGTACGGACGAGCAAGAAGATCAGGAAAGCGCTGACGAGCGAAACGAGGAACGCGGTTGCCTTACCGACGTCGACCGCGACCATGCCGAAGTAGAGGACCAGGAAGAAGACGAGGGCCCAGAGGAAGGACTGGACGCCGCGGTCGATGCTCGGCGTGCGCAGGTGCATGGCCAGAGAATAGCCGGGCCGGGGGATGGTCGAAAGCTCGTCCGCATCGCGCCGCTGAAGGCGGCAAAAGGACCAAAAAAATTCACCGAGCCGGTTGCGCTTTCGTCCACCCGGCCCGTTGACCTTCCGCTTCCGCGTACGGCCTCCGTGCTGAGCTTCGACCTACTCGCGCCCCGTGCTCGGTGCAAGAGCAAACCTAGGGGCCCGAGAAGGGGGGGTCAAGGGGACGGTCGACCGGATTGACGCAATTTCCGCGGAATTTCGCTCACCGCGCACCTGAAGGTCGCGACCGGGTGGGCGCGCCCTGTTCGGTTGAGTCTTGCGCCCGTCGCCTACGATGCGCCAGGACGTCGAACACGGTCTTCGTCGTCTACCGGCTCGTTGTCGCGGCCCGGATCCTGCTGCTGATCGCCTCGGGGTGCGGGGTGCGGCGTTCTGAGACATACCTCCACCGCGATCGGACAGCTATGGGGGAGGAAGCCCACGGCGGCGAATCCTTCAACTTGACATAACGCCGGTTATCGTGCGTCGGCTCGGCAACCGGAGAGAGGGGCGTTCGGCGTCCGGTGTAGACTCGGCCACCCTGGTACACACCTGCTGACTGCGAGGAGTTGACCATGACGACCGCCGACATCGCGCTCGAGCACACAACAGAGCTCGCGCTCACCGAGAAGTCGAAGCTCAAGAAGTCGCTGCGGCGCTTCGACATGGTGTTCTTCACGCTGTGCGCGCTCGTCGGGCTCGACACGCTCGGCGCCGTCGCCGCCTACGGGCCTCAGGGATTCTTCTGGCTCGTCGTCATGGCGGTGACCTTCGTGATCCCGTACATGCTGATCATGTCGGAGGTCGGCAGCTCCTTCACCGAGGAAGGCGGCCCGTACGAATGGGTCAAGCTCACATTCGGTCGTGCGCACGCGGGCGTCGCGGCCGTCGTGTACTGGGCCTCGAACCCGTTCTGGGTCGGAGGCTCGCTGGCGTTCATCGCGAGCGCCGCGTGGTCGGCCTCCGATCTGCCGTCGCTCCAGATCGATCACCTCGGGACGGTCGGCGACTTCGTCTTCAAGCTCCTCTTCATCTGGTTCTCGATCGGCGTCGCCATTGCGGCGATCGAGAAGGGCAAGTGGATCCCCAACGCCGGGGCGATCGCGCGAGTGGTCGTGCTCGGGTTCTTCACGTTCACGCTCGTCGTCTACGCGGTCAAGAACGGCGTGGAAGGCTTTGGCGTCAGTGCCATGAAGCCGACGCTGACGGTGTTCCTGGCGCTGACGCCTGTGATCCTCTTCAACTACGTCGGGTTCGAGCTGCAAAACGGCGCCGCCGAGGAGATGGTCAATCCGCAGCGCGACGTCCCCGTCTCGGTTCTCCGCTCCGGCGTGCTGGGAATGATGCTCTACATCATCCCCGTCCTCGGAATCGTGCTCGTCCTGCCGTCGTCCAAGATCACCGGCCTCAGCGGCTTCGCCGACGCGATGAAGGAGACGTTCTCCGTCTACGGCGGAGCTCAGGGCTTCCTCTTCGCCCTGACCGTGCTCGGGTTCATCTTCACGCTGATGACCTCGGGCGCCGTCTGGATGATCGGGGCGGATCGGGTCCTCGCAGTCGCGGCGTACGACGGCGCCTTCTTCCCGTGGTTCGGCGTCTTCAACAGGAAGCTCGGCACCCCGGTGCGCTGCAACGTGCTCTCCGGGATCGTGTCGTCGGTCTTCATGATCGTCGCCGTGCTGATGCTGAAGAGTGGGAGTGCCTCCAACGCGTTCAGTGTCGTCCTCGCCATGGCGACGTCGACGACGCTGCTCTCCTATCTGTGGATCTTCCCTGCCGCCCTCTGGCTGCGGTACAAGGCGGCAGGCGTCCACCGGGCCTACCGCGTCCCCGGGAAGGGCAACCTGACGATGTGGGTGCTGGTGACGATCGTCTTCCTGTGGGCCTTGCTCGGCTCCTGGGTTGCGGTCTTCCCCGGCACCCTCGAGCCGCTGCTCGGCGTCTCGTACAACTTCAAGGACACCTGGGGCGTCTCGCGCCTCACGTTCCACTCGCTGACGCTCGGCACGCTGGCGGTCATGTTCCTGGTCGCGATCGCGGGGTATGTGTCTGGGAGACGCGTGCGCGAGCGGGACGTCGTGATCCCGATCGAGGAGCCCGCGCCGACGACGGCCTGAGAATGTCCCGGTGGCTTGTCCGGCTCCCGCGTCCGGGGGGCTGGACAAGCACCCTCCTGCGGTGGGAGAGTGGTGTCACACACGCGCGACTTTCGGGCCATGACGACCATCGACATTGACACCCTGCTCGCGCAGGAAGAGGTTCGCGCCCTCCTCGAGTCGAGCGAGCACGCCGGCACGATCCGGCTGCAGGAAGTCGCCGAGCTCGTCGAGACCCACGAGCTGGCACCGCTCGAGCATGACGCCCTGTTGCGGGAGCTCGACAAGCGGGGGATCGAGGTTGTCGACCCCCCCGTTGTGGTCGAGACCCCCCCACCCCTGGCCGCAACGGCCGAGTCGACGACAGACGCGCTGCAGTTGTTCCTTCGCGAGGCAGGCCGCCACACGCTGTTGACGGCAGCTCAGGAGGTGGCGCTCGCGAAGCGGATCGAACGAGGTGATCTCGACGCGAAGCGGACGATGATCCAGTCGAATCTCCGACTCGTCATCTCGATCGCGAAGAACTACCGAAACCAGGGGCTTCCGTTCCTCGACCTGATCCAGGAGGGCACCCTCGGCCTGATCAGGGCAGTCGAGAAGTTCGACTGGCGCCGCGGCTTCAAGTTCTCGACCTACGCGACCTGGTGGATCCGCCAGGCGGTCGCACGGGCGCTCGCCGACAAGGCGCGCACGATCCGGATGCCCGTTCACATCGTCGAGCGGCTTCAGAAGATGAACCGCGCGGAGCGCACCCTCTGGACGGTGCTCGGACGCGAGCCGACGCTGGAAGAGATTGCCGACGAGGCCAATCTGACGGTGCAACAGGTGCAGGAAGTCCGCGCTGCCGCTCGCGCTTCCACGAGCCTCGATGCTCCTGTCGGCGACACGGACGACGCCGTCCTCGGGGATTTCGTGGCCGGTGACGACCTCCTGCCCGAGGAGAAGGTCGAGCTCGAGCTCCGTAGCCAGGCACTCCGGGCCGCGCTCGGGTCACTGCCCGACCGCGAGCGTGAGGTGGTGACGTTGCGCTACGGCCTCGGCGGCACCGAGCCCAGAACGCTCGAGGAGATCGGGCGGCGACTGGGCCTCACCCGTGAGCGCGTCCGCCAGATCGAGCTCGACTCGCTGCGCCGACTGGCCGGCCAGCGTGAGATGCAGGCGGTCCTGTAGCCCTTGCCGCCGGGCTTCAGCCTCGCGTCGCTTCAGCCTGGCGTCGAGCCGAGCGCCGAGAGCGCTGAGTTACGTCCTGAGATACAGCTCGAGCGATGGTGCAACTGCCCGGAGCTCGCGCAGGGCGCGGGTCTCCAGCTGGCGTACTCGCTCGCGCGTGATCCCGAGGATCGTACCCACCTCCTCGAGTGTCTTCGGCTTGCCGTCCTCGAGCCCGAACCGCTCCTTGAGAACCCGCTGCTGGCGTGGGTTCAGCCGTAGCATCGCGACCGCGAGCTCCGACGAGCGGAACTTCTCCGACGTCTCCGTCTTCCGGGGCGAGGGCGTTCACATCTTCGATCAGATCGCTCATCACGCTCTCGCCGTCGCCGATCGGCGTGTCCAGAGAGACGTGGTCCTGCACGAGCTCGAGCAGGCTCTCGACCTTCTCCGGGCTGAACCCCGCCTCCTCCGCGATCTCGTCGACCGATGGTTCGCGATTGAACTTCTGGCCGAGCGTACGTCGCGCCCGTGTGACCCGGCGAACTTGGTCGGCGACATGAACGGGAAGGCGGATCGTTCTCCCCTGCTCGGCGAGCGCACGTGAGACCGCCTGCCGGATCCACCAGGTCGCGTAGGTCGAGAGCTTGTAGCCGAGTGTGTAGTCGAACTTCTCGACAGCTCGGATCAGTCCCAGGTTTCCCTCCTGGATGAGGTCGAGCAGCGGCACGTCGGCGCGGGTGTAATGACGGGTGATCGACATCACGAGACGGAGGTTGCACTCGATCAGCCGGCTCTTGGCCTCCTCGTCGCCCTCGTCCTTCCGTCGCGCGAGCTCACGTTCCTCGGCGTGCGTCAGCAGGCGTCCGCTGCCGATCTGCCGGACGTAGAGCTTCAGCGGATCCTGGGTCGCCCCGCCGGACGCCTCGAGGGCATCCTCGTCGGAGACGGGATCGAACAGCGGCTCTGCGACATTGCCTTCCACGCCAACCGTATCGGCCGGGCGCGTCCCCCACTTGAGGCATTTCGTCGAGACCGCAGGAAAGGCCGTTCAAAGCGCGTACAGAAAACTCATCTTCTGTCGATATCTTCAGCACGATATGCCCGATCAAGGTGGTCGAATCCTCTGATGTGCGGAATCGCGGGATACAGCCTCGATGCCGATTCCGGTGTCGACCGCACCCTGGCTGCCCAGGCGCTCCTCGCTGGGATCGCCGAGCGCGGTGCCGATGCTGTCGGCTACGCGTACCGCGGTGCAGCCACGGAGGTCGTGATCCACAAGCAGCCTTCGGGCGCAACCGAGCTCCTCGAGGACGTCGAGCTGCCGCAGAGCGCAAGCGATGCGCTGGTTCACGTTCGCGACTACACCAAGGGTCATCCGATGGTGCTAGCGAACAACCATCCGATCCGGCACGGTTCCGTGGTCGGCATCCACAACGGGATCATCGTCAACGACGAAGAGATCTTTTCGCGCTACGGCCTCGAGCGGGCCGAGCCGGAGATGACGGTGGACTCGGAGGCGATCTTCGCCCTGATGCATGCGACGACGTCGGATCACGCCGCACTCGAGGAGCTCTCGGGATCGATGGCGACCGCCTGGTTCGACGATCGAATGCCGACCAGGGTCCATCTCGCTCGCGGTCTGGCCCGGCCGCTCTGGATCGGCCGAGCGCGGCGCGAGCTCTTCTTCGCCTCCACCAAGTCGGCCCTCGAGGTCGTCGAGGGTGCACTCCGGCTGACACTTCGCAAGCACGAGGTCTCGGAAGGGCGCCTGCTGCACATCGAACGTGGTCGGATCCTTCACGAGACGCGATTCCGCCCCGACCGCTCCTATCGTGAAACCAGGGTGCTTCCTTCGGTACGGGCGCCGCACGAGGGAGTCTCCTGCCTCGCCAAGCTGGCCAGCCTCACCGCGTAAACGGCGACTACAGCGTGCCGTCCGGATGCACGGTGACCCCTTCCTCGCGGAGGCGCTCGCGCACGAGATACTGGAACGCGGCCCACGGACCGGTATCGATGTCGACGAGCCGGTAGACCTGCCATTCCGACATCAATGCCGGATTGCGCCGTCGGGCCTCCTTCCAGTCGGCCATCTTGGGCAGCCGCCCGAGCTCTCGCGCGACGTCACACCCCTGAGCTACCGCCCTCTCGAGTTTCTCGTCGCCCACCGGCACGTCGAAGCCCGCCTCGCGCAGAGCGATGCTCAGCGACCCGAACGTGTGCCAGATCAACGACTTCGACGCCATCCGCCTGCGATTTGCATCGAGATCTCGGGCCGTCGGCGGCCGACCGAGCTCCTCCCCGAGCAACCGCAGCTGGTCCAGCAGCTCGTCCCGGCTGATGAACCGGCGCGGGGTCAAGCCCGCCGCGCGCTTCGCGGCGTTCCACGTCCCGAAGTGCTCGATGATCGTCTGCGGATGCATGCCCGCCTCCGGGTCGGCCGCGAACTCACGCATCGTCGGCGAGCGGCCGAGCCGGGTCGCGCTGGCGCGCAACTGCTCGAGGATCTGCTCGTCGGTGTAACGCCGTCTGATCCCTGCGCGAAACTCCGCGAGCGCTGCCTCGTCGATCCCGGCGAGGGCCGGGTGCCGACGCCGGGGCCTGGTCATCTGCAATAACTTTAGATCATTTTGTGAAATGTGCAAGTGGGCCAGAACGGGGCGCAGCGTGCGGAGCCGGGTAGGCTCGGAGCCCATGGGAATGCGCCTGACGGCCGAAACATCGGCCGCCCGTCTGGTCGGGCGCCTCTCGCGCGTCGCCGGGCGTGGCGGTGGTACGACGCTGCCCGGGAAGCTCCTCTGGAAGGTCGATCCGAGTGCGATCGACGCGCTTGCAGCCAGGCTGCCGACCGGCGTCGCCGTCGTCTCGGCGACGAACGGGAAGACGACGACCTGCGCCATGCTCGCGCGCATCCTCGGGACCCGTTACCGGCTTGCCTGGAACAACTCGGGCGCCAACCTCGCTTCGGGCGTGGCGTCGACACTGCTCGCCGCGACAGATGCCGATCTGGGCCTGCTCGAGGTCGACGAGTTTGCGTTGCCGGAAGTGATGCAGCGCGTCCGACCGCGTGTCGTTTCGCTCGGCAATCTCTTCCGTGACCAACTCGACCGCTATGGCGAGCTCGAGCACGTCGCCGACCGCTGGCGCTCGGCGGTCGCAGCCCTGCCCCCCACGTCGATGCTGATCGTTAATGCCGACGATCCACTGGTCGCCGAGCTCGCCGACGGGCGCGATCGGGCGCTGCGCTTCGGCGTCGACGATCCCCGGCTCGCCCGGCCTGCACTTCAGCACGCCGCCGACTCGAAGTACTGCGTCCGGTGCGGGAGCCCCTACGCGTACCCCGCCGCGTACGTCGGGCACCTCGGCGACTATCGCTGCCCTGCGTGCGGTCACGCGCGGCCCGAGCTCGACCTCGCGGCGCGATCGATCGACCTGCAGGGACTCGACGCGTCGATCTTCGATCTCGTCACCCCGGCAGGAACGGCCAGGGTTCGTCTTCCCCTCCCCGGGCTCTACAACGTCTACAACGCCCTCGCAGCGGCTGCCGTCGCCCTCGCGCTCGACGCGTCTCTCGACGAGATCGTTGCGGGGCTCGGCACGTTCACCGCCGCTTTCGGCCGGTTCGAGCGCATCGAGGCCGGCAACCGGCGAATCCTAATGCTGCTGATCAAGAACCCCACCGGGGCGAACGAGGCCATCCGGACGCTCGAGGAGGGCGGCGTCCCCGAGACCCTCGTGATTGCCCTCAACGATCGCATCGCAGACGGTCGGGACGTCTCGTGGATCTGGGACGTCGACTTCGAGCCGCTGCTCGATCGGGCCGAGCGCATCGTCGTGAGCGGTGCGCGTGCCGCCGAGCTCGCGTTGCGGTTCACCTACGCCGGCTACCCGTCTGCGCAGCTCGAGGTGATTCCCGATCTCCGCGAGGCTCTCGATCGAGGGCTCGCACTCGTCCCTGACGGCGGCGAGCTCGGTGTGCTTCCGACCTACACGGCGATGCTCGAGTTGCGGGCAATCACCGTCTCCCGTGGCCTCGTGCGGCCGTTCTGGGAGGAGACGCGGTGAGGATCTCCGTCGCGCATCTGTATCCGGATTACCTCAATATCTATGCCGACAGGGGCAACATCGCCGTGCTCGCCCGGCGCGCGGCTCTGCGTGGACACGCGGTCGAGGTGACGTCGGTCGAGCCGGGTGAGTCGTTGGAGCCGTGGGCATTCGATCTCGTGTACGTCGGTGGCGGCCAGGACCGCGAGCAAGCCCTCGTCGCGCCGGACCTCGCGCGGAGGGGCGATGATCTCCGTCAGGCGGTCGAGACGGGGACGGCCCTTCTGGCGGTGTGTGGCGGCTATCAGCTGCTCGGACGTGGATACCGGGGGCGCGACGGCAGCTGGCTGCCGGGTGCAGGCCTGTTCTCGCTCGAGACCGTCGCGGGCGAGCGGCGGTTGATCGGCGACGTGCTGCTCGAGGTCGAGCTCGGCGGCGGAGTGGCCGTGACCGTCGCCGGATTCGAGAACCACGCAGGCCGGACGCTGCTCGATCCGGGCGCAACCCCCTTCGGACGCGTCCTCGCGGGTCACGGCAACGACGGGAGTTCCGGTCTCGAAGGCTGCCGGGTGGCGGCGGCGATCGGCACCTATCTCCACGGGCCGCTCCTTCCCCGCAACCCGGTTCTGGCGGACTGGCTGCTCTCACGTGGGCTCGAGCACGCAGGCGGGGACGGCCGCCTCGAGCCGCTCGGCGACGAACTGGAGCGCCTCGCGCATTCGGTGTCGGCGGCCCGAGCCCGGGCTCGCGGCGGCCGTTGAGCGATCATGTCGCGAGTCGCTGACGCAACCGTCTCACCTGATCCCCGGAGAGCCCGGCTTCGCGGAGGTAACCCGCCGCTCCGCCGGCATTGTCGCGAAGCCAGGCGAGAACAGTGACCATGGTCGCATGTGGGGCCTGGACGAGACGTCGTCGCAGCGCCAACTCCGATGTGTTCGCGGCGGTTGCCATCCAGTCCTCGAAGAGTGGCGACATGTTGCGTCCGCTCTCGGCGTAGTCGGCGGCAACGATCTCGTCGGGTACATCGGCAACGCCGAGCAAGAGCGCCGAGACGATGCCCGTTCTGTCCTTGCCGGCAAAGCAGTGGACGACGATGCCGTCGGCGTAATCGCTGTCCGATACTGCTCTCACGGCTGCCGCTACGCGTTCCGGGCTTCGTTCGAGCGTGCGGATATAGCCGTCGGCGAAGACGGCTGCGACGTCGTCTGCGTCCCGGACGCGCTCGTCGAACTCCCTCTCGGCCTTCGGGTCGTGCCTTCCGAAAAGGGAGATACCGACGACTTCGACCGGGTCGGGCGGGCTTGGTTCGCCCGGGCTCTCGCCCTCGAAGCGCAGGTCGACGAGAAGACGCACCCCGTGGTCGAGCGCGCTCCGCCACCCCGCGGCCGACAGCCGGCGGACGTTGTCCGCCCGTATCACCGCACCATGCCGCGTGCGGCCTCCTGAGGCCGTTTCAAGGCCTCCGAGGTCTCGCACGTTGAAACACCCGTCCCAGGTGAGAGAACGGCTCACGGCGCCCACAGGGCTCCGAGGTAGACGCACGGGTCTCCGGGCTGGAAGCGCCGTAGGAAGTGGCCCAGCGGCGGATGCAGGGCCAGCCCCTCGAGCTCCTCGAGGTCGAAGAGTCGGTGGCCGCGCACCGCCTCGTCGCGGGAGACGAGGTCGGCGAGCGATCCGTTGAGCTCGCCCGCGAAGACGATGTGAACGACGTGCTTCGACCAGAGGCTCCGCTCGGGCGAGATCGAGTCGACGATCACGACAGGCCCCTCCACCGGTAGCTCGTCGCCTCCGCCGGTGAGACCGGTTTCCTCGGCAAGCTCGCGCTGCAGCGCCTGCGTCAGGCTTTCCCCGCTGCGGACTCCGCCTCCGGGCAGCAACCAGTGCTCCACTCCCCGCTTCTCGTGGCGGCAGAGCAGGATTCGCCCCCGCCAACGGAGAATCGCCGAGACCCTGACCCGCGGCTCCGGCCTCAACTCAGCCCCGACGAGCCGAAGCCACCGTCGCCCCGCGTCGTCTTCGAGAGCTCACTCACCTCGACGACCTCGACAGCCGGCGCAGGCATGACGAGCAGCTGCGCAATGCGCATTCCCGGCTCTACGGTGAACGCCCGCTCGCGATCCGTGTTAAGCAGGATCACGCGGATCTCGCCGCGGTAGCCGGCATCGATCACGCCCGGTGTGTTCACGATCGAGAGGCCGTGGCGCACCGCGAGTCCCGAGCGCGGCACGACGAGGCCTGCGTGATCGGCGGGGATCTCGACTGCAAGACCGGTGCCGATCGTTGCCCGCTCGCCCGGCCCGAGCGTGACAGGCTCACAGGCGCTGAGATCGAGCCCTGCATCGCCGCTATTGGCCCTCTCCGGCAGCACCGCGTCGTCGCGGAGTCTTGTGACGCGTAACCCGATCACGTCGTCGCCGCGGACTCCAGGTCGTCGCCGGCAACGAGATATCTCGCGAAACGCCGGGTGTCCCGGTGCGAGAGCTTCGCCCGGATCAGGACTCCGGCGTCCGTGTCGCGCCTTTCGTCGATCGGGGCGCCGAGCGCGTAGAGAGCGGACAGTGCGTTGCCTTCGTCGTACGGCACGAGGAGTCGCACATCCTCGAACCGGCCGGCGAACAGGGTGGCGACGCGTTCGCGCAAGGCGTCGAGCCCCTCGCCTGTCACGGCCGACACCTGCTGTGCCTCGGGAAAGCGATTCACGAGCCGTCGTCGCCCGAGTGGGTCGAGTCGATCGATCTTGTTCAGCACGAGCATGATCGGGAGGTCGTTCCCACCGATCTCGCCGAGGACCGCGTCGACGGCTGCTATCTGCTCGCGCAGCCTGTCCTCGGGGAGCGACGCGTCGACGACGTGAAGGATGAGGTCGGCTACCAGTGTCTCCTCGAGCGTCGACGCGAAGCCCTGCACGAGTTGCGTCGGCAGCCTTCGGATGAATCCGACGGTGTCGGTCACGAGGTACCGCTTGCCGTCGTGCTCGAAGCTACGCGTCGTCGGATCGAGCGTCTCGAAGAGCCGGTTCTCGACCGACACCTCCGCTCCCGTGAGTGCATTCAACAGCGTCGACTTGCCCACGTTCGTGTATCCGGCCAGCGCCACCGTCGGCACCTCCGCCCGCTTGCGCTCCTTGCGCCGCACTCCGCGCTGCGCTCGGAGGCTCTTCAGCCGTGCCCGCAGCTGGGTGATGCGGCGCCGGGCCATGCGTCGATCGCTCTCGAGCTGGGATTCGCCCGGGCCGCGAGTGCCGACGCCGCCGCCGAGCCTTTCGAGGTGCTTCCACATCCCTCGCATCCGCGGCAGGTTGTACTCGAGCTGTGCGAGCTCGACCTGGAGCTTGCCTTCGGCACTGACAGCATGCTGCGCGAAGATGTCGAGGATCAGCTGGGTGCGGTCGACCACCCGCGTCGAGAGCGCATCCTCGAGCGCGCGCTGCTGGGTGGGGTCGAGCTCGTCGTCGACGATGAGGACATCCGCCCCGCTGTCGACGTAGAGAGCCTTCAGCTCCTCGAGCTTGCCCTTGCCGACGTACGTCTTCTGGTCGGGACGGCCGCGTTGCTGGACGAGCGCCTCCACCGGCTCGACCAGCGCCGTGCGCGTCAGCTCGCGGAGCTCCCCCAACTCGTCCTCCGAATCGGCGCCTTTCGGCAGCACGGCGAGCAGAAGCCCCTTCTCGGGCTCGTGCCCTGCCGGGGGTTCGGATCGGCGGGTGATGCCGAGAGTATGCCGGTACGCTCGCGTCGTGACATCTCTGGCACAGCGGCTTGCCCAACGCACGCTCGAGCTTGTCAACATCCCGTCGGAAAGCCTGCACGAGGCCGAGGTGCGCTCCCATCTCCTTTCGCTCGTGCCGCCGGCGTTCGTGGCCGAGTACGCCGGCGAGGATGCGTTCGTGTTCTCGCGCCCCCGAAGGGCGGGAGCGCCGCTCGTGCTGCTCGTCGGGCACTACGACACGGTGCCGGCCCAGGACAACCTGCCGGGCCGCCTTGAAGACGGCTGCGTCCACGGCTGCGGCGCTACCGACATGAAGGGGGGTGTCGCGGTTGCGCTCGAGGTCATCCGGGAGTTGGCGCTCTGCGAGCCGGGGGCGGTCGATACCGCGCTGCTCCTGTTCGGCAAGGAGGAGCTTCCCGCCCAGTTCAGCCCCCTGCCCGAGCTGTTCGAGCGGTCTCGGCTCGCGTCGGCCGCCGACCTGGCGATCCTGCTCGAGCCGACCGATCTCACGATTCAGGCCGGTTGCCTCGGCAACATGGGGGCACGCGTCACGTTCTCCGGAATCAGCGGCCACTCGGCCCGCCCCTGGGCAGCCGAGAACGCGATCGAGAAGGCCATCGAAGGGCTCGCTGCGATCGCGGCGCTCGAACGCCGCGAGGCGATCGTCGGCGGCCTGCCGTTCTACGAGGTGATCTCGATCACACGTCTCGACTCGGGCATCGCCGACAACGTGATCCCCGACCGCGCGGTCGCAACGCTGAACTTCCGCTACGCGCCGGACCGAACGCCCGAGAGCGCGGCAGAGTACCTGCGGTCGCTGACGCCCGCAGGCGCCGAGCTCGAGATCACGGGCGATTCACCGCCCGCGACGGTCGTGACCGATACTCCGCTCCTGAAGGCGTTGCGCGATGCCGGCGATCTCAGGATCGAGCCGAAGCAAGCGTGGACGAACGTCGCCGACTTCACGACGCGCGGGATCGACGCGATCAACTTCGGCCCCGGAGCCACCCGCTACGCCCATCGCCGCGACGAACTCGTCGAGATCGAAGCCCTCGTGAAGGCGTACGAGACGCTGTACCGGTTTCTCACCGACTGACACCGATGCCCGTCTCCCCCGTCCTCCGCGGCCAGGCGACCTACCCGTTCGTGCGGCTCAACCAGGCTGCCGCAGCACGCCGGGCCGAGGGCCTCGAGGTGATCGACTTCGGCATGGGTGACCCGCGCGAGCCGACGGATCCGCGAATCATCTCTGCCTTGCGGGACGGGGTGCGTGAGCGGATGGGATATCCGGCCGCCGTCGGGCTGCCCGAGCTGCGCGAGGCGGTGGCGGCGTGGGCCGGCCGGCGGTTCGGAGCGTTGCTCGACCCGGAGGCCCACGTGATCCCGACGCTCGGCTCGAAAGAGGCGATCTTCTCGTTCGCCCAGGTCGTCCTCGACCTCGCGGGCGGCCGCGACACCGTGATTTCGACGGAGCCCGGGTACCCGGTCGGCGCACGGGGCGCACAGTTCGCAGGCGGCCGGGTCGAGGAGCTGCCGCTCCTCGAGGCAAACGGCTTTCTGCCCGATCTCGCCGCCGTCGCCGTGGAGACATGGCGCCGCACCGCTCTCGTGTGGGTCAACTACCCCAACAACCCCACCGGAGCTACCGCGCCAATCGGCTTCTACGAGCAGCTCGCGGCGCTCGCCCGCCGGCACGATTTTGTCCTGGCGTCGGACGAGGCCTACACGGAGCTCTGGTTCGACGAGCCGCCCGTCTCGGCCTTGCAACTCCCGGATTGGACGAACCTGGCGGTGTTCAACACGCTTTCGAAGCGCTCGTCGATGACGGGATATCGCTCCGGATTCGTCGCCGGCGATCCGGTGCTCGTCGCCGCGCTGAAGCAGTTCCGTCCGAATGTCGGCACCGCGCCGCAGGAGTTCGTGCAGCGGGCATCGGTCGTGGCCTGGAGCGATGAGACGCACGTGGAGCGTGCCCGCGAGACCTATGCCCGTAAAAGGGACATCTTCCTCGACCTCTTTGCAAGGATTGGCCTGCGTGACGCCGGCGGTCGGGCGACGATGTACCTCTGGGTCGCCACCCCTGCCGGCGAGACGTCCGAGGGCTTCGCAACCCGTCTGCTCGAGCAGGGAGTGCTCGTGGTGCCGGGGTCGTTTCTCGGCAGGTCGGGCGAGGGCTATGTCCGCTTCGCACTCGTGCCTACCGACGGCGAGTGCCGGCGGGCCGTCGAGATCCTCGAACGGGCTCTCTGATGCCTTCCGCCCCGCGCGGTCTCAGGATTCGCGAGAATCAACGGTGATGGAGCTCTCGCAGCGGATCGACGAGATGTGGGAGTCGGGCTCGCTCGACGCCCCGGGCATCGAGGATGCGATCCGCCTGCTCGATGCGGGCGCGATTCGCGTCGCGCAGCCCACGAGTGAGGGGTGGCTGGTGAACGAGTGGGTGAAAAAAGCAATCCTGCTCTACTTCCGGATCCGCAAGGTCGAGCCGATGGACATCGGCGGGCTCCATTTCCTCGACAAGATCCCCGTCAAGTCGGACTATGCCGACCGTGGCGTGAGGGTCGTGCCTCCCGGGGTCGCCCGGTACGGATCGTTTCTCTCCGAAGGCTGCGTCCTCATGCCCGGGTACGTGAACATCGGCGCCTGGGTCGGGCCGAGGACGATGGTCGACACCTGGGCGACCGTCGGGTCGTGCGCACAGATCGGCGCCGACGTGCACCTCGCGGGCGGAGTGGGGATCGGCGGGGTGCTGGAGCCCCCGCAGGCGGCGCCGGTGATCGTCGAAGACGGCGCGTTCATCGGCTCGCGGGCAGTGATCGTCGAGGGTGTGCGCGTCGGTGCCGGGGCCGTCATCGCGCCGAACGTCGTGCTCTCGGCGTCGATACCGATCATCGACATCACGGGCGCCGATCCGGTCGAGTATCGCGGTGAGGTGCCGGCCCGCAAGGTCGTCCTCCCAGGCGTCCGCCAGAAGGAATTCGCGGCCGGCTCCTACGGGCTGCAATGTGCCCTGATCGTCGGCGAACGCAGCGCCTCGACCGACCTGAAGACATCGCTGAACGACGTTCTGCGGGAGTTCGAGATCGCCGTCTGACACCCGGGTATGACCTTCGAACCAGGCGACGCGACGGATCCCTAGCGGATTTCCACCGGTGTGCCGTTCGGCAGGAGGCGTGCGAGCCGCGCCACGGCGGCATTGGCGAAGCGGATGCAGCCGTGCGACGCCGCCGTTCCGAGCGGCGCGATCGCAAGCGGGCCGCGCCGCCCGTGGAGGGCAATCTGGCCCGGCCCGCCGTCGAACTCCTGGAGAACGCTGGAATGGGCGCTCGTCGCCAGCGCCCAGCGCCCGAGCGGAGACCCCTCGGCCTGCGTCACGTGCTCGACGACGAAGAACTGGCCGCGAGGCGTGGGTGTCGCCGGCGCGCCGACGACCGTGCGAAGCTGCTCGACGGGCTTCCCGTTCCTCAGCAACAGCACCTCGCGCCGAGAACGGATCACGAGAAGGCGCCACGGAGACGACACGAGCCTCGCAGAGGTCGCTCTGATCCATCCTGCATGACCGTTCGGGCGGCCGGGAAGCAAAACGCGGAGCCACAGAGCTTTCCGCTCGTCGCGCCACTCGGCCGTGACGGGAAGCGCCGTCTGCTGCCGGGTGAGCGGTCGCACGGGCGAGACCGTCGTGACGAGGGAGCTCGAGTCCCGGGGGGCATTGCGCGCAGGTGTCGTGAGCAGGAGTCGAGCGATTGTGACGCCGGAGCTCTTCGCCGTTGCAGCGTTGGCCGCGCCGGCGGTTGCGACGAGGGTGAAGGCGGCGGTCGCGACGAGCAGCCCGAGTCGGATCATCCGGTGTATCCACCGCTGATCGTCTTCACGGCGGCGAGCACGATCAACCGGGCCGTCGCTTGCACTGCCGGGGCGTTGCGGGCGACGGCGCTCGCGACGAACGTCAGGCGCTGCGCTTGGCGCCGATCGCCGAGAACGTCGATCACGTACGTCACCGTGGTGGCCGGTGCGAGCGAGGACGACCGCCAGCAGTAGCGACCGTTGACCATGGATCCACCGCTCACCCTGGCGACGCTCGCGCCCGGTGGGATCGTGATGCACGTCACCACGCCGTGGGCCACAGCTTGACCTGTATTCGTCGTCCTGATCACGAGGTGCTCGGGCTCGCCTGAGGCGACCGTGTCGTCACGTAGCGAGACGGTCACCCCCAGACGTGTCGGAACGACGCCGACCCTCGCCCGGGCGGTCGCCTCGTTGTTCGACGCATCGCTGTCCAGCACCTCGGGAGGAGCAGAAACCGTGGCGCGGTTGACGATCGCAGTCACGTTCGGCTGCGTCACGATCCCGGTGAGCTCGTAGGTGACACGGCCACCCGAGCGGATGTCCGCCGTCTGCACGATCGATCCCATCCCTGCGGGATCGGCGCACCGTCCCTGGACGGCGGAGCACGTCCACGTGAAGCCGTTCATTGCCCTCGGCAAGAGATCACGAATCCGAGCGCCCGTGACGTCGTCCGGGCCTGAGTTCCTGACGACGATCGTGAACGAGAGCGGTTTGCCCGGGACGAACGTGGCGGCCGACGCCGTCTTGCTGATCGCGAGGTCGACACTGCCGGCGATCGACAGGGTCACCGAGCTGGTGTTGTTCGCCGGATTCGGGTCACCCGTACTCGAGCTCACGCGGGCGGTGTTCGTGATCGAGCCTCCGCGCTCTGCGGTCACCAAGAGTGTCACCGTCGCGGTCGCGCCGGATGTCAGCTGACCGCGAGTGCACGTGACCGTCACTCCAGTGTTTGCGCACGTCCAGCCGTCTCCCGTTGCCGAGACGAACACAAGGTCTGCCGGCAGTGTGTCGGCGAGGGCGACGTCGGCGGCTGAATCCGGGCCGTCATTGTGCACTGCCAGAGCAAAGCTGAGCTGATCGCCGCTCGTTGCGGCGGCCGCCGAGGTGCTCTTCGTGAGCGCGAGGTCGGCCCGCAATGCTACCGGCGGTCCTGCCGGCGGTTGTGGCGCGTTCACCGTCACCGATGCGCCGGCGTCGTTGTTGGTGCTGTTCGTGTCCGGGGTCGACGAGCTGACTGCGGCGGTGATCGTGTAGTTTCCTGCGGCTCCCGGGAGGATCGTCGACAGGACGATCGGCGGGACGACCGCGCCCGCGCCGAGCGGGCCGGAGAGATCGCACGTGACGACGGTGAGCGCCACCCCACAGCTCCAGCCCGTGCCGGCTGCGGAAACGACCGAGAGGCCGGCGGGCACGGTGATGACGGCGTGGACGTTCTGGGCTGAATTCGGGCCGTTGTTCGTGACGTCGACCGTGAAGGCCGCGTTGCTCCCGGTCGAGCCGGAGCTCGAGCTCGGTGAGATCCCGATCTGCGGGTCGGACTGCACCGATCCCGCCGGATTGTCGTTCGTCGCCGAGTTGTTCCCCGGCGAGGGGTCGGTCGTACCCGACGGTGCGCTCACCGAGGCGGTGTTCGAGATCGGTCCGGTCGCGATCGGGTCTACCGTGCCGCTGATCGCGAAGGTTGCTGCCGCGCCGTTCGCGAGGTCGAGGGTGGTCGAGATGCCGTTGCCCGAGCCGGAGGTGGCACCGCAGGAGCCGGTGCCGGCGACGGCGCAGTTCCAGGAGACGCCGGTGATCTGCGACGGCACGGTGTCGCCGAACGTGGCTCCGGTGACAGCGTCCGGCCCGTTGTTGGTCACCGTTACCGTGTAGGTGATCGGCGTGCCTGCCACGTACGGATCGGGCGCGGAGGTCTTCGTGACCGCGAGATCGGCGGTGGGTAGTGTCGGGTTCGTATCCGTTGCGGCGTTGTTTCCGGGTGTCGGGTCGACCGTGCCCGCGGGCGCCGCGACGGTTGCCGTATTCGTGACCGTCCCGGTCGTCCCGGCGGTCACAGTGCCCGTCACCGTCAGCGTTACGACGGCTCCGCCGGCGACGTCGACGGTGGTGCCGATCGCGTTTCCGCTTCCGGATGCGCTCGAGCATGCCCCACTCCCGGTCGTGACGGTGCACGTCCACGTGACTCCGGTGATGCTCGCCGGAATGGGGTCGCTGATGGTCGCTCCGACTACGTCGGAGGGGCCGCTGTTGCTCACCGCGATGGTGTAGGTGATGACGCTCCCCGAGCTGTACGGATTCGGAGTCGAGGTCTTCGTCACCGACAGGTCGGAGCTGCTGGCGATGGCGGTTGGGTCCGAGGCGCTGTTGTTGCCCGTCACCTGCTCGTTGCCGCCCGCGACGGCTGCCGTGTTCGTGACCGAGCTCGCCGCCGACTGGCTCACAGCGACCGTGACCGTGACCGCCGGATAGCCGGCTCCTGCCGCGAGAGCGTCGGAGCGCGAGCATGTCACTGTCTGCGTCACGATCCCGCACGTCCAGCCCGTTCCTGCCGCCAGCGTCGGCGTCAGACCGGCCGGTATCACATCCGTGACCGTGATAGGCCCACTCGAGGCTGCGTCGCCGCTGTTCGCGATCGTGAGGGTGTACGGGTACGAGCCGCCTCGAGCGAAGGTGGTGCCGTGGCTTTTTGCGATCGTGATGTCCGGCCAGCCGACACTGACGTCTTCCGCGGCGCTCGAGGCCGGGTCGTACGTCGTCGTCGTCGTGCCGCTCACCGTCGTACGTGCCGGGTCGAGATACGTCGCGGCCGCTGGGTTCTGCAGCGTGGTTGCCGTGACGGTCGACGCAACGTCGACGGAGAATGTCACCGAGACGGAACCGCCGCCGGGAATCGTGAACTGGCTCCAGCTCGGCGAGCCGGCACCAGCCACCGGTTCCGACACCAGGGGTCTCGTGGCGCCCCCAGCGAGGGTGACGATACCGGTGGACGCGAATGTGACTCCGGTCGGCAGTACGTCCGCCAGGGCAACGTCTTGCGCTACGGCTCTGCCCGCTGCGTTCGCGACGGCGATCGTGTACGTGGCGGTCGTGCCGGACGGTGTGTTCGTGACGTTCGGGGTCGACGTGGTCTTCGCCACGGTCAGCAGAGGCGAACAATTCGACGCGTTACCGGCGCCGGGAAGCGATCCGGCGACGGTGCCCACCGATCCTCCGAAGCCATCGGTTGCGTTGTACGCATCGCTCGCCGTGGTCGTGATGCCGTGCACACCGCCGCCCGTGCTCGTCGTCGCGCCGGTCGTGGAGAGGAGGATGGCGCCCCCGCCGCCACCACCACCGGGGCCGTGGCGTTCGCCGGGAAAGCCGCCAGGAGCCTGGGTGGGCCACGCGTCGCCACCGCCACCGCCGTTCGCGTTCACGGTCAATCCCGACAATTGGCCGGTTGCGGTCGTCACGACGACACTTCCCCCTGCGCCGCCGCCGCCGCCACCGTCATTTGCCGCCGTTTGCCCGTCGGCGCCGTTCGCGCGGATCTCGCCGGTCCCCGCGAGAGAGCCGACGTCGAGGAGCACGAGTCCCCCGCCCACACCTCCGCTCGAAGGCCCGGCGTTGTTGCGGGTTCCAGCCCCGCCGCCGCCGCCGAGCACCACGTGCGTGCTGCTGGGTCCCGGAACGGCTGCGCCTCCGGCACCTCCGACTGCGAGATTCGACGACCACGAGTTGCCGCCCCGGCCGCCGGCCCCCCCGTTTCCGCCGCCACCGCCGCCGGAATTCTGGTCGTTCGCCGCGGGGTTGCCGTCGGTGCCGCCGCCACCACCGTTGGCGGGTGCGCCACGAGCAAGACTGCCGTTCGGATAGCCCTCGACCCCTGTGTCGGTCGAGGTCGTTCCGTCGAAGACGTATCGCGGCGTTCCGGCTACTCCCTCGGCCTTCCCTCCGTTGAAGGCATTCGCAGCGGACGTCCGAATATCGGTGTTCGCTCCGCCGGCGCCGCCCGTGAGTTGCCGTCCCACGCCGCCTCGGAATCCTCTCGCGCTCACGTCGATACGGAAGCCGTTGAGGTCGAGCGTGCCCGCGACATCGAGCGCGACGATCCCGCCGGCAGCCCCGTTCCACGGAGTTGCCGTGACGTTGCTTCCAAGCGTCGCGCTCGACAATTGGGGCACCCGGACGACCTGGAAGGTCTGCTGCCCCATGGAAGCCGTGGCGGCAGAGCTTACGTATGCGTTGTCCGTCCCGGCCGAGAGCTGAAGCGTGCCACCCGAAATGCCCACGCTGTTGGCGGCGACCGCGAACTCGTAGGTGCCGGCCGAGGCCCAGTTGGTGGCCCCGCTCGGGGGCTCGCCGACGATCCCGTCGCCATAGGCATCGGTGTTGGTCGAGTCCAGCTCAGCGCTCTGTATCTGGATGATGAGGACCTTGTCACCGGCGGCGATCGGCGTTGCCGCGCCCATCCCGGCGCCGACATCGAGGGACGTGGCTCCGGCCGGAACCGACACGGAGGTCCCGGGGAAATACGTGTTCACCGTCCCTCCGAGCGTCGGGCGCGGTCCGTCGGCGCCTGGAATCCCGCACGTGTTCGGCGCCGCGAGCGCCGGCGGCACGTTTCCGGCGACGGTGACGAATACGACGATGCACAGGACAGCGGCGAACCCGGCCCCGAGGAACCTCTGGTCGACGACTTGCCCTACGGCCACGATGCCGCCCGGTGTCTGACCCGCCGCGATTGTGAAGCGAAGGTCGCGGTTGGTCGAACGGTCCGGCGGCTGACGGCTGGTCTTCCGAGGAACGCCGAGCTACAACGGCAGTGAACGCACAGGCGACTTGGTTGTAGGGCGAACATCGGAATCGCGGGGAAGCTACCAGCCCCGGCGGAGATGCGCTTCGGCGTCGTGCGCAAGCACGTACGCTCACTCTCCTTCTAGCCTGTTCCGTCGCGATCGATCTCTCCGGGGTCGGGCTAGAGGATGGTCGAGCCCCATGCAACGCGTTCTGCCGGGCCGGTGAGCGTCGCCTGCCTGTCTGCGATGCGCACATGGAGCTCCCCGCCCGGGAGGTGCACGGTGACGGGGCTGTCGCACCACCCGCGCTCGACGGCAACCGCAGCAGCGGCGACGGACGACGAGCCGGAAGCAGTCGTCTCCCCTACCCCACGCTCCCAGACGAGAACGGTCAGGTCGTGGCGCCCGTCGACGCGGACGAGTTGGACGTTCGTGCGGTCGGGAAACCGGGAATGTCTCTCGACGAGCGGGCCGAGGCGAAGGAGGTCATCACGGGTCGGATCGTCGAGCCGGATCACCGCGTGTGGGTTTCCGATCGATGCCGCCGTCAACTCGATCCCGTCGATCGACTCGGGGGCATCGACGCCGACGTCCCCGATGTCCGTTTCGGCGTCGAGCGTGTTGAGCATCCTCGCGACGATGGGGCGGCCCCCGGCCTCGATCGTGACCTGCGCGGCCCCGGTCTCCGCGGCAAGCCAACGGGCAGCGATGCGGACGCCGTTGCCCGACATCTCGGATGTCGAGCCGTCAGGGTTCCAGATCGTCACCTCTGCACGGTCGCCGGAATGGTGGGCAATTTCGAGAACACCGTCGGAGCCGATCCCGACGGCGACCGAGCAGAGCCGCTGAACACGCGCCGGCGTGAGTGGCCCGGCGTCGGGCTGCTCGACCACGATGTAGCTATTGCCGAGCGCGTGCCACTTCGAAAATTGCATCTGCCACCTCCTCCGGTTTGCGCGTGCCGTCCACGCTAACGAGGCCGGGGATCCTACGCATCCACTTCCGCTGATAGGCCGCGTAGCGGCGTGTGCGAACGACAATTCGCTCGCGTGCCTCCCGTTCGGGCAGTGTTGCGATCTCTTTCAGCCCCAGCGCTTTGGCTGCTGTTGGCGAGACGCCTAGCGCCAGCGCGTCGCGCACCTCCTCGACGACGCCGTGCGCAAACATCGCCTGGGTCCGGAGGACGATCCGGCGCTCGAGCTCGTCGGCGGGCACGTCGAGGCCCACGATAAGCGTCGCGTGACGGGTCGTGTTCGCCCAGAGACGATCGTCGGCGGGCACGAGAGTGTCGCCGGCTTCCGCGAGCTCGAGAGCGCGTATCAGTCGCTGTTTGTCGTTCGGGTGGACGGCCGCTGCCGCCCGCGGATCGAGTTCGGCGAGCCGCTCATGGGCGGCCAACGGGTCGCCCTCGACCTCGGCGCAGACCCGCTCGCGCACACCGTCGGCTGGCGGCGGCGGTACGTGGAGATCGGCGAGCGCTGCCCGCAGATAGAGGCCGGTGCCGCCGCTCACGACTGCACGCCCTGTGCGGCTGACGAGCTCGTCGATCGCCTCGTGGGCAAGCACGGCGTATGCGCCGACGGACATTTCCTCGTCGAGGTCGCGAATTCCCACGAGCGCCGTCGGCCGGTCCGGCTGGTTCGTCAGGAGCCGGAGTCCGCGGTACACCTGCAGCGCGTCACAGGAGACGACAGCGGTTCCCCATCGGTCCGCGATCGTCTCCGCCACAACGGTCTTGCCCGAACCGGTCGGGCCGAATACGGCGATCACTGCGACCATCCCCGCCGCCCGGTCAGGCTGGCACGGCGGCAGCGATCCGGCCGCGCAGCGTCGTCGACGTCGATCCCTCGATCGCGACGTCGACGAGATCGCCGGGCTGGCCGGTGCCGCTGAAGTTCACCGTCGTGTTTCGACGTGTGCGGCCGCGCAAGCAGCGAAGGATCCGTTCTGCTCTGGCCCTCGACGAGAACCTGCTCCACCCGTCCGACGCGTTCGGCGTTCCGTTCGGCTGCGGTCCGCTGCACCACGTCGACCAGCCGCTCGAGGCGATCGTGCTTCACCGGCTCGGGCACCTGGTCGGCCATCGCCGCGGCATCCGTCCCGCGGCGGGGAGAGTAAATGAACGTAAACGCGCTGTCGTAGCGCACCTCCTCGACGACGGCGAGCGTCTGCTCGAAGTCAGCCTCGGTTTCGCCCGGAAAGCCGACGATGACGTCCGTGCCGAGGGCGAGATCGGGAATCGCTTCCCGGAGCCGTTCGGCGAGGACGATGTACCGCTCGCGCGTGTAGGTGCGCCGCATTGCTTTGAGGACGCGAGTCGATCCGGATTGCAGCGGGAGGTGAATGTGCTCGCAGACAGCCCGGCATTCGGCCATCGCAGCGATCACAGGCTCGCGGAAGTCCTTCGGATGCGGGCTCGTGAAACGGATCCTCTCGATGCCCTCGATCGCGTCGCAGGCGCGCAGCAACTCGCCGAACTCGGTGCGGATCTCAGGTGTCAGGTCACGACCCCAGGAGTTGACGTTCTGGCCGAGCAACGTGATCTCGCGGACTCCATCGTTCGCGAGGCTGGTCACTTCGGCGACGATGTCACCGGGGCGGCGACTCTGTTCGCGCCCGCGCACCGCCGGCACGATGCAGTAGGAGCAGGTGGAGTTGCAGCCCATCGAAACCTGCACCCATGCGTGTGCAGGCCGCTCGCGGTGCTGTGGCAGATGGCCGGCGAAGTGCTCGTGGGTTCCGAAACGCGAACGCGCCACACCCTCGCCTCCCACACCGACCCAGTCGCCGAGGTGCGGGATCGAACCAGGTCCGAAAGCCACGTCGACCTGCGGATACAGATCGAAGATACGCTCCCGTTGCGCTTCGGCGAAGCAGCCACCCACGGCGATCACGAGCTCGGGGTTCTGCCGCTTTCGAGCTCCCGCGTCGCCGAGGTACGCCGAGAGCTTCGTGTCGGGTTTCTCGCGAATCGTGCAGGTGTTGAAGACGAAGACGTCGGCGTCGTCCTTCGAGGTCGCCTCGCCGAGGCCGAGCGATTCGAGCATTCCCTTGATGCGCTCGGAATCGTGGCTGTTCATCTGGCAACCGAAGGTGGTCAGGTGGTAGCGACGCACGTGAGAAGTGTAGGGGCCCGGCCTCAGGGCCGGGACGCCAGGCTAGAGCCTGGCGTCCCGGTGGGCTGCTCGCGCCGTACCGCTGCGTCGGTCACGCGGTGCCGGCATGATGAACGCAGCTCAGGCCGTGGTCGTCGCCGGCCGGGTTGCGAGCTTTGCGGACAGGTTGAGCGTGGATCCGCCCCTCGTGACGGTGAGATGCAGCGTCTCGCCGGGTTGGTGCTCGGTGACGGCTGCAGTGAGCTCGTTGGCGTTCGTGATCTTCGTGCCGTCGACGGCGGTGATGACATCACCGGCCTTGAGCCCCGCGGTCGCAGCAGGGCTGCCCGCCCGAACGGTCCCGACCTGAGCACCCGTCCCGGAGGCGGAGTCGCCGACCGCGACGCCGAGGTACGCGTGTTGAACGGTCTTGCCGGCGATCAGGTCGTCGACGACGGTCTTGACCGTGTTGGAGGGGACGGCGAAGCCGACGCCTGCGTTGGAGCTCCCGCCGTTCTCGTCCCCGGTTGCGATCTGGACGTTGGTTCCGACGACCTTGCCGCTCGAATCGATCAGAGGCCCACCCGAATTGCCGTGGTTGAGCGCGGCATCCGTCTGGAGGGTGTTCGGGATGGTGTATCCGTTGGGTGCCTCGATATTGCGGTCGACGGCGCTGACGACGCCGGCGGTGATGCTCTCGGAGTAGCCGAACGGGCTTCCGATCGCGACCACACCTTCACCTGGTTCGACGGTGGAGCTGTCGGCGAGCACGAGCGGTGTGAGCTTGCTCGCCGGCACGGAGACCTTGATCACGGCGGTGTCCGTCGACGGGTCCGCCCCTACGAGGGTTGCTGTAGCCGTCGTTCCGTCGCTGAACCGGACGCTGATCTTCGTCGCACCGCTGACGACGTGGTCGGCAGTGATGATGTTGCCGCTGTTGTCGTAGACGTACCCCGTCCCCTCGGCTTGCGCCTGACGAGAGCCACCGCCCGGAACGAACGGCGACAGCCCTTGGCCGTCGCCCTGGGACGCAGCCTCCGTCACCGTGATATCCACGACACCCGGGCTGTCCCGCTTGTAGATCGTCTCCGCATCGAACTGGGACGTCGTCTGCACGACGTTCGCCGACGTGGCAGCGGCAGCCTGCGTCACTGCGCCCGTGCCTGGAGCATCGGACCTGCTCGAGCCTCCCAGTCCTGCGAACATGGCGGCTCCGGCCGCTGCGCCTACGGCGAACGGTGCCCCGATCAGCAATACGCGCCGCCGACCCCGTCCGTTGCTCTCGATCGCGTTCATCTCGCTCCTCTCATTGAATCCCGGTTGCTCCATCAGCGAAGCAGCGGAACCTGAGAGCCAGCTGCGAACTTCGCAAAGCGTTCGCGAAGCTCGTGTGAAGCTGGCGTGAAGCGGGACGCCCGTGCGCGCGACCGGTGAACGCGCGTGTCCACACAGTCCACTCGAGGTCGGAACCTACTTCCGAGAGACGTAATCTGCGCCGTCCTTGCCCGTGGTCCGCGATCCGGTCTGAGCCACGCCATTCTCGGCGGTTTCTGCCGGTCAGGTCGGTGCCGGAGGCTGATCTGGAGCCGACGAGGCCGCGTCGGCTCATGTCGCGGACTAATCGGTACGCGTATGCCGACCGGAATCGGAGTGCGTCCGCGCCCCCCGTGAACTGGGGGTCGCGTCGGTGAGCTGACCGAGCCACACGCCGCGCGAGCGCGGGTGATTGCCTCTGCCGACTACGAACGGGAGAGCGGCGGCAGCAACGAGGAATGCGACAAGCGGCATGCTGTTCGAGAGCAGCCAGAGGCACGCGTCAATCGCGATCACGGCAACCGCAGTTCTCAACACCAGCATCGGCAGCCCCGATTGTAGCCATCTTTCCGGATTACAACCCGCGCCTGCTGACCCTTTCCTTCCCGAGTGACGAGCCGTTCGAGGCCGGCCCTCTGGCGCCGGTGCATCCCGCACGTGCACTTCCCCGCGGGCGCGCTCCGGACGCGCCAGCCTTACGTTCGGAATCTTTCTCGCCTTCGCAGCATCCAGCGCAACCTCCGATGCACACCGATGGTCACCTCGCGCCAATCCCGTTCCTGTCGACACCCGGCTCGAAATCCACCGTCGTCGGCGGCCTCGCCGGTTGCAATTTGCCCGTACTTGCCTACAACTGAGGGGGCGGGCGGGAGTGAAGCGAGTCCTCGAGGGAGCGGCACCTTCGGACGTCAGCCGCTTCCGTCCGCGGATTCTTTCGCCGGTGTCAGCGGCGGTCGCGCTTTTCGCGCCCGAGCTGATTGCGGAGCTTGATGAGGGTGACCGGGTGTTGGGCGAGGGCGAGGATCACGGCATCCTTCTCGGCCGACGTGAGGCAATCGAGCTCTTCGTCGGCCTCGATCGCGGCCTCGATCGCGTATGCCGCGGTAACGTCGTCTGCGCGACCGGACGCGCGTAGCCGGTCGACGAGCCACCAGCCGTCGCGATCACTGATACCGACCCCCTCGATACGTGCCACACTGCAAACTCTAGGCAGCGTTCACAGGCGCGCAAGCCTCTACGTAAATGCAGGCTTCGGACACGCTCGCTCGCGATGGGCTCTGACGAGAACGACGACGAGGTGACAAACGCATTCGCGGTGGTTGCCGGGAGGCAGGAGGGTACCGCGGAGGGTTACCGCTTTGCGAGGATCAGCGCGCGCGCAACGTCGCGAAGCTGGCGTGGTGACATGTCGCCCCACCATGGATTCCCGCCGACAATATTCGAGCGGCACGCGGTTGCGAGATATCCGTACCCCGCGCGGATCATTCTGAAGATGTCACAGGTCTCGGTCGCGATCCTCAGCCGCTCGGCCATCACAGCCGGCAAGACGTTGTTCGATGCAGCCAGCTGCAGGGTGGGCCTGTCGTAGGCTCTTCCCGTCCGGGCGGTCGACCCAGCCTTGTCACGGTCGCGCCAATAGATCGTGGCCCCTAGACCGACGACCGCGAGGATGATGATCAACAAGACGGCTATTGCTCGTCGCCCCGGCATCGCCCTTCCCGCAGTCCGAGCGTCTTGCTCGGCGGTGAAGTCGTGGCCGCAGAGAGGGCAGAAGGGGAACTCGCCCTCGACTGGAGCGTCGCACTTGGGGCACCGCCTCCGGCCTGACACGCGGCCACTCTCTCAAGTGGGCTGATGAAAGGCAATCAGGCAACTCTCGCGGTCGCCGCGCATGGTCGCGATCGTTCCATGTCGCCGGGAGCGATCCACAACGTCGGGTGGCCACTAGCCATCACCGAGCGAGGCGTAGTATGGTCGCCCCGTGGGATGGGGACGTTCGAGCGGCTGCGCCGAGGGTTGAGCGCAGCCACGTTATTGCTGTGGTGGGTTGCGCTCACCGTCGCGTTCGCGATCGTGGGGCTTTCGATCATGCTCCACGTCTGAAGGGCGTGGTCCCGCTTCGTCGATCGACGCTCGTGGCGACCAAGGCACACGAGCGGTATCGACGAGGGAACCGGCACCTCCCTATGGCTGTACCCCATTTGCGTCATAACCGCCCTGGACGGGTCGTACCGGCTTCAGGCGAGCCGTGATCGGCGTCGTCGTCATGCCCGAGAACGAAGGTGGCGGGCCCGGTCAAGCACCGCACCTCTCAGGGGAGGGGAGGCGCAGGGCCGCAAACGCCGGGGCCCGCCACGGATCACGGGCCAGCCCACAAAGCCCCCTGACATACCCGTTACCTCACAGGCCGGCCCGCAACGCGAGCCTACAGGGTGCCGGTGAGCGAGAGCGCCTGCTTCTGCGCTGCGACACCGGGTTCCGTGGGCTCGACGAGTACGACGGGCCGCCAGTCGGGGCTTTCTCCCCACTTCGACCTCTGCTGGCTGCGCCTTGTTTCAGGCGCCGGCTGACATGACGTTTGTCAATCGGCTCGATCGAAGTGGTCACGCGCGAGGGTGACACGGAGGAGACGGAGGGAGTCCGGTGCGCCGGCGAGGACCATCATGACCGCGTCCTTCTCGCCGGGGCTGAGCCAATCGATCGCAGCGCCGGTGTCGAGCCCGTGCTCGATCGAGGCGGCCGCGGTCGCGTCGTCGGCCCGTCCGACCTCGCGCAGACGCGCGACGATCCACCTGCCGTCGCTGTCGGCAATGCTGACCCCCTCGATTTCCCCCACCTACGAAGCGTACGAGCGGTCCGCTTCGTTGCAACCCCACGTTACCTGCGGGTTTGGTCTCCGAGCAGCTTGCCCGTGCGGCGCCCACACGCCGGTGGACAGGCAACGGAGGCCCGTCGGTGCCCAGCAGGATCTCCCGCCGCTGCTCCTGGCCAGTTCTACGGCGAGGCGCTGGGCCTGAAGAGAACATCCGAACTCCCCGGGCGAGGACTGGGTCGAATACGAGGTGGGCAACGTCACGCTTGCGGTGATGACGCCGCACACTCACGACTACGATTTCACACCGCTGCCGGTGGGCACGCTCGCGTTGCGTGTGCCGGACGTCGCCGACGCGAAGGCGAAGCTCGAGGCGGCCGGCGTAGAGGTCAACGAGATGTGGGATTCGGGTGTCTGCCATGGCGCCGGGTTCCGCGATCCGGCCGGCAACCCCATCCTCCTCCACCACCGCTATGCCCCCTATGGGCCGCGCTGACGCCGTCGCCGTGGGGTAGTTGCCGCGCCGCAGCGTTCATCGGACGGCGTGCCGGTGGCCGGCCTCTGCTCATGCGATAAGGCCGTCGGCCGTGGTCAACCGCTGGATCGCGCTGCCGCCAGTCGGGCTGCGAGGCCGCGCAGCAAGACGAGCGCGAACGACGGCTCCGATTCGACCAGCGCATCGAAGTCCGCCCGGGAGAGCGAGAGGCAGCGGACTTCGGTCTTGGCCCGGACGCGGCCAACGCGACCAACGTCGGGGACGAGTAGCGCAAGCTCGCCCACGAAATCGGGTGCCGCGACCTCGATGTCGCCTCCGTGGAGCTCGACGCACACCCGCCCGTCGAGCAGGACGAACATGCCGGAGCCGGCGTCGCCGGCTAGCGCCAGCGTCTGACCGGGAGCTGCGGTCACCTCGGTCGCCTCGGCGCTCACGCGTGCGAGACCCTCCTCGGAGAGTCCTGCGAACAACGGGATCTCGCGCAGGGTAGGAACGGGCATCGATCTCTTCATATCACGGGACCCTGTGATGACCGCCGGCAGTTGCCTTCGTGCCAGGTCTCGGCGCCTGCCTACCGAACTCCCGCTGCCAGCGACTCTGGGCAGCACACGGATCGCCCTGCCGATCAGAAGAGGATCGCCCTCCCGATCAGAAGAGCAGCGCGATTGCGACGGGCAGGACGACGCCGGTGACGATCGCCGCGACCGGCAAGGCCAACTGCGTCAACCGACGATTTGGCCTCCGGCTTGACGTACCAAACCGTTGTCTCGGCGACGGCCCAAGCGAGTCCTGTGAGGGCCGAATGGGAGCTTGTGGCGGTACGGGGGCCAGAGGCAGTCCGGCCCTCGGCCCATGACGTGATTCTCCGTCGGCACTGATTCCAGAATCGAAGCCGAACCGGCAGTAGCGACAGATCCGCGCATCGACCTGAACCAACTCGGCGCAGTCAGGGCACTTCTTGCGGAGGCTCGATCCGGTCATCGAAATACCCATGTCCCAAATGGTGGCCGACCCTACCCCTTTTGGGTATCCCTCGTTTGAGGCACCACTCCCAGGAGAAGACCACGAGTCCGGGCAGAACGCGTAAAGCTCGTTGAGCGCTGACACGCTGCTGACACAGTCTCCGAAAGCGGTTTTGCAAACTAAGGCCGGAGTGCGCCTTGGCTCTCTCAGTGGCGGTTGAGCGCTTCCTGAACGTTGACGAACCAGACGATCTCTGAGCGCGCAAGCGACGTAGCGGCGCTCGCCCGGTGACCGGTGCGAGTCGTGTTCGGCCCAGTCGCCTGCGCCAGCGTGCTCTCGCCTGACGCTAGTCGCGGGCAAGCGTCCCCAGCGCCCCTGCAGCCCACCCGGCTCCCGGTCCTCGCAGCTTCGCAACGAGCTCCACCGACTGCGCTGCAACCGCGATATCCATCGGGCGCTCGAGCAACAGCCGGCCCAACCACCTGACAGCTGCACGCTCGAACTTGTCGTCCTCGGCTTCCGCGTACAGCACGACGAGCGCGAGAGCGTCCTCGAGCGACATGGTCGTCATCTCGAAGGCGGCCGTCTCGGCCTGGAACAGGTGCCGGCCGCGGATCGCGCGTTGGAAGCGGGCTGTGGCTGATCCCTGCGACGTCACGAACACATGTTCTCATGCCAGCAAGCGAGTTACGCCTTCGTCGCGTTCCGGGCCGGCGGACGTGCAATCCGACCGACAGGCCAGACTTGCCGGTGGCTGGGTTCGGCCGTTGGCGTCCGCACCGCTCTCCTTCCCCGGTGCGAGCCGAACCAGCCATAGAGGCGCACCGCTAGAGGTCGCGTCCACATCTTGCGTGCAAACATGTCCCCGGATGCCACCCGCAGCCCCGAACAGGCCCCGAACGTCGCCCACCCAGAAAACGAAAGCCCCGCCTGAGCAGGGCTTTCGGTGATCGGGGCGCCGAGATTCGAACTCGGGACCTCTAGTCCATTTTCGGGCGATCGTTGGATCGGCCTGGTTGAGCCAAAAACGGCCCCTCAGCAGGGGAAAGTACTCGTGCGATTGTTGGGGTTGTTCGGGGTGATTTGGGGCGGTTTGGCGCTGTTCTGTACCCGCGGTGTACCCGCAGGCGGGGCGCTCCTGGCGTCGGCCGGCGACCCCAGAGGGCAACCAACTCTTGATTGAACGATCAATCCGTGCGTGTATCTGATGAGCCTCTGCGCTGTGGGCGTGAGACATATCTGATGCTAGAATGGTGAAATGGTGAGTGGGGACCTGTTGCGCGAGGCACGGCTGCGGGCTGGGCTGACCCAGGCCGGGTTGGCGGAACGGGCGGGTACGGCGCGGTCGCAGGTAAGCCGCTACGAGCGTGGCGAGGTGTTGCCGAGCCTGGAGACGCTACGCAGTCTGATCCGGTCTTGCGGACTCGAGCTCAGCTTCCGTCTCTTCAACGCGGACCTCGACGACCATGACGCGACGCTGATCGCGCAGGTGCTGCCGCTGACGCCGGAACAGCGAGTCGATCGGGCCGTCCGTGCGGTCAAGCACGTCTACGCTGGATGAGCGCGCCCGGGAACATCGCCGACTTCGAACCCGGTCAGATCCTGCGCGCGCTCGAGGCGCACCATGTCCAGTACGTCGTGATCGGCGCGATCGCCGCAATCGCGGCAGGCGCCCCGATCCTGACCACTGACATCGACGTGACGCCGTCACGCTCGCGCGAGAATCTCGAACGGCTCGCACTCGCGTTGCGCGACCTCGACGCGAAGCTGCGAAGCGCAAGCGCCCCCGAGGGCGTGCCTTTCCCGATCGAGGCTGAGATGCTCGCGACCGCCGACAGTTGGACGCTCACGACGAGCGCCGGCGACGTCGACCTGATGTTCTTGCCCGCCGGCACGCAGGGATACGACGATCTTCGTGGCGGAGCTCGTCGAGAGCGGATCGCCGGCGTCATCGTGAGCGTCGCCGCCCTCGCGGACGTGATTCGCTCCAAAGAGGCCGCGAACCGCGAGAAGGACAACATGCAACTCCCCATCCTTCGCAGGACGCTCGAGCAGACCCGCGAACGAAAACGCGAGCCCCCCGGCCCCGACCTGTAGAGCATCCCAGCGGCCTCCGGCCACGAAAAACCGACCCAGGAGGGCTCGTGGGTGCCGCCGGTAGAGGCGGAAAATACGGCCTCTTTCGCTCGCAGGGGGCACCGGTGGGGGCACGCCGTGCGCGCGAGCGGTCACGCTTGACGCGTTTGGGCGCGTCCGAGGTGCTTGCTCCGCGGCCTACTGGGCGTAGATCGCCGGCCGGTAGCGTGGCTCGGGGATCGGCTTTCCCGCCTCGCGTGCGGCAGCGAGCCAGGCCTCCTTCGCCTTCGCGACCTCGGCGAGCGCGTCCTCGGGGGACGCGCCGAACGCCGAGCAGGGCTCGAGGTCGGGAATGTCGGCGAGGTTTGGGTGGGAAAATCCCTGCAAATCGTTGTCTCGAGTGACTCAAACACCGCGTGAACCCGCTGTGAACCCGCTGATGCAGCTACGCGGTACACGCGGCTGGATCCAACGACGGCAACGTGAACTTCATGGCCGGCGCGCTGCTTCTGCACGGGGGTGTGGGAACCGCGAACGACTTCTCACACGTTGTTTGGACTGCGCCTGGGCCGGGCCTGTATGCGGTCGCAGCCAGCTTCTTTGACCAGCAGCACGGACTCGACGTCGCAGTTGCCGTTCTTGTGAACGGAAAGGCGCGATTCAGCTACTCCCTGCCTAACGACGGGGCCTCAGTGTCATACGCAAGACTGTTCGCCCTCAGGACGGGCGACACGGTCGACTTCGCGGTGGGGCCGAATCTGCCGTACTCGGGCCATATTGGTCTTGAAGCCGTCATCAGCGGAGGCCTCACACAAGAGTGAGTAAGCCAAGGAACCGAGTGGTTGCGCGGTTGCACTAGGGACAGGTAGGGAAGGCCCGTCACACGGCGGGCCGTCCCTACCTGTCCGCCCCGAACTCCCGCTGCCTCACTCCGGGCGGAACGGCCGAAGTTCGCCCGTCCCGTCCGACTCGGCCCGCCATCATCGTCCGAGAGGCGCGTCAGTAGGGAACTCGATGTCCATGTGCTCGCGAAGATGGGTAGGCCGGTCGAGGCGGGCCTGGCCGACGAAGCCATAGTGCTTGTCGAAGGCGAAATCGAGAAGCATGATTCTCCAGTGGGGGATCCGGACCGCTAGGGTGGCTCAATCTGCGGCGGTGCCGGATGTGGCTGGTCGGCGGTGACTGGTTTTTTGAGTATCCGTACGACCGTGAGGAGTTACCGTCGGAGAAGGATGTCGCTGTGTGGGAGATCTTGGGTGTCGTCGCCGCTGCGCATGTGATGGTGTGTGTACTCGTGGCCGCTTGGGAGGTGTTGAGGAGACCGCCGCATGTGGGCAGGGTGTCAACGTGTTCAGGGGCAGCGTCTCTGAGGCCGAGGTCGAGGCCGACGCTGAGCGGGAAACGACGACGGCGTCGCTCATACGGCGGTCGTCCGGATCAGCCGGTCAACAGCAAGCTTCTTCCACGCTTGTGACAGTCGAGACTGTCCGTGAAGGAAGTGTGGCAACGAACTACCCGGTAACACCGAACTCCCGCTGCCAGCACTCCGGGCAGAACACACGAAGCTTTCCTGATCCTGGGAGAGTCTGGGCCGCTCAGCCCCACAGGAAGGAACGGAACGAGATGGCAGAGCGCGTCGGGATGGTGATCCTCAGGTTCGCGGGTGACGTGGAGGAGGTGCTCCCGAGGTGGGAGCAGGCGGAGAAGCTCTGGCAGGAACAGTTCGGTAGCTGACGTTCCGTCTCGCGGCCACGGTTGTTGCTGAAGGAGAGAACGGTGAGCTAGCTCGTCGTCAACGTCTTCGGAGCACCGACCAAGGCGCGATGTTCCCGAACGTACGGGCGGATCGTGCTCTACGCGGTGCTCAGTCTGACGGTGGTCCGCATGGTGCCCGTCGCCTCGCTCTCGCGGGGACATGGGTGGCCCGACGACGGCTTTGGGCTGACCGACCTTGCGGCCTTGTCGAGCGTCTCGCGGTGCCCGAAAGATCGACTGGGACGAAACACGGTGATGCTGACCGTCCTCCTGAGCGTCTTCTTGCACGGCCTCTCCTGACCGTTGATGCGGACTACGGACGGTGGTTGCACGCCCGGACACCCGACCGCACCCGAGGCGAGGCCGACGCTCATGTCCCGCCTGCGGCGTCGACCGACGCCGCGCGAGAGCGGACCTGTGACCTCCGAGAGCGGCGCTTCGCGGTGAGCTGCGCGCCTTGTGGACGGTGGCTCACTCGCCATTGAGCGGTCGGCTCCGGCGGTCACAGCTCGGATTACGGTGAGGCCGCGACGTCAGGTGGACGCAGGGCGACGGGGGTCTAAGCAGGTGCGCCGGCGGTGTCGGGCGGGTGTTTCGGGTGTTCGTCGTCGTCGTCAGGGGCGGAGCGGGCGTGGTTGGGTAGGCGTCGTACCCAGACGAGTGTGAGGAGCGCGAAGAGGGCGAGGAATCCCAGCGCGGCCCGCAGTGCCTGGAGCTGTGAGTCGGAGTAGACGGCGACGAGCTCGGCCGTCTGGCGTGGCGGCACGCCTGCGTCCTTTGCTGCCTGTTCGACCGTGGTGGTGGAGACGAAGTTGGCGTTCTTCTCGGAGGCCGCGACCACCTGTTGCTTGACGCGGTCGGTCAGGTTCGGGCTCGCTTTCACCTCGGTCGAGAAGTTCGTGGCCAGGGAGGCGATCAGGATCGAGCCGACGAGCGCGACGCCGAGGGAGGCGCCGAGGTTGAGCGAGGTGCCCTGAAGCCCGCCGGCTTCGCCGCCGCGGGAGGGATCGACCGACGACATGATCACGTTGCCGACCTGGGAGGCGAGCAGCCCGAGACCTGCTCCGAGCAGCGCCAGCCCGATCCCGAAGCCCCAGCCGTTCAGCTCGGGCCCGATGAAGTGGAGCAGGAGAGCTTCGCCGACGAGCATCGCGGCGACGCCGCGCTGGACGATCCGTTTCGGCGAGTACCGTCCTGTGATCGCGGAGCCTGCGATTGCGAAGACGAACATTGCGACGGACATCGGCAGGATCGTCTTGCCGGTCTTGAGGGCGTCGAAGCCGAGCACCGTCTGTAGATACAGCGGGATCACGAAGAAGGTGCCCTGGATGATGAACGCCTGACACCCCTGCACGATCAGCCCGGCCCGCATCCTCGGGATCTGCGGCAGGGCGAGATCGAGCAGCGGCTCCTGGCCGCGCGCTTTGACCCGCTCCTCCTGGCGGACGAACAGCCACAAAAGGACGGAGCCGATCGCGATCAGCCACAAGGTCGGCGACAGGCCGAGCGGCGACACAGGGGCGGCGGCCTTCGCTGTCACCCATCCCCACTGGCTCGACTTCAGGACTCCGAACACGGCGGCCCCCAGTCCGGCCGCCGAGAGCACCGCGCCGCCGAGGTCGAGCTTGCTCTTGCGGCCGACCGTCGCCGGGAGCACCTTCAGGAACAGCATCAGGATCAACATCACGACCGTCTCGCCGGCGAACACGTAGCGCCAGGAGAGATTCGCCGTCACCCAGCCGCCGATGATCGGCCCGGCCGCCATTGACGCGCCGCTGACTCCGCCGAGGATGCCGTAGGCCATCGCCCGCTGCTTGCCCTGATAGGTCGCGGCCGTCAACGCGGCGATCGCGGGAATCACGAGCACCGCACCGAGACCCTCGACCAGCGACCAACCGATCAGGAGCACGCCCAGGTTGGGCGACAGCGCGGTCGTCAGCGACCCGGCCCCGTACACGAGTCCTCCGATCCAGAACGCCCGCTTCGCGCCCCAGCGGTCGCCGATCTTGCCGCCGATCAGCATGAACGCGGCCATCACCAGCGTGTACATCGTGATCGCGGTCTGCAGACCGACCACCGTCGTGTTCAGGTCTGCCACGACCTGCGTGATCGACACGTTCATCACCGTCGTGTCGAGCACCATGACGAACTGGGCCGTCGCCAGAATCGCGGCCACACCCCAGCCCACCTTCACCGCCGCGGGTGCCGACGCGCCGCCACGGTCAACCGTGGCGTCGCTCGCAGCTGATGATGCGATCGGGTCAGGCACTCGTATCCTCGTCGGCGGCCGTTGGTCGCGCGTCGCGCTTGCCGGCGGCGACCGTCGCGCTCACGAGCCGGCTGCGCTCGTCAGCGTCTTACAGGAGCTCGAGCTTGCGAAGGCGCTCTTCAGCTCGCCCTTCGCGTCGAGTCCCTGCAAGTTCGCGAATGTCGTCTTGACCTCGGTGCCCATCGTCGCGAGGGTGACCGTCGCCGATGAGACGGCAGCGATCACACCGGTGATCCCGGAGGCGCCCTTGACCGAGTCTTCGATCGTGGTCACGTTCTGCTCCAGGCTCGTCGAGAGCTGATCGAGCGAGTCCTTCGCCTGCTGCCCGGCTTGGGTATCCGGCTTGCCCAGCCCCTTCAGGTCGGACGCAAGCGTCTGCGTCGCCGTCTTCGCATCGTCAGCGGCCGTCTGGAGCCCACTCTTTGTGTGGTCGCTCTTGAGTGAGCCGGCGGCTGACTTGATCGCGTCCTGCCAGGTCGTGAGCGACGTGCAGACACCGCTCGCCCACGTCTCCGTCGCTGACGCGCTGGTCGTGGTTGTCGTGCTGTCGCCGCTCGAGCCGCAGCCCGCCGCGAGGAGCGCCAGCGATACCGTGACGGCGATCAGAGTGAGTGTGCGAGTGGATGTCATCGTATGTCCCTTGTTTGGCGGCGTGGAAGGCCGGCACAACGCCGGCCTTCCTTACCGGCGAGTTAGGAGTTCACAGCCTTCGTGACCTCATCGGACGAGTCGGCGAGAGCCTTCTGGAGCTCGTCGTAGTCGTCCTTGTCGATTGCCTTGTTGATCCGCTTGTCCGAGTTGACGAGGGCAGCCTCGACCCTGTCCGCGTAGGTGTCGTCGACGACCGCGACGACCGCAGACGATCCCGGCGGCAGATACTCCTCCATCTCGACGCCAAGCTGCTTCTCCTGGTGCTTCTTGCTCAGCTTGCCGACGACGGCGCCGATTCCGGCTCCGACCGCGGTCGCGGCAAGAAGCGGTGGCGCGAACAACCCGACCACGAGCCCGGCGGTGCCGCCGAGAACGGCGCCGCCTGCGACGTGGGCGCCGCTGTCGTGCTCGGCCACGTCGACCTTGCCGCTCGCGTCGCGGTTCAGGACGACGGCCCCGACGACCTGATAGTCGCCGGCGTCCTCGCCGGCTTTGAGTGCCTTGTAGTCGTCGGTTGCGGCTCCGGAAACCGAGTAGGTACCGACCACAAGAACGAGATTGTCATCTGCCATCATCGCCTCCTTCACTTGGGAACTTGAGAACACTCGATAGGTCGAGCGCTGCACTGCTGTTGCTTCTGGCGTGCTGTGACGCGGGGTGGGCGCGAGGACACGGCACGCGCCCACCCGGCAGCCACTGCTACGAGGCGGTCTCTGCTTCGAGCTCGTCCTCGTACTCGGCGATCTCGATCGCGATCCCGAGCGCCTTCATCATCTTTGCCGAGGCCGAAACGACACGGGCCGTGCCGACGATCGGCGCGACCGCGGTCAGGACGCCCTGGATCTCTTCCGCTCCGAAGCCCAGCTCGCTGGCTGCGCCGAGGTTGAGCAGATACGACGCGGCCGAAGCATCGACCGCGACGAGCGCTGCGAGGCGCACCAGCATCAGCGTCTCGGAGTCGAGATTCGACGCCTCGAGTGAGTCAGCCGTCATGCTCGCCAACAGATCGAGGACGGGCCTCTCAACGATTTCTTCTGCCATCAGATTCTCCCTTCAGGAGATAGTTCGGAACACGGCGGAACGCCGCAGCCCGGGTCGTGCTTGTGTTACATCCCGCGCCGATCGCGGCGTCTCTCGCGCCGGCGCACGCCGCAGACCGAGACGGGCGACAGCGGCCGCCCGAACGGGTCGATGAACAGCGTCACCGGCCCCGTCTGGGCCGGGACGTCTCCCTCGAGCACGTCGATCGAGTAGCTGAGGTCGCCGTCGCCGCTGAGGCTCGGTGCCGTCAGCACGACGACCGCGTCCGTGGGCACGTCGGCGCCGCTTTCGAGGAACGAGAGCACCGCGTTCGGTGGGTCGGTCTCGAAGCTGTTGTCGCCGACGCCCCAGAGGTCGACGAAATCGGTCGTCGCCATGTGCCCGACAACCCGCTGGGGCCGGTCGGAGAAGTAGAGCGTCGAGGGCGTGATCCCCCGCAACGTGAGCGTGCCATCTTCACGGCTGACGCCCTGTGCGGTTTGCACGAACATCGACTCCTCGGCCTCGAGCTGTTCGGCCAATGCTTCGCTCATCGTCGTGCCTCCTTGTCCAGGGCTCGTGTTCTGCCGATCGGTTCACTCCGGCTGCCCGGCAGGAGGTCGGCACTCTCGGCCGACTGGACCGCCTCGGCGCGGTTCGAGGCCCCGAGCTTCCGGTAGATGTGCTGCGTGTGGGTCTTCACGGTCGGCCGGCCGATACCGAGGCGATCGCCGATCGCGGCGAGAGTCAAATGGGTCGGAAGCAGAGCGAGGACGGCCGTCTCGGTCGGCGTCAGATGAACCGCCGACCCCGCCGGTGTCTTGCGCGACGTTCTCAGCTGGCTGACCATGCCTCCGACACTACGACTCGAGCCGCCGAACTACATCGACCGAATAGGCTGATATTTCAACTGACGACAGACGAAAGGAACGCAGCCCTCGGCGGATTGCTCGCCCGTTAAACGGGGTGGCTCTTGGGTCGCGCCCGGGCCGGGATAGACCGGCGCGTCGCCTGACGGTGGTCTCAGAATCCGGTCGGCCTTGCGCCAACCGCGACCTGCCCGCGAAGACCCGCGTCAGCATAGTGCCCGCAGGTGGTGGTATGGGCGCGCCCGCGCATCATCAGCGCCTCGACAAGACCCGGGTCCTGCGACGCTCCTCCGCAACGTGGGTGCGGCCCGATCATTGCCCCGGCGGCTCAGAAGCAGGAGCAAACGCGAGAGGCCATAGACTTCTGTTGGCCTGATCTGCTCGACCGGACACCCGCCAATCTGAAATAGCTGTTAGCCCGGCGCGACAGCAGGCTCGGGCTCCTCGGCCGTTGATGTGAAATCCTGCTTGAAGATGAGGAACAGTTCATCCCTCGGGGTGAAAGCAGCCGTGACGAGTTCCCAGCCGTCTTCATCCCGTTTGTTGAGGGCGTCGCGAAGCGACTGCGCGTTGCTTAAGGTGATGTCTGCTACGTCGTAATGATGTTTGCGTGCCACCGCGTCTCCTTCGGGTTGCGAGCATCCCAACTTTGTCACCGGGAGCGCTCGAGCTGTTCAGCGCGAAGCCTGTTTTGTCAACGTATGCGCGCTCCCTCCCAGGGTCTGGTGTTCGGCGGTCTCCAGGCCCCCATACGGCTTCGACGACCCTGACTGCATCTGCGGCCACCCCCGTGTATGCCGTGCTTGCCACCAGTACCGCTCCCGTTCCCGTTCTGATGTCGGAGTGACCCCTACAAACCGGTTTCGGCCTTGAGCTGTCCCGTCTTGACTGCGTCGGTGAGCGTCTTGTAATCGCGCTCGTTTTGGTCGGCGTAGGTTTCCGCGAAGCGGGCTAAGGCGCGGTCGAAGGTCTGGCTTTGGCCGAGGTAGCTGGCGATCGCGACGCCGTCGCCTGCCCGTGCGTGCGCGCGGCCAAGCTCGGTTCCGCAGACGCGCGCGTACGCGACCATCGTGCGTGGCTCCATCACGTCGACGAGGGCCGACATCTTCCCGTCCCACAGTTGCCGCACGTAGAAGTCGCGCTTGACGCCGTCCGGCGCGTCGACCTTGATCCAGCCGAGCATGATGTCGCTTGCCGCCTGCGTGAGCCGCTGTCCCTCGACCACCCGCTGGCCGCTGTTCGCGTACTCGCTGCGGCCGAGGAACGGTTCCAGCACGGAGGGCTGCGCCTCCTTGAACTGGAGGAACAGCGGGTCCTCGTCGTCGCGGCCGAGCATCAGGCAGATCCAGGCACGGGTGCCGACACTGCCGACGCCCACGACCTTGCGGGCCGCGTGGACGTAGCGGAAGCGCTCGAGCAGCTTGCGCCGGTCACCGGCCAGTGTGCGCCGGTAGGAGCGGATCACGAGCCGGAGGAACTCCTCGATCTGGTCGGCCTCCATTCCAGCATGGACATCCTCGATCGGCGTGATCAGCGGCGGGTCGCCGACGATCCGGAGCTGGCCGTCGATGACCCCGGTCAGCTTCCCGAACGCCTTCATGCTGTCCTTCGTTCGGCCCTTTGCGACGTTCGCGTCGCTGCGCTCGAGCACCTTCGCGTCCTTCGCTTTTGCGAGTCGGCGTAGCTCTGCGAGAAGCTCGTCCACGTCGAGGCGCGAGTACCAGATATCGAGGTTCCTCATCGCGGAGTACTTCCGGATTGCCTCCCGGTAGGCGCGTCCGACCATCAGGTTGACTGCCTCCCGCTGCTTCTCGTCGAAGCCACGGTCGCGCCCCGCGACCGCGAAGCTCGCGGCGAGTCGCTTCACGTCCCATTCAAACGGTCCTGGCAGGGTCTCGTCGAAGTCGTTGATGCTGAACACGATCTGCCGGTCCGGAGCCGCAAAACCACCAAAGTTCGAAAGATGGGCATCGCCGCAGAGCTGCGAGTAGAGGCCCGTCCTCGGCCCGCTCGCAAGATCCGACGCCATCAGGTAAGCGGCACCACGGTAGAAGGTGAACGGCGACACCAACATCCGCCCATAGCGGATCGGCACGAGCTCCGGCACCCGCGTCTGAGCCTGCTCGGTGAGGAGCTCCACCGGATCGGGACGATGGAGCGCCGGCTCCCAGTCGCCATGCGAGGCACGCGTAACCTCCGCCCGGGCCGCTTTCCCCCGCGCCGCACGCTCCGCAACCGAGAAGTGCTCCACCACCCGAGGAGCACCCTGATGCCCGGCCGACGACCCCGCGCCGCCGTGGCCGTTCCCGGCATCCGTTGCGCCACTATCTATCGCTTCGGGCTCCTGCTCGTCGCCGGTCATGCCAATCCCGCCGTCGCGGTCCGGTCGCTCACCATGTAGGCGACAATCAGCGCGGCCGGGAAGAAGATAAGGCTGAACAGGAAGTAGCCGAAGAAGCTGTGCCCCTTCCGGGCAGCGACCCGTGCGGGCCAAAACGCAATCGCGATCCAGACGACGATCGCAATCGTTGTCCAGAGCCAAAAGCCACTCGCAGCAAGAAACATGTCAGGCCTCCTTGATCGGTGACAGCACCTGGCGGGCCTCGGCCCATCCAGTGCTGGCGGGTATGCATCCGACATTACGCCTGGCGCGGCCGATCTACATCGACCAAATAGGCTGATACTCTCACCCGGCGATCGCTAGTTCTTCCCCACCTCGCGAGCGTCAGCGACTGCTGGAAGCGCCGACGATCATGGTGCCTCCTGTCCGTGCCGATGCGGTCCCGCGACTGCGTCTCTCGGCGCTCCGGGAGGCGGCGCAGCGCAGCCGCGTCGTGCTGGTTTCCGCTCCGGCTGGGTATGGCAAGTCGACACTCGTCGCGCAGTGGAGCGCCCTCGATCCGCGTCCGGGAGGCTGGGTGCAGCTCGCGCGCGGTGACAACGATCCGGTCGTGCTGCTCGCCCGCATCGTGGCTGCTCTCAAGCGAACCGGCCCCGTCCGCGGTGACCTTCTCGAGGCGCTGTCAGGACGGACGCCGAGGATCGTCGAGGCCGCTCTGCCTCTCCTGGCGGCCGACCTCAACGAGCGCAACCCATTCTTGCTCGTGCTCGACGACGTAGATCCGATCACGTCCAGGAGGAGCCGCTCGATCCTCGCGTTCATTGCCGAACAGGTGCCGACCGGCTCCCAGCTGGTCCTCATCACGCGCGGCGATCCGGGGATGCGCCGCGGCCGCCTCCGCGCCGGCGGCGATCTGACCGAGATCGGGACACAGCTGCTCGCCCTCGACAGCGAGGAGACGCGCGCCGTCGCCGCCCTCGGCGGCCTCGAGCTCTCCGAGAAGGAGGCCGAGGCGCTACGCGAGCGAACGGAGGGATGGGCGGCAGGGGTCGCGCTGGCAGCACTCTCGTCCCGCGACCGCGACAACGGAGGCGCGAGCGTCGCCGCTCTGGCCGGCACGCAGCCCCAGATCGCGGACTACCTGCTCGACGAGGTCATGGGACGCCAGCCGGAGAATCTGCGGACATTCCTGCTCGCCACCTCAATCCTGCAACGGATGACGCCGGCCCTCTGCAACGCCGTGCTTGCCACAGAGGATGACCGCCGATTCGCTCGAGACCCTGGCACGCTCGAACGCGTTCGTCGTCCCGCTCGACGATCGTGGTGAGTGGTACCGCTACCACCACCTCTTCCGCGACCTCCTTCGAACCGAGCTCGAAGCGTCGCCATCCCGAGCTGCGCCCCGTCTACCTGAAGCGGGCAGCAGACTGGTGCGAGGAGCACGGAAGCCCCGAGGAGGCGTTCGCCTACGCGCACGCTAGCGGCGATCTCGACCAGGCCGGAAGGATCGCGCTCAAGCACTGGGACGAGCTCACCGGCAGCGGGCGGATCGAGACGCTGCGGCTCTGGCTGAAGCGCTGCACCGACACAGAACTCGAATCCGACGCCCAACTAGCGATCGCGGCAGCATGGGCGGCCGCGCTGCTCGGCGATCCGGTCAAAGCGAGGCGATTCATCGCCGTAGCCGAGCGCAAGCCGCTCGACGTCCCATCCGCCGACGGCGCATCGTCGCTCCGTTCCGCGCTCGCGATTGTCCGTTGCACCGTCGCCCCCGACGGAATCCACGGCATGCTGCGCGACGCGGAGTACGTCTACGCCGCCGAGAAGGACGCGAGCAGCCGCTGGCTCCTAAGCGCCTGTCGCGCCCTCGGCACAGCGAACGTTCTTCTGGGCCGACCGCAGGAAGCGCTCAACGCGTTCGCTGAGGCACTAACTCTGTGTGGCGATCGGCCAGAGCTCGCACACATACGGCTCTACTGCCTCAGCTACATGGCATTCGCAGCCACAGAGATCGGCGAGCATCGAGACGCGCAAAGATTTGCATTCGAGGCGCTCCTGCTGGTCGAGGAAGCGCGGCTCGACGAGATCGCCCAGAGCGCGATCGCCCACGCGGCAGGAGCACAAGCACACCAGCAGCGCGGCGACCACGCAGAGGCCGCCCGCCAGCTCGAACAGGTCCAGCGGCTCCGTCCACTGCTCCACGGGGTCACGTGGCTCGACGCCGACCTCGCGCTGCGGTGCGCCGAGATCAGCCTCAGCCTCGGTGACCTCGCCGGCGCCCTCGAGTTCAAGCTCGCCGCGAACGACGCGCTCCGGGCCTACCCCGACGCTGGAACGCTCCCCGCCAGGCTCGAGCCGCCTCAGAGAACGGATCAGGCGAGGGAAGGACTACGAACTCACCCCGGCCGAGCTCCGGCTCATCTCATTCCTGCCAACGCATCTCTCACTTCAGGAGATCGCCGATCGACTCTACGTCTCCCGCCCAACTGTCAAGACCCAAGTCGCGTCGATCTACGACAAGCTCGGCGTCAAGACCAGGTCCGAGGCCGTCGAGATCATCGACCAGTACCACCTCGGAGCGACGGACGGTCGGCCCTCAAGCTCAGATCCGACTACCGGCTGAGCTCACCTCCTCCGATGCGACGGCGCGGTGGTTCGGCCAATGTGGCCGATGCCAGACAGATCGTCTCCGGCATAGCCTGGGGCAGTCGACCTGTCAGCCTGAGGAATAGGAGCCGCCGTGCCAGAGGGTCTGTCTGCAACCGAGGTCGCCAAAGAGGTCGGCGAGTACAACGAGCACGCGCACCCGCACGGCGCGGGCGATCGGCACGACCGGCTGATTTCGGTCTCGGGAGCCGTGCTGCTCTCGGTCGTCACGATCGTGGCGGCCTGGTCGGGCTACTCGGCCGCGAAGTGGGGCACCGAGTCATCGCTCAAGCTCGCGAAGGCCTCCGCGACCCGGACAAAGGCAAACCGCGCCTTCCAGGAGTCCCTGACCTTCCGCACCGCCGATGGAATCCTGTTCAACACCTGGTTCGCGGCGTACCTGACCCACAACCCAAACGGGATGCGCCTCGCCGAGAAGCGCTTCCGACCCGAATACCGGGTCGCGTTCGACGCCTGGCTCGCCACCCACCCGTTCACGAACCCAAACGCCCCGGCAGGCCCGCAGGAGATGCCGCAGTACATCCCAACCGGACAGGCGCTCTCACGTTCGCTCGACGCGAGCGCCGACGCCTTCTACGCGAAAGGTCAGAAGGCCGCAGAAACGGCCGACGAGTACGTGCGAGTCACCGTCATCCTTGCGAGCGTCTTGTTCCTGGTCGGGCTCAGCACCCAGTTCCCACAGGTCGGCGTCCGCCTCGGCATGATTGGCGTCGGCGCCGCGCTCCTCATCTTCGCGGGCGTCCTGATCCTCTCGCTCCCAGGACCTCCCTGAACCGGCATCACGTATGTGCTCTCGCGGCCCGCAGGTGGTGGAGGTTCAGCCTCTGATTGCGGCGACGCTGACGGCGATGACGAGAGAGAGCGCCGCGAGTGCCCCCACCGACCTCGGAATGTCAAGGTGAAGAGGGCCCCCGCCCGCCATCACGGTTGAGGCGATGAGCGCCAACGGCAGAGCGACGGAGAGCACGACGAGGACGCTGCGCACGACGGTGATGGCCTTGTTGCCGCCGGCTTTGCGGTCGGCGCGAGGCGATCGCGAGGGCGTTGTCCGAGCCCTCGTCGCCGTATCTGGTGAGGACGCGTTGGCCGAAGCGGCGCGCGTCGCTCTCGCAGGTCCACGACATCGCGATCATGAAGGTGATCGGGATCACCCAGGTCAGCACCCAGATCCCTCCGGCCACCACGAAACGCACGCCGCGCAGGACCTTCTGCCCGCCGGTCAGGTGTGCAGGTTGCTTGTCGGTCGGGGCCTGCATGAAGCCGGCGAGGACGAGGACGCTGACGACGGCCTGATACCACGACTTCAGCGGCGTTCGGTGACGGTGCGGCGGCAGCGGGTTGGCGCGCACCGCGTCCAGTTGCGGCGAGAGCCTCCGCGTCGGTCTTGTGGACGCCGCGCAGGACGAGGAAGTCGGCGGCCACGCTCGGATCTGCCGGGTCGCGGCCGTAGAGCGCTGCCACCCGCAGGTGGAAGCGGATCTCCTGCCGCAAGAAAGCGATGTAGGCCGGAACGAGGGCGATCAAGAACGGTGTTCCGGCGATCGCGCCGTCGATTCGCGCGATGCCGACAGTGCGGTGGCGCTCGGTGTCGGCAAGCGCCGCCACAGGCGTATCCGGCTCTCCAGTCCGTGCGTTCTGCGCCCACGACCGCGCACGGCCTGCGTGCTTGTCGACCGAGTAGATCGTGAGCCGCTCCGGGATGTGGGCGGGTCGTAGAGCGCGAGCCGCACCGCGACACCCGGCACACGCAAACTGTCGAGCGCACGCTTGCACCACGAACTCGGCCCGTCGGCCAAGTCGCCGTCCGAGTCGCCTGCGCCAGGGCCGCTCGTCCGCTGCTCCTCTGGCAAGTTCGGGGTCCCAGACAACGCGCCCGCCATGCTCGCACAGATCGGAGCAAAGTGCCGATCGCGCAGGAGCCGACGACAGGAGGACGAATCCGCTTGCGATGGAGAGCTACTGGGGCACGGGACGGACGGAGGCCTTCAGCGACGGCGTCTTCGCGATCGCGATCACGCTCCTGATTCTCGAGGTCAACGTGCCCGAGACAGCATTCGACAACCTCTGGCAGGGCATCGCCGACCAGTGGCCCTCCTACCTCGCGTACGCGACGAGCTTCATCACGATCGGAGGGATCTGGCTCGCCCACCACGGCATCTTCCGCCGCCTCCAGTACGCAAACCAGCGGCTGATGGTGATCAACCTACTCCTCCTGATGGTCGTCTCGTTCCTGCCCTTCCCGACCAAGCTGATGGCCGAAGCGATCCACAAAAGCGACGCCGAACGCGCCGCGGTCATCTTCTACGGCGCCACCCTGCTCGTCATCTCCTCCCTGCTCAGCGCCCTCTGGGGATCGGTCACACTCGACCGCCACCTGCTCCGACCAGAGGTAGACGAGAAAGAGATCAAAGCGATCACACTGGCCGCGACGCCGACGATCGGCTTCTATGCCGTCGTGATCGTGCTCGCCTTCCTGGCACCTGTCGTCGCCGTCTACGGCTTCCTCATCATCGCCATCGTCTCCGTCCTCCGGGCGCGCGGCGACAGCAGCATCCGGCGCCACCCGACAACAACCTGAGACGACCTTTCGTCCACGTGCGCGCACGGCAAGGCGATCACCAACCGAAGCGCGCAGAACTACGGCTTCGGGGTCTGGCGCTGCCAGCGGTTCCAGGGCCACATACCGTCCATCTCGACCTCGAGCGCGAAGCTCAGCAGGATCCGAACGACGACCACAACGCCCAGAACGACGACGCTCTCGTAGGTCGGGTCGACGATGATCGTCCGCACAATGTCGGCCACGATCAACACCTCCAGACCAAGCAGGATCGAGCGGCCGAGATTACGACGCAGCTCCTCGTACGAGCCGGGCCGACGCTCAGGCTGCAGCACCCGCAGCAGGAAGATCAGGAACGCCCCCAACCCACCTACAAGCATGATTCCTGCCCCAACCGCCTCGACGACGCGAACGATGTCAGAAACGGTGCTCTTGTAATCCATCCCGGGCAAGCCTACGCACAAGTGACCGCCCTCACACCGAACCACGCCGAGCAGCGCGCCCTAATGCTACGAGCTATTGGCTAGGTGTCCTCAAGTAGCGCGGCCTCGATTGCATCGAGTCGCTCAGAGATCAGACGGAACTGATCCCGACGCGCCGCCACGGTCTCGGCGCCTGCCGAATCGCGCGAACGAGTCACGAACGTGCTCGTTATCACCGCAGTGACGACCACCAGGAACGCCGTGCCGAACAGCATCACAAGGCTCGCCGCGATCCGACCGGCTGCCGTCATCGGGACGATGTCGCCGTAGCCGACACGAGTCACCGTCTGAACGGCCCACCAGAACCCCGATCCGACCGAGGAAAACTCCTTCGGCTCGATGAGCTTCATCAGCAACGCCGCGACGACGGCGGTCGTCGTCGTGGCATACGCAATCACGAGCCCAGCACTTCTCGGCGTCCCAGCACGCTCGATCCAGCGATCGACCCGGTCGTTCCCTCTCCTACTTGCAGCCATGGCTGCGAGTTCGCACCCATCGCTGGCAGTCCTGCCAAACGGCCTTCGCGATGCACGAGTCAGGGCTGGTTCTCTGAGCGTCAGTCATTCGACGTGCTGCCAACGTGCTGCTGGTGGCGCGCGTGGCGGCTCTCTTGCTCTTCTCGCCTGAGGGTGATGAACGCCATCCCAAGTGCCCGTACGAGTTCGACGAGAATGCCGAGTCCGATCAGGAGGTAGAAGATCGTGAAGATCTTCATCGAGGCGCTGGTGAGGACGAGGTTCGGGTCGGCGATGCTCGAGGTCGTCAGTGTCGCGACAGCGAAGTAGAGGCTGTTGACCAGCGACCAGTCCTCGCTGAGCTTGTAAACGAGCGTCCCGATCACGATCAGGAAGACCGCGGCGATGAGTGTCTGTACGAAGCCGTCGTCTCGCGCAGCAATCTTCACGGCCCGCGCGACATTGTGGAACATCACGGCGACGGGCAGCATCCGACGGGCTTCGCCGCAGCTCCAACGTGTCCTCCGCGGTCATGTGTCGACGCGTTATGAGTGATTCTTTGGCCGCTCAACCGAGCCGCCATCAGGGGAACCACCGATTCGGTCGGGCCTTACCTGCGCTGAGGCGTCCCGGGAACACTGGTGCAGGCGAGGCTGCACCAGAAAGGACATCGACCGTCACGGTTCGCGCCCAGTCCATCTCAGGTCGTTGAACGCTGCTGACGAAGACCGACGCGGGAGCTTCGCCGGGGATCAGTCGAGGTCTCAAGTGTGCTCCCACTAAGGCAACAAGATGGCAGCAAGCTAGTCGGCCGGGGGTAGTACCGCAAGGCGCCAGGAGGCCAATCGTCAACGAATGTCCCGTACCGGACGAAACAACGAAACCGCCATCTCGTTCGCCCCCATCGCCTATGAGCTGCCTCCTACGCGCAATAATCGCTCAAGCAATGCGATTGGCCCGCGCACCTGGACGGCCGTACACAGGAGATGAGGCACAGCGGAGATGAGGGAGCCAAATCACTCACGGCCGCGATGCTACTCCCACGCTTTAGGTCGCCGCGAGGGGACATTCGGGGCACATTGACCCCAAGTCGTTTTCTGTTTAGAAACAGAAAAGCCCCGTTACCAGGGCTCTTCTTAGTCGGGGCGCCGAGATTCGAACTCGGGACCTCTAGTCCCCCAGACTAGCGCGCTAACCAGGCTGCGCCACGCCCCGCGACCGCGTCATCCTAGCGGGGATACCGGTTCCGAGGCCCGCGCCCTCCCCAGCGGCGGTTGCCTGCTCCGTGGAATGACGCACTTCTATCGGTAGAGCCACCGATGCAGGGTTAGCCGAGTGGACGGACGATGAAGGCACCAATGCTCACGATCCCCGACGCGGTTGTATCCGTACGACGCGCCGAGCCCGACGAGGCTCGGCGCGGACCTCGGGTCGCGGTCGTCGGCGACCCGACCCGAACGACCGACCGGCTCGTCGGAGCCTGGTTGGCTGCAGGGAGGGACAGCTCCGTCCTGACGCCGGCGGCCGCTCTCGCGACGCTCGAGCCGGGCGACACAGCGCTCTTCCGGCTCGACGTTCTCCCCACACTCGACGGAGTCGAGCCCGGATTCGAAGCATCTCCCGCGCTCGAGGAGCGTGGCGTGCGGGTGCTGAATCGCCCAGACGCGCTGCTCGCTGTCCACGACAAGCTGCTCACCGTCGTGGTACTCGCTGCAGCCGGACTGCGGCACCCGCGGACGCTCCACTACACGCGTGAGCAGCGCCCCGCCGACCCGCCGCTGCCGTGTGTGGTCAAGCCGCGGTTCGGTAGCTGGGGCATGGACGTCGTCCTTTGCCAGACGAGGGACGATCTCGACCGTGCCCTCGCCGCCGCCACCTCGAGGCCGTGGTGGAGGCGGCACGGTGCGCTCGTGCAGGAGCTCGTGCCGCCGACAGGAAGAGACCTTCGGCTGCTCGTCGCCGGCGGGGAGGTCGTCGGCGGCGCAACGCGGGTCGCTGCGCCCGGTGAATGGCGTACGAACATCTCGGTGGGCGGACACGTGGAGAGCTGCGAGCCGCCGGCCGAAGCAGTGGCCGAAGCAGAGCACGCGGCACGGGCGTTCGGGATAGACCTGGCGGGAGTGGACCTGCTCCCGTGGAATGGCGGTTGGGTCGTCCTGGAGGTGAACGGCGCTGTCGACTTCGACGAGCGGTACTCGTTTGCCGGGCGCGATCTCTACTGCGAGATCGCGAGAGGACTCGAGCTCCCGCCGGCGCGACGGGTGGAATCAGCGTACGCCCCGATGGCAGGCGCACGAGCTGATGGGACGATGGGATCAACACACCGGAAGGAGACAATGATGGTCAACACTGTTCAGGGGCTCCCGGCCGAAGTGGGCGACCTGATTCAGATCACAGGCCACGTCGTCGGCGATGCACCGCGCAATGCCGAGATCCTCGAGGTACTGGGCTCGGCCGGCCACGAGCATTTCCGCGTCCGCTGGGAGGACGGCCACGAGTCGATCTATTTCCCGGCTGACGACGCTGTGATCCGGCGTCCGAACGCCTGACGGTCGTCCCGGTATGGTCTGTCAGCCGAGCTTTTTGTACAGCCGGTCGACGAGATCGGGCATCTGCTCGAGCCGATCCGTGATCACGCGGATCCGGTACTCGCGGAAATGCTCCGGCTTGACGCCGAACGCGACCGCGAGGCGCGCCAAGATATCGTTTGACGGTACCGGCCGGTTGCCATGGACGATGTGGTTCAGGTATCCCGCGGAGAGTTCGGTCTTGTCCGCCAGAGCCCTGTAGGTGACGCCGGTCTCGGCCATCAGCCGCTCCATCGTCGGACCCAGTCCGTCATCGCTGTACGCTCGCCTTTTTGCCACTAGAGCTCCTCTATCCATGTAAGCACGGTTTCACGCGGAATGCGATCGTCGGCACCGGTTTCCCGGACGCGAACGTCGACAGCTCCGTCGTCCAACGTCTTCTTGCCGACCGTGACCCGGACCGGCACCCCCAGCAGGTCTGCATCCGCGAACTTCTCACCCGGGCGCTGCGCTCGATCGTCCAACAACACCTCGAGACCACCGTCCGACAGCGCCTCCGCCACCTCGACCGCAGGCTGCAGCACCTCCGCCGCGGCACCGTGCAACGCGAGCACGTGCACGTCGTACGGGGCGATCGACCGAGGCCAGACGATCCCGTGCTCGTCGTGTCGCTGCTCGACCGCCGCCGCCATGATGCGTCCGGGACCGATCCCGTAGCTGCCCATCAACACGTTCTGCTCGGCACCGCTCTCGTCCAGGAACGTCGCACCGAGAAGCGCGGAGTAGCGCGTCCCCAGCTTGAAGATATGGCCCACCTCGATCGCGGTCTGAAATCCCAGCCGCCCGCCGCACACGAGGCACGCGTCGCCCTCGACGGGCTGGCGAATGTCCGCGAACCGTGCCGTGAAGTCGCGTCCATGCTCGACGCCACGCAGATGCCACCCGGTGCGATTCGCGCCGGCAACGAACTGACCTTGCCGAAGCGTCTCGTCGGCGACGATCTCGCCCGGGAAGCCGACGGGGCCGAGCGAGCCGGGATCGGCACCGAACGCAGCGCGGATCTCATCCTCGGACGACGGCCGAAACGTGCTGCCGAGGGCTGCTGCAAGCTTTGCCTCCTCCAGCCGGTCGTCGCCACGGACAAGGCCGAGGACGACCGTGCCGTCGTCCTTGGTCACCGGCATCGCCTTCGTCGTCGCGGCGGGATCGATGCCGAGGAATCCTGCGAGCTCGTCGATCGTCGCGATCCCCGGTGTCGCGACCTCGACAGGCTTGTCGAGCGGCTCGGGATGGTTCGGGATCCGCGGTACGCCGCGGGCGATCTCGAGATCCGCTGCGTAGTCGCCGTTCGCGCACGTGACGAGGGTGTTCTCGCCCGAGCCGGACGGGGCCAGATAGTCGATCGACTCGCTGCCGCCCATCATCCCCGACTCGGCCTGCACGGCGAAGACCTCGAGCCCGCAGCGATCGAAGATCCGCTCGTAGGCGCGAGCGTGCTTCCGAAAGCTCAGGTCGAGTCCGGCCTCGTCACGGTCGAACGAGTATGCGTCCTTCATCACGAACTCACGGACCCGCAGCAAACCGCCACGGGGACGGGGCTCGTCGCGACCCTTTGTCTGGAAGTGATAGAGGATCTTCGGCAGGTCGCGGTAGGAGCCGAGCTCGGAGAAATGGAACGTCACCGTCTCCTCGTGGGTCATCGCGAGCACGAACGGCCGCCCGGCCCGGTCGGCCAGCCTGAAGAGCTCGGGGATCGCGTAGCGGCCACTCGTCTCCCAGAGCTCGGCGGGAGTAATCACCGGCATCGACATCTCCTGGCCGCCGATAGCGTCCATCTCCTCGCGAACGACCTGCACGATCTTCTCGTGGGTGCGCCATCCGGCCGGGAGGAATGTCCAGAGCCCAGCGCTCACCTGGCGGATCATCCCGGCCCGGACGAGGAGCTTGTGCGAGATCGCCTCCGCGTCCGCCGGATCGTCTCGAAGAGTAGGGAGGAACAACTCCGATTGGCGCCTGACCATGAGGCTGCAGGCTACCGAAGCACACAGTTAGGCCTCGCGAGGACTGGTGTCGCCTGCTCCAGATAGCGTGATCTTCCACCCGAAGCTCCGGGCATGCCGGCAACGGTGGCACGACCGCGGCTCTCAGTCGAGCGGGATCAGCGAGGCTTCGGCCATGGCGAGTGCCGCCGGCTTCGCCATCTTCAAGCGCTTGGGCCGCTCCATGCCACCCTCGATCCAGCGGTCGATCTCGTGGAACAGCTCGTCGATCAGGATGTCTGCGGACACCTTCTTCAGCACCCGGCCGTGCGCGTAGAGGAAACCGACATCGCGCCCACCCGCAATCCCGAAGTCGGCGTCGCCTGCCTCCCCCGGGCCGTTCACGGCACAGCCCATCACCGCTACCTCGAATGCCTCGGGGTACGCTTTCAAGCGTTCCTCCACGACGACGGCGAGATTCTCGACGCCGACGTTGTCGCGACCGCACGAAGGGCACGCGATCATGACGGGGCCACGTTCCCGTAGGCCGAGCGCCTTCAAGATCTCCCATGCGACCTCGACCTCCTTGACGGGGTCGGCGGTCAGGGAGACGCGGAAGGTGTCGCCGATCCCGTCGGCCAGCAGCGACCCGATCCCGACCGCGCTCTTGATCGCCCCCGCGAACGGCGTGCCCGCCTCGGTGACGCCGAGATGGAGAGGATACGGCACCTTCGCCGCCAGCATCCGGTAGGCACGGATCATCGTCGGCACGTGCGTCGCCTTGACGGAGATCTTGAAATCGCGGTAGTCGAGACGTTCGAGCAGTTCCACCTCCTCGAGCGCCGCCATGACGAGAGCCTCCGCCTGATCTCGCTGCGCGAGGTCATGGAGGTGAGTGGGCAACGAGCCCGAATTCGCGCCGATCCGCATCGCCACTCCGGCCCGCTTCGCGGCCTTGACGACGAGCTCGACCTTGTCGGGGCCGCCGATGTTGCCGGGGTTGATCCGAACCGCGGCGACACCTGCGTCGATTGCGCGTAGTGCGAGCGAGGCGTTGAAATGGATGTCGGCGATGACGGGGATCGGCGACAACCGGACGATCGTCCGCAGCGCATCGGCGTCCTCGATCTTCGGAACGGCACAGCGCACCAACTCGCAGCCTGCCGACACGAGGGCCGCTATCTGCGCCGTCGTCGCCTCGACGTCGTGTGTCTTCGTCAGCGTCATCGATTGGACGACGACCGGCGCGCCGCCGCCGATCGTGACGTCGCCGACGCGGATGTGCGCAAGACTTCCCATTGCGGTCCAAGTGTAGAGACATGCCCATCGAGCCCCCACCCACCCTCTGGACGCTCGACCGTCCTCTCGACGACCATCCTCACGACGCCTGGGGGCGAGGGGCCGACCTCGCGCCCGGCACATTGCTCGCCGCCTACCGCACAGGCCTCTTCCCGATGCGCGTCGAGGACGACCTCGTCTGGTGGTCGCCGGTGCGGCGGGCAGTGATCCCCGTCGCGGAGTTCCGCGCCTCCCGTTCGTTGCGTCGAGCGGCGCGCGGTTACGAGATTCGGGTGGACACCGCGTTTCCCGACGTTGTCCGCGGATGTGCCGACCCGCGGCGGCCCCACGGCTGGATCGACGAAGGGTTCATCGCCGCCTATGTCAGGCTACACGAGCTCGGTTGGGCACACTCGATCGAAGCCTGGGACGCCGACGGGCTCGCAGGAGGACTCTACGGCGTCGGCATCGCGGGTCTCTTTGCGGCCGAATCGATGTTCCACCGACGCTCCGGCGCCTCGAAGGCGGCTCTCCTCGGCCTCGTGCACCGGCTTCATGCTGCCGGCGGCGCACGCTTGCTCGACGTGCAGTGGGCGACACCCCATCTCATCTCACTGGGCACGGTCGAGATCTCCCGATCGACCTACCACCGGCTCCTCGATGCCGCCGTTCTTCTCCGCGATGCATTCGAACCGCGAATCCCGGAGCCAGGCTGAGCGTTCGTTCGCGTCGCCCGGGTCCCACATCTTCGGACGGACTGACGGGAGGACGGCCCGCGGGCAGGCCCTTCAGGATCACGCAAGCGTGTAGTAGACAAGGTCGTGAGGGAGGCCGCGAGATGCTTTTCCATCGTGGCCTCCCTCACGAAAGCCGTCCGATGTCGTTCGTCAGCCCGATCACGAAGAGAAGTAGCACCAGCCCGATGCCCACGATCGAGACGCGCTCATAGACGACCCGGGTAACCGCGCGACCGCGGATGCCCTCGATGATCGCGAAGACGATGTGGCCACCGTCGAGCGGCAGTAGCGGCAGCAGGTTCAGGAGCGCGATCGAGAGCGAGATCAGGCCCAGCACCCACAGAAAGCTGCCGGTGCCCTGTTTTGCGGCGTCGGACGAGCCCTGAACGATCCCGACGGGGCTCGAGATGTTCTTTCGTCCTTGACCCGTGACGAGGTGTCCGAGCGACGCGACGATGTCCCTCGACACGAGGCCGGTGACACGCACCGACTGCCTCGCCGCGGCCGGCCCGGAAAGGCCTTCGCCCTGGAGGATGAACCCGAGTCGATACACCCCGGCGTCCTTCGTTGCGGCGTGCGGGCCCAGCGTGAGCCGCGATCCGTCCCGGCTGACGATCACGGTCAGCGGCTTTCCTTCCGACTGCGAGATGGTCCGCGAAACGGACTCGCCGGTCATCGGGACACCATCGATCGCGACGATCCGGTCGCCGGAACGGAGCCCCAGTGCCTCCGCAGCAGTCCCCGCCCGAACGCTCTCGACCGTCGTCGTGGGCTTGCCGCCCGAGGTCATGTAGAGACCCGTGAAGAGGACGAGCGCGAAGACGATGTTCGCGGCGGGCCCGGCGAAAATCACGAGCACGCGCTTCCAGGTCTGAGCTCGCCAGTAGGCGTCAGGCCCGAGCGCGTCTCCGATATCGGCAACGCCCTTCTCGACCCCATGAGCGGCCTGCTCGGACAGGGGCCGAGACGCCGCGAGATCCGCGAAGACCGCAAGAGCCGCCCGTGCCGAATCGTGGTCGCCGGCCCCGAGCGAGCGCCGGAGGCGATCCGCCGCACCCGCGAGCTCGGGCGCCTCCTCCACGGCCCGCCCGAAGACCGGGTCGACGTCGGCGGCAGCGGGCCGATGCATGCCCGGAATCTTCACGAAGCCGCCGAGAGGGATCATCCCGACGCCGTACTCGATACCGGCTCGCGTGCGCTTGATCACAGCCGGTGGGAAGCCGATGTAGAACTTGCGCGGCCGCATCCGGAGTGCCAGCGACGCCGCGAAATGGCCGAGCTCGTGAACGAATACGAGCAATCCCAGGCCTACGATCGCGATGAAAATCGTCATGCCGGGACGAGCCTCCGCTCCGCGGTGCGACGAGCGTCGGCATCCGCTGCCACGAGATCGTCGAGATCACGCGCCGCTGCACCCTCGACGAGCTCGAGCGTTTCGGCAACGGTCTCGGCGATCTCGGGAAAGGAGATTCGCCCGTCCAGGAACGCCGCGACCGCCACCTCGTTCGCCGCATTGAAGGCGCACGGGAATGTTCCTCCCCGCTCCCCCGCCGCCCGGGCGAGGGGCAGTAGCCGGAACGTTTCGCCGTCGGGAGCCTCGAACCGGAGGTCGAGGCCGGCCGCGAGATCGAGCGGCTCCGCCGAGACGGCTGCGCGCTCCGGATAGGTGAGGGCAAATGAGATCGGAACGCGCATGTCGGGGCTGCCCAGATGCGCCAGGAGCGCTCCGTCCCGAAACCGCACGAGCGAGTGCACGACCGAGGTGGGATGTACGACCACCTCGATCCGGTCGTATGGGATGCCGAACAACCAGTGAGCTTCGATTAGCTCAAGGCCCTTGTTGGCGAGCGTCGCCGAGTCCACCGTAATCTTCCGTCCCATCGACCACGTCGGATGGGCAAGTGCGTCGGCCACGGTCACGTGCTCGAGCTCGGACCGCAGGCGGCCGCGGAACGGTCCACCAGACGCTGTGATGACGAGAGCCTCGACCGTCTCGGTTGAACGGCCCTCGAGACACTGGAACAGGGCCGAGTGCTCACTGTCGACCGGGAGCAGAAGGCCGCCTCCACGACGGTGGGCAGACACGGCCAACTCGCCCGCGGCGACCAGGCTTTCCTTGTTCGCGAGCGCGAGGGTGATCCCGCGTTCGAGCGCCCACAGAGTCGCCTCCACGCCCGCAAATCCGACAATCGCGTTGAGCACGATGTCGGGCTCGCTGGCGTCGAGGATGTCCGATGCTCGGCCGCCGACCTGAAGTCGCGCGTCGCCGTAGACCGCCCCGAGGTCGTCGAGCCGCTGGGTGCCCGACATGAGAGCGCACAATTCGAGCTCCGGGCGTCGCTCGATGATCTCGATGGCCTGTCGGCCGATAGATCCGGTGGCTCCGAGAAGGGCGATGCGCTTCATGACAGCAGGTTGCCTGACACGGCCGGGATCATGTGAGCGCAAGGACGACGTAGAACGCGGCAGGCCCGGCCCAGAGAATGGAGTCGACGCGATCGAGCACCCCGCCGTGCCCGGCCAGGATGCGCCCGGAGTCCTTCATTCCGAGGTCGCGCTTGATCGCCGACTCGAAGAGGTCTCCGAGCGTCGATGAGACGGCGATGGCGCCGCCCAGCACCACTGCCTCCACGTCGGTGAGAAACCCCTGGTCGTACATCGCGAAGAAAGCAACCCCCATCGCCGCCATCGTGCCTCCAACGAAACCCTCCCAGGACTTCCCCGGCGAGATCGTCGGCGCCATCTTGTGACGGCCGATTGTTCGGCCGATGAAGTACGCGGCCGTGTCGTCGGCAAACACGGCGATCAACACGGTGAACACCACAAGGCGGCCGTTTTCGGGGATGTCGCGCAGCAACATGAGCGAGGCGAGGCCACCACCGACCCAGACGACTCCGAGCAACGTCAGCGAGATGGCGGCGGTAGCCGAGGGTCGCGCATCCGAGAAGCCGAAGACGACGAATGCGACGAGCACCGTCGCGAAAATGCCGCCGACCATCCACGAGATGTCGCCCATCTCGGCGCCGACGAGAGTGAGGCAGAGTCCCACGTAGCCACCGAGAACGAGTGGACGGAGGCCGCGGCCCATCACGTAGAGCTCGTGAAGAGCCATCAAACCGCCTACGAGGGCAATCGCGAACAGCCACCAGCCGCCGAGCCACACGATCCCGAGGACGAACGGCAGGAGCACGAGCGCTACCGCGATCCGCGACCAGAAGGCGCTCACCGGCCGCCGAACCGCCGATCACGGCCGGCGAACAGCTCGAGCGCCGCCTGGAGATCCTCGAGGCCGAAATCGGGCCAGAGCGTGTCGGTGAAGACGAGCTCGGCGTACGCAGTCTCCCAGAGCATAAAATTCGAGATCCGGAATTCGCCCGAGGTGCGGATCAGCAGATCGACCTCGGGGAGCTCCGGCGCGTAGAGCCGCGCCGCCAGAGCCGCTTCGTCGACCTCGTCCGGTGTGAGCCCGTCCGACACGCACCGGCGTGCGGCGTCGACGAGCTCTGCCCGGCCGCCGTAATCGAACGCGATCCAGAGGCAGAGTGTGTCGAGACCCGACGTCGCCCGCTCCAACTCCTCCATGCGCCGTCGCAGCTCCGGGGGGACCCGGTCGCGACGGCCGAGGAAACGGGTCCGAACGCCTTGCCGCGCTAGGTCCGGGAGCTCCTTGTCGATCGTCTCGCCCAGGATCTCCATCAGAGCCGCAACCTCGTCCGGAGGACGAGACCAGTTCTCGGTCGAGAACGCATAGACGGCGAGCGTGGTGACCTGGAGCGCGATCGCCGCCTCGACTGTACGCCGAAGGGCCCGAGTCCCCTCTCGGTGACCCTCCGCGACCGGCACCCCGTGTCCTGCGGCCCAGCGGCCGTTCCCATCCATGATGATCGCGACGGTCCGCGCGGACGAACCATCCGTGCCCGCCGGATCGTCGGTCTTCATTTCGGTGCTCACGGTGAGAAGGAGGCTCGAAGCACCTAGACCTCCATGATCTCGGCCTCTTTGTGCTTCAGCAGGTCGTCGAGGGCCCTCACGTTGTCATCCGTGAGCTTCTGCACCTGGGCCTCTGCCCGGCGCTCCTCGTCGTCACCGACCTCGCCGTTGCGGACGAGCTCCTCGAGGTGCTTCATCACGTCGCGGCGGACGTTGCGGATGGCGACCTTGCCCTCCTCGGCGTAGCGCCGCACGACCTTGACGAGCTCCTTCCTCCTCTCCTCGGTGAGCGAGGGGATCGGTAGCCGGATGAGCTTGCCGTCGTTGCTGGGCGTCAGCCCGAGGTCGGACTCCTGGATCGCCTTCTCGATCGCTTTGATCTGTGACGCGTCATAGGGCTGGATCGAGAGGAGACGCGCCTCGGGAGCCGAGATCGTGGCCATGTTGCTCAGTGGTGTCGGGGTGCCGTAGTAGTCGATCGTGATCCGATCGAGCAGTGCCGCCGAGGCACGGCCTGTGCGGACACTGTTGAACTCGGTACGCGTCGCATCGATCGACTTGTGCATCCGCAGCTCGCAGTCGGTGAGAAAGTCCTCGATTGCCGTCAACTCAGGCCTCCTTCGGCGTCGCCACGATCGTGCCGATGCGCTGCCCGGAGGCCACGAGGGCGATATTGCCCTCTGCGAGCTCGAAGACGTGGATCGGCACATGGTTGTCCATGCACAGGGAGAGAGCTGTCGTGTCCATCACGCGCAGGCCTCGTTCGATCGCCTCGAGATGGGTGATCTCGGGCAGGAAGCGGGCGTCCGGGTCGACACGCGGGTCGCCGTCGTAGACGCCCTGGACCCCGTTCTTCGCCATCAGGATCGCTTCGGCCCCGATCTCGAGAGCCCGGAGCGCGGCTGCCGTGTCGGTCGTAAAGAACGGGTTGCCCGTGCCGGCCGCGAAGATGACGACGCGCCCCTTCTCGAGATGGCGCATCGCGCGCCTCCGGATATAGGGCTCGGCGACCTCCGAAACTGCGATCGCGGACTGCACCCGGGTTTGTACGCCGAGCTTCTCGAGCGCGTCCAGGAGCGCGAGCGCGTTCAGCAGCGTCGCGAGCATGCCGGCGTAGTCGGCGGTTGCTCGGTCCATCCCGTCGGCCGCGGCGGCCATCCCGCGGTAGAAGTTGCCTCCGCCGACGACGATCGCGAGCTCGGTGCCGCCGTTGCGCACCTCGACCACTTCGCGGGCAATCGCCGAAACGGTGTGCGGGTCGACGCCGTAGTCCCGTTCGCCCATGAGGCTTTCGCCCGAGAGCTTGAGGAGGACGCGCCGAAACGGTGAGGGAGCGCCAACCGGCGACGGCCTCACCACGTCGTCCGGGTGCACGCTCACGATCCGGCGACCGAAACCCGCTCGAAGCACTTCAGCGTTGCACCCGCAGCTGCGAGGGCGGCGCCGACGGACTTCGATTGATCGTGTATCCACGACTGATCGACGAGAACGCCGCCGGGTGACGCCGCGAAGAAGCGCTTGCCGAGCATGCCGTCCACGATCTTCTCACGCGCGGCCTCCGGCTTCGAGAGCACCTCGTCGGAGTTGAGATACACCTGCCGCTCCGCCTCGATCGCCTCGGCCGGCACATCGTCGCGCGTCGCCCACTCGGGAGCGGCGAACGAGATGTGCATCGCCAGCTGCCGCGCAAGCGCCTCGTCGCCGCCGTCGAGATCGACCAGGACTCCAATCTTTCTGGCCGGCGGATGGATGTACGCGGCGATCGTGCCCCCGTCGTCGTACCGCGCTGAGCCCGCAACGACGATATTCTCGCCGAGCTTGCCCATCAACGCGAGGCGTTCTTCGTCGAACGTCGCGGCGACGGTGACACCATCTTCGTGAACCGCGCGGAGGATCCGCGCGGCAAACGCCTGGAACTCCTCGTTCTTCGACACGGGCTCCGTTTCACAACCGACGCCGACGATCGTGCCGGCGCCCCCGTCGACAATTGCACCGACGACGCCTTCGGTGGTTGCGCGATCCGCCCTCTTGCCCGCCTGCGCCATACCCTTCTCGCGCAACAGCGTCCGGGCAGCGTCGAGGTCGCCGCCGGTCTCCTGCAGCGCCCGCTTACAGTCCATCATGCCCGCGCCGGTGAGGTCGCGGAGCTCCTTGACCAGGCCTGCGCTGATCTCTGTCACGCTGTCTCCTCTCAGTGAGAGACGAGGCGCGGAAGCGCCTTCGCCTGCTCGATCCAGTCGGTGAGCTCGTCCGCGCTCGGCACCCGGCGAACGAGGCTTCGCGCCTCATTCGTCTCGGCGAGCGCAGTGACGAGGTTCTCGACGTTGCGTTGTGCCAGCTCGGGCACGGAGTCGACGCCGGCGGCTTCCAACAGCTCGGCGAACTCAGGTCCGATGCCGTCGACCCGCATCAGGTCGGCGTGATTGACCCACCGCAGCACGCGCACCCCGTCGATGCCCGTCTGCTCGACGAGGGCCGAACGAGCTTCGACGGTCGCGCCCTTGTCGAGTAGCGCGTCGATCGACGACACTTCGGCTGCCCGCAGCTTCTCCGCGTAGGCCGGGCCGACGCCCTCGATCTCCTCGATGTCGCCCGTCCTCGCCGGTGAAGGCTCTTCGCTCGCAGTCTCCTCCGAGCCGGTTTCGGCGGCGGCTTCCGTCGCGGCCTGCGCAGCTGCGGCGGCCTCGGCGGCGGCAGCCTTGGCGGCGAAGTCCTTCGCGGACACCTTGCTCTGCCCGGCAGCGATGCCGTCGGCGAGTGCGCGCACGATGAGCGAGCAGGAACGGATGGCGTCATCGTTGCCCGGGATCACGAACTGCGCTTCATCCGGATCACAGTTCGTGTCCACGACCGCGATCACGGGGAGGTGCAGGCGTTGTGCCTCCCGGACGGCCAGTGCCTCCTTCTTCAGATCGACGATGAAGATCGCGTCGGGTTGACGTTTCATGTCGGCGACTCCACCGAGGTTCGCCTCGAGCTTCTCGAGCTCGGCCTCCATCGTGATCCGCTCCTTGGCCGGAAGGAGGGCGAGCTGCCCGTCGTTCTTCAGCCGCCGGAGGTCGTGTAGGTACGCGATCCGGTCGGAGATCGTGCGCCAGTTGGTGAGCAGGCCGCCGAGCCAGCGATTCGCCACGAACGGCATCCCGACCCGAGTTGCCTCGTCACGGACGGCGTCCTGGGCCTGTTTCTTCGTGCCGACGAACAGGATCGTGCCGCCGCGCTCGGCGATATTCCGCGCGAAGTCATAGGCGTCCTCGACGAGCTGCTGCGTCTGCTGCAGGTCGATGATGTAGATACCGCCGCGCTCGGTGAAGATGAAACGCTTCATCTTCGGGTTCCAGCGACGTGTCTGGTGGCCGAAGTGAACTCCGGCCTCCAGCAGCTCCTTCATGGAGACGACTGCCAACGGGACCAGCCCCTTTCAACGTGGTTTCGGATGCACTGCTCCGGTGGGCCGGGACGGAACCGGGCTCCGATCTCGGAGCCTCGGCACCACCGCCCGGGCGCTGATCACCGGTTGGACGGGACGTGAATGGAACGTGACCGGGCATGGTACCGGACACCTGCATCCGGTCAGCAGCGCGCGAGGGCGAGCGCCGCGACCAGGTCGGCCGGGAGCTCCGACGAGACGTCGACGGCAGCCTGGGTCAGCGGATGCGTAAAGGTCAGCCGTCGCGCGTGCAGAAACTGCCGCTGCAGCCCCAGATCACCTGCGACCCCGTACACGGGATCGCCGCTTACCGGCAATCCGATCGCCTCGAGGTGGACCCGGATCTGATGCGTCCGGCCTGTCTCGAGCCGGACGTCGAGGAGTGCATGGCTGAGCATCATCTCTCGCACCTCGAACCAGGTGACCGACGCACGCGGCGTCGGTGAGTCGAGCGAGTGGCGCGTACGGTCGCGGCGGTCACGTCCGATCGGGGCCTCGATCCGTCCCGACGCAGACTGCGGTGCGCCTCGCACGAGAGCGGCATACGTGCGTTCGAGCTCGCGTGCCCGAATCATCTCCTGCAGCAACGCGTACGCCTCGTCGGAGCGGGCGACCACGAGCAACCCCGATGTGTCCCGGTCCAGCCGGTGAACGATCCCGGGCCTGTCATCGTCGTCTCCCCCTTCGGCGCCGTGCGCGAGCAGACCATGTACGAGGGTCCCGGTTCGCGTCGAACCGGCCGGGTGGACGACGAGCCCGGCAGGTTTGTCGACCACGAGCAAGTGCTCGTCCTCCCACACGATCGGAATGTCCATCTGCTCCGGCTCGAGCTCCGGCGCACCGGGGATCTCCACGCTGACTTCCTCTCCACCTTCGAGTCGAAAGCTCTTCGCCTGGCGCTCGCCGTCGACGAGAACGGCGCCGGAGGCAATCAGCCGCTCGGCGAGCGCCCGGGAGTCGAGCTCGGGGCGCTCGGCAAGGACGCGGTCGAGCCGAGCGCCGGCATGGTGATCAGGAACGCGAAAGAGGAGCGGTGCCAAGGCCAGGGCTCGTCCGGTCGGACGCGACGAATGAGACGAACAGCAGCCCGACGCCCACGACGATGAAGGTATCGGCAAGGTTGAACGCCGGCCAGTAGGCGAAGTCCAGGAAGTCGGTGACATGCCCGAGCCTGACCCGATCGATGAGGTTCGCGATGCTGCCGCCGATAACCAGCCCGAGCGCCACGGGGAGCAGCGGGTGGCGTTGGGCGGTCCGGCCGAAGAAGATGAGCATGGCGGTGACGGCTGCAGTCGTCAACAGGATCACAGCCGTCGTCGAGTCGGCGAACAGGCCGAAGGCGATACCGGAGTTCTGCACGTGGTGGATGCTGAACGGGCCGATCGAAGCTGCTGCTCGCCCGATCGGGAGGCGCATGGAGACGATCGACTTCGTCAGCTGGTCGGCGACGATCGCGGTGCTCGCGATCACGATCAGGGCGACCCACTGGGACGGGCCGGCACCGAGCCTGCGCTCGGCGCTCGACACCGGGTGCAGGGCGTTCGTCAACGAGCCGACCCGGACGTCGATCTGCTGCGGCGACTCGGAGCGGGAGGGCTCGCTCAACCCAGTTCCTGCCGTCGTTTGTCGTCCAGGCAAAGGACGGCGTACGGGACGGCGTCGAGCCGCTCTTCCGGGATTACGGACCCACAGACGGCGCAGGTTCCGTAGGTACCGGCCTCGATGCGCCACAGCGCCTCATCGATCTCGGCGATCACGTTGTCGGCGTTCTCGCCGAGTGACTGGTCGACCTCGAGGTCGACCAGGTCGGAGGCGTGGTCGGCAATGTGCTGGTCGCCCGCGGCGGAGTTGATCTCGCCCACACCCTCGTCGTCGGCCGCCAGGTCTGCAGCTGCCTGCAGAATGCGCTCACGGAGTCGGAGCAGGTCTGCACGCCGCAGCGCGAGATCGATGGTCATGGGGTTCCTTTCTGGACGGCAGTAAGGCGCTGTTCCGCCTCTTCAAGAGTCAGCCCGACGATCTCGACGATCTTGTCACGAGAAACAGCGCCGCTGACGATGCGTACGTCAGGTCGCCCGAGGTCGAGCGCCGTCGCGAGCAGGTCGACGACCGCTGCATTCGCGCGTCCTCGCTCCGGGGCTGTCGCGACGCGGAGCTTCCAGGCGCCACCATGGCGGCCGATGACGGCCGACCGGTCGGCACCGGGCGAGACCCGAAGGTTGAGCCGGATTGTGTGGGGCTCCATCACCCCAAGAATAGACGCGGCTAGCCGGCGAGCTTCCGGATCCCCTCGGATCCCTCCCCGGCAGGTGGCAAACCGACCGGAGCGTTCTGAGCGGCCCGCTGCCCTGAAGTCCACTCGAGGCCTTCATCGGGAGTCGCAGCGGGGGTGTCTTCGGTAGCGTTGTCCTCCTCGGCAGCCAGGTCGTTCGCACCCCTGTCGTCGACGACGGCGAGCGCCGAGCGGAGCATCGCCTGAACGCGCCGCACGTCCCCCATTAGCTGTTCCTTTTCGGTGATCGCATCGCGCAGGAGTTTGCGTGCCTCGGCATTCGCCTCGGTCACGATCACGTCCGCCTCGCGGCGTGCGCTCTCCTTGAGATCCTGTGACGCACGCTCGGCCGAGACGAGCGTCGAGCGAAGCAGGCCCTCGAGCTCGACGTGCCGAGTCACTTCGGTCTCGAGCTCCTCGACCCTCTCGACGAGCTGCGAGCGTTCACGCCAGACCGTCTCGAAACTGTCTGCGATGTCGTCCATCATTCGATGGACGGCTGCCTTGCGGTATCCGAACAGGCCGCGCTTGAGCTGGATATGCCGGACCTCGACGGGTGTGAGTGCCATGACGACTCCCTTCTTCTCCTACAGCAGGCGCCCGATCAGCTCGACCAGCAAACGCTGGACGACGACGAGCGTGATAACTGCGACGATCGGGGACAGATCCAGCGGCCCGATCGACGGTAACAGACGGCGAAAGATGCGGATGTAGGGCTCGCAGACATCGTCGAGAAACCGTTGCACCCTGTGAAGCGCATAGGGCATTCGAATCCACGACGTGAGAACGTACGCGAGGATGAGCAGGATGTAGACCTCGAAGAACACCCTCACGAACCGCTGCACGGACGTCGCGGTGTCAGCGAGCACAAGAGCAGTGTCGGCGGAGCCCACAGGCGAGCTTTCGGCACAGGTGGCTCGATCCCTGCGGATCGCCATCGCTCGATCGAGGGGGCGATCGTCTGCGGATGAAGTCTCGAGCGCCGGCGTCGGCCCGGCGTCTCCGGCGACTACGCCTGGTTGAAGAAGCCACCCTTGTCGAGCATGCGGGCCCGCTCCTCGGCGGATACCTCGACGTTCCGTGGAGTCAGCAGAAAGACCTTGTCCGCAACACGCTGCATGCTGCCGTTCAGCGCGTACGTGAGGCCGCTCGCGAAGTCTATGAGTCGCTTCGAGAGCTCATTGTCGGCACTCTGCAGATTGAGGATCACCGGCACCGAGTCCTTGAACTTGTCAGCGATCTGCTGGGCATCGTTGAAACTGCGTGGCAGCACGAGATGAACGCTCGCCTTACCGGTGTCCGCCGAGCGCAGGCGGGTCGGGCGGGAGGATCGCGACGACGACGGAACGGCTGCGGGTGTTGCGTCGGCACTTGCGCTGTCGTCCGTCCAACCGTCGGGCTCGCGGCGCCGCGGTAGCCGTCGAACGTTCTGCCGTGTCGAGCGGGACCGATACTCGCGCTCGAGCTCTTCTTGCGTCTCGAGGCCGTCCTCGTCCCACTCCTCGTCTTCGGCGATGCCGAAGTAGACGAGCGTGCGATTCCAGACGTCGGAGAAGCCCATAAGGCGCCGATGGTAGCCCAGTCGTCGGACTTCAGCTGCGGAAGAGCGTGCTGCCGACACGGATCAACGTCGCACCCTCGTCCACCGCCACGCGCCAGTCCTGTGACGTACCCATTGACAGCTGTGCCAACCCGTGCTCCCGCCCGAGGTGCGCGAGGCGGCGGAAGTACGGTCGGCTCGACTCGGGATCGTCCGAGAACGGCGGCATCGTCATCAACCCGGTGAGCAGCGGGTGACGATCGAGAAACCCCTCGATCTCGTTCTCACCGACACCGCTCTTCGATGACTCGCCCGCGAGGTTCACCTCGAGGAGCCACGGAGCCGTGAGCCGACGGGCCGCGGACTCGGTGTCGACGGCGTGGACGAGCTCGCAGATCTCGTTGACGACGCGCGCCTTGTTGGACTGGAGCGCGCCGATGAAATGCCATCTGAACGCGTCGCCGTAGACCTCTCGCTTGCGTTGCATCTCCTGGACCCGGTTCTCCCCGACGACCTCGATGCCCGCCTTGGCGAGGACTTCCATCTCGTCGACGGAGACGTACTTGGTCGCTGCGACCACGGTCACTCCGTCGCCGGCCTCTGCGGAAACTGCCTCGAAGGCCTCACGAAGCGCGTCGACCTTCACGGGAGTTCCCGTGCCGCCCGCTCGATGAGCCACCCGTGATCGTTGTGGGCCGGGTCATCGACGACATCGTCGAGAAGCGCCTGCAGCACCCGTCCGAGGTCGGGTCCCTCGGTGAACCCGATCGCCAGGAGATCGTCGCCGGTGACCGCCAGATCGGCAATCCTGTGGGGTTGCGAGCTCTGCCGAACGACAGTCTGGCGCAGGCGCTCGAGCGCCTCGAGCTCCCGCTCGGGAACGCGCTTCGCACCGAGGTCGGCAGCCTTGTGGCTGATCAGATCGCGAGCGAGCGCCTCTCCGTGCGCGGCGAGGAACCGGCGCGCGGCGAGGTCGTCGATCGGGACGTCGATCGAGAAACCGTGGCCTGAGACGATGCGCACGACGCGATGCCGGACACTGGTCGGATAGCGGAGCCTACTCAGGATCTGATCGGCCAGCAGCGCCCCGGCGGCAGAGTGACTCGCACCGTCTCCGTCGGTCGCCGGCTTGCCGAGATCGTGTAGCAGGCACGCTAGTCGCACTTCCAGAGTGGCCCCGCGGTCTGCGGCGTTCTGCACGACTGCGAAGATGTGCTCATCGAGGGGTAACGGCTGCCGGCTCGATTCGAGCTCGTAGCCGAAAGTGGGAGAAAACTCCGGGATGATCCACGTAAGCACGCCCGTCTCCCGCGCGAGGAGCAGTGCCCGACCCGGCTCTCGACCGAGCAGGAGCTTCGAGAGCTCGCCCTGACCGTCGGCCTTGATCCCTCCCCCGATCCGCTCGGCCGAGACGTGAGCGAGTCCCGGCGCGTTGGCACGCATCTGGGTCACGGTCTCGGGAGCGAGGTCGAACCCGAGTTGCGACACGAACCGCAGAGCGCGCACGAGCCGAAGCGGATCATCCTGGAAGCTCGTCGGGCCGACGGTGCGAAGCTCGCGGCGAGCCAGGTCGGCGACGCCGCCGAAGGGATCGAGGAGGTCACCGCTGTCGAGTCGGATTGCCATCGCGTTGATCGTGAAGTCCCGCCGGGCCATGTCCTCTTCGAGGTCGATCGAGGCGTCGCTCACGATTACGAAATCGCGATGACCCGGTCCTGTCGATCGTTCGGCGCGCGGTGGCGTCAGCTCGATCCCCGCCGGCGCGAGTGCGCGGACGGCACGGTCTCGGGGAAAGAGGCGTACGCCGACGAGTTGTCCGTGGACTTCCATGTCGTCGACGCGGCCGTGCGGTTCCAGAAGCGCCCGCAGGCCCGCCTGGTCGACGCCGGGAACGACAAAGTCTTCGTCGGAATGCGGCAACCCGAGCAACTCGTCCCGGACTGCACCTCCAACGACGTAGGCGTCGATACGGAGCGAGCGAACGTACCCGCGGATCTTCGTGGACACGAGATGATTCTGCCCGTACCGCAGGCCGTTGGTCGGTCGAGGCCACGCCTCGTCCCCTACAGGTGAGCGACGGCCTCGATCTCGACGAGGGCGCCGGATGGGAGCTTCGCGACCTCGAACGTTGATCGCGCCGGTGGACGATCCCCGACGTGTTGAGCGTAGACCTCGTTCATTGCCGCAAAATCACCAAGATCCTGAAGGAACACACTGGTCTTGACGAGGTTCTCGAGCGAGCTGCCAGCCTCCGCGAGGATGGCTGCAAGATTGCGGAGCGCCTGCTCGGTCTGGGTGGTGATGTCCCCTGCGACGGCCGTATCGCCCGGCTTCAAGCCGAGCTGGCCGGCGACGAACACGAGCTCGCCGACACGGATCGCCTGGTTGTACGGGGCGCCCTGAAACGGGGCCGGCGCCTCCTCGGTGCGGATGACGGTCTTCTCCACGGGTCGTCCTCCTAGCTGTCGATCGCGTCGGCGAGTGCGACACCGAGCGCCTTGAAGATGGCCTCGAGCACGTGATCGGTGTTCTCGCCCTCTATCAGCCGCACGTGCAGCGTGAGCGCGGCCGCGTCGGCGAGAGAGGCCAGAAAGCGTGCCGCCAGGTCGGTGCCGAGACCGCCCGCGCCGGTGAGGTCTGCGTTCGACGCTACGAGCGCCTGCCCCGATGCTTCGACGACCACCATCGCGAGCGCCTCGGCCGACAGCATCACTCCGTTGCCATGCGCGCCTGGTTGGACCTGCGGAGTGACTGCGTGCCCGATCGCGGCTCCGGCCGCGTCAACCTCGGCGACCGGCTCGTCCGGCTCGATCTCGAGCGTGAGGTCGAACCGGCCCGCGATTGCTAGCTTGGTGAGCAGATGGTCGAGGAGCGGCACGCCCGTGGCGACGTTCACCTGACCGCTCCCGGGTGTGAGTCGGGCGCCGCTCAAAGCTCGCCGCGCTCGATATCGGCCCCGAGTGCGCGAAGTCGCTCGTCGATCCGCTCGTAACCGCGGTCGATCTGCCGGATGTTGCCGATGCTCGAGCGCCCCTCGGCGCAAAGGGCGGCGATCACCATCGCCATCCCGGCGCGGATGTCAGGGCTCTCGAGACGCTGGCCGACGAGCTGGGCGGGGCCCGTGACCACCGCCCGGTGAGGGTCGCAGAGAATGATCCGCGCGCCCATCGAAACGAGCTTGTCCACGAAGAACAGGCGGCTCTCGAACATCTTTTCGAAGACGAGCACGGTGCCGGTCGCCTGGGTTGCTGCGACGACCGCGATCGACGTCAGGTCGGCAGGAAACGCGGGCCAGATGCCACTCTCGATCTTCGGGATCTGTCCACCGAGGTCGTCGACGACACCGAGGTTCTGCCCCGGAGGCACGCGCAGGGTCGACTCCCCGACCTCGAACTCGATCCCGAGCTTCCGGAACGCCGGCACGATCGAGATGAGATCGTCGGGCTGGACGTCCTCGATCGTCAGGTCCCCTCCCGTCACCGCTGCAAGAGCCGCGAAGCTTGCAGCCTCGACGTGCTCGGGTCCGATGCGGTACCCCCCGCCGCCCAGCCGGTCGACGCCCTGGATCCGCAAGACGTTCGACCCGATCCCGTCGATCCGAGCTCCGATGGAGACGAGAAACCGGCAGAGATCCTGAATATGAGGCTCGCAGGCGGCGTGGCCGACGATCGTCTCGCCCTGGGCGAGCACCGCCGCCATGATCGCGTTCTCGGTGCCCATGACGGATGCCTCATCGAGGTACATGCGCGTGCCGACGAGCCGATCGGCGCGGAGGTCGTAGGCACCGTTGATCTCCACCTCGACCCCGAGCTCGGCGAAAGCGTGAATGTGCGTGTCAAGGCGCCGGCGCCCGATCACATCACCTCCGGGAGGCGGCACGACCGCCCGGCCGAACCGTGCCAGCAGGGGTCCTGCGAGCAGAAACGAGGCTCGGATCTCGCGGCAGAGGTCGGGGTCGAGATCGGTCTTCGAGACGCCGGAGCTGTCCACACGCACCTCGTTGGGGCCGGTCCAGGCGGCGTCCGCGCCGAGGTCGGAGAGCAGCTCGACCATCACCTCGACGTCGCGTATCCGCGGGAGGTTCGACAGCCGCACCTCGTCCGAGGCGAGAACGGTCGCGGCAAGGATCGGCAGCGCGCCGTTCTTGTTCCCGGACGCACGGATCGTGCCGGAGAGCGGGCGACCACCCTGGATGACGAACGACTGCATGAGGCGGGCGCTATCGTACCCATGCCGTGGACGTGACCCGAGACAACGCCTGGGCGACCCTGACCCGGTACACGACCAGCGAGTCGCTTCTCCGTCACGCGCTGGCGGTGGAGGCGTCGACTCGTTGGTATGCCCGGAACTTCGGCGAAGACGAAGACCTGTGGGGCTGCACTGCGCTGCTACACGACTTCGACTACGAGATCCACCCCACGCTCGACAAGCATCCGCAAGACGGTGCCCCGATCCTGCGGGACGAGGGCTACCCGGAGGTGGTCATCGAGGCCGTGCTCTCGCACGCCGAGCATCTCGCGATTCCGCGTGACACCCTCCTGATGCGAACGCTCTTCGCCTGCGACGAGCTCTCCGGATTCGTTCACGCATGCGGTCTCGTTCGGCCCACCGGGCTCGAAGGGCTCGAGCCCAAGTCGGTGCGTAAGAAGCTCAAGCAGCCGTCGTTCGCAGCCGGGGTGCATCGCGACGAGGTCTACGCCGGCGCCGAGCTCCTCGGTCTCGAGCTCGACGAGCACATCGCGAACGTCGTCGCTGCGCTCCGGCCGATCGCCCGCGAGCTCGGGCTCCCGGCTCCGGCAGCATAGGGCGACGCGGACCGAGGGCGCAGTCCTCAGTCCGTTGAGGCGACACGGCCATCCGGCGACCGGGGCTCACCCCTTCCACGAGACGACCGCAGCTGCAGGTATGCCGCGCCGGTACACCGGGACACCTGTCGGCAACAGGCTCGCCCGTTCGCCGTCGCCAACCCAGATGTGGGCCGCGACGTCGAGCCCCGAGCTGTCGACGAGAGCCGAGCGTGCGAACGACACGGTCTCGCGTCCCGGCGCGTCCCAGAAGACCGTCGTTCCACACTCTCGGCACCTGCCCCGGCTCGCTGCCAGGTCGGAGACGGCAGCGCGTTCCCAAACCAGGGCGGTCTCATCGACGACCGTGAGGTCCGACCGGCGCGCGGCAGACGCAGCCCACGACCCCCCGGTGGCTTCGCGGCAGGAGTCGCAATGGCACACGATCACGTCTCGCAGCGGCCCGTCGACGGCGAAGCGAACAGCCCCGCAGGGGCAAGCCGCCTCGCGCCTCACGCGGGCAGCGCCGTAATGAGCCGGTCCAGGTCATCGTCGGAGGTCCACCAGCCACACGACACGCGGATGAGCCCCCTGCGGGGGATCTCGCGCACGTGCACACCCGCCCTGTAGAGCGCCTCGACGAGCTCGGACGGCTCCCCCGGCGGCCGGAAGGCGACGAGCGTCGATCGAGGCTCCGGGCTCACGACCTCCGCCCGGGTGGCCAGCAGCTCTCGGCAACGCGTGGCAACGGCGGCGGCACGGTCGAACGCCCACGCCGGCCGTGTATCGAGCGCCGCGAGAAGTCCGGCGAGCGACGCTACCGACCACCAGTTCGGCTCGAACCGGGCCGCGCCCGGACGGGGCTCGAAGCTCCCGTCTGTCTCGTACCCGGCCTGCGCAAAATAGCTCGGCGCGGCCACGCGCAGCCGCTCGGGCTCGGCGACGACCAGCGCGCCAGTCGAGTCCGGGCCGCCGAGCCACTTCTGGCCCGAGATGGTGAGAAAGTCGAGGCCGGCCACCTGAACGGGGATCGCCCCGACCGACTGCGCTCCGTCGACGAGGACAGGGATCCCGGTCGCCTCGCGCAACTGGCGTACGGGCAACACCCGTCCGGTAGTCCAGAGAACCTGCGACAACGCCAGCAGGCGTGTCCGGGGGGTGACCGCAGCGCGGATCGCATCGGGCTCGGGTGCGACGACGACGACTCTGGCCTTGGACGCGGCAAGTGCTCCGAGGAGCCCGAAGTGCTCGTCCGTCGTCGTGATGATCTCATCACTCGCGCTCAGCTCCAGGCCGGCGAGAACGATGTTGCATCCGTCCGTCGTGCTCGCGGTGAGCGCGACCTGGAGTGGATCGGCCGAGACGAGCCCTCCGAGGCGTGCTCGCACGTGTTCGCGCAGCTCCGTCGCGCGCGAGAAGTACGGCATGCCGCTGCGGCCCTGGTCGAGGTCACGGTCGAGCTCGCTTCGGATCGCTTCGAACGTCGCCCTCGCGAGCGGTCCGAACGTCCCCGCGTTGAGGTAGGCGATCGTGGCGAGCACGGGAAACTGCGCCCGCGCCTCTTCGAAGGTCATCGCGACCATGCGAGGAGGTGGCTGATCGAAATCCATCGTCGGCCCATTCTGCACGGCCCGGCCCGCGGAACCCGTCGCCACAGCCGCCCGTGCGCACGACGGGACCCGGGAGCCGGCCGTCCCCTACGCTAGGAACGAGATGCGCGTCGTCATCGCCGATCCCCCCGCGTACACGCCGCCGTACGACCACGCGCTCGCCGCAGCGCTGGTGCGGCAGGGAGTCGACGTCCGCCTGCTCACGTCCCGTTTCCGCTACGGCGCGGTGCCTCGGGCGGCCGGCTATTCCTTCGACGACAGCCTCTATCGCCTGTCGAGCAGGATCGGCTCACGGCACGGACGCCTCGTCGCGAAGGCGGTCGAGCACCCGCTCGCGCTCGCCCGGCTCGGGCTCGCCGACTGCGATCTCCTCCACCTCCAGTGGATCTCGGCCCCGGAAGCCGACAACTGGCTCCTCCATGCGCGCGCGCCACTCGTGTTCACGGCTCACGACCTCCTGCCGCGACGAACGGCCCGCCACACGAGCGCCTGGAAACGGCTCTTCGGTCGCTTCGACCGGGTCGTTGTCCATAGCGAGCGCGGCCGTCGCATGCTCGCCGAGTTCGGCGTCCCCGCGCCGAAACTGCGTGTCATCCGCCATCCGGCCGTCCACAGTGATCCAAGCGGAGAGGACGACGGTCGCACTGTCCTGGCGCTCGGGGTGATCCGGCCGTACAAAGGGCTTCCCGATGCCGTCGAGGCCGTCCTCGGAGTTCCCGGCGCTCGGCTCCTCGTCGCCGGCGATCCACGGATTCCGCTCGACGAGCTCCGGGCGACTGCGGGCGATCGTGCGGAATGGCGTCTCGGCTACTTGGACGACGCGGAAATCGCCGATGCCCTCGGGGCCGCGACCGTCGCGGTCTTTCCCTATCGGGCAGAGCTCGACCAGTCCGGCGCTCTCTTGCAATCGATCGGAGCCGGCGTCCCGGCCGTCGTGTACGACGTCGGCGGCCTGGGCGAGATCGTCGGCGAGTTCGGCGCCGGTCGCGTCGTCCCGCCCGGGGACGTCGGGGGCTTGACGCAGGCCGTACGTGAGCTGCTGGACGACACGGACGCGCTAACCGCCGCCCGCGCCGGCGCCGCTCGTGCCCGCTCGGTTCTGACATGGGACAGGGCTGCGGCAGAGCATCTGGCGCTCTACGAGGAGCTCGCATGAGATTTCGGCGCCGCGGGCGCTTCCACGACGTCGTCGAGCGGCAACTCGATCTGTTCGCCGGCGATGATGCTGATCTCCTGGCCGAGGCAAACGAGGCAGAGGCGGCGTGGAACAGCGCGCCCGCGGAGGCCGCAGAGGAGGCGTACGGCGACTACCAGCTCGTGGTCGACGCGATTGCCGACCGCTTGCTCGAGATCCGTGAGTCTTTTGCGGGCTCACTCGACACCGACGCGTCGAACCAGTACACGGCTGAGTTCACGCGTGCGGCCACCCGGCGATATCGTCGCTACACGACCCTGCTCGCGGATCTCGACGAGTCCGGGTTATGAGTCCAGGACGCCGGGCTTGGCCTAGCGTCCTCCGAGGTCGAGGTCGCCCAGGCGCGCGAGCAACCGCTCGATCTCGTCCAGCACAGAGCTCGCGATTACGGGCTTCGGTGCTCGCGGTATGACCCGGTCACCGTCGGCTGTGACGAGTGTGACCTCGTTGTCTGCGCTATCGAAGCCGATGTCGCGTCTGCCGACGTCGTTGTAGACGACGAGATCGACGTTCTTCTCCCGAAGCATCGCCCTTTTCCGCTCGAGCCCGGCAACCCCATGCTCGGCGCCAAAGGCGACAAGGACCTGCCGGGGCCGCCGGCTCCGACCGAGCGCGTAGGCGATGTCGGGCGTCGGCGTCAGCTCGATGTGCCACGACGCTCCGTCCTTCGGGCGCTTGCCGGCTACCGTCGTTGCCGCGCGGTAGTCGGCGACAGCGGCCACCATCACGATGACGTCGGCGTCGGCACGTGCCAGTAACTCTCTCTCGAGATCGGCCGCCGTCGGCGTCGGGACCATTTCCACACCCCGAGGAGCAGCTGCGACGACGTTGGCGGCAAGCAGGGTCACGCGGGCTCCACGCCGATGCGCCTCGTCGGCGAGCGCAAGGCCCATCCGCCCCGACGAGCGGTTGCCGATGAAGCGAACGGAGTCGATCGGCTCGCGTGTGCCTCCCGCCGTCACGACGACATGGAGATCCTGCAAGGGGCCCGTGTGCCGCAGCAGGGTCTCGGCCCGGGCGACGATCTCGATCGGCTCGGCCATGCGGCCAACGCCGATTTCGCCCTCCGCGAGCTCCCCACTCGCCGGCCCGACGACCTCGACGCTGCGAGCAAGCAGCAGCTCGTGATTCGCCCGGGTCGCCGGGTGCTCCCACATGCGGGTGTTCATGGCCGGCGCGACGAGCACCGGGCCGTCATGGGCGAGCACCGCCTCGGTGAGGACGTCGTCGGCGAACCCGTGTGCGAGGCGCGCCATCGTGTGCGCGGTGAGCGGGGCAACGACGATCAGGTCGGTGCGTTGCAGATGTGGATAGGGATCGGTGGGTGCCGACGTGCGGGCGAGCGCGTAGAACGTCTCGGCAGCCACGAACCGCTCGGAGCCGCGGGTTGGAATCGGCAGCACGTCGTGCCCGGCGCCGACGAGCAGGCGAATGATCTCGCACGCCTTGTAGGCGGCGATACCACCGGTGATGCCGAGGACGATTCGCGCCACGGCCGTAGTCTGCCGGTTATCTCCGAGAAGAAAGCGTCCGGACGGCTTACGCGGGGTACGCGTAGGCGATTTTCGCCTGCGCGACCTCTTCCATCGCCATCGTCAGGTAATTCTTCGACCGCGACTCGATCAGCGGCGGCGGCGCCACGTCGAACCCCATGCCCTCGCCGAGCTGATGGTGATAGCTGTTGATCTGGCGGGCACGCTTTGCGGTCACGATCACGAGCGCGTAGCGCGAATCGACGTGCTCGAGCAGGTCATCGATGCGAGGTTCGATCATGAGTGTGCCATGGTAGCTGCGAACTCGAGCTCCTGCTCGACGATCGCGCACAGTGAGGCGGTCGCCCGCGTGACGTTGTCGTTGCGCACCATGTACCGGAATCGGTGGGCCTGTTCGAGCTGATGGCGGGCGAGTTCGATTCGATCACCGATCTCGCCCGTCGACTCGGTGGCACGGTCGCGCAGCCGCCGCTCGAGCTCCTCGACCGGCGCCGCGATGAAGAGGGTGACGCTACCCGGCACGTCCGCCTGCACTCGAAGCGCACCGTCGAGCTCCAACTCGAGCACGCAGACGCGCCCCTCGTCCGAGACACGCCGCATTTCCGAGCGAAGCGTGCCGTACCGCTTTCCCGACACGTACTGCACGTGTTCGAGAAACGCGCCGGCGTCGATCCGCGCCACGAACTCGCTCTCGCTCAGGAAGTGGTACTCGATGCCGTCGCTCTCACCGGGCCGTTGGGGGCGGGTCGTGGCAGAGATCGCAACCTCGAGTGCCGGAACTCGCTCCACCAGTGCCTTGATCAGCGTTCCCTTGCCGGCGCCGGACGGGCCGGTGATGACGAACACAGGGGCGTTGCGCACGCTCTACCGGTTGAACAGCGACACGAGCTCCGCACGCTGCCGCTCGGAGAGACCTCCAACCGTCTTCGACTGGCTGATCCTGCACTGGTTCAGCAGCCTGGCCGCTTTGACGCGACCGAACTTCGGAACGGCCATGAGCATGTCGAAGACCTTGGCGGTCGACACATACTCAGGGGGGTCGAGCAGCACACCCTCGATCTGCACCGTACCGTCCTTGAGGTCTTTCTTGAGCTGTGCGCGCCTCACACGAATGTCGTTGGCGCGCTTCAACGCTTCCATCCTTTGGTCGAGCGACCGGGCTGGTGCCTGTGCCTGAATCTTGGACGCGACCATGAGCGGTCGAGTCTAGCAATCCGGCAGGCGCGGTCAAGTTGAACCGTTTTCGCGATATTGCAGGGATTTTATTCGACTTTACTGTTGGCAATACCCCGGGCTTCGAGCGGATTGGCAAAACCACGTGCCGTGGCTTCCTCGTGCAACTCCTTTCGAACCCTCGCGGGAGCGGCCGGGTCGGCGAAGAGAATGGTTCCGAGTGAGACAACGCTGGCTCCTGCGGCGATGAGCTCGAGGGCGTCGAGGCCCGACTGCACGCCGCCCATGCCGACGATGGGGACGTCGACTGCCTGCGCACATGCCCAGACGCACGCGAGTGCGACGGGCTTGAGCGCAGGGCCCGAATAGCCGCCGGTGCCACGGCCGAGTTTCGGTCGCAGGGTGGCAGGATCGAGTGCGAGGCCCCGGATCGTGTTGACGAGAGAGAGGCCGTCCGCTCCCGCAGCGACGACGGCTTTCGCCGACTCGGCGATGTCGGAGGTCGCGGGCGACAGCTTTGCGTACAACGGCTTCGTCGTGCGTGACCGGCATTCCGCGACGATCTCCGCCGACGACTCGGGTGCCTCATCGACGTTCGGGCACGAGAGGTTGAGCTCGATCAACTCGACGTCCGCTCGATCCTCGAGGGACTCGCAAATCCCCGCGTAGTCGCCGACCGAGAACCCGCCGACGGAGACCCACACGTGCAGTCCTTGCGCGGCCAAGGCCGGGAGGATGTCCGCGAGCAGTCCGGCGATTCCGGGACCCTGAAGACCGATCGAGTTGAGCATCCCGGACTCGGTCTCGGCGATCCTGTTCGGTGGGTTGCCCTCGCGCGGCTCAGGCGTGATGGTCTTGGTGACGAATGCGTCGAGCTCGGCCGCGACGTCGGGTGCCGTCAGAGCGTCGAGACATCCGCTCGCGTTGACGAGCGTCGTCATGCCGCCCGCAGGACGGGTCCTGCGACACACAGGCGCTTCAGGTGGCCGTCGACCTCGATCACGCACCCGTAGCAGGCTCCGTAGCCACAGGCCATCGGGGCCTCCCAGGCGAGCTGGGCGTCCGGCGCGAGGATCCGGATCGCCTGGAGCATCGGTTCCGGCCCGCAGGCCAGCACGTCGCCTGGCTCGTCGGGTAGCAGCTCCGTCACGAGGGTGGGCTCGAGCGCGATCTCGGCCCCCGGCACGAGCGCCCCTGCCTCGGCGTGATGAGCGGAGCGAAAGCCGAGGATCGCCGGTGGGGCGCCGAGCACCTGCGAGACGAACGGAAACGGTGCGACGCCGATGCCTCCTCCGACGACCAAGGGCCTCGGCACCGTGAGGTCGAAGCCGTTACCTAGCGGGCCGAAGACATGCAGCTTCTCCCCGGCCTTGAGGTGGCAGAGAGTGAGCGTGCCGGGGCCGACTGGATCGATCAGGAAACAGAGCTCACCGGCTCGAGCAAGGCAGAGGGACATGGGCCGCGGCAGCACATGGCCAGGTGGCCGGAGCATGAAGAACTGGCCGGGGATGCCGGTCTCGATCGACCCGGCGCCAACCCTGAGCAATGTGTAGGGGCCGATCGGCTCTGCGCCCGTGACGCGGAGGATTGCCCCTTTGGCGCCGGGGGTGGTGCGCTTCACGCGCCGGTCCCGATCCGCTCCTGCAGTGAGAGTGCGGTCTCGGCCCGGGCGTTCGCGATTGCGTGCACGGCCGCCGCCGCACCCGCGATCGTGGTGATGCAGGGAACCCTGGCGCCGAGTGCCGCCTCGCGGATCCGATATCCGTCCGCGCGAGCCCCGGAGCCATGTGGGGTGTTGACGATCAGGTCGCAGCGACCTTCGCGGACGAGGTCGACGACGGTCTGCTCGTCCGTCTCGGCGTCCGCGACCTTGGCCACGTCTCCAACGTCGAGCCCCGCGGCGCGAAGGGTCCTAGCCGTTCCGTCGGTGGCCACGACCTCGAAGCCGAGGCCGGTCAGTGCGGCGGCAATCGGGACGACGTTCGGCTTGTCGGCGTCGTTCACGGAGATGAACGCTGTCCCGGAGGACGGAAGCGGACGCCCCGCCGCGCGCTCCGCCTTTGCGAACGCGGTCGGTAGGTCGGAGGCGCTCGCCATCACCTCGCCCGTCGATCGCATCTCCGGGCCGAGCACGGCGTCGGCGCCCGGGAAGCGGGAGAACGGAAGTACCGCGGCCTTGACGCTCACCTGCAGCGGCCGCGGCGTCGGCAGGTCGAGGTCGCGTAGCCGCTGTCCGGCGGCGAGCTTGCAGGCCGCCTCGACGAGGTTGATCCCGATCGCCTTCGAGGCAAATGGCACCGTGCGGGAGGCCCGCGGGTTGGCCTCGAGGACGTACACCGTGGAGTCTGCGATCGCGAGCTGGATGTTGACGAGTCCGACTACCCCGAGGGCCGGCGCGAGTCGCTTCACGATGTGCTCGACCTCGAGCGCGTTTGCGAGCGTCAGCGACTGAGCGGGAAGAACGCAGGACGAATCGCCAGAATGGACACCTGCCTCTTCGACGTGCTGCATCACGGCCGCGATGAACACGTCCTTCCCGTCGCAGAGGGCGTCGACGTCGATCTCGACCGCATTCTCGACGAAGCGGTCGACCAGCACCGAGCCCGAGACTGCGCCCATGGCCTGTCGCAGTTGCAGATCGTCGTAACACACGCGCATCGCACGGCCTCCGAGCACGTAGGACGGCCGGACGAGCACCGGATAGCCGATCTCGGCCGCCGCCTCGAGCGCCTCGCCGGGCCCCTCGACCGTCGCCCACGGTGGGCAGCGGATCCCGAGCTCGTCGGCCAGGGCACCGAACAGCTCCCTGTCCTCGGCAAGGTCGATCGCAGCGAGCGGCGTGCCCATGATCGTGAACCCCGCGGCCTCGATGTGACGGGCGAGCCGAAGCGGGGTCTGGCCGCCGAACTGGGTCACGACACCCTCGGGCTGCTCGCGATCGAGGACGGCAAGGACCTCCTCGGGTGAGAGCGGCTCGAAGTACAACCGGTCCGAGGTGTCGTAGTCGGTTGACACCGTCTCCGGGTTGCAGTTGATCATCACTGCCTCGTAGCCGAGTGCGCGGAACGTCTGCACCGCGTGCACGCAGCAGTAGTCGAACTCGATCCCCTGACCGATTCGATTCGGCCCGGAGCCGATGATGACGACGCGCGGCCTCGTCGCCGATGCCAGGGCCTCGTCTTCCTCGCCCCAGGTCGAGTAGTAGTAGTTCGAGCCCGCGTCGACCTCTCCCGCGCACGAGTCGACACGGCGGTAGGACGGTCTGATGCCCTTCGCGTAGCGCACTCTGCGCACGTCGTCGCCACTCGTGCCCCAGGCGGCGCCGATCGAATCGTCTCCCCAGCCGGCGCGCTTGGCGCGCAGGATGTCCAACGAGGCGAGCTCGCGGCGCGCATGGGCGAGCTGCTCCTTGAACCAGGGGTGCACACCTTCCGGGATGTCGTCGAATGTCGCCCACGGGGTAGCGGAGCCGGGATCGAGCTCGCGGGACCCGAAACCCTTGAGGAAGGCCTCGGTGAACGTGCGACCGATGCCCATCGCCTCGCCGACCGACTTCATCTGGGTGCCGAGCGTCGCGTCCGCCCCGGGAAACTTCTCGAACGCGAACCGGGGGAACTTGACGACGACGTAGTCGAGCGTCGGCTCGAAGCTTGCCGGCGTCGTCTTCGTCAGGTCGTTCGGGATCTCATCCAGCGCATAACCCACCGCGAGCTTCGCCGCGACCTTCGCGATCGGATACCCCGTCGCCTTCGATGCGAGGGCCGACGATCTGGACACGCGCGGGTTCATCTCGATCACCCTGATCTCACCCGTCTCGCGGCTGCGCGCGAACTGGATGTTCGAGCCGCCGGTCTCCACGCCGACCGCCCGGATGATTGCGATCGACGCGTCCCTCAATTCCTGGTACGCCTCGTCCGAGAGAGTCATCTGCGGGGCGACCGTGACGGAGTCGCCGGTGTGGACCCCCATCGGGTCGAGGTTCTCGATCGAGCACACGATCACGACGTTGTCGTTCAGGTCGCGGATCACCTCGAGCTCGAACTCGTCCCAGCCGCGGACGGACTCCTCGACGAGCACCTGCGTGATCGGGCTCTCACGGAGGCCGCGCTCGACGATCGTTCGCAGCTCGGCGTCGGTCTCCGCAAAGCCGCCGCCGTGACCACCGAGCGTGAACGCGGGTCGCACGACGGCGGGAGCCGGGATCTCGCCGAGTTGATCGACCGACGTGACGATCTGCGAGAGCGGCGTCCGTAAGCCACAGCTCTGAACCGCGTCCCGGAAGAGCTCCCGATCCTCGGCGCGCCGGATCACGTCCACCCGCGCGCCGATGAGCTCGACCCCCAGCTCCTCGAGTACTCCAGCTTCGGACAGCTCGATCGCGAGGTTGAGAGCAGTCTGGCCGCCGAGCGTCGGCAGCAGTGCGTCCGGTCGCTCGCGGCGAAGCACGTCCGACACGCCTTGGAGGTCGAGTGGCTCGATGTAGGTGCGGTCGGCGAACCCCGGATCGGTCATGATCGTGGCCGGGTTCGAGTTCACGACGACCGTGCGAAAGCCGTCCTCACGAAGCACTTTGAGCGCCTGGCAGCCGGAGTAGTCGAACTCGCACGCCTGGCCGATCACGATCGGCCCCGAGCCGATCAGGCAGATCGAGGAGATGTCCGTACGGCGCGGCATCAGGCGGCGTGGAGTCCTTCGACCCAGCGCTCGAGGATCGGCCACGCGTCGTGGGTGCCCGGTCCGGCTTCGGGATGGAACTGCACGGAGCGCGCGTTCAGCTCCGGATAGTCGAAGCCCTCCACCGTGCCGTCGTAGAGCGAGACGTACGTCGCCTCGCGTTCGTCCGCCGCGGCCACGGCGAATCCGTGGTTCTGGCTCGTGACGAGGACGCGGCCCGTCGCACGCTCGAGGACCGGATGGTTGGCGCCACGATGGCCGAACGGCAGCTTGTAGGTCGAGTGCCCGGTGGCGAGCCCGAGAAGTTGGTGCCCGAGGCAGATACCGAGGACGCTCGTGTGGCCGAGCAGGCCACGGATTGCTTCGACCTCCTCGACGAGCGGCTCCGGGTCGCCCGGGCCGTTCGACAGCAGGACGCCGTCGAACGCGGCGAGATCGTCGGGCGCTGCAACGTGCGGAAAGACCGTCACCGCGGCACCTGCACGCCGGAGCCTCCGCATGATCGAGGTCTTGGCGCCGTAGTCGACGACCGCCACGCGCACCCGGCCGTCTTCGTTGTAGACGGTCGGCGCGACCGAGGAGACCGCAGAGACGAGCGCCTGGCCTTCCATTTCCGGCTGCTGTCTGATCAGGTCGACGGCGGCGGCCGGGTCGAGCTCGGTCTCGTCGGCGACGGCGGCCGCACGCATCGCGCCGGCCTCCCGAATCCGCAACACGAGCTTGCGGGTGTCGATCTCGTCCAGTCCCACGACCCCGTGGGAGGCGAGCCACTGCGCCCAGGCCGTGCCACCACAGCGGCGCATCAGCGCTGCCTTCGCCCACGGCTGCGGCGACTCGAGGCGACTGTCGTCGACGCCGTAGTTCCCGACCATCGGTGCGGTGAATGCGACGAGTTGGCCTGCGAAGCTCGGATCGGTGACCGTCTCCTGATAGCCGGTCATCGCCGTCGTGAAGACCGCCTCGCCGAAGGCCACTCCGGCAGCTGCGACCGACCGACCCCGAAGCACAGTGCCGTCTTCGAGGGCCAGATAGCCCGTACTCACGCTGCGTGCACCACGCGACCGTCGGCGATCGTCTTGACGATCGCCCCCTTGAGCGTCCGACCGAGGAGCCACGAGTTCGTCGATTTCGACCTGAACACGTCCTCGGAAACGCGCCAGGAGGCGTCGAGGTCGAGCAGAACGAGGTTAGCGCGCTCACCTTTCTCGATCCGCGGCACGGGCAGCCCGAAGACCCTGGCCGGGCCCGCCGACATTCGTTCCAGCACGAGCGCCAGGTCGAGCACGCCCGGATCGACGAGGAACGTGTAAAGGGCCGCGAACGCCGTCTCCAGCCCTGTGACGCCGAAAGGAGCCTCCTCGAACGGGGCATCCTTCTCGTGGCGGGCATGCGGTGCGTGGTCGGTCGCGACACAGGCGATCGTGCCGTCGCGCAGCCCCGCGATCAGAGCCTGCCGGTCGTGCTCCGAACGAACCGGCGGGTTCATCTTCTGGTTGGTGTCGAGGGTGCGCACGACGTCGTCTGTCAGGCAGAGATGGTGGGGCGAGACCTCGGCGCTCACCGCGATGCCGCCTACCTGGGCGGCCCGCACAGCGGCGACGGACTCCTGTGCCGAGATATGCATTATATGCAATGTACGCTGCTCGTATGCAGCAAGGGCGCAATCGCGCCCGACCATCACCGATTCGGCCACCGACGGCCAGCCCGCGAGCCCGAGCTCCGCCGAGACAGGGCCGTCGTGCATCTGGCCGTCGCGCGACAACGTCGGTTCCTCTTCGTGGAGTGCCAGCATCCTCCCCGTGACGCTGCTGTACTGCAACGCACGTTGCATGAGGCCGGCCGACGCGACCGGGTGTCCGTCGTCCGTGAACCCCGCTGCTCCCAGGCGCGCGAGCTCGGCCATCTCGGTGAGCTCCTCGCCCCGCAGGCCCTTCGAGATCGACGCCATGAAGCCGGTCGGAATGGCGGCCTCCTCGCGGGCCAACTCGATCAGCGCCCCGAGGACAGCAGCCGAGTCGACGGTGGGATCGGTGTTCGGCATCGCCAGGATCGCGCAGTAACCGCCGGCCGCGGCCGCAGCCGTGCCGGACGCCACGGTCTCCTCGTCCTCGCGGCCGGGCACCCGCAGGTGGACGTGCGGGTCGACGAACGCAGGAGCGAGCACGAGACCCCGGGCCGCCTCGACGGCCGGCTCGAGGCTGGTGATGATGCCGTCGTCGATCGCTACGTCGAAGGCGCCGTCGATCGCTCGCGCGGGATCGATCACCCGCGCCCCGCGAATCGACAGGCTGTCGCCGGGGCCCCCGGGCCAGAACAGCGTCATGCGACCTCCAGTGCCGGCGGGATGTCGACCGGCCCACCGGCAAGGAGGTCGTAGAGCACGGCCATGCGGACGACGAGCCCCGACCGGACCTGTTCGGTGATCAGCGACACGTCGGAGTCGGCGACCCGGGGATCGATCTCGACGCCGCGGTTCATCGGCCCGGGATGCATGACGATCTGCCCGGGTCGCAACCGTGCCGGCGTGATCCCCCACTCGGCTGCGTATTCGCGAAGAGACGGCACGTAGGCGGCACCCGGCAGCATGCGCTCCTGTTGCATCCGCAGGACGTAGACGACATCGGCGGCGCCGATGTCACGGATGTCCGCCGTGACCTCGCAGCCCATCTGCTCGATGCCGCGCGGGATGAGCGTCGGCGGACCGACGAGCGTCGTCCCGGCCCCGACGACGGCAAGCGCCTCGATCAACGAGCGTGCGACGCGCGAGTGCAGGACGTCTCCGACGATCGCGACGCGAAGGCCTTCGAGTCTGCCGAGGGCTTCGCGCATCGTGTAGAGGTCGAGAAGCGCCTGCGTCGGGTGTTGGTGCTTTCCGTCCCCGGCGTTCACCACGTGCGCGTGGGTCACTTCGGCCACGAGTTTCGGCGCGCCGATGTGGGGGTGCCGCACTACGATCACGTCCGGGTCGTACTCCGCGAGCGTCAGGGCCGTGTCTTTCAGCGACTCTCCCTTGTCGACGGACGATCCCGAGGATCGGAGGGCCATCGTGTCGGCTGAGAGTCGCTTGGCGGCGAGGTCGAAGCTCGAGAGTGTCCGCGTCGACGACTCGTAGAAGAGGTTGACGACGAGGCGGCCGCGGAGGGCCGGCAGCTTCTTGACCTCGCGGTCGAGCGAGCGAGCCAGCGTCGCGGCGGTCCCGAGGAGGCGCTCGACACCTGCCCTGTCGAGATCGGAGATCCCGAGCAGGTGCCGACGAGGCGGCGGCGGGGGCTCTCCCTGGGTTGGGGCGGCGTGGAGGTGGGCGGTCTCAGCCATCGGACCTCCCGCCGATCAGCACGACACGGTCACCGTCATCCGTCTCGTCGAGCTCCACACGGATGCGCTCGGCGAGCGACGTCGGGATGTTCTTGCCGACGTAGTCCGGCCGGATCGGTAGCTCGCGGTGGCCTCGATCGACGAGAACGGCGAGTTGCACGCGCGCCGGCCGACCGTACTCGAGCAGGGCGTCGATCGCAGCACGGATCGTGCGGCCGGTGAAGAGCACGTCGTCGACGAGCACGACCGTCTTTCCCTCGAGCGGAAAACCGAGCTCGGTCCCGCGAACGATCGGCTGTGGGTGAAGCGGCGGACCGCCGCCGCGGACGAGCACGTCGTCGCGGTGGAAGGTGATGTCGACCGTGCCCATGTCGACGAGCACACCCGACCGTTCGGTAACGAGCCGTCGTAGCCGATTGGCGATCGGTACGCCGCGTGTGTGAATGCCGACGAGCGCGAGGGAGTCGAGATCGGCGTTTCGCTCGATGAGCTCGTGCGCGATGCGGGAGAGCGTCCGCTCCACCGCCGCGGCGTCGAGCAGGATCTTGGCCGCCTCGCGGCCGGGGAGGTGCGTTGTCACCGTGCTCCTTTCCGGCCTCGCTGTGCCGGTTTAAAGGGTCGCCGGCGAGTGTAGACGACGGGCCCGACGGAGGCCGCGGGCACCGCGTCGATCGGCTCAGGCGACGTGTCCGACGGCGATCAGTCGATCGAGCCGGGTCACGATCCGGGCAGGCAGGTCGCGCTCGGCGCGCGCCGTGCCTTCTCCGATCTCCTCGACCGGAAGCAAGTCGAACGTAGAGATGTGGCGGCCCCGGATCCGCGCCAGAGCGTCCTCCCGGCCGATCGTCGGCTCCGCCTGCAGCCGTCTCGTCTCGAACTTCGAAAACCCTGCCTCGGCAAGCTCCCGCTCCAACACAGCCGGCGGCGGGAATCTGGCCTCGTCGATCTCCCGGATGGAGGGAAAGAACGGATTGAGCCAGTACGACGCAAAGTGATCCGGGTGAAACGTGCTGATGACGATCCGTCCCCCGCCGGGCACGACGCGACGCGCCTCGGCGAGCGCAAGTGGCCGGTCGACGAGATGGATGACGAGCGACATCGTGACGCGGTCGAACCAACCGTCGCGGAACGGCAGTTGCTCGGCCATGCCGCGGCGCACGCCGGCACCGGCGGGCAATGTCTCGCGGGCGACGGCGACCATCTCCCCGCTCGCATCGATCCCCCAGACCTTCGCCCCGGCCTCGTTCACCAGGGCGGCCGCCAGCCGGCCCGTGCCGCAGCCGACATCGAGCACGCGCCGGCCGCGAAGATCGCCCAGATCGACGAGCGCGGCAAAGGCCTCCCACCAGGCCTCGTCGGCCGGTCGCAGGGAGTCGTAGACGCGAGCGCGCGCACCGAAGTCGGGTGTGGCGCCGTTCACGAGTCAGGAGCTGCTGGGTCGCGCCTACGCCGGGCACCGCGTGGAACGAGAACGGGGTCTCCTCGCTCGACGTACGGAATCTCGATCGTGTCGAAGTCGCGCGGAACGACGGTATCGGGGAACAGGTGGCGCGCCTCATCGGCTGCCTCGGCGCCGAAATAGCGGCTCGAGATGTGCGTGAGGGCCAGCAGGCGCACGCCGGCTTCTCGCGCGGCGAGAGCAGCCTCGGCAGCGGTCGAGTGCTTGGTCTCGCGGGCACGGAGCCGCTCGTCGGCGCAGAACGTCGCCTCGTGAACCAGCAGGTCGACGCCGGCGACGGCGTCCACCACCGACGCCGACGGTGCCGTGTCACCGGTGAGCGCAAGGGAGCGCCCGGGACGCGTCGGGCCGAGGACCTGCTCCGGCCGAATAGTGCCGCCGTTTCCGAGGACGACTGCCTCGCCCCGTTGCAGCATGCCGCGCTCCCTGCCCGGAGGCACGCCGAGCGAGTCGGCGACCGCGACGTCGAAGCGACCTGGCCGCGTCGTCTCGGACATGAGGTAGCCGACAGCGTGTGGGCCGTGGTCGACGGCGAAGGCCCGGATGGCGTAGCCGGCCCGCTCGATCACATCACCAGGGCGAAGCTCGACCGTTTCGAGAGGGAAGGTCAGGTTCCCGAAGACGCGCCGCAACCCCGCGAGCAGCTCGCGGAGACCGCTCGGACCATGGAGCGTGAGTGGAACCTCGCGCCCACGCAACGCGAACGTCTTCAACATGCCGGGAAGGCCGAGGTAGTGGTCGGCGTGGAAATGCGTCAGGAACACATCCTCGAGGTCGATCAGGCCGACGTCCGAGCGCAGAAGCTGTCGCTGGGTGCCCTCGCCACAGTCGATGAGCAGTCGGTCCCCTCCGCGGCGGATGAGCGTTGCCGACGTTGCCCGCTGGGCCGTGGGAGCCGAACCCGACGTCCCGAGGAACACGACGTCCAGATCCACGGGGCGAGAGTCTATCGACCGGCGAAGGGTGGCTCCCCGGGTCTTTCGGGAGACACCCACTTCTTCGTTCTCCGTCGTTGCTCTACCGCGGGAGTACGAGGTCGGTGTAGACCATCTCGCCCCTGAACCTGCGGGCGAGGGGATCCCATGGGAAGAAGATGGCATTGCGCCACGCGAGCCGCTCGCCGGTCGGCTCGTGATCGAGCCACCGGCCCTCGTGCGTTGCCGTCACGATCGCCTCCTCGCAGACACCCTGAGGGCCGATCACGATGTAGTCGAGATCGAAGTGGATGTCCGGGAAGGCGGTGAGAAGCTCCGTATAGAAGCGGGTTGCGCCCTCATGACCCTCCCAGCGGACGCCGGTGCCGGCGACCGTGTAGACGCAGTCGTCGGTGAGCGTCGAGATCAGCCCGGGCAAATCGCGGTTGTCCTCCGCAATGGAGTGCACCTTCCAGAGTTCGCGGATCTCGGCGATCTCTTCGGGATCGATGGGCCGGCGCAGAAGATCGAGAATACGGTCGGTGGCCATGCCAGCCCTCCGGATCGAGATGCCGGTTGCGCCGGCTCGAAATCCCATCCTAGATCGCCGAGCCGCCGCAGCGGCTCCATCCGGCGACCCGGCGTGCCGTGTTCTACGGGAGGCGAAGCAGCTGACCGGGCGCGATCGTCGTGCCGGGCAGGTGGTTGCGCTCGCGCAGCTTCCACACTCCCTCGCGTGGGTCGCCGGCATACGACGCAGAGGCGATCGACCAGAGCGTGTCGCCTGCCTGCACTCTGTACGCTCGCTCGGGCCCGACCGCGCCGGATTCGCGGGCGAAGAGCGCCCAGACGGCGATTGCGACGAGAGAGACGAGAAGAAGTCGAACGAACATATGTTCGTCATAATGCACGAACGTCTGTTCGATGTCAAGCCGACGCTACTCCCGTCCTTACCGCAGCGTTCTCGAGAAGGTGGTCGACCGCTTTGCGCTCGACTCGGCGACGAGTCGGACTGCCACCGTGACCGGGCGCAGGGGAGCGCTCCGGCGGAACGTGAACCTGACAGGGCGTGACGGAAGTGCCTTGCCGGCAGCACACCCCGGGCTGGTCGCCGTTCGCTGCACCATGGCCGTCGCTGCCGCAACACCCCCGAGCCGGCCCGGCAGGAAGCACGCGACGACGGCCGCCCCCTCGTCGGCCGCCGCGGCGAAGCGAATCACCGTCCGGGCTTCGATCGTCCAGGTCGGGGCGACCGCACCGATCACCCGTTTGGCCGGGTACCACGGTGCGACGGGGACCGCGCATCCCGTCGCCGTCTCCGTGATCGCATTGCGTACCGCGTCGGCGGAAGCCCGCGGTGTGCCGTCAGCGTGATAGAGCGCTGCCTGGAAACCCGTGTCACGCGGTATGTCGTCGTAGAAACCGAAGATGTTCACCTGGGCGACATGAGGATCGCAAGCAGCGGCGCGAACGAGGCCGGCGTAGACATCGGCCTGCGAGACGTCGTCGGTGACGCGCACATTCTCGAGTCCCGTGTATCCCTGAAGCGCGGACGTGTCGACTTGCCATCCGACCTCGTCGAGATAGAGCTCGAGGCCGTTCACCGTGGTGGGCTGGGCTGTTTCTCGGAACGCGTCCCACACGGCCTGCTCGATTCGCCCGAGGTCGGCAAAGCCCGCGTTCGGCCATGGATACCCGCGCTGGAGTGAATCGGTCGCCTCATTCGGATACGGGTGGAAGCTGAGGCCGTCCATCAGCGGTCGTGAGCGGCCGCTCGCGCGAAACCACGCCCCGAGGGCGGCGAGGAATCGAACCGGGGACGTCGAGACATTGCTCGGTGCAGTGGGGCTGTCGTTGCCTCGGGGGGAAAGGCCGAGGCCGATCACCTGGATCGCAGGATCGACGGCCTTGAGCGCGTCGTACCCCGCTGCGAGGAAGGCACCTGCTCTTGCGGCCGAGACGTTGGTGCCGGCGGGACCGAACTGCGGCCGCAGGAACGCCGGCTGGTTCGGCTCGTTCATGACGACGAACTGCTTCACGCTCGGGTAGCGCGCGGCGACACGGGTGAGCCACGCTGCGAAGCCCGTCGGCGTCGCAGTCCCGTCCTCTACCTCACGCGGCGGATATGGATAGACGGCGAGCGCGACGCGTAGCCCTGCGAGCTGCGCCACGGGTATGGCACGGTCGAGGGCGTCTCCGTCCTGAATCCTCAAGGGGTCGCTGGGCATAAAGCGCGTCGTCATGACGGACTCCTTCAAGCCGAGCGCCGCCATCTGCGGGAAGAACACGGCCCCCGCGTCGGCCGAAAACTTTCCCGTGTCGTCGTTCGCGCCGATATCGGCAGCCGTGGAACCGCCCGCCATCACGAGCGCTGCCACAGATACGGCCGCTGCCACAGTTCTCCGCACCGAACTCTCCCGTTCGCCGTCGCCCGCTCCGCTCCTCGCGTCGGAGCGGGCGGATCCTACCTTCAGCGGCTCAGGTGCTCGAGGAGCGCATCGAGGAGGCGGCCGGCGCCGAACCGTACCGGGTCGTCCGTCACGAGCCGGGTCTCGGCTTCTGTTTCCGCGATCGCCTCTCGTGCCGCATCGTCGCCGAGATGACGGGTGTTCAGCGCGACGCACGCGACGGCAGCACGGCGTCGCGGAAGTGAGAGTCGCTCGTGGAGATCGATGAGCTCGACCAGCGAGAGCAGCGGATGTCCCGGGTACCCGTCGACCTCCGTCGTCCCCGCCAGATGGCACAGAACGAACGCGTGGGGCGCCGACCCGTGGATCAGGCCCAGCGTGACGCCGGAGTACGCCGGGTGTGAGACGGCGCCCTGCCCCTCCACGAGGAGGAGGTCTCCCCCCCGCTCGCTGCCTTCGACCACGAGCCGCTCCGCGGCGCCGGCGATGAAGTCGGCCACGACGGAGTCGACGGCCAGACCCCAGCCCACGATCGCGATCCCCGTCTGCCCCGTCGGGACGAAACGGGCTGCGATGCCTCGTGCGCGAGCCTCGCGGTCGAGCTCGAGCGACACCGTCATCTTTCCGATCGCGCAGTCCGATCCGACCGTGAGGACGGTCTTGCCGGGCAGGTCGAGATTCGCCCCGGTCGGAACGTCGAGGTCGGGCGGCGGCCGACGGAGGTCGGTCAGAACGACTCCGAACGCGTCGGCGAGCTCGACGAGCTCGGGGTCGTCCGTGACGAATTCGTGCAGTCCGTTCTCGATTCCGAGCCCCTGCCGGATGCAGTCGCGGAGCAGCTGCCGCCAGGCCGGCGGAAACCGTCCGCCCTGGGTCGCGACGCCGACGAGCGCCGTCGCCGGGCGAAACGGGAGCGACGCGGCAACGTCGCCGACGATCGGAACGCCCTGCTCGTTTTGCCCGGCGCGGTCCGAGTCGAGGATCGCCACGACGTCGTCGCGGCGATAACGCAGGACACCGTGCATCGTCTTGCCGTAGTGTGGATCGCCAGAGAAGCCCTCGGCCAGGATCAGGAGTCGTCTAGCCGACACCGAGACCCGGTTCCCTGGACGGAACCTGCAGCCCGTCGACGAACATCACGCCCGGGCACGGGTCATCGGCCAGCAGGAGGTTTCCGTCCAGGTCGACGTGATCGCAGAGTGGCGCGACGACGCACCCCGCGGCGATGCCGATGCCCGACTCGACCATGCACCCGAGCATCACGCCGAGACCGAGAGCCCGAGCAGCGTGAGCCATCCGGATCGCCTCGCGAATCCCCCCGGATTTCGCAAGCTTGATGTTGATCCCGTGCGCGATCTCGGCGCAGTGCGCAACGTCGCCGAGCGTGTGGCAGTCCTCGTCGACGTAGATCGGAATCGGCGAGCGCGCCCGTAGCTCCTCCGCGTCGGGGTCGGCGGCCGGAAGCGGCTGCTCGACGTATACGACACCGAGCTCGACGAGCTGGGGGACGGCATCGAGCGCCTCGTCGAGCGACCACCATTCGTTGACGTCGACCTGCAACGGAAGGTCCGTGCGCGAACGGACTGCGCGAACGCGGTCGACATCGAGACCGTCTGCCCCACCCAACTTCAGCTTCAGCCGCTTGAACCGGCCGGCGACCCGCTCCGTACGACGCGCCATGTCGTCCGGGTCGCCGAGCCAGATAGTCCACGACGTCGGTGGGCCGACACGCGGAAGCCCGAGCAGTTGCCAAACCGGCACCCCGAGCAGCTTTCCCTGGAGGTCGTGGAGAGCGGCGTCGAGCGCCGCCTTCGCTGCGTGCTCCCCGGGGATCTCCTCGAGCCGCGCGCCGATCTCCTCGAGAGCGAACGGATCGTCTCCGAGCAGGTCCCCGTGCTCCTCGATGAATGCGAGCGCCGATTCGGGCGTCTCGTCGTAGCGGTCGATCGGCGCCGCTTCGCCGCGACCCACGTGCTCACCGTGCCGCAACTCGACCTGGACGACGTCCTCCCAGTCACACGACTCGCGGGCAATCACGAAGGTCTCTGCCAGCTCGAGGCGGACGATGCGGGCGCCGACGTTCACACCGTGACCCTATCGCGGCCGCTTTCTCACTGAGAAGAGTGACGAGCAGGGGTGAGGCAGGCCCGATACCCTCATCGTGGGCATCAGCGCCTTCCGGCGACGGCATGGAGGAGACCCGTTCTCGCGAAGCGAGGGGATGCCGACGTGAGCCAGGTCGCCGCCACGGGCGTCACCCGCCCGACGATCGGCGACATTCTGCTCTCCCACGGGTTCGTAGACGCCGACACACTCGCCGGCGCAGCCGAGGAGCAGGAGAGGACAGGGCAACCGCTGGGTCAGATCCTCGTCGAGCGAGGGGCGATCACGCGGCTCGAACTTGCAAGTGCTTTGGCGGAGCAGTGGGCGGAAGCGCCAGCACCCCGACGTCAGTCGACCGAGCCGGCGGACACGTCCTCCCCGGCTCCCTCGTGGGGCCCCCCGGACGACGCGCAGACAGTCATCGACGACGATACGTATGCGCTGCGGGTGCAATCTGCCGTCACCGACCTCGCGCGCCGCGTGGGCGCCGCCGAACCGTTGCTCGCCGAGCTCGAGCGGTTCGCGTCGACGTCGGTCTCCCCGGAGGCGCTCGAGGCGAGCCTCGCGGCGATCCGCGGCCACGTCGACGCCTCGCTCGAGAGGGTGGACGAGCTCGAGTCGGGGCTCGCGAGCGTCGGTACGCGCCTGGATCAGTTGACGGACGGCCTCGACGAGGCCTTCGGGGAGACGCAGGCCGTCGCAGTCGATCTTGCCGACCGGCTCGCGTCGACGGCAGCTGCGGTGGCGGGAGCAGCCACCCTGGGCGACGTGGAAACGCTGCGGGAGACGCTCGAGACCCGCCTCTCAGAGCTCGCAGCGGGCATCGCGGCAGAGTCACGGCAGCTGAGCGAGGCACGGTCGATGCTCACTGCGCTCGCCGAGCGGCCCGTACTCGCCCCGGAGCTCGAAGATCGCGTCGAGGAGCTTGCAGCGCTCCTCGACGGCGTGGCACGGGTCGGGGACATCTCGGACGTCCGGACGGCCCTCGACGGGCTCGCCGAGCGAATCGCCGAGACAGCCGACGCTGCCGCGTTCGCCGCTCTTCGGCGGGATCTCGACGAGCTGGCGGCCCGTGAGGACGTCCCACCGGAGCTCGAGAGAAGGCTCGATCGACTCGATGCGCGGCTGAGCGAGGCTGCGGGTGCAGAGCTCGTCGCCGGGCTCCAGAACGCGCTCTCAGAGCTGGGAGCGCGGATCGACGATGCCGCCGACGCAGCGTCGCTCGCGGAGCTGCGCGCTCGCTTCGACGCGACTCCTGCCACGGAGACGACCGATACGGAACGTCTCGCCGGCGTGGAGGATCTCGTGGTCGACCTCGCCGCCCGAGTCGAGAGCCTTGGCGCGCTGGCCGCGTCGGGAACCGACGCGGCCGCGATCGACGAGCTGCGGAGTGCACTCGAGGAGCTCGGCCGGCGTCGTCACGGCGACGAGGAGACCGCTGCCAGGCTCGAGTCGCTCTCGGCGACCGTCGATGAGCTGGCGGCACGCCCGGCCGTGGATCCTGCACTTGCCGATCGCGTCGCAGGGTTGGCAAAGTCGTTGGAGGCGGTGGTCAAGGATACGACCGTTGCCGACCTCCGGGTGGCGGTCGACGCGCTGGCCTTCCGCGGCGGCGATGTGGAATCGGCGCTTGCGGAGCTGGCCGAGCGCATCGAGGCCGTGCGCTCGACTGTCGCGGCAGTCCCGGCCGACGACGCCACGCGGCATCTCAGGGCTGAAGTCGACGCGCTCTCCGAGCGGAGCGGCCGCGAGGAATCGAGCCTTGCGGAGTTGGCCGAGCACATCGAGGAGCTGCGCTCGGGTCTTGCGGCAGTCCAGGCCGACGAGATCACGCAGGGCCTGCGGGAGGAGGTCGGCGAGATCCGGTTGCGGCTCGAGACGGACGACGCTTCGCTTGCGGAGCTGCGTGCCGCAGCGACGGAGCTGGCGGCACGCCCTGCGGGCGATCCAGAGCTCGCTGCCCGGCTCACGACGGTGACGACCCGCGTCGACGACCTCACGGCTTCCGTGGCTGCGACCCGCGACAGCACTGCACTCGAGCAACTCGGCCTCGCGCTGGCATCCGCGCGCACCGAGCTGGCTGCTGCGCTGGAGACGGTGGCAGGGCGCGTTGCCACGCTCGAGGACGCACCGCAGCCCGACGCGGCTGCGAGCTTTGCCCAATTGCGAGACGAGCTCGCAGAGCAGCTCCGCGAAGGGCTCGCAGGGCTTACCGCCGAGGCTCCTCCCGGGGATGTCGTATGGGCCGCGGAGGCGGCGCGTCTCGGGGAACGGATCGACGCCCTCGCCGCCCTCGTGGGAGACGAGAGCGTGCCGGTCGTCGTCGACGCCAAGGGGCGTCCACGACGGGAGCCGACGCCCGTTGGCCCCGAAAGCGACACGGAGCGCGAACTCGAGCGCCTGCGCATGGCGATCGAGCGCATGGCGATGCACCTCGGCGAGCAGGAGCGGGCACTCGCGGAGGTGATGCGGTCGCGCGGTGTCGCTCAGCGTCTGGACGAGATCGAGGCGCGAATCGACGACCTCGCGTCGGGGGGCGTCAGAGAGGGCGCCTCTGCCGCGCCGGGAGCGGTCGCGGCCGGGAACAGCGCCGATGCCCGCGCCCTCGCCCGCCGGCTCGAAGGCGCCGAGGCGGCGCTCGAGGCCGAACGCGAGAAGATGCTCACGAAGCTCGACCGGATGGCATCGTCGATCGACTGGCGCCTGCAGCGCCTCGAGGCCCGCGACGCGGGGCTCTAAGCCCTGGACGCCAGGCCGAAGCCTGGCGTCGCCGCGCTCGAGCTCGGCTGATGCGCCCGGAAGGATTCGAACCTTCGACCTCGCGCTCCGGAGGCGCGCGCTCTATCCCCTGAGCTACGGGCGCTCGAGGCGCCAGTCTACTGACGGTCGCACGCGGTCGGTCGTGCGCTCCGCGCTACCCGATATGCCCGCCGGGGTGGCCAAGGCAGGCATGGCGGCTACAATCACGAACATGGTGCTCGCGATCGATGACCCCCTCAGTACAGATGCCGAGCCTGCCCCGCATTGCACGCAGGAGCCGCGGCCGCGGAACGGCGGAGGTCGTCGCACGCCCGACACCGGTACGTGAGCTCAGCGCCAGCGGTCTCACGTGGGTCAACGTCGTTGGGCCCGATCTGGAGACCTCGAACATGCTGTCCGAACGCTTCGGCTGGCATCCACTCGATGTCGAGGACATCGTCTCGAAGCGCCAGCGGCCGAAAGTCGACGACTACGAGGAAGACGGCTACCTGTTCGTCGTCCTCCACCTGCCGGTCTACGACAAGGCGATCCAGCGGCTGAACGCCGCGGAGATCGACGCGTTCATCGGACCGGACTACCTCGTCACGATCCCGAACCGTGAGCTGCTGCCCGTGACGCGGCTCTTCGCACGTTGCGAAAGCGACGAGATCCTCAGGGAGCAGCTGTTCGCGAAGGGGACCGGACGGCTGTTGTACGAGGTGCTCGACGACCTGTTCGACTACTGCTTCCCGATCCTCGACAAGATCGGGCACAAGCTCGACTCGATCGAGGACGAGATGTTCGAAGGGCACGCCGAGGACGTTGTCAGGGACATCTCGAACGTGAAGCAGGAGATCATCTCGTATCGAAAGGTGATCAAGCCCGGCCGCTCGACGCTGCGAGCACTCGAACGTCGGATCGATAAGTTCCTGCCGGAGGAGCTCGATCTCTATTTCGACGATATCGTCGACTCGGCCGAACGGATCTGGGATCAGCTCGACAACTACAAGGAGGTCGTCGACGGCCTCGAGTCGACGAACGAGTCGGTGATCTCTCATCGGCAGAACGACGTCCTGCGGGTGCTGACGATCTTCAGCGTGATCGTGCTGCCGCTGACCCTGATCTCCGGGATCTTCGGCATGAACGTCGACTTCCCCGGCTTCGGCACTCACACAGCGTTCTGGGTCATCATCGGTCTCATGGTGGCGGTCATGATCGGCATGGTCGGTTTCTTCCGGCACAAGCGCTGGCTCTAGGGTAAACGGCCAGGCAACGCCGTTTCCAGCGCTTGGTACTTGGAATCTGGGTACCGGTTGCCGGGCGTCGAGGAAGGGACAACGTCGTCCGCGATCCCCGCCTCGCCGAGCGCCGGCCGGGAACGCGTCCGCTTACCACCGGGGATCGAGCCAGGAGCCCCGCTGCGGGTGGCAGACCACGTAGTCGGCGTCGACGACACCAACGTCGGGTCGGTGAACGAGATGTCACGCCACCGATCCTCGGACTGGATCAGGTGCGTGGTGCAGAGCTCGGCGAAGTGGTCGAGCTCGCCACCGGCCGAAATAGGTCTGCGATGTCGAGCGTGGTGACGTACGATCAGTCTTCTCAGATGCCGATTTCCGGAGCCACGATCAACATGATCTGTCCGACCTGCGGCGCGGCCTTCGACGTCCACCTGGAGGACGCCGAGCCGAGGGAGACTCCTCACCCGCTGCTTCACAAGACGGTTTCGTACCGTTGTCCCGCATGTGAGCACCTCGGAGAGGTGCGTGTAGAAGTGCAGGCCATCTAGCCCGGCGCATCGGATCGCGCCCTCAAGCGCTTCTGGCCGCTTGGTTCCGGTGACCTTGCCGGTCGCGACTGAACCTGACAGACTTGCTGCTCCCCCCAGGGACAGAAGGCGGCAAGCTGTGGCGAGTTTGGTTTCGACAGCGGTGTGGCTGGCGATTGTCGGCGTCTGCGTGGCGTGCTGGATGCTGCTCATGTTCTGGCTGATCTAGTCGATTCTCGGTCGTGGCATCGGGGGCAGGGCGCCGGACACGGACACGGTGGCCGCGCTGATCCGCACGGAGCGGCACGGGCGACGACGCTGAGCCAGGGCGTGAACCGACACGCGGTAGCAATCATGTGACAAACGTGCCATAGTCCATGCCCATGATTGGGAGGCGTCGTCGAAAAAGTGTGAGGCGGGTCGTCGTAATGGTCGCGGCGATCGCCGCCGAGGTGCTCGTGATCATCGCGCTCGTGGGCCTGCTCAGTGCCTCGCACTGACGCCAAGACCCGTTGTCCGTTGCGAGCTTGGTCCCGAACCTGGTACCCGACCGGCATGACCTCAGCGCATCGGCAGTAGATGCAGCTTCGGCACAAGGGTTGGCGGTAGGGGCCCGACGCGGGGGATACCCCCCACCGAAGGGGAGTTGTATCCCACCCTTTGGGTAGGGGCACTTCCTGCCGATACGTGTTTTCGTTCGACCGAAAACACACCCGTCCAGGGAGCATGCAATGACTGCGGCACAGTTCGAGGAGCTCGAGACCCCGGAGGTCGAAGCCGTCCTCCGCTGGCGCTTCGAGGAGCTCGTCCGGGCCGGCTACGACGCGGGGAGCGCATTGATCCTTGCGAGCCACGTCGAGGTCGATCTGCACGACGCAACCCGTTTGCTCGCGATGGGCTGCCCTCCCGAGACGGCAATGCAGATCGTTCTCTGAGATCCGCTTCACTCGGTCGAGGTATCAACATCCCCCCCGCTGGGTGATGGTCACCTACCCGCCGTGCGGGAAGACTCCGATCCTCCACTCACGCGGCAAACAAGGGGGATTCACGATGACGGCGGCACAGTTTGAATTGCTGGAAGCGTCCGAGGCCGAGGAACTTCTCCGGGCCCGTTTCGAGAGCCTTACCTGGCACGGCTGTCCACCGGGAAACGCGCTCGTGATCGCGAGCCACCTCAACATCGAGTTGCTCGACGCGATCACACTACTCCAGCGCGGCTGTCCGGCCCACCTCGTGCTCCCTCTCCTCGGCTAAGGGTCCGACCTCGACACGGAATCGGCGGACAACTGCAGACGAAATACTCGGGCAAGCTCCCACTGCGGCAACAGAAGGAGACGTCGTGACTGCGGCACAGTTCCAGACGCTCGAGCCGGCTTCGGCCGACGAGTTGCTACGGGCCCGCTTCGAGGCGCTGGCCGAATGGGGTATTCCCCTGGTGGACGCGTGTGCGATAGCGCGTCACGTCAACGTCGACGTGGTCGAGGCGGTAGCGCTGCTTCGTCGCGGGTGCCCTGCGTCACTCGTGGTTCCCATTCTCGCCTAGGTTCGGGCGCGGGCGACCCGCCTCCGGGCGGGTCGCTCACTCGATCACGAGCCCATCGAGACCCTCTTCCGGTTTCGGAAGTCGAGGGTCGAGCCGCTCGAGCGCGCCGACGAGCAACTCGGCCACAGCCGTGGCCTTGACCCAGTTGCGGTCTGCCGGGACGACGAACCACGGCGCATGCTCGCTCGACGTCCGCTCGATCACGTCCTCGTAGGCGGCGACGTAGTCCTCGAACCGCCTCCGCACCTCGAGATCGGCCTTCCGGAACTTCCAGCGCTTCTCGGGATCGTCGATCCGTTCCTGCATCCGCACGCGCTGCTCCTCCTTCGAGACGTTGAGGAACACCTTGACCACCGTCGTTCCTTCGTCGACGAGCATCCGCTCCCACTCCACGATATGCCGAGGACGGCGCTTCCACACCTTCTCCGGGACCAACTCGAGCATGCGGACGGCGACGACATCCTCGTAGTGCGAGCGGTTGAAGATCCCGATCTCGCCCCGAGCCGGCAGGACCGCGCTGATGCGCCAGAGGTAGTCGTGCGCCAACTCGCTCGAGGTCGGCGCCCTGAACGAGGCCACCCGACAGCTCTGGGGATTCAGGCCCTCGAACACCGTCCTGATGACCCCGTCCTTGCCGGACGCGTCGAGCCCCTGGAGAACGAGCAGGACGCTGCGACGGCCTTCGGCGTACAGGCGCTGCTGAAGCTTCTCGAGCTTCCCACGGAGTTCGTCGAGACGCGCATGAGCACGCTCCTTGTCCTGCAGGCCGAGGTCGTCGCGGGCATCGCGAGCCGCGAGCCGCGGCTTCGTTCCCGGAGTGATCCTGATCGCAGCGAGCATCACGGGAGTCTACGCTCGTACCAAGGCTCTAGACTCGAGGTCATGGCTGATCGCGGTTCGTTCCACCTCGGCAAGATCGTCGATCCCACGACCGGCAAGCCCGGACCGGACGATCTCGTCATCGGCTCGAGCGATCTGACCACGCACGGCGTCGTCGTCGGCATGACGGGCTCGGGTAAGACCGGGCTGGCGATCGTCCTCCTCGAGGAGGCCCTGCTGGCTGGCATTCCGGCTCTGATCATCGACCCGAAAGGCGACATGGGGAACCTCGCCCTCACCTTTCCCGACCTCTCGGCCGCCAGCTTTCTGCCGTGGGTGAACTCCTCGGACGCACAGGCCGAGGGCACCACCGTCGAGGCGTTCGCCGAGAAGACGGCGACGATCTGGCGCGACGGCCTCGCCTCACAGGGAATCGGCGCAGAACGGGTCCGACAGCTGAAGGAAGCCGCAGACGTCACGATCTACACGCCGGGCTCGTCGGCCGGAGTGCCGTTGAATGTGATCGGTTCGCTGCGCGCACCCTCGCTTTCCTGGGATACCGAAGCCGAGACGCTGCGCGACGAGATCGAAGGCACCGTCACGAGCCTGCTCGGCCTCGTCGGCGTCACCGCCGACCCGCTTTCGAGTCGCGAGCACGTCCTCCTTTCGAATCTGCTGGAAAACGCGTGGCGTGCAGGCCGCGACCTCGATCTCGGCTCGCTCATCGGCGAGATCCAGTCCCCCCCGCTCCGTAAGCTCGGCGTCTTCGAGATCGACGCGTTCTTCCCGCCGAAGGACCGGACGGAGCTCGCGCTCAAGCTGAACGCGTTGATCGCATCGCCTGCGTTTGCCGCCTGGGGTGAGGGCGCTCCGCTCGATCCTCAATCCCTTCTGTTCACCCCGGAGGGCAAGCCGCGCGCTGCGATCGTGTATCTGGCCCACCTCTCCGACGAGGAGCGGATGTTCGTCACCACGCTCGTCTTCGCGAAGCTCGTCACCTGGATGCGCGGTCAGCCAGGAACCTCTGATCTCAGGGCCCTCGCCTATATGGACGAAGTGGTGGGCTACGTCCCGCCGACGGCGGTGCCGCCGGCGAAGAAGCCCATCCTGACGATCCTCAAGCAGGGGCGCGCGTTCGGTCTCGGCCTCGTGCTCTCGACCCAGAATCCCGTCGATCTCGACTACAAGGCGATGTCGAATGCCGGTACCTGGCTCGTTGGTCGGCTGCAGACCGAGAACGACAAGGCACGCGTCCTCGAAGGCCTCCGCTCAGCCGCCGGCGGAGCCGACATCGCTGCGCTCGATGCCGGAATCGGCGCCCTCCAGAAGCGCCAATTCATGCTCGTGTCTGCAAAGGATCCGCACCCGCGGGTCTTCTTCACCCGCTGGGCGATGTCGTACCTCCGTGGACCGCTGACGAAGGAGCAGGTGCAGCTGCTGATGAGCACGGCACCCCGGCCGGCCGAGCCCGTAGCCCCTCCGGCCGCCACCCAAGCGGCCGCTGCCGCCCCGCTCGCCGCCGACGAGACGTCGGTGGCTCCGGCGGCAGCCGCGGGAGTCACCGTGTCGTATCTCGACCCCGCCACACCCTGGGCGACCCAAATCGGCGCCACGACGGGCGTCACCCGGCTGCGCGCGTTCCTCGCGACACGGGTCGCACTCCGCTACGACGACACCGCGGCCGGGATCGACGAGCAGCAGGAGTTCGAAGCGGTGTACGGGCCTCTCGACGGCGGTCTCGACCTGAACGCGGAGACGGTCATCGACTTCGACGACCGCGACTTCGGACCCAATGCACCCGCGGGCGCCGCATACGTCCTTCCGACGGCGCCGATCAGCGATGCGAAGTTCTACGCCCAGGCCGGCAAGGACGTGCAGGCGCGCCTCGTCGCAAACCGTGCGCTCGAGGTGTTCCGCAACAAGCAACTGAAGCTCACATCACGTCCCGGCGAGTCGCAGGATGCCTTTCTCCAGCGCTGCGACGGAGCCGGCCGTGACCTGGCCGACGCGGAGACGGTGAAGCTGACGAAGCGACTCGAAGCGAAGAAGGATCGGCTGGAGAACGCCCTCGCACTTGCGCAGCGTCGCGTCGAAGAACTCGACACACAGACGAAGTCTCGGCAGGCGAACGAGCTGATCACGGGCGCCGGCGCGGTCCTCGGCGCCTTGTTCGGCGGCAAGCGGAGCGCGCGCTCGATCACGAGCGCAGTCGGTTCCGTGGCGTCGAAGCATGGCCAGACGGCGACCTCGTCGCAGCGCCGGGGCACCGCGGAGGCCAAGGCGCAGCAGACGACGGACGACCTCGAGCAACTCGAGCAGGAGATCCTCGACGAAGTAGCCGCGATCGACGACAAATGGAAGACGATCGGCGAGACCATCGACACCGTCGCAATCCGCCTCGAAGCAACCGACGTCCGCGTGACCGACGTGAGGCTGGTCTGGGTCCCGGTCGACTAGCGGCGCTGGGGTTGCTCGCGCTCGCATCCGGCTGCGGCGAGCCCGAACGGACATCGGCGACCACCGCGGCAGGGGATGGGGAATCCGCCGTCGTTGCGTACGTGAACGACGGCGATACGCTTCGCACGACCTCGGGACGAAGGGTGCGGCTCGTCCAGATCGATGCGCCGGAACTGCACACCGATTGCTACGGGAAGGCAGCGCTGTCGGCGCTCCGACACCTTGTGCCTGTCGGAGCGCGGATCACGCTCGTCCGGGACCCAGCTCTCGACGCGACGGACCGGTATGGGAGGCAGCTTCGCTATGTGCTCTTCGCGGGCACGAACGTGAACGTCGCCCTCGTACGCGAAGGAGCCGCCTCGCCGTACTTCTTCCGCAGGGTGCGCGGCCGCTACGCCCGCGCCTTGCTCGATGCCGTCGACGAGGCACGGGCCGCGCGGCGCGGCTACTGGGGTGGTTGCCCGCGCGCAGAGTTGGACACCAACGTCGGCTCGATCACCGGGCCCCCCAGGTGAGCATCGTGTGGTTGGATCGAGCGCAAAGCTCCTCGTGGCGCCTTTGACCGGTACACCCTTTCTCGGAGACGGCGGCGTCCACTGGTGCAGCGGGGAGATGTCGATCGACTCGTCCGTAGAATGATGCGGTGACCCACTTCTGGCATCCCGTTTCGGACATGCACGCTGTCCAGGCTTCAGGCGAGTTGATTCTGGAACGAGGTGAGGGCTGTCACCTCTGGGACGATCAGGGCAACCGTTACATCGACTCGACCGGCGGTCTCTGGTACGCGAACGTCGGCTACGGCCGGTCCGAGATCGCCGATGCGGCGGCGGCTCAGATGCGCAAGCTGCACGCCTACTCCCACTACGGCGACGTCTCGAGTCGCCCCACGACCGATCTTGCCGAGCGCATCTCCTCGATCGCGCCGATGGAGGATGCCGCGGTCTTCTTCACGAGCGGCGGCGGGGAATCGATCGAGACCGTCGTCAAGCTCGTGCGCCGCTACTGGAGCCTGCTCGATCAGCCCGACCGCACCGTGATCGTCTCGCGCGAGCGGGCCTACCACGGTCTCGCTGGATACGGCACGAGCATCGTCGGCACCGACGCGTTCAAGGTGGGAGTTGGCCCGGTCGCCGGCGGGACTGCGCGGGTCGCGTGGGATTCCGCGGAGGCGCTGGAGGCAACGATCGCTGAGATCGGGCCGGAGCGGGTGGCGGCATTCTTTTGCGAGCCGATCATCGGCGCCGGCGGCGTCTACCTGCCTCCGGCCGGGTATCTGGAGGCAGTCCGTGAAACCTGCCGCAGGCACGAGGTGCTGTTCGTCGCCGACGAGGTGATCTGTGGGTACGGCCGCGTCGGCGACTGGTTCGCGTGTAGTCGAGTCGGGCTAGATCCCGACGCGGTCACATTCGCCAAGGGCATCACCTCCGGCTACGTGCCGCTCGGTGGCGTGATCGTCGGCCGCACGATCCAGGAGCCTTTCTGGACAACCGCCGCGGCAGGGGTATGGCGGCACGGCTACACCTATTCGGGCCACGCGAGCGCTGCGGCTGCGGCTCATGCAAACCTCGACATCATCGAGCGCGAGGGCCTCGTGGCCCGTGGGCTCGCGCTCGAGACCGAGATCCCGGCCGCGCTCGCGCCTCTCGCTGACCACGAGCTGGTCGGCGAGATCCGGGCGGGGTTCGGCGCCGTCGCCGCGATCCAGATCGACCCGGCACTCCTCGCCGATGACCCCGGCCTCACCGATCGGGTCACGTTGAAGGCCCGCGACCACGGCGTCCTCACCCGCACGCTAACGGGAGGCGGCCTGCAGATCTCGCCGCCGCTCGTCATCACGCGCGCGGAACTGGAGGAGATCGCATCGGGTTTGCGGGGCGCGCTCGACGAGGTGGCCGCAGGTTAGAAAGCCGTGGGTCCGCGGAGCTCGCTGCCGTGTGACCTCGGGGCGGGTCGGCGACTTCGACTCAGGCCCTGCCGGCGCGGTCGATGACATCGCTCCCGCGAGCCAGGCGCAAGAGCCGCTCCCAGGGAAAGTCGGGCCCCGGGTCCCAGTGATCGCTCTTCCGGAAGGCCGCACTGACGTCCGCATGCCCGGCGATCCCCCGCCGCCCGGCGACGAGATCGGCAGCATGGAGCCGGCGGATCGGGATCCCGTGCCGCGCACACACGTCGGCCACGAGCGTCGCAGCACGCTCCACGACGGCACGACTGAAGGCGTCGCTCCAACCGAGCGTTCGCTGGCCGGCGTAACCGGCGAGCTCGATCCCGATCGAGTTCGTATTCCCGCCGCGGGCGTGCCAGGCGATGTCGTCCTCGTGCACGCACTGGATCGTCGTCTCCGCGTCGACGCAGTAGTGCGCCGAGACCTCGGACGCCGGATTGGCGAACCACCGGGCACACACCTGGGCGGCATCATCGCGCTCGGGGATCTCCATCGTGTGGATCACGACGACTCTGATCGCCCGCCCCGTCGCGCTCGTGCTATTCGGGCTCTCGATGAATGCGTACGGCACGCGCCCTCCCGGGGATCGGCGCCGCAGCCGGGACGATCATATAGTGATAGAAGACCGGAGATGAGGCAGCTCTGGGCGCCCTGGCGTCTCGCATACGTGCAGGAGGCGGGCACCGGCGAAGGGTGCGTCTTCTGTCAGGAGTCGGCGGGAGAGCTTGGCGGGTCGAGCCTCGTCGTTCACCGTGGCGAACGGGCGATCGTGCTGCTCAACAAGTTCCCGTACTCGCCGGGGCACCTGATGGTGGCACCCGTGCGTCACATTGCGGCTCTCGGCGATCTCGGGCCCGACGAGGCCGCCGAGATCCACGCCCTGACGGTGCAGGGGATCGCCGCCCTTGGCACCTCGTCCTCCCCCGACGGCTTCAACGTGGGCTGGAATCTCGGCGCCGTCGCGGGAGGCTCGATCGCCGCGCATCTCCACCAGCACGTCGTCCCACGCTGGAGCGGCGACACGAATTTCATGCCTGTACTCGCGGACGTCAAGGTGCTGCCCGAGCACCTCGAATCGACCCGCATCCGCTTGACGGATGCCTGGGTGTGATCCGGGAGCGCGTCACGAGGACGGCGGCGATTGCGACGAGTGCAAGGCCGGGCGCACATCGGCGAGTGTACGGGCGGCGTGTGAAGGAACCGTGAATCGCTCGGCGGCTAGACTTCTCGCCCATGCGGGCGTAGCTCAGTTGGTAGAGCGTCGGCTTCCCAAGCCGTAGGTCGAGGGTTCGAGTCCCTTCGCCCGCTTGAAAAAGACCTGTTAATCAAGGGTTTCTGTTAGCAGGAGAGGCGACGGATTGCGAAACGTGTCCGTTTTGTGTCCGCTCCAACCCGCGACAGAGGATCGACTGTTTCGGGGAGGTCGCGAACAGACGCCCCGAGTGGGGGCGCGGCATCCGCAGCGGCTCACTCATCAACCTCCGGTTCGGCACCCGAACGAAGGCGATCGTCACCAGCTACCGCGAAGGCATCGGCACGAACGCCGCGTGAAACCGGCTCTACCTCCGGGAGTGGGTTTCGGTCAGGTGCCGTGCCGCAGCGTGCAGAGGACTGATCGGCTTGCCCCGTTGCAGCAGCAGGCATAAGGTTCCGCACCATGAGCGCCGCACCGATCTCATCCGTGAGGGAGGACGAAAGGCGGATGGCGTTCGACACCCTCGTCTCGGCGTTCACCTACGACCCGGTCATACGCTGGCTGTATCCGGAGTCACGGCAGTACGAGACGCATTTCCCTGCGCTCCTCGCGGGATTGGGCGGCGAGGCGTTCGCCCACGAAACGGTCTGGAGTCTGGGCACGTTTTCCGCCGTGGCCCTCAACACGAGGACATTTTCGCGGTCGTCGAGCAGATGGGCGACGTCCATCCGGCGTTTCCGCACTGGTATCTCCCGTGGTTCGGCGTCCACGATGCTCTCCAGGGGAAGGGACTCGGTGGACAACTCATGCGGCATTGTCTCGCCATAGTCGATGCGAGCCACCTGCCCGCCTACCTCGAAACCCCCAATCCACGCAACATCTCCTTCTACGAACGCCACGGATTCGAGGTCACAGGCGAGGCCCGAGCCGGAGCCTGCCCACCGCTCGCGTTCATGCTCAGATCCGCGCAGTAAGGCATCGACCGGCGCACTCGCTTCCGCTCGCGAACCTAACCAAGCGCGGTCTCACGTCAGGTGCCGTGCCGCAGCGTCCACAGGACGGCGTGGCTCAGTTCCAGGCGCGGCAGACGAACAGCACGACCTCGATTGCACTGCCGACGAGGAGTATCCACTCGCCGTGAGTGGGTCATTTCGCCGCCTCAGGCCAAATGGGAAGGCTCCACCCACTGCCTCGCGTGCCGGGACGTGGTCGTGGACGCCGACGATGATCAGGTATCCAATGATCCAGAACTCGCCGATGACCGAGGGGACGGTCAGAAGCCCGGCGACGAGATCGGCACTCGGGAACAGATAGCTGACAAAGGCACTGACCAGGTAGCCGACGCCGCCCACGATGAGGATCCAACCCAGCGGCTGCGGCATCCACCGAGAGCGGATCACGAGCCAGCCCATTGGGATCAGCCACAGGCCGAAGAACATTGCTGCGACTCCCCAGAGATGACCGCTGGCGACGTACAGCAGTTGGACGGTGGCAGCCGCACCGCCGGACATGGCCAACGACGCATCGTCGGCCACTTCGAGTGCCGTTGCAAGCACCGCCGCGCTGCCCATGATCGCGACGGCGTTGACCATTCCGAACGCTCCGAGCGAACCGGCAGCGAACGAGTTGACGCTCCGGAACAGGCGGTAGAACCAGAGCGCAGTCAGAGCCTGGGTCAACACGACGCCCATTTCGAGCAGGATGCCAAGGCGGGCCAGCCACTCGTGCTCCGCCAGGTTGGACAACGTCTCCTTGGGATCGTCGGCAACGAAGAGTTGATTGCGGACCAGGAGAACCAACACCCCAGTGATTGCCAAGCCGAGATACAGCAGTCCCGTCGTACGCGCCGTGCGTTGGAGGTCGCTTCCGATGCGGCCAGGTGCTGAGCCGGTCTCGGCGCTTGTCGTGGTCATCGTTGCCCACCTCTCAAATCGATCCGGCGCATCAGCGCCCGCCTTCAGCTACACGCTGCCGCACACCCGCCAACAGCGCATCCGTGCCGCCGCTGACCCCGCCTACCCGGAACTACCGAACTCCCGCTGCCAGCACTCCGGGCAGAACACGCGGGTCAGGTGCCGCGCCTAGCGTTTCATGCTGTTGTGAACTTCGAAGATCTCCGGGGGGCCGGAAAACTCGATTCCCACGTCAGCCAGAATCGGCATCAGCCGTTGACCGAACGCCTCGAACTGCTCCCGAGAGTCCCAGATCTCGCTGACACGCAAGTCGCCGTCCGACTCGGCCGAGTCTCACAGCCACCTAACCCGATGCGGCTAGGCGGTGACCGGCTCGGAGCCGTTGAAAAGCCGGAATACCCAGCGCCCGTCGCTGGCGAATTCGAGCACTCCGCTCACCCGATACGGCGCTCGCTGCTCGTTTCCGTCGTTGTCCCTCACGACCACCGTCGTCGGTGCTACGAACCAGAGGAGTTCGTCGGTGCCGCCTAGGTGGACCGGCTCGAACCCGGACCAACCGTAGGTGTGTGCCCGAGCGAACAGCCCGGCGAAAAAGTCTCGCAACTCGTCACTCCCGATTGCACTCTCGTCCTCCTCCGAACCGAAAAGGACGCCGTCAACGTGAAACAGGGCGACCGCCCCTTCGACACTCCGCAGCCGAAGCTGAGCCTCGAACCCGCGCAAGGCGTTTTTGACGATCTCTTGACGGGTGCCTCGCTCCACACCCACGATGTTGCCACGAAACCGACCCGGCCCGGGAAAGACGGTCAGTTGATCTTCTGCACTCATGTCGGTTGGCGACGGCGAGACGGTGGCTGACTTCCGGGACTCAGTGACCTGATTCGGGCGCGGGCGCGCAGACGTGCGCCAGTATCCACGAATGTTCCCCGACGCGGGGCCATGCTTCGCCCTGCTCAACTTAAGGTGGAGCCGTCTGGGAGCTGCGCAGGGCACATCAAGCATGGCAACCGGACTCCCGGCCTGCAGCGGACTTGCGATCACTTGCGGCTCATCCTTGTCGGTGCAGCGGATCAGGTATGGCCGCAGGGGCACGGCCCGCCCATTTCGTTAGGCCGCTCCACTCTCCAGCAATTCCTTCAGCTTTTCGTGCGCGATTGGAACCTCTCGCGCCGCTTGCTTGCGGGCCACGGGAACGAGGAGCTTCCCGAAACCCGCGCCTTCAAAGTCGAGTTGAAAGCTGACCCGCGAACGCTCGCCATTGTCGAGCGGATCGACTCTGGATTGGCCGACCGGCCGGACAGGCCCAGAGATTCCACGAAAACCCTGACTTCGCGGCGGGTCGTAATCGGTTACCTCCGTAACAAACGTTCGGTCACGCTTCCCCATTCGCCGAATCATCGTCATGCGAGCGCCCTCCTTCATGACACCGTCACCCTCGACGCTGGCGTTGACCACCTCCTGCTGCCACTCGGGGAAACGCGAGAGGTCGCACATATACGCGAACACTTCTTCGGGTGGGCGAGCGATCTCAACGCTGTAGACGATGGGGGCCACGTTTCCTCCCTTGGTTGCCATTGGCGCGATCATCTCAGAGTTCACAATCGCCCACAATGCTTCTCGCCTCGCAGCCAACGTGACTACCGCCATCGCTCGGGGATGATGCTCCTATGACTGCCCGAACTCCCGCTGCCAGCACTCCGGGCAGAACACCAGCAGCTCGCACTCGCGTCCTTCGTGGGGCTGCTGTGCGCCAGTATGTGCGCCAGTGTGCGCCAGTTTCGAGCGGATTCCAGCGGCCCCCTGCTCTTAGCCCGAGGCTGCTCCGAACTCCGGCTGCCAGCACTCCGGGGAGAACACGAGCAGACCGCCCGTCCCGTCTGACTCGGCCCGCCAGTCGTCGTCGGGGTCCTCGCCGGGGCGAGGAGTGGAACCGCAGTCGGTGCAGCGGGTCACGGCTTGCTCCGCGTGCCCCATATCCAGCCCGGGACAGCCTCCAAACGGGCGATGCGTTCGGACGAAAGACGTTCGCTACGTCGGAATCGACGTTGCGTCGCAACCCAGTGACCAAGTCGTAACCCGCTCTCCGTCTTGTTGTAAGGAACCCGAGCGTGTTGCTCTCGCTCAGCGAACCGCTGAAGTGCCGAGAAGCCCTCCTCCCAGTCGGCGGCGCGGATGCGCCCAGCTGCGTGCACGGCAGCCTGGGGTGAAGCGACGTTCAGCGCGAGCCTCTTCGCAGACGTAGAGCGATGGCTTCGGTCGGAGGCCGGGGAGAGAACGGTCGGCGCTGTCGTCTCCCTGTAGAGCGGCGACGTCGTACTTGCGCTCGCGGCAGGGACACGCCCGTTCCGCCCGAACCTTCATGCAACGGATGCGACTAACGGCATCCTTTCCTCGGAGGTAGGGCGTGAACTCAAAGAGCATGGCAGGCTGGATCGGCTTCGCTGGGATCGTGATGCTGATCCTCGGCGGGATCGACTTCATCCAGGGCCTGATCGCCGTCTTCGACGACAAGTACTACGTCGTCACCGCATCTGGCTTCCTCGTCGTCGATCTGACAACGTGGGGCTGGGTCATGATGATCTGGGGCGTGCTGCTCGTCCTCGCGGGCCTGGGACTGCTCGGCGGGCAGGGCTGGGCACGCTGGTTCACGATCATCGTCGTGGGCTTGAACTTCTTCGCCCAGCTCGGCTTCCTCGGCAACAGCAACTACCCGCTCTGGGCACTGACAGCGCTGGCACTGAACGTGGTCGTGCTCTACGCGCTGACGGCACGCTGGAGCGAGAGCGAGGCCGACATCGCAACAGCCCGCTAGTCGGTTCTCCGTCGAGGCCGTCACGCAGGCGTGCTGCGTGACGGCCTCGACTTCTTACCCGACAGGCCAGAAGCATCGCGATGGACGAAACCTCCGCTCGCAGCTTGCGGCGTTCTCTGCAACCCGCCCAACTGCCCGTTGACGGTGCCTCTAGGCAGGCCTAACTTTCGACCGTGTTCAAGATAGGCGAAGAGTCCGTCATGCGTAGCGATGCCTGGTGGCTGGTCGATCACCTTCGCCGCACCGGGGGCGTCGATGAAGCCGTCGTTGCGAAGGTGATCGACCACGCGCTCATGAACGACTCGCAGGGCGTCACCCTCATCGTGCGCCAGTACCAGGCCATACTCGCCGTTCTAGATGATCCGCCACCCGGCCTTGCCAGGCTGCGTGATGCCCTCGCCTAAGAACTCGTATCAGAATGAAGGGACCCGTTGACGGCTGGCGAAGTCGTCGGCATCCGTTGTCAAGCCGAAGGGAATGCCGGTGGTTGCTTCGAAGCCGTGGGTCTACTCGGGACTGTCCCCCATCGGGTGGCGCCGGTTGGCGGGGTAAGCAGCGATCGGATTGCCGAACGCATCCTCCGCTCCGACGCCCCGGTCGCCAAGATCACCACCCTCGACATCGACAAGCTCGCCCGGGCTGTGCTCGACGGACTCGTGATGGGAGGCGTGCTTCGGCCGGAGCGCCTCGCGAGTCGAGCTCAAGGAGCTTCACAAGCGGGCGAAACCTCCCCACGGGCCGAGATACGTCGGGCCGAATCCGGCGAGGAGCTCTCGTGCCGCAGCGCTCGGATCACCGTAGACCGTGAATCGCGTCACGTCCAGGCACGCCAAGAAGCGGGCGGCCCACTTCTCGAGGAAGCCGCTGACGTGCGCGATCATCGCATCCGAGTCGGCGTACTTCTCGAAGAGGTGCACGGTGCCGCCGTCCTCGCTGATGTACCACTCGTAGTTGAGCGTCGGGGGCTCCTTGCTCGTGCCCTCGACCATCTCTTCCATCAGTACCTTGAAGGTGCCGAGCTCACCGGGCTTCACGGCCGTTTCGAGCACCCAGGAAACCTGTCCTTCCATGCCGTCCTCCGTTCACTCGTCGAGGTCACTCGCTGGACCCTACTCCCCGATGTCTGGTGCCGCGTTGATGGCGTCGAACCTCGCGACGAGCGCGAACATGGTCGTGCCCCTTTCGTTTGTGGAGGCACCGGCATCTCAACGGTCGGGGTCACGTCGGCAAGACGGCGGCGGAGTCGTGAGCGAGAACTCGGCGGGCGAGAATCAGTGCGTCTTGCAGACCCAGAAATTACGCACCGTGGCGGTGCGATGCCCCTTGGCATCTGTGAGCCAGTATTCGACCCCGATCACGTAGTTCGAGGTGAGGGAGCCGCTGCAGAAGTAGTAGTTCGAGGTGACGAGCGGATGGATATCCAAACGGCGCCGGACGGCGGCCTGGACGAGCACCAGAGCGCGCTGGGTGTCGCGTTCGTCGCCACCGGAGTCTTCACCACGGGAATAGGATGGGGATTTGAATCTGCCGAGGAGGCGCTATGAGTTCGAAATCCACCGCCACGCCTGAGAACGCGCTTTCGAAGGATGAGATCGACGAACGGCTTGGGTCGACGGCCCTTGCCCGACTTGCCACTCACCGCGCCGACGGGATGATCCACCTGACCCCGATCTGGTTCGACTGGGACGGCGCTGTCTTCCGCCTCACGCTCGGCGCCGGGCGCGTGCATTTGACGAACCTCGCGCGCGACGATCGCATCACGATCCTGGTGGATCAGGATCCGCGCATGGAACAGGGGCTCGCGGCGGGCGCGTGGGCGATCGAGTGCCGTGGCACCGCGGAGCTCTCTCGCGACGACGATCTGATCAGACAGGTGACCAAGCGAGTCCTCACGAAGGCGCTCGGCGCAGGCGACGCGGAGCTCTACACCGAGCCGATCATGGCCGAGGGCCGTACCATCGTCACGATCACACCGAAGGATTGGCACACCTGGGACTACAACAAAGCCGACGAGTGATGGAACGGAATGATCGCCCGGTGAGCAGGGATGCCAACATCGCAGACTTGCCGACTCCCGGCCGGCCCGGCTGATCCGCCTGCTGTTACCGAATGGGCAAGGGGCAGGCCGGCGTCGCCCTCCTTGCCGTCGAGCGGGGCGACGCCGACAGGAACGACGAGAGCCCAACCCCACAGATCGGTTTCCCGACGCTGCCTGCGATCCTCATGCGTGCCGGCCGGTGTGTCAACCGGCGAATACGACAGACACCCGGTACGAAGTCGCCTGGACATGCAACACGCGAAGGAGTACAACCTGGGAAAGCGGCGCCACGTGGAAGGAGCGACGCGAGGTCCCGGCGACTCCTAGGACTGGCGGCAGCACGAGGAGTAGCCCTGCGGGTCGCTCCTTCCGCGACCACCACCTACGACGCGCGCCCGATCCGGCGTAGATATCGCACCGATCACGGTACCTCGTGCTGTCGCTTCTCGCCTTGCTCTGCCTCGCGACGATCACCCTGCCGCGCTCCCTGCCGCCACCCTGCACCTCGGAGTGGCCATGCGGGTGGGGGCTGGAGGGGAGCTAGCCGCCTTCCGCTCGAACCCTCCGCACCACCCACCCGTACTCGAAGTAGTAGGCAGCTTGGCTGAGAACGCAATGGGCTCGTGCGCGCCGTGACGTCTTTCGCTTCGTTCCCTTGTCTCGAGTGGAGCGCCCGGGAAGTACAGATGCACCCGAGGAACGCAACGCTAGACTCCTGCCGACCCCCGACAAAGGAGGATGAGATGGCTGAGTATGCTCGCGTGGTCACGTTCGACGCGGACGATGCAGCCCTTCAAGCATTGGTCAGCGAGATCAACTCGTCAGACGGCCCGCCCGAGGGTGTTCCCGCAAAGCGGATAACCGTCCTGGCCGACCGCTCCGCAGGGAGGGTCGTCGTTGCGGTGCGCTTTGGCTCCGAGGAGGATCTCCGGATAGGCGCCAAGGCGTTCGAGGCGATGACCCCGCCCGACGCCGGGAGCATCCGGCGCGTCTCTGTCGATTCGTACGAGGTCGTCCTCGAAAAGGAGGCTTCGTAGCAGGTCGCGGCGTCGTTCCCGGCAGTTGACACAAGGCGGCAATGGTGCAGATGGGCGCGGCCAGCGAGGCGTCCCACGGGAGGTGACCGTGGCCGCCGCTCCGGGCCGGAAGGCCGGCGCGCCCATCTGCTCTCTCACGAATACCCGGATCTGCGGCAAATGCAAGGGACGGCCGGCAAAATCCGGGTCTGCATGCTGTGAAGAAGCGCCTAGTCGCGGACCGGTGACTGCGGATCGTGCTTCATGTTCGGAAGCGGTTCGTCGACATCGACCCAACGATCGTCGACGAGCTGCCACAGGCGGCAGCCGCTGATGTTTCGCTTCTCCATCTGGTCGGCAGCTCGCGCTCTGATGTCGAGTGCGGTGCCCACCGCGAGTATTTCGGGCTCGCCGTCGATCTCGGCCCGTGCCTGCCAGTCGTGCACATCCTCGATGCTGACAGATCTTTGCCTGGTTCGCCGCTCCGTGCAGGCTGCGTGATCGCGGCGATCACCTGGCGGCGCACATCGAACCGCGGGGCGAACCGCACGGGACGATGAAGATGATGTTGCACAAGCAGGGCACTCGCGGGGAAAGCCCGCGCTGGTTGCGACCGGCCGGGCCATGGCGGTAGGATCGTCCCGTGCGGTTGCACCCATGAGGGAGCGTCCTGCTCGGATTCCTCCCGCGTCAATGTCCAGTCTGAGGCCGACAGGATGAGCACTACATCTGGATCACCCGATCTCCCTCTCACCGGAGGCTGCCTCTGTGGCGGCGTGCGCTTCGAGGTGACGGAGTCCCCGCTCTTCGCGTCCTATTGCCATTGCTCCCGTTGCCAGCGCCGGACGGGCTCCGGTGCTTCGGCGCAGGCTCGGATCGTCCCCGGCTCGTTTCGGCTCCTCGAGGGCGAGGGCCTGATCGGGGTCTACCGCCCGCCAGACGGGTTCGGAAAGGCGTTCTGCTCCTCGTGCGGCTCGGCGCTCTGGTCGATGGACCCGAACGACGGGAACGTCTCGAGTGTGCGGCTCGGCGCTTTCGACGGAGACGCCGGCGTTCGGCCCTCCTTCCGTCAGTTCACGGCGTACGCGGCCGAGTGGCAGCCGATTCCCGCTGACGGCCTGCCACGGTATCCAGAGTCGCGGCCCACGAACGCCTAGCCTTCGCGCCGACTCGACAACGTACTCAGGCGACCGGCGCGTAGGAGAGCCGGTAGATGTTGACCGCGGTCTTCGGCCCCGTGGGCGCGAGGATCGTGAGCGTGCCGCGGGCGCCGACGAAAGCGCCCGTTCCCGTCACCACCGGGACGGAGACTGCACCACCGCCTGCCGCCGTGAGCTTGCCTCGCACCGTGATCGTTCCGCCCGGAAGCTTCGCGACCGTCTCGAGGCGGGCGCTCCTGGCGCTCGTGAGCTTCATCGAGCCGCGATCGGAGCCGACAACGGCACCCTTCGCCTTCCCGAACTGGGCGCGCGCGTTCAGGAGCCGGCTGGTGAACAGCTCGCGATCGCCGGCGCTGGCGTTTCGTGGTGGCAGATCGACGCTCGAGTCGGACGTTGTGATGGAGATGAGCTGGATGACCGTCGGCGGGGCGGCCGAAGCGCCCGGCGAGGAAACCGTCAGCACGATCGTTGCGACGACGAGAGCGGCTCGAACGACATGCCGAAACACGGCGTAACCTTAGCCGTCGAGCTTCCGCCTTCGAGGCGCGACTTCTCCCTCGACCGGCAGCCAACGGATCGTGACACGTCAGGCGAGGATGCGAACGGCGAGCGCCGGCTCGCAGCCGCGGCGCACGAGCGTCCGCAGAGACGCGAGATCGAACGTGAGGTCGAAGGCGAGACGTATCGCATCGAGCACGTCGAGGCCGGCGCGCTCGAGCTCGTCGAACCGCCACTCGACAACGGCGTCCGGCGCCGGACGCTCGAGCCGGGCACGAACGCGTGGAGAGGTGGTTGCTGCACGAACCACGGCCCTGCCATCGGCAGCGGGCGTCCGCGGCTTGAGTTGCTACTGACCTTCTAGCTCGAGCGGGATGCGCGTCGAAGTCTCGCCGAGTCGAATCAGGTCATGGTCGGCGATCCAGCGTCCTGCGACGGCATGGCCGCCCGCGCGGCGAACGGCCTCGCGAACGGGAATCGCCCAACGGTGCTCGACAAGGGCGACGAGCGCGCCCTCCCCGGGGTGGATCGCATCCGCCACGCGCCACTTGTCCTCGTCGTCGAACACGTGGCCGTCGGCCAGCTCGCGGAGGCCCCAGACTGCCCCGAGCTCCATTCCCTCTTCTCCTGCTGCACCCAAGCCGATCAGGGCGCCGACCGCCGCTCCGAAGGCAAGGGCTTCGTCTGCGTCGAGATCGCTGCGCTGGATCGTCTCGATGACACCGTCCTCTGTCTTCCGGACGGCGAGCAGGTCGACGAGGCGAATGATGTTGCCGTCGCGCAATCGCTCGAGCTCCGCGCGAATCTCGCCGTGGAATTCGGGATCCTTGAAGGCAATGACGAAGATCTCGACCGGGCCGACCGACACAGGAAGAACCTACAGCAAGCTGGTCGGCTCGAGCGCCTCGAGCTCTGCGTCGTATCGCCCAGCGGCGGCCGCGGCGTTGCACCGCGCCCGGTGGAGGAACACCGCTTGCGCCGCAGCGACGTTCTCGCCGAGCCCCTGCCACGCCTGCAACGCAGACGCCTGAAGTGCCCGACCGTACGAGAACGAGAGCGGCCATACCCGCCCGTCCCGTCTGTTGAGCGCGTCGAGGTTCATGGTCGCCTCTATCTCGGACTGGCCGCCCGAGAGGAATACGATTCCCGGGACGATCGCAGGCACGTGCCGGCGAAAGCAGTCGAGCGTCGCGGCAGCGATGCGCTCCGGGCTCGCCTGGTCGGCGTTGCCCTTGCCGGGAATGACCATGTTCGGCTTCAACAGTGTCCCCTCGAGGTCGACCCGCTGGGCCGCGAGCTCGGCATAGAGGGCCTGCAGCGTCCTTGCCGTGGCGTCGTAGCAGGCGTCGAGCGAGTGATCGGTGTCCATCAGCACTTCTGGCTCGACGATCGGGACGATTCCGGCCTCCTGGCACAGCGCCGCATAGCGCGCGAGTGCCTGGACGTTGACGCGGACGCAGTACCGGCTCGGCAGATGGTCGCCGATCGACAGCGGCGCGCGCCACTTCGCAAAGCGGGCGCCCAGCTCGTAGTACTCCGCGAGTCGGCCGCGCAACCCGTCGAGCCCCTCGGTGACCGTCTCGCCCGGTGCGCCGGCCAGCGGCTGAGCGCCGAGGTCGACCTTGATCCCGGGGACGACGCCCTTGGCGGCGAGCAGCTCGGGAAACGGCATTCCATCGTCCGATCGCTGGCGGATGGTCTCGTCGAAAAGGATGACCCCGCCGATGAACTCCTCCATCCCGTCGGTGGTGAAGAGGAGGTTGCGGTAGGCACGTCGGTTCGCCTCGGTCGACTCGACTGCGATTGCGTCGAACCGCTTTTTGATCGTGCCCGTGGACTCGTCGGCGGCGAGAATGCCCCGGTTGCGCTCGACGATCGAACCGGCGATCGCCCTCAGATCCTCTGCAGCCGACATCAGCCCTCCATTCGCAGGTTCGCCAGCTTGTCACTGGGATGGTAGGCGGCGATGCGCCGCACGGTGCCGGACCGTGATCGCATCACGATCGACTCGGTTTCGACGCCTGTGGAACTCGTTCGGACCCCTCGCAGCAGCGAACCGCCCGTCACCCCGGTCGCGGCAACGAACACGTCCTCGCCCGAGACGAGGTCATCCGCCGAGAGCACGCGTTCGAGGTCGAAGCCACCCGCGATGAGCGCAGTCCGTTCGCCCTCGTTGCGCGGCCAGAGGCGCCCCTGGATTGCACCGCCCATGCACTTGATCGCGGCGGCGGAGATGACGCCCTCGGGCGTTCCGCCTATGCCCATCAGCATGTCGACGCCGGTCGACGGCTGACACGCGGCGATCGACGGCGCCACGTCTCCGTCACGGATGAGATTGACGCGGGCCCCCGAGGCGCGAAGCTCGGCGATCAGGGCTTCGTGACGCTCGCGCTCGAGCACGACGACCGTGAGGTCGCTCACCCTCATGCCCTTGGCGGCCGCGACGGCCTGAACGTTTTCGGTCGGTGACGCTCGCAGATCGATCGCACCGGCGGCCTCCGGGCCGACGGCGATCTTCTCCATGTAGAGCGCCGCGCCGGGGAAGAACATGGATCCACGCTCGGCGACGGCAATGACCGAGATCGACCCCGGTATCCCGAGCGCCGTCAGCCGCGTGCCCTCGAGCGGATCGACGGCAACGTCGACCTCGGGCCCGAAGCCGGCACCTACGCGCTCGTTGTTGAAGAGCATCGGGGCCTCATCCTTCTCGCCTTCGCCGATCACGACGACGCCCTGCATCGTGACGGTGTTGATCATGCGGCGCATGAGATCAACGGCTGCTCGGTCGGCGGCGATCTTGTCGCCTCGACCTATCCAGCGGGCTGCCCCCATTGCAGCCGACTCCGTCACCCGAACGAGCTCGAGTGCCAGGTTCCTGTCGGGCACGGTGGGGTCTTGGAGGGTGCTCACTGGTCGATCGATCCTACTCCGGCGAGGGAATCGCCCGCGCAACGTTCGGCCGGCCCGAGCGCGGCGGCGCCGGCTACACGGAGGACGACGCCCGCCGCGTAGCCGAACGGTAGGGAACATGAGCCGTTGACAGGACACGCGTGTGCTCGCTCACATGCGCTCCGGCGCCTCGACTCCGACGAGGTCGAGGCAGCGTGCGACGACGGTCTTCGTCGCGGCACACAATCCCAGGCGGAACGCCTCCTCGGGCGACCCCAGCACCTTGTGGTGATGGTAGAAACGGTGGAAGTCGTCGGCGAGCCGGATCGCATACGTCGGGATCGCATGTGGCGCCCGCCGCCCGGCAGCCTCGGCAGCCACGCCCGGGAATTCGGCGATTCGTTTCACCAGGTCGCGCTCCTCGGCTGCGAGTGGCCCGGCAACCGTCACCTGGTGGCTCTGAGCGACGAAGTCTACGGGGGCGTTCCGCAGGATCCCGGCGATGCGGGCATGGGCGTACTGCACGTAGTAGACCGGGTTCTTCGCCGTCTTCTCGGCCGCAAGGTCGACGTCGATCTCGATCGTCTGGTCGTGACCACGGGAGACGAGGTACCAGCGGGCAGCGTCGACGCCGATCTCGTCGATGAAGTCATCGAGGAAGACGACGTCACCTCTGCGCTTCGACATCTTGGTCGCCTCGCCGCCCTTCGTCAGATGAACCAGCTGATAGATGAGCACCTCGAGCGAGTCGCGGGGGCGGCCGAGCATCTCCGCGAGGGCCTGGAGCCTGCCGACGTAGCCGTGGTGATCGGCGCCCAGCACGTAGACAAGCCGGTCGAAGCCCTTCGCGTACTTCCGGCGCACGTAGGCTGCATCGGCAGCGAAGTAGGTCGGCGTCCCGTCGGAGCGGACGAGGACACGGTCCTTCTCGTCTCCGTGCGCGGAGGTCCGAGCCCAGAGCGCCCCCTCCTCCTCGAACGTGTCGAGGAGCGCGACCGCCTGCGGAATCTCTGTTTCGACGACGCTCTGGCGCTCGAACGAGTCGAAATGGATCCGGAATCGCTCGAGCGCTGCTTCGATCAGGGCAAGCATTCGCGGCACCGGATCGCCGGTCTCCTTCGCCAGACCTGCGATGTAGTCGCCCTGATAGCCGTCCTCCGGCGATTCCTCACCGCGGCGGGCAGCGTCGACCGAGGCGCGAAACCTTTCCATCTGGCCGCCTGCGTCGTTGTAGTAGTACTCGCGCTCGACCGTATGACCGGCGAAGTCGAGGAGCCGGGCCACGCAATCGCCGTAGGCACCGTTCCGCGCCGAGGCGACCGTCATCGGGCCGGTCGGATTGGCGGAGACCATCTCGACCTGCACCCGCTCGGGTGTTGCGGCAGAGCGGCCGCCGAACGCTGCCCCTGCCGCGAGCACCGCTGCGAGAGTCTGGGCGAACCAGCGGTCGTCCAGCTCGAGGTTGACGAAGCCCGGTCCCGCCACGGATGCCCGCGCGACGCCGTCGAGTGCCGCGGCGCTCGCGGCCAGTTCCCCGGCGATCTCGCGCGGCGGTCGGCCGGCGCGGCCGGCGAGTTGCAGCGCCACGTTGGTGGCGTAGTCGCCGTGAGCAGGATCTGCGGGCCGCTCGAGGACGACCGGGGCGCCCGCTGCAGCGGCCAGCTCGCGGGCCAGCTGTTCTATCGGGTCAGGCAACGTTTACGTCTCCGGGGGCGAAGAGCTCCTCGAGGCGTCGAATCTCGTCCGCCGTCCCGACGCCGATGAGCACGTCTCCCGCATCGAGTACCGCATCCGGGGCCGGCGCGGTCACAAAGGCCCCCGAGCCGCGGCGAATCGCGACGATCATGGCCCCCGTCGCGTCACGGATGTGGAGGTCGCGGATCGGGCGACCGGCTGCGCTACACGTCGCCCCGACCGTGATTTCCTCGAAGCGGAGCTCGTCCCCGCCGGCTGTCGAGACGATGTCCAGATAGTCGGCGACCTGCGGCTTGAGCACGAGATTCGCGATCCTGAGGCCCGCCGACGAGTACGGCTGGACGACGCGGTCGGCACCCGCGAGGCGCAATTTCCGCGCGGCGGAGTCGTCGGACGCGCGGGCGACGACGAAGATGTCCGGCCGTGCCGCGCGAGCGGACAGCGTGATGAAGAGGTTCTTCTCGTCCGAGTCGGCGGACGCGACGAGTGCCTGGGCGTGTGCGAGGCCGGCGGCTTCGAGATGAGCGTCTTCTGTGCCGTCCCCCTGGACGACGAGTGCACCGAACTCGACGGCCGCGGCGATCGAATTGGGATTGACGTCGATGACGACGTACTCGCGGCCGGCGTGATCGAACTCCGCAGCGACGCTCCGCCCGACGCGGCCGAAGCCGCAGATGATCGTGTGGTCGCGCAACTGGCCGATGGCCCTTCTCCTCCGTCCCTCTCCGAGGTGCTCCCGTACCACCCCGCGCGTGATCAGCTCGACGACCGCGCCCGCAAGGTAGAGGAAGATTGCCACGCCCGCCAGCAGCAGCACGACGGTGAAGAGCTCCGCGGCCGTGCCGTCGGGGCGAGAGTCGAGCCCCGTCAGGGTCGTCGTCACGACAGAGCGGTAGAACGACGACGACCAGCCCTCGTCGGTGAGAAGGACGAAGCCGACGGTACCGACGACGAGCACGACGACGAAGGCGACTTGCGCAATGAAAAAGCGCCTGAAGCTGAACCGCTCCACGGCGTGATCGTATGCGGCGCTGCTCTACGCGGGCGGGGGCGTCGTCACGGCCGGGTCGTGATGCGAACCGTCATCCGAACCGCTATGCGAACCGCCATCCGAACCGCTCTCTCCCGACCTCTCCGACGCGGCATCACCCGACTCGGAGCCGCCCCGCCGGGAATCGGTGGACGGTCCCGTGTCCTCCGGGACATCATGACCGTTGCTCGGGCCCGCTTCCCCGTCAGGGACGTGTGCATGCTCGCCGGAGACCGCGCCGAAGGTCTCGCTGCGAAGGAGGTTGTCCTCACTCACCGGCGGCGCCCCGGCGTCGCCTTGCTCGCCGTCGTTCGGCAAGCCCGCCGAGCTGCTCACAGCATCCCCGTGTGTCGAATGCCCCGAGTTGTCAGATTCGTCGTCGACGCTCGACGAGGCACCGGTAACCGCACCTTGATCACCTTGGACGACATCTGGCTCCTTGTGATCTTTCCCGGCTCCATCGTTTCGGGTGCCGCCGGCGTCCTCGCGCCGTGAAGGCCCGCTGCCCTGATCAGTGGCACGACCGCCGCCGCCCGTGTGGGTGACACCGCTGTCGCCGACGACGGCGGGCGGGCGGGTGCGAGCGACCACCGGGACGGAGCGACTACTTCCAGCGGACGGGTCACTTGCGTCCTGGGGCGTGAACGCGTCGGCCTGCGCGCCACGCGGCTGTGGCTTCGCAGCGTGCTCGACGACCGCGACCGAACTCACGGCGGTGACTGCGACCAGGCAGGCCGCAACCTTCACCGCGGCGGGGCCGCCGGCAAGCTTGGTGAACAGGCCGAGCCCGATCGCCCCGGACGCCGCTCCCCCTCCGGCCGCGCCCGCCGGCGTGAAGGCAGGCAACGCCTGCGCGATCCCCTCGCGAACCTCCAGGGGCACCGCGAGAGCCCCGCCGGCGAGCGGCCTCAGACTGATCCGGAGACTGCGACGTGCGCGGAACAGCAGGGACTCGACCGACGCGACGGACATGCCGAGCGCAAGGCTCACCTCCGCGTACGGGAGCCCGTACAGGTCACGGAGCACGACCGCCTCACGCTGCTTCGACGGCAACTCGGCGATCGCCTGCTGCAACTCCTCGACCGACTCCTTGCGGTTCAGCTCGGCCTCTGGGCCATGCATGTGGCTCAGGTCTACCTCGAGAAGCGGCAGCGGCTCCCGCATCCTCGCGTGGGCGCGCGACGTGCACTCGTGACGCGCGATCGTGGCGAGCCATGCAGCCGGCTGGCGCACCTTCCTCCCGCCGAGCAGGGACGTGTAGGCCGCGACGAAGGTCGCCTGGGTGGCGTCCTCGGCGTCGTCCGGATTGCGGAGCAATGCCCGGCATAGTCCATAGACCATGCGCGCGTGCCTCTCGAAGAGCACTCCGGTCTGCACGCCGGCGACCCGCGTCTGCGGGTCGCCGGAATCACGGATGGGATCAACAGCCACCAGAGGGACGCTCCTAGTCCTCGCCTCCATCGTCGTTGCCGCGATCACCGTTGTCGCCGTGGTGGTCACCGCCACGAGACTTCTCGCCGGAGGAGCCGCCGCCCTTTTTCTCGATTTCCTTGAGCGTCAGCGCGGTACTACCGCTGGTCTTGACGCATTCCATCTTGACGACATCGTCGACTGCGAACTGCGCCAACGAGACACCCGCCGGAATCGTGCAGACAACCGGATCGCCCTGACTCGGACTGACGGTCACCGTCGTCTCGATGAGCTCCTTGATCGTCCCCCGCACCTCGACCTTGGACGAGTCGCCGCCGCTCGACCCGGCTTGCCCGTGTTCGTCGTGAGCGACACGCGCTGTCCAGACGCCGCCGATGAAGTCGCACTTGAGCTCGATCGGTGCGCCGACCACCACGTTCAGTGTCACGTTTGGCGGGATGACGCAGGTCACGTCGAAGCCCGTGCCGGTGGTGACGGTGATCGAGCCCGCGGTCTGCGGATCCTTCACCTTGCCGCGAACCTCCATCTCGCCTTCCGAGCCGGCCGTCGGCCCTGCAGGCACGGCAGCCGCGACGACCGCGCTTGCATCGAGCGAGCCGTCGTCGCCGATATCGATGTCGACCTTGACGCTGTCGCCGGCCTGGGGAGCGTCCTTCGCCGAGGCGAGGGCGCGCTGTCCCTTCGGCGCCTTCAGCGTCACATTGAGCATGCTCGCTCCGGCATTGAGGATTGCGTGCCGCTTGACGAGGCGGACGATGGTGCCGCGAACGACTGTCCTGCGGACGTGACCCTTGAGCGAGACGCCGAGTGCGACCGGAAGCCCGCCGCTGATGCCCGTGTAACGGATGACGACCCGATGACCGACATCGGTGTTCCTGAAGGCCGTCGGCGCGACGACCGTCTGCACCGTGCCACCCGGAAGAGCAACGACGAGGGCACGATCTGCGCGATCCTTCGCGACCACTGTGCCGCGGAGCGTGTGGGTGGCTGCCGGCGCCGCTGTGGCCGTGGGCACGAGCACGGCGGTTGCGAGTAGTCCGAGGAGGAGAGTGCGTTTCATGAGGAGGGAGTCCTTTCGAGGGGGGAAGAACGGGCTCTCACCATGAGAGAGGGAATCGGCGGGAAAAACTTGCGCCTGGACCGAAAGAGTCCCCGAACGGGGTACGGCGGTCTCGCCGGGATGGCCGGCGCCTGACCACGAGCCGGTGCGACCGAGCCGCTGCAGCTTTCACGACGGTTCTCGGTCATCGCTCCGACGGCAGAGCCGCAAGAGATGCCGTGCCCCTCCTCGAGGCTGCCGCTAAACGGGGCCGCTACTCGGTGATCGTGCAGAGTGCGCCCGCGGACGACGTCGCGACACCGACCCCGTCACGCACGAGCGACGCCTGGACTTCCTCACGCGCCTTGTAGATCCGCCACTTCACGGTCGCAAGCGTGATCTCGAGCGAATCGGAGATCTCGGTATAGGAGAGGCCGACGATATCGCGGAGGAGCAGTGCCATCTTGAGGTCGACGTTGAGCGCGTCGACCGAGCGCCAGAGCGCATCGATCGTCTCGGCGCGCTCGAACGGTGCGTCGAGCGACACGAGGGGTGCGATGTCGTCGATGTTGACCACACTGCGGGGCCGCCTCTCGAGCGAGCGCAGCTCGTCGAGGACGCGGTTCTTCGTCACCTGGAATAGCCACGTCGTGAATCGCGACCGAAGCGAGAACCCGGGCAGGCCCTGGTACACACGCAGGAAGACCTCTTGCGTCAAGTCCTCGGCAAGCGCCCGGTCGCCGACGAGACGGAGGACGTAGTTGTAGATCGGTCGCTCGTAGGCGCGAACGATGATCGAGAACGCCCGCTCGTCGCCGCGCTGGGCTTTCCGGAGGACCCCGGGATCAGGCTGTTCGAGCGCCAATGCGCGGCGAGCATAGCGCCGTTCTCGGCTTGCATACCAACTATTTACGACTTACTGAAATGTCACCGATTCTCGTTGTCCGTCGAGACGACGAGACTCGCGCCGGTCATCGCCGGCGGCACGGGTTGCCGAAGCAGGGTCAGGATCGTCGGGGCGAGGTCGGCGAGGCCTCCACCACTGCGAAGATCGAGATCCTTGGCGGTGACGACGAGCGGGACCAGGTTCGTCGTATGGGCTGTATGAGGGCTGAGACCGTCGGCCTCGAGCATCTGCTCGGCGTTGCCGTGGTCGGCAGTCACGAGGCAAACCCCACCGACTGCGACCGTCGTCTCGACGACCCGACCCAGCGCCGCATCCGCCGCTTCGACCGCGCGGACAACGGCGGGAATGACCCCTGTGTGGCCGACCATGTCGGGATTCGCGAAGTTGACGACGCAGAAGCCGAAGCCGTCAGGCAACGCGCGCACGACCTCGCCGGCCACCTCCGCCGCAGACATCTGCGGCTTCAGGTCGTAGCTCGCGACATCTCGTGGCGAGGGCACGAGCACACGTTCCTCTCCCTCCCACTCGGCCTCCACGCCCCCGTTGAAGAAATACGTCACATGGGCGTACTTCTCGGTCTCCGCCGAATGGAGCTGACGAATGCCCGCACGGCTCAGCACCTGGGCCAGCGTGTCTGCCACACGCTGCTCCGGGAACGCAACCGGCGCGGAGATGTCTTCCGCATACCGGGTCATCGTCGTCAGATCGACGCCGCGCTCGAGAAGCCGCCGCGAGAGCTGGCGACCCCGATCGGGGCGGAAGTTGAAGAAGATCGCCGCGTCGACCGCGGGATCGAGGCGTGGGCAGTCCGGAAACACGATCGGCTCGACGAATTCGTCGGTGACGCCGCGGTCGTAGCTCGCCGCGACGGCCGCCGCGGGCTCGGCGCCGCGCTCCCCCTCACCCTCGAGGATCGCAGCAAGCGCCCGCTCGGTGCGCTCGGCGCGGTTGTCCCTGTCCATGGCGTAGTAGCGGCCCACGATCGTTGCGATCCTGTCCGCGGGCAGGCGCGTGAGGTCGAGGGCGGCCGCATGCGGAGAAACGTCGCGGCCGTCGGTAAAGGCGTGAATCCAGGTGCGGTCCGCCATGCCCTCGCGCCGGGCCAGCTCGACCAGAGCGAGCAGGTGATCGATGTGAGAGTGGACGCCACCTCGAGAGACGAGACCGAGGAGATGGACGTCTCCGCCGCGCTTCTTCGCCCGCGCGAAGGCGGAGCAGAGTGCTGGATTCTCGAAGATCGAGGCGTCGCGCACCGCGAGGTTGACGCGCATCAGGTCCTGGAACAAGACCCGGCCCGAGCCGATCGTGAGGTGGCCGACCTCCGAGTTGCCCATTTGCCCGTCGGGCAATCCCACCGCCTTCCCCGACGCCTCGAGGCTCGTGTGTGGGAACTCGGCCCAGAGGTCGTCGAACACCGGCGTCACGGCGAGCTCTACCGCGTTCCCCGGGCCGGGCGGGGCGAGGCCCCAGCCGTCGAGGATCACGAGCGTTACGAGAGGGAAGCCGCGATCCGGCACAGGCTCGAGAAGGACTCTGCTTCGAGGGACGCGCCGCCGACGAGTGCACCGTCGACGTCCGACTGGGCGAGGAGATCGGCGGCGTTCTCCGGCTTGACGGAACCGCCGTAGAGCACGCGGGTTGCGTGAAGCGACTTGATCAACGCATGAGCGTCCTGCGCCAGCTCCGGCGTCGCGGTCTTGCCGGTGCCGATCGCCCAGACGGGCTCGTACGCGATCACGAGTGCCTCGTGACGCGGCAAGACGGCGACCTGTCGGCGCAGGACCGACTCGGTCTCGCCCGCGTCTCGCTCTGCCTCCGTCTCACCTACGCACGCAATGACGCCGAGGCCGGCGGCAAGCGCTGCTTCGGCTCGCAGGCGAACGGTCTCGTCTGTCTCGCCGAAATAGAGACGGCGCTCGGAGTGACCTACGAGCGCTCCCTGAACGCCCAACTCGACGAGCATGCGGGCGGAGATCTCGCCGGTGAATGCCCCCTCGTCGGCCCAATGGACGTTCTGTGCGTAGATGGGCCATTCCTCGCCGACGGCAGCCTCGAGCGAGACAAAGGCCGGACAGAGCACCACGTCGACGCCGTCGGGTGCCTCGAAACCGTCGAAGAACGCGAGCGTGTCGATCGGCCCCTTGAACATCTTCCAGTTGCCGGCGATGAGCATCGAGCTCAATTCAAACCTCCGGAATCGCGGCGACGCCGGGGAGATCCCGGCCTTCCAGCAGCTCGAGCGACGCACCGCCGCCCGTCGACACCCACGAGACACGGTCGGCCAGCCCGAGCTCCTGAATCGCGCGAACCGAATCACCGCCGCCGACGACCGAGTAGGCCTCGGCCGCCGCCACCGCCTCGGCGACTGCCCGCGTGCCGGCGGCAAAGCGGCTCCACTCGAACACCCCCATGGGCCCGTTCCAGAAGATCGTTCGCGCTCCTCGCGCGATCGCGCCGAACGCCGCGGCCGTTGCCGGCCCGATGTCGAGACCGAGCCAACCGGTCGGGACGTCATCGACAGTTGCGACGCGCAATTCGGCCTCCTCGTCGAACTCGCTCGCGGCGACGACGTCGGTGGGCAACTCGACCGGGAAGGAGAGCGGGTTGTGCTCGCGCACCTGTTCCGCCATCTTGCCCCCGATCAGGACACGGTCGGCGCGCCCACCGAGGTTCTCGAGAACGGCGAGCTTGTCGTCGACCTTGGCGCCGCCGGCGATCAGCACGAACGGCCGCTCGACATCGCCCAAAAGGCGCCCCAGGTGGTCGAGCTCCGCGAGCAACAGCAGCCCCGCATACGCGGGAAGCAGGTGCGCCACCGCCTCCGTCGAGCTGTGGGCGCGGTGGGCCGAGCCGAAGGCATCGTTTACATAGAGATCGTTGCCGTCGGCGAGCTCGCGGGCGTACCCCATGTCGTTCTTCGTCTCGCCGGCGTGGAATCGGGTGTTCTCGAGCACGCGCAGCCGTCTGTCGGGCACAAGCTCGCGCAACCGCGCTTCGACCGGAGCCATTGCATACGTTGACCTGTCCTCCGCGGTCTTCGGCCGTCCGAGGTGCGAGCAGATCGTCACCGCGGAGGCGCCGCGATCGAGAAGCAGGAGCAACGTCGGGATCGCAGCCCTGATGCGGGTATCGTCGGCGACCCGCCCTCCCTCGAGCGGTACGTTCAGGTCGGCGCGGACGAGAACGCGCTTCCCGTCTACGTCGGCTGTCTCGACGCAGCGCGGAAGCCTCATCTCAGAGAAGCCTCCCCACGAGGTCGACGAGCCGACAGCTGTATCCCCACTCGTTGTCGTACCAACCGAAGAGCTTCACGTTCCTTCCATGCACCATCGTCAGCTTCGCGTCGTAGACGCACGAGTACGCCGAGCCCCGGATGTCGCTCGAGACGATTGGATCGGGCTGGTACTGCAAGATGCCGGCGAGCGGGCCGGAGGCGGCCTCGCGGTAGGCGGCGTCGACCTCCTCGAGCGTGACCTCGCGACCGACCGTGACCACCAGATCGGTCAGCGAGCCGGTTGGCACCGGGGCTCGAACGGCGACGCCGTCGAGCTTGCCCTTGAGCTGCGGCAGCACGAGCCCGATCGCCTTGGCGGCGCCGGTCGAGGTCGGGATCAGGTTGATCGCGGCGGCGCGCGCGCGGCGCAGATCCTTGTGCGGCATGTCGAGAATGCTCTGATCGTTCGTGTAGGCGTGAATCGTGGTCATGAAGCCCGACTCGATCTCGGCAAGGTCGTCGATCACTTTCGCGAGCGGCGCGATGCAGTTCGTCGTGCACGACGCGTTCGAGATGATGTGGTGCTGCGCCTTGTCGTAGCCGGAGTCATTGACCCCGAGAACCACCGTGAAGTCGGGCTCGGTCGCCGGCGCCGAGATGATCACCTTCTGCGCTCCGGCGTCGAGGTGCTTTTGCGCTGCCTCTCGCTTCGTGAAGAAGCCGGTCGACTCGAGGACGACGTCGACCCCGAGCTCTCCCCACGGCAGCGCCGCAGGGTCACGCTCACCGAGCATCTTCATCTGCTCCCCGCCGGCGTTGATCACACCGTCGCCGAGCGATACCTCGCCGGCGAACGGCCCCATGACGGAGTCGTACTTCAAAAGGTGCGCCATCGTGGCGGCGTCCCCAAGGTCGTTGACCGCCACGATCTCCACGTCGGCGCCGAGCGCCTGTTGCGCCCGGAAGAAGTTCCGTCCGATGCGCCCAAAGCCGTTGATACCGACGCGAACCGCCATGATTCCTCACTCCCTTCGAAAGGTGACCGTCCCTCGAGTCTAGCCCCGCGCCGCCGAACGATCGCCCACCTACCACCGCCGCAGTTGAGGAATGGCGTCGCGCCCCTCATACTCGTCTCAGGTGGGCTCGCGCTCCCGGGCGGTGGATCCAGACCCCGTTCGCCGCCTGGTCTCGGAGCGCGCACAGTGGGGGAGGAGGTCGTCCTCGGAGCTCCTCCCCCAGCCCGCCTGTACCCATCTGCATGACCTGGCACTCGGCCCGCACAGCCGTCATGCCTCCGCGATCGACACCACCTTCGCGAGGCGCCGCTGCATGCCCGCTTTCGTGGCAGGCGGGCTTGCCCGTTCGGCTAGCTCCCGCAGCGACAGGGCCGGGTGGCGCAGGCGCAATGACGCTGCTTCGCGCAAGGGCGGCGGCAACGCCTCGAGCGCACCCGAGGCTCGAAGCCGCCGGGCCGCTTCGAGCTGACGCTGTGCAGCCCGGGCCGTCCGAACGAGATTCGCATGGTCGGCGTTTGCGAGTCGGTTCGCCTCGGCGCGCATCTCGGCCACCACACTCCGCTCCTCGAGCCCAAGCACGGCGTCGACGACTCCTGCGGCAAGGAGGTAGCCCTCGATCTCCTCCCATCCCTTTGCATACGCGCGTGCATGCGAGGCGCGCTCGCCGACTCGCAGCCGGACCTCCTCCGCGGTGGCGACGCTGCGAAGGAACGACGCGCCGGCAAACGTCGGTGTTCGCACCTCGAGATGCGGCGACGGAGGGCCCGTCAGGGAACCCCCGCCGAGGAACGCCCCGCGGAGGTATGCGCCCCGGCAACACGACCGGGCGACGACGCGACCGGGAGGGCGTTCCAGTGGTCGACGGTCGACGTCCAGCACACCGGCCTCCACGAGCGTGGCCAGATCGTGTTCCGAGCCGTCGACGTGAAGCTGGTAGCGGGTTCTGCGGTCGAACGATCGCATCGTGTACGTGCGGATCTCTGCGGGTACTCGGAGCTCGGCAAGGAGCGCAAAGGCACGGCGCACAGCCGCGGAGGACGCGAGATCGAGGTGGAAAGCGACCGCTCCCCGCCCGCGGAGATGCACGGTGCCCGCGCTGTGGAAGAGGGCCGAGATCTCCGCCAGACGATCGCAGCGGCGGCTGGGGGCGATTGCGGCGAGCTCCGCCCTGACGTCCTCGGCCAGCGAGCCAGGGCTCACAGCCGCACACCCTCGAGGGCGAGAAGGCGGCGTTTTAGCCCAGCGCCCGCCGAGCCGTAGCCGCCGATCCCGTTTGCGGCGACGACCCGGTGACAGGGGATGATGAGCGAGTACCTGTTCTCGGCGCAGAACGACCCGGCCGCCCGAGCCGCTCCAGGCCGCCCGGCCAGGGCGGCGAGCTCGCCGTACGAGACGACCTCACCCCAGGGAATAGCACGTGCGGCCGCGGCGAAACTGCGTTGCAAGGGCGTCGCCCACTCGAGATCGATCGGAAGCCCCTCGTACGAGGTCGGGGTTCCCGCGAGGTGGGCTGTCACACGCCGGCACAGCTCCGGCACACAGTCGTCACTGACGCGTGACGGTGAGCCGGGTAGCGTTCGTGCCGGGAGCCTCGCTCCCCCGTCGGGGGAGGCCAGAGCTGTTCCGGGCTCGTCGGCTGGTCCCGTTCCCGGGTGGAGCGCGACCTCGGCCGCCTCCGCGACGGCCCCGCGCTCGTGCTCGCGACGCATTGCCTCGTTGGCGAGCTCGTGCTGGATGATCGTCCCGTCCCGGGCCCACACCTCGCCCACCCCCCAGCCGGGCACGTCGTAGGGGTGTCGCGTCACGCGCACGTGGTCGAGAATACAATCGCTTCCGTGAGCGCCCCTGGAATCTTCCGGCCGCCTACCGCGATCAACGAGCCCGTCAAGAGCTACACGCCCGGATCGCCGGAGCGAGTCGAGCTGCACACCCGGCTCGAGCAGATGTCCGGCGAGCGTGTTCACATCCCGATGGTGATCGGTGGAGATCGGGTCGAAACGGGGACTACGTTCGAAACGGTCATGCCTCACCGCCACGCGCACGTTCTCGCTGACGTCGAGAAAGGCGGCGCCGCCGAGGTCGAGCGTGCGATCTCGGCGGCCCAGGACGCCCATCCCGCCTGGTCGCGGACGCCCTGGCACGAACGGGTCGCCGTCTTTCTCCGTGCCGCCGAACTCGTCTCCGGCCCGTGGCGCGCCACGATCAACGCGGCCACGATGCTCAACCAGTCAAAGACCGCCTACCAGGCCGAGATTGACGCCGCGTGCGAGACGATCGACTTCCTCCGCTACAACGCCGAGTATCTCGTGCGCATCTACGAGGAGCAGCCGGTCTCGTCCCCCGGAGTCTGGAACAGGATGGAGTACCGGGCCCTCGAGGGCTTCGTCCTCGCGATCAGCCCGTTCAACTTCACCGCGATCGGCGCCAACCTGACCACGTCGCCGGCCCTGATGGGAAATACGGTCGTCTGGAAACCCGCCTCGACCCAGGCTCTGTCCGCCTCCATCACGATGCGGATTCTCGAAGAGGCCGGCCTTCCGCCCGGGGTGATCAACCTCGTCTTCGGTCCGGGCGCCGAGATCGGCACAACCGCTCTCGCGAGTCCTGCCCTCGCAGGCGTCCATTTCACGGGGTCGACCGGCGTGTTCCACTCGATCTGGCGCACCATCGGCAACGGGATCGACCGCTACCGCAACTACCCACGCATCGTGGGCGAGACCGGGGGCAAGGATTTCATTCTCGCCCATCCGTCCGCGAACCCCGCCGAGGTGGCGGCCGCGGTCGTACGAGGCTCGTTCGAGTATCAAGGGCAGAAGTGCTCCGCGTCGTCGCGGCTCTACATCCCGTCGAATCTCTGGGGCGACGTGCGCGATACGCTCGAGCGGGAGGTCGGCACCATCACGATGGGCGACGTAAGCGACTTCACCAACTTCATGGGCGCCGTCATCGACGCATCCTCCTTCCGCACACAGCGCGACGCGATCGCAGAAGCGCAGTCGGCGGGTGCGGAGATCGTGACCGGCGGTGGCACCGATGACAGCGAGGGCTGGTTCGTCGAACCGACCGTGATCAAGACGGAAGATCCGGCGTTCCGGCTGCTGCGCGACGAGCTCTTCGGCCCAATCGTAACGGCGTATGTGTACGACGAGTCGAAATGGGCCGATACCCTCGATCTCGTCGACTCGACCGGTGCATATGCGCTGACAGGCGCCGTCTTCTCGAACGACCGGTACGCGATAGACGAGGCACATCAGGTGCTCCGATATGCAGCGGGGAACTTTTACGTCAACGACAAGCCGACCGGAGCCGTGGTCGGACAGCAACCGTTTGGCGGCGCGCGCGCCTCCGGTACGAACGACAAGGCCGGGTCGATGTGGAACCTGATCCGTTGGGTCAGCCCCCGGACGATCAAGGAGACCCTCGTGCCGCCGACAGACTACCGCTACCCGTTCCTCCAACCGGACGAATGATGCGCTCGGCGCCCGGCCTCGCTCTCGCGGGGGCCGGCGTCGCAGTGTCCCTCGGCGCCCATCGCGCATTCCCGGTCCTCCCGCCGCTCGTCCTCTGCGTGGCGCTCGGGATGGCGCTCGCGAACCTCGCCGGCGTACCGACCACCGCCGCGCCCGGGCTGGCCAAGGCCGCCGGGCCCGTGCTGAAGCTCGGCGTCGTCTTGCTCGGGCTCGACCTCGTCTTCCCGGACATCCTGGCGCTCGGCGCCCGCGCGCTTGCAGTCGTGGTGGCCGTCGTGGCGATCACGTTCGTGGGCACCCGCTGGGCGGGACGCCGTCTCGGGATATCGGACGATCTCTCGCTACTCGTCGCGACGGGATTCTCGATCTGCGGCGTCTCTGCGATCGCAGCCGCGAACGGCGTCATCGATGCTGACGAAGACGAGGTCGCGTTCTCGGTTGCGCTCGTCACCCTGTGCGGCACGCTCGCAATCATCACGCTGCCGCCGTTGCGCGGCCCGCTCGGACTCGACGACGAGCAATTCGGTGCCTGGGTCGGCGCAAGCGTCCACGACGTTGCTCAGGTCGTCGCAACCTCGTCCACCGCAGGCAGCGTCGCACTCGCGACCGCGATCGTCGTCAAGCTCACCAGGGTGATGCTGCTGGCTCCACTCATCGCAGGGATCGCGCTGAGGCACCGGCAGACGCGGGCGACCGGCGGGCCAAGGCCGCCTCTCGTGCCGCCGTTCATCCTGGCGTTCATCGGCATGGTCGTCGTGGCGAGCATCGGCGTCATCCCCGACCGAGCCGTCGCCCGGATCGACGATCTTCGAACCGTGCTCCTGGGAATGGCCCTCTTTGCGCTCGGCACGCGGGTGAACGTCGGACGGCTTCGACAGATCGGTGCACGCCCTCTCGCACTCGGACTCGCATCGTGGCTCCTCATCGCGGTCGTCGCCTACGCCGGCGTCCGCCTGGTCTGGGCCTAGGCTGTGACGGCATAGGTTCTTCCAGAGCTCCACGACGTGCTCTACGCGTACAAGGACTACACCGACGAGGCTGCGAGCGCGCATCACCGAGCTCGCGGGCTGTCTCCGGCCGCTCCTCGATGAAGGCGTCGGCGTCCCTCGCTCATCCTCTCTTCCGATTGCGCGGGCTACCGTTGGTGCATGCGCTCCGTCCTCGATGCCGTCACGGCGTTCTGGGACTACATCGCTTCGGTGCGGCGCCTGCCGCTGGCCCTCGCGATCTGCTGCCACGTTGCCAAGACGATGTGCACGAGCCGCGCCTGGCGCAACGTCCTCGCGGCCGCCTACCCTGATGTGCGCGTCCGCTGGCTGCCCATCTACGCGGCCTATGTCGCAGGGGTGGGTGTCAACGCGATCTTCCCCGCCCGCGCAGGCGACGTCGTTCGCCTGACGATGGCCCATCGGGCTGTCCGTGGGTCGACCTATACGACCCTCATCAGCTCGAGCATCGTGCTCGCGATCGTCGACGGCGCATGCGCGATCGCGCTCGTCTCGTGGGCGCTCACCCAGAGCGTGTTGCCGAGCCTCGATGCCCTCCCGTCCCTCCCCAGCTTCGACTTCGCCTGGTTCATGGCGCATGACCAGGTCTCCGGGGCCTTGCTCGTGGCCGCCGTGGTCGGAATCATCGCGCTCGCTGTCTGGATCCACTCCAACGTCGCCGCGTTCAGGCAGCGGGTGGGACAGGCGTTCACGATCGTCCGGACTCCCACCCGCTGGCTTCGCACGGTGGTCGCTTGGCAGCTCGCGGACTGGGCGCTCCGACTTGCGACCGTGTGGTTCATGCTCGACGCATTCCGCATCGAGCAGTCGGTCCGCAACGTTCTGCTCGTCCAGGCGACGCAGAGCCTCGCGACGCTCGTGCCGATCAGCCCGGGAGGGGTTGGAACCGAGCAGGCCTTCCTGGTCTACACGCTGCGCGGCCAGGCCGCACGCTCGGCGCTCCTGGCGTTCAGCGTCGGCATGAAACTGACGCTCACCCTCCTCAACGTGGTGATCGGATTCACCGCGATCCTGCTCACGCTACGCACTCTGCGCTTCCGCAGAATGTCCGGCCCCGCCCCCGAGGCGAACAGCCCCTGACGGGTTACGTCCCCGGGCCACCGGTGCGGTGGAGTTGGCCGAACACGGCCCGGGCAGTCTTCGCCGGCAGGCCGGGAACGGCCTCGAGCTCCTCCTGCGAGGCGGCGAGGAAACGGTCGGCTGAACCGAAGTGGTGAAGGATCGCCCGACGGCGCGCGGGCCCGATCCCGTCGAGGGTGTCGAAGATCGACTCGAACGCGCGCGTATCACGCCTCTGCCGGTGAAACGTGATCGCGAACCTATGCGCTTCGTCGCGGATACGTTGGAGGAGCTGGAGTCCGGGGTCGTGTCGCTCGAGCCGGATCGGCAGAGAACGACCGGGAACGAATACCTCCTCCTCACGCTTCGCCAGGGCGATGACGGCGACTCGCGGAAGTCCCGAGGTCGCCTGGATCGCCTCGAGCGCCGCCGCCAGCTGCCCCTTCCCGCCGTCGATCACGACAAGGTTCGGCACGGCGGCGAAGCTCTCGTCGTAGCGACCCGGATCGACCCTGTCACGAAGGCGCGCGAATCGCCGCGCGATGACCTGACCCATCGACGCGAAGTCGTCCTGGCCGTCGAGGCCGCGTACCGTGAACGAGCGGTAATGGGCTTTCCTCGGTTGGGCGTCCACGAACACGGTCATCGAGGCGACGATGTCACGTCCCTGCAGGTTCGAGATGTCGAAGCACTCGATCCGCACCGGCAGGCTCTCCAGGTTCAGGCTCTCACGGAGGCTCTCGAGCGCCTCGATACGGCGCAGCCGCTTCTGCTCGGAGACGGTCGTCTCGTGTGCGAGCGCCAGCTGTGCGTTCTCGTCGGCAAGCTCCGCGAGACGCTTTTTCTCGCCTCGAGCCGGAGCCCGCACCTCGACGGCGGAACCGCGAAGTTCGGAGAGGAACCCCGCGAGCGCCTCGGTGTCGGTGAGGTCGGCGGGAACGATCAGCTGGGGCGGCACGCTCGGAGCAGCCGTGTAGTACTCGAGGCAGAACCCTTCGAGGATCGTCGCTCGGTCCTGACCTTCGACGTTCTCCAGGTGGAAGGCGTACCGGTCGATCAGCCTTCCGTCACGTAGGGGAAAGAGCTGCACCGCAGCCCGGTCGCCGTCGACCGCGAGCCCGATCACGTCGATCGTCCCCACCGCCCGACGGTCCGCTCCCTGACGCTCCGCCAGGCTCTCGATCGCGAAGAGCCGGTTGCGGTAGCGGGTGGCATCCTCGTAACGCTCCTGCGCCGCCGCCTCGGTCATCCGCCGCTCCAGCGAGCGTACGATCGAGCGGGTGTCGCCCGAGAGGAAGTCGATCACACCGTCGATCTGTTCGCGGTATTCGGCTTTCGTGATCGCACCGATGCAGGGCGCCGTGCACCGTTCGATGTGGAAATCGAGGCACGGGATACCGGAGTGGCGCCCCGGCTTCGGGCCTTCGCAGGGCCGAAACTGGAACACGCGGTTCAGCACGTCGAGCGTCTCACGTACCTTCTTCGCGTTTGCATACGGGCCGAAGTAGACCGTGCCGCGACGGTGCCGCTCGCGCGTGAACATGACCCTCGGGTACTCGTCGGCCACCGTGACGGCGATGTAGGGGAATGACTTGTCGTCGCGCAGCCGCACGTTGAACGGCGGCCGGTGTCGCTTGACGAGGTTCTGTTCGAGGTGCAGGGCCTCCGCCTCCGAGGAGGTGACGATGACTTCGACGCGACTGATCCGCTCGACCATACGCTCGATTCCCTGACGGCCGTCACCCCGGTTGAAGTAGCTCCGCACCCGGGCCCGCAGCGACTTCGCCTTACCCACGTAGAGGACGTCGTCGCTCTCGTCGCGAAAGAGGTACACGCCCGGGTTTCGCGGGATGTCCGTCAACTGCTCGCGTACCGAGTCGACCACGTCGTCTAGCGTATCCGCCACATGTTTCGCCCCCTTCTCCTCGTCGCCGCAGCCCTCGCGTTTGCTCCGTCGGCACTTGCGGGAGGGCCGGCGATGTCGTTCGGTGCCGCCGAGGACGTCGTTCGGGCGCCCGATCTCGTCGCTGCCAAGGCGAAGATGACCCTGTTCCGCCTCGCCGGCTTCACGGCGATCCGCGTCACTTCGCAATGGCTTCCCGGCCAGGTCGCGCCACCGGAATCGGAGCTCGCGATCCTCCGCAACGTCGCCGCCGCGGCCCAGCTCTCCGGCGTCAAGGTCTACCTATCCGTCTATCCGCCGGGCTCGAAATCGACCCCGCTCACGCCAGAGGCGCGCGAGGAGTTCGCGGCGTACCTGACCGTCTTGAAGCTGCAGCTGCCCTCGGTCGACGACGTGATCGTCGGCAACGAGCCGAACCTCAACCGCTTCTGGCTGCCGCAGTTCAATCCTGACGGAACCGACGCGGCCGCACCTGCGTACCTCGCCCTGCTCGCGCGCTCCTACGACGCGATCAAGGCGGTCGACCCGGGAACGCGCGTGTGGGGTGGCGCGCTGGCGCCTCGGGGTGTCGACCGGGCGGGGACGGGTAGGGACACGCACTCGCCGGTCGCGTTCCTCAAGGATCTGGGTACCGCCTACCGGGCGAGCGGGCGGACGTTGCCGATCATGGATGGGCTCGCGTTCCATCCCTACGCCGACAGCTCCGGGCAGGCGCCTGACACGCCGCATCCGAAATCGACGACCATCGGACTCGCCGACTACGACCGCCTGATCCAGACGCTTGCGACGGCATTCGACGGATCCGCTCAGCTCGGGACGACGCTGCCCATTCTCTACGACGAGTTCGGCGTCGAATCGAAGATCCCCGCCGGCAAGGCGAAGGCCTACACCGGCGCCGAGCCGTCGACGACGCGGCCCGTCGACGAGATCACGCAGGGGCAGTACTACGAGCAAGCTCTGGAGCTCGCGTTCTGCCAACCGAACGTCACCGGGATCTTCTTCTTCCATTCGCAGGACGAGACGGCGCTCGCGAGCTGGCAGTCCGGCCTCTACTACGCCGACGGAGCGCCGAAGTCGAGCCTGTACGCGGTCCGCGATGCGATTGCCCGCGCCCGTGGTGGTTCGATCGCTCGCTGCGACGGGCTGGGTCTCGACGTCACGGCGGCGAAATTGCGCTTCCCGACCCAGGCCGAGCTCGCCCGGGGGGCACGCACGGTGCGGTTCACGTGCGCGCTCGACTGCGCGTGGGAGTTGCGCGTGGCGAGCGTCGCAACGGATGCCACCCGAGCGCGCCTGACCGGCTACGGACAGGCAGGCGTGCCGCTGCTCGTCTCGCTGAAGGGTCGGAAGCTCGGACGCGGCCCGATTCGGTTCGCACTCACGTTGACCCACCCGGTCAACCCGGGTGTGCCGCAAACGCGTCAAAGCGCGACGTTGAACCTCCGCTGACGCTCACCGCGTACCATGGAGCACATGAGCGAGGCCAAGCCAGGCTACGAACGCATCGAGGGTGTCCAGGTGGGGCAGTACGTCTCGTACCGGTTCTTCAAGGTCGACCCTGCCTGGCGGCGTCTGCCCGCCGAGGAGCGTGAGGCGGGCAAGGACGCCTTCGCAGAGGTCGTCGAGGAATGGGCCGGCCGGATGGAAGGCCTGCGCGCGTACAACGTCTCCGGCATCCGGCCCGAGGCCGATTTCTTCCTCTGGCAGATCACCGAACGCTACGACGACCTGCTCGAGCTCGGGGCGGCGCTGAACGGCACTCCGCTCGCCGGCTGGCTGACGACGCCGTACTCGTACCTCGCGACGACGAAGCCGTCGGTCTACACGGACAAGAAGCGCGTCCGCCAGGGGAAGGTCACTCCCCGCGAGGCGCCGTACCTCGTCGTCTACCCGTTCGTCAAGAGGCGACCGTGGTACTTCCTCACGTTCGAGGAGCGAGTCGAGGCCATGAAGCAGCACGCGGAGGTCGGCGGCAAGTTCGTAACCGTCACGAACCACACGACCTATTCGTTCGGGATCGACGACCAGGAGTTCATGCCCGCCTTCGAATGCGAGGAGCCGGCCGATTTCATGCATCTCATGATGACCTTGCGGGAAACGGAGGCGTCACGCTGGACGGAGAGAGACACGCCGATCTTCGTCGGCGCGCTCGGGCCTGTCCGCTCCGTGCTGGCCGCACTGGACGGCGCCGCGGTTCACGCCGAGACGCTCTGAATCAACCGTAGGTGTGCTCTGCGCGCCAGGTGCGAACGACCGCCCAGGCACAGCAGGCGAGAACGACGAAGAATGCGATTGCGTCGCCGCCCTTCGGCCCGAGCCCGATCGCGGCACCGACGTCGACGACGGCCAACGCGATCGCGCCGTAGAACAGCCACCGCGAGCGATCCGACCAGGCCTCGAGATCGCTGCGACGCTCACGCCAGACGAGAAAGAGGAAGAACGCGATCGCCAGCAGGAACCCGATGCGCAGGAGCCCGCCGGTCACGGCCAGAACCGGCTCGAGCGAGAGCACGACGACGACGAGGGCGATGAGGGCGACGATCGCGAGACCGCGAACGGTTCGGTTCTGGAAGAAGTTCCTCACGATCCGGTCATGGTGCCACGAACGCCGAGCGCCGCGGCGACGAGCGCCGAGACTGCGAACCAGAGCAGCCGTCTGCGAGGGTCGGCCGGGGCGTAGAACCAGGGTGACAACACGACGCCGAGTGCGACCGCGCCGTAGACGTAGTGCAACTCGTCGGCGGCGCGGTAGTCGCCCGAGAGCAGCAAGAGGCCGAACGCCGCCTGCGCCACGAGAAGGGTCTGCGGCAGCGCGAGAAGATGGATCGTGGCGCCGCTCACCTGCCCCCCGCGCCTATAGGCGACGAGCCCTACGACGCCGGCCAGCAGACACCCGGCGACGACGGCGTATGCGAGATAGCGATGGGCCTCGACCACGGGGCGAGCCTACCTCGGCCGGCTCATGCCGCGACTATCTCGCGAAGAGCCGTAGATGAGGTTGACGTGTCGTCCTGGCGAAGTACAAGAGTATGTGCATCGTGTGTGTGCGAGCGAGAGGGAGAGGGAGGTCATGCGTTGAAGCGTCGAGGTTCGATTGGACAGACGTTGCGCCTGTGGAGCGGTTGGTTCGCTATACCGATGACGGTCGTGCTCCTCGTGGCGGCCATGTTCGTATTCAGCAGATGATCGTGGACGTCAGGGGGCAACCGCTCCTGCCGGTCGCGAGGACCGCACGGGGGCGAATGGACGAGAAACACCGATCAGCGGCGGCCGACCGGGCCGACGAACCGCTGCGGGACGAGTAGATTGTGCGAATGGAAGTTATCGGCCTCGTCTGCGCCGTTGTCATCGTGGTGTCGATGTTCCTTCCGGACTAGGAAATGGCTCTCGACGACGGCCAACAGGATCACGCGCTCTCGTTCCTGGAGCGGCACGGCATCACGTGGACCGTCGCACTCAGGCTCGCAGTGGTGGTATCGCTTCTGGTCGTCGTGGGGGTGCGGTTCGAGCGCACGATGATCGCTCTCGCGATCTCCGCCGTATTTCTGATCGTGTTCGTGATCCTCGGCCACGGCGACGAAGTCTGAGGGCACGTAGGGTAGCTCTGCCAGTACCACCGGAAACGTCGAGCTCATCGTGTCGACGAACTCGTGGGCGCCGCGTTCGGACACCAAGCCGATACGCTCGGTGTCGGAATCACGAACAATTTCGCCGTCATGTGCGCCGACGCGGCTCACGCATTGCGACCCGACGGCTCGACGAACGGGAGGCACGCTTGCCAGTCGAAGAGGGACAGCCAGCACCGGAGTTCTCGTTGACTTCGGATTCGGGCGAGACAGTCACGTTGTCCACCCTGAAAGGGAAAGCGGTTGTTTTGTACTTCTATCCCAAGGACGACACGCCCGGCTGTACGAAGCAGGCGTGCGGCATTCGCGATGCCTGGGGTGAGTTCGAGCAACGCGGCGCCGTCGTCCTCGGCGTCAGCCCTGACAGCGAAGGCTCGCATGTGAAGTTCAAGCAGAAGTTCGACCTCCCGTTCACCCTGCTCGCCGACCCCGACCACTCGGCCGCGGAGGCCTACGGCGTGTGGGTCGAGAAGTCGATGCACGGAAAGACGTACATGGGCGTCGAGCGTTCGACGTTCGTGATCGGCTCCGACGGCTCAGTTGCGAAGGCGATGCGCAACGTCAAGCCCGAGACCCATGCAGACGATGTGCTGGCGGCGCTCGAATCGGCCGGCTCGTAGGCCTCTCTCCTCGCCCGCACGTTGAAACGGGGCCTGCAGGCCCCGTTTCAGGATGCGGATGAGAGGACTTGAACCTCCACGCCCCGAAAGGCACACGGACCTGAACCGTGCGCGTCTACCAATTCCGCCACATCCGCGCGCCGACGATTCTAGCCGCCACTCCACGTGCTGGCATGCTGCACGGAAACCGTCGGGCTCGCACGGCGTCACACTCATCATGATCCGCCTTTTCGGACTCCTCTGCGCTCTCGTGGTCTGCTGTTCGCCCACCGCCGGCGTCACCGTCGCCGTTCCCTCCTCGGGCGCCACGAGCGAGGTCATCGTCACTCTCGCATCGCCTCCTCTCGCCGGCCGAACAGGAACAGCACGACGCGCGACGCGAAAAGCGGTCGACAGCGAGCAGGCCCGGTTTGCCGCCGTTCTCCGCGAGAACATTCCGGATGCGCGCATCCGGTGGCGCTACCGGCTCGTGCTCAACGGCGCCGCGGTCGTCGTCCCACGGACTGCGATACCCCGGCTCCGCACGCTTCCCGGCGTGACTGAGGTCGATTCCGGCGCGTCCTACGCCCCGGCCTCGGCCGACGCCACAGAGACGGCTTCTGCGGCGAGAACGTGGCAGACAGGGCTTTCGAACCGAGGCGACGGCGTGAAGATCGGCATCATCGACGACGGCGTCGATCAGAGCCATCCCTACTTCTCGCCCGCGGGGTACACCATGCCCGCAGGGTTCCCCAGGGGGCAAGCCTCCTACACGACGGCGAAGGTGATCGTCGCCCGCGCGTTCCCGCCCCCGGGAACGACGTGGAAGTACGCCGCGAGGCCGTTCGACCCGCTCCAGTCGGAGCATGCGACCCACGTCGCCGGGATCGCCGCCGGTAACGCAGGGACGGCGGCGACCGGCGGCGCCAAGGTCTCCGGCATCGCGCCACGGGCGTACATCGGCAACTACAAGGCGCTCACCGTCCCCACCGACGCCGACGTCGGACTCAACGGGAACGCACCCGAGATCGTCGCCGCGATCGAGGCGGCAGTGGCGGACGGGATGGACGTGATCAACCTCTCTATCGGCGAGCCCGAGATCGAGCCGTCTCGCGACGTCGTCGCGCTCGCCCTCGACGCCGCCGCAGAGGCGGGGGTCGTCCCTGTCGTTGCGGCAGGAAACGACTTCGACGAGTTTGGTCAGGGCTCACTCTCCTCACCAGGCACGTCCGATGACGCGATCACCGTCGCCGCCGTCACGAGCCCGGGTGGCGCCGGCGCCGCCGAACTGGCGAGCTTCAGCTCCTCGGGCCCGACGCCCCTCTCGCTGCGGTTGAAGCCCGATATCAGCGCACCCGGCGTCTCCATCCTCTCGTCAGTACCTGGAAGTCGCTGGGAGTCGATGTCCGGCACGTCTATGGCAACCCCCCAGATAGCGGGAGCCGCGGCGCTGCTCCGCGAACGCCACCCCGACTGGTCGGTGGCGGTCCTCAAGGCGGCGCTGGTCGGGTCGGGGAGCCCCGTCGAGGTCGACGGCCGGGTTGCACCACCAACGCGCGGGGGCGGCGGCCTTGCCGACCCCGCGAAAGCGGATCTGCCGCTCGTCCTCGCCTCGCCCGCGTCCGTCTCGTTCGGCCTCGTACACCCGGGTGTCGTTGCGCCGGCCACCGTGGACATCTCCGACGCAGGCGGTGGCGCCGGCGCCTGGAACGTCAGCGTCGAGATGGTCACGGCCTCGGCCGGCGCGAGTCTCGTGACCTCGCCGACGGTCTCCGTACCGGGTTCCCTTCAGCTCTCGGCCGTAGCGACGGAGACTGCAGCCGGAGGCGACGAGACCGGCTTCGTCCGGCTTACGCGTGGTGCCGACGTCCGGCGCATCCCGTTCTGGTTCCATGTCGACCGTCCGGGGCTCGCATCCGCGACGGCGGCCGATCTTCGTACACCTGGTCTCCATGTCGGCGACACTCGCGGGAGGCCGTCTCTTGCCTCGCGATACCGATACCCGGACGTCCCTGCCGACGGCGTCGTCACCGCTGTTCTCAGCGGCCCCGAGCAGGTGTTCCGGGTCACGCTGACGCAGCCGGCTGCGAACTTCGGCGTCGTCATCGTTCGCCGCAGCCCCGGTGTCCGGGTCGAGCCGCGGGTCGTCGCGACGGGGGACGAGAATCGTCTGACCGGCTACGCAGCGCTTCCGGTCAATATCAATCCGTACCTGGCGCAGTTCGGTGAGCCCGTCCTCGCCGCCGGTGCCGTTCGCCCCGTCGCCGGTAGCTACGACGTCGTCTTCGACAGCCCGACTGCCGGAGGGGCCGGCAGCTACACGTTCCGGTTCTGGACCAACGACACCCGGCCGCCCACCGCGAGGCTCGCCCAACCCCGCGTGCGGCGTGGCGCACCCCTCGTCGTCCGGGTCGCCGACTCGGCCTCCGGCATCGACCCGACAACCGTGAAGGCGACGATCGACGGAGTCGGACGCTCCACCGCGCTCGCCTCGGGCATACTCCGAATCCAGACTTCGGGGCTGCGGCGCGGTGTCCATCGGCTCCGCCTCCAGGTCTCCGACTACCAGGAGTCGCGCAACATGGAGAACGTTCCTCCGATCCTGCCGAACACGCGCGTCCTGACGGCGACGATCGTGATTCGCTAGGCGACCTACCCTGGTCGTACCGGTGGTTGGGTCCCCGGAGGGCAGGCCCCCGGGGCGGGCTTCTTCAGGGATTCTGCGTGCGATCGACGAACCAGAGTTTGGGTCGGCAGCCCTGGAGAGAAGGCCCGCGGGCGGGCCTCTTCAGGGATTCTGCTTGCGATCGAGGGATCCGCGTTAGCGGATTCGAGATCTTGCAAGAAAATCAGTCACCGCGGCGTCTCGCGCTCCTCGATCGTCGGCAGCGCCTCGAGGTCGGCCTGAACGCTGCGCACGAACTCGTCGTCGTCGGTCGAGACGACCCTCAGCTTGGCCTTGCGCTTCTCGCGATCACGCAGGCGGCGTGCGTCCGAGCCTACGAGACGCTCGAACCTGGGCCACTCCGCGGCGACGACGACTCCGACGCCGATCGCGAGCAGCACGATCCACGGCCAACTCACAGGCACAAGTGTACCGCCTCGATGCCGACGACCGGCTCCGATTTTCGCTGTCCGTACGCACGGCTCAAGTGGATACCCAGATCTCCATCGCGAGGTCGGCGAGCGGCACTCCGCCGGTCGGCGTCACGAGCCAGGTGTCCTGCATGTAGAGGCAGTCCTCTCCGCTTGCGGCGATCGCGTGGGGGTGCATGGAGAGAACCATGTTCTCCTTCAGCTCGACGTCGGAGCCCTCCCCCACCTTCGGGAACTCGATCATCGTCATCCCGATCGAGTGACCGGTGACGTGACCGAGGTGGTAGCCGCGGTCGTGGAAGCCCTTCGAGACAGCGGTGTGCACGTCGTGGCATGTCGCCCCCGCGTGCATCGCCGTCTTCGCGGCTTCGTAGTACTCGGCGTACCCCTCCATCATCCGCTTCGTCTCGTCCGAGGGCTCGACGTTCGGGGCGCGGACGGCACGTGAGACCTCGACCCAATGCATGCCGGGCCCCGCCACTTCGAGGGACGGCAGCACGAACCCGCGCAGGACCTCCTCCTCGCGGGCGATCTTGAACTCCGGGCGGGCGTAGGTGTCGGTTCCCGTCAGCACCATGTTCATCGTCAGCCGTCCACATCCCTCGGCCACGAACCATTCCTCGGCGGCGGCCATTACCTCGGCCGCCGTCTTGCCGGGCGCGTAGGTCTCGTGCCAGATCTCGAAGCCGCGTTGGTTGATCCGGACGGAGTCGCGGACGGACTCGAGCTCGGCATCGCTCTTGACGGCGCGGGCAAGGTCGAATTCGACGTCGAACGCAACGAGATCGAGACCGTTCAGGGCCTGGTAGTCGCGTACGGCCATGATGTAGTCGAGCCCGTACACTCCGACCCGCCTCCAGCCGGCGCCACGGGCGTGGTCGGCGATGTACTCGCCGGGACGGGCGTGGAAGACCTGTTCGAGCGGTGTCGTTCCGTGCTCGCCGACGTACCGCGCCTCGGCCGGGAAGACGACGAACGCGTCCCCGTCGGCGGGCACGACGACATAGGCGTAGCGGTGGACGATCTGGAACCCCGACATGTAGGTGACGGCGCCCTCGAAGCCGCTGTATTCGTTGCCGGAGACGATCAGGGCATCGAGCCCGTGCTCACCCATGGCTGCACGGACGTTTGCGTAGCGTCGCTCGAGCTCTGCTCCTAGGTCCACGAGGCTTCAACTCCTTTGATCAGGGCGGTGATGGTGTCATGAAGCGGGGTCGGAACTCCGTGCGACCGACCGAAGCGGGCGATCCCGCCGTTCAGGAAGTCGATCTCTGTCTGACGGCGCGCCTCTACGTCCTGCAACATCGACGCCCTGTGGCCGTAGGCGACCTCGGGCTTCGCCGCATGGTCGATCAGTTCCTCCGGATCCGCGTCGAGTGTGATTCCCTGAGCGGCTGCGACTGCCTTGCCCTCGTCGACGAGACCGCTGACGAGCGCGCGCAGATCGGCGCGCTCGCACACACGTCCATGTGTGAGGCCGGTGAGGGCGCCGATCGGGTTCGTGGCGGCGTTGAAGATCACCTTGCGCCACTGGGCCGGGCGCGCGTCGGCGACGGCGGTGGCCGGCATGCCGCCCCGCGTGCACGCGTCCGCGAGCTGCGCGACCTGCTCCACCGAGGCGGGCGCCGGCTCGAACGGCGAGAACGTCGTGTCTCCCTTCACATCCCACTGAACGTGGCCTGGTTCGAGCAGCTTGCCGGCAGGGAAGGTCGTCCCGCGGATCACACGGCCGACGTGCCGGGCCAGCGTCTCCTCGTTCCCCACACCGTTCATGACCGACGCCACGGCACCGTCCGCGAACGCGTGCGCCGTCGCGGCAATCGCCGGCTCGGCATGCATGGCCTTGGTCGCCACGATGCCGAAGTCGCAGGGTGGCAGGGCGGCCGCATCGCTCGTCGCGTGCAAGCGGGCCGAGACCTCTCCGGCTCCCGAAAGCTGCAGCCCGTCGGCGTTGATGGCATCGACATGGGCCTGGTAGAGGTCGAACGCCCACACCTCGACGTCGTCGAGGGTGGCGAGGTTGGCGGCGAACAATGAACCGACTGCGCCGCAGCCGACGATGCAGATTCTCATGAGGGGTTCTCTTCCGGAGTGGGAGGACGGGTGCGCCGAAGGCGGTCGAGTCGTAACTCGCGACCGCCGGTGATGCCGCTCGGGCGGAGAATCAGCATGAGCGCCATCAGGGTGCCGACGACGACGAGGCGCGTGCCGGCGGGCAGGTCGATCGTGTGCCCGCCGATATCGAGGCCGTTCTCCGCCTCGGCGAGCAGCGAGTCGAGGCCGCTGACCGCGAGCGCCCCGATCACTGCTCCCCAGAGACTCGTCATGCCCCCGATCACGAGCATGGCCAGGGTGATGAACGTGAGGTCGAGATAGACCGACTCCGTGCTGATCGGCAGAAGATGCACGTAGAGCCCGCCGGCGAACCCCGCGAGCACGCCGGAAAGCGTAAACGCGATGAGCCGCTGCCGGTACACCGACACGCCGACCGCGCGCGCCGCCGCGGAATCCTCGCGCGTGGCGCGGAGGAGGCGGCCGTAGCGGCTCGACTGGTAGCCGAATGCCACTCCGATCACGAGCAGAGCCCCGAGCGTGGCCTGTAGCAGGTCGGTCGTCTCGGGCACCGACGAGAACACGTTCGATCCGGGCCCGATCTTCTCGTAATACCGCAGGAGGTTGTGGGTGATCTCCAGCACTCCGAACGTGGCGATTCCAGCCGCGAGCCCTGAGAGGCGCATGAGGGGAAGCCCCACGAGGAGCGCGTAGAGACCGCCGATGCCCGCTGCGACGAGCAGCGAGGGGATGTTTCCCAGCGTGTGCTCGCGGAGAAAGGGAAAGAGGTACTGCATCGTGGCCGGCTTCTCGGCTACCGGCACGGAGAGCACCCCCGCCGCCCAGGCGCCCACCGCCACGAAGCTGATGTGGCCGAACGACAGCACTCCTGAGTTCCCGACAAAGACATAGATCGCGACGACGATCGATACGGCGACGAGCGCGTTGATGAAGTAGATCTCGGTTGCGGTCGACGCGATGCTGCCGAGCAATGCCGCCGCAACGACAGCTCCCGCCGGCCCTCCGAGCTGAACGAGCGCGCGGCCGTTCACACGCGCTCCACCGGGCCCGAGCCTCGGGCGAAGAGGCCGTTGGGGCGGACGAGGAGGACGAGGATGACGAGGCCGAAGACCAAGGAAGGCAGGTACTGGCTCTGATCGGAAGGAAGTGCACCGCCGAGGAGGCCCGTGACGAACCCGATCGCGAAGCCTCCGAGTGTTGCCGACAGCAGCCGGCTCATCCCGCCGACGACGACGCCGGCGAGCACGATGATCGTGTCACGCAAGGCAAAGTCGGGAGTGACGAGTGGGTTCTGGACGGTCAGGATGACGCTCACGATCGCGGCGAGCAGCCCCGAGATGAGAACCGCCGAGCCGATCACTCGGTTTGCGTTGACACCCAGGAGCCGGGCCGTCCGGAAGTCCATCGAGGCCGCCCGCATGTGGAGCCCAACCGTGGTGCGTTCGAGCAGAAGCACGAGCATGAGCAGGCACACCGCCGCGACGACGATTGCGACGATCGTGATCTTGCGGATGTCGACGCTGCCGACGGTCACCGCGCGATTCAGGTAGCCGAGCGACGATGCCGACTTTCCGAGAGATCCGAACGCAAGTAGTGCAATGCTCTGCAGGAGGAACGCGATAGCGAAGGTCGCAACGAGCATCACGGCCGGGGACTGTGTCCGTAGCGGTCGGAACACCACCCTGTCCATCGCGAGCGACAGTGCGATCACGACGGCGAAGCAGAGCGACACCGCCGCCCACAGCGGCCAGTTCCACTGGGAGGCGAATGCGAGCGCGTAGGCGCCCGCCATCACCAGCTGCCCGTAGGCGAAGTTGACGAGCCGCAACACCCCGAAGACGAGCCCGATCCCGACGGCCATGAGCGCGTAGACGGCGCCCAGGCCGACGGCGTCGACGAGAACCTGCCAGTCGACCCCGAAGATCGCAAGCGGAAGGAAAGGACTCACGAGAGGTAGGCCGCCACCATCGCCGCCGTGTCGTTCGCATCCGCAGGAGTCAGGGTCAACCGCAGCGCTCCATTCGCCAGCACGTAGCTGCGATCTGCAAGCGCGACGGTGCGCTGCGCCCGCTGCTCGACGAGCAGGACGGTGAGGCCGCGAGCGCGGATTGCACGCAGCGCCTCGAAGACGATGTCCACCACCGTAGGCGAAAGGCCAAGAGACGGCTCGTCGAGCAAGAGGACGTCCGGTGCTGCCACGAGCGCCCGGGCGATCGCGAGCTGCTGCTGCTGGCCACCGGAGAGCGCTCCCGCAGGCCGACGGCGAAAGTCTTTCACGATCGGGAACAGGTCGTACACCCCGGCGACGTCGTCGTCGACTCCATCCTTGCTGCGACGGCCGGCGAGGCCGAGACGGAGGTTCTCCTCGACGGTGAGCTCGGGGAAGATGCGACGGCCTTCGGGGACGAGTGCGACGCCGCTCCGGGCGACGCTCTCGGGGGAGCGGCCGCGTAGCGACCGGCCGGCGAGCAGGATATCTCCCTCGCGGGCCGGCACGAGGCCCATGACTGCGTGGAGCGTCGTCGACTTGCCCGCGCCGTTCGGCCCGATCAACCCAACGATCTCGCCGCGACGCACCTCGAACGAGAGGTTGCGGACGGCCGCGACGCCACCGTAGGAGATCCCAAGGCCCTTGAGCTCCAGCATCGCGGGCTCGGCGCTCACGCCCCTGCCTCGTGCACGGCGCTCTCACCGAGGTACGCCGACGCCACGTCGAGGTTGCCCCGGATCTCCTCCGGCGTCCCCTCGGCGATCGTCCTTCCCTGGTCGAGGACCTGGATTCGGTCGCAGACGTCCATGATCAACGCCATGTTGTGGTCGATCAGCAGCACGCCCGCGCTGTGGTCGTCGCGCACCGAGCGCACGACGGCGGCGAATTCGGGGACTTCCGCCTCGGGCAGGCCGGCCGCAGGCTCGTCCATGAGCACGAACAACGGCTCCGTGGCGAGCGCCCGGGCAACCCCGAGGCGGCGTTCGTCCCCGTGAGGCAGCGATCCGGCCCGAGCATCCGCGAAGGGGGCGAGACCCAGCAGCCCGAGGATCTCGACGGCTCGGCTCTTTGCCGCCCGAGGAGAAGCCCCGACGCCGAGTGCTGCCACCTCGACGTTCTCACGCACGGTCAGCTCTCGGAACGCGTGCAAATGCTGGAAGGTGCGCGTGAGGCCATGGCGGCCGCGACGGTGGGCGCTCCACGACGTAATCGCGCGGCCGTCGAGCTCGACGGCACCCGAGGTGGGGAAGTCGAACCCGGTGAGCAGGTTGACGAGGGTCGACTTGCCCGCCCCATTCGGACCGATCAGCCCGAGGACCTCGTGCCTGTTGAGCAAGAGTGAGATGCCCTGGACGGCATGCACGCCCTCGAACGAGCGGGACACGTCGACGGCCCGGAGCGTTCCTCCGGGCCGTCGATGGTCCAGCTGCGTTTCGGCGGAGGCCAAGTCCCCTAGATCTTCGGGACGACCTTGGCCACCACGGTGCCCACGACCTTCGGCTTGTTGTCCTGGATCTTGATCACGCGGTACTGACGGCCGGAGACGGAATGCAGCGTCGGCGAGAAGCTGACGAGGCCCGACAACGTCGGCACCTTGTTGAACTTCACCATCTGCGCGGCGAGCGCCGCGCCGTTCGTCGAACCGCCGGCCCGGTTGATCGCCGTGACGACGCCGTCGATCGCGGCCGAACCGGTGACGAAGCCTCCGATTCCGAACGTCGCCTTGCCCAGCTTCTTCGCGAGTGCGTTGACCGCCGGGTTCGGGTCGTCACCGTAAGCGGACGCATACGTGACGTAGTAGTAGTTCGTCACCTGCGGGTCCTTCGTCACCCAGTACGTCCCGTCTCCCGCCCACGAGTTGAGGATCGGTGTCTGGTTGTCGAGCGAGCGCAGGCCCGCGACGATCTGCGGCAGGGCCCCGAAGGAGCCGGCCGTCGCGGTCACGATCACGTCGGCCGTCTTGCCGTTGAGCCTTGTGATCAGGTTCTGCTGGCTCGTGCTACCGAGCGACTGGTACTTCTCCTCGTCCACGATCTTGCCGCCGAGCTGCGTGAAGCGCGCCTTGAACGCTTTGACGACATCCTTGAAGTACACGATCACGGTGTCGGTTGCGAGCGATGCCGTCCGCCAGCCCTTGGCATAGGCGTACTGCGCCATCGCCGAGCCCTCGTCCTGAGCCACGTTGCCGAACGAGAATGCAAGATTGCCCTTCGGGCCGAAGCGCTTGGGGCCCATCTGGTCGGTGCCGATACAGGGCGCCACCGTGAGCTTGCCTGCGTTGATCGCCTCCTGTACGACGGGAGCCGCGAAGTCGACGTCGCAGGTGGTGAAGATGATGTCGGCATTCTGGCCGATCAGCTTCACGGCACAGGCCTTGGCTACCGCCGGCTTGAACTGTGTGTCACAGGTGATGATCTGCAGCGGGCGACCCTTGACGCCGCCTCTGGCGTTCACCTGCTTGACACGGAGCTGGGCCGCGGCGAGCGCCGGGTTGTCGTACGCCGCCATCGCGCCCTTCGCGTCGAACGCCCAGCCGATCACGATCGGCTTGGCTGCCGCAGACGCCGAGCCGGCGGCCACCGCGATTGCAGCGATCGCCGCGAGCGGCACGAGCAGTGCCGCCAGTTTCCTTCTGGTCATTACGCCCTCCTGGGTGTGTTTGACGGGTTGTTGACTGTTGTTGGGATCACGACCACGACTCCTCCTTCGCCTTCACGAGCCGGTAGAGAGCTGTGTGAAGCGGAACGTCGACCCCGTGACGTCCGGCTTCGCGAACCAGGGCCCCCGTGATCAGGTCGATCTCCGTGGGCCTATGTGCTTCGACGTCCTCGAGCATCGATGGATAGTGAGCTGCTCCCCGCCGGGTCGCGAGAACGTTCATCTCCCACGGGTCGTCGTGGAGCTCGACGCCGGCTGCGGCCGCGACGGCCTTCCCTTCGTCGACGAGGTCGTGGACGAGATGACCGAGGTCGGTCGAGGTTTCCTCGGCGGCGAAGTGCAGGTCGTGCCGAAGACCGGTCAGCGCCGCGACGGAGTTGACGGTTGCGTTGAAGATGAGCTTCGACCACTGGGCCGGCCGGAGATCGCGCATCACCTCGACCTTCAGCCCCGCCGCCGCGATGAGAGCGCCGGCCTCCTCCACGCTCTCGTACGGCGTGTCCTCGAACGGGCCGATCCACGTCTCCGTGTCGAGGATGTATTCCACATGCGTGTCGTCGTGCCGGGTGCCGCTCATGAACGTGACAGCCGAGATGATCGGCCAGTCTCCGTGCGCCCTGATCACGGCCTCGGCGCCGAGGCCGTTGAGCGTCGTCATCACGGTAGCGTCGGCGAACTGCCCCTCCATCGCAGCGGCCGCCTGCTCGAGGCCGGTCGCCTTGGTTGCCACGATCACGAGGTCCGGCGACGGCAGATCGGCCGGATCGACCGAGGACGCCACGTGCGCTTGGAGGTCGCTCCGCCCGCTGATCCGCAGCCCGTCCTCCCTGAGTGCGTCCGCCTGGTCCCGCCGCCGCGTAAGCACACTGACCTCGGCTACCCGAGCGAGGTGGCCGGCAAAGATGCTCCCGATCGAGCCTGCTCCGACGACGCAGACGCGCTCGATCACGGGCACGGCACGGCGAACGGCCCACCGGCCTGGCTGCAGCTGAACGCGCGCACGCTGTGCACGCAGCGAGTATCCCCGACGGTGACATGACAGTCAACCGGTGACATGTCAGAATCCACGGCGTCTGCCGCCCGGCGACGGCTCAGGCCGTCACCGCAGCCTGCGCCGCCCGGACGCGGGGTATCACCTCGGCTGCAAACAGCTCCTGGTTCTTGACCGCCATCCAATGCGCGGCACCGCCGCCGTTGACGGTGATGCCGATCTCCTGGATGCCCTCGCAGATCTTCTGTGTCTCCGCTATCCGCTCGACGATGTCGTCCGGCGTTCCGACCCAGACGTAATCCTGCTCGATCAACTGCTCGTAGGGAACCTCGGCGAGTTGCTCCATGATGCCGGCGGCGTAGAAACCGTAACCGGCGGCGTTGAGACCGTCTGTGGGTGGCTTCGGCCACTCGGTCAGCGGCGAGCAGTTGCCCTGGATGAAGCCCGTCACCCAGTCGCGCGCCTCCCGGATCGCGGTGTCCCGATCCTCGTCGAGATGGCAAGCATGAATCCAGACGATGTCCGGCTCGGTTCCGTGCTCCGCGCACGACGAGCGGTAGAGGTCGAGCTGCTGCTCCAGCGCGACGTACGGCAGCAGGGGCGGAACGGCGACACCCCAGCCGTGCTCAGCCGCCAGCGTGTAGGTGCGATCCGAGGTGCCGCCGAGATAGACGCGGAACTTCCGATTCGGGAAGGGCACGATGTGCGAGTCGTCGACATCGAAGTACGTGCCGTGGTGCGAGAAGCGCTCCTGGTCGAGCGCCGTCAAGAGCAGGTCGACCGCCTCCTCGTACTTGGGGCGCGCGTGCTCGTCGAGCGGCTCCCCGGCCGGCAGCGGGATCCAGCCATGCCCACGGCCGACGCCCCACTCGTAGCGGCCCCCGGTGAGGATGTCCGTAGCCGCGATCGCGCTCGCGAGCACCATCGGGTTGTGGTACGGCAGCGCGTGCAGCATCGTGCGGAACCGGATCTCGCGCGTCCGCTGCGCCGCTGCGGCAAACAGCGCCGTCGGATTGGTCGAGATCGAGAACTTCGGAAAGAAGAAGTGCTCGATGACGGCGTAGCAGTCGAAACCGAGCCTGTCGGCGTTCACGATCTGCTCGAGAACTTCGGCGTAGAGCTGTTCCGGCAACTTGCCGGGATGGAGCTGGAGCTCCGAATACAGGCTGAACCGCATTGCGTTTGACCCTCCTCTGACATGTCACGGCGTGGGTCGGACGAGTATCGCCCCGTCCGCAGCGGCGGTCAACACGGGTTTCCCGCAGAGTTGCCGGTTACCCCTGCACGAGCGCGCGGAACTCGTCGTCGCTGACGAGCCGTCCCTGCTTCACGCCGAGCGCCTTGACCGCTGCGAGCAGATCCGCCTGCCGCGCTTCCGCGACGTCCAGCCCGAGCTCGGCGGCCTTGATGCGAATGGAGTCGATGCCGCTCTTCTTCCCCAGCACGAGACCACGGGTGGCGCCGACGAGCTCCGAGCTGTACGGCTCGATCGCCGGCGGATCGTGGAACTGGGCGGCAACGGCACCCGACTCGCGCGTGAAGAGCGCGTCGCCCGTGACCGCCTTCCACGAAGGCAGAGACGTTCCGGACAGCTCCTGCACGAGGTGCGAAAGCACCCGCGCTTGCGTCAGGTCGAGGCGCGTTGGAATCCCGTACAGAGCCTCGAGCGCGAGGGCCACCTCGATCAGGTCGGCGTTCCCCGCCCTCTCCCCCATCCCGTTGATCGTTCCCTGCACCCACGTCGCGCCGGCCTGCACAGCCGCGATCGCAGCAGCGGTGCCGAGGCCGAAGTCGTCGTGCCCGTGCCAGTGCACGGGGATCTCGCCGCCGAGCCAGTCGACGGTCTGGCCGACGAGGAAGGCGGCAGCCTCGGGCGTGGCGATGCCGATCGTGTCGACGACCACGACCTCCTGCGCTCCCGCCTCGACGGCCGTGTCGTAGGCCCTTCGATAGAACTCCAGATCGGCCCGCGACGAGTCGACGCCGAAGAAGGCGACCTTGATGCCCGCGTCGGTTGCGAAGGAGACGGCGCTGCGTATGCGGTCGAGCATCTTCTCGCGGGAGACACCGAGCGCCGCGAGCTTCGCGTCCGAGATCGGGCTCTCGATCACCGACGCCGGCACCCCGAGCTCGACGAGTGCCTCGACATCGGCCTGGACGGCGCGCGAGAAGCCCCAGACCTCGGCGCGGAGGCCGGCCGCGCTGACGAGCTCGACGGCCCGCCAGTCGTCCGCCGACACGCGTGGGAAGCCCGCCTCGATGCGGTCGATGCCGGCGGCATCGAGGGCGACCGCGATCTCGAGCTTGTCCTCGGGCGAGAGCACGACGCCGACCGACTGTTCGCCGTCGCGGAGCGTCGTATCGTAGAGGCCGACCGTGCCACGCGGCTGCGGGTCGAGTGCCTTCTCGTTCAGGGTGCCCGTCCAGATCTTGCTCCGGTCGATCAATCGGTCACCTCGGGGACGGGAGCCGAATCGCTCACGCCTGCACTATCCCATCCGGAAAGCCGCTCATCTTCTCGGCACCTGACGACGTGATGACGAAGTTGTCCTCGACCCGCAACCCACCGCCACTCTCCATATAACATCCTGGTTCTATTGCAAGAACCATGCCCTCTCGCACCTCGCCGCCGCCAGCCTGGTGGGCGTACGGCGGTTCGTGGGCCCGGGCGCCGATGCCGTGACAGATCGGGTGTGACGGCTGCCCCGGAAACCCGATCGCGGCGATGCCCGCCCTGACGCGCCGGTCGAGCTCGGGCAAGCTGGCGCCCGGAACGCAGAAGTCGATCGCGGCCTCGTACACACCCATCAGCCCCTGCTCCAGCTCGCGGTAGCGGTCGGAAAGGTCGCCGACGACGACGTTCTTCGTGTGGTCGGCCCAGTAGCCGTCGGCGCAGACCCAGATCTCGAACAGCGTCGGCTCGCCCTCGACGACGGGGCGGGCAGCGGTAGCGGTGAACGTCCTGATGCCGGAGCCCGACCAGACGAGAGAGAATCCGTACGCCAGGTCGACCTTCCCGGCCCAGCCGGTGCCTTCGCCATGCACGAACCCCAGCCATTCGGAGGCTGCCTGCGCATCGGTCATGCCGGGTCTGATCACGCCCTGAACGTGCTCCATGGCTGCAGCGGCGATGTCGTTCGCGAGCTGCATGCGCTCGAGCTCCTGCGGCGTCTTGATCATGCGTGCCTCGCTCAGGAGCGGCGTTGCGTCCTGGGCGTGCGGGAACGCGTCGAACCACGCCTTCGGAAACGTCGTCGGCTCGCCGATCATCCGGTCGGACGCCTGCGTTCCGAGCGAGAGCTCGATCCCGACGGCCTGGTAATCCCCGGCCGTGGACACGGCGATCTCGAGCGCACGCAAGGCGGGCGGACGGGGGTCGACCGGGTCGTAGCCGTCGAAGGTGCGGAGGTCGGTCGTCCAGGCGGTGCGCTCGGCGTCGTCCCGTGACGGCTCGAGACAGATCAGCGTCGGCTCCCCGTCAGCCGGGAAGACGACGGCGTCGAAGCCCTTCATGCCCCAGAATCCGGTCAGGTAGACGACGTTGTCGGGCGCGCGCACGACGAGCGCATCGAGCCCGCGCTCGCGCATCAGCGCTCTCACCCTCTCGAGGCGCGCGGTGTCCTGCGGCCACCTCATGCGCTCACCAGCGCACCCGCGGCGGAGGTGGCTCTCCATGCCCTTCCTGCCAGGAGATCACGGGGTTGCGGAGCACGCCGATGCGCTCGATCTCGCACTCCATCACGTCGCCCGGCCGTAGGTAGAGGGAAGCGGCGTCCGGCGAGAAGCCCGCCACGCCTGACACGGTGCCGGTCGAGAGGACGTCGCCGGCCGAGTAGCCAAGCGCGGAATAGTGGCTGATGATCTCGGGGATCGTCACGGACATGTTCCCCGAGTGCGAGACCTGGCGCGACGCGCCGTTGACCCGCAACTCCATCTTCAGGTCGTGGGGGTCTGGGATCTCGTCGGGGGTGACGATCCACGGCCCGAGCGGGCAGAACGTGTCGATCGCCTTGCAGAACGAAAAGACCCCCGACTGCATCTCGCGGCGCTGGATGTCACGCGCCGTGATGTCGTTGAAGATCACGTAGCCGGCGACGTAGTCCATCGCCTCCTCCGGCGAGAACCACTTCCCGGGCTTGCCGATGATCACGGCGAGCTCGAGCTCGTAGTCGAGCTCCTCGGTCAGGTGCTCCGGATAGATGACGGGCTCGTCGGGCCCGACGATTGCGTCGACGTTCTGGAAGAACACGATCCACGGCGCGACGTCGTGCGACCAGCCGACCTGCTTCGACTCCTCGTGGTGCTCGCGAAAGTTGCCTGCGGTGTGAAAGAACTTCTTCGGGACGATCGGGGCGCGGAGACGAACGTCGGCGAGGGCGTGCTCGACTCCCGTTGCGGCCGCGCCCCCACGCTCGAAGTACCCACGCATCGTCGGCGCATCGAGCTCTACGACCGTGTCGTCCTGCAGTTCGCCGACCCTCTCGCGTCCCGCCACCTCGAACGTCACGAGACGCATCAATCGCTCCTTCGGTCGACGCTGGTCATGTGTGGCAACTCTACTCGCCCGCCACCTGTGACATGCCACCAGGCGATAGGCGATCGGCTGGGCATACGACGCAAGAGACCGCAGCCGGCGTGAAGCCTCAACGATGCTCAGTATCATCGCCTTTGCGACCGTGACACGCATCGACCTCCCCGCACACCTCGTCCTCGACGTGCTCGGCTCCAGGCCGGCGCCGCCAGAGGGGCAATCGCTTCCGCCGCCCCCGAAGGCTCGCGAGCGATGTCTGTGAGCCTCGTCGACCCCGCAGCCGTGCGTTATGCGAAGGCGCACACGTCGGCTCCGGATCCTTCCGTTGCGACTCTGCGCACCGAGACCGACGCGTCGATGCCGGTACCGGAGATGGCCGGCGGATACGTCGAGGCAAAGCTGCTCGAGGCGCTCGTCGTCGCGACCCGGGCGACGCGCGTGCTCGAGGTCGGCACCTTCACGGGAGTGAGCGCCATCTCGATGGCCTCGCGACTCTCGGCAGGCGGGAGGCTGATCACCCTCGAGAGCGATGCCGCGACCGCCGAGATCGCCCGCCGCCACATCGCAGCGAGCCCGTTCGCGGACAGGATCGAGCTCGTCCTCGGAGATGCGACGGAATCGATCCACGACGTCGAAGGGCCGTTCGACGTCGTCTTCATCGATGCGTGGAAGACCGACTACCCGGTGTACTACGAGGCGGCGTTGTCAAAGCTCGCGCCGCACGGGGTGATCGTCGCCGACAACGTCCTCCGCCAGGGGACCGTGCTCGAGGACGAGCAGCTCGACGAGGAGGCAATGGCACTCAAGGTTTTCGCCGACGATGTGCTCGCCGACCCGCGTGTGGACTGCGCCCTGCTCACGGTCGGCGACGGGCTGCTCCTGATCTGGAAGCGGTGACGAAGGCGCATCGGCGACGGTCGGAGGCCCTCGGCCCTCCGACCTCGTGCCGGCACGTCTGTCTCAACCGCAGACGCGCATTGCGACCCGGGCGTAGATCTTCGCCGTCCTGACGAGTCCCTCGATCTCGAGGTTCTCGCCCCGCTCCACGTCCATGAGGCCGGTCGAGGTGCCGTAGTTGACGGTCGGGATGCCGTAGCGGGTCAGGGCCGATGCGTCGGAGAACCAGCGTGTCACGTCCCGCTCCGGCACCGCCCCGAGCACCTCCTCGTGCGATGCGTCGATCGCCGCCACGAGCTCGTGCCCCTCGTCGATCTCCGCCCCGGGAGCGGTGACGTACACCTCGCCTTCGATGCCGTAGTCGGGAAACCGCTCCGCGAGGCTGCGCACCATGTCGAGCACCTCGCGCCGGGCGATGCCCATCGACTTCGTCGGCGGCACCCGCACATCGAGGAACAGATCGGCGTGGTGCGGCGTGCGCGACACACGCCAGCCGAAGCCTCCCTCGATCGCACCGACGTTGACGATCGCCTTCGCGCCCCGGTAGCCGTTCGCCGGGTCGTCCTCCCACGTCGGGATCCACTCCTGGACGACGGCCAGCACCTCGTGCAGGCGCAGGATCGCATTCTGTCCCCGCTTGCCCTCGCTGAACGCCGTGTGGATGAAGTTGCCGTGCACGCGAATGCGGAGCCAGAGAGCACCGAAGTGGCCGAGCACTACCTTGCCCTCGGTCGGCTCGCCGAGCAGGCACATGTCCGCGACACCGCCGTGCGAGACGAGGTAGCGCGAGCCGGCGGCGTAGCCCCGGTACTCGCCGCCGACTGCATCGCCGTACTGCGTCTTCTCGATCTCCCCGCAGACGGCCGCGAGCATCACGTCGCCCTTCAACCGCACGCCGGCGTCCTGGAGCGCGTGCACAGCCTCGATGTAGCAGGCCAGTGCTCCCTTCATGTTCGAGATCCCGAGCCCGTAGAGGCGGCCGTCCTCGACGAAATGCTGCGGCTGGAATCCGGGGACGTCACGCAACCACTCCTCGCGGCCGGAGTACGACGTGTCCATGTGCCCGTTGAACATGAGCGTCTTGCCGCCCCCACTACCGGTCCACGTTCCGAGTGCGTTCGCCCGGCCCTCCTCCACCTGCTGCCATTGGACGTGCAGACCGAGTGAGCGGTAGAGGTCGACCATCAATTCGGCCATCCCTTGCTCGTCCCCCGTGAAGCTGTGAACGTCGATCATGCGGCCGGCCGTCTCGACGAGGCGATCTCGGTCGACGATGACGGACGGAGCCGGCATGCTCACGCGTCCCGGAAGTGTGGGAGCACCTTCTCGCCGAACAGGCGGATCTGCTCGAGCCGGTTTTCGCCCCAGAGCTCCAGCATGATGTGTGTGCAGCCGGCGTCGCGGTACTCCTCGATCGCCTCGATGCAGTCACTCGGTGTCCCGGCGATCGGCTTGCATTTGTCGAGAAGCGCGTCGGTGACCCGGGCCTTCGCCGCGAGCCGACCACCACTCTCCATCGCCTCGGCCACGGGAACGATCTCGTCCTGCTCGATCCCGGCCGATTCCAGCAGCACGTCGGCGGACCCCTGGATGTTCTGCACCTTGTTCGCGAGGTACATGCCGCCGATCTCGCGTGCGCCGTCTCGGCCCGCGTCGCGATCCGTGGCGTGGATCGAGGCGAGGATCGTACAGCCGAGATCGACGTTCTCAGCCGGCCGGCCCGACTTCGCGGCACCCTCGCGGATGTTCCCGGCGGTATAGCGGACGTAGTCGGGCGTCGTGATCGACGGCGTCAGCAGCCCGTCACCGATCTCGCCCCCGATCTGTTGCATCATCGGTGCCGTTCCGGCCACGTACACGGGCACGTCCCAGCGCGGCGCATGCGCCTCCGCCGAGAGCGCGGGAATGTCGGCCGAGAACACCTTGCCCTCGTACTCGAACCGCTCGCCGCCCAGGATGCCGCGAACGATCTCGACCGAGTCGCGCATGTGGGCGAGAGGTTTCGTCACCTTCGGCGGCCCACCCTGCTTCGTGTTGTTGAGAAAGATCTTGGACGTGCCGAAGCCGACGATGAAACGGCCCGGCCCTGCCGCCTCCTGGACGACGCGCGCGTCCATCGCGACCTGGACGGGATGACGGGTGTACGGCGAGATAATGCCCCAGCCGATCGTCAGCTTCTTCGTCTCGCGGGCCATCAGCGCCGACACCACCGTCGAGCCGCGAGCCTCCATCTGGTGCTTGCGCCACCACGGGTACGCCTCGGCGAGCCAGACGGTGTCCATCCCCGCCTCGTCCATCGCCCGGGCGGACGCGAGCATCTCGTCGAGCGGCTCCATCGTGAGCTGCATGACGCCGATGCGGAAGGGAACCGCCACCGTCAGCCTCCTCGTCCGGTCATTCGTGACATGTCACCGGCCCTGCGCCTAGGCGGCGGCCGCCTTCGCCTCGGCGACCTTCACCTCGAGCGCCGTCAGCACGTTCCCGACCTGCTGGTTGATGATCGGCTGTAGTACCCGCTGCCCCATCGAGCCCACCGGCCCGGCAATCTTGACGTCCGCCTCCCACGCCATCGAGGTCGTATCCCCCTCTCCGCGCAGGGTGAACGAGGTCTTCATATTCATCAGCGCGCCGACGCCTTTCCCCTTCGCGTTCATCGACGCGAACTCCGGCGGGCGCTCCTCGAGCTTCTCGAAGTCGATCGTCATCTTCAGGCCGCCGAGGCCGAGCGGCACCTTCACCTTCGCCTGCCAGTGCCGCTCGTCCTTGATCTCGAACCCCTCCACGCCCGGCATCAGGCCGGCCATCTGAGCCGGGTCGTTGATCACGCTCCAGACCACCTCCCGCGACGCTTTGAGCTCCTTCGTTCCGTTGACGATCATCTGGAAGTCACCTCTACCGTTTCTCTCGACCGCTCCGGATGGGAGAGCATTTCCCAGACGCGGTGATAGGGATTGTGGCTGTCGGTCACGATCGCCCCGCCGGCAGCGCGAAGCGCATCCTGGATGCCGGCGCAGATGCAGTGAATTCCACCGCCGCCGCCCTCCCCCATGCCCTTCGTGCCGAGCGGCGTGAACGGGGACGGCGACTCGATCGCGGCGGTCTTCAGCGGAGGCATGTCGAGGGCATGCGGGACGTGGTAGTCGTAGAAGTTCGGCGTCAGCAGGTTGCCGTCCTCGTCGTAGACGTACGACTCCCACAGAGCGGCCCCGATCGCGTGCGCCGTCGCGCCCATCACCTGGCCCTCGACGATCTGAGGGTTGATGCGAACGCCGCAATCGTCGACCGCAGCGTAGTCCACGACCTCGGTCACGCCGGTCTCCGAATCGATCTCGACCACGCAGGCGTGGATCTGCGTGGAGTAGGTGAGCGTCAGGTTCCCGAACTTCCGCTCCTTGTCCGGAACGTCGAACGGCGGCCGGTAGACGAAGCGGCAGTTCATCGTCGGCGGATCCTCGGGGAACCCCGCGTTGTTGGCGTTCGGGATCGCACCGAGCGCCATGAACGGTAGGGCGGCCTCGGGATTGTCCTTGATCCGAGCGAAGCCGTCGGCGAGCTCGATCGCCTCCTCGGGGCACTGGAAGACCATCGAGGCCAGCTTGACCATCTGGCCGGCCAACATGTCCGCGGCACCCTTCACAGCGCCGAGTCCGGTAACAGCGAACTGGCTCGCGTAGGTTCCCGAGAAGCCCGCGTGGGAGTTCCAGTAGCTGTCATGGCCCGCCCGAACGTGGACGGTGTCGACGTCACAGCCGAGGATGTCGGCGACGACCTGGGCGGCCGTCGTCTCGTGGCCCTGGCCCTGGGGCGTGGTGCCGAGGGTGACGACCACTTCGCCGAAGATGTCGAGCTTCACGGTCGCGACCTCGTTGTTGCCGGAGAACTGAAGGTCGGGGTTGATCAGCTGCGACTGCCCGAAGTTGTTCGTGCCCGAATCGAGGGTGGAGCCGATTCCGAGCCCGAGCAACTTGCCGCGAGAGGCCGCCTCGGCGCGCCGCTCTTCGATCCGATCGGCACCGACGAGCTCGAGCGCCATCTCCATCGCCCTCGGGTAGTCACCCGAGTCGTAGACGCACCCGTTCGGCGTCTCGTAGGGCATGTCTTCCGGCTGCACGAAGTTCCGGCGCCGGATCTCGACCGGGTCGAAGCCGAGCGTGTGCGCGACGATGTCGATCACGCGTTCGGTGAACCAGAGTTGCTGCATCCGGGAGTAGCCGCGGTTCGGCGACACGGGCGCCTTGTTCGTCATCGCCTGCGTGAACTCGAGCCGGATGTGCCGCCACTTGTACATGCCCGCGGCGACCTGCGACCAGATCACGCCGCCGAGCGGCTCGTAGCGCAGATAGGCGCCGGCATCGTCGATCGCCCTCGTGCGGAAGCCGAGCAGTGTGCCGTCGGTCTTCACCGCCACTTCCGTGTTCTCGAACCAGCGCTCGTTGCCGTGCGACATGGACTGGTGGAACTCGGTGCGCCACTCGGTCCACTGGATCGCCCGCTTGAGCTTTCGCGCCAGCAGGCAGCAGACGACGAGCTGGGGGTGGGACGTGATCTTGTTGCCGAAGCCGCCGCCGATGTCCTGGGTGACGATGCGCAGCTTGTCGAGCCCGACACGCATGGCGGGCCCCATCATGATCGCGGCGAAACCGGGGAACTGATTGTTCGTGTACATCGTCCACTGACCCGTACCGCGGTTGTACTCGACGAGGGCACCGTCGCATTCGAGCGGCGTCGAGTTGAAGCGGTCGAAGTGCAGCTCGCCGATCGAGACGACGTGATCCGCCTCCGCGAACGCCGCATCGACGTCACCCCACTCCCATATGCCCGAATACGAGAGGTTGCCGCCACACTCCTCGTGTAGCACCGGAGCGTTCTCCGCCAGCGCCACGCGTGCGTCGACGACGACGTCGAGCGGCTCGTATTCGACCATCACCAGCTCTGCTGCATCGCGGGCGAGCTCGCGGGTCTGAGCGACGACGGCCACGACGGGCTCACCGACGTAACGCACCTTGCCGACCGCGAGCGCGTAGTCCTTCACGTGACCGCCGGGCGGGGCCGCGATCTGGAAGAACGGGTCCGTCAGGATCGCCACCTCGTCGCCGGTCAGCGTTCCGTAGACGCCGGGCAGCTCCAGCGCCTCCGAGACGTCGATCGACTCGATGCGGGCATGCGCGTACGGCGACCGAGCGAAGTGCAGATAGCCCATGCCGTGGCGCTTGATGTCGTCGACGAAGACACCCTGGCCCTCGACGAGCCTCCTGTCCTCCTTGCGGGGAACGCTTTGGCCCACGGCCGACCCCTTCTGCAGGGCGCCTGCCTCCGTCTCGACGGCCGTCATCGCACACCTCCCTCACCGGCGGCTACCACGGCTTCGACGATGTTCCAGTAGCCGGTGCAGCGGCAGAGGTTCCCCTGCAGCGCGACCTTGACCTCGTGTTCGCTCGGACGCGGGTTCTGGTCGAGCAGCGCCGTGGCGCTCATCAGCATCCCCGGCGTGCAGTACCCGCATTGGAGGGCATGGTGCTCGCTGAACGACTTCTGCAGCGGTGTCAGCTCCCCCTCGTCGCCGGCGAGGCCCTCCACGGTCCTGATCGAGGCGCCGTCCGCCTGAACCGCGAGCATGCAGCAGCTCTTGACGGCATCGGCACCGAGTTGGACGGTGCACGCGCCGCAGCTGCCGGTGTCGCAGCCGACGTGGGTGCCCGTGAGGTCGAGATCGTCGCGCAGGAAATGCACGAGCAGCCGTGATGCGGGAACGTCGCGCTCGTAGGTCGTCCCGTTGATCTCAACGGTTATCGTCCGGGTGGTGGAGGTCGTGGACACGCTCACCCCTTCGCTCTCTCGGCGGCTTGTAGAACGGCGCGAACGGCCGACACCTCGGCGAGGTGCCGGCGGTAGTCGGCGCCGGCGTGAACATCGGACGGTGGGTCGAGCGTCGCACCAAGGCCCGCCGCAGCGGCCCGAACCGCCGCTTCCGAGAGGTCTCCGCCCGCGAGCTGGTCTTCCATGCCCGTGGCGCGCAGCGGCACCGCCGCGACGCACCCGATCGCAACCCGGGTCCCGTCCGGCCCCACGGTCGCCGCAGCGCTGACGATGTACGTGCCGTGAGCACCAAGGGTGACACCTGCCATGGCGTCACCTGTCCCCGGGCTTCGTGTCGGCACGGAGATCTTCGTCAGGAGCTCACCTTCCTCGACCGCCGTCAGATAGACGCCGACGAAGAACTCCTCGGCCGAGACGGTGCGCTCGCCGGAGGTGCCGCGGATGGTGAACGTGGCCCCGAGCGCCGCCAGTAGCGGCGGATAGTGGTTCGTCGGGTCGTTGACGCAGACGTTGCCGCCCACGGTGCCGCGGTTGCGAATCTGCACGTCGGCGATCGTCGCTGCGACCTCGGCCAGGATCGGCCGGGCCACCTCGACCTCGGACGACGCGATCACCTGGGAGTTCGTGACCATCGCCCCGAGCTCGAGGGAGCTCTGGTCGGCCGAGAACGAGATCGTCCGAAGCTCGTCCAGATCGGCGAGGTCGACGAGGACGTCGGGAGAGGCTGCCCGGGCTTTCATCACGTTGACGAGCGTCTGGCCCCCTGCGAGGGCACGTGCCCCGTCGTGCTCGGAGAGGAGGACGATCGCCTCCTCGACGGTAGCCGGACGCGCGTACTCGACTTCTCGTAGAAGCATGCCTCTATTGGTCGCACACCGAGGCGTGACATGTCAAGAAAGAGGTGATTCTGTAGCATCGCCGCGATGGCGACCTTCGATGCGGTTTTCGTCGGCTCGGGGATCAACTCGCTGGTCGGCGCGGCTCTGCTCGCGCGGGACGGCTGGAGCGTGTGTGTCATCGAGCGCAACGACGTCGCCGGCGGGTGCATCAGGACGTCGTCCGATCTGACCCTGCCCGGCTTCACCCACGAGGTGCTCGCATCGTGGCACCCACTCTTCACCGGCTCCGCCGCCTACGCCGAGCTAAAGGACGATCTCGACCGGCGCGGCGTCACGTACGTCAATACCGACCTGCCGACGGGCAGCGCGTTCCCCGACGGATCGGCGGCATTCATCACGGGCTCGCTCGAGGGGAACGTGGCCGAGTTCGACCGCCTCGCTCCCGGCGACGGCGCCGCCTGGGAGCGCCAGTTCAACTCGTTCATGGCGAACGCCGATCTCTCGTTCGGGATCCTCTCGACGGAGCTGTGGTCGGGTGCCGGCCTCTCGCTCGGCCGCAAGGCTCTCCGGCGACTCGGTCGCCGCGGGTTACTGGAGTTCGCCGGCCACACGCTGGTCAGCTGTCGCGACTGGGTATCCACGACATTCCAGGCAGATGCGGCGCACGGCGTCCTCGCCCCCTGGGTGCTCCACACCGGTCTCGGGCCGGATCAGGCGACATCCGGCTTCATGACCCAGGTGATCGGCGCCGCGCTGCAACTCGGCGGGATGCCGGTACCCGTAGGAGGCGGCGTTCGCCTCGTCGACGCGCTGGCGTCGATCGTCAGCGACGCCGGCGGTGCCGTCCGTCTCGAGTCCGATGTTCAGCGGGTCATGGTGGCCAACGGTCGGGCGACCGGCGTGCGGCTCGCCGACGGAGAGGTCGTCGCCGCCACCCGGGCCGTGATCGCCAATGTCACACCGACTCAGCTCTACGGGCAGCTCCTCGGCGGCTCCGAGGTGCCTGTCCCGGTGGCCGAGTCAGCGGCACGGTTTCGTTACGGCCGCGCCGAGATGCAGATTCACCTCGCCCTCGACGAGCAGCCTCGCTGGCGAGGGCCCGACTCCGAGCGCCTCGGTCGCTGTCCGATCGTCCATGTCACACCAGGCCTGGACGGTGTCTCGCGGGCGGTCAACGAGGCCGAGCGTGGACTGCTGCCCGCCGAGGCGACGATCGTCTGCGGCCAGCCGGCTGTGCTCGACCCGTCCCGCGCGCCGAGCGGGAAGTCGCTGTTGTGGATTCAGCTTCAGGAACTCCCCTCCGGCCTGGTCAAGGGCGATGCCGCCGGCGAGCTCGACACCGGAGACGGAACGTGGACGGAGAAGCTGCGCGAAGCGTACGCCGACCGGGTCGTAGCCCGCCTCGGTGAGTCGATCGAGAATCTCGGCGCAACGACGTTGAAGCGAGTCGTCGTCTCTCCCGCCGATCTCGAGGGACTCAACAGGAACCTCGTCGGCGGCGACATCTACGGCGGCTCCTGCGCCCTCGACCAGAACCTTCTCTGGCGACCCCTGTCGGGAGCTCCCGGTCACGAGACGGCTGTTGCGGGACTCTGGCACATCGGCGCGAGCACCCACCCCGGTCCGGGGCTCGGGGCCGGCTCCGGCTACCTCGTCGCGAAAGCGCTGACCAGGCCTCCGATCGCCCGGCGGCTGCTCGCAAGAGTTCCAGGACGCTCGTGATCCTCTCGCTTTCTCAGATTTCCACCGCCGGCACGTCGTTCGCCGAAGAGGTCGAGGCATACGCGGCAGCCGGGTTCGACGCTATCGGGCTCTGGGAGTTCAAGCTGCCCGAGGACGACGACGCGAACACCGCCCTCCTGCGGAGACACGGACTGCGAGTGGCTGTCTGCGTCCCCGAGGTGCCGTCGGTGTTTCCGCTCGCGATCCCGGGGATGGAAGGGCCCGACGACCCTGCAGAACGGATCGAGGCTCTGCAGGCGTCCGTCGCACGCTTCCGGGCGTACGAGCCGGAATGCGTCGCATGCCTCGCAGGGCCGCTCGGCAACCGCTCGGAGAACGACGGAATCGACGTCCTCGTGGACGGGCTGCAAAGGATTGCGACTGCTTCCCGGCTCGCCGAGGTCCGCGTCGGGTTCGAGCCGGTGCACGTCACGCAGCGCGAGCAAGCGGGCTTCGTGAACTCGCTCGCAGGCGCCGACGAGGTGCTCGCGAAGGCCGAAACGCCGGAAATCGGGATCTTGTTCGACACCTACCACGTCTGGGATGACCCGAACGTCTTTTCCTGGGTCGCGGCCAACGGCGACCGCGTCGCCGGAGTCCACGTCAGCGACTGGCCGTCACTCGACCGCACCGACCGCGTGCTCCCCGGAGAAGGAATTTCGCGAACCCGAGAACTCGTCGACGCGCTCGCGAGCCGCGGGTTGGGACGGAGCGCTCGACGTCGAGATCTTCTCGACCCCGGAACTGTTCTGGGGCCTTGCCCCCGGCGAAGCCGCCCGCCGCGCACATGCCGCCGCGCTCGCGCTCCTCTGACTCGGAACCACGAGAACCCGACCCGACGACGGGTGCCGCCTGCCGCCGGCGCCGCGAGCTACACGGTGCCGTGCAGCTGCAGGATCACGTTGACGTACTGCTTCGTGTCGTCGAACAGCCCGCGATCGCGAACCGCCTGCGCGCCCTGGTAGTAGCCGGCAAGCGCAAGGCGCCTGTCGCCGTTGAACTGGTCGAGAAGCCAGCGGAGGTAGCGCACTCCGGCGCGAACGTTGCCGTCGTAGGTGCGCGGTGTCGTGGTACCGAGCAGAACCTGATCGACCCAGGTCCAGGTCTCCGGCAGGAGCTGCATTACCCCGACCGCGCCGACGTTCGAGACGACATCCTCCTGGAACCCGGACTCCATCCAGGCGGTCGCACGTGCGAGACGTGCATCGACGCCGTACACCGCTGACCAGTGGTCTATCGACGTTCGTACGGCGGCATACGACGGGGCAGCCTCGTACGTTGCGCTCATCCGTCTCTTCGATCCCGCGTGGCCTGCGGGAAGTGTCAGCCGCTGACCCGGAACGATCACCGCCGAGAGCTTCAGGCCGCTCGCTCTCGCAAGGAGCAGGGGGCTGATGCCGTACCGCTCTGCGATGGAGAAGAAGCTTTCTCCGGCGGCAACGACGTGTTTCGGTCGAGCGCGACGGACGGAAGTGTGGCCGCCGCCAAGTGTCCTGAAGGTCTGCTTGCCTGCAATGCCGTCCGCTCGCAATCCGCGTCGCAACTGGAGCCGCGCCAGTGCCTTCGCCGTGTCGCTCGTGAAACGTCCATCGACGTCCGCCGGCCTGAGCCCGAACCGGACGAGCTTGAACTCGAGCGACGAGACATCCCAGCCGACCGCTCCCACACCCAGCTCGCGTTGGCCGAGAAGCGGGCGACCGAGTGCCCCGAGTGCCGACCGGGTGGCCCGCCCGACCCGGCCGCTGGCAGGCAACCCCGTGCGGCGCTGGAACGTCGTCAGCCCGGCTCGCGTGAGTGGGCCCTCGACGCCATCGACGGCCGCGGGATAGTGGCCGTGGGCGCGCAGCGCTACCTGAAGGGCGGCGACGCTCGAACTGCCGGCGGCAGCCCCGGGCCCGGCGAGCGCGAGTGCCGCTGCAAGCGCGATCGCGATGGCGAGCAGGCGTTGCATGCACCATTTGTCGGCAAGAGAGCGAGCGGCCTGTAGTCGGTTAACTCAAGCCTTACAAGGGCGGTTCGGGCACCTGAGCGCTCGAGAAGCCGCGGCGAAACCAGACGATCGGGACGTCATCGGGTCTGGGCCCGGCGCCCGCTTCGACCCTGCCGGTCACGACGACGTGATCTCCGATTTCGAGTTCCTCGAGCGTGACGCATTCCGCATGCGCCACGGCGCCCTCATGGAGGATCGGAAGGCCGTCGAGGCCGGGTGTCCAGGCCACGGAGGCGAATTTGTCGTCCACCTTGGAGGCGAACCGCTCGCAGAGCTCAGCGTGATCGTGTCGCATGAAGTTGACCACGAAACGGCGGCTCTGGCGCATGGCGGGCAGCGTCCGTGAATCCCGGTCGATGCAGACGAGCAAGATCGGAGGATCGGCGGAGACGCTCGTGACCGCGTTCGTCGTCAGACCACGAGGGGTGCCGTCGGACTCGAGGGTCGTCACGATCGCAACGCCCGTCGGAAATGCGCTCATGATCTGAAAGAAGGTGCTGCGATCGACGGGCACGCCGTAAGTGTGACGGGTCGGCGACTCGGCCGGTTTGGTCGGCGCCTGCGGGCTCAGCTCACGAAGAGCGGGGTCATCTGGCGCCGCTCGATCAGGGCGGCGATCGCCACACCGTCCGGCCTACGCTCGAAGCGTGCCGCCGCGTCGAAAACGAGCGGCATGAGCGACGGGTCGCCGACGGAGTTCAGGAACACTCCATCCCGCCCGAGGACCCAATGGACGGCGAGGTCGATGTCGCCCGCTTCGGCGAGCGGCTCGTACCACGTGCCCGACGAGCGCCGGCCAGAGCCCCACGGCCCGACCGTGATGGCCTTGATCGTCTGCAGGGCCACGCCCCGTGTGTCGCAGAGCGCGGCGAGCGCCTCGAAGTCGGTCTCGTACTGCCGGGTCTGCACGGCAACGGCGTTGTACGGGGCGAGTACCGAGTCGAACGGGAACCGCTCGAGCGCCCGCGCGTGCATCCAGGGAGCCGTCAACCCGTGCCCGGTGACGCCGATGAACCTCGTCAGGCCCTCGCTTCGGGCTTCGATCAGCGCCTCGAGCGCGCCGCCGGCTCCCAGAGCGGTCTCCCACTCGCCGGGGTGCACGAGATTGTGCAACTGGATCAGGTCGACCTGGTCGACGCCCATCCGCTCCAGCGAGCGAAGCAACGACTCACGTGCCGCCCCGAACGTGCGATCGCCGGTCTTCGTCGCAAGAAAGACCTCCGCCCGGTGATCGCGCAGCCAGGGTCTGAGCCTGTCCTCCGCGTCTCCGTAACTCGCCGCTGTGTCGACGTGGTTGATCCCACGCGCGAGCACGAGATCGAGCGTCTCGGCGGCCTCGCTCTCGGACGCCCGCGCGAGAGCGGCGGCGCCGAAGATCACGCGCGTCGAGCGGTGGCCTGTCCTACCGAACGGTGCGGTCGGGATCGGAGGCAAGCCCCCATGGTATCCACGAGGTCGTCGGCGACGAGACGGGTGATTTGCAAAGAGCAGGTAAAGCGTGGTTGCAGCGCAGGGCTGGTGAGGTAGAAGTGGCAGTGTCGGGTATCGAGTGAGCGAGGAGGTGCTGTGAGGCGTTCGGGTTCGAGGCGGGAGTCGGTGAGGGTGTGGGGCGGTTGGTTCGTCCTGCCGGTGTCGGTCGTGCTCTTGGTGGCGGCCTTGTTCGTGCTCGGCAAGTGAGCTGCGTGGGCTGTAGCCCGTCCGTGGCCGTCGACGCCGCGATCGAGCCTTCTCAGGTCGACACTTCCGAGCTCGGTAACGGTGGCCAGACACGGGCGGAGCCCGCGCACTACGCCTCGACGAGGATCACCAAGGTGTCGGCCCGAACGCCGTCACCGTCCATCGCCTCGGCAGCCCCCGCGGTTTGCATTGCGGCCATCAGGGCGTCCATGTCGGGAACGTCCATGAGCACCGCGACGTGTGTCGGGTTCTGGGGGTCGACGAACGTTCGGATATTGGTGACGCCGAGAGGCCCGAAAAAATTCTCGCGCGTCGGTGAGGCAAGCCAATGCTTGGTGTCGTTCACGTCGTGGTGGCCGATAATCGTGGGCATCGCGTCTCCTCGGAATCGTTGGCCGCACGCCGGCGGATGACCGGGTGGGCGGATCATACTCCCGGCTCATCGCAGAGGCCGCGGCGGCAGAAGACGAGCGAGAAGCTGGTCCGAGGCTCCAGTTGCCCGGGAATCTCGGCAGAGGGCCGAGCGTCCATTGTGCTGGGCACGCCGCCGACGAGCGAGTAGGATCCGCACTGATGGTCGAAGCTGTGTCAAACCTTGTGTCTGCCCTCCCGGGCTGGCGGGCGTTGTTCGCCGACGCCGACGGGATCGAGACGGGTCGGTCGCGCGTCGTGGCGTGGGCGTCCGTGGCAAGCGACGGCGCCCCGCGCGTTGTCGGCATCATCGCCGACCCGAACGACCCCAAGTCGCTCGTTCCCGCCGACACAGTGGTCGATGAAGATGGCGGATCGCTGCAACGCTACGGCTTCGTCGAGTTCGAATAGGCGCACAGTCGGGTCCGTAGGTGAAGAGCGGGATGCTTCCTGCGACCATCTGCGGCGCCCTCTTGGATTAGCCGCAGCCTCGGGTCGCCGTGAGAATTGCCTTTGCGTCGGGCGATCGACCGGCCGAAGCAAGCTGGACCTGGGTCGTGACACGGCTTGTGATCCGACCGACCGGTGAGACTAGACCCCGGCCGGGTCCGGCACTTTGGCGTCCGCACCTTCTCCTCCCCTGAGAGGTGCGTACAGAGCCGGACCCGGCCGTACTCCGTGGCGAGGCTGCGGCGCGGTCGTGGTTCTAAGCGGGTGCGGCGAGCACGATGCCGGCCAACCCGTCGCGGTCGGCACTGAGGACGTGTCGGACGAGCACACGCTGGCCTTGCGGGAGTTCGACGACGCTGCCGGTGTCAGGAGCCCGGTCGAGTGGAATGACGAACGTCGTAGTTCGACCCGCGTCCTGCTCGACGAGGATCACTCGAAAAGGAAGCATCAACGCGACTTTAGTCAGACGCGCGTAGTCCCCGCGCGCCCGACCTTCCAACCGGGTGGAGGATCCGACGCCAACCCGAACCCGGAGAGCAAGTGAGACGGCGCTCCCGTGTGACGGTTTTCCGTAGCGAAGCCGGTAGAAGAAAAGGCGCCTCGCGAGGGGCGCCCTCGACGTTTCCGCATGGATAGTGATGTCCGAAGCTCCCCGGGTTGGACTCGAACCAACAACCCTTCGGTTAACAGCCGAATGCTCTGCCAATTGAGCTACCGGGGAAGGAAGCGGCCGGAAGTGTACCGGGGACAGGCCATGCTGTCCCGGAAGCGAGCCTAGACTTGGGTGATGGAAGAGGCCCACGCTGCCCGCGGCGCCCATTCGTGGCCGCTCCGACTCGTCCGTTGGCCCCTCAAGGTGCTGCGCACGCTCGCTCGTGTCATCCCTCAGGCGGTCGACGGCTACTTCGCAGACCGGTGCGGCCAGCACGCAGCCGGTATCGCCTACCGCGTCCTCTTCTCGCTCGTGCCACTCTCGATCGTCCTCGTCGCCATTTTCGGCATCGTGCTCCGAAACGATGGCCTGCGCGACGACGTGATCCGCGAGATCGTCGACGCGCTACCGCTTTCGGACAGTGGCGGGGCCGACGTCACGCGCGCGATCGAGAAGCTCGCGTCGCCTGCAACGGCTTTCGGCCTCGCCAGCCTGCTCGTGTTCGGCTGGGCCGCGACGGGGATGATGGCGTCGCTGCGCGCAGGCCTCGAAGTGGCAATGCGAGTGGAGCGAGGACGCCCCGCCGCTCGCGGAAAGCTTGTCGACGTCGTGCTCATCGTCGGAGCGGCCGCTCTCGTTCTCGGCGTCGTACTCCTCAACCTCGTGCAGAACCTGCTGTTCAGGTGGATCGAACGCCCGCTTGACCGGATCGGCCTCAACGGGGGCCTGGTCGAGCAGGGAGTCCGTAACGGCGTGCCGCTGCTCCTGACCACCGGCGTCGTCCTTCTCCTCTATCGGTTTGTGCCTGCCCGACGGCTCAAGCTCGGTGACGCGCTCGCGGGCGCGATCGTTACGGCTTTACTGCTGCTCTCGATCTCGCTCGTCTCGGGTCTGATCTACGATCGGACGCGCAGCCTGAGCATCATCTACGGCTCGCTGACCTTCGCGCTCATCTTCCTCTATTCGGTGTATCTCTATGCGTCTGCCCTGTTGCTCGGTGCCGAGGTCGCAGCCGCCTGGTCGCGTCCGTCCGATTCGACCGAGGAGCCGCTAACACGCCAGATCAGGCGCGTGGCCCTCGGGCTGTTCGTCCACCAGGAACCTCCGGCTCACCCACCCGAACGTCCGCGCGTGCCGACTGACCCTGCGTAGCAAGACGCGGACGCCGGCGCAGCTCTACGCAAGCTCCGTCAAGGCCTGTCGCACCTTCGCCAGATGAGCTTGCAGCTCGGTTGCACGGGCGAGATCCGTCTCACCGTGGAGATCGCGGCGTAGCTTTCGCTCTCGCAGGCGGAGCAACATCTCCGTCCCCGTCCGCCGCGTGATCCCCTCACTCGACGCAGTGGCGTCGAGCTCGGCCAGAAGCGCAACGAGATCGGCGTCGGGCGGCACCCTCGCAACCAGAGCCGCTCGCATCCGCCGGTGCTCCTCGAGATCGAAATGCTCCTCGCCGAGTCCTGCCAGTGCGTCCACGAGCTCCGGATGCGCGACGATCGCCGCAAGCGCTTCACGTTCGAGCCGGATACCGGCGTCGAGCAGTTTCTTGGGCTGGCCCGGGTCGCCGGCCGCCGAGGCGCCACGGGCAGGAGCGATGCCGGAGAGTGTCTCCCGCGGCAGATCGAGGCGATCGGCCACGAGCCGCAGCGCCTCCTGGCGCTCGGGCGAGTCCTCCGCCTTGGAGAGAATCTCGCGAGCGCGAACGAAGGCCTCCTGGCGATCGGCTGCGCGTTCGAGCTCCAGCCGGACGCGGTAATGCAGGTAGCTCTCGGCCTGCCCCAGCCTCTGCTCGAACCCGTCGGGCGCATCTGCCGGGTCCTGCCCTGGCGGAAGCACGACGACCCGGATCTCGAAGCCCTGGCTGTGCGCCCGCTCCATTCCACGAAGTGTCGCGTCCTCTCCGGCCGCATCGGCGTCGAAGCACAGGTACAGGCGCCGGGTCAGCCTCGCAAGCTCCCTCAGATGATGCTCGGTCAGCGCCGTCCCCATCGAGGCGACGACCGGCTCGAACCCCGCCTGCCGAAGTGCGATCACGTCGGTGTTCCCTTCGACCAACACTGCCCTGTCCTGTTTCGCAATCGCCGGCCGGGCGAGATGGAGCCCGTACAGCACATTGCTCTTCTTGAACAGCTCGCTCTCGGGTGAATTGACGTACTTACCTTTCAGCGGGTCGTCGTCATGCAGCTTGCGGGCCTGAAAGCCGATCACCCGGCCCCGTGCGTCGGCGAGCGGGAACATCAGGCGTGGCGGGAAGTAATCGCCGCCACGCTGGTTCGTGAGCCCCGCGGCTCGCAGCTCGTCGGCGGTGAACCCCTTCTCCAGAGCCTTGACGGCGAGTCCTTGGCCGGGCGAAAGGCCCAGGCGGAAGTCCTTCGAAGCCTGCTCACCGAGCCCGCGGCTCGCGAGATACGCTCGGACGGGCTCCCCGTCGACCCCCTCCCACAAGTGGCGTTCGAAAAAGGCTGCGGCCTGATCGAGGACGGCAAAGAGCCGCTCGCGCCGTCGCCGTGACTCATCCGCGTGCGGCGAGCTCTCCTCGTATTCGAGCGGGACGCGGAAGCGCTCGGCGAGCCACTCGATCGAACCGACGAAGTCGAGCCCTTCCGTCTCGCGCACGAAGGTGACGACGTCGCCCCCCTTGCCGCACCCGAAACAGTGATAGAGGTTGAGGTCGGCGTTGACGGAGAAACTCGGAGACCGCTCCTCGTGAAACGGGCAACGGCCCATGTACCGGGTACCGGAGCTCTTGCGCAGGGACGTACGCAGCCCGACGACCTCGACGATGTTGGCGGCAGCGACGACGTCACGCACGCTCTGATCCTTGATACGGGCCACTACAGCCCCGCGGCGTAGGCGAGAGCGAACCGATCCGTCATGCCTGAGACATAGTCGATGATCCGGTCGGCGAGCTCGCCGGCGCTTGCAGGCAACAGCGAAGGGTCGGCAACGAGTCGCGAGAAGATCTCCTGGACGACGTCATGGGCACGTCGGTGCTCGGGCCCGACGTGAGGGCCGAGGTAGACGTGGTCGAACATGAACGAGCGGAGCGAGAGCATCGCCTCGCCGATCTCATCGCTCTGGCGAATGTCACCCGACTGCTCGGAGGTGTCCACGAGGTCGTGGACGAGCGCGTCGATCCGCTCGGACCCGGCCGCACCGAGGAGCTCGATCTCCGTGCGAGGCAGATCCGCGTCGGAAAGGATCCCGTATCGGATCGCGTCGTCGATGTCGTGATTGATGTACGCGACCCGGTCGACGACGCGGACGATCTTCCCCTCGAGCGTCTCGGGCTCCTGCGCCCCGGTGTGCGTCAGGATGCCGTCGCAGACCTCGTGGGTGAGGTTGAGGCGCCGGGCAATGCGCCACGACTGCTCGTTGTGCCGGAAGCGGCGGCCGAAGGCAGCGGTGAGCGCCTCGTCCAGCGCCTGTTCGCCGGCGTGGCCGAACGGCGTGTGACCCGTGTCGTGACCGAGACCGATTGCCTCCACGAGGTCTTCGTTGAGGCGGAGCGCCCTTGCGACGACGCGCGAGATGGCGGTCGTCTCGAGCGTATGGGTCATGCGGGTGCGGTAATGGTCGCCGTCCGGATCGATGAAGACCTGTGTCTTCCCCTTCAGCCGCCTGAACGGCTTCGAGTGAACCAGGCGGTCGCGGTCGCGCTGGAACGGCGTGCGCACGCCGCACGGCTCTTCGGGCTCCGCCCTGCCGCGGGTTTCGAACGAGTGAACCGCGAGCGGGGAGAGCCACGCATCCTCGTAAGCGCGCACACGCTCCTCGAAGGGTTCCTTGATATGGCCCGCAATTCCCATGGAACGGAGCGTAGTCGCGACCCCGGACTCCGGTCGGCAGCAAAACGCGATACGGGTGGATCGTCGATCCCGACCACCGTCCGGCCGTCGCCTCAGAACGACCGTGACTGCCCGCCGTCGACGGAGACGCAGGCGCCGACAACCCACGACGCTCGCGAGGAGACCAGGAATGCGACTGCGTCGGCGACCTCGTCGACGGTTCCGAGCCGGCCGAACGGAAGCTCACGCTCGATAAATGCCGCCGTGCCCTCGGGGTCGTCCCGGAGGCGCCGCTCCCAACTTCCACCCGGAAACAACGTCGAGCCAGGAGCAATGCTGAGCACCCGGATCCCGTCCGCCGCGAGATCGCGGGCCATTGCTTTGGCAAGGCTGATCTCCGCTGCTTTCGCGACGTTGTAGCTTGGCCCACCGCCACCTTCCCGCCCCCAGACCGACGCGATCATGGCGATCACACCCCCGCCCCGCCTGCGCAGCTCGGGCAGCGCCGCGCGAGAGACGTTGAGTGCCGGAAACAGGTTCCTGCCGAGGACGGCCTGCAGATCCTCGGCGTCCATGGCTTCGAAGGATCGGGCACCGGAGCCGCCGACGTTGTTGACGACGATGTCGAGTCCGCCGAACTGCTCGACCGCTGCGTCGACGACCGCCGCCGCACCGTCCGGAGAGGTGACGTCCACGGCGACGCCAAGAGCCTGTCCCGGCCCCGCGATTGTCTGAACCGTGGCATCGAGGTCGCCGGCTCCACGCGCGCACAGGACGACGTGCGCGCCTTCCTCCGCAAGGCGCGAGGCGATCCCGCGGCCGATCCCGCGGCTCGCCCCGGTGATGATCGCGACCTTGCCGGCGAGCCCGAGATCCATGATTCGATCCTAGAGGCTCTCCGTGCCGGGCATGGCGCCGCCGATGTGGAGGCGCCCGGCGCGGAGCTCGTCCCACACCACGAATGCGTTACCAGGCTCGAGCCCGAGCTCCCTCACGACGGTCCCCGCAACGGCCGAGAGCACTCGAGCGACCACCTCCGCCGACCGACCCTCGAAAGCGTTCACCCGCACGATGGGTGGGTGGGTTGCCGTCGGCTGCTCGAGCGGAGCATCATCTTCGCCCTCCCGGTAGCAGCCGGGAGCGAGCGTCTCCCAGGTGATCCACGTGCCTGAGGGGTCATCGCCCAGCTCTCTGCTCACGGCGACGGCGATCGCCCGCGAGACGACGTCGAGGTCGACCCCGACCCGCTGGCGGAGTGCGGTGACCTGCACGATCGGCATCCGGCTACGGTAAACGGATGACGGCATTCCTGCTCACGCGGCACGGCGAAACCGACTGGAACCTGGAGCACCGTGTCCAGGGCCATACCGACAGACCGCTGAACGCAACGGGGCTCGAGCAGGCGCACGAGCTCGCCGACCGTCTCGCGGCGCACCCGCTCGCAGCCGTCTATTCGAGCGACCTCGTGCGAGCACGCGACACGGCCACGATCGTCGCTGACGTCCACGGGCTCGAAGTCACATTCGACCCCGACCTCCGCGAGAAGAATTTTGGAAGTTGGGAGGGATTGACGGACACCGAGATCCAGTCTCGGTTCCCCGACGCGGTCCGTGGGCGGTGGGGCGACCGCGAAACGACCGGCGATGTCGCGGAACGGGTGATCGCCGCAATGAACAGGATCCGCGACCGTCATCTCGCCGGACCCGTGCTCGTCGTCTCGCATGGTGGCCCGATCCGAGCGATCCTCGACTATCTCGGCGTCGAGCACGGGCCGATCGGCAACTGCGAGCTGATCCACTTCGACTACTGAGCCAGGCGCTCGCCAACGAGGCCGAGACGTTCGTTCGCGGCCTCCGCCGCGAGGCGGAGGCCGCGACCCCGACAACGTGCCCGTGGTGCAGCGCTATCGCGTCGTGGCGCGTGTCATCGAAGTTCAAAGCGCCAGGCCTGCGACGCGTTGCCGGCCGGATTCGCTGCCCCGGGGGTTGCTTCTCCCATGACCTCATGCCTGTCACTCTGTTGTCTCCGGTGGCAGCGCTTTCGGAACCAAACCATGACCACGCGAGTAGCGCATTTCACGGCAGGTAGAGCAAGGACGACCGCCTATTTATGCGGCATTGGCTAGGCTGCAAGCCGTGGAGGACTACACCAACAAGTACAAGGGCGAGCAGGTCGAGTTGGCACTTTTCGGGGGCGAGTACCAGGAAGGTGTGCTCACCGCGTACTGCTCGATCGAAGACGTCCCCCATGTCGAGTTGAACGGCCATATCCTCGTGCCGCTGCAGAACGTCGCGTCGCTCCACTGCTCGAGCAGATGCGACGCGCCCGAGCCCGACTGGCCTCCCCGAGGGCTCGAGAGCGACAGCGACGACAGCGACGACGACGGGTAGTGCGCCGCCGGATCACGGCGAACTTTCTCAAGGCCTTCGTCCTCGTCGGCTTCCTCGTGGCGCTCGCGAGCGGCGTCGGGTGGCTGATCGGGCGCGAGCGGAGCGCCGGCCTCTTCGCGTTCTGCGCCCTCGGCGCGGCGATAGCCGTCTACTGGCTCGGTGACAGAGCGCTGCTCGGCATGCTCGAAGCACGCCCGTTCGCGCTTGCGGAGGATCCACTCCTGCGCTCCGCGACCGACCGCGTTGCAGCCCAGCTGCGGGTCGCCTCGCCGAAACTCTGCCTGATCGATGACGGCTTTCCGCGAGCCTTTGTCGTCGGTCGCGGCCCCGGTGGCGCCACGCTCGCCGTATCGACCGGCCTGCTCCGGGTGGTCCGCCGCGACGAGCTCGAGGCCGTCATCGCCCACGAGCTTGCGCATGTGCGGAGCCTCGACGTCCTCACGCAGATGTTCGCCGTGCTCCTTGCCACGACGCTCGTCGAGACGAGCAGGGTCGGGGGCTTTCTCTCGCGGGGCCTCCTGTTCGTTCTGGCTCCTGTCGGGGCTGCTTTCACCCACGCGCTGTTGTCGCCCAAGCGCGAGTTCGCCGCCGATCGCGACGCTGCAGCCGTGTGCAACCCACACGACCTTGCAGACGCACTCCTGCGCCTCGATCACGCCGGCGAACTCGTGTCGTTTGCCGCATCGCCTGCAACCGAGCCGCTCTACACGGTAGATCCCTTCGAGCGCGACCGGCTGTCCCGGATGTTTCAGACCCATCCTCCGCTCGCGGAACGCGTGAGGCGCCTGCGGGCCTTGGGGATCGCTGCCGAGAGTGCCCGCCCGAACCCGGCCGATCGTCCGTCGACGTCGGCCAAGGGCGGGCACCCCCCACTCGCGGACTGAGCGACAAAGAGGGGCGGAAAAACGAGAGGGGCGGAAGGAGCGCTCCTCTCGGTCCGCTCCTTCCGCCCCTCGAGCTAATTCGGCGGCGTCCTACTCTCCCAGGGGCTCTCGCCCCAAGTACCATTGGCGCCGGCGGGCTTAACTTCTCTGTTCGGAATGGGAAGAGGTGTACCCCCGCTGCTATGACCGCCGAAAGTGTCAAAGGTGGGGCCGCGACCGCCGGCACACCATGTTCGTGGAGACTGCTCGTGAAGACACAGGGCGTGGGCGGTACGAGCGCCGCTCGTACCTTCAAAACTCCATAGCGACTCAGACATGTTCAAAATCAAGACCTCGGGCAATTAGTACGGGTCAGCTGAACACATTGCTGTGCTTACACCGCCCGCCTATCGACGTGGTGGTCTTCCACGGCCCTTACTCACTCGAAGTGATGGGGAGCCTCATCTTGAGGTGGGCTTCCCGCTTAGATGCTTTCAGCGGTTATCCCGTCCAGACGTAGCTAGTCAGCAGTGCCGTTGGCACGACAACTGATACACCAGAGGTCTGTTCATCTCGGTCCTCTCGTACTAGAGACGACTCCTCTCAAGCTCCCAGCGCCCATGGCGGATAGGGACCGAACTGTCTCACGACGTTCTGAACCCAGCTCGCGTACCGCTTTAATGGGCGAACAGCCCAACCCTTGGGACCTGCTTCAGCCCCAGGATGCGACGAGCCGACATCGAGGTGCCAAACCCTCCCGTCGATGTGGACTCTTGGGGAGGATAAGCCTGTTATCCCCGGAGTACCTTTTATCCGTTGAGCGACGGCGATTCCACTCTCTACCGCCGGATCACTATGGCCGACTTTCGTCCCTGCTCGACTTGTCAGTCTCGCAGTCAAGCTCCCTTATGCCATTACGCTCTACGCACGATTTCCAACCGTGCTGAGGGAACCTTTGCGCGCCTCCGTTACATTTTAGGAGGCGACCGCCCCAGTCAAACTACCCACCTCACGCTGTTCCCGACCCGGATCACGGCATCGGGTTAGAAGCCCAGAATCCATAGGGTGGTATCCCAAGGTTGACTCCACGAGGGCTGACGCCCCCGCTTCAAAGTCTCCCACCTATCCTGGACAACGAACACCAAACTTCAACGCAAAGCTATAGTAAAGGTTCACGGGGTCTTTCCGTCCAGCCACGGGTACTCGGCATCTTCACCGAGACTACAATTTCACCGGATCCCTCGTTGAGACAGCGCCCAAGTCGTTACGCCATTCGTGCAGGTCGGAACTTACCCGACAAGGAATTTCGCTACCTTAGGACGGTTATAGTTACCGCCGCCGTTTACTGGGGCTTGGATTCAAAGCTTCGCCCGAAGGCTAACCTCTCCTCGTGACCTTCCAGCACCGGGCAGGCGTCAGCCCCTATACGTCGTCTTACGACTTCGCAGAGACCTGTGTTTTTGGTAAACAGTCGCTTGGGCCGTTTCACTGCGGCCCCCTCGAGCTCGATTCCGCGAAGGAATGTCACTCTACTGGGGCGCCCCTTCTCCCGAAGTTACGGGGCCATTTTGCCGAGTTCCTTAACGAGGGTTCTTCCGATCGCCTTGGTATTCTCTACCTGCCTACCTGTGTCGGTTTTGGTACGGGCACGCGCGACCTCCCTAGACGCTTTTCTAGGAGGCATGGCTTCAAGGACTTCGTCCATGCGGACTCGGCATCCCGTCTCAGGCTCGATGGGTGACGGATTTCCCTATCACCCGCCCTACGCGGTTACCCCAGGACGACCATCGCCTGGGTTCCCCTAGCCTACCCCGTCCCGCCATTGGTGGTAACGGTCACTACGTGGTACAGGAATATCAACCTGTTGTCCATCGCCTACGCCTTGCGGCCTCGGCTTAGGTCCCGACTAACCCTGAGTAGATTAGCTTTACTCAGGAACCCTTAGGCATTCGGCGGAGGAGTTTCTCACTCCTCTTTCGTTACTCATGCCAGCATTCTCACTTCCCACCGCTCCACGGCTGGCTTCCGCCGCCGCTTCACCGCAATGGGAACGCTCCCCTACCACTCCGTGTAAACACGAAGTCCGTGGCTTCGGCTCCATGCTTGAGCCCCGTTACATTGTCCGCGCCCGACCACTTGACCAGTGAGCTGTTACGCACTCTTTTAATGGTGGCTGCTTCTAAGCCAACATCCTGGTTGTCTCTGCAATCGAACATCGTTTCCCACTTAGCATGGAATTAGGGGCCTTAGCCGACGGTCTGGGCTGTTTCCCTTTCGAGCACGAAGCTTATCCCCCGCACTCTGACTGCCACACTCTAGATTTCCGGCATTCGGAGTTTGCCTGATTTCAGTAAGCTGGTAGGCCCCCTAGACCAAACAGTGCTCTACAACCGGAAATGAACATGTGACGCTATACCTAAATATATTTCGGGGAGAACCAGATATCTCTGAGTTTGATTAGCCTTTCACTCCGACCCACAGGTCATCACCGCCGTTTTCAACCGACGTGTGTTCGGTCCTCCACGGGGTCTTACCCCCGCTTCAACCTGCCCATGGGTAGATCACTCAGTTTCGGGTCTACCTCCAACGACTAAAGCGCCCTATTAAGACTCGCTTTCGCTACGGCTCCGTTTCCTTAACCTTGCCGTTGAAGAGTAACTCGCTGGCTCATTATGCAAAAGGCACGCCGTCACAGGACAAAGCCTGCTCCGACCGCTTGTAAGCACACGGTTTCAGGTGCTATTTCACTCCCCTTCCGGGGTACTTTTCACCTTTCCCTCACGGTACTAGTTCACTATCGGTCGCCAAGGAGTACTTAGCCTTGCGGGGTGGTCCCCGCGGGTTCCGACCGGGTTTCCCGTGCCCGGCCGTACTCAGGTACCTGTCAAGGAAGGCTGCGCAATTTCGCGTACGGGGCTGTTACCCGCTGTGGCCCGGCTTTCCATCCGGTTCCGCTATCACGCAACTTTGTAACTTCCCGACCCGCCGGCAGGCGGATCAAGCCAGGCCCTACAACCCCCGAACGACAACGACTGCCGTCTATCACATCGCCCGGGTTTGGGCTCTTCCCTTTTCGCTCGCCACTACTCAGGGAGTCGAGGTTTCTTTCCTTTCCTCTGGGTACTTAGATGTTTCAGTTCCCCAGCTTGCCTCCTCGTGCCCTATGTATTCAGGCACGGGTACGCGCGCATTACCACGCGTGAGTTTCCTCATTCGGAAATCCCCGGATCAAAGGTTGGTCAGCACCTCCCCGAGGCTTATCGCAGCCGCCCACGTCCTTCATCGGCTCTTGGCGCCAAGGCATCCACCGTGTGCTCTTATTCTCTTGATCGAAAAGAACATGTGTTGATGTCGCTATGGAGTTTTCAAGGTGCGCGCGGACTCGAGAGCCCACCTGCAGAGAACACCGCTGTAGCTGCCACGCCGGCTCCGAAAAGCGACGCCCAGCCCACCGATCTCTCAAAACTCAACAGCGTACTGGCGGCAGTGTCGTCGAAACGACACCTTCACGCCACGAAAGCGACGTGATCCGCGTACCGACGAGGTCGACATTCATCTAGGCGAGCTGTGACATCGGACGACCTGCGGGCAAGCCCACGTGTCATCGACAAGCACAGCGCCTATCGGAGCAAGCTC